>NZ_JBIUYT010000007.1:0-144086 GCF_044744645.1 Streptomyces sp. NPDC087263
TTATCCCCATCGGCGCCCCGGGGGTGGCCCCCCCCCCCCCCCCCCGCGCCCGCGCCCCCCCCCCCCCCCCGGGGGGGGGGGGGGGGGGCCCCCCCCCCCCGCCCCCCCCCCACCACCCCTCGACCATTCCTGCATCACGTCCCGGCTCAGGCCACCGCGTCGATCCATGTCCTGATGTCGTCCGGCGAGAGCGTCCCCTTGGCCGCCACATGATCCCCGGAGGACTCGCCGCGCAACCGCCGCCCGATCCACGGGACCAGGTATTCGCGCGCCCAGTGGATGTTGTCGCGCCGGACCTCGAGCGTGCCGCGCGGTGGGAGCGGCGGCCACGGCTGGTCAGGGTCGGCCGGCACTTCGAGGCCGAGGACCTGGCCGGCCCGGAGCGCGACGCGGGTGTGGCCCTCGGGTGACAGGTGGAGGCGGTCGCCGTCCCAGGCGCGGCGGTCCTGAATCGTCTTCAGGGACCACAGGTCCAGGACAGGGCAGCCGTACCTGTCGGCGATGGCCCGTAGGTGCCCGTTGTACGTGGCGATCTTGCCGCGCATGTGTTTCAGCACGGGCACGCCACGGGTGTCGAACCCGGTCGTCACCAGGACGGTGCCGACGACGGAGGTGAGGTCGGCGACCGCGCGCTCGAAGCGCTCCGCGACCTCGTCGGGGTCGACGCCGGGCCGGATGATGTCGTTGCCGCCCGCGCAGAAGGAGACCAGGTCCGGCGCCAGCTCCTTCGCCCGCGAAAGCTGGTGCTCGATGATCTGGTCGAGCAGTTTGCCGCGGACGGCGAGATTGGTGTAGGTGAAGTCGCCCTCGGGGCGCCGGTCCGCGAGCAGTACCGCGAACCGGTCCGCCCAACCGACAAAGGCCCCGTCAGGCCCGGGGTCGCCGACGCCCTCGGTGAAGCTGTCCCCCACCGCTACGTACGACCCGATCACTGATCTGTTGCCACTCTTCGAATCGTCTGCCACAACAACCCATGATTCACCTTCGAGTGTGACCTACGCGACCGTATTATGGGGTTGACGGGTGGTGACATAAGCCACGCATAAAGTCTGGGTCAAGCTCGGAATAAGGGCCCACCAGGGGTAGTTGAACAGCCACCGCGTCTGGAAGGGAATGCCCGAGGGCGCGACATCCTGAGCACGAAACGCCGAAGGCCGGACCCTGGGGATCGTGGGGTCCGGCCTTCGGCGGCGAGCGAGAGACGTCAGCCGACGGTGACACCGTGGGAGCGCAGGTACGCAACCGGGTCCACGTCCGAGCCGTAGTCCGGCGTCGTGCGGATCTCGAAGTGCAGGTGCGGTCCGGTGACGTTGCCGGTCGCCCCGGAGAGGCCGATCTGCTGCCCCTCGGTCACGGTCTGGCCCGCCGAGACGGAGAGGGAGGAGAGGTGGGCGTACTGCGAGTACTGGCCGTCGGCGTGCTGGATGACGACCTGGTTACCGTACGCGCCACCCCAGCCCGCCGAGACGACGGTGCCCGCGGCGACGGACTTGACGGTGGTGCCGGTCGGGACCACGAAGTCCACGCCCGTGTGGTAGCCGCTGGACCACATGCTGCCGGCGACCTTGTAGCCGGTGCCGATGGTCGCGCCCTCAACCGGCAGCGCGTAACCGGAACTGCTGCTGGAGGCCGCGGTGTCGTCGGCCTTGGCCGTGGGCTCGGCCGCCGTCTTGGCGGACGACTCGGACGCCTTCGAGGACTTCGTCGACTTGGACGACTTGGTCGCGCTACTCGACGCGGCGGCCTTCTTGCCGATCGTCAGCTTCAGACCCGGGTGGATGAGCGCGGGGTCCTCGCCGACAGCCTTGCGGTTGTCCGAGTACAGCTTCTTCCAGCCGCCACTGACGCTCTGATCGCCGGCGATCTTCGAGAGGGAGTCACCGGCCTTTACCGCATAGGTCTTCGTCGCGGTCTTCTCGGCCGCGGCGGGAGCGGAAGTGGCGGCCTTTTCGGCAGCCGTGGCAGCCTTTTCCGACGCCGTGGAAACAGTGGAAGCCGTGGAAGCCGAGGTCGCGGCATGGGCCCCGGTGGCTCCCATGAGCGGCAGCGCGAGCGCGGCGCCACCCGTTCCGGCCACGGCGATCGAGCGCGTGAAACGCTGGGACTTGGGACGGCGGTGCTTACCCTTCGCGGGCATGACGAATTCCTCTCCGGCGCCTGCGAGGTGAGCTGTCGGGTGCGGGCTGGAGATGCCCGGCCGCGCTGCTGCGCGGCTATACCCCTAGCCGTTCCGGAGACCGGAACAGGCGTCTTACCTGTGGGTCCCCCGCTCCTGCCACATACGGGTGAGTGTGCGGATTCCGGTCGGCGGCAGGATTGGGCGTCCGTCCGGATTGAGGGTGAACGTAAGCTAAATAAGACCGCGTCGACAAGCATGTGGATTTTCTGCGCCTGCGCCACCCTTGATCCACGCCGGAATTACCGTCACCCTCCGTCGACGGAGGGCCTTTCCGGCCCGGCAATTCACCAGAGAATCCGGGCAGGTTGACAAAGAGGCGCCGCAACACATCGTCACGAATATGACGCTGCTCACGCACGTTGACCCAGGATGCCTTATTACAGGGCCAGTTGTAATGAAACAGCTAATCCGGACAGAACAGCCAGATGCGACGCAGTCGGATAACTACCGCATCATCGTCCGCACCGATCTCCCCCATCGAGCCTCCATAGATGCGGACAGACAGGAATAAATCCTCACACCATCGCGCACCCGGCAGTTCCGGAGGCGACGGCCCGCACCTGCGAAGACAACGCCTGTGGACAACTCATTGCCCCAGGAACCCATGTCGTATCGTCGAGAGCGCAACGTCCGTCGGCGGGCGACGCCGAGCAGCGCCGACGGCTGACCGGGAGGAGCCCCCGTGACACAGCAGGTCCCGTCGACCGAACCCGAGCTGACCGCTGTGCGCAACTTCCGGGACGTGGGCGGCCTGCCCACCGTGGACGGCCGTCGGGTGAAGTACGGGGTGCTGTTCCGCAGCGGACATCTCGCGCATGCCACGGAGGACGACGCCGCGTTCCTCGCCTCCCTCGGCCTGCACACGATCTTCGACTTCCGCAACGCTTCGGACCAGAAGCTGGAGGGTCCGGACGTCGAGCTGCCGGGCGTGCGCAACGTGAATCTGCCGCTGACCGACCCGGCCGACGGCTCCGAGTTCTGGAAGATGGTCCGCGACGGCGATCTCGAACAGCTGCGCACGCTCCTCGCGGACGGCAAGGCGGCGAACCGGATGATCAACTCCTACCGCGCCATCGTCAAGGAGCGCACCGCCGAGCATTCCCAAGTGCTGCACTCGATGGCCGAGGACAGTGTGCCCGCGCTGATGCACTGCGCCGCGGGCAAGGACCGCGCCGGCCTCTCCATAGCCGTGACACTCCTGGCCGTCGGCGTCGAGCGCGAGGCCATCGTGGCCGACTACCTGGAGTCGAACGCCCTGCACCGTCGCTACAAGGTCCACCGCAGCAGCTCCTCCGCGTCGGCGTACTCCCCGGAGGTCATGGAGCTGCTCAGCCCGCTGTTCGACGCCCGCGCCGAGTACCTGACCGCGGCCTTCGAGACGATCGAGGAGACCTGGGGCAGCGTCGACGTGTACCTGGAGCGGGGCCTTGGGCTCACCCCGGAGCTGCGGGCCGGGCTGCGCGAGCGGCTCCTCGACTGACACGGCACAGGTCTCCCGGTCCCGGCCGACGGGTGCCTACTGGTTCTGTGCGCCCAGCGTGAACAGCAGGTAGACGAAGGCCGCGAAGAGGTGGCCGACGGCGACGTAGATGATCAGCCGTACCCACAGTGCGCGGGGGAGCTTGTCGTCCATGGAGCGGCGCGGGCCGGATTCCGTGGGATCGGTCATGGCGTCTTCTCTCCCAGGGTCGGGTGGTCGGTCGCCGGGCCGAGGCACAGCGCGGCGGTGGGGCTCTGTAGCAGGGTGTGTACGAAGAGCAGCTCGGCGCCGTCCCGGTCGGCGGCGGCGATACGGTGCGGGGTGAGCGAGTCGAAGTGCGCGCTGTCCCCCGGGGCGAGCACATGCGCGCGGTCACCGAGGCGCAGCCGCAGTCGCCCCCTCAGGACGTGGAGCCACTCCTCACCGGGGTGGACGCGCACGATGTCGCCCTGCGAGCCGTACGGGACGTGCACGCGCAGGGCCTGCATCCCGCGGCCCGAGCCGCCCGCCTGCCAGTAGGTCCAGCCGCCCGCCGCGGTCGGCTCCATGTCGGCGGCGCGCACCACGGCGTCCCGCTCGGGGACCGTCTCGCCGAGCAGCTCGGAGACGGTCGTACCGTAGATACGAGCGAGTGCGAGCAGCATCGGCAGCGAGGGCTGGCGCTGCCCGGTCTCCAGGCGCGAGAGGTGGGCGGGCGAGAGCCCGGCGGCACGGGCCGCGGACTCCAGGGTCAGGGAGGCCCGGCGGCGCAGCCCACGCAGCTGGGGTGCGACGACGTGCAGCTCGTCGGCGGCTCCCTGCGGGGAAGGGTTCATACCCTCGGCGGTGCTCATGCCTCCATTGAGCCCGAGCCTTACCTCTGGGGCAAACTTCTTGCCCCAGAGGCAAAAGTCAAACGGTTCGGCACCCCTGCGGTCTCAGCAACCGCTCCGTCACCGGTTCGCCACCGCCTGCTTCACCAGGGTCTTCCCGAAGTCCCACATCAGCCCGCCCCCGCCGTGCGCGTCGTCCATCACGGCCGTGAAGGCATCCACGAAGCGGTCCACGTCCCCCTCATCGATGACCAGCGGCGGGATCAGCTTGATCACCTCCAGATGGTCACCGGAGACCTGGGTGAGGATGCGGTGCCGTTGCAGCAGCGGCACGACCACCATCTGGGCGAACAACCCCTTGCGCGCGGCTTGCAGCATCGTCCAACGACTGCGCAGCTTCAGCGACTTGGGCCGCCCGAACTCGATGCCGATCATCAGCCCCCGGCCGCGTACGTCACTCAGCAGCTCGTACTTGTCCACGAGCGCCGCAAGCCGGGACTTCAACTGCTCTCCCGTGGCACGGGCGTTGGCCACGATCTGCTCGTTCTCCATGACCGAGAGCACGGCAAGGCCTGCCGCCATGGCCTGCGCGTTCGACCCGAAGCTCGCCGAGTGCACCAGGACCCGGTCGATCGACGAGTAGACCTTCTTGAAGATCCAGTCCTTGCCCAGCGTGGCGCCGACCGGCACATAGCCGCCCGACAACGCCTTGGCCACACACACCAGGTCCGGTTCCACACCCTCCTCGTGCTGATAGGCGTAGAAGTCCCCGGTCCGCCCCAGGCCCGTCTGCACCTCGTCGACGATGAGCAGCGCCTTGTGTTTGTGCAGCAACTCCTGGGCGGCGCGCAGATATCCGGGCGGTGTCTCGTGCACCCCCTTGCCCTGGATGGGTTCGACGATGAGCGCGGCGACGTCGCCCTTCTTCAACTCCCGTTCCAGGGCGTCGAGATCACCGAGCGGGACGGCCGTGTCGGGGAGCAAGGGCGCGAAGCCGTCGCGGAAACCGTCCTCGCCGTTCACGGACAGCGACCCGGTGGTCAGCCCGTGGAAGGCGTGCGGGCAGTACAGGATCCGCGGTTTCCCGGTCGCGTACCGGGCGAACTTCAGCGCGGTCTCGACAGCCTCCGTGCCGCTGTTGCCGAAGAACACCCGGTCCAGGTGCGGACTGTGGACGAGCAGCCGCTCCGCGAGCAGCCCGGGCAGCGGCTGGCAGTCGAAGCGGGTGAGGTCGGCGAGCGAGGCGTCGAGGACGTCGTGCAGTGCCTGGCGGACCACGGGGTGATGGCGGCCCAGGCCCATCACCCCGAACCCGGCGAGCATGTCCAGGTAGTCCGCTCCGTCCGCGTCCCAGAAGTGGGCGCCCTCGGCCCGCTCGTACACCTTGTCGAAGCCGATGGTGTGCAGCATGCGCGGGAGCTGGTGGTTCAGGTACTTGGTGTGCAGCTCGTAGCGCTCGGCTCCGCGTTCGGCGAGCAGCGCGCCGAGGTCGAACTCAGGCTTCGCGGAAGGGGACTTCACCGAGTTCGACTTCTCGGAAGAGGGCTTCCCCGAGGAGGAGGTCTCCCCAGAAGGCGCCTTCCCTGAAGGGATGGTCATTCCTGTTTCTCCTTGGACAGCTCGTCCTTGACTGCCAGACCGGCGCTGATCCGCCCGGCGATCTCGACCGGCGTGAGACCTATGTCGGCCAGCACCTCACCACGCTTGGCATGCGCGAGGAACTGCTCCGGAATGCCGAACCGCCGTACGGGTACGTCGACGTCCGCGTCCCCGAATGCCAGCGCGACCGCCGCGCCGACACCGGCCGCCCGGCTGTTGTCCTCGACGACGGCCACCATGCGGTGCTCGGCGGCGAGTCCAGGCAACGAGGGGTCGACCGGCTTGACCCAGCGCGGGTCGACGACGGTGCAGCCGATACCGCGGGCTTCGAGCAGTTCGGCGGCCTGGAGGCAGACCGGTGCCATGACACCGACGGCCACCAGGAGCACCGACGGCCGGTCCCCCCGGTGCAGGACGTCCATGCCGCCCACGTGGTCGACGGCGGGAATCGCCGGCCCCACCGACTCCTTCGGGAACCGGATCAGCGTCGGCGCGTCGTCGACGGCGACCGCCTCCCGCAGCTGCGCCCGCAGTTGGTCGGCGTCGCGCGGCGCGGCGATCCGGAGCCCCGGCACGACCTGGAGGATCGACATGTCCCACATGCCGTTGTGCGAGGCGCCGTCCACGCCCGTGACGCCCGCCCGGTCAAGCACGAAGGTGACACCGCACCGGTGCAGTGCCACGTCCATCAGTAGCTGGTCGAAGGCACGGTTGAGGAAGGTGGCGTAGACGGCGACGACGGGATGCAGGCCGCCGGTAGCCAGCCCTGCCGCGGACACCGCGGCATGCTGCTCGGCGATGCCGACGTCCCACACCCGGTCGGGGAACTTCTCGGCGAACTTGCCGAGCCCCACCGGATGCAGCATGGCCGCCGTGATCGCCACGACGTCCTCGCGCTCCGCCCCGATCCTGACGATCTCGTCGCCGAACACGGAGGTCCAGGAAGGCCCGTTGGCGGGCGCGAGGGGCTCGCAGGTGAGCGGGTCCATCACGCCGACCGTGTGGAAGTGGTCCTCCTCGTGCGCGAGCGCGGGCTCGTATCCACGTCCTTTCTCCGTCAGGCAGTGGATCAGCACAGGCCCGTGGAAGCGTTTCGCACGCCGCAGCGCGGATTCCATGGCCCGCACGTCGTGCCCGTCGATCGGCCCGACGTACTTGAGCCCGAGATCCTCGAACATGCCCTGCGGCGCGAAGGCGTCCTTGAACCCCTTCTTCGCGCCGTGCAGCGACTCGTAGACGGTGTTCCCGATGACCGGCGTGCGCAGGAGTACGTCCTTGCCCCAAGCGAGGATCTGCTCGTAACTGTCCGTCGTCCGCAGGGTCGCCAGGTGATTGGCGAGACCGCCGATGGTCGGCGAGTACGAGCGCTCGTTGTCGTTGACGACGATGATCAGCGGCCGGTCCTTGGCGGCGGCGATGTTGTTCAGCGCCTCCCACGCCATGCCCCCGGTGAGCGCGCCGTCGCCGATGACCGCGACGACATGCCCCTTCTCGCCCTGCACCTGGCGGGCCTTGGCAAGACCGTCCGCCCAGCCGAGCGCCGTGGAGGCGTGGCTGTTCTCGATGATGTCGTGCTCGGACTCCTCGCGCGACGGGTAGCCGGACAGGCCGCCCTTGCCGCGCAGCTTGGAGAAGTCCTGACGTCCCGTCAGCAGCTTGTGTACGTAGCTCTGATGGCCGGTGTCCCACAGGATGCGGTCGACGGGCGACTCGAAGGCCCGGTGGAGCGCGATGGAGAGTTCCACCACCCCCAGATTGGGCCCGAGGTGACCGCCGGTCCTTGCGACCGCGTGCACCAGGAACTCCCGGATCTCGTCGGCCAGTTCACCGACCTCCGCCTCGGACAGCGCCTTCAGGTCGCGTGGTCCCCGGATGCTCTCCAGAATCGTCACGCTCGGGCCCCCTCTCGGTCCGTGCTGATCAACTCACGGTGACGGCCGGTTCGCCGGACGCGACGCCGTCGTTCTCCATCTGCTCGGCGATCTTCATCGCCTCTTCGATGAGGGTCTCCACGATCTTCGACTCAGGCACGGTCTTGACGACCTCGCCCTTGACGAAGATCTGCCCCTTGCCGTTGCCGGAGGCGACCCCCAGGTCCGCCTCCCGCGCCTCACCGGGGCCGTTGACGACGCAGCCCATGACCGCGACGCGCAACGGGACCTCCATCCCCTCCAGGCCGGCCGTGACCTCGTCGGCCAGCTTGTACACGTCGACCTGGGCGCGCCCGCAGGACGGGCACGAGACGATCTCCAGGCGCCGCTCCCGCAGCCCGAGCGACTCCAGGATCTGCATGCCGACCTTGCACTCCTCCGCGGGCGGCGCGCTCAGGGACACCCGGATGGTGTCCCCGATGCCCTCGCTGAGCAACGCCCCGAAGGCGACAGCCGACTTGATGGTCCCCTGGAACGCCGGTCCTGCCTCCGTCACACCGAGATGCAGCGGATAGTCGCACTGGGCGGCCAGCTGCCGGTACGCGTTCACCATGACCACGGGGTCGTTGTGCTTCACCGAGATCTTGATGTCCCGGAACCCGTGCTCCTCGAAGAGCGACGCCTCCCACAGCGCCGACTCGACGAGCGCCTCGGGCGTCGCCTTCCCGTACTTCTTCAGCAGCCGCTGGTCGAGCGACCCGGCGTTGACGCCGATCCGGATCGGGGTGCCCGCGGCGGAGGCCGCCCGCGCGATCTCCCGCACCTTGTCGTCGAACTGCTTGATGTTGCCCGGGTTCACCCGGACCGCCGCGCACCCGGCGTCGATGGCCGCGAACACGTACTTCGGCTGGAAGTGGATGTCCGCGATCACCGGGATCTGCGACTTCCTGGCGATGGTCGCGAGGGCGTCCGCGTCGTCCTGTGTGGGACAGGCGACGCGGACGATCTGGCAGCCGGACGCGGTGAGTTCCGCGATCTGCTGCAGGGTGGCGCCGATGTCCGACGTACGCGTCGTCGTCATCGACTGCACCGACACCGGCGCTCCGCCCCCGACCGCCACCGGTCCGACCTGGATCTGCCGCGAGAGGCGGCGCTCCGCGATCGGTCGGACCGGCACCTCGGGGAGGCCCAAGGAAATGGCGGTCATGACGTCACACGCGGCTTTCCATGAAGGTCTCGCGTGAGGCGCGGATGGACTCCTTGAGGGAGCTCATGGTGGCGAGGACGGCCGTCGGCTCGTAGCCGCAGTGCGCCATGCAGTTGGCACACCGGTCGTCCTTGCCGCGGCCGTAGGAGTCCCAGTCGGTCTCCTCCAGGAGTTGCTTGTACGTCTGGACGTACCCGTCGCTCATCAGATAGCAGGGTTTCTGCCAGCCGAAGAGCGAGTAGCTCGGGATCGCCCAGGCCGTGCACGGGAAGTCGACCTTGCCCTCCAGGAAGTCGAGGAAGAGCGGGCTGTGGTTGAGGCGCCAGCGGCGCCGGTTGCCGCCCGCGAAGGCCTTCTTGAAGAGCTCCCGGGTCTGCTGGACGCCGAGGAAGTGCTCCTGGTCGGGAGCCTTCTCGTAGGCGTAGGCGGGCGAGAGCATCATCTCGTCGACCTTCAGGTCGTCGTTGAGGAAGTTGAGGACCTCGATGATGGTCTGCGGGGTGTCGGTGTTGAAGAACGTCGAGTTGGTGGTGACCCGGAAGCCGCGGCGCTTGGCCTCCTTGATGGCTTCGACCGCCTCGTCGAAGACGCCTTCCTTGGCGACGGACTCGTCGTGCCGCTCGCGCAGCCCGTCGATGTGCACGGCCCACGCGAAGTACGGCGAGGGCTTGAACTTGTCCATCTTCTTGCGCAGCAGCATCGCGTTGGTGCACAGGAAGACGAACTTCTTCTTGGCCACCAACTGCCGCACGATCTCGTCGATCTGAGGGTGCATCAGCGGTTCGCCGCCGGCGATGGACACCATCGGCGCGCCCGACTCGAGCACGGCGCCCACGGCCTGGGCCACGGGCATCCGCTGCTTCAGCACCCCGGCGGGGTGCTGGATCTTGCCGCAGCCCTCACATGCGAGGTTGCACGCGAAGAGGGGTTCCAGCTCGACGATCAGCGCGAATTTGTCCCGCTTCCTGAGCTTCTGTTCAAACAGGTATGCAGCGACCTTCATGGACTGCCGAAGCGGCATGGCCATCTGGCTCACCTCCGAGGGAGCAGCAAAGAACGGTGCCATTCATAAAAAGCGGGAAGGACGGCACGAAGAACACGGAAAGCTGATATTCCACCGCGCACCGTACCGATACGGACGAGTTCATGTTCTGGAGCGTCCACGACCACCCGTACGGCCGCAACCGGGCGCACGCCCGTGCGCACGGCGCTCCGGAGCGTGGACGCCGATTCCATGTCGACCGCGATCGCGCCGGTTGCGAGCAGAGCCGCCCGTTCGTGACCGCGTACGACGTGATCGGAGCCCACGAGCGGCCCCGTGTGGACGGTGCGCCCGGGCAGGGCACGCACCAGTTCCTTGACCAGTAGTTCGGTGCCCACGCACGGCGTGCTGCCGTGCGTGTCCCGAGTCTCTTCGGCGACGACCAGGTCCCCGGGGTGCATGCCCGGGGCGAGCCCCGCGCAGAACCCCGTGGCCAGGACGGCCGCCTCGCTCAGTGCCGGGTCCGCGAGGATCCGGGTGACCGCCCGCTCGGCGGCCCGGGGCCCCATGCCCGTACGCAGCACGGTGACGGACCCGTCGGCGCCGCCACGGTCGCCGCTGCGCAGCGCGAGGTGCTCGATGCCGAGCGCGCAGGCGATGAGCAGCGGGGCCGGTTCGGGCTTCGTACTCATCAGCCCCCCTTGGCCACGGCGAAGGGTTCGCCGTGGACGTACCGGCCGAGCGCGGTGAGGGGGAAGACCTGGCGGTAGAGGTGGTAGTTGATCGAGAAGTCCCACGGGAACCCGGTGCCGGTGAAGTACGGCTCGTCCCAGGAGCCGTCCGCCAGCTGGGTCTCCGCGAGCCAGCCGACCCCGCGCTCGGCGGCCTTGGAGTCGCGCTCCCCCGCCGCGAGCAGTGCGAGCAGCGCCCACCCGGTCTGGGAGGCCGTCGAAGCGCCGCGGCCGCTCCACTCGGGGACGTCGTGGTAGGAGCGCAGGTCCTCGCCCCAACCCCCGTCGTCGTTCTGTACGGTCTCCAGCCAGGCCACGGCCCGCCGGATCGCCGGGTGTGAACCGGGCAGTCCGGCGGCGACCAGCGCGGGCACCACCGACCCTGTGCCATATACGTAGTTGACGCCCCAGCGCCCGAACCAGGAGCCGTTCGCCTCCTGTTCGGCGAGCAGCCACTCGATGCCCCGGCGGGTGCGCGGATCGTTCGAGAGCCCCTCGAAGGCGAGCATCTCGACGACATGCGCGGTGACGTCGGCGGACGGCGGGTCGATGACCTCTCCGAAGTCGCAGAACGGCAGCCGGTTGGGGAAGGCGCTGGTGTTGTCGACGTCGAAGGCGCCCCAGGCACCGTTCTTCGACTGCATGCCGAGGTTCCAGCGCACTCCGCGCCCGATGGCGTTCTCCAGGCGCTCAGGGTCGTGGTGCTTGACCCGGCGCAGCGCGAGGACGACCTCGGCGGTGTCGTCGATGTCGGGGTAGTTGTCGTTGTGGAACTCGAACGCCCAGCCGCCCGGCTGAAGATGAGGCCGCTTGACCGACCAGTCGCCGGGCCGGACGATCTCCTCCCCCAGCATCCAGTCCGCGGCCTTCACGAGCTGCGGGTGGTCGGCGGGTACGCCCGCATCGGCGAGGGCGATGGTGGCCAGACAGGTGTCCCACACCGGTGACTGACAGGCCTCGATCATCCGGGCGCCGTCCTCCCGCCAGATGGCGAAACGGTCCAGCGACTCCAACCCGGCGCGAATCACCGGGTGTTCGAGGTCGTAGCCGAGCAGATGGAGTGCGATGACCGAGTACACGGCGGGCGGCTGGATTCCTCCCCAGCAGCCGTCGTTCTCCTGCCGCTCGATGATCCAGCGCCCTGCCGTGTTCATCGCGGCTCTGCGCAGCCGTCGTGGCGCGAACCTGCGGTAGTGGTGCAGAGCCCTGTCGAGGCGTTCGAACACGCCGCCCCAACTCGCCACCGGCGCAAGAGGCTTGACCGGGTTGGGATTGCGGGCGTCGGTGTGCAGCTCGTCGAGCGGGAACGGCGCGGGGCGTACCGGACGCTTCGCCGAGACGATGGTGAGCGGCACGATCGTCTGCCGCGCCCAGCACCCGAAGTCGTAGATGTTGAGTGGCATCCACTTCGGGAAGTAGATGAGTTCCGGAGGGAGTTCGGGCAGGTCGTCCCACTTCCACCAGCCGAACAGGGCGAGCCAGATCCGGGTGAAGACACGGGCCGAGGCGATACCGCCCCGCTCGCGGATCCACGCGGACGCCTTCGCCATGTGCGGCTCGTCCGGGCCGTCCCCGGCCAGCCGCAGGGCGACGTACGCCTCGATGGTGGTGGAGAGTTCACCAGGTCCGCCGTAGAACGTGGCCCAGGTACCGTCGTCGCGCTGCTCGCCGCGGATGAAGAGGCCGGCGGCGCGGGTGGTCGTCTCGTCGAGGATGCCCAGGAACTGCCGCAGGAGCAGGTCTTCGGCGTCCATCGTGACGTTCGTCTCGAGGTCGCCCTTCCACCAGCCCTGGGGGTCCTGCCGAGAGAGCAGGAAGTCGGTGGCACGCTCTATCGCGCGCGTGGCGGCGTCTCGGGTCTCGACTGTCCCGGCCGCCCCGGGAGTTGTCGTTTCTGCGGTTTCGCGGGCCGAGGCAGTGCGGGGCGGCATGGCCCCGGTACTTCCGTCGGTCGTCGCTGTCATGGCTTCCCCTTCGTGCAGTGGCATGTCTCTGCTGTGGGTCCGCCGTCGGCCGGTGCGCGTTCTCCCACGGCACCGGCCGGCGACTACGCGAGGTTTATTCGACCGATACTGATCATCTCTTTCGTACGACGACGAAGTCGGCGAGCTCCACGAACTGGGCCCGCACCTGTTCCGGCATGCGGATCGTGTCCAGGGCCTCGACGGCGATCGCGTGCTGGCGACGCGCCTCCTGGGCGGTCCAGTCGCGGCCGCCGGCCTCCTCGATGAGCGCGGCGCGCACGGCGAACTCCTCCTCGGAGAAGTTCTCGAAGTCACTGGACTTGGCGTCGGCCGCGAGCAGTTCGCCGAGGCGCTCGGAGGCCGGGCCGCCCGCGGCGAGCGCGGCCACCACCGGCAGGGACTTCTTGCGCTGGCGCAGATCGCTCCAGGTCTGCTTCCCGGTGGCTTCCGGGTCGCCCCAGATGCCGAGAAGGTCGTCGACGGCCTGGAAGGCGAGGCCGAGGTGGTAGCCGTACTTCTCCAGGGTGTCGGCCATGTGGTCGTCCGCGCCGCCGAGCACCGCGCCGATGGAGCAGGCGCAGGCGAGCAGGGCGCCCGTCTTGTTGCCCTCCATCTCCAGGCACTCCTCGACGGTGACACGCTCGCGGTGCTCGTAGGAGATGTCCTGGGCCTGGCCGTCGATGAGGGCGCGGGTGGCGGCGGTCAGGCGCCGGGTGGCCCGGCCCGCCTCGGCCGTGCCGAGTTCCAGCAGGACCTCGTTGGCCAGCGCGAACAGGGCGTCGCCGACGAGGATCGCCTGAGCGGGGCCGTGCACCTTCCAGACGGTGTCGCGGTGCCGGCGCTGTTCGTCGCCGTCCATCAGGTCGTCGTGCAACAGCGAGAAGTTGTGGACCAGTTCGACGGAGACCGCGCCCGGCACGCCCACCTCGGGAGCGGCACCGGCGGCCTGCGCGGACAGGACGGCGAGCGCGGGGCGTACGGCCTTGCCGCCGTCGCCGTCCGCGGGGTTTCCCTCGGCGTCGATCCAGCCGAAGTGGTAGGCGGCGACAGTGTCCATGGGAGGCGCCAGGCGGTCGACGGCCGCCCGCAGCACCGGTGTGGCCAGGGTCCGGCCGCGCTCCAGGAGCGCGGTCACGTCCACCGCGTCGGCAGCCGTTTCGGCCGTGGGCACAGTGGGCACAGTCTCTCCTCTTGTTGCGGTACCGGGGGTGCGGGGGCCGGCCGCGCGCTGATCGAGCATCAGGCTGCCACCTCTGCTTCGAAGAGATGGTCGCGAGGCCGGCCCAGGGCGCCCAGCGCGGCTTCCGCCGCACCGACACCACTGCGGACCGCACTCTCCATGGTCGCGGGCCACCCTGTGGCGGTCCACGCTCCGGCCAGATACAGACCGGGAGCCTTGGTGCGAGCGCCGGGCCGCAGCCGCCCGACGCCTGGGGTGGGGGCGAACGTCGCCGTACGCTCCCGGGTCACGAAGAAATCCTTCACTTCCGCACCGCGCGCGCCGGGCAACAGCCGCTCCAGCTCCGGCAGATAGCGCTCGCGCAGCACGGACACCGGCTCGTCGATCTCGTCCTGCGCGGCCGACTGCGAGAGGGCCAGGTACTGCCCCTCCCGCAGCCCGGAGGCCTCGGTGCGGTCGAAGACCCACTGCACCGGGGAGCCGAGCGCCGCGAAGAAGGGCCGCGTGAGCACCGTGCGGTCGTAGACGACATGAACGTTGAGAATCGGCGCCGTGCCGATCTCCAGGAGCCGCTCCGGGGCGTCGAGCGCGCCCTCGGGCAGCAGATCGTGTGCTTCACGATGCGGTACGGCGAGGACGACCGTGTCGGCGTCGAGCGTCTCGCCGGGAACCTGAACCCTCCAGCGCCCGTTTCCGTTGGGGGAGATGGAGGTGACGCGTGTACGGACTTCGGTACGCACGCCCGCGGAGTCGAGCGCCTTGCGCGCCAGCGTGTCGTGCAGTTCGCCCAGCGGGACGCGCGCCCAGCCGATGTCGGCCGCGCCCGGGTCGGACAGCAGACCGGTCTTGAACACCATCGCGGCGAGCCCGAGCGAGGAGTCTTTGGCCACCGCGTTGAGGGTGGCGACCCCCACCAGGTCCCACAGTGCCTCGACGGCACGCTCCGACTGACCGTGCGCGGCCAGCCAGCTGCCGAAGTTCTGCGCGTCGAGCGCCGGATCGGCGAGGTCGAGCCCCTTGAGCGCCAAGGCGGCCCGCCCGACTTTGGCGCGCTCGAAGAGCGACAGGTGTGGATACGTCGCCAGGCTTTTCGCCAGATGCAGCGGGACCGGCAAGGCGGTGCGGCCGATTCTGCCGAGCCGCCGCCCCGGTTTCGCCTCGGCGTCGAGAACGGGCACGTCGAGACGATCCTGCAGCGGCGCGAGCGCGGTTGCGTCGACGCGGTCGAGGAACCATCGGTAGGCGGTGCAGCAGCGCAGATACACATGCTGCCCGTTGTCCACGGTGAGGTCGCCGCGCTGGAAGGAGAAGGCGAGCCCGCCGAGCCTCGGTCGGCCTTCGAGCAGCGTCACGCGCACCCCGGCGTCGGCGAGTGCCAGCGCGGCGGTGATCCCGGCGAGCCCTCCGCCGACCACCACGGCGGTTGCCGTGCCCGGGCGACCCGCGGTGTCCGCGGGCTGCGTGACGTCACTCATCGTGCACTCTCCCCCTGGGCCGTAACGCGAAGATCGAACGGTGCGCGGCAGGCCATTGAAGTCAGGGACGCCCCGCGACGGCGGAGGGTTGCGTGCCACTTTTCGCCAATGGAATCACCTTGGCCCAGATTGTCCATCAGGCGCGCCTCCTGACGGTCCGGCGGGATACATGCCGGGCGTCGAGTCCCGAGAGGCCGCGCACGGCGACGTACGCCTTCTCGCGGCCCGGCAGGGAGACACGGCCGCGCAGCACGGCCTCCGGCTCGCGCTCGATGCGGTCCAGGAGGCGGCGGTAGATGCCGGCCATGGCCGCGACACAGGCGCCGCTGCGCCGGTCCAGCATGGGCAGCAGCCCGTAGCCCTCGGCGAAAAGAGCGCGGGCCCGACGCACTTCGAAGTGCACGAGGCCCGCGAAGTCGGAGCCGGGCGGCGGCGTCGGCCCGTTGAACCCGGCCGAGCAGCCGAACTTGGCGAGGTCGTCGGCGGGCAGATAGGTACGCCCGCCCTCGGCGTCCTCACGCACGTCCCGCAGGATGTTGGTGAGTTGGAGCGCGAGCCCGAGCGTGTCGGCATACTCCGGCGCGCGCTCGACCCCGCGCGCCCCCGGTTCCGTACCGAACACGCCGAGCGAGAGCCGCCCGATCGCTCCCGCCACACACCGGCAGTACACCTTCAGGTCGTCCCACGTCTCGTACGTCTCACCGCGTACGTCCATCAGGACGCCGTCGATGAGTTCGTCGAGGCCCTCGAGGGGGACCGGGAAGTACTCGGCGGTATGACTGAGGGCGACCGCGACCGGGTCGGTGTCGTCCTCGTCGACGGAACCGTCACGGACCCGGGCGAGCAGTGCCCGGGTGTCCTCCAGGCGGGACGCCTTGACGTCCGTCGGGAGCGCACCGTCGCCGATGTCGTCCACACGCCGTGAGAACGCGTAGAGCGCCGACATGGCGCGGCGCTTGGACGTCGGCAGAAGTCTGATGCCGTACGCGAAGTTACGCGCCTGCTGACTCGTCACTGCTTCGCAGTAGCTGTAAGCGGCGAGTACCGGTGCAGGCACGTGCTGGTCCGACTCCACGGTCCGGATCACCCCTTTCCTCGCAGGGTCACTCCCACCTCGCGCAGCAACTGGAGCTTGCCGGGCTTCGGCGGGCCGGGAAGTACGTCATATTCGGCGGCGGCGATCGCATGGATCGCCGCCCTTCCCCCCGCAACGAACCCCGCGAGCAGCAGCTTCAGCCTGCCGTGGACGCTACCCACGAGGGGGGTGCCTTCATTCAGGAGGTGCCGGGCGCGTTCTGCTTCGTATGCAACCAGTGCACGCACCGATGCGCCTGCCGTGGGCAGGGCCAGATCCGTCTCTTGGACATGAAAGCGCTTCATGTCCTCGGCGGGGAGATAGACACGGTCGCGGCCGAGGTCCTCGGCGACGTCCTGGAGGTGTTCGACGATCTGCAGCGCCGTGCACACCGCGTCGGAGTGGCGGACGCGCTCGGGGGTCTCGGTGCCCGTGACGGCCAGGACGAGACGGCCGACGGGGTTGGCGGAGAGTTCGCAGTAGGCGAGGAGATCGTCGTAGGTCTCGTACCGCGTGACCAGCTGGTCCTGGCGGTTCGCCGCGATCAGGCCGAGAAAGGGCTCGGGGGTGAGGCCGGCGCGCCGGACCGTGGGCTGGAGGCGGCGCAGCAGCGGGTGGCGCGGGGTCGAGTCGAACACGCGGTGCAGGTCGGCCTCGAAGGCGTCGAGGAGGGCGAGGCGGTCCTCGGCCTCGGTGGGCGGTACGCCGAGCAGGCGGGCATCCGCGCCGCCCGGGGCCAGGTCGCCGTCACCGATGTCGTCGACCAGGCGGGCGAAGCCGTACACGGCCATCAGGTCGTCGCGCCAGACCTTGGGCAGGAAGAAGGGCGCCACGGGGAAGTTCTCGTCCGCGGCCTTGTCGAGGGTGTCGCGCTCCGGGTCACCGGTGCGCGCCGTCCCGGCTTCGGTCACCGCTCGCCGCCCGGCGCGGCGACGGCACACGCATCGCGGAGCTGGAGAGTTTCCGTAGCCATTGCCGTCACATCTCCCGTTCTACACTGCTCACCCAATAGTGCCCATTTCGGACACGCCGCGCATACGTCCGCGCGGCGCAGCCGTGCCGGGTGCGCGCATTATCGCCCTACTTGCCGCGAATCAGCACCGGTACAGCTTACGTTGTACAACGCGACACAGTCCGTCGGGGTGTCCTGCACATCACAAGAACACACCGATTGGCGTCAAGATTCCTAAGCGCGCCAGGAGTTGGCGTTTCCTTTGCAGACGCAGGGCCCCGCCGAAGAGTTCCGGCGGGGCCCTGGGCCCTGTCGTCGGACTCCCGCCTCCGGCGGACGACAGGAGTCCGACGACAGGGCCCAGGCGAAATGGGCTACTTGCCCGTGAACTTCTCGTACTCCTTGAGGACCTCTTCGGTGGGGCCGTCCATCCGCAGCTCACCGCGCTCCAGCCAGAGAACTCGGTCGCAGGTATCCCGGATCGACTTGTTGTTGTGACTGACCAGAAACACCGTGCCGGCGCTCTTGCGCAGCTCCCGGATGCGCTCCTCGGAGCGCCTCTGGAACTTGCGGTCACCGGTGGCCAGCGCCTCGTCGATCATCAGCACGTCGTGGTCCTTGGCGGCCGCGATGGAGAAGCGCAGGCGGGCCGCCATGCCGGACGAGTAGGTGCGCATGGGGAGGGTGATGAAGTCACCCTTCTCGTTGATACCCGAGAACTCGACGATCTCCTCGTAGCGCTCCTTGATCTGCTCGCGGGACATGCCCATCGCGAGCCCGCCCAGGATGACGTTCCGTTCGCCCGTCAGATCGTTCATGAGGGCGGCGTTGACGCCGAGCAGGGAGGGCTGGCCGTCGGTGTAGACCTTGCCCTTCTCCGCGGGCAGCAGTCCGGCGATGGCGCGCAGGAGGGTGGACTTGCCTGAGCCGTTCGAGCCGATCAGGCCGACGGCCTCGCCCCGGTAGGCGGTGAAGGAGACGCCTCGGACGGCGTGCACCTTGCGCACCCCGCGCTCCTCGCCGCGCCTGAGGATGCGGCTGAGCGCGGAGGTGGCGCTGCCCTTTCCGGCCTTGGTGCCGTTGACGCGGTAGACGATGTGCAGCTCGTCGGCGATGACGGTGGGAATGTGCGAGTCGGTGCGCTGCTCAGCCACGTCCGTACCTCTCTTCCGCCTTCCAGAAGTACACGAACCCGCCGACCGCGACGAGGACGGCCCAGCCGCCGGCAACGGTCCAGACGTGCGGGGGCAGGTTCTCGGAGCCGTAGGAGTCGATGAGCGAGAAGCGCATCAGGTCCATGTAGATCGCGGCGGGGTTCCACTGCAGGATGTCGGCGATCCACTTCGGCTTTTCGGCGAGCATCACAGGGATGGAGTACATGACGCCTGACGCGTACATCCACGTACGCATCACGAACGGCATGAGCTGCGCCAGGTCCGGGGTCTTGGAGCCCAGCCGCGCCATGATCAGCGCGAGGCCGATGTTGAAGAGGAACTGCAGTGCGAGGACCGGGACGATCAGCAGCCACGAGGGGCTCGGATAGCTGCTGAAGCCGATCGCCACGGCGAACAGCACGATCATCGAGAACAGCAGCTGCTGGAGCTGTTGCAGCGAGAAGGAGATGGGCAGGGCGGCGCGCGGGAAGTGCAGCGCCCGGACCAGTCCGAGGTTGCCGGAGATGGCCCGGACCCCCGACATCACCGAGCTCTGGGTGAAGGTGAAGGTGAAGACACCCGTCACCAGGAACGGGATGTACACCTCGACCGACATACCGCGGTCGGCCTGCAGGATCAGACCGAAGATCAGGAAGTACACGAACGCGTTGAGCAGTGGTGTCACGACCTGCCAGAGCTGGCCCAGCTTCGCCTGGCTGTACTGGGCGGTCAGTCTCGCCTGCGAGAAGGCGAGGATGAAGTGCCGTCTTCCCCACAGTTGACGCACGTACTCGGCGAGCCCCGGCCGGGCGCCGCTGACCGCGAGCCCGTATTTGGCGGCGACCTCGGCCGCGGAGAGCCCGTCATCGGGCGACGGTCGTTCGCTCACCGCGACTCCGCCGTCATGCGTTGTCTCACTCACAAGTGGAAACTTTCGTCTTCAAGGTGCGCACAGCCTGGTCGGGCGTAGGCATGAGCCAGGGACCTGGGTACGGCCACGAACGGTCTCAGAAATGAGCTTGTCAGATGACAGGAGGTCGGCCCAGTCGGGTCAGCCGCCACACCGTACGCCACTTCATGGGACGCCTGGGGCCGCACGGACTGGTCCAGCCTTCCCGGAATCCGCCGAACCAGGCCCGCAGCGCGGGCTTCGAGGGGCGGCGGGCCAGGGTCAGGAGCATCCACACGCCCAGGTAGACCGGGACGAGGGGGGCGGGGAGGTTGCGGCGCGCGAGCCAGACGCGGTTGCGGGCCACCATGCGGTGGTAGACCGCGTGCCGCGAGGGCTCGGTCGTGGGGTGGTTCAGCACCATGTCGGACCGGTAGTCGATCATCCAGCCCGCGTCGAGAGCCCGCCATGCCAGGTCGGTCTCCTCGTGTGCGTAGAAGAACTCGTCCGGGAGTTCGCCGACTTCGGAGAAGACCTTCGTACGGACGGCGTTGGCGCCGCCGAGGAAGGTGGTGACCCGGGAGTTGCGCATCGGGTCGGAGGCCCGCAGCCGCGGGACGTGGCGGCGCTGGGTCACGCCCGTCTTCGGGTCGGCGATGCGGAAGCTGATGATGCCGAGCCGCGGGTCGGCCGTGAAAGCCTGGCGGCACATCTCGGCGGTGTCGTGGCGGGCGAGGAGGCCGTCGTCGTCCAGGAAGAGGAGGACGTCGACCTCGCTGCCGCCGGGGCCGAACGCCTCTATGCCGACGTTTCGGCCGCCGGGTATCCCGAGGTTCTCGGGCAGTTCGACCGTGCGTATGCCGTCGGGGACGACGGGCAGGGGCGAGCCGTTGCCGACCACGACCACCTGGACCGCGTCGCCGTCCTGCTTGGCGACCGAGTCGAGGAGGGCCCGGAGTTCCTCGGGGCGGTTGCCCATGGTGATGATGACCGCGCCGACCTTCATCGCCGCGCCCGCCTCCACCGCCGCGTCCACCTCCATCGCCGCGCTCACTTCAGCCTGCTGGAGGCGAGGATGGACACCAGGTGCAGCAGGGTCTGCAGGATCGCGATGCCTGCCAGCAGTGCGATGCCGAGGCGGGTCCAGAAGAGGTCGCCGCCGATCAGGTCGAGGACCGCGACGAAGAGGATGAAGAGGCTGGCCTCGACGCCGCCCACCAGCCGGTGGAACTTCAGGGCCGCGGCCGCCCGGCGGGCCAGGGCGAGACCCGAGGAGCGCGGCGTGGATGCCTCGTCCTTGACCGCCGCCAGGCCGCTGCGGGCCCGCGCCACGTCGACCAGGTCCGTCTCGGCCTTGATCAGGATCGCGCCGAGCGCGGCCAGGGTGCCCACGAAGGCCCACAGCCACTCGGGGCTCTCGGAGCCGTCCCACAGGTCCGCGCCGCGCAGGCCGAAGCCCACGAGGAGGGCCGCCTCGGACAGGTAGTGGCCGATGCGGTCCAGGTAGACGCCGGTGATCGAGGTCTGCCTGCGCCAGCGGGCTATCTCGCCGTCGACGCAGTCAAGCAGCAGGTACAGCTGGATCAGGACCGCGCCGAGCAGCGCCCCGGTCAGACCCGGCACAAGTAGCACCGCACCCGCAAGGACACCGGCGACGACCATCAGATGGGTGAGCTGGTTGGGCGTGATCCTGGAGTTGACCAGGAACGGGTCCACCCGCAGCGAGATCTCTCGCATGTACAGGCGTCCCGCCCAGTGCTCGCCGCTGCGCCGGTCCTTCACCCCTTGGGGGTGAACGACGGGGCGGAGTTCAGCTACTGATGGCCTTGGCATAGTCGGCGTAGATGTCCTTGATCTGGTGGGTTTTCAGGTCTAGGTGTTCGAGGATCGTGTAGCGGCCGGGCCTGGTCTGCGGGGCGAACTCCACGACCTGGCAGAACTCGTCGACGGTGAAGCCGATCTCTTCCGGTGTCACCGGCAGCCCGTGCCGGTGGAGCACCTCGGCCATGTACGCCGACTCCTCGTGCGCCCCGCGCAGATACATCGCGAAGGCCGCGCCCAGGCCGCACTGCTCGCCGTGGCTCGCCGCACGCTTGGGGAAGAGGAGGTCGAAGGCGTGGTTGATCTCGTGGCAGGCGCCGGAGGAGGGGCGTGAGTCGCCCGACACCGACATGGCGACACCGCTGAGGACCAGGGCCTCGGCGAGCACCTGGAGGAAGCCGTTGTCGCCGATGCCGCCGGGGTGCCGCAGCACGGCCTCACCGGCCTGGCGCGCCATCGCGGCGGCGAGGCCGTCGATCCGCTCGCCGTTGACATGATTCGCCAGTTCCCAGTCCGCGATCGCGGAGATGTTGGAAACGGCGTCGCCGATACCGGCGCGCACGAAGCGCGCGGGGGCCTCCCGGATCACGTCGAGATCGATGACGACCGCGATGGGGTTCGGCACACCGTACGAGCCGCGCCCGGCGTCGTTGTCGAGTGTCGCGACCGGCGAGCACAGGCCGTCGTGCGCCAGGTTCGTGGGCACCGCGACCAGCGGGAGGCCGATGCGTGCCGCGGCGAACTTCGCGCAGTCGATGATCTTGCCGCCGCCCAGGCCCACGACCGCGTCGTAGTGCCCGGCCTTCATGGCCCCGGCCAGTTCGATCGCGTCGTCGAGTGTACCGCCGCCGACCTCGTACCAGGTGGCGCCGGGCAGATCCGGGGCGATCCGTTCGCGCAGCCTGGCCCCGGAACCGCCGCTCACCGCGACGGCCAGCTTCCCCGAGTGCGAGATCCGCTGGTCGGAGAGCACCCCCGCCAGGTCGTCCAGGGCACCCGGACGGATGTCGACGACGACTGGCGAGGGGATGAGCCTCGTCAGTACCGGCACGCGATCTCACGTCCCTTGGCAAGGTCCTCGTGGTTGTCGATCTCGACCCACGGGACGTCCCCGATCGGTGCGACGTCGATCTGGAAGCCGCGGTTCACGAGCTCCTGGTAGCCGTGCTCGTAGAACTGCTGCGGGTCGGTCTCCCACACCGTCTTCAGGGCGTCGGCCAGCTCGTCGGCGGCCGCACCCTCGATCAGGGTGACACCTATGTACTCGCCGGTGGCCTCGCTGGGCTCCATGAGCTTGGTGATCTTCCGGACGCCCTTGTCGGGGTCCACGACGACCTTCATCTCCTCGTCGGCGAGCTTCTTCACCGTGTCGACGGCGAGGATGATCTTCTTGCCCTCGCCGCGGGCGGCGAGCAGTGTCTTCTCGACGGAGACCGGGTGCACCGTGTCGCCGTTGGCGAGGATCACGCCGCCCCTGAGGGCGTCACGGCCGCACCACAGGGAGTAGGCGTTGTTCCACTCCTCGGCCTTGTCGTTGTCGATGAGGGTGAGCTTGAGGCCGTACTTCTCCTCAAGGGCCGCCTGACGCTCGTACACGGCTTCCTTGCGGTAGCCGACGATGATGCCGACCTCGGTCAGACCGATCTCCGCGAAGTTGCCGAGGGTGAGGTCCAGAACCGTGATGCTGTCCTCCACACCCGCCGGGCCCACCGGCACGAGAGCCTTGGGGAGGCTGTCGGTGTAGGGGCGCAGACGCCGGCCTGCGCCGGCCGCCAGCACGAGGCCGATCATGCGGGTTCTCCTTCATCGTGTACGGCGGGTGCGCCGCCCAAATGAGCGGTCACCCAGAAGCGGATGCTCTCGGTGAGCACCAGCAGGGCGACGGCCACGGCGAGAGCCGTGAGCGCGACCTTGAACTGCACGACGGTGAGCAGCCCGGCCAGAACGACGACCAGCAGCGTCCTGCCCTCGTGCCCGCCGATCGCCCGCACCAGCCAGTGCGGCGGCGCGCCGGCGTTGCCGCGAATGCGGTACACCGTGTCGTAGTGATGGTAGGCGACAGCGGCCACCAGGCCGAAAGCTGCGGGAAGTGCTCCGTTCACCTCCGCTTTGGCCGCAAGCACCAGAACGGTGCCGTATTCGGCCGCGCGGTAGATCGGCGGGACCAGCCAGTCGAGGGCGCCTTTGAGGGGGCGGGCGAGGGCCACGGGCGACAACAGTACGTAGATCACGGCACCCAGGACGGGCCACCCGCTGCCGTACGGGGCAAGCGCGGCGCCGAGCACGACGAGGGCTCCGGCGAGGAGCGCGACGTACGCCGGACCACGGCTCAGGGCCCCGCGCGTGAAGCGGGTCAGCAGCTCCGCGAGCGGGCCCGAGTCGGTGAGGTCGGCGAGGGCCTTGGCCGCGCGGTCGGTGCGTTGGGCCTTACGGGTGAGGGAGCGGAGCACGCGGCCCGCCGTGGTGTACGTCGCCGCGAAGGCGCAGCCGATGAGCAGCGCGTAGAAGGTGATGCGCGGTGTCGTCAGCGCGGTGAGGACGGCGATCATGGCCCAGCGTTCGCCGATGGGCAGGACGATCATGCGGCGCAGCCAGACCGTCCAGCCGACGCTGTCGAGCCGGTCCGAGAGGGCCGCGGTGGGGCTGGTGTTGGCGGTGGCGTCGTGATTCGCCTCGTTGAAGGAGAAGTCGACGACGTGACGGCAGGTCTGCAGCACCATCGCGCCGAGGGCGAGCGCCCATACGTCATCGCCGCCGCGAGCCGCTCCGAGGGCGAGGCCCGCGTAGTAGGCGTACTCCTTGGCACGGTCGAAGGTCGCGTCGAGCCAGGCGCCGAGGGTGGAGTACTGGAGGGAGTAGCGGGCGAGCTGTCCGTCCGTGCAGTCCAGGACGAAGGAGAAGAGGAGCAGCAGGCCGGCCGCGACGAAGCCGACGCGGGTGCCGGTGGCGGCGCAGCCGGCGGCTATCAGGGCGGTGAGCAGTGAGGCGGTCGTCACCTGGTTGGGGGTGAGGCCGCGGCGGGCGCACCAGCGGGCTATGTAGCGCGAGTACGGGCTGATGCAGTACGTCGTGAAGAAGCCGTCGCGGGCCTTGACGGCGCTGCGCAGTCGTACGGCCTCGTCGTCGACGGCGGAGACGGCCTGCCGTGCCTCGTTGCGTTCCTGCGGATCGGTCGGGACGGCGGCGACGAGCGTGCCGAGCTCGGGGCGGTGAACGTCCACGCCGTCGGCGTCGAGAGCCGTGGTGATGCGGTCGGCGAGGTTCTCCGTGGCTATGGCGAGGCCGCCCGCGGTGGAGCTCTCGCGGGCGACCGCCCCGGTCAGCGCCCGGCGGGCGGCGGGCTGCACCGAGACGGCGCCGGGCAGTGCGGCGACGGGGAAGCGGGGGTCCGTGAGGCCCAGGCGCAGCGCGTGCACGTGTCCGACGAAGCGGGCGTCGACGACGGCGACCCGTTGGTCGGCCGGCACGGCGGCCAGGAGTGTCCCGGCGTCACCGGCGTCGTGGGCGAGCCGCACGTCGAAGCCGAGCGACCGCAGATCGCCCTCGAGCGACGATCCGGGGACCGGCTGACCGGTGAGGATGGCGGTCGACAGCGAACTCACTCCCTGGGTGCCCGGCGCGGCCTGGCGCCGGGCGTGTACGTGACGTGGACGCCCAGAGGCTGGTCCGGGCGGCGTGTCGGCAGAGGCTATCGGATGAACAGAAGCGGCTGTTCACCGATCGTTCAGGCCCGATCAACCAGATCTGCCTAGTCGCCTCCGCCGCGATCATCATCAGGGATCCGGGGTCCGCGTCACAAACCGGGCCGCCATATCATCTGATTTCCGGCATCCTGTTACGGACCTTCGCGCGCCCCTCCGCACCGACCGGCACCGGCGCAGGGCCGCCGGACCGGAGCACCGGCATAGGGTTGGCGCCCATGACATGGCTGATCACAGGCGGAGCCGGATACATCGGTGCTCACGTGGCGCGGGCGATGGCCGGGGCCGGGGAGCGTGTCATCGCGCTCGACGACCTCTCGGCCGGCGTTGCGGACCGGCTCCCGGAGAACATCCCGCTCGTTCAGGGCTCGACGCTGGACGAGGACCTGGTGAAGAAGGTCCTCGCGGAGCACGCGGTGACGGGGGTGGTGCATCTCGCCGCACGCAAGCAGGTCGGCGAGTCCGTGGAGCGGCCTGCGTACTACTACCAGGAGAACGTGGGCGCTCTCGCGACGCTCCTGGAGGCGGTCGCCGAGGCGGGCGTGAAGCGCTTCCTCTTCTCTTCCTCGGCGGCCGTCTACGGCAACCCGGATGTGGATCTCATCACGGAGGACACTCCCTGCGCCCCGATGAGCCCGTACGGCGAGACCAAGCTCGCCGGGGAGTGGCTGGTCCGGGCGGCGGGCCGGGCGCACGGCATCGCGACCGTCTGCCTGCGCTACTTCAACGTGGCGGGCGCGGCCACACCCGAGCTGGCCGACACCGGCGTCTACAACGTCATCCCGATGGTCTTCGACCGCCTCACCCGCGGCGAGGCCCCGCGGATCTTCGGCGACGACTATCCGACGCCGGACGGCACCTGCGTACGCGACTACATCCATGTCGCCGACCTCGCCGAGGCCCATCTGACGGCCGCCCGGCGCCTCACCGAGGGATCGACCGGCGACCTGACGGTCAACATCGGCCGCGGGGAAGGCGTTTCGGTGCGCGAACTGATCACGCTCATCGCGGAAGTGAGCGGCGACACCGCATCCGCGGCCGTCGGGCCGCGCCGCCCCGGTGACGCGCCGCGTGCGGTCGCCTCGGCCGAGCGGGCCGCGCGGGAGCTGGGCTGGGCCGCGCGGCGCGGGACACGCGAGATGGTGGAGTCGGCGTGGCAGGGGTGGCAGGCGCAGCGTTCCCGGACACCGGCCCAGTGATCTTGCCGACGCTCTGACCTGCGTATCGTTTCCGCAGGTCAGAGCATATGACAACGGTGTTCAGTGCCGCGTTGCCGGATGCCACCTGCCCGTAGTTCACTGTGATTCCGGGCAGCGGGATTCGCTGCGCTTCAGGGCAGCGAAAAGGGAGGCGGCTTCCATGGGAGCTGGGCACGATCACGGGCACGCGCATGCCGCTCCCACCACGGGTACGGCGGCAGCGGCGTACCGCGGAAGGCTGCGCATCGCGCTGTCGATCACGCTCACCGTCATGGTCGTCGAGATCGTGGGCGGTCTGCTCGCCGATTCGCTCGCGCTGATCGCGGACTCGGCCCACATGGCGACGGACGCGCTGGGCCTCGGCATGGCCCTGCTCGCCATCCACTTCGCCAACCTCCCGCCCACCGGGAACCGCACCTTCGGGTACGCGCGGGCCGAGATCCTCGCCGCCCTCGCGAACTGCCTGCTGCTGCTCGGCGTCGGCGGCTACGTCCTGTACGAGGCGATCCAGCGCTTCATGACGCCCGCCGACACCTCGGGCGGTCTGACCATCGTGTTCGGTCTGATCGGTCTGGTCGCGAACATGATCTCGCTCACGCTGCTGATGCGCGGGCAGAAGGACAGCCTGAACGTGCGCGGCGCGTTCCTGGAGGTGGCGGCGGACGCCCTGGGTTCGGTGGCGGTGCTGATCTCCGCCGTCGTCATCATGACCTCGGGCTGGCAGGCCGCCGACCCGATCGCCTCCATCGCCATCAGCCTCATGATCGTCCCGCGTACCTGGAAGCTGCTCCAGGAGACGCTCAACGTGCTCCTGGAGGCGGCTCCCAAGGACGTCGACATGGCGGAGGTGCGCGCGCACCTCCTGGCGCTGCCCGGCGTGGAGGACATCCACGACCTGCACGCCTGGACCATCACGTCCGGTATGCCGGTGCTCTCCGTCCACGTGGTCGTCAGCTCGGACGTCCTGAACGCCATCGGCCACGAGAAGATGCTCCACGAACTTCAGGTCTGCCTCGGCGACCACTTCGACGTCGAACACTGCACCTTCCAGCTGGAGCCGAGCGGACACGCGGAGCACGAGGCGAAGCTGTGCCACTGACCCGTCACCTTTCGGCGTCACTGCCCCGTCACCTTTCGGCGTCGCCGACCCGTCACCGTACGACCGTGGTGAGCCGGACCGGCCGCCGTACGGGTGGTACACGCGGTACGCCGTCCGCCCGCTTCGGCGTAACGCATCCGGCCCGGATTCGGCGTGCCGTCCGAACACCTGACGACACCCGCCCCGGACGGTTCCTGGTCCGTGACACCGGGCACGATCTGGTATCCGGCGCTTTCGGTGCGTGACATACGTCGGCCCGCGCATCCGGTTCCGGGCTACCGGAGCGGGACATGCGGGGAGCCGCGAAGTGCCGGGAGTGCCGGTTTCGTACGGCAGACTTGAGGCTTGAAAACCGATGCGAAGGATGGGTATGCCGATCACACCTGCCACCGCGACGCACAGTTCGTCGAACGGCACCGTTGAAGCGATCCTGCTGGAACTGGTCGACGAGGACGGCAACACGATCGGTACGGCGGAGAAGCTCGCCGCCCACCAGGCGCCGGGCCAGTTGCACCGGGCGTTCTCGGTGTTCCTCTTCGACGAGCGCGGGCGGATGCTGCTCCAGCAGCGTGCCCTCGGCAAGTACCACTCCCCCGGCGTCTGGTCCAACACCTGCTGCGGCCACCCCTACCCCGGCGAGGCGCCCTTCGCGGCGGCCGCCCGGCGGACGTACGAGGAGCTGGGCGTCTCCCCGTCGCTACTCGCCGAGGCCGGCACGGTCCGGTACAACCACCCGGACCCGGACTCGGGCCTGGTGGAGCAGGAGTACAACCACCTCTTCGTCGGAATGGTGCAGTCGCCGCTGCGCCCCGACCCGGAAGAGGTCGAGGCGACGGCATTCGTGAGCGCCGCCGAGCTGGCGGAGCGCCACGCCAAGGAGACCTTCTCCTCGTGGTTCATGACGGTCCTGGACGCGGCGCGTCCGGCGGTCAGGGAGCTGACAGGCCCGTCCGCCGACTGGTGAACGGAGCACCCAGGGCCTGCCCGACCATTCCCGGCGTCGCCCGCGCGGGGCAGACGGGAATGGTCAGACAGGCCCTGGCTGGACCATGCTCGGAGTGAGCGGCAGGGCGGCCCAGATCACCTTGCCGCCGCTCGACGTGTGCTCGACGTCGCACACCCCGCC
Source organism: Streptomyces sp. NPDC087263 (assembly GCF_044744645.1). Classification (NCBI taxonomy): domain Bacteria; kingdom Bacillati; phylum Actinomycetota; class Actinomycetes; order Kitasatosporales; family Streptomycetaceae; genus Streptomyces; species Streptomyces sp. NPDC087263. The sequence goes on from NZ_JBIUYT010000007.1 coordinate 28,497, forward strand.
CGACTCCCGGGTGACCTCCCGCACGAGCAGCAGACCACGTCCACCGGTCTGCCCGTGGTCGGCCTCCAGCGCGGTCGGGCGGTAGGGGTGGTTGTCCTCCACGGAGACCCGCACCCACTCGGCGCCGACGGCGACCTCCACGGCCAGCACCGGCGAGAGGAGCGCCGCGTGCCGGACCGCGTTGGTGACCAGTTCGGAGACGATCAGCAGGAGCCCCTGGACGAGTTCGTCCGAGACGGGCACCCCTTGGCGGACCAGCAGATCCCGCACGGCATGCCGCGCCTGCGGAACCGAGGCGTCGACAGCCGGGGCGGTGAACCGCCACACCCCCTCGTACGGAAGCGGGCCCGGAGGTCTTTCGTGGGGAGGCATCTCCCCGCCGTCCCCGGGGCTCGGGTCGGACCCCCGCCCGGGGTTGTCCATCGTCCGGTCGCCGCCCTTGCGCTCGATTGTCACCACGCAATCAGTGTTGATAGAGGGCAGGTCCGTACCGGATAACTGAACAGAAGTCAGCGACTATCGACGGCTTCTGATCGTCGGCGTATGACACGGTCAGTTGAAGGACTGTTCCTGTCCCTGTTGTGCCAACTTCGGGATCTGTTCAGGTTGTACGGGTTTGACACCGGGCTCGTCCGATTCGTTCCGCAGGGTGCGGTGACCCGGGGTGGATAGCATCCGGTTCATGGAGCCGCAGCTGCAGCACAGCGTCACCGACGGGGTCGCCACCGTTGTCATTCACCACCCGGCCAAGCGCAACGCCATGACGGCCGGCATGTGGCGGGCGGTGCCGTCTCTGCTCGACGAGTTGACCCATGACGCCGATGTGCACGCGCTGGTGCTCACCGGTGAGGGTGACACGTTCTGTGCCGGGGCCGACATCTCGACGCTGCGGAGCTCGCCGGACGAGGCACAGGGCCTGGCCGTGCTCGCCGAGGAAGCGCTCGCGGCGTTCCCGAAGCCGACGCTCGCGGCGGTCCGCGGGTACTGCGTGGGCGGCGGGTCCCAGCTCGCGGCGGCCTGCGATCTGCGGTTCGCGGAGGAAGGGGCGCGGTTCGGGGTGACTCCGGCGAAGCTCGGGATCGTCTATCCGTCGTCCTCCACCAGGCGGTTGGTGTCGCTGGTGGGTCCGGCGACTGCCAAGTACCTGCTGTTCTCGGGCGAGTTGATCGACTCGGAGCGGGCCCTGCGCACGGGTCTCGTGGACGAGGTGCTGCCCGGGGGCGAACTCGACAAGCGCGTCGACGAGTTCACTCGTCTGCTGACCACCCGGTCACTGCTGACGCAGGCGGCGGCCAAGGAGTTCGCCAACGGGCACCTGGACCGGGACGCGTACTGGACGGAGCGGGCGCGGGGCAGCGGCGACACCGCGGAGGGGGTCGCCGCGTTCCTTGAGCGCCGGGCACCGCACTTCTCGTGGATCTTGCCTACGTCAGGGTGAAGCGGCTCCCGGAGCGGAGCTTCTCGACCAGGTCCGCGGGCGCCTTCTGCGGGGACCCGGCGTCGTAGGGCGGCTGCGGGTCGTACTCCGTCGCGAGCTGTACGGCCCTGGCGTGGTCGTCACCGGCGATCCGGCCGACCAAGGTGAGGGCCATGTCGATTCCGGCGGAGACACCGGCTGCGGTGACGTACTTGCCGTCGAGGACGACCCGCTCACCGGTGGGCTCGGCGCCGAAGCGCGCGAGCTGGTCGAGGGCCAGCCAATGCGAACTCGCGCGGCGGCCGTCGAGCAGTCCGGCGGCGGCGAGCAGCAGGGAGCCGGTGCACACGGACGTCGTCCAGGTGCTGGTCGCGTCGGCGGTGCGCAGCCAGTCCCGGAGGGGCTCGTCGTCCATCTGCTCCTGCTGGCCCGGGCCGCCGGGGACGACCACGATGTCGGGGCGGGGCACCTCGGCGAGGGTTCTGTCCGCGGTGATCGCGAGGAATCCGGTGTCGGCGCGAACGGGGCCGGTCCGCTCGGCGACGAAGACGGTCTGCGCGTCCGGCAGGCGGCTGAGGATCTCGTACGGGCCGACGGCGTCGAGGGCGGTGAAGCGGTCGAAGAGCACGATGGCGATCTGCATGGAGGTGTTCCCTTCAGAGGGTGGTCGCCGGGCGGAAGCGGCGGCGGTACTCGGCCGGTGCCGCGCCGAGGGTTCTGACGAAGGCGCGGCGCATCGCCTCCGGAGTGCCGTAGCCGCAGGTGCGGGAGATCTCCTCGATGCCGTCGCTGGTCTCCTCCAGGAGGCGCCGGGCGTGTTCGAGGCGGACCCGTTCGACATACCGGCCGGGTGTCACGCCGGTCTCGGCCTGGAAGGCGCGGGCGAAGTGGCGGGGCGAGAGCCGGGCGCGAGCGGCGAGGGAGTCGACGCTCAGGTCCGCGCCGGGCTGCTCGGAGATCCACTGCTGGACCTCGCGCAGGGGTTCGCGCTGGGCTGTCTGGGCGGCCAACTGGGCGCTGAACTGGGCCTGGTTGCCCGGGCGCCGGAGGAAGACGACCAGCTGACGCGCGACGGTGAGCGCGACCTCGCGGCCGAGGTCCTCCTCGACGAGCGCCAGGGCCAGATCGATACCGGAGGTGACACCCGCCGAGGTGGAGACATTGCCGTCGCGTACGTAGATGGGGTCCGGGTCGACCTCGATCGCCGGGTGGTCGCGGGCGAGCTTGTCGCAGTACGCCCAGTGGGTCGTCGCGCGCCGGCCGTCCAGGAGGCCCGCCCGCGCGAGCAGTACGGCACCGGTGCAGACCGAGACCAGACGCTCGGCGCGCGGCCCGTGCTCGCGCAACCAGTCGGTCAGGCGGGGGTCGGGGTGCCGACTGCCCGCGCCGCCGGGGACGAGCAGGGTGTGCGGGGCGGGCGCGTCGGCGAGTGCGTGGTCCGGGACCAGGGTGAGGCTGCTGGAGGTCCGTACCGGGGCGCCGTCCAGGGAGGCGGTGCGGATGCGGTACGAGCCGGCCCGGCGGGTCTCGGCTCCCGCGAAGACCTCCACGGGGCCCGTGACGTCGAGGCTCTGCACGTCGTCGAAGAGGACGACCAGGACGGTTCGCATGTCCTAGATTGTTGGCGTGCGGGGTGATGTCCGCAATGACGAACAGCCCACCTTTCCTGCCATCCGCGATCCCACCATTCCCGCCGTACCAACCAGTCGGTAATGTGCCGGGTATGACCACTCCCCTGCCGGAACGCGCCGGGCGGCGCTGCCACAACGTCCTCAATTCGATTGCGGCGACGCTGTACTTCTCGCCCGACCTGGGCCGGGAACTGGACTCGCTCGGGATCAAGGACAGCGACGGCGCGTACTTCGCGACGCGGGCGGCGGCCATGGGCGCGGTGGGCCCGGGCACGGTGACGGCGACGTTCTACAACTTCAGCCACGCGCTGGTGGCATCGCATGTGCCGGCGGTGTGGCGGGCGGCCTCTCCCGAGACCGTGCTCGCGGCACGCGAGCGTGCCATCGACACGACGCTGCGCCGGCTGCTCGGCGACGAGGGTGTCGCGTCCAAGGAGCTGGCCGAGGCGGCGGAGCTCGGGCTGCGGGCGGCCGAGGCCTGCACCAGGAGTGCCCGCCCGCTGTACGCCGCCCACGCGGACCTGCCCGTCCCCGACGCGCCGCACCTCGCCCTCTACCACGCGGCCACACTGCTGCGTGAGCACCGCGGCGACGGCCACCTCGCGGCACTGCTCGAAGCCGAACTCGGCCCGGTCGAGGCCCTGGTGAGCCACACCGCGACCGGCAGGGGCATGACCCCGAAGTGGGTGCTGGGCACGCGCGGCTGGTCGCGCACGGACTGGGACGCGGCGGTCCTACGGCTGCGGGAGCGTGGGCTGCTCGACGCCGAGGGCGAGCTGACCGAGCCGGGAGAGGCCCTCCGCAAGGAGATCGAGGCGCGGACGGACCGGCTGGACCGTGCGCCGTACGAGCATCTGGGCGCCGCGGGCGTGGAACGGCTCACGGAGCTGGCGAAGAAGCCGCTGCTGACGGCATTCGCCGCCGGTGCGTTCCCGGAAGGCATGATCGGCAAGGGATGAGGTACCCGTACGTCTCCTGGCTGCACCGGTCGGGAGACGAAAGGGGAGACATAATGTTCCGCGCGATCGCAGACGTCCTGCGGCAGATCGGCTCGGCCATCGCCACGGTCGTCACGCTGCCGTTCCGTGCACTGGCACGGCTGTTCGGGGGCGCGTCCCACTCCGGGCGGACCCGCAGGACCTGAGGATCCCGTTCGGGGGTTGGTCTCGGGCCCCGATCCCGGTTCCGGTGCCGCCCTGATCCACCGTTGTCGGTGTCACCTGCCACAATTGCCGCGCAACCCAGTGGAGAAGGCGGTACGGGATCGTGACGACACCCCTCGTAGGGTCCATCGAAGGCAGGATCGCCGAGGAGCTCGGCGTACGGGAGCGGCAGGTCAAGGCCGCCGTCGACTTGCTCGACGGCGGATCGACGGTGCCCTTCATCGCCCGCTACCGCAAGGAAGCGACCGAGATGCTCGACGATGCGCAGTTGCGCACCCTCGAGGAGCGGCTGCGCTATCTGCGGGAGCTGGAGGAGCGGCGCACCGCGATCCTCGAATCGGTCCGCGAGCAGGACAAGCTCACCGCGGAGATCGAGGCACAGATCCGGGGCGCCGAGACGAAGGCGCGTCTTGAGGACATCTACCTGCCGTTCAAGCCGAAGCGCCGCACGAAGGCGCAGATCGCGCGTGAGGCGGGCCTGGAGCCGCTGGCCGAGGGGCTGCTCAGCGACGCGTCGGTCGATCCCCTCGCCGCCGCGGCGCCCTTCGTCGACGCCGACAAGGGCGTCGCCGATCCGCAGGCCGCCCTGGACGGCGCCCGGTCGATCCTCACCGAGCGGTTCTCCGAGGACGCCGACCTGGTCGGCGAGCTGCGCGAGCGCATGTGGGTGCGCGGACGGCTCATCGCCAAGGTGCGGGACGGCAAGGAGGAGGCCGGCGCGAAGTTCGCCGACTACTTCGACTTCGCCGAGCCCTTCAAGGCGCTGCCCTCGCACCGCGTCCTCGCCATGCTGCGCGGCGAGAAGGAGGACGTCCTCGACCTCGTCCTGGAGCCCGAGGAGCCGTCCGAGCAGCCCGGTCCTTCCTCGTACGAGGGGATCGTCGCCCACCGTTTCCAGATCGCCGACCGCGGCCGCCCCGCCGACAAGTGGCTCACGGACACCGTCCGTTGGGCCTGGCGGACCCGCCTTCTCGTGCACCTCGGCATCGACCTCCGGCTGCGGCTGCGGACGGCCGCGGAGGACGAGGCGGTCAACGTGTTCGCGTCGAACCTGCGGGACCTGCTGCTGGCCGCCCCGGCGGGCACGCGCGCGACGCTGGGTCTCGACCCCGGATTCCGTACCGGGGTGAAGGTCGCCGTGGTCGACGCGACCGGCAAGGTCGTCGCCACGGATGTCATCCACCCGCACGTCCCGGCCAACAAATGGGACGAGGCCATCGCCAAGATCGCGCGGCTCGCCAAGGAGCACGCGGTCGAGCTGATCGCGATCGGCAACGGCACGGCGTCCCGCGAGACGGACAAGCTCGCCGGTGAACTCATCACCAAGCACCCGGAGTTGAACCTCACCAAGGTGATGGTCTCCGAGGCCGGGGCGTCGGTGTACTCGGCGTCCGCGTTCGCCTCGCAGGAGCTGCCCGACATGGACGTGACGCTGCGCGGCGCCGTGTCCATCGCGCGCCGGCTCCAGGACCCGCTGGCCGAGCTGGTGAAGATCGACCCGAAGTCCATCGGGGTCGGGCAGTACCAGCACGACCTGTCCGAGGTGAAGCTGTCCCGGTCGCTGGACACGGTGGTCGAGGACTGTGTGAACGGCGTGGGTGTGGACGTGAACACCGCGTCGGCGCCGCTGCTCTCCCGTGTCTCCGGCATCACCTCCGGGCTCGCCGAGAACATCGTGTCCCACCGCGACGCGAACGGGCCCTTCCGGTCCCGTACCGCCCTCAAGAAGGTGGCCCGGCTCGGCCCCAAGGCGTACGAGCAGTGCGCGGGCTTCCTGCGGATCCGGGGCGGGGACGATCCGCTGGACGCGTCCAGCGTGCACCCCGAGGCCTACCCGGTGGTGCGGCGCATGGTGAAGACGGCGGGCAACGAAGTCGCTTCGCTGATCGGCAACACCGGTGTGCTGCGCTCGCTCAAGCCGGTCGACTTCGTGGACGAGACGTTCGGTCTGCCGACCGTGACCGACATCCTGAAGGAGCTGGAGAAGCCCGGGCGTGACCCCCGGCCCGCGTTCAAGACGGCCACCTTCAAGGACGGTGTCGAGAAGCTCTCCGACCTGGTGTCCGGGATGGTGCTCGAAGGGGTCGTCACGAATGTCGCCGCCTTCGGGGCGTTCGTGGATGTGGGTGTCCACCAGGACGGGCTTGTGCATGTGTCCGCGATGTCCAAGACCTTCGTCAAGGACCCTCGGGATGTGGTGAAGCCCGGGGACATCGTCAAGGTGAAGGTGCTTGAGGTCGACATTCCGCGGAAGCGGGTTTCGCTGTCGCTCCGCTTGGATGACGAGGCGGTGCCCCAAGGGGAGCAGCAGGGGGGCGGGAGGCCCCAGCGTGGGGGGCGTCCGCCTCAGCAGCGGCAGCAGCGTGAGCAGCAGCCGCGTCAGGGGCGGGCCGGTCAGGGTGGCGGGGCGCGGCCGGCGGCGGCGCCTGCCAACAGTGCGATGGCGGATGCGTTGCGGCGGGCCGGGTTGACGGATCCCAAGCGGGGGCGGGCCTGACCTTGTGGCGTCCGGTGCCGGGTCCCCTACCGACAGGGAACCCGGCACCGGGGCTGTGCTTGGGAGTTCTCGCCCCTTCCGCCCCTACCCGCCCCTTGTCCCTGGAGGCTCCGCCCCCCCAGACCCCCGTATCGCGCTGAACGCGCTCGTCCTCAAACGCCGGACGGGCTGACAGCTACCGCTCCGTCACCTTGCCCCCCGCCACCTCCAACCGTCGCGTCGTATGGACCGCGTCCAGCATCCGGCGGTCGTGCGTGACCAGGAGCAGCGTGCCTTCGTAGGAGTCGAGGGCCGACTCCAGTTGCTCGATCGCGGGGAGGTCGAGGTGGTTCGTCGGCTCGTCCAGGACCAGGAGGTTGACGCCTCGGCCCTGGAGGAGGGCCAGGGCGGAGCGGGTGCGTTCGCCCGGGGAGAGGGTGGCCGCGGGGCGCAGCACATGGTGGGACTTGAGGCCGAACTTGGCGAGGAGGGTGCGGACTTCGGCGGGCTCGGTGTCGGGGACGGCCGCGCAGAACGCGTCGAGCAGGGACTCGCCGCCGAGGAAGAGCTTGCGGGCCTGGTCGACCTCGCCGACGACGACCCCGGGGCCGAGGGCGGCCTGGCCGGTGTCCAGCGGGACGCGGCCGAGCAGGGCGCCCAGGAGCGTCGACTTGCCCGCGCCGTTCGCGCCGGTGACCGCGACGCGGTCCGCCCAGTCGATCTGCAGCGTCGCCGGACCGAAGGTGAAGTCACCACGGCGCACCTGAGCGTCACGCATCGTGGCGACGACCGCGCCGGACCGCGGGGCCGACGCGATCTCCATCCGCAGTTCCCATTCCTTGCGCGGCTCGTCGACGACATCGAGCCGTTCGATCATGCGCTGGGTCTGCCGGGCCTTCGAGGCCTGCTTCTCGCTGGCCTCGCTGCGGAACTTGCGGCCGATCTTGTCGTTGTCGTTGGCCGCCTTGCGCCGGGCGTTCTTCACGCCCTTGTCCATCCAGCCGCGCTGCATCTGGGCGCGCCCCTCCAGCGCCGACCGCTTGTCGGCGTACTCGTCGAAGTCCTCGCGGGCGTGCCGGCGCGCGGTGTCGCGCTCCTCCAGGTAGGCCTCGTAGCCGCCGCCGTACAGCGTGATCTCCTGTTGCACCAGGTCGAGTTCGAGCACCTTGGTGACCGTGCGGGTCAGGAACTCGCGGTCGTGGCTGACGACGACGGTGCCCGCGCGCAGGCCGCTCACGAAGCGCTCAAGCCTCTCCAGGCCGTCCAGGTCCAGGTCGTTCGTCGGCTCGTCGAGGAGGAACACGTCGTAGCGGGAGAGCAGGAGGGAGGCGAGTCCGGCGCGGGCCGCCTGGCCACCGGACAGGGAGGTCATCAGCTGGTCGAGGCCGACGCCGAGCCCGAGGGAGTCGGTGACCTCCTCGGCGCGCTCGTCGAGGTCGGCGCCGCCGAGGTCGAGCCAGCGCTCCAGGCTGGTGGAGTACGCGTCGTCCGCACCGGGCGCGCCGTCGACGAGCGCCTGGGTGGCCTCGTCCATCACGCGCTGGGCCTCGGCCACGCCCGTGCGGCGCGCGAGGAAGTCCCGTACGGACTCGCCCTCCCGGCGCTCCGGTTCCTGCGGCAGATGTCCGACGGTCGCGGACGGCGGGGAAAGCCGCAGCTCGCCCTGTTCCGGCGCGAGAAGCCCGGCGAGCAGGCGGAGCAGGGTGGACTTGCCCGCGCCGTTGGCACCGACCAGCCCGATCACGTCGCCGGGCGCGACGACAAGGTCGAGCCCGGCGAAGAGGGAGCGGTCGCCGTGTCCGGCGGCGAGATTCTTGGCGACGAGGGTGGCAGTCATCAGATGGCCGATCCTAACGGCCCGGCCGCCGTCCCACCGCCCCGGTTTCGGTGGGCCGTCGCCCCCGGTTTCCAGTGGGCCATCGTCAGTGGACCATCGCCTCCACCAGCACACTCCCCGACGTACGCGCGACGATGAAGGACTCCCCCCGCACGGCCTTGGCGTCCAGCGCGAGCCGGTGCCGGCCCGCCTCCAGGACGCCGTCGAAGACCTCCTGCGCGTGGGTGCGGTACAGGCGGTCGAGGCGGTACGCCGTCAGCTGGACGCGGCAGGTCGAGGTGACCTCGATGCCCGCCTCGCCGTCGGCCGCGACCAGCCGCGTCAGCCGGCGCAGCTCAGGCGGGCTGCGGTCCAGGGCGTGTTCCATCTGGGCCACGAGGAGCGGAATGATCGGGGCGAGGCCTTCGACGTACGCCACCTCGACGCTCGCGCGTTCGAAGGAGCGGCGTACGGCGGCACGTTCCTCCTCGCCGACGGCCCGGCCGAAGGCCACCGCGCCATAGTTGCGGAGTTCGTCGGGCAGGACGTCCGTGGCGTCCCGGGTGATGTCGGCGCCGATGCCGATGGTGCGCAGGGCGGCGGCGAGCTTGGCGAGGACGGCGACGCGGGCGCCGATGAGGAGGACCCGGCGGCGAGGTCCGGAGTCTCCGTCCAGGAGGGAGTTCAGGGCGCTGCGGTACTCGGCGCCGTGGAAGCGGAACGGGCCTATCCCGTGGTAGCCGTTGAGCTCCAGGTCGGGCCGCTCGTCGGTCTGCCAGGCGAAGTCGCGCCACACATAGTCGTCGCCGGCCTTCTCGATGACGGCCGTGACGGCGCCGCATTCGAGGCCCTCGCATTCTGGGCAGCCGTAGATGACGTACCGGCCGCCCACGAGCGGAGCGTCGGCCTCCAGCAGGAGGCTGCGCACCTGGGCGGTGAAGATCGCGGGTGGTACGTCGGAGGCGAGCGGTGAGACGGCGTCGAGGTCGGAGAGCTGGAATAGCAGCGGGCGGCCGTCGACGATGAAGTCGACGAAATCCCGGTGCACTTGGTAGTCACCGTTGGCGAGGACTCCACCGGCACGCATCGCCGGTGCCAGGCCAAAGGTCGCATACTCGGCAGACATGCTGTGAGTATCCCCAGAGTGGGAGTGATCTGAGCACGGCATGACATATTCCGCTACCGTCGCCGCGTGAAGACCGAGCGAGGCGACGAGGTGATCGTGGTCGGCAGCGGCGTCATCGGGCTGACGACGGCCGTTGTCCTGGCCGAGAGCGGCAGACGCGTACGGGTGTGGACGCGGGAGGCCGCCGAGCGGACCACCTCGGCGGTTGCGGGCGCGCTGTGGTGGCCGTACCGCATCGAACCGGAGGCACTGGCCCGCGACTGGGCCCTCCAATCACTCTCCGTGTACGAGGAGTTGGCGGCGCGGCCCGAGGAGTCGGGCGTACGCACGGTCGAGGGCGTAATGGGCGAGTCCCGGCTGGACGAGGCCACGTGGGTGGCCGCCCGGCTACCGGGACTGCGCACGGCGACGGCCGAGGAATATGCGGGAACAGGTATGTGGGCCCGGCTGCCGCTGCTGGACATGCCGGTGCATCTGCGGTGGCTGCGCGAACGGTTCCTGCGGGCCGGCGGGGTGTTCGAGGTGCGCCCGGTGACCGACCTCGCGGAGGCGGCGGCACCGGTCGTCGTCAACTGCACGGGGCTCGGCGCCCGCGAACTCGTACCGGATCCGGCCGTACGGCCCGTGCGCGGGCAGCTCGTGATCGTGGAGAACCCCGGCGTCACCACCTGGCTGGTGTCGACCGACGCGGACGCCGGGACGACGACGTACCTCTTCCCGCAGCCCGATCGGCTGATCCTCGGCGGCACGACCGACGAGGACGACTGGTCGCTGACGCCCGACCCGGCCGCGGCCACCGAGATCGTCGAGCGGTGTGCGGCACTGCGCCCCGAGATCGCCGGGGCGCGGGTGCTCGGCCACCGGGTGGGTCTGCGGCCGGTGCGCGGTGCGGTCCGTCTGGAGCGTGAACCGCTGCCGGACGGGCGGGTGTTGGTGCACAACTACGGTCACGGCGGTGCGGGTGTCACGGTGGCGTGGGGATGCGCGCGGGAGGCGGCGGCGCTCGCCTCCCGCTGACGGTCGTCCGTTCCCGCACACGGTCACCGCGGGCGGGCCGAACCAGGTCCCCGGCCCCCGGACGGTCGCCCGCGGGCGGGCCGGATCAAATGCCCAGCCCACGGACCGTCGCCCACGGACGGGCCGTAGAAAGTCCCCGGCCCACGGCCGGTCGTCACCCGTGGTCGTGCCCGAGCGGGTCTCCCTCCGTGTCCGTACCGGGCCCTGGGCCGATGGTGATCTCGAACTCGCCGTCGTACTGCTTGTGCCCCTCGATCACGGCGAGTTCGACGGCCTCGGAGGCCATCTCCCCCCGCACGATGAGCGGGTCCTTGCGCAGGTCGCGCAGGAGCGCGACACACATGCCGATCATGACGATGACGAAGGGCGCGGCGGCGAGGATCGTGAGGTTCTGCAGGCCGGTGAGGGCGTCGCCCTGGCCGCTGCCGACGAGCAGCATGATGGCGGCGACCGCGCCGGTCAGGACACCCCAGAACACGACGACGAACCGGCCCGGTTCGAGCGCGCCCTTCTGGGAGAGCGCGCCCATCACGATGGACGCCGCGTCCGCTCCCGAGACGAAGAAGATGCCGACCAGGATCATCACGAGCAGGCTGGTGGCGGTGGCGATGGGGAACTCGGCCAGCACACCGAAGAGTTGACCCTCGGGTGTCGACTCGCCCCCGAGGTGCCCGGTCTCCTTCAGCTTCATCGCCGTACCGCCGAAGATCGCGAACCAGACCAGGCTGACACTGCTGGGGACGAGGATCACGCCGCCGACGAACTGGCGGATGGTGCGGCCGCGGCTGATGCGGGCGATGAACATGCCGACGAACGGCGTCCAGGAGATCCACCACGCCCAGTAGAAGACGGTCCAGCTGCCCAGCCAGGCCGCGACGCCCTCGCCACCGCTGGCCTCGGTGCGGCCGGCGAGCTGGGGCAGGTCACCGAGGTAGGCGAAGATCGAGGTGGGCAGCAGGTCGAGGACGATGATGGTCGGTCCCGCAATGAACACGAAGACGGCGAGGATCAGCGCGAGGACCATGTTGATGTTGGACAGCCACTGGATGCCCTTGTCGACGCCGGAGATCGCCGAGGCCACGAACGCCACCGTCAGCACGGCGATGATCGTCACGAGCAGGCCGTTGCTCACCTTGTCCATCCAGTCCAGCTCCTTGAACCCGGAGCCGATCTGGAGCGCGCCCAGGCCCAGTGAGGCGGCGGAGCCGAAGACGGTGGCGACGATCGCGAGGATGTCGATCACCCGGCCCCAGGCGCCGTTCGCGTGCCGCTCGCCGATGAGCGGTGTGAAGACCGCGCTGATCGTCTGGCGCCGGCGCTTGCGGAAGGTGCTGTAGGCGATGCCGAGGCCGACCACCGCGTAGATCGCCCAGGGGTGCAGCGTCCAGTGGAAGAGGGTCGTGGCCATCGCCGTCTCCATGCGTTCACCGGAGTCGGCGGGGGTGGTGCCCGGCGGGGGCGTGATGTAGTGCGCCAGCGGCTCGCTCACGCCGTAGAACATCAGGCCGATTCCCATTCCGGCGCTGAACATCATCGCGACCCAGGACACCGTGTGGAACTCGGGCTCCTCGCCCTCGGCTCCCAGGTGGATCTTGCCGTAGCGGCTGACCGCCAGCCAGAGCGCGAAGACCACGAAGCAGGAGGCGGCCAGCATGAAGGCCCAACCGCCGTTGTGGATCAGGCCGTTGAGCATCGTGGTGGAAGCGCTCTCCAGGGAGTCGGTCGCGACTGAACCCCAGATCACGAAGGCCACGGTGAGCACGGCGGTGACGCCGAACACCACGCGATCGGTTCGCCCGCCGTGAGCCGTCTCTTCTTCTTGCCCCGTCATGGGCGGCACCTTTCGCGCGAGGGCGTATGGGAGTTTTTGCCCCCATACGCCCTATCACAGGTGCGCTCCCGCTCAGCGTCTCAGCAGTCGGTGTCGGGCTCCGCTGCCGTGAGGTGGTACGGCGCGCGCTCGTCGAGGAGCAGCGGGACGAGAGCGCGCAGGGACTGCCGCAGCGGTACGAGTACGCCGTCGCCCTCGCGTTGTACGCGGACGCCGTGCAGGCTCAGCTCGTCGTGCAGGTCCGTGTACTGGTCCGCCGTGAGCCGGTAGTCGCAGGGCGGGTCCTGGATCACCTCGGACGGTTCGGCCGGGTCGTTGTCGGCGCCGCTGAGGTAGACCGGGCCGGTGTCCAGGTAGCCCGTGAGCCGGGCCGCCGAGGTGGCCCTCTCGACCTGCTCACGGCGTTCACCGGTAAAGGTGAACAGGCCCCCGAGCGCGGCCGGTTGGGAGTCGACGCGGCGGCGGTGGTTCAGGGCCGGGTCCGCCTCTTCGGCGTCCGCGAGGGGGTCGACCCGGCTCTCGATGATGAGCCCCGCGGAGTGTTTGACGCCCGACATGTTCCGCAGGATGCGTTCCTGCCCGTCCCCCGCCACCTGCTGGACCGGATCACCGGTCACGGGGTCGGTCCAGATGCCGTACGTGCCCGTCGAGTACCCCTCGTCCTGGGCGGCGGGCCGTACATAGTCCAGCGACAGGGTCTGCGCCTCGTCGTGCACGGCCGTGGCCGTGTTGAGGTTGCGCGGCCGGAGGTCGAAGAGGTCCTTGTCGTAGTACGGGGGTGTGGCGCCGTATTCGTGCAGGTCGTAGACGATGTCGGGCTTGCGGTCGCGCAGGACCGCGGCCGTCGCGCGGGCTTCGGCGGTCTGCAGGGCCAGGTGGTCGCGGTTGATGTCGACGCCGTCGCTGTTGCCGCGGGTGTCGGCGGCGCGGCCGTCCGGGTTGGCGGTGGGGACGACGAGCAAGGTGGTGGTCTTCAGGAAGCGCAGGGTGCGCTGGTCCTTCGTGTACGCCAGGTCGCGGATCATGGTGCGGCAGGCTTCGCGCCCGGACGGCTCGTCGCCGTGCCGGCTGCACACGAGGTGCACGGTGGTGGCTGCTCGAGTGCGCCGACCCGAACGAGCTGGAGCGGGCGGCCCTGCTCGGTCGTACCGATCTCGGACACGGCGACACGGTCGCTCGCCTTGCCGAAGGCTGCCAGGAAGTCCTGTTCCTCGCTCTGGCTGGTCCAGCGGGCGCCGTTGGTCTGCTCGAAGCCGGTGCGCGGCGGGCTCTCCGCCGCGTACGCGGGTGCGGTCAGCAGGGGCGCGGCCAGGGCCGTGGCGGTGACCGCCACGGCCAGGGCACGGATGGGTAAGCCGGTCAACTGCTCGCTCCCGGGACTCGGGGGGCGGTGCGCGGGTCGCGTACGCCGTCGAGGACGGCGACGCTCGGAGCCGCGGCGGACCCGGTCGTCGCCTTGGTGAAGGCCTTGGCGCCGCCGACCAGCGGGACCTTGGCCGAGGTACGGGCCAGGTCGAGCGTCAGGGTCGGGGTGGTGGACGGCGGGTCGATGAGGTCCTTGTCGGTGCCCGCGACGATGAGGGCGAGCCGGTGGCCCTTGGGGACGACGTGGTCGGTGGCGGCGAGGTCGAGGGTGATCGTGTACGCCTTGCCGGGGGTGAGCGGGACGCCCTTCGCCGCCGAGGCGTAGGTGCCGAGGTCGGCCCAGCCGCGGCTGAAGACCGTGTAGTCGACGTCCGCGTTCTTCGACTGGGTCACCTTGAAGCAGGAGCTGTCGCCGGTCGTGCTCGGACCCCAGCAGGTGCGGTCGGTGAGCGTGCTGATGCCCTCGCCGGAGGCCGCGTAGTCCCGGATGGTGTCCGGGCCGAGGTCGACGAGTACCGCGGTGAGATGGGCCGTTGAGGTCGTCGGGGTGGCGGTGACCGTCACCTTGGAGGAGCCGGACACACGCAGGTCCTTGGTCAGCGGTTGCGTGACGAAGCCGGCCTTCTCAGGGGTCGACTGATCGATGTACGCGGCCCAGTCGGTCTCGCTCAGCTGCGGGTTGTCGGTGAAGGACTCGGTGCCGGAGCTCTTGGCCAGTCCGAGGGTGCCGACGCCCGCCGTGTCACCCGTGGCCGGGCGGAGGGTCGTCGTGTCGGTGGCGCGGGGCGGCCAGACGCTGGAGGTCACCCACTGGTCGGGGTGGCGCTCGATGTCGGCCATCGGCTCGTCGTCGATGCCGTTGTCGTAGCCGAGGAGTTCGTGGTCGAACCAGCGGTGCAGGGTGTCGACCCACTCGGCGCGGCGGAAGTCGAAGGGGTCGACATGGCCGGTCTGCGAGATCCAGATCTTGCGGTCGACGCCGTTCTCGGCGAGCGCGTCCCACCACGGACCGACGTGCTGGGTACGGACGTTGAGGTCCTGGGCGCCATGGATCAGGAAGACGCTCGCCTTGACCTTGCTCGCGTCCTTCACATAGTCACGCTCGGTCCAGAACGAGGTCCAGTCGCCGGTGCGCGGTGCGCCGTCGACGATCTTCTGCTGGACCGCGGCGCACTTGGCTCGGGCGTCGGGGCTGTCGACGTAGTCCGACAGCCAGTCCGGGCCGGAGTCGTACAGCGGGGCGCCCTCGCTGAAGTAGTAGTCGTACCAGGAGGAGATCGCGCTGATCGGCACGATGGTCTCAAGGCCCTTGACGCCGGTTGCGGCGACGCCGTTGGCGATGGTGCCGTCCCAGCTCTTGCCGATCATGCCGGTCTTGCCATTGGTCCAGGTGGCCTTGGACGTGGCGGCGCCCGTACGGGTCGTGTACGCCTTGGCCCGGCCGTTCAGCCAGTCGACGACCGCCTTCGCGGACTGGATGTCGGAGCGGCCTCCCACGTCCACACAGCCGTCTGAGCGGTTGGTTCCGGCCAGATCGACGCCGACGAAGGCGTAGCCGCGGGGCACGAAGTAGTTGTCGTAGAACAGCGGCATCTGGACGACGTTGCCGTTCGCGTCGTACGTCTTCTTCTGGCTCTCGTTGCCGCGTCCGCAGCAGGAGTAGTACGGGCTGGCATCCATGATCACGGGTATCTTGCGACCCGACGCGGCGAGTTCGCGGGGGCGGACGATGTCGACGGCGACGCGGTCGGTCTTCCCGTCGCTGTCGCCGTCGAGGCCGGTGTCCACCCACACAGACTCGCGGATCGCGTTGTCGTAGGAGTAGATCGGGGTGCTCTCCCGTGGGGCGCTGTGTGCAGCGACCGGGGTGAGCAGAGTCGCCATCAGGGCGGCCGTGGCCGCCGTCGCGAGCGATCTCCAGGTCGTGAAGCGCGTACGGCGCGCACGTATCGGCATGGGCGGAAGGTACCCCGGGTCAACTCCCGTGCAAAAGAGGGTTTGTGAAAGGTCTCTGGGACGGGATTGCTCATGACGGCCGAATGGCGATCGTGTGACAGGAGTGGCCGTGGACATGACCGGGGCCATAGCGGCTGAATAGGCTCCGAACAGACTTCACGGCCCTACGACTTGGAGCTTGACGTGCACCGCAGACTCATCGCCCCGGGCGCTCTCGCGGCCTCCTTCCTGCTGGCGATCCCGGCATCGGCGGCCAGTTACTCCCCCGGAGCGCCGGGCATCGGCGACCCCTACTACCCGGACTACGGCAACGGCGGCTATGACGTCTCGCACTACGATCTGCGCCTCCAGTACCAGCCGCAGACCGATGAACTGGAGGGCACGGCAACCCTCCTGGCGACCACCACGCAGGATCTCTCGCGCTTCGATCTGGACTTTCTGCTCGATGTGAGCGAGGTGCGGGTCAACGGCGTGAAGGCGTCGTTCGCCACCTCCGGCGAGGAGGAGCTGGAGGTCACCCCGAAGACCCCGCTGGCCAAGGGCAAGTCCGTCACCATCGTGGTGCGCTACAGCGGTGTGCCGTCGTCGAAGACCGCGTACGGCTTCACCAGCTGGCACCGCACTGCGGACGGCGGCGTCGGCGCGAACGAGCCCGAGTCGGCGGCGTGGTGGTTCCCCAGCAACGACCACCCGCTCGACAAGGCGACGTACGACGTGTCGGTCAATGTCCCCGACGGCACCCAGGCGATCTCCAACGGCACGCTCCAGTCGACCAGTTCGAAGCTCGGCTGGACGCGCTACAACTGGCGGTCCAACAAGCCGCAGGCCACGTATCTCGCGACGCTCGCGATCGGCAGGTTCGACATCACGACCGGGACGACCGAGAGCGGCATCCCGATCACCAACGCGTACAGCAAGGACCTGGGCGACAACGACGGGGCGGTCCGGGCGAGCGTCGAGCGCACCGGTGAGGTCGCCGACTTCCTCACCGAGTACTTCGGTCCGTACCCCTTCAACGCGCTCGGCGGGTACGTCCCGAACACCAACACCGGGTACGCGCTGGAGACGCAGACGCGGCCGTTCTACAGCCCGCGACAGTTCGCGAACGGCTCGAACGTGTCCGTCGTCGTCCACGAGCTCGCCCACCAGTGGTACGGGGATGAGGTGTCCGTCGCCGGGTGGAAGGACATCTGGATCAACGAAGGCTTCGCCCGCTACGCGCAGTGGCTGTGGTCGGAGCACGAGGGTGAGGGGACGGCGCAGGAGCTCGCGGACTACGTGTACGCGCTGCACCCGGCGGACGACGCCTTCTGGACGGTCGCGCCCGGCGATCCGGGTCCTGAGAACCAGTTCGACATCGCGGTCTACGACCGGGGGGCACTCGCCATTCAGGCGCTGCGCAACGAGGTCGGGGACGACGCGTTCTTCGCCATCCTGAAGGGGTGGCCGAGCGAGCACGCGTACGGGAACGCATCGGTCGCCGACTTCCAGAAGTACGCGGAGGAGGTGTCGGGCCAGTCGCTCGGCTCGTTCTTCGACACGTGGCTGTTCGAGCCGTCGAAGCCGGGGGTGCCTGCGGCGCAGGGCGCGTCGATCGCCCGCGCCGCGGGGACGGACGGGACTTCTTCCGGGGTTCCTGCCCAGCCGAAGTCGTGGAAGAAGATCGCCGCGACCGATTCGGTTCACGATCACTGAGGTGTGCCGTACGGCGGGCGGGCGCCGTCGCGTTCCAACTCCTTGACCCTGGTCAGGAGTTCGTCGCGGCTGATGGCGTCCGCCCGCGTCGCCGGCACCGTGCAGGCATGGGCGCCGGCGACCGCGCCGTACAGGGCGCAACGGTGTGGCGGTTCACCGGCCAGCCATCCGAGGAGGAAGCCGGCGGCGAAGGCGTCGCCGGCGCCGTTCGAGTCCACGACCGCGGCCGGAGGTGTGACCGCCGGGATATGGGTCACCTCCTCGTCCGCCAGCAGATACGCGCCGTCGGCTCCGGCGGTGGCGACGACCACCTCCGCCCGGCCCCGCTCGACGATCTGCCGCATCGTCCGCTCCGGGTCGGGGAGCGCGGTGGTGGACAGGAACACGAGGTCGGCGGCGTGGGCGAACGGCTCGTGGTAGGGATTCTCGCCGTCCCAGTCATGCAGGTCGGTGGAGAGGGTCACCCCGGCCTCCCGCAGCGTGGGCAAGGTGTGGGCGCACGGGTGGGTGATGACGACGTGCGCGTGGCGGCTCGCTCCGGCCAGCGCGCGGACGCTCTCCTCCGGCAGCCGGTCGTCCTCCCGCGAGCGGCTCGCGTCGTACAGCGACAACCGCCGCCCTTCCGGGTCCACGAGGTTGACCGCGCGCTTGGTGCCGCCGGGCTGGCGGACATCCGTGAGCGGGATGCCGCGTTCCCGGTGCAGGGCGCGGACCAGCTCACCCTCGTGGTCGTCACCGATCATGTCGAGGTGGTGCGTGCGCAGGCCCAGCGCGTGCACGCCAAGAGCGACGAAGTCGCCACTCTGGCCTGCCCGCGTCTCGATACCGGGCCGGATCATGTAGCTGTCGGCGAACGGGAGCGGCAGCCCGGGGACGTACACGATCGTGTCCACACCCGCGCCGCCAAGGACGAGGACGTCGATCTCGCTGGTCATGGGGGTTCCTCTCGCCTCCGGCCAACTCCCGAGAGCGGTCGCCGAGCGACTCTGTACGGGAGCGCCGCGATCGCATCTCGTCGACTGCGCCTGTCGGCAGGTGAGTCAAGCAAGGTCTTGGAGGCATCGGCAATGACTTGCGGAATCTTTCCGCAAGTTGTTGCTACTGCGCTCGTCGATCGCTGACCGCTGACCGCTGACCGCTGACGATGCTCAGCCCTCGTGGTCGTACACCGCCACGGCTATCCCCGGCTTCACCAGGCGCTCCGCGATGAGCGGCTCCACACCCGGCCACTTGCCGCCCGCGAGACCGCAGCCGATGCGGGGCATGTGAACGGAGGCGCCAAGCTCGGCGGCTTTGCCGGCCAGCAGTCCGAGGGCCTCGTCAATGGCCTCGTAACGCACGGGCACCCCTTTGCTACCCGTGCGTATCCCCCGCCGGCCGACCAGATTCGCCACCCACACATACCGCGCCACCTGGATGAACTGGGCCGCGCCCAGGCCGAAGTCGTTGTGCGCGCGGCCCCGGTGCCAGGCGCGATACGCAGCTTCCGGCTCCGGCCAGCGGCGCGAGACGGCGAGTACGAAGCCCTTCCCCCATCCCCCGATGTCATTGCAGACATGGGCGATCACCTTGACGCCCTTCCCCAACGGAGCGGTGGCGTCGCCTCTGACGTACGCGATCTCGGACATGACGCCACCGTAGGCGCCGGCACTGACAGTGGCGGCAGGCGCAGTACGCACCCCGTCGGGCGGCGCTTTCGCAACACCGGTGAGACAGCAATACTGTTGCACCAGATCGCTGCACAACCCGGAGAGGCAGGGCCCGCCATGACGACCGACACCGAGGAGCCGGTGCTCACGGTCGACGAGTTGGCCGCCCGGGCCGGCGTCACGGTCCGTACGGTGCGCTTCTACAGCACCAAGGGGTTGCTGCCACCGCCGGTGATCGGTCCCCGGCGGGTGGGCCACTACAGCCAGGAGCATCTTGCCCGGCTCGCCCTCATCGAGGAGTTGCAGCACCAGGGCATGACGTTGGCGGCGATCGAACGGCACCTTCAGCAGCTGCCGCCCGATCTGAGCGCCCACGATCTCGCCATCCACCGTGCGGTGGTGGCCTCCTGGGCGCCCGATGCGGCGGAGTACGTGACGGGCGAGGAGCTGGAGCGGCGGGCGGGGCGCTCGCTGGGCGAGGAGGAGCTGGACCGGCTCACCGCGATGGGCGTCATCACGCGGACCACGGACTCCTTCCGCGTGGACCCGGGGCTGCTGCGGCTCGGCGTACAGCTTCTCGACGTGCCCATCGCGCACGAGACGATCCTCGCGGCGCGGACCGTTCTGCTGGAGCACTCGCGCGCGGCGGCCCACGAGTTGTCCACGCTACTGCGTGACGCGGTGGGCGAGCGCGAGTCCGTGGCAGCCGTGAAGTCGCTGTCGGCGCATATGCAGCCGCTGGTGGTGCAGGCGCTGCTGACGACGTTCCAGCGCTCGCTGAAGGAGGAACTCCGGGAGTGGCTCAAGGAGTGAGTCCTGAGCCGACCGGCTCCACAAGCGGCTTTCGACCTCGGTGGTCCTCGGTGAGCACGTCCATGGGTACGGCGAGGAACACCGGTCCCGCGGACGGTCGTACGGCGAGGGCGACGGCACGGCGCACGGCGAGTGACAGGTCCGGGCCTGCCCTCGCCGCGCAGGAACTCCAGCAGGGCGAGGGCGGGGCGGCGACCCAGGGGAACTCCATCAGTGGGGGCGGGGACCGGTGTTCCTCGCCGTACCCATGGACGGCGTGTCGCTCAGCGATACGCCGTCGTCATCGGGCGTCGGTGAACCGCTCCCCCTTCTCCGCCTTCTCGACCAGCAGCGCCGGAGGCGTGAACCGCTCCCCGTAGCGCTCGGCGAGTTCACGCGCGCGTGCCACGAACGCGGGCAGACCCCCGGCTTCGCCGGTGCCGGAACCCGCCCCGGCACCGCCGCCGTACCCGTTGATGTACTGCAGGACACCGCCGGTCCAGCCCGGGAAGCCGATCCCGAAGATGGAGCCGATGTTGGCGTCCGCGACGGACGTCAGTACGCCCTCCTCAAGGAGGCGGACGGTGTCCAGGGCCTCGGAGAAGAGCATGCGCTCCTGCATGTCCGCGAACGGGATCCCGGATCCGGGCTTGGTGAAGTGCTCGCGCAGGCCGGGCCACAGCTTGCCGCGCTTGCCGTCCGCGCCGTACTCGTAGAAGCCCGCGCCACCGCTGCGGCCCGTCCGGCCGAACTCGTCGACCATGCGGTCGATGACCGCCTCGGCCGGGTGCGTCACCCAGGTGCCGCCCGCCTCCTCGACGGCCTGCTTGGACTCCTTGCGGATCTTGCGCGGCAGGGTGAGTGTCAGCTCGTCCATGAGGGACAGGACCTTGGCCGGGTAGCCGGCCTGGGCGGCCGCCTGCTCGACGGACGCGGGCTCGATGCCCTCACCGACCATCGCGACGCCCTCGTTGATGAACTGCCCGATGACGCGGGAGGTGAAGAACCCGCGCGAGTCGTTGACGACGATCGGGGTCTTGTTGATCTGGCGTACGAGATCGAAGGCGCGGGCCAGCGCCTCGTCGCCGCTCCGCTCGCCCTTGATGATCTCGACGAGCGGCATCTTGTCGACCGGCGAGAAGAAGTGGAGCCCGATGAAGTCGCGCTGCCGCTCCACGCCCTCGGCGAGCACGGTGATCGGCAGGGTCGAGGTGTTGGAGCAGAGCAGCGCGTCGGGCTCGACGAGGTGCTGGATCTCCTGGAACACCTTGTGCTTGAGCGCGGTGTCCTCGAAGACGGCCTCGATCACGGCGTCGCAGCCGGCCAGGTCCTGAGGGTCCGCCGTGGGTGTGATGCGGGCGAGCAGCGCGTCGGCCTTCTGCTGCGTCGTACGCCCCCTGGAGACGGCCTTCGCGCAGAGCTTCTCGGAGTACGCCCTGCCCTTGGCCGCCGCCTCGGCGGTCACGTCCTTGAGGACGACGTCGATGCCCGCGCGAGCACACGAGTACGCGATGCCCGCGCCCATCATCCCGGCGCCGAGGACGGCGACCTTGCGGACCTGGCGCGGTGCGATGCCCTTGGGCCGGTTGGCACCGGAGTTGACCGCCTGGAGGTCGAAGAAGAACGCCTGGATCATGTTCTTGGCGGTCTGCCCGGTGACCAGCTCGGTGAAGTAGCGCGCCTCGATGACCAGCGCGGTCTCGAAGTCGACCTGTGAGCCCTCCACGGCGGCCGCGAGGATGTTGCGCGGGGCCGGGTAGGGGGCGCCGTTCAGCTGCTTCTTCAGGTTGGCCGGGAACGCGGGCAGGTTGGCGGCGAACTTCGGGTTCGACGGCGTACCCCCCGGGATCCGGTAGCCCGGCTTGTCCCACGGCTGCTGCGACTGGGGGTTGGCGTCGATGAAGGCGCGCGCCTTGGCGAGCAACTCCTCGGGCGTGGCCGCCACTTCGTGGACGAGACCGTTCTCCAGCGCCCGCTGCGCGGAGTACTGGGTGCCCTGGAGCAGGACCTTCAGCAGCGCGTCCGCGATGCCCATCAGCCGGACCGTGCGGGCGACGCCGCCGCCCGCCGGGAGCAGGCCGAGGGTGACCTCGGGCAGGCCGATCTTCATGCCGGGGGCGTCGAGGGCGACGCGGTGGTGGGAGGCGAGGGCGATCTCGTAACCGCCGCCGAGTGCCGCGCCGTTGATGGCGGCGACGACCGGCTTGCCGAGGGTCTCGATGCGGCGCAGGGAGGACTTGATGGCCGTACCGGTCTCGAACGCCTGCTGAGCGTTCTCCGGACCGACCCCCATCATCTCCTTGAGGTCGCCGCCCGCGAAGAAGGTCTTCTTGGCGGAGGTGTAGATGATTCCGCGGATGGAGTCCTTCTCGGCCTCGGCGCGTTCCGCGATCGCCGCGATCGAGGCCTGGAAGGCCTGGTTCATGGTGTTGGCGGACTGGTTGGGGTCGTCGAGGACGAGGGTGACGACGCCGGTCTCGTCCTGTTCCCAGCGGATGGTGGTGGGCTCAGTGCTCATCAGGGGTTGCTCCGTTGATCCGTGGATCCGATGTCCGTGGATCCGTTGTCCGTAGATCTGTAGACCGTGGATCCGATGTCCCTGGATCCGATGTCCGTTGATCCGTTGGGAAAGGTCAGACGCGCTCGACGATCGTGGCGACACCCATGCCGCCGCCCACGCACAGCGTGGCGAGGCCGTAGCGCTTGTCCTGGCGCTCCAGTTCGTCGACGAGGGTGCCGAGGATCATGGCGCCGGTGGCGCCGAGCGGGTGGCCCAGCGCGATCGCGCCGCCGTTGACGTTGACCTTGTCCAGGGACAGGCCCATGTCCTTGGCGAAGCGCAGGACGACCGCCGCGAAGGCCTCGTTGATCTCGACGAGGTCGATGTCGTCGATGGTCAGACCGGCCTTGGCGAGCGCCTTGCGGGTCGCCGGAGCGGGTCCGGTGAGCATGATGGTGGGCTCGGAGCCGGAGACGGCCGCGGAGACGATCCGCGCGCGCGGGGTGAGCCCGTAGCGCTCGCCGACCTCCTTGGAGCCGACGGCGACGAGCGAGGCGCCGTCCACGATGCCGGAGGAGTTGCCCGCGTGGTGGACGTGGTCGATCGCCTCCACCCAGTGGTACTTCTGCAGCGCCACGGCGTCGAAGCCGCCCAGGTCGCCGATGTCGGCGAACGACGGCTTCAGCCTGGCGAGCGAGTCGGCGGTGGTGCCGGGGCGCAGGTGCTCGTCGTGGTCGAGGACGACGAGGCCGTTGCGGTCCTTCACCGGGACGACGGACTTCTCGAAACGCCCGTCCTTCCACGCGGCGGCGGCCCGCTCCTGGGACAGCGCGGCGTACTCGTCGACATCGCGGCGCGTGAAGCCCTCGATGGTGGCGATGAGGTCCGCGCCGATGCCCTGCGGCGCGAAGTTCGTGGCCATGTTGGTCATCGGGTCGGCGAACCAGGCGCCACCGTCCGAGCCCATCGGCACCCGCGACATCGACTCGACGCCGCCCGCGAGCACCAGGTCCTCCCAGCCCGAACGGATCTTCATCGCGGCCAGGTTGACGGCTTCCAGGCCCGAGGCACAGAAGCGGTTCTCCTGGACCCCGGCGACCGTGTCGGGGAGTCCGGCGGCGATCGCGGCGATCCGGGCGATGTCGGAGCCCTGGTCGCCGACCGGGCCCACCACACCGAGCACGATGTCGTCGATCGCGGCCGGGTCGAGGCCCGGGAAGCGACGCTGTACCTCGTGGATGAGCCCGACGACAAGATCGATGGGCTTGGTGCCGTGCAGGGCGCCGTTCGCCTTGCCGCGGCCGCGCGGGGTGCGGATCGCGTCGTACACATACGCTTCGGTGCTCACTGATCAAGCCTTTCAGGAGGGTTAACCAAGGAGGGAACGGCCGATGATCTCCTTCATGATCTCGGTGGTCCCGCCGTAGATGGTCTGGATACGGCCGTCGGTGAAGGCCCTGGCCACGCGGTACTCGGTCATGTAGCCGTAGCCGCCGTGCAGTTGGAGGCAGCGGTCCGCCACCCGCTTCTGTAGCTCGGTGGCCCACCACTTGGCCATCGAGGCGTGTACGGCGTCGAGTTCCCCGTTCGAGTGATCGACGATGCAGCGGTCGAGGAAGGTCCGGGTGACGGCGCACTCGGTGGCCATCTCGGCTATCTCGAAGCGGATGTGCTGGAGCTTGGACAGCGGCCGCCCGAAGGCCTCCCGCTCCTTGACGTACTCCATGGTGATTTCGAGCAGGTATTCGGCGGCGGCGATCCCGGCGACGGCGATACCCATGCGCTCCTGCGCGAGGTTGGTCATCAGATGGACGAAGGCGCCGTTCAGCTCGCCGAGCAGGTTCTCCTTGGGCACGGCGACGTCGTTGAAGAACAACTCGGCCGTGTCCTGGGCCTTCTGGCCGATCTTGTCGAGGTTGCGCCCGCGCTCGAAGCCCGCCATGCCTCGCTCGACGACGAGCAGGGACAGCCCCTTGGCACCGCCTTCGGGGGTGGTCCTCGCCACCACGATCACCAGATCGGCGAGGATCCCGTTCGAGATGAAGGTCTTGGAGCCGTTGAGCAGCCAGTGGTCGCCCCGGTCCTCGGCGTGGGTCGTGATGCCCTGGAGGTCGGATCCGGCGCCGGGTTCGGTCATGGCGATCGCCGTGATCAGCGAGCCGTCGCAGAACCCGGGCAGCCAGCGCCGCTTCTGCTCCTCGGTGGCGAGGCCCGTCAGATACGGCCCGATGATGTCGTTGTGCAGTCCGAGCGCGATTCCGGCGGCCCCCGCGCGCGTGAACTCCTCGGCCAGTACGGCGCTGTAGCGGAAGTCGGCGTTGCCGCCGCCCCCGTACTCCTCGGGCACCGCGAACCCGAGCAGCCCCTGCTTCCCGGCCGCCCGCCAGGCGTCACGCGAGACGATGCCGTCCTTCTCCCACTGTTCGTAGTACGGCAGCACCTCCTTGGCCAGGAAGGTGCGCACCGTCTCGCGGAAGGCGTCGTGCTCGGGCGCGAAGATCTGCCGCTTCATTCGGGGCCGCCCTTCAGGAGGTCGGGTACGTCCCAGTCGCGGGCCACCTCCGCCGTGTCGGCGCCCGGCTGGGCGGGCCCGCTGCGGACGGACGTGTGGGTGACGGAGAAGCGGGGCGCGGGGGCGGGCTGGGTGATGCCACCGTGGTCGGTGAAGGTGCCGCGGGCGGCGAGGTGCGGGTGGGCGGGGGCCTCGCGCAGCGAGAGGACCGGCGCCACGCACGCGTCGGAGCCCTCGAAGACGGCCGTCCACTCGTCCCTCGTACGGGACTTGAAGCGGGCCGCGACGGTCTCACGCAGCTCGCCCCAGCGCGACAGGTCCTTGCGGGCCGGTGCCTGGTCCTCGATGCCGAGAAGTTGCACGAACTCGTCGTAGAACTGCTGCTCAAGGGGGCCCACGGCCATGTACTGCCCGTCCGACGTCTCGTACGTCCCGTAGTACGGGCAGCCGCCGTCCAGCAGGTTGGCGCCGCGCCGGTCCTGCCAGGCGCCGGCGGCGAGCATGCCGTGGATCATCGTGGAGAGGTGCGCCGTGCCGTCGACGATGGCCGCGTCCACGACCTGTCCGGCGCCGGTCGCGCGCGCGTGGTGGAGCGCGGCGAGGACGCCGACGACGAGGTAGAGCGAGCCGCCCGCGTAGTCGCCGAGGAGGTTCGCGGGGGCCACCGGCGGCTCGTCCGGCTTGCCGATCATCCCGAGCGTGCCGGTCAGGGCGATGTACGCGATGTCGTGCCCTGCGCGCTGGGCCAGCGGTCCCTCCTGCCCCCAGCCGGTCATCCGGCCGTAGACGAGCCCCGGGTTGCGGGCGTGACAGGTCACCGGGCCCACGCCGAGGCGCTCGGCGACGCCCGGGCGGTAGCCCTCGATGAGGATGTCCGCGCGGTCGACCAGGTCGAGGACGCGGGCGGGCCCGTCCTCGGCCTTGAGGTCGATCACCACCGACCGCTTGTTGCGGTTGGTGACGTCGTACTCGGGATTGATCGCGAGCCCGGCGCCACCAGGTCGGTCCACGCGGACCACGTCAGCACCGAGGTCGGCTAGGAGCATCGCGGCGAACGGCCCGGGGCCGATCCCCGCCAGTTCGACGACGCGCACTCCGGCGAGCGGGCCATGCCCTGCCGTACCCGTCACTGCCATCAAGCCCCCAGCACTGTGACACCACTGATGTGACATCAGTGATGTTAAGAACGTGTTCCACATCGGGCAAGCCCTCAACGAGCAAGCGCTTAGTTAAATTCCGGGGCGTCGACGGGCGAGCGGGACTTCTCGGCGGGCCGGGGAACTCCTCGATGGCGCCAGGCAGCACGTGGGTGGACCGGCGTGCCTTCTCCCACTTTTTCAGGGCGTCCTTCGGCACGGCCACGGCGACCTCCGACCTCTTCGTCCGACCTCGTTGTCCGGCTGCTCGTACATCACGCTAGCCTCAGCCACCGACAACGGCGCTTCGCGCACGGCTGCGCGGTCCAGGAGCAGGAGTGTCATGAGCAGGCCGAACGGGACGGATCGCGCGGATCGCGCGTACGACATCGTGCTCTTCGGAGCCACGGGGTTCGTCGGGGAACTCACCGCGGAATACCTCGCCTCGCACGCGCCCAAGGGGCTGCGGTGGGCGATCGCGGGGCGGAGCCAGGAGAAACTGGACCGGCTGCGGGAGCGGCTGGCCGGCACTGCCGAGGTACAAGACGCGCCCGGTGCTTCGGGAGTCCCCGACGCCCCGGACGTCCTTCGCGCGGACGTGTCCGACCCGGAGTCGCTGCGTGAACTCGCCCGCCACGCGCGCGTGGTCGCCACGACGGTCGGACCGTACGTCACCTACGGCGAGGAACTGGTGGCCGCCTGCGCCGACGCCGGTACGGACTACGTAGACCTCTCCGGTGAGCCCGAGTTCGTCGACCTGACGTACGTCCGGCACGACACGCGCGCGCGGGAGACCGGCGCGCGGCTCGTGCACGCCTGCGGTTTCGACTCGATTCCGCACGACCTGGGTGCGTACTTCACCGTGCAACAGCTTCCGGAGGGCGTTCCGTTGCGGGTGGACGGGTTCGTGCGCGCCCAGGCGATGTTCTCGGGCGGCACGTTCGCCTCGGCGCTCGGCCAGTTCTCGCGCGGACGGCAGCTGCGGGCCGCGGCCCGCGACCGCGGGCGGCACGAGCCTCGGCTGGTGGGACGGCGGGCGGCGGCACCCCCGAGCGCTCCGCGGTTCGCCAAGGAGATCGGGGCGTGGGCCCTGCCGCTCCCCACGATCGACCCTCAGGTGGTGCGGCGGTCCGCACGGGCCCTGGAGCGGTACGGGCCCGACTTCCGCTACCGCCACTACGCGGCCGTCGAACGGCTGCCCATCGCGCTGGGCGGCGTCGCCGCGACGGGTGCGCTCTTCGCGGCAGCCCAGCTGCCGCCCGCCCGCCGCTGGCTGTCCGACCGGTTCAAGCCCGGGGAGGGACCGAGCGCGGCGGTGCGCGCGAAGAGCTGGTTCTCGGTGCGGTTCGTGGGCGAGGGCGGCGGGCGCCGCGTCTTCACGGAGGTCGCGGGTGGCGACCCCGGCTACGGCGAGACCGCCAAGATGTTCGCGGAGTCCGCGTTGTCGCTGGCCTTCGACGAGCTGCCGGAGACGACAGGGCAGGTCACGACGGCGATGGCGATGGGGGACGCGCTGACGGCGCGGCTCCGAGGGGCGGGGATCACCTTCCGGGTGGCGGCCGCCCTGTAGCGGACCTTCCAGGGGCTCAGAACGTCCACTCGGTGACCGTGTAGACCATCCCGCCTATCCAGGCGACCCCGGCGATCACCGCGAGGAACAGCGCGGCCAGCACGGCGCGCTCGACGGACTGGGTGGGGTTGGCTGCGGGCTTCGGGGCGCGGTGCGTCGTCATGGTGCCCAGCCTGCCGATCGTGACGGTGCGCCCACATCCGTACTCGTACTCAGGAGACGTACTCAGTCATCGGTAAGCAGCTCTCAGGCAGTTGCCTCTTGGAGGGCTCGTCTACAGAGGGAGTCCGCGCGTCGAGTGGACTCCGGGAGGCGGTACTTCGGGGTGAGCGCGAGCGTGTGCGCGCACGCGTTGTCGAGGCTCACCCGGTGGCCGACGGACACGAACACCGGCTTCACGCCGTCCTGGGTGCGCAGCGCACGGCCCACCTCGTCCCCGCCCGCGACGAGCGGGGACGCGCTGCCGCGCCGGGCGCCGGGCTCCTCGTAACCGAAGGTGAAGGGGTTCTTGGCGACGCCGATCGTGGGCAGCCCGGTCAGCACG
This sequence comes from Streptomyces sp. NPDC087263, assembly GCF_044744645.1. Taxonomy (NCBI): domain Bacteria; kingdom Bacillati; phylum Actinomycetota; class Actinomycetes; order Kitasatosporales; family Streptomycetaceae; genus Streptomyces; species Streptomyces sp. NPDC087263. The sequence goes on from NZ_JBIUYT010000007.1 coordinate 56,693, forward strand.
CCGAGGTGGCTGGCGAGGCCGAAGCGGCGCGGGTGGGCCAGACCGTAGCCGTCGCAGACGACGAGTCCCGGTGCGCAGGGCAGGGCGTCGAGTGCGGCCAGGACGGTCGGGATCTCGCGGAAGGCGAGGAGCCCGGGAACGTACGGGAAGGAGACCTGGCCGACGGCGGTGGCCTCGGCGACGACGTCCAGCGTCGCCGCGTCGAGCACGACGGCCGCGGCCACGACCACGTCCCGCGCGTCGTCGTACGCCACGTCGACGCCCGTCACCCGGCCCGTGCCGGGCGGCGGTCCCGCGTCTCCGAGGACCACCCGCCCCCGCAACTCGTCCTGCACGGCGCGTGCTTGCTCTTCGGTGGCGGGCCAGCCCGCGGGGATCCTCACGGTCGTCATGGTGGGCACGAGCGTACGACGAGCGAGCGAGCGGGTCGGCAGGCCGGGGGTGAGTACGTCCGGTCGGGCCGCCGTCAGTCCTCCTGGAAACGGCCCGACCGGGCAGGCGTGGACACGTCCGGTCCGACCGCCCCGTCAGTCCTTGTCGCCCAGTGCGCGGCGCAGCTGCTGCTTGTTCATGTCCGAGCGGCCGTGGACGCCGCGCCGCCTGGCCTCCTCGTACAGCTGGTCGTACGTGGGCCCCTGGGCGCCCTTGTGCGAGCGCTGACCGCCGCGCTTGGCGGACGACATGTCCTCGACAGAAGTCCGGCTCGCGGTCTTCGACTCGCCGGCGCGGGCGCGTTCCTTGTTGACGGTGCGGGCGGCGATCTCCTCTGCGCGCTTCTCGCTGTCGCCCCGGTCGCGGGCGCTCTCCTTGATGTGTTCGTACTGGCGTTCCCGCTTGGGGCTCGAACCGCGTGGCATCTCTGATCACTCGCTTTCGGGCTTCGGGGGGGGTCCGTGTCACTTCCGTTCGTGACACGGGTACCCCGCTTCCCGACGGACACCGCACAGGTCAACGCTCCAGGCGTGCCACCCGGCCCTTCTCGCCGGACGCCCAGCAACCGAGGTCGGGGGCGCAGTCCACGGTGTCGTACGAGCCGGTGTCCAGCGTGTGCCAGGTGCGGCCGCCGTCGGTCGTCAGGTCGGTGCCGGTCGGCCCCACCGCGAGCGCGGACGTACGGCTGTGCGGGAACCACGTGACGCCGGAGCGGTACGCGGGCGGCGGCTGTGCCGTAGGCGTCCAGGTGCGGCCGCCGTCGGGGGTGACCGCCGCCGCCTGCGGGGAGGGCTGGTCGGGGTTGTAGTCACCACCGACCGCGAGGCCGTGGGTACGGTCCCGGAAGGCGAGGGCGAAGACACCGCGTGCCGAGTCGCCCGCCGGTATGGGTGTGTCGGTGGCCGTCCAGGTCAGGCCCCGGTCGGCGGAGTGCAGCACACGCGCGCGTGCGCCCCCACCGGTGGCCAGCCACACGTCACGCGGCCCCGAGCTCACCAGACACTGCCCGCCCGCCGCGAAGCCCGCCTCGCCGGCCAGGGCCGCGGGCATGCCCTCGTCGGGCAGTACCGTCCAGGAGCGGCCGCCGTCGCCGGTGGACAGGATGCGGAACCTGCCGTCCACCGGGTCGCTCATCGCCAGGCCGTGGCGGCTGTCGAAGAAGGTGATGCAGTCGTAGAAAGCCCTGGCGTCGGTGTTGCGGAACGACTCGGTCCAGGTCGCGCCGCCGTCCTCGGTCCTGAACACGCGGGAGGCCTCGCCCTCACCGATGGCCAGGACCACGGCACGCCTGGCGTCGAAGGCCTCGATGTCGCGGAACTGCAGGTCCTGGGCGCCGGGTGGCGAGACGTTCCGCCAGCTCGCGCCACCGTCGCCGGTACGCAGCACGGTGCCACCGGAACCGGCCACCCAGGCGGTGTTCCTGCTGACGGCCGACAGTCCACGGAAGCGTACGTCCGTGCCGCTGTCCTTCAGCTCCCAATGGGGCGCCCTGGCCGCCACCTGTGCCGTCCCTTGTGCCTGTGCCGCCCCCTGCGCCTGTGCGGGTGCTGTCAGCGCGGCGGCGAGCGCTCCCGCGCACAGCCCCACGGTGACCATCCGGCTCGTACGTCTCGTGCGTCGCGTCTTTCCCAAGCCCCTCATGGCGGGCGAAGCTAGCCCACTCCCCCAGTGGCGTCCAGATGGCCTCTTCCGGGAACCCCGGGACCCCCACCGAGTGTCCTCTCGGTTGTCCGGAGAGCACAGGACGAGAAAAAGGATCACCACAGCGAATGAAAGCGGTGACACAGGTCACTCAGGTCTCATGTGCACGGATTGGCCTGTTCCTTCGTCTCTTCTATTGACCGGCCTCATCCGACCCGAGTTCGTTCAGCTGTCACAAGGGAGCAAGGCGTTGTCCATCGTCATCGAGCAGCCCGTAGAGGCCCGCCTCGTCGCCGCCGCGCCGAGGATGCCGAGTATTCCCGCAACCCTCCACTACGACCGAAGCGATCCCTTCGCCGTCCGCATGACCTTCCCCGCCCCCGCCACGCTCGAAGGCGTGGAGGTGTGCTGGACCTTCGCCCGCGAGCTGCTCGTGTCCGGGCTGGAGGGCGAGGTGGGCTGTGGGGACGTACGAGTGCGGCCGTACGGCTACGACCGCACCGTTCTGGAATTCCACGCCCCCGAGGGCACCGCGGTGGTGCATGTGCGCTCGGGTGAGGTGCGGAGCTTCCTGTCGCGGACGACGGAACTCGTGCCCACCGGGCTTGAGCACCTCCAGGTGGACCTGGACCACGACCTCGCGGAGCTCATGCGCGGCCCCTGCTGAGCGGCTCCCCGCCCCTCCTCGGCGACCACCACTCTTCAGCGCGTTGAACTCGGCGTGGTCGCGCCTTCGGCCGCCCGGTCGTGGGTTCCCCTGCCCTGCGGCTCCCGCGCGGCGCGAGAGACCGCGGCGTGCGCGACCTGCGCGATGCCCATACCGCGCTGGTACGGGCGCCTCCGCGCGCGGAGGCTCGCGCGATGGACTGCGCCCCTGGTGTCCCGCCCTCACGTTGAGCGCGGGCCCGTTCCGCGGCCCCCTTCGTCTTCTCCGCGCCCCTCAGCCGCCCGCGGCCGCCCCCGTCGCCGCCCCGGTGGTCACCGCCACGATGACCGCGGTACGTACCTCCTGGATGACCTTCTTCAGAGCCGGAGCCGCCGCGCCGCCGCGGTCGGTCAGCTCCTCGATGCGGTCCTTGTGGAGTTTGCGGTCCTTGCCCGGCAGGAGCGTACGCAGTTCGGCCGCGGCCGCGAGGGCGACGAGAGCCGCGTCGCGGTCGGAGACGTCGGCGACGGGCACGGGCCCGAGCAGCACCTGCCGCGCGTCCTCACGCAGTGCGTCCACGGCGGCCACCCGCTCCAGCTCGTACTCCACGGACGGGAACAGCCCGAGCACCCGCTTCTTCTCCGCCCTCAGGTATCCGTCGGCCGCAAGCTGCGCGCGTACGGCGTCCAGGGTGACGCGGGCCCGCAGCGTCACCCAGGCCTTCCACTTCCGCGGCCGGGACTCCTCGACAAGTTCCAGGAGCCCGTCCAGGACCAGGTCCCCCGTATGGGCGTCGGGGTCGACAGGGGTCGCGATGCCCTCCACGTCCGCGAGCAGTCCGCGCTGCGCGAGTTCCGTGAGTGCTCCGGCGCGTACCAGGTGGTGGAGATGGGTCGCGCCGGTGACCTTGAGCCTCGTGGTGTCCCAGGAGAGCAGGTAGAGCCGGGCGGGCAGCGAGAGCGAGCCGTCGGGCACGGGGTCTCCTTTGCGTCGTCTGAGGGCCACGCTAATTCCTTTGACAGGGATCAGGGCAGCTCCTACCGTGTGAAGCGGTCCTGTTGCCGTCGAATGGAGAAGGACGTTGCTCGTCTGAGGTCGGAGACACCGCGTCACACACAGCCAGTACGTCCTGGCTTCCGTGTGCGCAGCGTGCGACCTCGGCGTACGAGCCGTCCCTCCGGTACAGGGCCTTTTCGCTGCCCTCGGAATCGGATCCGCCTTCGGAACCGGATCCGTCCTCGGACCTGATCTGCCTCGTACCTTGATCGTCGCCACCTCGCGGTGTCCCCCACACGTGCCCCCGACCGCACCCGGCAAACCGCGAGGCCATTTTGTCTACCTTCCCCACCTCCATCACCTGCACCTCCCTCTCCTTCGCCTGGCCGGACGGCACCGCCGTCTTCGACGACCTCCAGGTCGCCTTCGGACCCGGCAGGACCGGGCTCGTCGGCGTCAACGGCTCCGGAAAATCGACCCTGTTGAAGCTGATCGCCGGAGAACTCACGCCGGCCGACGGCACCGTCCGACTGGCGGGCGAGGTCGGCTACCTGCCGCAGAGCGTCACGCTTGACACCGGCCTGCGTGTCGACGAGGCGCTCGGCGTCGCCGCCACCCGCGCCGCGCTGCACGCCATCGAGGCGGGGGACGCGACCGAGGAGCACTTCGACGTCGTAGGGGACGACTGGGACGTCGAGGAGCGAACGCTCGCGACGCTCGGCGAACTCGGGCTCGGCCACATCGACCTGGACCGCACCGTCGGCGAGGTCTCGGGCGGCGAGTCGGTGCTGCTGCGTCTGGCCGCGCTGCTGCTGCTCCGCCCCGACGTACTCCTGCTGGACGAGCCGACCAACAACCTCGACCTGTACGCCCGCCGACGGCTCTACGCGGCCGTCGAGGCCTGGTCCGGCGTCATGGTCGTGGTCAGCCACGACCGTGAACTCCTCGACCTGGTCGACCAGATCGCCGATCTGCGCTCGGGAGAGGTCACCTGGTACGGCGGCAACTTCTCCGCGTACGAGGAGGCGCTCGCCGTCGAGCAGGACGCGGCCGAGCGCATGGTGCGGGTCGCCGAGTCCGACATGAAGAAGCAGAAGCGCGAACTGGTCGACGCCCAGGTCACTTTGGCCCGACGCAAGCGGTACGGGCAGAAGATGTTCGACCAGAAGCGCGAACCGAGGGCTGTCATGCGGGTGCGCAAACGCACGGCGCAGGTGTCCGCCGGCAAGTACCGCATCCTGCACGAGGAGAAGCTCGCCGACGCCAAGGAACGCCTCGACGACGCGGTGGACGCCGTACGGGACGACGACGAGATCCGTATCGACCTGCCGTACACGGCCGTACCGCCGGGCCGCAACGTACTCACCCTCCTGGACCTGGAGTTGAAGTACGGCGCGCGCGTGGACGGCGGCTTCGACCTGCGCGGACCCGAGCGGATCGCGCTGATCGGGCGCAACGGCGCGGGTAAGACGACGCTGCTGCGCACAATCTCCGGGGAGCTGGACGCCGTGTCCGGTGAGGCGCGGGCCCATGTGCCGATGCGCTTCCTGCCACAGCGGCTCGACGTCCTCGACGACGAGCTGAGCGTCGTGGCGAACGTGGCCCGCTTCGCGCCCGCCGCCACCAACAACCGGATCCGGGCGCGGCTGGCCCGCTTCCTGTTCAAGGGGGCGAAGGCCGACCAGCTCGCGGCGACGCTCTCCGGCGGCGAACGCTTCCGCGCGGCGCTCGCCGCGCTGATGCTGGCCGAGCCCGCGCCGCAGCTCCTGATGCTCGACGAGCCGACGAACAACCTCGACATGGCGAGCGTCCGGCAGCTCACGTCCGCGCTGGAGTCGTACGAGGGAGCGCTGATCGTCGCCAGCCACGACATGCCGTTCCTGGAATCGCTCGGAATCACGCGCACATTGCTCTTGGAAGGAGGAGAACTGAAAGAAATCGGTCGGGAAGCTGTCGGGTATCCCTCCTAGCGCCAGGCAGGGCGAATCGCATAGTTTCGGTCGGAGGGACCGCCTCGCGCGGCCCCGGGACCGCCTCGCGCGGGCTCTGGGGGCTGTTGTCGGCGCGGATCGGCGCTGCATGATGTGCGCCGACGCCCCCTGCCGATTCGGAGACCCGCACGTGCCCAGCCAGAAAGCTCTCATACGTCGGCCCAGCCCCCGCCTCGCCGAGGGGCTGGTGACCCACGTCGAGCGCCAGACGGTGGATGTCGACCTGGCGGTCGAGCAGTGGGAGGCGTACGCGGAGGCACTGCGTACGCATGGCTGGGAGACCGTCGAGGTGGATCCGGCGGACGACTGCCCGGACTCGGTGTTCGTCGAGGACACCGTGGTCGTCTTCCGCAATGTCGCGCTGATCGCCCGCCCCGGCGCCGAGTCCCGGCGCGGCGAGACCGCCGGGGTCGAGGAGGCCGTGGCGCGCCTGGGCTGCTCGGTGAACTGGGTCTGGGAACCGGGCACGATGGACGGCGGTGACATCCTGAAAGTCGGCGACACCGTGTACGTGGGGCGGGGCGGACGCACCAACGCGGCCGGGGTCGAGCAGGTGCGGGCGGCGTTCGAACCGCTCGGGGCCAAGGTCGTCGCCGTACCCCTGAGCAAGGTCCTGCACCTGAAGTCCGCGGTCACGGCGCTGCCGGACGGGACGGTGGTCGGCCACCTCCCGGACGTGGACACGCCGTCGCTGTTCCCGCGCTTCCTACCCGTGCCGGAGGAGTCCGGCTCGCACGTCGTCCTGCTCGGCGGCGGAAAACTGCTGATGGCGGCGAGCGCCCCGAAGACGGCCGAGCTGTTCGCGGACCTCGGCCATGAGCCCGTCCTCGTGGACATCAGCGAGTTCGAGAAGCTCGAAGGCTGTGTGACATGCCTCTCGGTCCGACTTCGGGAGCTGTACGTCTGAATGGGTGATCACGGCACCCGTTCGGCCCCGGGACCTGGGCCTCCGGAGCGGGTTCGGACAACTGCCGAAGGCACTGGATCCACCTGGGACACCCCTGCTGATCAGGGGGTCTTTACACCGCGCTTAACCTACGGTTTCGTAACCTACGGATACGTAGCCTACGATGCCGTAGGTTGCATCTCCGCTCGCGTCCCCGCTTGCGCCCCTCTCAGTATTCGCGTTCCCGCCCCGTCCCCCTGGAGCACCTGTGACGATCACCTCTCCCCACCTCGCAAGCCCGTCCTCCGACTGGACCGACGCTCGGCTGCTTTTCGCGCTGGAGGAAGTGGTCGAGACGGAGCTCAACCGCCACCTGAAAGTGGCGAAGGACTGGATGCCCCACGAGTACGTGCCGTGGAGCGACGCCCGCAACTTCCCCGGCCTCTTCGAGGACGGCGAGGCCTGGGGCAAGGAGCAGTCCAAAGTCACCGAGCTCGGCCGCATCGCGCTCGTCGTCAACCTGCTGACCGAGGACAACCTCCCCAGCTACCACCACGAGATCGCCTCGCTCTTCGGCCGTGACGGCGCCTGGGGCACCTGGGTGCACCGCTGGACCGCGGAGGAGGGCCGGCACGGCATCGTGATGCGCGACTACCTCCTCGCCTCGCGCGCCGTCGACCCCGACCAGCTCGAAGCGTTCCGCATGATGCACATGAGTGAGGGCTTCGAGTCGGACAACCGTCACTCGATGCTGCACTCCGTCGCGTACGTCGCCTTCCAGGAGCTGGCGACCCGTGTCTCGCACCGCAACACCGGCCACCAGTCGGGCGACCCGGTCTGCGACCGCATGCTGGCCCGCATCGCGACCGACGAGAACCTGCACATGGTCTTCTACCGGAACCTGCTGAAGGCCGCGTTCGAGCTCGCCCCCGACCTGACCATGCAGGCAGTGCGTGACGTCGTCGTCAACTTCCGGATGCCCGGCCACGGCATGCCCGGCTTCGAGCGTGCCGCCGCGCAGATGGCCATCGGCGAGGTCTACAACATGCGCATCCACCACGACGACGTGCTCCAGCCGGTGCTGCGCCACCTCAAGGTCCTCGACATCGACGGCCTCGACCCGCTCGGCCTCCAGGCCCAGGAGGAGCTCGGCCTCTACATGGGCGGCCTCGACGCGGAGGCCTCCAAGTTCGACGAGAAGCTCGCGGCCCGCAAGGCCCGCATGGCGGCCCGCGCCGCCGGCTGACCCCCGGCCCTCCGGACGAGCTCCGGGGACCTGTGGAGTTGCCTCACTCGTACGCCGTCACCTGGTCCAACGCCGCGTCGCGCACGCCGGCCACCGGGTGGCGGCGCAGTGCTGTCAGCGGGCAGGAAAGAATCGGTGAGCCGTACGGCGGCCCACGGGGTGCCGCGTTCACGGGCGACGGAGTACGCCCACCCCGCCAAGGCCTTCCCGTCGAGGGCAGGCCCGGCCAGTGTGAGCCGCCGCCTCAGCAGCCCGCTCGGGTCGGCCGCGCGAACTCGCCTGAGCCGTCGCGGAGTCGAAGCGGCAGGCGGGTCACTCCCGGTCCATACGCCGGAGGCTGAGCCGTTCCTTCTCGGAGAGGCCGCCCCAGACTCCGAAGCGCTCGTCGTTGTTGAGTGCGTAGTCGAGGCAGGCCGAGCGCATCGCGCACATACCGCAGATGCGCTTCGCCTCCCGGACCGAGCTGCCCGGCTCGGGAAAGAAGAACTCGGCCCCGGTCTGCGCGCACAGCGCCTGATCCTGCCAGTCCATGTCGGACGAGGTGTCGGGGTCCGTTTCGGTGTCGGTGTGCATGGCGAAGATCGTGCCGCCTGATGAAAAACGTTCGATCAATGGCCGATCAACGCCGTGTCAATCCGGCGCCATCAGGTCCCCTTCCGGCGTCACGACCTCCGTGATGATGGCCCCCTCGGCACACGGCCCGCACGGCGGCGCGCGGCACGATCGCCGGATTGTTCCAGGCGATCGCGCCTGCCCGCCCCCAAGCCCTGGGGACAGCCGTCAGCTCTGCTGCGGCACGCTCTTGATCACCGCGAAGCGTGCCCCGTACGGGTCGGCGAGCTTGGCGATGCGGCCCACGCCCGCCACGTCCGTGGCCGGCATACGGACCTTGCCGCCCAGCACCTGGGCCTTGCTGACCGTGGCGTCGGCGTCGCTGACCTCGAAGTACGGCAGCCAGTACGCGCCCGACCCGGCCTCGACCGGGTCGTCGGCCAGTGCGACGACACCGCCGAACATGTCCTCCACCTGGGCACCCGCGGGGTTGATACAGGTGTACGTGCCGCCCGGGAACGGCGTGGCCGAGGTCTCCCAGCCGAACACGGTGTAATAGAACGCGGCAGCCGCGGGGATGTCCCGGGTGTAGAGCTCGACCCAGGTCAGCGAGCCGGGGTCGCCGGCCATGTCGATACCCTTGAGGCGGCCCGGCTGCCAGATACCGAAGGGCACCCCGGCCTCGTCGCCGAGGATCGCCATACGGCCCTCGTCCATCACGTCCATGGGCTGCATCAGCACGGAGCCCTTGGCGTGCTCGGCCGCCTTGGCCGTGGACTCCGCGTCGGGGGTCTGGAAGTACACGGTCCAGGAGGGCGGGCCCTGCTCGGGAGTGGTCTGCATGCCGCCCGCGGCGGTCTTTCCGGCGAGCTGGAAGAAGCCGTAGCCGCCGGAGTCGGGCCCCGCGGACTGGAACTGCCAGCCGAAGAGGCCTCCGTAGAAGGAGGTGGCGCCGTCGATGTCGGGTGTGCCGAGATCGATCCAGTTCGGAGCGCCGGTGACAAAACGGGTGGTGAGCATGATGCCCTCCTTTGAGGCGTCACATTGCCTGCACCGCCGAGTCTTGCACCGCCCACTGACAACCGCTGCGGGAGTCGCGACCAGATCTTCCCGGATGTTCGGGGTGCGCGCCGGAGGTGCCACCGGGATCGAGGCGGAGACGGCCGCTTTCACCTTCACTTTCGTCCACGGCTACGTCGTCAAACCGAGGTTCGAGAAGACCGTCCCGGCCCCCCACGCCACAGTGGGTCTCCGCCTCCGTCTCCGTCTCCGTCACCGCTCACCGGTTCCCGCAGAACCGCCGCGTCCTACGCCGAGGCCCGCCGCACCAGCGTCGTCGGCAGCACCACACTGGACGGCGCGCCGCCAAGGCCCTCCTCGCCGCCCCGGCGGTCAAGGCCGCGCAGCAGCAGCCGTGCCATCAACCGGCCCATCTCCTCTATGTCCTGACGGACCGTCGTGAGAGGCGGGTCCGTCTGCTCGGCGAGCGGCAGCATGTCGTCGAAGCCGATCACGGCGACGTCCTCGGGCACTCGCCGCCCGTTCTCGCGCAGGACGCGCAGCGCGCCGGAGGCCGACAGATCGTTCGCGACGAACACCGCGTCGATGTCGGGGCGGCGCTCCAGAAGCTCCCGCATCGCGCGCTCGCCGCCCGCGGGAGTGAAGTCACCCTCCGCGATGAGCCGCGGATCGCCGTCGACCATGACGTCCCGGAACCCGTCGAGCCGGTCGACCGCGGACGTCTGGTCGAGGGCTCCGGTGATGTGGGCGATGCGGGTACGCCCGAGTCCGACGAGGTGACGTACGGCCTCGCGGGCGCCGCCCCGGTTGTCGGAGTCGACGTACACGGCGGACACGGCCTTGCGCGGGCCGTCGCCCCAGCCGGGGCGCCCGCCGAAGACGGTGGGGACGCCCGCGCCGTGGATCAGGCCGGGCAGCGGGTCGTCGAGGTGCAGCGAGAAGACGAGCGCGCCGTCGACGTGGCCGCCGGCGAGATAGCGGCCGACCCGCACATGGTCGTCGCGGCCTTCCGTGAGCAACAGCACGAGCTGTGAATCGTGCGCCGTCAACTCCTTGCTGATGCCGCGGAGTTGGAGACCGAAGAAGGGGTCGGCGAAGACCCTGCTCTCCGGTTCGGCGATCACGACGGCCACCGCGTCATGGCGCCGGGTGACGAGACTGCGCGCAGCCTGGTTGGGGACGTAGCCCAGTTCCTCCACGGCTCGCTTGACGCGCTCGACGAGCGTTTCGCGAACCCCGTCGCCCCCGTTCACGACGCGTGACACGGTGGCCCGGGAGACCCCGGCCCGCGCGGCCACGGCCTCCAACGTGGGGCGGGACGCTGTCTCGGTCACCTCTGGGCACCTCCTCGACGGTTGCGGATCAGAATAGCCGCCGCGCCGCCGCCGGGTGAGAGCGCTCTCGGTTCCCGCGATCCCGTCACAGCGGGAAGCCGGACGGATCAATGACCACCGTATGACTAGGAGTATGACTAGGAGTATGACTAGGAGATAGACCCATGCGGGCCGACGGACCCGTCCCCCGTCTCCTGGGACCCGCGCGTCACGCGAGAATCCGTTCCTGGACCTGGGGCGGTCCGGCGTCGGCGCGACCTAGTGCTCGTGCGGCTCGTACCCCGGAATCGTCCCGTCCGCCTTCTTCACCAGGAACAACCCGACCATCCCCATATCGGAGTGGCTCTGGACGTGGCAGTGGTACATCCACGCCCCGGCTCCGACCCCCTCCCCCGCGATCACCTGGAAGCCGAATGAGTCGGCGGGTCCGACGATCTTGTTGTCGATGACCTGGCTCGGGTCGTCGGGACCGGTCAGCATCCCTGTGCGGTTGTCGGCCCAGCGGTGACCGTGCATATGGAAGGTGTGGTAGTACTCGCCGTGCGTGATCATCACGATCTCGACGCGATCGCCCACCGTGGCCTCGAAGTTGGGGCCCGAGTGGGCCGGCTTGTTGTTGATCAGCATGTCGTTGAAGACGATCGTGAAGGTCTTGTCGGGGAGGATGTCGCCCTTGCGGCGCACGATCACCGGGCCGTAGAGGCCTTTGCGGATGCCGCCGGTGCCGTGTTCGGTGCCGACGACGTGGTCGTGGTAATGCCAGTAACCGGCGCTGCCCGCGCGCCAGGTGCCGTCCGCCCGGCGGCCGGGCGCGTGGGCGCGCCAGGTGTAGGTGCGGGTGCCGCCCGGCTCGACGTCGCTCCTGTTCAACTTCGTTCCGTCGCTGGAGATTTCGTAGTCGAGGCCATGGACGTGCAGGCTCGCCGCGACGTCCATGGTGTTCTCGAACTCGATGTGCAGGGTGTCGCCCTCGTTGAGTTCGATCAGCGGTCCGGGAATCGAGGCCTTGCCCTTCTCGAAGCCGTAGCCCATCTGCCCGTCGGCGAACTTCTCGGCGTACAGCTTGATGTGCCGGACCTCGCCGCCGGCCGGCGCGGTCCGCGCCGGGACATCGACACTCACCGCCTGAGTGGCCGACGACAACGATGTCGCACCGGCCGCGACCGCCGCCCCGCCCAGCAGCATCCGCCGGTTGAAACCGCGCCTGTCCATGGCGAACTCCCCACCCTGGTACGGAATGTACGGAGACGAACCTGTGAGACGGTAGCCGCGCCACCCTCGTTTATCCACACTCAGGACAAAGTTCGTTCCATCCCGGTCATACCTATTGGCGAGTCGCGAAAAGAGGTCTAGCTTCCTATGCGCTGTCTGTGACCGGCGAGGAGTGGATGACCACATGCGGCTCACATCGCATCAAACACCGTCCGTTTTACGAGAGTTGAGCGCGAGAAGACGGAGCAGGCACCGCCGCGCCTGGGCTGCCGCCCTGGCCGCCGGAGCTGTCACCGCCGGAGCGCTTTCCGCGCCGTCCGCGAGTGCGCGCCCGGCTCCGGATCCGACCCTGACAACGATGTCCATCACGTCGCCTCCGGGCGGCGCCAACGTACGGGTGCTGCTCTTCCACGGCTCCGCCGCGGCCGGTGACGAGCCGCCGGTCGTCAACGCCGGGATCGAGGCGATCGAGAAGATCGGCCTGTCGGGCCCGGCCGCCCAGCGGTTCGCGGTGGAGGCGACGGACGACGCCTCGGTCTTCACCGACGAGACGGCGCTGGGCACTTTCAACGCCATCGTCTTCCTGACGGGCGGCGGGGATGTCCTCGACCCCGAGCAGGAGGCCGGCCTCGAGTCCTACATGGAGGCGGGCGGCGGATTCGTCGGCATCCATGACGCGGCCCGCGCCGAGCCCTACTCGGACTGGTTCACCGGACTCGTCGGCGCCCGCCCCGCGAGCACCAGCCCAACCGCCGTACAGCGGGCGACCGTTGAGGTGGGCGACCGGCAGCATCCCGCCGCCAAGGACCTGCCCACCGAGTGGAAACGCCCCGACCAGTGGCTCAACTGGGTGAAGAACCCGTCGGGCGACGTGCACACCGTGGCGCGGGTGCGCGAGTCGACGTATCAGCCGGGCGCGAGCAGGAATGGCGCGGACCACCCGGTGAGCTGGTGCCGTGACTACGACGGCGGGCGGTCCTTCTACACCGGCATGGGCGGCACGGTCTCCTCGTACGACGAGACCGACTTCCGTGCGCATCTGCGCGGCGCCCTGCTCTGGACGACCCGGCTGGCGCAGGCCGACTGCAAGGCGACGATCAACGCCAACTACAAGGCGGAGCGCCTGACCCAGCCCAATCAGCCGGGGCAGAACGACCAGATCGGCGAGCCGCACGGTCTGGTGACCGCGCCCGACGGACGGGTGTTCTACATCGGCCGCGGCGGCGCGGACTCCTCGCAGCCCGTGATCACCGACTGGAACAACCCGGACATCGGCAAGGGCAGGGGCGAGATCCACGTCTACGACCCGAAGACCAAGAAGGTCACCCTGGCCGGCGCGCTCACCGTGTTCGGCAACAAGGGCGGCGGCGACGAGCTGGTCAAGGTCGAAGAGGGCCTGCTCGGTATCGAGTTGGACCCGGACTTCGCGCGGAACGGCTGGGTGTATCTCCACTACACACCCCACTCCCGGATCAACCGCGACACCCGGATGGCCGAGCGCCGCGTCTCCCGCTTCACGCTCGATCCCGTCACGAACAAGCTGAACCTGAGCAGCGAGAAGGTGCTCCTCAACTGGCCGGTGCAGATCCACAGTTGCTGCCACGCGGGCGGCGGAATGGCCTGGGACTCCCAGGGCAACCTCTACATCGCGACCGGCGACAACAACTCCAGTGGCTTCAGCGACGGTTACTCGGGCAACAACCCCCAGCCCAACTACAAGGGCGTCTCGTTCGCGGACGCCCGCCGCACCGCCGGCAACACCAACAACCTCAACGGCAAGATCCTGCGCATCCACCCCGAGCCCGACGGCACCTACACACTGCCGGAAGGCAACCTCTTCACCGGCAAGGAGACCGCCGAGGGCGGCGGCAAGACCCGCGGCGAGATCTATGTGATGGGCGTCAGGAACCCCGCCCGCATCTCCGTCGACAAGAAAACCGACATCCTGTACGCCGGATGGGTCGGCCCCGACGCGAGCGCGCCCTCGACCACCTGGGGCCCGGCCAAGTACGACACCTTCGCCGTCATCACCAGGGCGAGCAACCGGGGTTGGCCGTACTGCATGGGCAACAAGCAGCCCTACCGCGACCGCAATCTGCCGGATCCGACGCAGCCGCTGGGCTGGTACGACTGCGACCACCCGAAGAACGAGTCCCCGAACAACGACGGTCTCGTCAACATCCCGCCGGTCACCGGCAACAACATCTGGTACTCACCTCAGGGCGGCGCCCCGGACTTCCCGCGCAACGCCAACGGCATCCCTTCGTACAAGAACGAGGAGGCCACCTATCTGCTGCCGTGGCTGAAGGGCGGGGGCCAGGCGGCGATGAACGGGCCGGTCTACCGGTACGACGCCGAGGTCACCAACAACGGTCAATGGCCCGCCTATTGGGACGGCAAGTGGTTCGTCGGTGACTTCTATGACGCCGACCAGCCGCGCAACGCCGTGATCACCGACCCGAAGACCGCCGGCGACGGCGGCCTCCCGGTCCACTCGGAGTCCCTGAAGAAGATCGTGCCCATCGGCAACGACGGCATCAAGAACCTCATGGACTGGAAGTTCGGACCGGACGGCGCACTGTACGTCCTCGACTACGGCCGCGGCTTCTTCACCTCGGACACCAAGTCGGCCCTGTGGAAGGTGACTTACACCGGCGGCGGACCGACCCCCGCCGTCGACGAGCTTGCCGGGAAGGCGGAGTGATGCGCGTACGAAGGCGAAGAACTGGACGTCTGTGGACGGCCCTGCTGGCGTCCCTGCTGATGGTGCTCGGGCTGACGTCGACGTCGGCGTTCGGGCGTACGGACGACGCTCCCCCGGACACCGCGGCCGCCCAGACGCTCACCTGGACAGCGGGCGACGACATCACCAAGTACACCTCCGCGCCGACCACGGCCGTGGCGGGAGCGACCACGATCGTCTTCGAGAACAGCGCGGCGACCGGCAACACGACCGGAATGCCGCACACGCTGACGTTCGTGACCTCCGACCCCGAGTTCAACAACGACGTCCAACTCAACATCCTGGCCAACCCGTTCGACGACCAGGGCGGCCTGCACACCGCCGAGGTCACGCTCACGCCCGGCCGGTACTTCTACCACTGCACGATTCCGGGCCATGGCTCGATGCAGGGCATCCTCGTGGTCACCGAGGGCAGCGGCGAGGACACGACCGCGCCCGAGACCTCGGCCTCCGTGACCGGGTCCCAGAACTCGCAGGGCGCGTACGTGGGTTCGGCGACGGTCACCGTCAGCGCGACGGACGCGGGCTCCGGCGTCGAGCGGGTCGAGTACGCGCTCGGTGACGCGGGTGCCTGGCAGCCGTACACCACGCCCGTCGTGGTCGACCAGGTCGGTGATCACAAGCTCCGCTACCGTGCGATCGACAAGGCGGGCAACACGGCGACCGAGAAGGACGTCGCGTTCACCGTGGTGGCGCCGCCGACGGAGGACACGACTCCACCGGAGACCTCGGCGACGGTGAGCGGTGAGCGCGATACCGCGGGTGCCTATATCGACATGGCGACCGTCACCGTCTCCGCATCCGACACGGGTTCCGGCGTCAACACCATCGAGTACGCGGTGGATTCCGGTGCCTGGCAGCCGTACACGGCACCCGTGATGGTGCACGCGCTCGGCGCCCACCAGGTGCGCTACCGCGCGACCGACAAGGCGGGCAACGCGGCCGCCGAGAAGAACGTCGCGTTCACCGTGGTGGCACCACCGACGGAGGACACGACACCACCGGTGACCGGGGTGACCGTCGACGGGACGAAGAACTCGAACGGCGCGTACGTGAACAGCGCCAAGGTGACCGTGAGCGCGAGTGACGAGGGTGGTTCGGGGGTCGCCGCGATCGAGTACTCGCTCGATGCCGGGCCCTATCTCGCCTACAGCGCACCGGTGTTGGTCGACCGCGTCGGTGCACACACCGTGGCCTACCGGGCGAGTGACAAGGCGGGCAACACGTCTGCCGCGCGCACCGTGAGCTTCACGGTCGCGTCGGGCGGTGGCGTACCGGCACCCAACTGCCCTGAATTCGATGAACGGTTGACGGTGATCGTCGGCACGGTCGACTCGGGCGTACCGAACCGGGTGACCAACAGCCGTTGCCGGATCAACGAGTTGATCGAGGACGAGAAGGACTGGACCTCCCATGCCCTCTTCCTCAAGCATGTGAAGACCGTCCTGGACAAGCTCTTCAAGGAAGGGGTCATCGACCAGCGCGAGTACGACACGGTCACCGAGGCGGCCAAGGAGTCCGGCATCGGCAAGCCGGGTCAGACCGAGGGCTACAGCACGATCTTCGACGGCTCTCCGGAGTCGTTCGCCAAGTGGTCGCAGGTGGGCGGCGGTTCGTTCGGTCTCAACGCCGACGGGTCGATCACCAGCGGCAGCACGGTCCAGGGCCTTGGCATGCTGTGGTTCCCGCAGCGCAAGTACGGTGACTTCTCGCTGAAGCTCCAGTGGCGTGACGACGCTCCGGGCACCGGGAACGCCAACTCCGGTGTGTTCGTGCGCTTCCCGTGGGTCCATGACCACCCGGAGGAGTCGCGTCCGGAGTGGGTCGCCATCAAGTACGGGCACGAGGTGCAGGTGTTCGACAAGCCCGACGGCGACATGTACAAGACGGGATCGGTCTACGGCTTCGACCGGGTGGGCCTCGCCGGTGCGGGTGTCACCCAGAAGGGCACCTGGAACGACTACGAGATCCGGGTGGTCGACCAGCACTACTCGGTGTTCCGCAACGGCGTGCTGATCAACGAGTTCGACAACACCGGCGGCCAGGCCTTCACCCCGCCGCGTTCGGACGACCCGGGCACGGACGGGCGGCGCTTCGCCTCCGGCTATGTCGGGCTCCAGGTACACGGCACGACGGATGTGGTCTCGTACCGGGACATCCGGATCAAGGAGTTGTAGCCGACGCTCTGTTGCGGGGAGGCTCCGGAGCCTCCCCGTTCAGTCGGCCTCGTGCCTGGCCCGGCTCGGCTGCACCCGCTTGGGCTCGCCCGGCATCTTCGGATACTCCGGCGGGTACGGCAGGTCGCCCAGTCCGTGATCCTTCTCGTCCCGGTTGGCGAGTTCCAGCAGCGCTTCAAGCGAGTAGGCGTGGTCGTCCATGTCGGCGTGCACGTCGCCGAGTTCGGAGAAGCGGGCCGGCATGGTCGCGAGATCGAAGTCGCGGGGCACGGCGTCGTCCACCTCGTCCCAGCGCAGCGGCGCGGAGACCGGGGCGTGCGGGCGGGGTCGTACGGAGTAGGCGGAGGCGATGGTCCGGTCGCGGGCGGTCTGGTTGTAGTCGACGAAGATCCGCTCCCCGCGCTCCTCCTTCCACCACTTCGTGGTCACGCCGTCGGGCATCCGGCGTTCCAGTTCGCGCCCGGCGGCGATGGCGGCCCGGCGAACCTGCGTGAACGTCCAGCGTGGCTCGATCGGCACGAAGACGTGCAGGCCCCGGCCGCCGGAGGTCTTGGGAAAGCCGCGCAGGCCGCCGAACTCGTCGAGGACGGCGCGCAGTTCGTGGGCGGCGCGGACGGCGTCGGCGTAGTCCGTGCCGGGCTGCGGGTCGAGATCGATGCGGAGTTCGTCGGGATGGTCGACGTCGTCACGGCGTACCGGCCAGGGGTGGAAGGTGAGCGTGCCGAACTGGGCCGCCCACAGGACGGCCGCGGGTTCGGTGGGGCACATCTCGTCGGCGCTGCGGCCGCTGGGGAAGGTGATGTGGGCGGTGGGGATCCAGTCGGGCATGTTCTTGGGCGCCCGCTTCTGGAAGAAGTTCTCGCCGGTCACGCCGTCGGGGTACCGCTCCAGGGTGGTGGGGCGGTTGCGCAGCGCGCGGAGGATGCCGTCGCCGACGGCGAGGTAGTACTGGGCGAGATCCAGCTTCGTGAAGCCGCGCTCAGGGAAGAAGACCTTGCCCGGGCTGGACAGACGTACGGTCCTCCCGGCTGCTTCCAGTTCCACCGCTTCTGCCATGCGAGCCACGGTAGGCCCGAGATGCCTGCCGCGCACACCGGGCGGACGGCCCGGGAACCGCGCAGAATCGAACCATGGACCTGCCGGTGATGCCACCCGTGAAGCCGATGCTCGCCAAGTCCGTGGCGAGGATCCCGCCCGACATGCACTACGAGGCGAAGTGGGACGGCTTCCGGGCGATCGTGTTCCGCGACGGCGACGAGGTCGAGATCGGCAGCCGCACCGGGAAGACGCTGACCAGGTACTTCCCCGAGCTGGTGGAGGCGCTGCGGGAGCGGCTGCCGGGGCGCTGTGTGATGGACGGCGAGATCGTGATCGCCCGGGACGGGCGGCTCGACTTCGACGCGCTCACCGAGCGGATCCACCCGGCGGACTCGCGGGTGCGGACGCTGGCCGAGCGGACGCCCGCCTCCTTCGTGGCCTTCGACCTGCTGGCGCTGGCCGACAGGGCGCTGCTCGACGTCGAGCTCGGCGACCGGCGTGCCTTGCTGGTGATGGCGCTGTCCGGCGCCACCGCTCCGGTGCATGTCGCGCCGGCGACGACGGACATCGACGTGGCGCGCCAGTGGTTCGAGCAGTACGAGGGCGCGGGTCTTGACGGCGTGGTCGCCAAGCCGATCAACCTGCTCTACCGGCAGGACGAGCGCGCCATGTTCAAGATCAAGCACGAGCGGACGGCGGATGTCGTCGTCGCCGGTTACCGCTTCCACAAGAGCGGGCCGATCGTCGGTTCACTTCTCCTTGGGCTGTACGACGACACGGGCACCCTCCAGCACGTGGGGGTGAGCGCCGCGTTCCCGATGAAACGGCGCGCGGAGCTGGTGGAGGAGCTGGAACCGCTGCGTCTTGCGGATGTCGGGGAGCATCCGTGGGCGGCCTGGGCGGACGAGTCGGCGCACGAGACGGCACGGCTGCCGGGCGCCCCCAGCCGGTGGTCGTCGAAGAAGGACCTGTCCTGGGTGCCGCTGCGGCCCGAGCGGGTGGCCGAGGTGGCGTACGACCACATGGAGAACGGCGTACGGTTCCGCCACACCGCCCGCTTCCGCCGCTGGCGCCCGGACCGCACCGCCGAGAGCTGCACGTACAGCCAGCTGGAGGAGCCGGTGGGGTACGACCTCGCGGAGGTCTTCGGCCCGCAGGACTGACCGCCCCTGACCGCCCCGGCCACTCCTGACCGCCACCTGGCGGCTCCCGTCCCCCTTCTCCCACCACCTCCGAGGCTTCCCGCTGAGCCGATCGGCCCAGTGAGCGCGCGTGATCAGAACCGAACGGGTATGTCCCCCGTTGAACGTATAAGCGGACAATCAATGACACGGGACAGGGTGGCACGGTGGGCATGCGACAGATGGCGCGGATGCGGCGCGGCGCGATGACGGCGGCGCTGCTGGCCGCCGTGGTGACAGCTCCCCTGGTGACGGGCTGCACCGTGGG
This sequence comes from Streptomyces sp. NPDC087263, assembly GCF_044744645.1. Taxonomy (NCBI): domain Bacteria; kingdom Bacillati; phylum Actinomycetota; class Actinomycetes; order Kitasatosporales; family Streptomycetaceae; genus Streptomyces; species Streptomyces sp. NPDC087263. The sequence continues at coordinate 76,056 of NZ_JBIUYT010000007.1, forward strand.
TGGCAGATCGAACGACGACGGGCGCGGGCACAGTCACGCACCGAGCCCGACCCCGAGTCAGGAGAGCGAAAAGGAGCCGACACCAAGCCCCGCCGCCGTCGGTTCGGTGCTCGCCGTGAAGATCGACAACGTGGGTGCGGCCCGCCCCCAGACGGGTCTGGAAGCGGCGGACATCGTGTACGCGGAGCAGGTCGAGGGCGGTCTGAGCCGACTGATGGCGGTCTACGCGAGCAAGCTGCCGAAGGTCGTCGGCCCGGTGCGCAGCGCGCGCGAGTCGGACCTGGAGCTGCTACGCCAGTTCGACGAACCGACGCTCGCCTTCTCGGGGGCGCAGCAGAAGCTGCTGCCACTGATCGACCGGGCGCCACTGCACGCGTACTCGCCGGACACGACATCCGGTGACGCCTACTACCGCGGCACCGGGAAGGTCTCACCGCACAACCTGTTCCTGCGCCCCCAGCGGCTGACCCGCACCGCGCCGGGCTCCGCCGCCCTCACCACCGGGTTCCACTTCGGTGCGGCGCCCGCCGGCGGCAGCCCGCAGAGCTCGCAGACCGTGCGCTTCCCGGCCGCCCGCTTCACCTTCACCTGGTCCGCGAGCCGGAAGCGCTGGCTGGTGGACATGGACGGCACGCCGACCGTGACGACGGACGGAAAGACGGTGGCTCCCGCGACGGTCGTCGTGCAGTACGTGAAGGTCCGCGAGTCCAAGTTCCACGACGTCCTCGGCAACAACACGCCGTACACGGAGACGGTCGGCGCCGGGACGGCGAAGGTGCTGCGCGACGGCCGCGCCTTCAACGTGAACTGGGCGCGCGCCGGCGCCACGGACGGCACCGAGTTCACGACGGCGGGCGGTGCACCGATGAACTTCGCGAAGGGCCAGGTGTGGGTGGTCTTCGCGAAAGCGTGACCGCGAAGCCTTGTCGGGCGCGGCGCCTCGGCCGGCACCGCGCCTGGCCGGCACGACAGCGAGCCACCGTGCCTAGCGCTGGACCGCGAGCGGATCCGCCGGGTTGCGGAGCCCTTCCGCCGCGTCCGAGACCCGCTGGATGAGGTCGAAGAACAGGGCCTGCTCGTCGACGGAGAGGGGGGCCAGGAAGATCTGGTTCATACGGGCGGTGCGCACGGTCAGCTTCTTGTGCGTGCGCATCCCCTCGTCCGTGAGGCGCAGCAGGAAGCGGCGGCCGTCCTGTGGGTCGCGCACCTTGTCGAGCAGGCCGCGCCGCCCGAGCCGGCTGATGACCTCGGCGATGGTGGAGCGGTCCAGGCCCACCCGCTCCCCCACGGTGCGCTGGTCCAGACCCGGCTCCGCGACGAGTGCGTTCAGGACCGCGAACTGTGGCGAGGTGATCTCCTCGGAGACCATCGTGTTCCACAGCAGGTAGTGCGCCTGCTGCAGCCGCCGGGCCAGGTGCCCGGGGTGGGTGGAGAGGTCCACCGCGGCCATGTGCGCTCCTCGGCTCGGCCCGCGCGGCGTGACGGACACGCCGCACAGAGGAATCAAATTGGTTGGTGTACTGAACGATACCCGGCCGTGGGGTCAGCTGTCTCACCCCGCTACAAGGCACTCACCTGCACCTTTCCTACAGGTCTTGACGGAAGGAGGCCGGGGTGGCAGCGTGTTTGAAACCTCGAAGAAATACTCAGTGCCCTGACTAATTGAGGCGCTGAGCGCTCGGGGAGATGACGCTCGGGAGAGATGGGGCTTCTCGGATGGACAAGGTGGTCGCCACAGCCGCGGAGGCGGTGGCCGATGTGCCGGACGGCGCGACGCTCGCGGTCGGCGGTTTCGGCCTCAGCGGCGTACCGAACGTGCTGATCCAGGCCCTCTACGAGCGCGGAGTCAGCGGGCTCGGCGTGGTCTCGAACAACTGCGGGGCGATGGAGTCCGGCCTCGCGGTCCTGCTCGCGGCCGGGCGGATCGCCCGCGTCACCGGCTCGTACATCGGCGCGAACAAGGAGTTCGCCCGCCAGTACCTCGCCGGTGAGCTGGAGGTCGAGATGATCCCGCAGGGCACCCTCGCCGAGCGGCTGCGCGCGGGCGGCGCCGGCATCCCCGCGTTCTACACCCCCGCCGGAGTCGGCACCCAGGTCGCCGACGGCGGACTGCCCTGGCGCTACGACGGCCAGGGCGGCGTGGCCCTCTCCTCGCCCCCGAAGGAGGTGCGGGAGTTCGACGGCACGGAGTACGTGCTGGAGCGTGGCATCCGTACCGACTTCGCGCTCGTACGGGCCGCCAAGGGCGACCGGCACGGGAACCTGGTCTTCAACAAGTCCACCCGCAACTTCAACCCCCTCTCCGCCATGGCCGGCCGCATCACGATCGCCGAGGTGGAGGAGCTCGTGGAGCCGGGCGGGATCGACCCGGACGCGGTGCACCTGCCGGGCATCTTCGTGCAGCGGGTCATCGCCCTCACTCCCGAGCAGGCACAGGCCAAGATGATCGAGCAGCGGACGGTCTCGGCACCCACGGCGGACGGAACGGTGAGCAGCTGATGGCCTGGACCCGCGAACAGATGGCCGCCCGCGCCGCGCGCGAGCTTCAGGACGGCCAGTACGTCAACCTCGGCATCGGCCTGCCGACGCTGATCCCCAACTACCTCCCGCCGGGTGTGGAGGTCGTCCTGGAGTCGGAGAACGGCATCCTGGGGACCGGCCCCTACCCCACCGAGGACCAGGTCGACCCGGATCTGATCAACGCCGGCAAGGAGACCGTCACGGTCCTGCCCGGCGCCTCGTACTTCGACTCCTCGCTGTCCTTCGGAATGATCCGCGGCGGGCACATCGATGTCGCCGTGCTCGGCGCCATGCAGGTGTCCGCGGGCGGCGACCTCGCCAACTGGGCGATCCCCGGCAAGATGATCACCGGCATCGGCGGGGCGATGGACCTCGTGCACGGCGCCCGCACGGTCATCGTCGTCATGACGCACACCGCCAAGGACGGCTCCCCGAAGATTCTGGAGGAGTGCGCGCTGCCGCTCACCGGCAGAGCGTGTGTGAACCGGATCATCACCGATCTCGGTGTCCTCGACGTCACGGCGCAGGGTCTTGTGCTGTTCGAGACCGCGCCCGGCGTGGCGGCGGAGGAGATCGTGGCGAAGACCGCGGCGAAGGTTCACCTTCCCGAGGAGATCCAGTCATGAGTCTGCGCGACGTCTACATCGTCGATGCCGTACGGACCCCGATCGGCAAGTACAGCGGTGCGCTGGCCGGCGTCCGCCCGGACGACCTGGCCGCCCACGCCATCCGTGAACTCCTCGCCCGTACACCGGATTTGGACCCCGCCCGGATCGAGGACGTCTACCTCGGCAATGCCAACGGCGCCGGCGAGGAGAACCGCAACGTCGGCCGGATGGCCGCGCTGCTGGCGGGACTGCCCACCTCGGTGCCCGGTGTGACGGTCAACCGGCTCTGCGCCTCCGGGCTCGAAGCCGTCATCCAGGCCGCGCGGGCCATCGCCCTCGGCGACGCCTCCATCGCCCTGGCCGGCGGAGTCGAGTCGATGACCCGCGCTCCCTACGTGCTGCCGAAGAGCGACAAGCCCTTCCCGGCCGGGCACGCCGAGCTGTACTCCACCACGCTCGGCTGGCGCATGGTCAACCCGAGGATGGACCCGCAGTGGACGATCCCGCTCGGCGAGTCGGCCGAACTCATCGCCGACAAGCACAAGATCACGCGTGAGCAGCAGGACGAGTTCGCGCTCACCAGCCACCGGAAGGCGGCCCAGGCCCAGACGGACGGCCTGTTCGACGCGGAGATCGCTCCCGTGTCCATCCCCCAGCGCAAGGGCGAGCCGGTCGTGTTCGCCGCCGACGAATCCGTCCGCGCCTCCGCGTCCCTCGACGCCATGGCCAAGCTCAAGCCGTCCTTCCGCACCGAGAACGGCACGGTGACGGCCGGCAACGCCTCCCCGCTCAACGACGGGGCGGCGGCCCTGCTCCTCGTCGACGAGGAAGGCCTGAAGGCCACCGGCCGCGAGCCACTCGCCCGCGTCTCGGCGACCGGTGTCTCCGCGATCGAACCGCAGTACTTCGGACTGGCCCCCGTCGAAGCCGTCAAGCGTGCACTCGCCAAGGCGGGCAAGGGATTTGACGACCTGTCAACCCTTGAGCTGAACGAGGCCTTCGCCGCGCAGGTGCTCGGCTGTGTGGCCGAGTGGCCCGAGTTCGACCCGGCGATCCTCAACCCGCGGGGCGGCGCCATCGCCCTCGGCCATCCCCTCGGCGCCTCCGGAGCCCGCCTCGCCGGCACGGTCGCCCACCAGCTCAAGGCCGCCGGTTCCGGTACCGGCGTCGCCACCCTCTGCATCGGCGTGGGCCAGGGCCTCGCCCTCGTCCTCGAACGATAGGAAACCGGCCATGGCTCTCACCCAGTCGGACATCGACGTCGAGATCAAGGACCGCCAGGACGCGTACGACAAGGCGGTCGCCGGCGGCAGCCCGGTCCTGCACCACGCGCAACGCGACTACGCGCCGTACCGCAGCTCGGTGCTGCGCCACCCCAAGCAGCCGCTGGTCGCCGTGACCGGCGGTGACCCGGAGACGGTCGAGCTGTCGGGTCCGGTCTTCGGCGTCACCGACATCACCGAGATCGACAACGACCTCACCCGCCACCACCGGGGCGAGCCGATCGGCGAGCGCATGACCGTCTCGGGCCGGCTGCTCGACCGCACCGGCCGTCCCGTACGCGGCCAGCTCGTCGAGGTCTGGCAGGCCAACGCCGCCGGCCGCTACGCCCATCTGCGCGAGCAACACCCGGCGCCGCTGGACCCCAACTTCACCGGCGTGGGGCGGACCCTGACGGACGATCAGGGCCGGTACTCGTTCACCACGATCAAGCCGGGCCCCTACCCCTGGGGCAACCACACCAACGCCTGGCGGCCCGCCCACATCCACTTCTCGGTCTTCGGCACGGCGTTCACCCAGCGCCTGGTGACGCAGATGTACTTCCCGAGCGACCCGCTGTTCCCGTACGACCCGATCCTGAACTCCGTGACGGACGCGGCGGCCCGCGACCGTCTGATCGCCACCTACCACCACGATCTCTCCCAGCCCGAGTTCTCCCTGGGCTACGAGTGGGACATCGTCCTCGACGGTCCCTCCGCCACCTGGATCGAGGAAGGCCGATGAGCATGACCGAGCGATTGCTGCCCACCCCGTCCCACACCATCGGCCCCTTCTACGGGTACGCGCTCCCCTTCCCCGAAGGCGGACAGGTCGCCCCCCAGGGCCACCCGGACGCGATCACCCTGCACGGGTACGTGCTCGACGGCGCGGGCGAGCCGATCCCCGACGCCATGCTCGACTTCTGGCAGGCGGCGCCCGACGGGTCCCTGAAGGGCGCCCCCGGTTCGATGCGCCGCGACCCGTCCACGGGCGGCTTCCTCGGCCGTACCGGCCTCGACTTCACCGGCTTCGGGCGGGTCCCCACCGACACCGACGGGCACTACGCGCTCTCCACACTGGTGCCGGGCAACGCCGGGCAGCCGTACATCAGCGTGTGCCTGTTCGCGCGCGGCCTGACCAACCACCTCTACACCCGCGCGTACCTCGCCGACGGCGCCGACCCGCTGCTCGACGCGCTCCCGGCCGAACGGCGCGCCACGCTGATAGCGGCCGAGGGTACGAACCGGACGTACCGTTTCGACATCCGCCTTCAAGGCGAAGGCGAAACGGTCTTCCTGGAGTTCCAGTGACATTCGGTGATTCCGAAGCCCTGCTCGCCCCCGGGTGGGCGGGCTCCCCGGCGTCCGCCGCGACGAGCGACACCGCGTATCTGCGGGCGCTGCTCGACGCGGAGGCGGCGCTGACCCGCACCCAGGCGTCCCTGGGACTGGCTCCGGCCGAGGCGGCCACCGCCGTCGATGCCGCGGCCGAGGTGTCCCGCTTCGACACACCGTCGATCGCGCTGCGCGCCCGTGACGGCGGGAATCCGGTGATCCCGCTGGTCGCGGATCTGACGCAGGCGGTCGGCGGCGAGTACGGGGCCTACGTCCACCGGGGTGCGACGAGCCAGGACATCATGGACTCGGCCACCATGCTGGTCGCCGCACGTACGCTGGATCTGGTCCTGGGGGATCTGGACCGGACGGAAGGGGCCCTGGCCCGGCTCGCGGCGGAGCACCGGGACACGGTGATGCCGGGCCGGACGCTGACGCAGCACGCGGTGCCGACGACCTTCGGGCTGAAGGCGGCGGGATGGCGGTCGCTGGTCCTTGACGCCAGAGACAGGGTCTCGGCCGTACGGGGCTCGCTGCCCGCTCAACTGGGCGGCGCGGCGGGGACATTGGCGGCGTTCACCGCGTTCGGCGCGGCGGACACCCAGGTACTGACCGCGGCGTACGCGCGTGAACTCGGCCTCGCCGAGCCGGTGTTGCCCTGGCACACCCTGCGTACGCCGATCGCCGACCTGGCCGGAGCGCTGGCCTTCACGGCGGGGGCGCTGGGCAAGACCGCGGTCGACGTGCTCACCCTCGGGCGTACCGAGATCGCGGAGGTCTCCGAAGGCAGCGGCGGCGGTTCGTCGGCGATGCCGCACAAGGCCAACCCCGTACGGGCCACCCTCGTCGCGGCCGCCGCTCGGCGCGCACCGCAGCTCGCGGCCACGCTGTACGGGGCGATGGCGGCCGAGGACGAGCGTCCGGCCGGGGCCTGGCATGCCGAATGGGAACCCTTGCGGGACCTGCTCCGGCTCGTCGGCGGAGCGGCGCGCGCTACCGCGGAACTGACCGAGGGGCTCCGGGTGCACGCCGAGGTGATGCGCGAACACCTCGGTCTCACCCACGGGTTGATCGTCTCCGAACGGCTGGCCGTCTCGCTCGCTCCCGTGCTCGGGCGGGCCCGCGCCAAGGAGTTGCTGACGGCGACCGCCAAACGGGCGGTCGCCGAGAACCGGCCTCTACTCGATCTGCTCGGTGAGGAGCCGGAACTCAAGGATCTCGACCTCGTGGACCTCACCGATCCCGCCCGTTACACGGGCTCCGCCGGATCCCTCACCGACCGTGCCCTGGAGCGACGTTGACGACCCTTTCTCACGGCAAACTGCCGCACCACCGCGCCGAAGGGCCGGTCACGGCTCCCCCGCTGCTGCTCGGGCCCTCGCTCGGCACATCGAGCGCGTTGTGGGACAAGGTCGCGCCCGAGCTGTCCGTGACGCATCGGGTGATCCGCTGGGACCTGCCGGGCCACGGCGGCTCCCCGGCCGACCTGATCGGACCCGGCGCGACCATCGCCGACCTGGCCGCACTGGTGCTGGCCCTCGCCGACTCGCTCGGCATCGACCAGTTCGCCTACGCGGGCGTCTCGTTGGGCGGCGCGGTGGGTCTGCACCTGGCCGTGCACCACCCGGAGCGGGTGACGTCCCTGGCCCTGGTCTGTTCCTCGGCCCACTTCAACGGCTCCAAACCGTGGGAGGAGCGTGCGGAAACCGTGCGCCGCGACGGCCTTGCCGCACTCGCCGACGCCGCGAACTCCCGTTGGTTCACGCCCGGTTTCACCGTGCCGGAACTGGTCGAGGACCTCCGGACCGCCGACCCGGGAGCGTACGCCGCCTGTTGCGACGCGCTTGCGGCGTACGACCTCCGCGACCGGCTCTCCTCCGTCAGCGTGCCGACCCTGCTGATCGCCGGTCGCGAGGATCCGGCGACGCCGCCCGCGCATCTGCGGGAGATCGCGGACGCGGTACCCGGCGCCACGCTCACCGAGATTCCGGGCGCCTCGCATCTGGCCCCTGCCGAGCGCCCGGAGGCCGTACTCGCCGCACTGCGCGGACACTTCGACGGGTATCCGCCGCGCGGCATGGAGGTACGCCGCCAGGTACTCGGCGACACCCATGTGGACCGCGCGCAGGCCCGCCAGACCCCCTTCACCGCCCGCTTCCAGGACTTCATCTCCCGCTACGCCTGGGGCGAGATCTGGACGGATCCGACGCTGACCCGCCGTGAGCGCAGCATGATCACGCTCACCGCCCTTGTGGCCCACGGCCACTACGACGAGCTCGCGATGCACGTCCGCGCGGCCCGGCGCAACGGGCTCACCCCCGAGGAGATCGGCGCGGTCCTGCTCCAGACGGCCGTGTACTGCGGTGTCCCGGCGGCCAATTCGGCGTTCGCGGTGGCGCAGAGGGTGCTGGCGGAGGAGGACGGGGCGGAGGCGTGAGCGGGAGAGGCCGATGACTCATTGAGTGATGAGTGATGAGTGATGGCTCATGACTGATGACTGATGGCTGATGACTGATGGCTGATTCGGCACGGTAACTCTGCCAGGCGTAGTGACAACAGCACCAGGTAAGTGGTGCCCGCCCTTGCCTAGGCTGGACGGAGATCCCCCTGTGAACGGAGCCCCTGTGCCCACTGTCCTGATCACCGGCGCCACCTCCGGCCTCGGTCGGTACGTCGCCTTCGAGCTGGTCCGCTCCGGATACGTCGTCCTCGCGCACGGACGCGACCGCTCACGTACGCAGCAGCTTGTCGCGGAGCTCGGGGCGGAGGGCGGTGAGGCGCACGGGTTCGTCGCCGACCTGGCCTCACTGGAGGAGGCGCGACGGCTCGGCGCCGAGGTCGCCGCCGCGCATCCCCGTCTCGACGTCCTGGTCAACAACGCCGGTGTGGGCTTCGGTTCGCCCGGTTCGGGCCGCGAGGTGAGCCTCGACGGGCATGAACTGCGGCTCGCCGTGAATTACTTGGCCCCCGTCGCGCTCACCCGCGCGCTGCTTCCCGTGCTCCGTGCGAGCGCCCCGTCCCGGATCGTCAACGTCGGCTCGGCCGGTCAGGAGCCCCTGGACTTCGACGACCCCGAGCTCGCCCGGGGCTACAGCGGCCGATCGGCGTACTGGCGCAGCAAGTTCGCCCTCGCGGCGCACACCTTCGCGCTGGCCGAGGAGCTCGCGGACACCGGCGTCTCGGTGAACGTGCTGCACCCCGCGACCTACATGGACACGGCGATGGTCCGCGAGGGCGGCGTCGAGCCGTGGTCCAGCGTCGCCGACGGAGCCGCCGCTGTACTCGCCCTGGCGACAACGGAGTTGGGCACCGGCGGATACTTCGACGGCACAAGCCCCTCCCGGGCTCACACGGCGGCGTACGACCGCGAGATCTGGAAGCGTCTGACGACGACCACCGAGCAGCTGCTCGCCGGTTAGGGCCGGTGCCCGCGTCCAGGAGGTGTCGTTTGGATCACTTCGGATCAGGCCGCGGCGCATGGTGCGGTGCATCAAGGCGGAGCATGACCCGGGTACGGGGCCGTACTCGGGTGATGCGACGACGCGACCGGCTGCCGTGCCAGGCATCGCGGACCCGAGGCGATCCGAACGACGCCCCCTAGCTAGGCCCTGTCGTCCAGCGCCCGCTCCGCCTGTGCCACCAATCCGTCCGCGCCGCATGAACGCGCCAGCGTCAGGCCCTTGTTGAGCTCGGACACCGACCGGGCGGCGATGCCGTACTCGACGCGGGCCGCCGCGTGCTCGTACTGGCAGGGGGAGGCCTCCAGATAGGTGACCGCCTGGGCGGCGAGCCGTACCGCGCGCTGGCCCGATTCCAGCGCCGCCGCGCAGCGCAGGGCCTCACCGATGGCCGTGTCCGTGCCGAAACGCTCGGCCTGGCGGCGGGCTTCGGCAGCCAGCACTGCGGCGCGCGCCGGGTCCTCCGTGGCGAGAGCGCGGGCGAGGTCGACCGCCCAGGGCGCGAGCACCGTGTTGTGGTGGCCCCGTGCGGCGGCGGCCTTCTCGGCTGCCTCCAGTTCGTTGACACCTTCCTTCGTACGGCCGACGGCGCACAGCAGTCGGCCCCGTACGGAGCGGATGTCGGGGAGGACGATCGTGGAGGGGTAAGGCGGTGCGAAGCCGTACTCCTCGGCGATCTCCTCCGCCTCCAGGAGGTGGCCGCGGGCGAGCAAAGTGTCGATGAGCCCGCAGGTCGCGGACCAGTACAGGGGCAGCCCGCGCCCGACCCGCTCGGCGAGGCGCAGCGATTCACGCTGGTAGGTCTCCGCGTCGGCGAGGCGGCCCCGTCTGCGGTGCGCGAGGCCGAGGTAGGCGTTGGCCAGGGCGAGATGGCCGCCGCTCCAGCCGGCCTTCATATAGGCGTGCAGGGCCTCGCTGAACAGGCTTTCGGCGCGGTCGAGCCGGTCGGCGTAGGCGTACGCGCTGCCCAGCATCAGGAGGAGTTCGATGCCCCATTCGGTGTCGGTCCAGCCCAGTCCCGGTGCGAGGCGGCCGTTGACGAGGACGCGGTCGCAGAGTTCCGCGACCTCCTCCGCGTTCTCGCCGCGCGTCATCGCGTCGAAGCCGCGCAGTATGAGCAGCGCACGCTCGGAGTTGTCGCGACCCGTGCAGGTCCTGGCGAGTTCGACGAGACCACTGGAGCGTCCCGAGGCCTGGTCCTCGCCGGCGTGGATGCCCTCCCACATGTAGTGCACGGCCTGGAGCCGCATCCGGGCAGGGCCGGGATCGAGCCGTGCGGCCTCCGTGTCGACGGTGCGGACGGCCTCTTCCAACTGATCGTTGTGGAGGAGTGCCTGCGAAAGGCGGAAGACCGCGTCCACCCGGAGGTCGCCCTCGAGGCCGGGCCTGTCGAGTGCGGCCCGTAGATGGCCGATCGTCCTGGCGGGCGCGGTCAGGAGCGTGGCACAGCCCAGTTCGTAGAGCACGCGCGCGTGGACGTCCGGACGCGGGGGTTCGGCCAGTGCGCGCTCCAGACAGCGCCTGGCCGCGTCGGGCGCGCCGACGGCGAGGTGTTCGCGGGCGGCCTCGCGCATCTGCTCGACGAGTTCGGGGTCTTCGTCCGGGTGTACTTCAAGGAGGTGGCGGGAGGCGGCTGCGGCGCCTCGCCCGGAGTCGGTGACCGCCCACGCGGCCTGGCCGTGCATCGCGGTGCGCAGGGCGTCCGGGATCGAGCGGTAGACCGCGCTGGCGATGAGCGGGTGCACGAACTCCAGGTCGCCTTCGGGAACCCGGCCGTTCACGGGCTCGGTCCTGGTCAGGATGCGGGCGACGCCGAGCAGTTCGGCGCAGCGCACCGCCTCCTCGGCCGGCATTCCGGCGAGGTGGGCGGCCAGGTCGAGGGAGATTCCGGTGCCGAGGATCGCGGCCGCCCAGGCGAACCGGGTGGCGTCGATGCCGAGTCCTTCGAGGCGGGCGACGAGTCCACGGCCGCGGGCCGAGCGGTTCAGGGCGCGCAGTTCGGCGGCCGTGGCCTCCACCGGATCGAGCCCGCTGTCCTGGACCTTGGCGAGCAACTCGACGGTCTCGTACGGATTGCCGCCGGTGACCGCCCAGACCTCGCGGCAGAACGGGCCGTCGGCGTGCTCGCCGACCGTGGCACGGGTCAGTCCTTCGGCCGCCGACGGGGTCAGCGCGCTCAGGGTGGCGGTCGGCCGGGCCGCGGCGGCGATGGTGTCCAGGTGACCGGCGCTCACACCGCTCACACCGCCCGGGCGGCGGGCCACCACGATGAGGACGGACAGGTCGTCGAGGCGCTCGGCGAACGCGGCCAGCCAGCGCAGGGTCTCCTGGTCGGCCCAGTGCGCGTCGTCGACGAGGAGGACGAGCGGCCACTCGCGCTTGGCCAGCCGTCGCACGGCCGCGACCAGGCCGTCGCAGACGCCCTGCGGGTCGGGTGGCCGGTCGCCCGGTTCCGCTATGCCGAGCGCGGGTCCCGCGATGTCGTACCAGTCGCCCAGGTATTCGCGCGCCTCCTCGGGCAGCAGCGACACCAGGGCGGGCTGCAGGAGCTGCCGTACGACATTGAAGGGGACGGACGTGACGGTCTCGCCGCCGCGGGCCGACCACACCACGCAGCCGGCGCTCTCCGCCATCCGGCGCGCCTCGGCGAGGAGCGCCGTCTTCCCTAAGCCGGCGTCACCGCTGAACACCAGCAGGCTTCCCGGCGTGGCCGCGTCCGCGCGCAGGGCGCCTATCGCCTGTTCGAGCGTGGCGACTTCCTCGTCGCGCTCCCACAGGGGAGCCGAGGCGGCCATTCCTGGCCCAGCCTCCGTCATCCCGCTACCTCCCCAGGTCGCCCAAACGACGTACAGGCAAAGAGCGTAGCCCTCTCGGAGCCGTCATGTCGGCGGGTCCGGGCAGCTGTTGCCGAGACGAGTGACGGCGGGGTTCCGCAGGCGACGCGCCGACGCTCCGACCAGCCAGGGTGAAAATTATTGACAGTCAACCACCCCCGAACTGAAACTAATTTTCCACCATCAGTCTCCGCCGTCCCGTCGCGGCCATCCGGCCCCGGCGCGCCCCGGGAGGAACCGGCATGAGCGCCCCCGCGCACGACTCCGACCTGCGCGCCTCTCCGCCCGGGCAGTCCCGCAGAGCTCTGTTCGCGGGCTCCGTGGGGAACTTCATCGAGTGGTACGAGTTCGGGGTCTACGGCTACTTCGCCACGATCATCGCGGCGCGGTTCTTCACACCGGAGGGCGGCAGCGAGGTCGAGGCTCTGGTGAAGACCTATGCGTCCTTCGGACTCGCGTTCTTCTTCCGGCCCGTCGGCGCCGCGCTGTTCGGACGGCTCGGCGACCGGATCGGGCGCCGTCCGGTGCTGATCCTGGTGATCGTCCTGATGACGGCCGCGACGACCCTGATCGGCCTGCTGCCCACCTACGCCACTGTCGGCGCCCTCGCTCCCTGGCTGCTCACTCTCCTGCGAGTCCTCCAAGGGCTGTCCGCGGGCGGGGAGTTCGGGGGCGCGGTCTCGGTGATGACGGAGTTCGCGCCGCCGGGCAGACGCGGGCTGTACGGGTCCTGGCAGTCGTTCACGGTGGCGCTGGGGCTGCTGGCCGGCGCGGGGGTCGCGGCGCTGCTGGCCACGGTGCTCGACGCACAGGAGCTGGGTGACTGGGGCTGGCGGCTCCCCTTCTTGCTGACGCTGCCGCTCGGCCTCGGCGCGCTGGGGCTGCGACTGCGGCTGGACGAGACGCCGGCCTTCGAACGGGAGCAGCACCAAGAGCGTCCGACAGGGCGGGAGTTGGCCCGCGCGATCGCGCTCGGCGCCGGGCGCGTCATGGGCTGGGCGGCGACCGGTTACACCTTCCTGGTCGTGCTCCCCTCGTATCTCCAGAGCACCCTGAACGCCACCTTTCAGCAGGCGCTGCTCGCCACCGTCGTCGCCAACCTCGGCTTCGCGGCCACGATCATCCCGGCGGGTCTGCTCAGCGACCGGATCGGACGGCGCCCGGTGATGCTCACGGGAGCCGTTCTGGTCACCGTGCTGGCGATCCCGCTGCTCAACGTCCTTCAGGACAGCGGGACTTCGAACACCGTGAAGGGTGTCGCCGTGTTCCTTGCGGGTGCCGTGGTCGGGCTGATGGCCGGGCCCGGACCGGCGATGCTCTCCGAGATGTTCCCCACGAGCGTCCGCCACACGGGCCTGGGACTCGCCTACGCCCTGTCCAATGCGGTGTTCTCGGGCTGCGCGGGGCTCATCATCACCGAGACGATCGAACGAACGGGGAACGTGGACATTCCCGGGTACTACGCGGCGGCGACCTGCGCCGTCAGCGTTCTGGCGCTGGCCACCCTCCCCAAGGGACAGCAGCAGCAAGGGAGTTGAGAAGGTGCGGGTGATCGGCCTGATGTCCGGCACGTCGTACGACGCCATCGACGCGGCGGCCGCCGAGCTGACCCTCGACGAGGACAGCCTCGTACTGCGGCCGCTCGGGTACGTCAGTGAGCCGTACGCCCCCGAGCTGCGCGACGCGCTGGCGGCGGCGCTTCCCCCGGCCGCGACCGACCTGGCCGAGGTGTGCCGCCTGGACACCCGGATCGGACAGGCCTTCGCGGCGGCGGCCATCCGTGCCGACCGCGAACTGTGCGACGGGGACGCCGAGTTGGTCGCCTCGCACGGCCAGACCGTCTATCACTGGGTGGCGGACGGGCGGGTGCACGGGACCCTCCAGCTCGGGCAGTCGGCCTGGATCGCCGAGGCGACAGGCCTGCCGGTGGTCGCCGACTTCCGGCCACGTGACATCGCCGCCGGCGGGCAGGGCGCACCCCTGGTCAGTCTGTTCGACCTGCTGTGGCTGCGCGGCAGTCCGGGAACCCCGGTGGCGCTGAACCTCGGCGGTATCGCCAACCTCACCGCGCCGGACGGCACCGCCTTCGACACGGGGCCGGCGTGCGCGCTCCTCGACGCGGCGGCGCGGGGCTTCAGCGGCGGCCGTCTCGACCACGACGTGGACGGCGCCCTCGCCGCCCGCGGCACCGTCCACGGCCCGCTGCTGCGACGCCTGCTCGCCGAGCCGTACTACGCGCTGCCGGCGCCCAAGACGACCGGCAAGGAGCTTTTCCACCTCGGCTATCTGCGCGACGCGCTGACCGGTTTCGGGACGCTGACCGCCGAGGACGTCATCGCGACACTCACCGCGCTCACCGCCCGCACGGTCGCCGACGCCGCGCGCACGGTGCGGGCCACCGAGGTGATCGCCTCCGGCGGCGGCACCCGCAATCCCGTACTCATGGCGATGCTCGGCGCCGAACTCCCCGGCGTCACACTGCGCACCTCCGACGCGCTGGGCCTGCCCTCGGCCGCCAAGGAGGCGTACGCCTTCGCCGTACTCGGGTTTCTGACCCTGCACGGCCTCGCGGGCTCCGATCCGGCGAGCACCGGGGCCCGGCATCCCAGCGTGCTCGGGTCCCTCACGCCGGGGCGGGACGGGCTGCGGCTGCCGCCGCGAGCGGACCGGACACCTCTCCGGCTGGTCCTGAAATGAACCTTGCCCGGCCCCTCTCATCCGTCTTTCACTCAGGCCTCATACGGTGGGCACCATGACGCAGGTGACTCCTCCCGGCTGGTATCCCGACCCCGGGCAGACAGATGACATTCCCGCCACCGAGCGCTGGTGGGACGGGGAGACATGGACGGACCAGACCCGGCCCGTCGGGTCGGCCGCCGCATGGGGTCCCCCGGCGCACGCGCCGGCCACCGGCCCGTATCCGGACTATCCGCCGGGTCCGCCGCGGCGCGGGATGCGCACGGGCATAGCCGTCGCCGTGGCGATCGCGGTCCTCGCGGGCATCGGGGGTGGGGTGTACGCGCTGACGAAGAACGACAGCAGCAGCGACAACACCGCCACCACCCAGGGTCCCGGCGGGTTCCCGGGTGGTTCGGGCGGTCCTTCGGATGCTCCCAGCGGCGGCCCCAGTGGCGGACCCGGCGGCGGCTCCGGAGGCCAGACCGCGCCGCCGCGCCAGTCCCTTCCGCCGCAGACCGAGGACGGTTTCGCCACCGACCCGATCAACGGCATCAGCATCCCGGTGCCCGACGGCTGGACCGGCTCCAGCATCACGGTGGGCGCCGCGGTGACCTCGGACGACTCCTACAAGTGCCCCGGTGACACCACGGCGACGTGCACCGCCGGCGGCCTGTACTCGGCTCCGGCGGTGGCGCTGGAGCTGAAGGCCACCACGGCCGAGGCGGCGGCGAAGGAGGACATCTCCAAGAACGCCGAGGAGTCCTACGGCGGCAAGTCCTACGGCGAGATCACCTCGCACGAGGTCCTCGCCTCCAAGGCGGTCACCGTGGCCGGGCAGAAGGGCTACCTGGTCCGCTGGAAGGCGGTCACCAGCAAGGGCGAGGACGGCTATGTCGAGTCGCTCGCCTTCCCCTCCCCTCTCAGTGCCAAGCAGCTCGTCGTGATCCGCTTCGGCGTCGACGTCAGTCAGAAGCAGGACGTGATCGACGTCATCACGAAGGGCATCAAGGTGGCGTCCGGGACCGGCAGCGGTCAGGGCGTGTAGGGCCGTACCACCTGTCCGGCGGATCGCGCCGGACTCGGAAAAGGATCAGGAAGTAGTTCGGCCGGGTGGGGTGCCCCTCCGCTCAGGAGGAACCCCACCCGGCCGGGGGTTCGCGCCGCCCCCGTCCCCACGGTGCGGCGCGCGCAGGCCGACGTCCGGTCATCCCGCGGACGGCGGCCTGAGTCTCAGGTCAGGCCGAGGGCCGGAATCACGACCGCCTCCACGAACTGTGTGAGATAAGCCGCGTCCGCGTACTCCCCCTCCAGCACGGGCCGGACCCTCATCACGCCGATGACCTGCGCGGGAATGAACTCCAGCGCGGGGTGATCGGCGGGGATCTCACCTCGGTCGACCGCGCGCTGGATCATCCCCCTCAGGGCGGCGACCTCGGGCTCGACGAGCGCTTCGCGCAGGGCCCGCTGGAGCTCCTCGTCCGCCATCACGGTGTGGCCGAGCGCCTGGAGCAGCTGCGTGTCCCGGCCCGACCACTCACCGGCGGCGCGCGCCGCGGCGCGCAGATCTCCGGCGAGTGAGCCGGTGTCGATGCCCAGGAAGCGGGGGCAGCGGTTGGCGCGCAGCGCCGCCGCCACGAACTGGGGCTTCGTCTTCCACTGCCGGTAGAGCGTGGACTTGCTGCAGCGGGTGCTCGCCGCCACGCCCTCCATGGTGAAGGCGTCATAGCCGCACTCGCGGAGCTGGTCGATCACAGCGTCGTAGAACTCCTGCTCACGCTCGGGCGTGATCTTGGAGCGGCGCGAGGCGACGACCGTCTCCGGTCCGTCCGCGGCCTGCGACGTCATGCTCTTCTCCTCGCTCGGTCGGATCGACACGGTGGGGTTCGGTGGTCCGTCTCACACAGTCTAATCGATACGCCACTGTACCGGAACGGAGGCGTATCGGTACACTCTCGTATCGGTACACTGGCGTATCGATGAGCCTTGGACAGGACCCACTCCGTTGTCGAGTGGACCGGCATGGAGTGGACCTTGTCCTGGGCTCACCACGCACCACCCCACGCAAGACCGTCAGCAAGGGGGCCGGGGGATGGATTCCCGAACCGAGCCTGCAGAATCCGCAACCGAACCGGAGACCGACGCGGCGCCCGGCCGGGCCGAACCGTACGAGAAAGTGGCGCACCCGCCGAACGACACCGCCGCACGCCCGCCGCTGCTGCGCGAACTCCTGCTCGTGGTGGGCCTCTTCCTCGTCTACAAGATCGGGCGGCAACTGGCCGCCGGTCACACCGCCGAGGCCTTCCGCAACGCGGACCGCGTGTGGGACTGGGAGCGCGCCCTCCACCTGCCGAGTGAGAGCGACATACAGGGCGTGCTGCT
Source organism: Streptomyces sp. NPDC087263 (assembly GCF_044744645.1). Lineage (NCBI taxonomy): Bacteria > Bacillati > Actinomycetota > Actinomycetes > Kitasatosporales > Streptomycetaceae > Streptomyces > Streptomyces sp. NPDC087263. The sequence goes on from NZ_JBIUYT010000007.1 coordinate 93,128, forward strand.
GCACAGCGACACCCTGGTGCACATCGCGAACACCTACTACGCGACCGTCCACTTCCCGGCGACCGTGGCCTTCCTGGTCTGGCTGTATCTGAAGCGCCCGGCCCACTACGTATGGGCGCGCCGCGTCCTGGCGGTGGTCACCGGCGCCGCTCTGGTGGGGCATCTCTTCTTCCCGCTCGCGCCGCCGCGGCTGCTGAAGGCCGCGGGGCTCGTGGACACCGGACAGGTGTACGGGCCCACGGTGTACGGGGCGCACCCCGCGACCGACGCGGTGGCGAACCAGTTCGCGGCGATGCCCTCGCTGCACTTCGGCTGGGCCCTGATGGTCGCGATCGGTCTGATCGCCGCGACCAGGTCCCGGTGGCGCTGGCTGTGGCTGCTGCATCCGCTGATCACCCTGCTGGTGATCGTCGGTACGGCGAACCACTACTGGCTCGACGCCATCGTGGCGGCCGCGCTGCTCGGCATCGCCCTATCGGTGATCCACCTGCCCCACCGGACGACGACAAAGGCGGGGCGTACACAGGAACCTGCCGATGACGCCGTACGGGACATACCGGAGCTCGTGGGAGCCGGCCGATGAACGCCACGGTCGCCGCCGTCGTCCTGTCGCTGTTCTCGGCCGTCGCGTACGCCGCCGCGGCCGTGGCACAGGAGCGGCTCGCGTCCCGCAGCTCGGACTCCGGTGTGCTGCGGCTGCTGGGCAGCGGCGCCTGGTGGTGGTCGGTCGCGCTGAACGCGTCCGCCGCGCTGCTGCATGTCGCCGCGCTCAAGTTCGGCACGCTCACGCTGGTGCAGCCGCTCGGGGCGCTCACCCTGGTGGCCGCGGTGCCGCTGGGTGCGCGGGTCGCCGGGCGACGGGTCAGCGCGGTCGAGTGGCGTGGCACCGCGCTCACCCTGACCGGTCTTGCGGCGCTGCTCGTCACGGCGTCCGGTCCTGCGCCCGACAACGTGCTGAGCCTGCCGCAGGCACTGGGCGTCGCCACCACGACCGCCGTCCCGATCGGCGCTCTCGCGCGCCGGGGCGCACGGCCGGGGCTGCGGCACGCGACCGCCTCGGGATTCGCCTCCGGCGTCGCCTCGGCGCTCACCCAGACGGTGACGGTGGCCGCGACCGACCGCTCGGATTCGCTGCTCAGCGCCCAGGTGATCGTGGTGGCGGTGCTTGTGGCGGCCTTCGCGGTGGGCGGACTGTTCCTGTCGCAGACCGCGTACCGGGGCGGCCTCGGCGCGCCGCTCGCCGTGGTGACGCTCGCCAATCCGGTGGCCGCCGCGGTGATCGGTCTGTCCCTGCTCGGCGAACGGCTCCAGGATGGCGCGGCGGGTGTGCTGCTGGCCCTCGTGGGAGCGGGCATCGCGGCCTGGGGTGTGGTGACGCTGTCCCGCTCGACGCCACAGCCCCCGCTGCCGGTCGACGACCATCCGGTCGCCGCGGTGCTGGCCCTTGAACCTCAGTCGGCGGCGTACGAACCCTCGTTGCTGCCGCAGCAACCGAACGCGGGGCATCTCACCGCGCTGTAGAACCGCCATGGAACGGGCGGTCACGGAGGGGCCGTGACCGCCCGTTCCCTCCCCTCAGTCGGTCACGATCGCCGGGTCGCTCACGCCCGGCCGGCCGTTCTCCACATGTCCGGCGAACCTGCGCAGGAAGCTCGCGTCCGCGTCGGAGACGACGGTCAGGTCGTACCAGCGCTTGCTCGCCCGCAGGTCGAACATGCGCCGCACGCTCGCGCCCGACCGCACCTTGAACGACTTCGGCCGGCCGCCGTAACCGTTGCTCACCTTCAGGTTGACCGTTCCGGGGCCCTTGTTGGTGAGGGTCAGCTCGACGTTGTCGCCCACGCGCCGTGCGGTGACCTCGGGTCCGGCCTTCCTGCCCGGGCCCCTGAAGGTGCGCAGGAAGCCGTTGGGGCCGTGCACCGTCAGGTCGTACGAGCCGTTCGAGTACGCCGAGTTCCAGGTGTCGTCGACCTTCTTGCCGGCCTCGGTCGTGTAGGTCCAGGGGCCGTCGGTGCGGTTGCCGGACGTGACGAGGAAGACGGCGCCGGCCTCGGCGCCCGAGCCGAAGGTGAGCGTGTACGTGCCGGCTGCCGCGTCCGCCGAACCGTCCACCGCGGGCTCGTACTTGAGCGGGCGGGCCGGCCGCGAGCCGGGCTCCTGCTTGGGCAGGACGGGGTTCGCGGGCGGGGTCGGCACGTAGTCGGGGTGGTGGTCGTTGTCCGGCGGTTCGTAGCCGTCGGTGTCCGGCAGCGTGACCGGCGAAGCGTTCTTGTGGGCGAAGTCGAAGGCCGAGCTGAGGTCGCCGCTGATCGCCCGCCGCCAGGGCGAGATGTTGGGCTCGTGCACGCCGAAGCGGCGCTCCATGAACCGGATGATCGAGGTGTGGTCGAGCGTCTCGGAGCAGACGTAACCACCCTTGCTCCAGGGCGAGACGACGAGCATCGGCACCCGCTGGCCCAGCCCGTAGGGGCCCGCCGTGTGGCTCGCGTCGCCCGCGAAGAGGTCCGGCCCGACGTCGACGGTGGACTTGCCCTGCGCGGCGGACTGCGGCGGGAACGGCGGTACGAGGTGGTCGAAGAAGCCGTCGTTCTCGTCGTACGTGACGAACAGCGCTGTCCTTCCCCACACCTCGGGGTCGGAGGTGAGCGCGTCCAGGACCTGGGAGATGTACCAGGCTCCGTAGTTCGCGGGCCAGTTGGGGTGCTCGGTGAAGGCCTCGGGCGCGACGATCCAGGAGATCTTCGGCAGCTTCTTGCCCTGCACGTCGGCCCTGAGCTGGTCGAAGAAGCCCTCACCCTTGCGGGCGTCGGTGCCGGTGCGCGCCTTGTCGTAGAGCGGGTCGCCGGGCTTGGCGTTGCGGTACTTGTTGAAGTACAGCAGCGAGTTGTCGCCGTAGTTGCCGCGGTAGGCGTCGGGTATCCAGCCCCAGGAGCCGTTCGCGTCCAGGCCGTCGCCGATGTCCTGGTAGATCTTCCAGGAGACGCCGGCCGCTTCGAGGCGCTCGGGGTACGTCGTCCAGTCGTAGCCGACCTCGTAGTTGCCGAGGACCGGGCCGCCGCCGGTGCCGTCGTTTCCGGTGTAGCCCGTCCACATGTAGTAGCGGTTCGGGTCGGTGGAGCCGATGAACGAGCAGTGGTAGGCGTCGCAGATGGTGAACGCGTCGGCCAGTGCGTAGTGGAAGGGAATGTCCTCGCGCGTCAGGTACGCCATCGTCGTCGACGACTTACTGGGCACCCATTTGTCGCACTTGCCCTTGTTGAGGGCGGCATGTCCGTCATTCCAGTCGTGCGGGAGGTCCTGGATGAACTGCAGGCCCAGGTCGTCGGCGTCGGGCCGGAAGGGGAGCACGTCCTTGGCGCCGTCCGACTGGTGCCAGACCGACCTGCCACCCGAGGGCGTGGCCGGACGGGGGTCGCCGAAGCCGCGGACACCCCTGAGCGAGCCGAAGTAGTGGTCGAACGAACGGTTCTCCTGCATCAGGACGACGATGTGCTCGACATCGTCGATCGTGCCGGAGCCTTGGTACGCGGGCAGCGCCGCGGCCCGCTCGACGCTGTTGGACAGCGCGGTGAGCGCCGCGGTGCCGCCGGTGACCTGGAGGAAGCGGCGCCGATTCACTTGAGGCATGGGCTGGGTGACCTCTTGTCCTGACGGAAACAACGGAACTACCGAACTACGGCACCGCGGGATGACCGGGTGGCCGGGCTGCTGCTGGAACGTGTGCGATTGGAGTGTGACAAGAGCACCGAACGACAAGGAAGGGCCTCATGGCCCCTGTGTGAAACTCGGCGGTACGTGCGGCGAACGGCGACAATAGGAACGCCGATGGCCGACTCCCGCAACCAACGTCAGGCAAAACCCGCGGTGAGGCGGCGGCCCGGTCCCGACGCGGATCGCAGGGACGGCATGTCTCATCCCCCCATCCGGCATGTGGGCGTTGTCCCCGCGGTCACCCGAAGCCCTTTAGGCTGGTCCGTGCAGCTGGTTCGCCCCGTCCGCCAGGCGGGAGGCGTCGTAAGAGGGAACCCGGTGGAAATCCGGGACTGCCCCGCAGCGGTGAGTGGGAACGACCGCCGTCATACGCACTGGACCCGAGAGGGACTGGGAAGCGACGGCCAGTAGGTGTCCGCCCTTCGGAGGACGCGCCCACAAGTCCGAAGACCTGCCCGCTGCCCGTGCTCGACCCATCGTGCGCGGACATCCCGGTGACCTCGTGGGCGGGTCGGCGTACATATCCAGACGGACGACCGTGCCTTTCCGCGCGAGGATCGTCGCGTTCGGTGTGTCACCCCTTCGCGCTCTCGTCCCGTCTCCGGGATCTCAGGGATTCATCTCGCGAAGGAGATTTCCGTGACCACCAAGACCGCAGCCGCGGCAGCGCAGGCCACCGTGTACGGCTACCCGCGCCAGGGTCCGAACCGGGAGCTCAAGAAGGCGATCGAGGGTTACTGGAAGGGCCGCGTCGACGCGAAGGCTCTCCGTGCCACCGCCGCCGACCTGCGCCGGACCAACTGGCAGCAGCTGGCCGGGGCCGGCGTCCACGAGGTACCGACCGGCGACTTCTCGTACTACGACCACGTCCTGGACACCACGGTCATGGTCGGCGCGATCCCCGAACGCCACCGGACCGCCGTCGTGACCGACGCCCTGGACGGCTACTTCGCCATGGCGCGCGGCACGCAGGACGTGGCGCCGCTGGAGATGACGAAGTGGTTCGACACCAACTACCACTACCTGGTGCCCGAGCTGGGTCCGGACACCGTCTTCACCACCGACTCCGCCAAGCAGGTCGACGAGCTCCGCGAAGCCCTCGCCCTGGGCCTGACCGCCCGCCCGGTCCTGCTGGGCCCCGTCACCTATCTCCTGCTCGCCAAGCCCGCGCCCGGCGTGGCCGCGGACTTCGACCCGCTGACCCTCCTCGACCGGCTGCTGCCCGTGTACGCCGAGGTCCTCGCCGACCTGCGAGCCGCCGGCGCCACCTGGGTACAGCTCGACGAACCCGCCCTCGTCCAGGACCGTACGCCGGCCGAGCTGAACGCCGCCGAACGCGCCTACCGCGATCTGGGAGGGCTCGCCGACCGCCCGAAGCTGCTGGTCGCCTCGTACTTCGACCGGCTCGGCGACGCCCTGACCGTGCTCGCCAAGGCTCCCGTCGACGGGCTCGCCCTCGACTTCACCGACGCGGCCGCCGCCAACCTGGACGCCCTCGCCGCCGTGGGCGGTCTGCGGGGCAAGCGACTGGTCGCCGGGGTGGTCAACGGACGCAACATCTGGGTCAACAACCTGGAGAAGTCACTCGCCACGCTGGGCACCCTGCTGGGCCTGGCCGGTCAGGTCGACGTGGCCGCCTCCTGCTCGCTGCTCCACGTCCCGCTCGACGCCGCCGCCGAGCGTGACATCGACCCGCAGATCCTGGGCTGGCTCGCCTTCGCCCGGCAGAAGACCACCGAGATCGTCACCCTCGCCAAGGGCCTCACCCTCGGGACCGACGCCATCACCGCGGAACTGGCCGCCAACCGGGCCGCCCTGGCCGCCCGCGCCGACTCCCCGATCACCCGCGACCCCGCCGTACGGGCCCGCGCCGCCGCCGTCACGGAGGCCGACGCCCGCCGCAGCCGGCCGTACCCCGAGCGGGCCACCGCCCAGCGCGCCCACCTCGGCCTGCCCCTGCTGCCGACCACCACCATCGGCTCCTTCCCGCAGACCGCCGAACTGCGCACCGCGCGGGCCGACCTGCGCACGCGGCGGATCGACAGCGCCGGGTACGAGGAGCGGATCAGGGCCGAGATCGGCGAGGTGATCTCCTTCCAGGAGAAAATTGGCCTGGACGTCCTGGTGCACGGCGAGCCCGAACGCAACGACATGGTCCAGTACTTCGCCGAACAGCTCACCGGCTACCTCGCCACGCAGCACGGCTGGGTCCAGTCGTACGGCACCCGCTACGTCCGCCCGCCGATCCTGGCCGGCGACATCTCCCGACCCCAGCCGATGACGGTGCGCTGGACGACGTACGCCCAGTCCCTGACCGAGAAGCCGGTCAAGGGCATGCTCACCGGGCCGGTCACCATGCTCGCCTGGTCCTTCGTCCGCGACGACCAGCCGCTCGGCGACACCGCCCGCCAGGTCGCCCTCGCCCTGCGCGACGAGGTCAACGACCTTGAAGCGGCGGGCACTTCGGTCATCCAGGTCGACGAGCCCGCGCTGCGCGAGACGCTCCCGCTGCGGGCGGCCGACCGCCCGGCCTACCTGGCGTGGGCCACCGAGGCGTTCCGGCTCAGCACCAGCAGCGTGCGTCCGGACACACAGATCCACACCCACATGTGCTACGCCGAGTTCGGCGACATCGTCCAGGCCATCGACGATCTCGACGCCGACGTCATCAGCCTGGAAGCCGCCCGCTCACACATGCAGGTCGCCCGCGAACTGGCCGGACACGGCTACCCCCGCGAAGCCGGACCTGGCGTCTACGACATCCACTCCCCGCGCGTACCGGGCGCGGACGAGGCAGCGGCCCTGCTGCGCAAGGGACTTGAGGCCATCCCCGCCGAACGGCTGTGGGTCAACCCCGACTGCGGCCTCAAGACCCGCGGCTGGCCCGAGACCCGTGCCTCCCTGAAGAACCTGGTCGCGGCGGCCCGGACGGTCCGCGCCGAGCTCGCAGGATCCTGACTCCGCCGGGAACGGCCGAGAGGGAGTGCTCCGGCCCCCTCTCGGCCGTCCCCGGTCGGTGCTCGGCGTACCGGTGGCGCGTGACTGTGATGTCGTACCCCAAGCACGTGCCCGTCCCACGGCACGGAGAACAGGAGCGAAGTGGTGACCAGCCGCGTCACATTCATCTCACCGGCGATGAACCGGTCGTTGCGCGAGGCCCGGTTCGACGACGGCAGCCCGCTCGATGCGAGTGGCGCCGCACGCGCCGAGTCCGCCGCCGGCACGCTTCCCACTGCCGACCAGGTGCTGGTCTCCCCCACGGTGCGCTGCCGGGAAACGGCGTCGGCCCTCGGGCTCGCCGCGCGGGACGAACCCGGGCTGCGTGCTCCGGACATGGGCCGCTGGCGGGGCCGGACGCTCGACGAGGTCGGCGGCGCCGAACCGGACGCGGTGGCCCGCTGGTTGACGGACCCGGCCGTGGCACCGCCCGGCGGGGAATCGGTGCGGGACCTGTGCGAGCGGGTCGCCGGGTGGCTGGACGCGTCCGCGGAGGTCGCGGGCAGAACCCTCGCCGTGGTGGAGCCGGAGATCGTACGGGCCGTGGTGGTCACGATCCTCAAGGCACCACAGGCAGCCTTCTGGCGGCTCAACGTACCACCACTGACCGCGACCGAGGTCAGCGGACGCTCCGGACGCTGGAACCTGCGGCTCGGACAGCCGCTCGGTACGCCGCGCACCGGTGCCGACCGCTGACGCCGGTCAACGACGGCGTACCGCGGGCACGCACGCCAAGAGAGCTGCGTGCAGGAGTGAGCCCTGTACGCGCCCCCGCTGGCGCGGGGAAAATGCGCGATGCCAACGGTCATGCGGTTGAGGTAGCGCCTATCTCAACCCCCAACTTTCAGGAAGGCAGGTCGGCCACCGTGCTGTTGCGTCTGCCCACGTCCGTGTCCGAAGCACAGGAGTGCATGGCCGAAGGGGCGGTGCCGATAGGCGGGGCGACTCTGGTGTGGGCCACCTGGCAGCGGGACGGCTTCCCCGAACAGGCCCTGTCGCTGCGCGACCTGCCGGAGGCCAACGCGATCGGCCGCGACGCGCTGGGCGCGGCCGTGGTGCTGAACCGGATCGACGATCAACTGCCGGAGACACTGCGCCGAGCGGCCTCCTCCGTGGGAACCGGAGCGGTGCGCCGGACGGCCACCGTCGGCGGCAACATCGTCGGGAGCACACTGCGATGTCTGCTGCCCGCGGCACTCGTCCTGGACGCCCGCGCGACGGTCCTGGAACCGGACAGCGTCTATGAGACGGACCTGGCCGAGGTGCTGGCCAAGCGCCATCTGCTGCTCGGCCTCCACTGGCGCGAACCGATCGCCAGCGCGTACTACAAGGAACCCGGCGATGCGGGTGGGCCGCCGCCCCTCGTCGTCGCGACGGCTGTGCATGGCGACGACGACGGACGAAACCGCCTTCGCGTCGCCGTCCGCGACGGCTACGAGGTACTCAGCGACAGCGCCGTGTGTGACGCCGATACCGAAGAGGTCCTCCACACTCTGCGCCGTACGGCTGTCGGCGGACTTCACGCGGCGGCCTGGGAAGTGGTCCGCCGGCAGGTCACCGAGCTCTTGGCGCGCCCGGCCATCCGTTGACGACGGGCGATTTCTGCGGAGGTCGTCGCGGTGGCCGCCCTTGACCGTGGACCGGAGATGTCAGACCCGGAGTCGGCCCAACTCCCGTTCCGCGAAGGCGCGGAAGCTGCGCGGCGGACGGCCGGTGAGGCGCTGGACCGTGTCGGTGGTGCGGTCCTCGGCACCCTCGGCGATGGCCTGGTCCATCCCGGCGAGCATCGCGGCGAACTCGACGGGCATGTCGGCGGTCAGGCGGTCGCGCATCTGCTCGTAGGTCAGTCGGCTGTGGGTGACGGTCCGGCCGGTGACCTCGGTGAGTACGGCCGCGATACCGCTGTAGTTGAGCGCTGCCGGCCCGGTGATGAGCAGGTCGGTGTTCGGGGCCTGCGCCCCGGCCAGTGCGTGGACGGCGACCGCGGCGATGTCGTCGGCGTCGACGAATCCGACGCGGCCCTCGCCGGCTGCCGTTCGGATGGTCCCGTCCGCCCGGATGGTCCGGGCGTGCGCGTGGTCGCCGGTGAAGTTCTGCATGAACCACGAGGGCCGCAGGACGGCCCACTCGGCGAACAGGCCGGGCAGCGCCTGGTGAACCCGCCCCACGGCGGGGCCGCCGGCGGGGATCGCCGACGAACTGAGGAGCACCGCGCGGCGTACCCCCGCGGCGCGGGCCTGCCGGAGGAAGGGCAGCATGACGGCTGCCGGGTCCGGAGCACCGAGCGGCGGGATGAGATACACCCGGTCCGCGCCGGCGAGGGAGGCCTCGTAGGAGGTGGGGTCGTCCCAGTCGAACCGCACGGGAGAAGCGCCGTCCACGGGGGTGGCACGTCGGCTCGCCGCCCTGACGCGCCGGCCCTCGGCGGCCAGCCGGGCGGCGACGCGGCTGCCGGTGGTACCGGTGGCTCCGATGACCAGGGTGAACTCCTCGGCAGCATTCATCGGTTGCTCCCGGCGAAGTGGGTGGCGGGGTCCTGGACGACGAGCGGGTTCCAGTAGTCGCGGTAGCTGGTCAGGAGACCGTCCTTGACCGTGACCACGGCGATGTAGGTCATGTCGAAGGGGCTGTCGGTGTCCACGAGGCGGCCCACACCGCGCATCTCGACCACGATGGTCTCCGGGGCGAGAGTCCGGTGGATCTCGACGTCGGGGAAGTCGTGCATGTCTATGTGGTCGGGGTAGCCACGCATGTACTCGGCGATGGCCGTCCTGCCCTCCAGCCGCTTCGGCCAGCCCTCCGGCGCGAACGGGAACTCGAGGATCCCGTCCTCGTCCCACAGGCCGACCCAGGCGGGGATGTCCTTGTCCAGCAGTAGCTGCAGGCCTCGGCGGTACAGGTCCGCCGGTGCGGTGTTCGTACTCATGGGGTGCTCCGTCCCGTAGAATGCGGACCCTGGGTCCGCTTCACTGAGACCGACGATACGGACCTGCGGTCCGCTTTGCAACCGGAGGAACCACATGCCCGAACGCAAGCCACGATCGGACGCCACTCGCAACCGCGAGGCTGTCCTCGCGGCTGCCGACACCCTCTTCGCCCACTGCGAGAGCCCCGAGGCGGTGACCATGGCCGACATCGCGGCAGCGGCCGGCGTCGGCAAGGCAACGCTCTTCCGCGGCTTCGGCGACCGTACGGGCCTGATCCACGCGCTCTACGAGCTGCGGCTCGCACCCATCAGGCTCGCGGTCGAGGAGGGGCCACCACCTCTGGGGCCCGCCGCCCCGCCGGTCGAGCGCGTACCCGCCCTCCTCGACGCCGTCCTCTGCTTCAAGCTCGACCACCGCCACCTCGCCCTGGCGCTGGAGGGAACCGGCGGCGACAGCAGCCCCTACCAGGCAGAGCACTACGAGCAATGGCACAGCACACTCAAGGCCGCGCTCGACCGGATCCCCGGACTCACCGACACCGATTTCACCGCGCACGCGCTGCTCTCCGCCGTCCGCGCCGACCTCGTCGAATATCTCGTCGGCCAACAGCGGCTGACTCGCGACCAGATGCGGGCTCACCTGGCGGCCTTCACCGCCAGGATCCTGAACTCCCGTACGCCGCTTGCCTGAACCGGTCCGCCGACGCTTACGGGCAGGCCGCACGGACGCGCCCGCGTGGAGCGACCTTGAAACGACGCCCGCGCGCCGGCACAGCTCGGGGCGGTACCTGCCGCTCGCCCGGCCTCGGACGGCCTACGGGCCTCAGGGTCGCCGGAAAAGGTGGTTGAGCTCCGTCTGGGAGAGCTGGTCGTCGGCGTAGGAGAAGGTGCCCAGGTCCGCCAGTTCCCGTGCGGCGCGCAACAGGTGGTGATACATGGCGCGGGCGATGCTGCCGCCGACCGTGACCCGGCGTACGCCGAGCTCCCGCAGGTCGGCCAGTGTCTGCGTGTTTCCGGTCAGCCCCATGACCACGTTGAGCGGGCCGTCGAGTTCGCGCACCAGTGTGCCGATGGTCGCGGCATCGGCGGCGCCCGGGACGAACGCGCAGTCCGCCCCGGCCGCCAGGTAGGCGTTGGCCCGACGTACGCACTCCTCGAGCCCACCGCCGACCAGGAGCACGTCGGTGCGGCCGACCAGGACGAACGGCTCGCCGTCGGCGTCCACGGCGGCCCGGGCGGCGCGGATACGGTCCACCGCGAGCGCCTCGTCGTACAGCGGCCGGGTTCGGTCGCCGGTGAAGTCCTCGATGTTGCCGCCGACGGCGCCCGCCGCGAGCGTCAGCGAGAGGGTGGCGGCCACCGTGTCGGGCGCCTCGCCGTACCCGTCTTCGAGGTCCGCGCTCACCGGCACCGTCACGCCTTCGGCGATCTCGCGCACCCGACGCATCATCGTCTCGCGGTCGACCCTGCCGTCCGGCGCCTTCTCGTCCTCGTCGGAGAAGTCGTGGTCCGGCCGTCCGAGAGAGAACGCGACTCCCGCGCTCGTGGTCGCCAGCGCGGGGAAGCCGGCCGACTCCAGGACGCGGGCGCTGCCCACGTCCCAGGCGTTGGGCAGCAGGAAGCAGCCCTGTCGGTGCAACTCCACGAATTTCTCTGCCCGTTCACGGCGGCTGCTGTCCACGTGACCCTTCCTCGATCAACTCAAGGAAAAGCTACGCCCCCGACCCCATCAGCAGGAACCCCCGAGCGATCCGACCCACCGGTCCGGTCGTCCGGGGAATGCCCCGTGCAGGCGGGCCCTCCGGCGGGCGTGTGAGCGGCGGCCGGACAGAGGCCACAGGAGGCGGGCGGGCAGCGGTGCCTTGGTGCGAAGCGCCAGCTGCTCTTCGGGAGTTGCTCCTGCCATCAACGCGCTGAAGGTGCGCAGCAGCTGCTTCTTGTCCAGCTTCGCCAGGCTGATCTCGCCGAGTTCCTCCCCTTCGGCAACGCTCAGATATTCGGCGGCCAACGGCAGGATGGTGCTCCTCGAGCCGGTGGTGCTGTTCCTCCATGCGCGCGATCACCTCGGTCTGCCCCGCCGTCCGTTCCGCGCGCCGGGGCCAGAGGAACTCGTCCTCGCTGACGTGGGAACACCGCGTTACCCGGCGGCTCTTCCCACAGCGCGTCGATGAGGTGGTCGAGGCCGCACTGGCGTCCTTCTCCGAGCCGGCAGCCGGACCAGGACCGCACGCTGCGGCGAGCTGCCCAGCTCCGGCTCACACCCGTCATGACGGCCATTCAGTGGCCTCAGCAGCCCGAACTCCCACCCTTCCAGCGCCTGTTGCCACCTGGCAGTGTCCAGCGGCCGAACGGGCTCGTCGGACGGCTGCCGGGCGAGGGGGCCGGCGCCTGCCGAGCCCCGGGCGGGAGTGAGCACGGGCTCGATGCGACGAGCAGGCCGCGCAGCTCTCACAGCACCGCCACCGGCCTCCACCGATCGTGGCCATGCCCGCCCGGGGATCCTGGTGAGGGAATCCGGGGCGGGCTGTGGTCATGGCCGATCGTGCGGGACGAGGAGCACGGGTCAGCGGCGGCGCAGCAGCAGGATGACAGCGACGATGACAATGATGACGACGACGGTACCCAGACCTATGTACACGAGTTTCTCTTTCCCTCGGGGTGCGGCACCCATCCGTGCCGCAGAGACCCGAGTTCCCCCGTCAAGGCCTTTCAGCCCCCTCCGGCGAGTCTGTTGCCGCCGGGACATGCGTCCGTAGCTGCCGGCGGCGGCGCCACGCCGTCACTCCTCGTCGCGCAGCTGGGCCGCCAAGGAGGTCAGCGGCTCGGTCTCCTCGGTGTGGCCCAGGGCGGTCAGGCGGGAAGCCGCCGCGTCGAGACGGGTGAGGGCGGGGGCCGGGCGTTCCAGGTAGATGCCCTCCACTAGACCCGCGAGGCGGATGCACTCGGCCCACTCGCCGACGCGGGCGTCCTGCCGTCCCGGCTCGCCGAGCAGGGCGAGGGCCTTGTCGAGGGCGGTCAGGGCGTCCTCGTACTCACGGGCGTAGGCGTTGACCCGCCCGTGTTCGTAGGCCAGGGCCGTGTCCAGCGCGCGGCCGCGCGCCTCGTACTCGGCGGCGCGGGCCTCGTCGGCGATCCGGCCGGCGTCGGCGAGGAAGGCGAGGGCGTCGGGCAGGCCGTCGGGGCCCTGCTGCTGGGCCTGGAGGCGGGCGAGTTCGCGCAGGCAGTTGCTGAGCTGCTCGTACTGCGGGGCCCGGGCGTGGGCGGCGAGTGCCTGGTCCGCGACTTCGCGGGCCCGGCCGAACTCGCCTGACTCGCTGAGAAGTACGGCGGTCTCCGCGGCGATCAGGGCGTGGCTCCCCGGGTCGTCCTCCCAGCCGGACGACTCGGCCGCCAGGGTGACGAACTCCGCCGTGGCGGCCTTGAGGTCCTCTCCCGTGTGCAGCGCGCGGGCGCGGGTCAGGCGCAGCTGTGCGACGAGCCGGTCGTCCACCTTTCCGGCGGCGACGTCCGGTTCGGCCAGCAGGGAGTCGAGCAGAGCGATGCAGTCCTCGACGCGGCCGAGGTCGAGGCTGAGCTGGGCGGCGTTGCTGTAGGTGCAGAACGCGTCCGTCCGGCTGCCGCGGCGAAGATCCAGCTCCGCCGAGCGCGTCAGGTGTCGCAGTGCCTCGTCGGGGCGGCCCAGGCGGATGGAGGCCTCGGCCAGATCACCGTGGAGGCGGATGGTACTCACCGCGTCGGTCGGCCAGTCGGCTGCCAGGCGCAAGCTCTCGGTGAGGTCCGTGTGCGCGGCCTGGGCGTCCTGGAGACCGAGTTGGAGCCGGCCGCGCAGTCCGAGCACGCGGGGCAGGTGCCAGGCGGGGCCCTGCGCCTTCAGCCGGTCGAGGAGGGCGTCGATCTCGGTGACCGCGGCGGGCACGTCACCGGAGATGGCGTAGGTGCTGGCGCGCAGCAGCAAGGATCCGGAGATCTGCCCGACGACATCGTGGCGGGTGGCGAAAGCGTGCAGCAGGTCCACCTCGGCGAGGACCGGCGCGACGTGCTCGTCGCTCCCTGAGGTCTGTAGGCGCAGGCCGAGCATGGTCGCCCGTATCCGCATCAGTCGGGCCTCCTGGAACGGAGGGAGTCCGGGCGTCTCCTCGTGCAGGCGGACCATGGACGCGTGAGCGGCGGTCAGCGCGGCGGCCTTAGCCTCGGCTCCGTCGGCGCCCTCCACGGGGATCTCGGCGGTGGCGAGCAGCGCGCAGCCTCGCGAGAGCGCCGCGTGACCCGGCTCTCCGGCATCGTCGTACAGGCCCGCCGCCTCCTCGTGGAGGGCGGCGGCGTCGGCGAACTCGTCCTTCTCTCCCTCCCGGCTCGCCTCTTCGGCCAGCAGGTCCGCGCGCAGCCGCACGAGCGGGCCCACGGCCGGATCGTCGGGGTGGGTGTAGTCGCGGGCAGTCACGAGCGTGCGCAGCCGTGCCCAGCAGACCTGTGCGTCCGGGTGCCCCTGCTCGTCCAACGTCCTTGCCCGGAGGATGAGTTCGGGGAGGGATTCGGGGAGGGCGTCGGTCGTACGGGCGGCGGGCTCGGCAACCGGGGCGGCCGGGGCCACGTCGTCGAGGCTGCGGGTGCGCAGGGTCAGGTCCAGCGTGTCCAGGAGCGGGGCACGGTCGAGGCGGGCGGTGCGGCGGTCGGAGTGGGCCGCGGTTCCGTTGCGGGCGTCGAAACGGGCGGCAAGGCCGTCGGCGCGCTTGCGCACCTCGGCGCGCAGGCCGGCCACCGTCCAGGTGCGGCCCGCGTACCCGGCGGCGGGCAGTTCGCCGTGGCCGAGGAGCTCGACGCGCTGGAGGAGGACCTCCACGCCGGTGAGGAAGCCGAGCAGGTCCAGCGGCGATTCGACCTCGTCGAACAGGTTCCGGTTCTCGGCGAGCAGTTCCAGACCGCGTGCTTCGTTGCCGGTCAGCGCGCAGAACTCCAGGTGCCGGCCGACTGCCGTGGACATCCCGGGGTTGCGGCGGCAGCCGCGGTAGCCGACGAGGTGCAGTTCGCGTGCCCGGTCGGCGCCGCCGGTGCGCAGCAGGGGCAGCAGCGCGTACGAAAGGGAGCGGGTCGGCTCCTCCTGGCAGGAATCCTTACCGGCCAGGACGGGCTCCCAGGTGCGCAGCGCCCGCTCGTCGTCGCCCGCGGCGAGGTGGTACAGGGCGCGTTCGCAGATCTCGCAGGCCTCGCAGTCGCTGAGCCTGGTGCGGGTGCGGCCCGCCCACAGCTCGTAGGCGAGGGTGGTGTCCTCGCCGAGGTGGGCGGCGAGCTGGTACGCCTGTCCGTAGTAGGGCTGGAGGCCGAGGCCGGCCTTCTCGTAGCGGTCGCGCATCTCCGTCAGCCACTGGCGCAGGCTGACCAGCGGTATCTCGGGCATCGCGCGCAGGGCGTTGGACACCCACTTGAACCGCCAGAACAGCATGTGGTGCAGGCGCTCGTCGAAGACGTCGGGCTGCTCGTCGAAGAGGGTGAGCAGTCGGGCGAAGACGACGGGCGACTTCCGGGGTTCGGAGCCGTAGGTGTACGCCTCCTGGAGTTCGAGGAGTGCATGGATGAGCGGGACGGGTTCCTCGAGCTGCTCCGCTGCGTCGACGATTTCCTCGGCGGCGACGGTGCGGGTACGGCCGTAGGGGCGCCGGTCGTTCTCCTGGAGCGCCTGGAACAGCTCGGCCGTGTTCTGGGGATGGGGTGCGGTCGGCATCGTCAGCTGTCCTTGCGGAGGGCGTGGGCGAGAAGGTCGAGGAAGGAGCGGTTGATCAGGCTTGATTCGGCGGGCCTGAGCGGGCGCCGGGACAGCATCGCGGCCTGCCCGTAGAGGGCTTCGGCGCTGGTGCGGGCCAGCTCGGGCTCGTCGATGGCGACGGCGGTGCGGACCAGTGGGTTGAGCTGGTTGAGGATCAGCTGGGCCCGCGGTGCCTCCTGGCGCAGGGCGCCGAGGATGTCGCCCCACAGGCCGCCGTCCTGCTCACGGGCGAGCTGGGAGCGGGTGCGCTCGTGCCGGGCCTCGCGGCTGTCCACCAGGAGTGCGGGGGCGTGGGCGGGCTGGAAGGTGCGCAGCGCGACGTCGCAGTCGAAGACGGCGAGGGCGTCACGGGCCTGGGCGAGGTAGGCCGCGGCAGCCAGTTCCGTGTCCCGGTCGACGGGGTCGAGGTGGGCGGTGAGGGTGGCCGGATCGAGGTCGGCGACGCTGACCTCGGGCCTGATCTCGGGCAGCCGGTGGACCAGTTCGCGGTCGTAGGTGTAGCCGCCGTTGACGACGCCGAGCCCGGCGGCCGAGGCGATCGCCGCGACCTGCCGGAACTCCTCCACGCTGGACGTCACGAGCACGGTGCGGTGGGTGCGCGCGAACTCGTCCAGGGTGGAGTGCCCGTCGGTGGTCTCGAACGGCAGCCAGGGCAGCAGCATCCGCAGGATTTCGTCGTCGTGCACCGCGAGCGACTTCACGGCCAGGTGGTGGGCCTGGAGGAAGCGGGAGAGCAGGTCCGGGTCGCTGGCGGCGGCCCGGGCGATCCACCCGCGCAGCCGCTCGGCGAGGGCGTCACGGACGGCGGCGAGCGTGTCGTCCTCGTACAGGGACTCGCGGGACGCCGTCGGGCGCAGGCTCTCGGCGTCGACGACGCAGCGGACGAAGAAGGCCCACTCGGGCAGGATCTCCTCGGCCTGCTCGGACAGCAGCATGCCCTTGACGTGCACGCGGTGGCCGTGACGGCGCCCGGCCGGCACCGCCTCGGGCAGCACGCACGCGATGCCCTTCAGGCCCACGGCCGGCAGGTCCAGCTCGATGGTGTCCAGCGGCGTGAACCCGAGGACATCCTCGCCGTACGCGGCCAGCGCACGGGAGCGGGCGCCCGGCGTGGGGTACGTACGCGTCCAGGGGGCCGGCTCCGGGTTGACGGGCGCGCCCTGGCCGCCCGTGCCGTCGTCGAAGGTCACCGGGTGGCGCAGCAGGGAGCCGAAGTGCCGGGCCAGGGCGTGCACTTGGGCCGGGCGGGTCCACTCGCCCGCGTCGGCGCGCGGTGTCAGCGTGACGGTGGTGCCGGGCCGGGGGCGGGTGGAGGCGGGCAGGGTGCGGACGGTGTAGCTGCCGTCGCCGCGTCCGCGCCACTCCACGGCGGGCGCGTCGGGATGGCCGGCGGAGCGGCTCAGGACGTGGATCTCGTCCGCGACCAGGAAGCAGGAGAGCAGGCCGATGCCGAACTGGCCGATGAAGTCACCGCGTTGCTCGGCGATCTTCTCCGCGCGCTTGCTGCTGCGGCCGATCGTGGCGAGGAAGGTGTGCACGTCGGCCTCGGTGAGACCGACGCCGTCGTCCTCGACGCGTACCACCGAACCGTCGGCGTACAGGCGGATGCCGAACGCGTCGGCGGGTGCGGCGGGTTCGAGGCGGCGCCGGGCGGTCAGCGCGTCCACCGCGTTCTGCATCAGTTCACGCAGGTAGACGCGGGGGCTGGAGTAGAGGTGATGGGAGAGGAGGTCGACGAGGCCACGCAGATCGACCTGGAAGGTGCGGTCGGCGGCGGCCGGGCTCAGAGGGCTGTCGGGCAGAGTCATCAGGCAGTCCGGGGTGAGTGATCGGTGGCAGGCGGGGCGGGCGGAGTCAGGCGTGGCGCCGGAAGCGGGCGTACGCCTTCTCCGGCTGTGCCATGTACTTCCAGGGCCATGGGGTGTAGGCGCCGCCCAGCTCGTGGAAGACGCGCGGGGCCACGATGCTCTCGGTCGACAGGGCGAGGGCCATGGCGAAGATGTTGAAGTCCTCCTGCCAGCCGGGGCGCCGCTCGTAGGCGGGGTGGAGGATGCTGCGTTGGGCCGCCTCCCTCAGCTCGTCCTGGGTCCCGGGTGTGTCGAGATGGTCCTGGTTGTCCGACTCCACCCACTCCTCGATGTGGGCCATGGCGATCACGCAGCCGAGACGATGCCCGTCGGGCGCATCGGCAAAGGCTTCGCGGGCGAACGTCATCGCCCGGCCCGGCTCACCGCTCCAGCGGGGCTGCAACTGCGACACCCACTCGATGTGCGTCTCCAGGTCGAGCGGGTCGCGGCGCAATGCGGCGTCCCGCCGGGTCTCGGTGATGGCGGGGCCCAGCGACATGCCGCGCCCGGAGGTGAGGAGACGGCGCCACGGCGTGATCCATTCGGGCCGCAACTCGGCGGCCTCCAGAAGCTGTTCCTCGGCGATGTGGAGGCGCTGGTGGAAGATCCGCCACTGCTCCTGCGTGACGTTCACGGCACGTTCGGCGGTGCGCGCCTCCCAGCCCCAGTTGATGTGGCGCGTCCCGGATATCAGCAGGGCCGTCGCCCGGTGCTCCTTGTCCTCCTCGACGGCCCGCCCGATCCAGTCCTGTACCCCGTCCAACTCGGCCAGTTCAGCGAGGACTTGGTGGTCGCGGCCGAGATCGAAGGGGACCAGCGCCGCCTTGACCGCCTCCCAGTCACCCGCGTCGGCCGCCTCGACCAGCGCGAGCACCCGCGTGTCCCCGAGCGCGCGCAGCGTGTACGTCCCGTTCTTCTGCCTGCGTGGTACGGGAAGGGCGTGCGGATCCGCCACCGGTCTCTCCGCGCCCCTGCCGAACAGCTTCCCCAACATGCCGCACCCTCCCCTGGCCCCACATGATCATCGTGTGCAGCATAAACGGCCCCACCGACACCACTCCCACCTCCGCAGGGCCCTTGCCGACGATGAAGAGGTGGGCGAGTTCCCGCACGAGAAGACCGACGGCGCCGAATGCGTGGGCGAGACCTCCACCGGACCCGCAGGCACACCGAAGCTCCGGACGGTGCAGGCGACTGGTCAGGTCACCGGCATCGACCGGAGCTTCGTTGCGCATGGACCAGGCCCACCGGACATCGTCATACCGCCGTGAACCTGCGCACTTGTTCACTCGCCAGGACTACGCAACTTCCCTGAGCGGGCGCCTGCGGTCAGGAGACGCAGGTAAGACTCACATCGTCGATTCGGACGAACTGCTCGACTCCGTTGTCGTTCCCGTAGATCGCCTGGACGTACACGGTGCTGAGTCCGTTCAGGTTCAGCGGCGCGGTGGTGATCTGCTGATAGCTGCCGGCGCTGACGCCCTGTGCGGTGCTGGTCAGTTTCACCCATCCGTTGGCCCCGTTGGGGTCCCAGATCTCAAGGCCGACTCCGGCGCCGTAGCTGACGGGGTTGGCGTAGATGCTTGCGGAGCAGTTGGATCGGTTTCCCCATGAACCGATCGACACCGCGATCTTCTCGGCAGCCCAGCCGTTGCCGGTGTAGAGCCATCCGTTGTTGACGCCGGTGCGGGCGACGACCGGGTTCCCGTTGACGTCAGCGCCCGCCACACCGTCGCCGCTCTGGAGACCCTGCCAGTCGTTCCAGGGGTTTCCCTCGAAGCTGTTGGTGAACCGGACGGTGGTAGCCGGTGCCGCCTGCGCCGGCACCGCGATTCCGATTGCGGTCACTGCCACTGCCGCGGCGACAGCGATGAGCCGAAGCAGACTGCGCTCGTTCTTGGCCATGCGTTCACTCCCTGTTTCTTCCGTGCGGAGATCTCGGCGTTGCACTGAGACGGCGCGAAGCCGCTGACCTGGCCGGTCCGGTGTGCTGTCTCATGCCTGTTGTCTACCGGGTTGCCGTTGTCCGGCTCCGGCGGCGGGACGCCGGACAAACAAACACCGGACAATGAGCGTGATCGACGTCCGGCTGTCCGGTGGGGACGGGAAGCCGGTCGGCTCGGCGAAAGGATCCGGCGGTAGTCGACTGCGGGATCCCGATCCCCCCACGCCGATGCAGGGCGTCATCGAGGCCACGCGGGCCCAGCAGCGCTGCCACGGCCGACGCTCCCATGACGGCCTTTCGCATAGATTTTCTCCTTTTCGGGAACGCCCACTATCGGGATTACGGGGCCGGAAATTCGAATACCGCGGGAAATTGGCACCCTTGACCGCGGGGCCTCCGCGTGGCATCCGGTCCGCTGAGCGGAACCGGGGATGGACAACGGACAGCAGGTTCCGGAGAATCCGTGCTGTCGTCATCTCATGGGGGGGGAGAGCTGGCATGCCACGTTCCGAGAGTCCGCTTGACCAGACGGATAGCCCGCTTGTCCGATTCGCAGCCGAGCTGAGGCAGTTGAGGAAGGCTGCGGGCACGCCTCCATACCGGAAACTCGCCAAGCGTGCTCATTACTCGGCCACAACACTCTCGGACGCCGCGGGAGGTCACTCTCTGCCAAGCCTTGCGGTGACCTTGGCGTATGCCGAGGCGTGCAACGGGGATCGCGAGGAATGGGAAAAGCGATGGCACGCCACCGTGGCCGATATCGCCTCGGTGAACGGCGGCATACGCAGACCGGTTCACCGTGACGAATCCGCCGCACCATATGTGGGATTGGCTGCTTTTCAGCCTGATGACGCGTACCGGTTCTTCGGCCGGGACAGGCTCGTCGGGGAGTTGGTGGCAAAGGTGAGCCGGCAGCGACTGACGGCCGTTTTCGGTCCGTCGGGGTGCGGGAAATCCTCGTTATTGAGGGCGGGCCTGGTCGCCGTGGCGAAAAAGACGGGGCTGGACGACGCACCCCTGCCCATCCTTCTGCTCTCCCCAGGCACCAGCCCGCTGGAGGAATGCGCCGTCGGACTGGCGGCGCTCACCGGTGATTCCCCGGGCATGCTCAAGGCGGAGTTCCTCGACGATCCCGGCAATCTCCATCTGCGCATCAGGCAAGCCCTGGCCGACTGGCCCGACGAGGCCGACCTGCTGATCGTGGTCGATCAGTTCGAGGAAGTCTTCACCCTGTGCTCCAGCCATGCCGAACGCGACCGGTTCATCGCGGCTCTGCTCACCGCGGTCGGCGCTGAGACCAGCCGGGCCCGAATCGTGCTCGGCGTCCGTGCCGATTTCTACAGCCACTGCGCCCAGCACCCCGCCCTGGCCGACGCGTTGCGGGATGCGCAGGTCATGGTCGGGCCCATGAGCAGCGAGGAACTCCGCGAAGCCATCATGCGACCGGCGATCAGCGCGGGATGCAATGTGGAGGGCCCACTGCTGGCGGCTGTGGTGGCCGACGCGACGGGCCAGTCCGGTGCGCTGCCGCTGGTATCGCACGCCATGGCGGAGACCTGGCGACGGCGCAGCGGCAACCGTCTCACCGTAGGCGGCTACCGAGCAGCCGGCGGCATCCGGCACGCAGTCGCGCACAGCGCCGAATCGGCGTACACGGCGCTGTCCCCGGCCCAGCAGGACCTGGCACGCGGGATCTTCCTGCGCCTGACCGCGCTGGGCGAGGGCACCGAGGACACCAAACGCCGTATCCACCGGCGCGAGTTGGACGCGCGTCCTGGCACCGATGCCGTTGTCGAAGCGTTGGCCGGGCGCCGGTTGCTCACTCTCGACCGGGACTGGATCGACATCACCCACGAGGCCCTCATCGGCAACTGGCCGCGACTGCAGGACTGGCTCACCGAGGATCGCAACGGCTTGCGGATCCACCGCCGGCTCACCTACGCCACCGACACGTGGGAGAGCGGGCACCGCGACGAGCACAGCCTCTTCCGGGGCACCCGGCTGGCGCTGGCAACGGAATGGGCCGACGCCCACGAGAGCCTGCTCACCGATCGCGAACGCCGTTTCCTGTCCGCGAGCCGCGCCGCCGAGGCCGCCGTCGAGGCCGCCGCCCGTCGTCGTACCCGCAGGCTGTGGCAGCTCCTCGCGCTGCTCACGGCCGCGTTGCTGGTCGCCGTCACCTCCGCCGTGCTGGCGGTCCAGGCCCGGCAGGCCGCCACCGAGGAACGCGATACGGCCGTCGCCCGGCGCGCGACGGCCACAACAGCCGACATACGCGGGGACAATCCGGCCCTGGCGGCCCAACTAGGTCTGGCTGCTTACCAGTTAGCGCCGACCCCTGAGACCCGTGACGGCCTGCTCAGCGCCTCGTCCACGCCGTACGCCGCCCCGCTGATCGGCCACACCAGTGACCTGGTCTCGCTGGCGTTCTCCCCGAACGGGCGAATACTCGCCACGGCAGGCTGGGACCGAACCGTCCGGCTCTGGGACGTGCGGGACGCTCACCACCCCCGTCAGCTGACCATCATCCGCCGGCCAGGTGCCTTCCACGCCGTGGCCTTCGACCGCACGGGCGCTGTCCTCGTCACGGCCGACAGCAACGAGGTGGTGCTGTGGGACCTGACCGACACCCGGCACCCCGGCCTGCTCGCCACGATCACCCACCGGACCGGCGACGTCACATGGGTGGCGCTCAGCCCGGACGGCCGGACCATGGCCACGACCAACGAGGACAGGACAGCGGAGCTTTGGGACGTGAGCGATCCCCGCCGGCCGGAGCGGCTCGCCACGCTACGAGGTCATACCGGCGGCCTCACGTCAGTGACGTTCAGTCCCGACGGCCGCATGCTGGCCACCACCGGCGACACCACCGCACGCCTGTGGGACGTCAGCGACCCGCATTCCCCGAAGGAGCAGGGGGTGCTGACAGGACACACCCGCGCGGTCTGGTCGGCGGCGTTCAGCCCGGACGGACATACGCTCGCCACCGCCGGCTGGGACCACACGGTCCGGGTCTGGGACATCACCCGCCCGGCGGCACCCCGCAGCCTGGCCACCCTGACCGACCACACCGCCCTGGTCTGGTCCGTGGCCTTCAGCCCGGACGGCCGCACGCTGGCCTCCACCGGCGGCGGCACCATTCTCTGGGACGTGTCCGAACCCCGGCATCCGAGCATGCTCACCAGGCTTCCGGAGGGGGTCTACGGCGCCGCGTTCAGCCCTGACGGGACCATCCTGGCAGCCGGCTCGGCACTGCACGATCTGCGGGAACTCCCCTTGTTCTTCCACAACGACGTCGTCGACGCGGTCGCGTTCAGCCCGGACGGCAAGGTCCTCGCCTCCGGAAGCTGGGACAGCACCGTACGGCTGTGGGACGTCGCCGCCGGCCACTCCCGGCTCCTGCTGGCAACACTGACCGGCCGGCGGGACTTCATCCGCTCGGTGACGTTCAGTCCGGACGGACACACACTGGCGGCCGCCGGCAACGACGGCACGGTATGGCTGTGGGACGTGACGGACCCCCGCAACGCACGGCGGCTGACCGTGATCGAGCCGCATGCGGGCGAGGTGGCATCGGCTTCCTTCAGCCCGGACGGCCGGACCCTGGCGACCGCCGGGGTCCAGACAGTGCGGCTCTGGGATGTGACCGACCGCAACAACCCCAGAGCACTGGCGCGCCTCGGCGGGTACATGGGAAGCGCCGGAACGGCGGTGTTCAGTCCGGACGGCCGCACGCTGGCCACCGGCGGCAACAAAAAGTCCATGCTGTGGGACATCACCGACCCACGACGGCCGAGCGCACTGGATTTCGCCTTCGCCTCCGACTCGGTCCCGGCCCATGCCTTCAGCCCCGACGGCCGCATCCTGGCCACCGTGAACACCGCCAACAACACCGTACGTCTGCTGGACATGACCGACCTTCGCCATCCCCGACAACTGGCGCTGCTGACCGGCTACACCCGCGTCGTGTACACGGTCGCGTTCACCCCCGACGGCCGCCGCCTCGCCACCGGCGATGCCGACAGGAAGGCCCGCGTGTGGGACGTGGGCGACCCCCGGCAGCCCGAAGAACTGGCCAACCTCACCGGGAACGAACTCGACGTTCCCACGGTGGTGTTCAGCCCCGACGGCCACACCCTCGCCACCGGCGGCAACGACCACACCGTGCGGCTGTGGGAAACCGACATCGACCGCGCCACCGCACGCGTCTGCGCCCTCGCCCACCCGCCCATCACCCGCACCGAATGGGAGCAGTACCTCCCCGGGGTGCGCTACCGCCCGCCCTGCCCGGAGCTTCGATGAAGTGCAGTACTCCTGCACCGAGGTCACCTCCGGGACCTGCGGGACGGACGTCCTCGGAGGGACCCCGGACCACCGGGACTCGGTGCTCGGCGCCGAGGAGTGGGAGGCGGGCGAGACGGTGCTCATCTGCGTCTCTCGCTGTCCGGGGAGGCGGCTCGTGCTGGATCGGTGACCCGGAGGTCCGCCTCGATGCGGGCCACGGTCGCGAGCAGATGGGGCAGCAGATCGCGCCGTACGGACTCCACGGAGTTGCGGCTCGCGTGCACCGGGATGTTCACGGCCGCCACGACCTCGCCGCCCCGGTCCCGCACCGGGGCGGCGACCGAGCGCAGCCCCTCCTCCAGTTCCTGGTCGACGATGGCGTACCCCTGGCGTCGTACACGGCGGAGTTCCGTCTTCAGCAGCTCGGCCGAGACGATCGTGCGGGCCGTCAGGGGCCGCAGTTCGGCGCGGGCGAGGCGGGTGTCGATCTCCTCGTCCGGCAGGTGGGCCAGCATCACCCGGCCGACCGAGGTGACATGAGCCGGGAAGCGGGTGCCGACGGTGATCGTCGCGGTCATGATGCGGCGGGTGGGGACGCGCGCCACGTACACGATGTCGTCGCCGTCCAGGACGCAGAGCGAGGACGATTCCCGTACCCGCTCGACGAGTTGTTCCAGATGGGGTTCGGCGAGATCGGCCAGTGTGAAGCCGGAGAGGTAGGAGTAGCCGAGTTCCAGCACCCGCGGGGTGAGCCGGAACATCCGGCCGTCCGTGTGCACGTATCCGAGGTCGAGGAGTGTCAGCAGGAAGCGGCGGGCAGCCGCTCGGGTCAGGTCGCAGGCGCGTGCCACCTCACTGAGCGTCAGTTGCGGGTGATCCGCGTCGAACGCGCGGATGACGGCGAGGCCGCGCTCGAAGGACTGGACGAAATGGGGCGCGCGGGATGCTGCGGGCATCGTCGCCTCCAGGTTGACGCACGGAGTACGCCTGCTGCGCACACCATGAGCGCACTTCGGGGACTGTCAACAATATTGTCAGCGAAGGGGATTGACCCCGTCGTGCAGGGGTCCTACTTTCCGGCTGAGCACTATTGTGCGGTGTGCGCACACCCTGTCGGAACCTTCTCGTCTGCACAGGAGGAGTCATGCGTCGTCTGCTCGCCGGTCTCGCGGCCACCATCGTCCTGGTCACCGCGACGGCCTGCGGATCGTCCGACACCTCCGGGTCGTCGGACAAGAACTCGTCGTCCGGGGGCACCAGCACCGTCAAAGTGGGGCTCGTCCCCATCGTCGACGTCGCCCCCCTCTACCTCGGCCAGGCGAAGGGCATCTTCGCGAAGCACGGTCTGAAGCTGGAGATCACCACCGCGCAGAGCGGCGCCGCGATCGTGCCGGGTGTCGTCAGCGGCCAGTTCCAGTTCGGCTTCTCGAACGTGACCTCGCTGATGATCGCCCAGACCAACAGCGTGCCCGTGCAGGCCGTCGTCAACGCCATCGCCTCAACGGGCGTGCAGGGCAAGGACTTCGGCGCCATCACGGTGAAGGGCAACAGCCCCATCAAGTCGGCGAAGGACCTTGAGGGCAAGACGGTCGCCAACAACGCCCTCAAGAACATCAACGAGACCGCGGTGCGCGAGTCGGTGCGCAAGGCGGGCGGCGACCCGGACAAGGTGAAGTTCGTCGAGCTCGCCTTCGACCAGATGCCCGCCGCCCTCGACAGCGGCCAGGTCGACGCCGCGATGGTGGTCGAGCCGGCGCTCGCGACCGTCAAGAGCCAGGGCGGCCGGGAGATCGCCTCACCGTTCGTCGATGTCGCGCCGAACCTCACCATCGCCATGTACTTCGCGTCGACGCAGTACACGCAGCAGAGTCCGGACGTCGTGAAGAAGTTCCAGGAGGCCACGTCGGAGTCCCTCGCCTACGCCGACGCCCACCCGGACGAGGCCCGGGACATCGTCACCACGTACACCAAGATCCCGGCGGCGGTGCTGGCGGACGTGGTCCTGCCGAAGTGGCCGGCCGAGGCGAACCGCGCGTCGATCGAGGCGCTGGCGAAACTGGGCGAGTCGGACGGGCTGTTCAAGTCGACCCCTGACCTCGACAAGCTGCTTCCGTGAAAGGACTGAACGCCGCACTGGGTGCGGCCGGGCTCGCGGTCTTCCTCGCCCTCGGCGAGGCGGTGCCGCGACTCGGCCTCGTCAAGGAGGCCTACTTCCCACCGACCAGCCGCATCGCCGACGCGCTCGGGCAGGAGCTCACCGACGAGGCGTTCTGGACGGCGCTCGGGGACACCCTCACCGGCTGGGCGCTGGGTCTTGCGATCGCGGTGGCCGCCGGAATCCTGGCGGGCGTCCTGATCTCGGTCGTGCCACACCTGCGCCAAGTCACCGCCTCCACCATCGAGTTCCTCCGCCCGATCCCCTCCGTCGCCCTCATCCCGCTCGCCGTCCTCCTCTACGGCTCCGAACTCCGCTCCGTCCTCCTCCTCGTCGTCTACGCCTCCTTCTGGCAGGTCCTCATCCAGGTCCTGTACGGCGTCCAGGACGTCGACCCGGTGGCGGAGGAGACGGCACGCTCGTACGGCCTCGACACCTGGGCGCGGATCCGCCATGTGCTCTGGCCCTCGGCCCTGCCGTACGTCATGACGGGTGTCCGACTGGCCGCCGCGGTCGCCCTCATCCTCACCGTGACCGCCGAACTCGTCATCGGGGCACCGGGGTTGGGCAAGAGCATCGGTGTTGCCCAGACCTCCCAGGCCGTCCCGGAGATGTACGCCCTGCTGGTGGTCACCGGCCTGCTGGGCCTGCTGATCAACGTGGGTGCCCGTGCGGTGGAGCGGCGGGCGCTGGCCTGGCATCAGTCGGTGCGCGGGGAGGTGATGGTGTGAGGCGCGTACTTCTGCGGGCGGTCCATGTCCTGGCACTGCCCGCACTGCTCGTCACCTTCTGGTGGTTCGCGTCCGACGGCAGCACCGACGTCTTCTGGCCGCCGCTGCGCACGATCCTGAAGACCTTCCCGGACGTCTGGACGGGCGAGCGGCTGCGCGCCGACGTCCTGCCGAGCGTCGTACGGCTCCTCGTGGGCTTTGCGTCGGCTGCCGTCGTGGGCGTGGCGGTGGGCACGGTCATCGGCTCGTATCGACGGGTACGGGCCTTCTGCGAGCCGGTCCTCGAATTCCTGCGCGCGATACCGCCACCCGTCCTGGTCCCGGTCATCATGCTGTTCGCGGGCATCGGCGACACCATGAAGATCGCGGTCATCGCGAGCGGCTGCGTCTGGCCGATCCTGCTCAACACCGTCGAGGGCGTGCGCGCGGTCGACTCCGTGATGGCCGAGACGGCCCGTTCGTACGGCATCACGGGCGTCGCCCGGCTGCGGAGCGTGGTCCTGCGCGCGGCGAGCCCGCAGATCTTCGCGGGCCTGCGTCAGGCGCTGTCCATCGGCATCATCCTGATGGTCATCAGCGAGATGTTCGCGGCCAGCAACGGTCTCGGCTTCACCATCGTCCAGTTCCAGCGCAGCTTCGCGATCCCCGACATGTGGACCGGCATTCTGGTTCTGGGCCTGCTCGGTTTCCTGCTCTCGGTCGTCTTCCAACTGGTCGAACGCCGGGTGCTCGGCTGGTACCACGGTCTGCGCGCGTCCTCCCGGCGGTCTCCGTGAAACTCGCGAAAGGTCGGTCCATGCTTGACGTACGCGGCCTGCACAAGGTCTACGAGGGTTCCGGTCGGCGGGTGGAGGCGGTACGGGATCTCACCTTCACCGTGGAGGCGGGTGAACTCGTCTGCCTGGTGGGGCCGTCGGGGTGCGGCAAGACCACGCTGCTGAAATGCATGGGCGGGCTGCTCACGCCGACCGCGGGCGAGGTGTTGCTGGGCGGCCGGCGGGTCAGTGGGCCGCCACCCGGACTGGCGTTCGTGTTCCAGGAGTACGGGCGCAGTCTGTTCCCCTGGATGCGGGTCGGCGAGAACGTCGAACTCCCGCTGAAACAGAAGCGGTTGAGCAAGGCGCGGCGCCGGGAACTGGTCGCCGAGGCGCTGGAGTCGGTCGGGCTCACGGATGCCGCGGATGCCTATCCCTGGCAGCTCTCCGGCGGTATGCAGCAGCGCGTCGCCATCGCCCGCGCGCTCGCGTACGAGCCCGATGTGCTGCTGATGGACGAGCCGTTCGCGGCGGTCGACGCCCAGACGCGCGCCGACCTGGAGGATCTGGTGCGGGGGCTGTGGCGGGAGCGCGGGATCACGATCCTGTTCGTCACCCACGACATCGACGAGGCCGTCTACCTCGGTGAGCGGGTACTGATCCTCTCCGCCTCCCCCACCGTCGTACAGGAGCAGTTGAAGGTCGATCTGCCGGACGAGCGGGACCAGTTGCACACCCGGGTCGCCCCGCGCTTCGCCGAACTGCGGACCCATGTGTACGAGCAGATCCAGGCGGCGAAGCGCGGGGCGACCCCGGATGTCAGGACAGGTACGCCTCCACCTCGCTGAGCTGGGCGGCCGGCCAGCCGGTGTTGCCGGTGACGTTGACCCTCAGGTAGCGCAGGTTCGTGGTGCTGGGCAGGGACACGGTGATCGTGTTCCCGGTGGCCGGGTCGAAGCGGTAGCCCGTCGAGGCCACGACCGTCGAGTACGACGAGCCGTCCGTGCTTCCCTGTACGGACAGGGTCTGGGTGCGCGCGCCCCACGCCGTGGCGGGCGGCAGCTTCAGAACGACCCTGCGTGCAGCCTGAGTTGCGCCGAAGTCGACGGTCAGAACCTGCGGGAAGGCGTTGCTGGGGGACTCCCAGTAGGTGTTCACGTCGCCGTCGACTGCCTTGGCGGGCGTGTAGACGTCCACCGAGCCGGTGGCGGTGGCGGCGCGGCCCTTGGCGAGGTTGGTGGTCGGGTCGGGTGCCGGGTTTCCGGTCCCGGGCTGGGGCCAGGCGGAGCAGTTGGACCAGGTGCTGTCCCAGCCGGTGTTGCCGCCACCGTTGGTGAGCGTGAAGGTGCCGCTCGGGTAGGGGCAGTTGTAGATGCCCGCCGCGCCCACACCGGTGGCCGTGACGTTGGTGAACTTCGCCGCGCCCGGTGTCTCGGCCTGGACGACGACCGTGCCGACCTTGTTGACCGTGGCGCCGGTCACGTTCACGTTGTTCGTCGCGAGGCCGCGCCCGCCGCCCGACACGAACTCGAAGGCGCCGTACGGGCTGTCGGTGACCGTGGTGTTGGTGATGTTGACCGTGGCGTTGATCGCGCTGTCGTAGGAGTCGACGCGCAACGCACCCATCGGGTGACCCCAGTTGGGGTTGATGGCACCGGCCCGCACGACCGTGTTTCCGTCGACCGTGATGGTGCCGGCCAGCGGGTAGAAGGGGTCGAGGAACTTCTGGTTGGAGATCGCGATACCGCTGCCGAGCGCGTTGGTGTCGGAGATCAGGTTGTTCCGGACAGCGATGTCGGTGCCGCCGTAGATGGCTATGCCGTTGGCCAGGTTCGGCTGCGAGATGGTGTTGTTCTCGAAGCTGCTGTTGGTGTCGGGCGAGTTGAGCGACCACATGGCGAGGGAGTCGTCGCCCTGGTTGCGCAGGAAGTTGTTGCGCACGCGGACACCGTGCGCGTTCCCGTTCAGGTTGAGGCCGTCGGCGGTGGTGTCGAGGATGCGGTTGTTCTCGACGATGAGGTTGTCGTTGTTGCCGGTCAGCCAGAGACCGACCTTGAGGTGCTGGATCCACATGCCGGAGACCGTCGAGTTCGGGCCCAGGGACCCGTTGACGAAGTTGTCCGGGTTGGAGTCGACGCGCTCGGTGACGTCGCCGATGACCGCGAAGTCCTTGAGGCCGACTGCTCCGGACGAGCTGGTCTGGTCGATGAAGCGCGAGGTGCGCACGACGGAGTACCAGTTGCCGGCGCCCTGGAGGGTCACGTTCTGGACGCCACTGAGCGAGGAGGTGATCCTGTACTCGCCCGGCGGGATCCAGACCACTCCCCCGGGCGCGGCGGCGATCGCCGACCGGAAGGCCGCTGTCGAGTCGCCCACGCCGCTGGGGTCGGCGCCCTTGTCGACGACGGACACGGCTGCCGCGGGCTTGACGGCGGCCGCGGCCACCTGCTCGAAGTCGGCGACGTCGACGGTGACCTGGACGGAGGTCGCCTGGAAGGCGATCTTGTCACCCGCCTGCACGTTCACACCGAGCAGCAGCCTGGCGTTGTCGAAGAAGTGGTGGGTCTTGGCGCCCGCGATCCAGGAGGTGTCGACGTAGGAGTACCTGGAGGTGACGGCGAGCGTCTTGGCCAGCTTCGTGCCGTTGACGTAGACATCGAGCGAGCCGGACTGTCCGTCGAGAACGCTGTACGCGACGTTCACGGCGTTGGCCGCGCGCGGTGCGGTGAACTCGACGCGTTGCCCGGCGGTCAGCCGCACGGCCTGTCGCCCGGACGCCTCGGAGGCGAGAGTGCCCTGGGTGTAGTCGGGGCCTATCTTCGTGCCCGTGGTGGTGGCCGACTCGGCCTCGACCGAGGTGAAGGGCAGGGTGGCGCCCGCGGCCGCCACCGCGGGGTGTGCCACGGTGACACTGAGCATGCCGGCGGCCAGGGCGACGGCCACTGCCGCCGCCCTTGTCGGCATGCGCCTGACAGATCTGGACATATGCTGATCCCTTTCGTGGGGGGAGTGCCGGGATAGCGGGGTGGTGCGGCGGCCCGGCTGCGGCGTCAGGCGCGCAGCCAGGCCGCCGTGTCCTGGGGGAGCCGCCCCTCGGTATCCAAGGGGCCGCTGGTGAGAAGCAGTTCATTGTGCACGGGGAGTTCGGCCGGTGTGTCGGAGAGGTTGATCACACAGCACATCCCGTCCGTGCGGGCGAAGGCGAGGACGCCCTCGGGTGCGGGCAGCCAGGTCAGCGTCCCGTCACCGAAGCCCGGCTCCGAGCGGCGGACGCGGAGTGCCTTGCGGTAGAGGGCGAGCATCGAGCCCGGGTCGGCTGCCTGCCGGTCGGCCGCGTACGTGGCCCAGCCCGCGGGCTGCGGGAGCCAGGGGTCGCCGCCGAAACCCGCGTGGGGCGAGTCGGCGGTCCATGGCAGGGGGACCCGGCACCCGTCCCGGCCGGGGTCGGCGCCGCCGGAGCGGAAGTGCATCGGGTCCTGGATGCGGTCGCGGGGTATCTCCGCCTCGGGCAGGCCGAGTTCCTCGCCCTGGTAGACGTAGACGGCGCCGGGCAGGGCCAGCGAGAGCAGGGCGGCGGCACGGGCGCGGCGGGTGCCGAGAGCAAGGTCGGTGAGGGTGCCGAAGGCCTTGGTGGCGAAGTCGAAGCCGGTGTCGCGGCGGCCGTAGCGGGTGACCGTGCGCGTCACGTCGTGGTTGCACAGCACCCAGGTTGCGGGCGCGCCGACCGGAGCGTGCTCGGCGAGGGTCTCGTCGATCGAGGTACGCAGCCGTCCGGCGTCCCAGGGGCAGGACAGGAAGGAGAAGTTGAAGGCGGTGTGCAGTTCATCCGGGCGGAGGTAGCGGGCGAAGCGCTCGGTGTCCGGGAGCCAGACCTCGCCGACGAAGATGCCGTCGTAGTCGTCGGCCACCGCGCGCCAGGAGCGGTAGATGTCGTGGAGTTCGTCGCGGTCGACGAAGGGGTGCGGGTCGCGGCCCTCGACGAAGTCGGGCAGGTCCGGGTCCTTGGCGGGCAGCGCGGCCGAGTCGATGCGGACGCCTGCCACGCCCCGTTCGAACCAGAAGCGCAGCACGTCCTCGTGTTCCTGCCGGACCGCCGGGTGCGCCCAGTTGAGGTCGGGCTGCTCGGGGGTGAACAGGTGGAGGTACCAGTCGCCGTCGGGCAGCCGGGTCCAGACGGGTTCGGTGGAGCCGGCGAACTGGGACGGCCAGTCGTTGGGCGGGAGTTCACCGTTCTCACCGCGTCCGGGGCGGAAGTGGAACAGCTCGCGCTCCGGGCTGCCCGGACCCGCCGCGAGGGCCGCACGGAACCAGGCGTGCTGGTCGGACACGTGGTTCGGCACGATGTCGACGAGGGTGCGGATACCCAGCTCGCGCGCCTCGGCGATGAGTTTCTCCGCCTCGGCGAGCGTTCCGAAGGCCGGGTCGATGGCGCGGTAGTCGGCCACGTCGTAGCCGCCGTCGGCCATGGGCGACAGATACCAGGGGTTGAACCACAGGGCTTCCACGCCCAGTTCGGCGAGGTACGGGAGTTTGGCGCGGACGCCCGCGAGGTCGCCGGTGCCGTCGCCGTCACCGTCCGCGAAGCTGCGTACGTACACCTGGTAGATGACGGCGGAGCGCCACCATTCGCCCTGGATGCGGGCAGGGGAATGCTGTCCCACGGTGCCAACCTTTCTGTGGAGCTCTGGAAGGGGGTGGGGTCAGCCCTTCGTGCTGCCCGCGCTGATCCCGGCGATGATGTGCCGCTGGAACACCAGGAACATCACGACCATGGGGATGCTGGCGATCACCATCGCGCCGAGCAGCACGGTCAACTGGATGTTCTGCGACAGCTGGACGAGGGCCACGCTGATGGGCTGCTTTTCGGTGTCGGAGAAGACCATCAACGGCCAGAGGAAGTCCTGCCAGACGGCGACCAGGGCGAAGATCGACACAACTCCCAGAACCGGCCTGGACATGGGCAGCACGATCGACCAGAGGGTGCGCAGCCGGCCGGCGCCGTCGATCTCGGCGGCCTCCAGGACGTCGCGCGGGATCTGGTCGAAGAAGCGCTTGAGGAGATAGAGGTTGAAGGCGTTGGCCACGGCGGGCAGCCAGATGCCGAGCGGGTCGTTGAGCAGGCTCGTGTGGATGAGCGGGAGGTCGGCGACGGTCAGGTACTTCGGGACGACCAGTGCCTGCGCCGGGACCATCAGGGTGGCGAGGATGCCGCCGAGGATGATCTTGCCGAAGGCGGGCTTCAGCTTGGACAGGGCGTACGCGGCCGCCGTACAGAACACGAGTTGGAGAATCCAGGCGCCGGCGGCCTGCACCACCGTGTTCCACAGGTGGGTGGGCAGGTCCATCAGGTCCCAGGCGTCGGTGTAGCCGCTGAGGCTCCACTTGTCGGGGACCAGCGTCGGAGGTGTACGGGTGACCTCGTCCGGCGACTTCATGGCGCCGGTGATCATCCAGTAGACGGGGAAGAGGAAGGCGAGCGCGAAGAGCAGGACCACTCCGGAGAAGACGCTCCAGTAGAGGGCCTTGCCGCGGCGGCGGGCCAGGGTGAGCGGTGAGACGAGCGTACGGGTGCTCATGAGTCCTCGCCTCCGGAGCTGGTCAGCTTCAGATAGAGCGCCGAGAAGGCACTGAGCAGGACGAGGAGCATGACACTCAGGGCGCAGGCTCCGCCGAAGTCGTTGTAGAGGAAGGCGTACTTGTAGATCAGGTACAGGACTGTCACGGTCGCGTTCTCCGGGCCGCCGCCGGTGATCACGAACGGTTCCGTGAAGATCTGCATCGTGGCGATGATCTGCAGCAGCATCAGCATCAGGATGATGAAGCGGGTCTGCGGGATCGTCACATGGCGGACGCGCTGCCAGATGTTCGCGCCGTCCAGTTCGGCCGCCTCGTACAGCTCACCGGGGATGCTCTGCAGCGCGGCGAGGTAGATGAGGACGGTGCCGCCGAGGTTCGCCCAGGTGGCGACGATCACGAGTGACACGAGCGCGGTGTCGGCGCCGTTCGACCAGTTCGAGGTGGGCAGGTGCAGTGAGCGCAGTGCCTCGTTCGCCAGGCCCGCTCCGGGATCGTAGAACCACTTCCAGAGCAGGGCGCTGACCACCGGCGGAATCATCACCGGCAGATAGACCACGACTCTGAAGAAGGACTTCGCATGCCGGAGTTCGTTCAGCACCAGCGCCATCACGAAGGGGACGGCGAAGCCGATGAGCAGGGCGAGGAGGGTGAAGGTCAGGGTGTTGCGCCAGGCGGCCGCGAACTCCGGGTCGTGGAAGACGCGGGTGAAGTTCTCGGTGCCGACCCACTCCGGCTCCGCTCCGGGCGTGTACTTCTGGAAGGCGATCACGACGGCGCGGATCGCCGGGTACCAGGAGAACAGCGCGAAGCAGAGCAGGCCGCCGATGAGGAAGGCATACGCCCGCGACTGGTCGGCCAGGCGCCGGCTCAGTGGCCGCTTGTGGGGTCCAGGCCCGGGTGCCTCCACCGGCCGTACAGTCGTCGGTGGAGGCACCGCGGGCTTCGATGCGGTCTTCATGAACGGTGTCAGCCCCGGGCCAGAATGGAGTCGATCTTGCCGGACGCGTCACTCAGGAGCTTGTCGACGTCGGCGTCCTTCTTGGTGAGCACCGAGGAGACGGCGCTGTCCAGGACCGAGTAGATCTGCTGGGCCTGCGGCGGCTCGATCTTCTTGTCCAGGCTCTCGCTGCCGTCGAGGAAGGGCTGGTAGTTCGCCACCGGGACGTTGGCGTTGGCTTCCTTGACCTGCTGGTCCTTCTCGTCGGCCGCGCCGGTGAACAGACGGGGCTCGGGCAGGCCGACGGGAGCGTCGTTCTGCTTGGCGCGCGCGTAGTCACCGAGGAAGCCGTCGCCGGGGGTGAGGAACATCGAGTCGAGCCACTTCAGGCCCGCCTTGATCTGCTCGGGCGTCGCCTTCTTGTTGAACATGTAGCCGTCGCCGCCGATGAGCGTGCCCTGGCCGCCGGGCATGGGCGCGAGGGCGAGGTCGTTGTAGTTCCCGCCCTTCTCCTTGACCAGGATCGGGATGTTGTCCGGCGCGGAGAGGTACATGCCGAGCTTCCCGGAACCCATCATCTGCTGGACGTCGTTGATGACGAGGAGCTGCTTGCTGCCCATGGAGTTGTCGGTCCAGCGCATGTCCTTGAGGTTCTGCAGGACGGCCTTGCCCTCGGGGGTGTCGATGGTGGCCTTCTTGCCGTCCGCACTGACCACGTCACCGCCCTGCGAGTACATCTCGGCGGTGAAGTGCCAGCCGCCCTGGTTCTGGGCGCTGTAGTCGGCGTATCCGACGGTGCCGTTGCCGAGCCCGGCTATCGCCTTGGCGGCCGCACGCAGCTCCTCCCAGGTGGCCGGGGGCTTCTCGGGGTCGAGGCCCGCCTCCTTGAAGAGCTTCTTGTTGTAGATCAGGCCCATCGAGTAACCGGTGCGCGGGATGCCGTAGATCTTGCCGTCCACGGTGTAGATGTCGCGCAACTGCTGCTGGATGGTGTCGTAACTCTTGAGGTCCTTGACGTAACTCGTGATGTCGGCGGCCTGGTTGATGTCGACGACGTGCTTGGCATCGGTGAAGTAGGTGTAGAAGACGTCCTCCATCTGACCGCCGGCCAGCTTGGCGTCGAACGTCTTGGGGTCCTGACACGGGAACGCGTCATGCGCGACGACGTCGATGGTCGGGTTGGCCTTCTCGAAGGCCTTGATGTCCGCCTCGAAGAACGAGCGGTCGACCTTCGCGCTCTTGGGCGGCATGCAGTTGACGGTGATGCTGGTCTTGCCGTCGGCCGTGTCGTCGCTCGAACCGCAGGCAGTGGCAGTGAGCGCGAAAGAACACGCCATGAGCGTGACGAAGGTACGGCGGAACCCGGTGCTTCTCATCGGTGGACCCCTTTGGGCAGGAGCGGGTGGAACCCTTTTGGCAACCCGTGGCCTGGAGCGGTGGGCGCCGCACACTCAAGCACCGACGACATCTCTTCGCAAGATGTCGCGCAGAATATGTAATTATTTGACAGTCACCTGCTGCTCAGTGGCGCGGCGCTTGCGCTGTCGAACCACGGACCACCAATTCGGGCTCGAACAGCAGCTCTTCGGGGGTGACACTGCTCCCGCCGATCTGGGCGTTCAGCAGCTCGACGGCCGCGCGTCCCATGGCCTCGATGGGCTGGCGCACGGTGGTCAGCGGCGGCTCGGTGCAGTTCATGAACGCCGAGTCGTCATAGCCGACGACGGAGACCTCGCCGGGCACGCTGAGCCCCCTGCGGCGGGCGGCCCGTACGGCGCCGAGCGCGAGCGGATCGCTGGCACAGATGATGCCGGTGACACCCCGGTCGAGCAGCCGGGTGGCGGCTGCCTGTCCGCCCTCCAGGGAGAACATCGCCCGGGCGATGTGCTCGTCGGGCAGTTCGGGGGCGAGCACGCGCGCCGCGGCGAGCTTGCGCCCCGAGGGCATGTGGTCGCCGGGGCCGAGGACAAGCCCGATGCGCTCGTGTCCGAGCGAGTGCAGATGGCGCCAGGCCTGCTCAACGGCGACGGCGTCGTCGCAGGAGACGCAGGGGAAGCCGAGGTGCTCGATGGCCGCGTTCACAAGGACCACCGGAATGTTGCGGTCCGCGAGTTGCCGGTAGTGATCGTGCGGCGCGTCCGCCTGCGCGTACAGACCTCCCGCGAACACCACGCCGGAGACCTGCTGCTGAAGCAGCAGTTCCACATAGTCCGCCTCGGAGACGCCGCCCTTGGTCTGGGTGCACAGCACCGGGGTGAGACCGAGCTGCGCGAGCGCCCCGCCGATCACCTCCGCGAACGCCGGGAAGATCGGGTTCTGCAGCTCCGGCAGCACCAGGCCCACGAGCCGGGCGCGTTCACCGCGCAGTTGCGTGGGCCGCTCGTAGCCGAGGACGTCGAGGGCGGAGAGCACCGCCTGCCGGGTGGAATCGGAGACTCCGGGTTTGCCGTTGAGCACCCGGCTGACCGTGGCCTCACTGACCCCGACCTTCTGCGCCACCTGAGCAAGTCGTCGCGTCATGCACGCAAGAATAGCGCAAGAAATGCAAGCGGCTTGCGTATTGCGGGTGAAACGGCTGGATCCCGCACAATTGGATCAGCTGGGAGCGACCTGTTCGTGCGGCTGCGGAAGTTCGCCGGGTGACCCCAGGCCGGTTCAGATCCTGCCCTCCGTCGCCCTGTCGGCCCGTCGATGACCGCGACCCGAGCCCGGCGGCGACACGCAGCGCGATGCGCGTGGAACGGGACAGTTGCACGGAGAGTTCCTCAGCGGCTGCTCAGGGTTCCGGTGCGGAGGGCGTCGACGCCACCCGGGCCGATACGGCGGCCGTGCTCACCCAGGTCGCCGCCCAGGGCCGCCGCCCGCCGAGCGCGGACCTGGCGGCGCTGCGCCCGGGCTACATCTGCGGCTCGTCCGGCGGGAGTTGGTGGCGGGTGCCGGGTTCGTGCGGCACTTCGGATCCGCCGTGGTCCCGCTGCTCCAACGGCTGCCGGGGGCGGCCTATTTGGTCAACACGTGGGGCGGGTTGCGGCGTCGCCGGTGGCATCGCACCAGTCACGCGACCGAACGGGCTCACACCGCCGTGGCACGACTCCGCCGCGGGCTCACGGCTTGGAGCTTGGACGGACCACTCAGCTCGGGCTCGGGCTCGGGCTCGGGCTCGGGCTCGGGCTCGGGCTCGGTGCGGCGTAGCGCGAGCTCAGCCCGTGGGCCGCCGAGGGCGGCTCACACCGCCCGCAGTTCCGCCGCGCCGTTGCGGGTCTTGTGCGCCCTGCCCGGTCCGGCTGCCGCGTGCCGTGCCTCGCGCAGCACCAGTGTCATCCGCGTGTAGCCCATGTCCTGAAGGGACTTGGGGGTGTCGATGACGATCCGGCAGTCCGTACGGCCCCAGCGCGGGTCGGGGTGCACCAGCGGGCGTACGGCACCGTCGGACTCGACGCCGTCCGGGCCGACCGCGCGGATCCAGTGCGGCAGCCCGTGCCGGTAGGCGGCGTCCATGATCGGGTCCTGGGCGATGTCCCGGCGGATCGACTGGAGTGCGCGGTCCTGGTCGTGCCGCTTCACGGCGTCCGCGAAGTTGGCCAGCATCGGCAGGCACCAGCTCGACTCGTGCTCGCCGAGGACGGTGCTCGCGTCCGGATGGAACAGGACGAACCGCAGGAAGTTGTGGCTGGGCATCGCCGTCGGGTGCGGTCCGATGCCGGCGAAAAGTGTCTCGAACGCGTCGTTGCACAGAACGACGTCCCAGCAGTGGTCGAAGACGACGGAGGGGAACGGGAGGGCCTCGAGGAGATCGGCGTAGTCCTGGAGATACGCCTGCGCTTCGAGACTCGCGGGGACAGGTCGCGGCTGGGACCGCTGCCATCCTGCCTGGTACGCCATCGGGAGGTCACCCCTCTTGCCTATGCGGCCTTCACGCGGCGCCCCGATCCTGCTTCCCGGAGTGTTGTCGTGTCAACTATCGTGGCATTTGACGCTCGTTGACGGCTGAATCTCGCCACAGTTGTGGCGAGACCTGGATGTGAGTTCGACCAAGAGGCTAGTCTCCCGATGGTTGCTGACCATCATGTGAGAAACCTGAGAAAAGACGTAGGAGATCTGTCGGTGACGGATGGCTTCGAGGTTCCGGCCGCCACGGCGACGGTTCTGCTGCAGGCCGTCGTGGCCCGGGTCAGCGGGCTCGCCGACCGGCTCGGTGTGCGGCACGCCGAGGTCTTCGACGCCCGGCGCCTGTCGGCCGAGTCCGGCGTCCCCGAGCCCGTGGTGCGAGCCCTGCTGAGCGGCCGCCGCGCGGGAGAGCCCGATC
This sequence comes from Streptomyces sp. NPDC087263, assembly GCF_044744645.1. Taxonomy (NCBI): domain Bacteria; kingdom Bacillati; phylum Actinomycetota; class Actinomycetes; order Kitasatosporales; family Streptomycetaceae; genus Streptomyces; species Streptomyces sp. NPDC087263. The sequence goes on from NZ_JBIUYT010000007.1 coordinate 131,060, forward strand.
TGCAGGCCCGGTTCCTGCAACGGCTGGATCTGCTCCGTCGTACCCGGCTGAAGCCCAATGGGCGCCGGTACACGCAGCAGGAGATCGCCGACGGCGCGGGCATGTCGCGGCAGCAGGCGGGGGCTCTCATCAACGGCGACCGGCGCCCCACCATGGAGCACTGCGACGCGATTCAGCGGTTCTTCCGGGTACACGCCGGGTTCCTCACGGCCGAGGACTCCGAGGCTCTCGTGGGCGCTCTCCAGCGCTCGGAGCAGGAGCTGTTGCAACGGGTCGCCGACCGTGAGCGCGCGGCGGCCTCGGTGGCCCCCGATCCGCTGGAGCGACTCCTGCTGGACCACGGCGTCCGCGGAATCGCCTGGCGGGCCGCACAGTTGCCCACCGACCAGCACCGGGACAAGGTCGCCGAGTGGCTGGACATGCTCCTGGAAAGCGTCAAGCGGCCCGAGTCGTGAGCACGGGGAGAACTGTGGGCATCCAAAGGGACATGCGGCGCCTGTGCGGTGAGTTGGTCGGGGAACTGACACTCGCGGCGCCGGCCGAACCCGCCGACCTCTACGCGGCGCTGTGCGACGCCATGAGCAGACGCCGCGGGCGCCCCGTCCAGTTCCGCACCGCCGCGTTCCCGCCCGGGACCGCCAGTGGACTCTGGCTCGACATGGCCGAACAGGACCTCGTGGTCGTCGAGGAACGCACCGCGCCCGACCACCAGTTGGTGATCCTGGGCCACGAGCTGTGGCACATGCAGGCCGGGCACTGCAGCCACCACGTCGAGGGCGCGGCCGTCGCGGCCCGGTTACTGAACGACTCCGCGGACCTCCAGGAGACCGTCCTCAAGGTCGCCGCGCGCACCCGATCGCACCTCGCGGACGAGGCGGAGGCCGAGAACTTCGGCTTGCTGCTCGCCAGCAAGTGCCGTACCTGGCTTGCGGGTTCATCGCTGCGCAGGCCGGTGCAGCGGGACGGACTCGCGGGCCGGATCGAGGCGTCGCTCGGCTACCGCGGGCCGCAGGGCTGAGACGGCGTGCACGACACCAGCTACTACATACCGGCGGTCGCGATGGCGATCGCCCTTGCTCTCAAGGGCCCGGCGGTGCTGCGCGCCTGGCGCGATCCGCTGCTGCGGTCGGTGTACGCGCTGCTCGCGCTCTCCGCCCTGGTGTTCTGCTTCGCGGCCCCGCCGACGATCACCTGGGTCAACCACATCACCGGCATCCCGAACGTCTCCGCGCCGCTCGTGTACAGCCTGCTGAGTGCCTTCAGCGCCTCCTGTCTGGTGCTGATCATCCACTGGCGCGGCGGACCGTCGGAGGTCACGCGCCGCGCCTCGCGCCGTTGGATCGCCGGGTACTCCGTGGTGATCGTGGCGTGCGTGACGCTGTTCGTCCTCGGGCACGCGCCGGAAGAGCGCCTGCGGGACCTCGACACGTACTACGCCAACACGTCGTTCATCCGCGAGATGATCGTGCTCTATCTCGCCGCACTCACCTTCGCGAACGTCGCGATGGTCATGATGTGCTGGCGCTGGGCACTCCAGGTGCAGGGCTGGCTGCGCGCCGGGCTGCTGGTCATCGTGTCCGGGTTCCTGACCAACATCGCCTTCGACGCCGCCAAACTGACTGCCGTGGGCGCCCGCTGGACCGGCGGGAACCTCGACTACCTGAGCACCGACGTCGCCCCCGTCCTGGCCGCCGCAGGAGAGCTGATCTGCGCGATCGGCTTCTGCGTCCCGATGGCCTGTCAGCGCTTCGGAGATGTGTGGAGCACCTGGGCGACCTACCGTCACCTCGGGCCGCTCTGGCGGGAGTTGCGGCCCGCGGGCGACCACGGTGACCACGCGGTGCGGATCGCCTGGTGGTCGCCGGCCGAACTGTTGGTGACCCAGCGGGAGTCCGACATCCACGACGGCCTCCTCAGCCTGTACCCCTACTTCGACCCCGAGGAGCGCGCGCGGGCCTACGACGCCGCCGTGTCCGCGGGCTCCGGCGAGAACCGGGCGCGGGCCGAAGCCGACGCGACAATGGTGACCGTGGCACTGCGGGCCAGGACCGAGGATCCGGAGGGCAGGATCATCAGCGCCGCGGCGGCCGACGCCACCCCGTCCGCCACCTCGGCCGCCGGTCCGCGGGACCTTGTGGGGATGTCCCTCGCCCTGCGCCGCTCCCCCGTCGTCGCGACCGCCCGGGAACGGGTCGCGTCCGGTTCCCGGGAACACGTCGGCTAGGACCCGGCCGATCAGGTCGCAGGAATTCAACGCCGCTGGGGGGTCGCTCGGGGTCCACCACGCCCTTGAGGCAACAGGAAAGCGCGTGCCACACCCCACCCCGCGTCTCCGCCGTGATCGGCCGGACCGGTCTAGGCGCACGAGACGAGTTCAGGGCGGTGTGGCCTCACGTCGCGCTGCGTTCGCTCGCCTCTCGCAGGTCTCGTTCCACCGCTCGGCTCTGCTCCGTGTCCGGCTGTCCGACAGCCGTGCCGGGGCGGCCCGCGCGCAGCAGCTCGCGCCAGTGGTCGCGGCTCCAGTCGGCTGGGCTCGTGGTGTTCGTGAACTCCTCGATCAGGGCGAGGAAGCGCGCCGGGTCGCTGTGGAAGGGGAAGTGGCCGGCGCCCTCGAAGATCTCCAGGCGACTGCCCGGCATCGCCTCGTGCGCCCCGTACGCGTGTCGCACCGGCACCACACTGTCCCGATCCCCCCAGAGCAGCATCGTGGGCATGCCCTCGGTCAGATAGCAGCGGTCGAGCATGGTCACCGCCTGCCCGCGCCAGTCGACCACGGCGCGCAGCGTGCGGATGAAGGCGCTGCGGGACGTCGCGTCGGGCAGCGCGTCCACGAGGTTCAGCAACTCCGGTGCGTCCTGGCCCAGATCGGTGTTGAGGATCCTCATCAGGCGGAAGAACAGGCCGACTTGGAGACGCATACCGGGCAGCCGCAGCGCCGAGAGCATGAGGTGGGCACCTGGCAGCGACACCGCTCTCAGTACGGGGTTGACCTCGCCCCCGACGCCGCCCGCGCTGACCAGGATCAGCCGCTCGGTCCGCTCGGGGAACTGGTAGGCGAACTGCATCGCGACACCGCCGCCCAGCGAGTGCCCGACCAGCGTGGCGGACTCGATGCCGAGCGTGGTGAGCAGATCACGTACTCCGTTGGCGTACGCGGCCACCGAGTAGTCGGCCCGCGGCTTGTCGGACGCCCCGTGGCCGAGGAGGTCCGGCGCGATCACCGTGTGGGTGCGGGCGAGGTCCGGGATCAGCTCGCCCCAGGTGTCCGAGGAGTCGCCGATGCCGTGGATCAGGACGAGTGCGGGACCCTCGCCCGCCATCCGGTAGGCGCGCCGGTAGCCGTGCACGACACGGTGGTGCAGGCGCAGTTCCCCGTCGCTCACCGAGCGCAGGGTGCGCCGCGGGCGTCCGGGCGGTACGTCGACCATGGGCCACCTCCTGTTCCCGGGCCGCCGTGAAGGCGGCTCCCAAGCCACCGTCAAGGCAGCTCCCAAGCCACCGTCAAGCCGGCTCCCGAGCCACCGTCAAGGCAGCTCCCGAGCCGCCGTCGAGCCGGCTCCCGAGCCACCGGCCCGGCAACGCGCAAGCCACCGTCGACGCAGTTCACAAGCCGCCGAGAAAGCGGTTCCCAGGTCTCCGTTCCAGCCTAGGGCCCCCGTCCCCCAAGGGATTTCCGTGAGGTTTCGCCTCCGCTAAGCGGGCGAACCTCCGCGTACGGAAACGGCATTGTCAGTGGCGGACGGCAAGCTGGAGTCACGTACCGCCATGTATCGCTTCGACCAGCCGACCCGGGGAGAGCCGTCCGATGCCGACCGCCGTACTGACCGATCACGAACGCGCCGCCGTGCAGGCCTACCTGCGTCTCCTCCAGACCGTCCGAGCCGCCTTCGACGGAGCGCCGGACGGGCGCCGACCACCCGTGGTGCCGCCCGCCGCCCTGGCCGAGGCGGAGCAGGCACTGGCGGCGGCCGGGCTCGCGGGCAACGAGGAGTCGTTCTTCCGGCTGCTGCACACCTGGTGCCCGGGACCGACGCAGCGCTGAGTCACGCGGTGGTGCACGGCCTCAGCCGTGCGGCACCGTGATCACCGTCGCGACCAGGCCCCGCTGGACGGTCCAGCGCCCGTCGAAGAACCCGACGCGGTCGCCGCCGACCAGCGGGCCCGGCACGAGGAGCTCCGCGCGCAGCCGCCCCGACAGCGCGTGGACCCCGGCCCCGGGGTCCACGAAGATGTCGATGTCCGCCTCGGAGAAGTCCAGCCACTTCGCGGTGAGCGGGAACCACGCCTTGTAGACCGACTCCTTGGCGCTGAACAGCAGCCGGTCCCAGTGGACGTCGGGAATCCGGGCACCGAGCCCGCCCAGCCGTGCCACCTCGGCGGGCAGGGCCACGGCGCCCAGGACGCCGTCCGGGAGCACCAGGTGGGGTTCGGCGTCGATGCCGAGGGAGGCCAGGTCGGTGGCGCGGGCGACCGCGGCGGCGGTGTAGCCCTCGCAGTGCGTCATGCTGCCGATCACACCCGCGGGCCACTGCGGGGCGCCGCGCTCGCCGGGCAGGATGGGCGCCGGCGCCACGCCGAGCTTCTCCATGGCTCGCCGGGCGCAGCCGCGTACGGCGGTGAACTCGCGGCGCCGCTTCGCCACGGCGCGGGTCAGCAGCGCCTGCTCCTCGGGGTACAGCATCGTGCCCTCGGCCCCGTCGTCACCGAAACCCTCCACGGCCACCACTGACTCCGGGAGCAGCTCCTCGATCACCGGCTCCGACCTCCATCGGCAGAATGCGGCGCAACGCACCGGGCGGCCCCGAGCGGGTGCGCCACTCACGGGGGTAGCCCACGGACACCTCTTCGAAGCGGACACCCTCGTGCCAGGTGGTCCGTGGGATGTGGAGATGACCGTAGACCATGGTCTCGATGCGGAATCTGCGGTGCCAGCCGGCGGTCAGCGTGGTGCCGCACCACATCGCGAACTCGGGGTAGCGCAGGACGTCCATCGGGTGGCGGTCCAGCGGGTAGTGGTTGACCGGGATCACGGGCAGGTCGTCGGGCAGCTCGGCAAGCCTGCGCTCGGTCTCGGCGACCCGGGCCCGGCACCAGGCCTCACGGCTCGGATAGGGATCGGGGTGCAGGAAGTGCTCGTCGGTGCAGATCACCCCGGTGCCCTCGGCGTAGGCGAGCCCCTCCTCCTTGGTCGTGCAGCCCTTCGGCAGGAACGAGTAGTCGTAGAGCAGGAAGAGCGGGGCGATGACGGCGGGGCCACCCGGACCGTCCCAGACGGGATAGGGATCCTCGGGTGTCGTGACGCCCAACTCCCGGCAGAGCGCGACCAGATGCTCGTAGCGGGCGACGCCGCGCAGCTGCACCGGATCCTTCGGGTGGGTCCACAGTTCGTGGTTGCCTGGGGCCCAGATCACCTTGCGGAAGCGGCCGCTGAGCGTTTCGAGGGTCCAGCGGATGTCGGCCACGCTCTCGCTGACGTCACCGGCCACCAGAAGCCAGTCCTCGTCCGACTGGGGGCGCATCTGCTCGACGAGGGCGCGGTTCTCCGCGTATCCGATGTGCAGATCGCTGATGGCCAACAGTTGTCCCGAACGGCCAGCCTTCGACTCCACCCTCGCCCCTTCCACGAACACGAATAGCAACACAAGAGCACATCCGACCGAGGCCGGACAAGACCGTCCCGCGGGACCTGGGGTCCACAATTCGGGAATCCGTAACACGCCTGTAGCGCCACACCCGCCCCGCGCCCCTTATGATCGCCCCAACACCACCACGCTGGACCTTCTTCGGTCTGCGGCGGCTTGGTGCACCTCCCTCTCCCCTGGCCGGGCACGGCCTGCTCCGCCGTGCCCGGGAACCGTGAAAGGCGGCCTGCATGGGTTCACGCGTACGCGTCTGGCTCAACCGCACGTACGCGGAGAACGTGTTCTTCATGGATCAGCTGCGAAGTAATCCGCAGCGCCGCCCGGTCGAGATCCATGCGACGCACGGAGACGCCGACTCGCCCATTCTGGCCGCTGCCGACACCGCCGCCATGGAGCCCGAGGGCCTCTCCCGCGCCGCGTACGTCGAGTACGCCCTCGACCAGTGCGCCCGGCACGAGATCGACGTGTTCGTGCCCGTGCTCCACCAGTCGGCGATCGTCGCGCATCGCGCGGAGTTCGCCGCGCTCGGCACGGCCCTGCTGGCGCCGCCCTCCGAGGCCGTGGCCATTTTCCACGACAAGGTGACGGCGTATCAGGCGCTTCAGGCCGTGGGTATTCCGGTGCCGCCGTGGTGGCGTGTCCGTAACGAGGAGGAACTCCTCGTCGCCGTCGAGGCGTTGGAGGCGGCGGGCCACAAGGCATGCTTCAAGCCCGCGGCCGGTGCGGGCGGGGTGGGCTTCCGGGTGATCACACGCGCCCCCTTCTCACTCATGCACCTCAACGGATTCCCCAGCTCGCACGTGCCGTTGAGCCTGGTTCAGGACGCACTGCGGGGGGCCGGGAAGCCCGTCGACTGGCTGGTGATGCCGCTCCTCGCGGAGCCGGAGGTGTCCGTCGACTGCCTGACCGGGCCTGACGGCCGGGTCCGGATGGCAGTGGGCCGCACCAAGAACGGACGCCGTCGCGGCTTCACGCTCCACCCCACCTGGATCGACCCCGCGCGCCGGCTCGCGGAGGCGTTCGGGCTGCACTATCTGACGAACATTCAGTTCCGGATGTTCGGCGACGAGCCGGTCCTCATGGACGTCAACACCCGGCCGGCCGGCGGACTGCACCAGCTCGCGCTGTGCGGGATCAACGCCCCTTGGGCGGCAGTGCAGTTGGCGCTCGGCGAAGAGACCGGCGAGCTGGTTCCCTCGCTGCTCGGGCAGGACTACGCCGTGGTCACGGGACCGCGTCCGGTGCGCCCGGTGGCGGTGCCGCAGCAGCGCGCCGAGACCCTGCCGGCCACGCCCGCACCCAGCGTGGAGGCCGCCGCGGCTCCGGTCGCGGAGACCATGACCGCCCCGGCGACGGACAGCGCACTCACGCCCACCGTCACACCGGTCATCACTCACACGGCGACACCGACCGCCACGCCCGTCATCGCTCCCGCCGCGACACCGACCGCCACACCGGCCATCGCATCGGGCATCGCCCCGGCAGCCGCAGCGGCGTCCGCCACGGCCGCCATCGCACCCGCCTAGCCCCCCTAAAATTCCCCACAATCCCCTACCGGTCTGGACCAATCAACGCACAGCATCTTGACAGCTTGATTGGTCCATACCAACTTGGGTGCGCACCTTCAGCACTCCCGAACACCCCCATTTCTTCAGGGAGATCGCGTGCGCATCAACTACCTCAGACGTTCCAGACGTCGCCTCATCGCTCTGCTCGGCACCGCCGCCCTGGCTCTGGCCGGGGCGGTCGCCCTGCCCACCACGGCCCATGCGGCCAACATCCTCACCAACCCCGGCTTCGAGTCGGGCGCGGTGTCCCCCTGGTCCTGCACCGGGAACCTGGGCTCGATCGTCTCCACCCCCGTACACGGCGGCACCAAGGCCCTTGCGGGGGCGGCGAGTTCGAGCGACAACGCCAAGTGCAGCCAGACCGTCACCGTCCAGCCGAACACGGCGTACAGCCTGACGGCCTGGGTGCGCGGCAGCTATGTGTACCTGGGCGTGGACGGCGGCGCGGCGACGTGGACGACATCCACGTCGGCGTACAGCCTGCTCACCGTGAACTTCACGACCGGTGCCTCCCAGACCAGCGCCACGATCTACACGCACGGCTGGTACGGCCAGGGCACCTACTACGCCGACGACGTCAGCCTGGACGGCCCGGGCGGCGGCGGCTCGGACACCCAGGCGCCGACCGCGCCGACCGGCCTGACCTCCCCCAGCAAGACCTCCTCCAGCGTGTCCCTGTCGTGGGGCGCCTCGAGCGACAACGTCGGGGTCGCCGGCTACAACGTCTACAGCGGCGCCAACCAGGTGCTCAGCGTCACGGGCACCACTGGCACGGTCAGCGGGCTGTCGCCGAGCACCGCCTACACGTTCACCGTGCGGGCCCGGGACGCGGCCGGGAACCTCTCCGGTGTCTCCAACTCCCTTGCCGTGACGACGAACGCGGGCACCCCCAGCACCAACTTCAAGCAGGCGGCGCCGTACCTCTACCTCGGCTGGGGCGATCCGCCGGCCGTGAGTACGGTGATGAACTCCACCGGGATCAAGTGGTTCACGATGGCGTTCATCCTCTCGTCGGGCGGCTGCAACCCGGCCTGGGACGGCTCGCGCGCGCTGACCGGCGGCAACGACCAGTCGGTCATCAACTCCGTCCGCGCCGCGGGCGGTGACATCGTGCCGTCGATCGGCGGCTGGAGCGGCAACAAGCTCGGGCCGAACTGCTCGACGCCGGAGGCACTGGCGGGCGCGTACCAGCAGGTGATCAACGCGTACGGGCTCAAGGCGATCGACATCGACATCGAGAACACGGACGAGTTCGAGAACGAGGTCGTCCAGGACCGCATCCTGAACGCCCTGCGAATCGTCAAGGCGAACAACCCGGGTCTGCGCACGATCATCACCTTCGGCACGTCGACGACCGGCCCGACCTCCTGGGGCAACCGGCTCATCGAGCGGGCCTCGGCACTGGGCGCCAACATCGACGTGTTCACCATCATGCCGTTCGACTTCGGCGGCGGCGCCGACATGTACGGCAACACGGTGAACGCCACCGAGGGCCTGAAGACCAAGCTGAAGTCCACCTTCGGCTGGGATGACGCCACGGCGTACGCGCACATCGGCATCTCCGGCATGAACGGGCTCAGCGACCAGCAGGAGCTCACCTCACCGGCGATCTGGACCCAGATCCGTGACTGGTCGAACTCGCACCACATCGCCCGCCTTGCCTACTGGGCGGTCAACCGCGACCGGCCGTGCGCCGGCGGCGGCGTGGTCAGCAACTGCTCCGGTATCAGCCAGACCAACTGGCAGTTCACGTCCATCACGGCCGGCTTCACCGGCTGAGACACGTCCGGAGCGCGCACAAAAGGGGTGCCCGGCCGGTAAAGGCCGGGCACCCTTGCGTGTCCTACGGGCGGCGGCGCGCCGGCCGCTGCGTCCGCACCTCGAGCGGCCGCGGCGGCATTCGTCATGCGCGCGAGTCTCCAGGAAGGGGGAAAGCGCCTATTCGACGAGGTACGCCAAGCCTGGGTGGACCGAGGTGTAGCCGTCCACAAGCCTGCGCGCCACGTTCACCGAGTCAACGAGCGGATGCAGGGCGAAGGCCTTCACCGCGGTCGTGCGCGAGCCCGACTCGGCCGCGGACAGGACTTCCCGTTCCACCGCCTTGACCGCGCAGACCAGTCCGGTGGCGTGGCCGGGCAGCGGGTCGACGGCGACGGGATGCGCGCCGTTGGCGTCCACATGGCAGGGCACCTCGATGACGGCCTCGGCGTCGAGCACGGAAAGTGTGCCGCGGTTGCGGACGTTGAGGATCAGGGTGGTGCGCTCGTCGCGCGCGATGGCCCGCATCAGAGCGAGCGCGACCTTCTCGTAGCCGCCGGAGAGGTCGGCGGCGGCACGTTCACCGGCGCCCGCCGCGTCCCGGTTCTCCGCCATGTACGTGGCCTCGCGCTCGGCGCGGGTACGGTCCCAGGCGGTCAGCGCCGCGGCGTCCGGGCGCCTCATCTCGTCGTAGAACGCGGCCTGTTGGTCGCGCAGGAAGGCTCCGCGGGTCTTCTCCGCCTGCTGGTAGGCCCGTACGGCCTCGCGGTTGAAGTAGTAGTAGTGCAGGTACTCGTTCGGGATCGCGCCCAGGGACTGGAGCCACTCCGGGCCGAAGAGCTTGCCCTCCTCGAAGGAGCCGAGCAACTCCTGGTCGGCGAGCAGGCGCGGGAGTTCGTCGCGGCCCGCGACGCGCAGGCCGCGTACCCAGCCGAGGTGGTTGAGACCGACGTAGTCGATCCACGCCTCGCCCGGGTCGGCGCCCAGCACCTGGGCGATACGGCGGCCGAGGCCGACCGGCGAGTCACAGATGCCGACCACGCGGTCACCGAGGTGGCGGGACATGGCCTCGGTGACAAGACCGGCCGGGTTGGTGAAGTTGATGACCCAGGCGTCGGGGGCGAGGCGGGCCACGCGTCGCGCGATGTCGACGGCGACCGGCACCGTGCGCAGGCCGTAGGCGATACCGCCCGCGCCGACCGTCTCCTGGCCGAGGACGCCCTCGTCCAGGGCGACCCGCTCGTCGGCGGCACGTCCTTCGAGGCCGCCGACGCGGATCGCCGAGAAGACGAAGTCGGCGCCGCGCAGGGCCTCGTCGAGGTCGGTGGTGGCGGTGACCTCGGGGGCGTCCGGGACGCCCGCGGACTGCTCGGCCAGGACGCGGGTCACGGCGGAGAGCCGCCCCGCGTCCAGGTCGTGCAGCACGACCTGGGTGACGCGGCCCTCGGCCCGGTCCCCGAGAAGCGCTCCGTACACGAGCGGCACCCGGAATCCGCCGCCACCCAGAATCGTCAGCTTCACGCCGTCTCCGCCTTTCCTGTCACGACCACCTGTACGCCCGCTTCCTCCAGGGAGGACCGCGTCGCCGTGTCCACCGGCGCGTTCGTCACCACCACGTCGAGCTCCTCGGGACCGCAGACCTTCGCCATCCCGGTTCCCGGGAACTTCGCCCGGTCGGCGAGCAGGACCACCCGCTCGCCCGCCTTGATCATGGCGCGCTTGACCGGTACCTCGACGACGGTCGTGTCCATCACCTGACCGCCCGGCCGTACTCCGCCGGCGCCGAGAAAGACCCAGTCGGCGTGCAGCTGGCGCAGGTTGTCCTCGGTGAGGAAGCCGACCAGGGAGCGGTACGCGCGGCGGACCATGCCGCCGAGCAGCACCAGCTCGATGCCCTCGTCGTCCACCAGTTCCTCGAACACCACCAGATTGCTGGTGATCACGGTGATCCGACGGCCGTGCAACTGTCTGGCCAGCCGGAAGGTGGTGGTGCCGATGTCCAGGAGGACGGACTGGCCGTCCTGGACCATCGACGCGGCCTTCACCGCTATGGCGTCCTTCTCGTCGACGCGAACCTCGGCGACCTCGGCGAAGGGCTGGTCGCCCTCCTCCACGACGGCGCCGCCGTGCACCCGCGTCAGCAGGCCTTCCTCCGCCAGTCTCACCAGGTCACGGCGGACGGTGGCGGGACTCACGTCCAGCTGTTCGGAGAGATCGGTCACGGACGCGGGACCCCCTGAACGCAGGGCCCGCAGGATGAGCTGATGTCGTCGCTCTGCCAGCACGTCGTGAACAGTACTCGTCATATCCCATCATTCCCATGCGCAATCCTGCTCAACTCTTGCCGCAACTCTGCAAGGTGCGCACGATCCTGTGCACAATTTGCAGACTTCTGACGAGTGGACGGCCGACACACGCGCACGGGATTTCGCGAGTGCCGGGGTGACGACCGGAGGCCCGCTGAGGCCGCACAGGGAAGCGCACGCAGCCGGGCCCGTTTTCAGGCCGTCTCCCAGGGAGTCTTCACAGGAATCTAAGGAGGAACCCCCTGGATTCAAAGAATCAACAAATAGAAGAGGCGCAGGATGCACCAGCAGTGGTGGTGATCTAAGAAAGGCGTGCCGTGGTCGACCCTCAGATATCGGACCGGTCCGAGCAGATACCGAACCGGTCCGAACGGCAGGCATCGAACCGGCCCGGCCGTCCGGCGTGGTCCCGGCGCGGGATCCTCGCCGTGCTCGGTGCCGTGCCGGCCGCCGTCCTGACCGGCTGCAGCGGCTCGGCGGACGCATCGGAGACGACGAGCGCGACGCCCGCGGCGAGTACCGAGGCGGAGACGAAGGCCAAGGTACCGACGATCACCGTCACCCCCGCCGACGGTACGACGAAGGCGGCCTTCACCAACCCTGTCGAGGTCGCCGTGGCCGACGGCACCCTGTCGGCCGTGAAGGTCACCGGCAACGACGGCTCCACCCTGGCCGGCTCCTACAACGACGCCCGTACGAAATGGACGTCGAGCGCGAACCCGTTCTCCGGCACCAAATACACGGTCACGGCCCAGTCCGAAGGAGCCGGCGAAACGACGGCGACCTTTACCACCAAGTCTCCCGGCGACACCTTCGTGGGGTATTTCACCCCCGAGGCGAATTCGACCTCCGGCGTCGGCATGCCCGTGTCGATCAACTTCACGAAGGCCGTCGCCGACCGGGCCGCCGTCGAGAAGGCGATCACGGTGACGGCTGAGCCCGCCGTCGAGGTGGTCGGCCACTGGTTCAGCGACACCAGGCTCGACTTCCGGCCCGAGGAGTACTGGGCCGCGGGCACGAAGATCACGCTGAGTCTGCGTCTGAAGGACGTCGAGGGCGCGGACGGCGTCTACGGCACCCAGTCCAAGGACGTCGTCTTCAACATCGACCGCTCCCAGATCAGCACGGTCGACCTGGCGAGCAAGACGATGACGGTCGTGCGGGACGGCTCGACCCTCGCCACCTACCCGGTGACCGGCGGCGACGCCGACCACACCACCTGGTCGGGGATCATGGTGATCAGCGAGCGCTTCAAGCAGACCCGGATGGAGTCCTCGACCGTCGGCCTCGGCGACGAGTACGACATCCCGGACGTGCCGCACGCCCAGCGCCTGACCACCTCCGGCACCTTCATCCACGGCAACTACTGGGCGTCGACGTCGGTCTTCGGCAGCAGCAACACCAGTCACGGGTGCGTGAGCATGCACGACACCAAGGGCGCGGACGACACCTCCGTGGACGGCTACAAGTTCTACAAGAGCTCGATGCTCGGCGACGTGGTGATCGTCAAGAACTCGGACGAGGTCACCGTGGATCCGTCCAACGGTCTCAACGGGTGGAACCTGTCCTGGGCCGACTGGACTGCGGGGAGCGCTCTCTAGGACTTCCTCAGCACCTCTCTGGGCCCTTTCACCGAGAAGCGGGGGGCGGCGGGTTGGCGGGGGCCGCCGGGGGCGGCCCCCCCCCAAAATTAAAGGCCGGGACAACCATAACCCCCAAAAAAAATAATGTCGAGAAAAAAATAAGGCCCGGA
>NZ_JBIUYT010000007.1:144096-570748 GCF_044744645.1 Streptomyces sp. NPDC087263
ACCGTCTCTGGCGGGGCGTTGGGTGCGGGCGTCCTGCATTTTGATGCCCCCCCCACCACGGTGCCCCTCATCCCCCACCGCGGGCCCCCGGCGCTGGGCCGCCCCCCGCTTCTCGCTGCCCACCCACTTATTTCACGGCGTGAACTCCCTTTCGCCGAAAAGACTTTCTCGACTTCACCTCTTGACGGCCGGAATGACAGAGAGCACATTGACCGCGCAAGCGCTGTGAGAGCGCTCTCAAAGAGGCTCTCAAGGCCCCACCCGCGCACCTCACTCCGTACCCGAAGAGGCACCCATGCGTGAAACTTCCGGCACACCTGTCAGACGCGCCCCACTCCGGCGCATCCTCATCGCCGTGGTCAGCACGATCGGTCTGGCGGCCGCCGCCACCGCCGTCACCCTCCCCGCGAACGCGTCCGCCCCCACTCCCCCCGCCGGCTGGTCCCAGGTCTTCCTCGACGACTTCGACGGAGCCGCCGGATCCGGCGTCAACACCGCCAACTGGCAGTACACGACGGGCACGAGCTACCCGGGCGGGCCCGCCAACTTCGGCACCGGCGAGGTCGAGACGATGACCTCCAGCACCAGCAACGTCTCGCTCGACGGCACCGGAAACCTCCGGATCACGCCGCTCCGCGACGCCGCGGGCAACTGGACCTCGGGCCGTATCGAGACGAACCGCTCCGACTTCCAGCCGCCGGCCGGCGGCAAACTGCGCGTCGAGTCCCGCATCCAGATGCCGAACGTGACCGGCGCCGCGGCATCGGGTTACTGGCCCGCGTTCTGGATGCTGGGTGCCCCCTACCGCGGCAACTGGTGGAACTGGCCCGGCGTCGGCGAGCTGGACATCCTGGAGAACGTCCAGGGCATCAACAACGAGTGGGCCACGATGCACTGCGGCACCAGCCCGGGCGGGCCCTGCAACGAGAAGTCCGGCATCGGCGGCCAGAAGGTCTGCGAGGGCACCACCTGCCAGGGCGGCTTCCACACCTACGCCGTCGAGTGGGACAGGTCGACCAGCCCCGAGGAGATGCGCTTCTACCTCGACGGCGTCAACTTCCACACGGTCAGGCAGAGTCAGGTCGACGCGACGACCTGGACCAACGCCACCAACCACGGCTACTACATCATCCTGAACGTCGCGATGGGCGGCGAGTTCCCCGCAGCCTTCGGCGGCGGTCCCGACGCCGGCACGGTTCCGGGCCACCCGCTCGTCGTCGACTACGTCCAGGTCCTTCAGTCCACCGGCGGAGGCGGCACCACCCCGCCTCCCACCACCCCGCCGCCCTCGGGCAACCGTGACGCCTACAGCGCGATCCAGGCCGAGTCGTACGACGGCCAGGCAGGCGTGGGCACCGAGTCGACCACCGACACAGGCGGCGGCCAGAACATCAGCACGCTCGCGAACGGCGACTACGCGCTCTACCAGGGCGTCAACTTCGGTTCCACGGCGGCCAGGCAGTTCTACGGCCGGGTCGCGAGCGGCGCGGCCGGCGGGGTCAGCGGACTCGTCGAGGTACGCCTGGACAGCCGTACGAGCGCATCGATCGGGAGCTTCGCGGTGGGCAACACCGGTGGCTGGCAGGCCTGGCGGACGGTCCCCGCGAACATCGGCTCGGTGACGGGAACCCACGACGTCTATCTGACCTTCACCAGCGGCCAGCCGGCGGACTTCGTGAGCGTCAACTGGTTCGACTTCGGTCACTGACACGGGGGTTGAACCCATGACCACACGCTCCTCGGCCAGGCCGAGCGCACCACGCCCCGAGCTGCGGCGGCTGGTGACGGCCGTCCTGACCGCCCTCGCCACGGTGCTGGTGCTCGGCCTGGCCGGGGAGGTGTCCGCGAAGGCCGCCGCCGACTACACCAAGGGCGTCACCCCGTCCGGCTCCGGCTCCGTCCGGATCTGGTTCGACCCGACCACCCCCGCGTCCCTGGTCGACGTGCACTCCCTGTCGTCCGGCGCCGGCCGGCAGAGCTTCCGGATGACGGACAACGCGGGGATCTGGCAGCAGAACGTCAGCGGCCTGCCGAGCGGCTCCACTCTGGAGTACTGGTTCACGTACAGGATGGGCGGCCCGCTCCACGACACCCCGCACTTCACCTACTCCGTCGGCAGCGACGGAGGGGGTGGCGGTACCGGCAGCCTCCCGATCACCTTCCGGAACAACACCCGTGGCGCGTACGCCGATTCACAGATCCCCGTATCCCCGACACCGCGCTCGGTCAGGTGACACCCGGTCAGCGGTCGTACATGAAGGCCGACGGGACCGTGGCCCACGCGAACCCGCCCACCGGGCTGGCGCTCGGCATCGGTCGGTGATCCACCGGCGGGAACGAGGGGGCGGCCCCGGCGGGTCCGCCCCCTCGCTCAGGCCAGTTCCGCCCTGAACCCCGCCGGACTCGTGTCGGTGTGCTGGTGGAAGAACTTGGAGAAGTTCGCGGAGTCCGGGAAGCCCACGGCGACGCCGATGCGCCCGATGGGCAGGTCCGTGTGGGCCAGCAGCCGCTTGGCCTCCAGGATGACCCGCTTGTCGATGAAGCCCTTCGGGGTCTCGCCGGTGGCCGCGCGGACCGCTCGGACGAGGGTGCGGCGTGAGTAGCCGAGGGCGTCGGCGTACGCGCTGACGCTGTGGTTGGTGGCGAAGCCCTTCTCGACCGCTTCCCGGAACCGGGTGAAGGTGGTGTCGGTCTGTTCGCGGGCCGCTTCGGCGGAGCTGGCCGCGAGGTGGGCGAGCCGGAGCAGGAACGCGGTCAGGGAGTGCCGCAGCACCGAGGTGTGCAGGCTGAGCGGCAGCGTGGTGGTGTCGACGTACTCGCGTTCCAGCTGGGCGAGTGAGTGCTCCAGAGCGGCCAGTTGTTCCGGGCCGGGGCGCAGCAGCGGGGGCTGGTCGTAGCGGTAGAGGCCGGCCGCCTCGACGGTCGCCCGGGGGAGGAAGCCGGGCTGCATGGTCAGCGCGGTGCCTTGGTAGTCGGCGGGGGAGAAGCGGTGGACCTGACCGGGGCGGATCCACAGGATGTCGCCTGCGGAGACCTCGTACTCGGCGAAGTCGATCATGTGCCGGACGGGGCCGGAGTGAAACAGCATGACGACGTGGAAGTCGATGCGGTGTACGCGCTCCAGCAGTGCCTTCGCACGCCAGGTGCGGCCGCTTCCCATCGCGCCGACCTGCATTCCGACGCCGGAGAGGCTCAGATCGACCGGAAAGGGGAAGGTCCTGATCCCGTCGATCTCCTGGCCGGCTCCGCCTTCGCCACCGACACTGCCGCCTTGGGTGCTTCTGTCCGCCATGTCCCTCTCACGTCGGCTCGGTCTCACCGTGGGTGTCCCACTTTCACCGAAGGCTGACACACGGGCACCTTCCCCGGCAAAAGTCAGACTTTTAAGTTTGAAGGCGTCAGAGCAGTTTCCCGCTCTTATCGAGGACTTCTTGAAGATGAGTACGCAGCAGAGCCCGCAGACACCTGCCGGCTTCTCCGACGGATTCGAGTGGACCGAGCTGGACCGGCGTGCCGTCGACACCGCCCGGCTACTGGCGGCCGATGCCGTGCAGCAGGTCGGAAACGGCCACCCCGGCACCGCGATGGCCCTGGCCCCGGCCGCGTACACCCTCTTCCAGAAGGTGCTGCGACATGACCCCGCCGACCCGGAGTGGACCGGCCGCGACCGTTTCGTCCTCTCCCCCGGTCACACCTCGCTGACCCTCTACACCCAGCTCTTCCTTTCAGGTTATGAACTCGAACTCGATGACCTGAAGGCGTTCCGCACCCACGGGTCCAAGACCCCGGGCCACCCGGAGTACGGCCACACGGCGGGCGTCGAGACGACGACAGGGCCGCTCGGCCAGGGCGCTGCCAACGCCGTGGGCATGGCGATGGCCGCCCGCTACGAGCGCGGTCTCTTCGACCCCGAGGCGCCGGAGGGCGAGTCCCCCTTCGACCACACGATCTGGGCGATCGTCTCGGACGGCGACCTGGAGGAGGGCATCTCCGCCGAGGCCTCGTCCCTGGCGGGCCACCAGAAGCTCGGCAACCTCGTCTTCGTCTACGACGACAACCACATCTCCATCGAGGGCGACACGGCGACGGCGTTCTCCGAGGACGTGCTGGGGCGCTACGAGGCGTACGGCTGGCACGTGCAGCGGATCGCGCCCTCGGCCGACGGCGACGTCGACGTGCACGCGCTGCACACGGCGCTCAACTCGGCGCGGGCGGAGACCGCACGCCCCTCCATCATCGCGATGCGCACGATCATCGCCTGGCCCGCGCCGGCCGCGCAGAACACCGAGGCCTCGCACGGCTCGGCGCTCGGCGCCGACGAGATCGCGGCCACCAAGCGCGTCCTCGGCTTCGACCCGGAGAAGACCTTCGAGGTCTCCGACGAGGTCCTCGCCCACGCCCGCCGGGCCCTGGACCGTGGCGCCGAGGCACACACCGCCTGGGACAAGCAGCTCGCCGAGTGGCGCACCGCGCAGCCCGAGCGCGCGAAGCTCTTCGACCGTGTCATGGCCGGTCAGCTGCCCGAGGGCTGGGAGTCCGCGCTGCCGTCCTTCGAGGCGGGCACCTCGGTGGCCACCCGCGCCGCCTCCGGCAAGGTCCTCCAGGCGCTCGGCGGTGTACTCCCCGAGCTGTGGGGCGGTTCCGCCGACCTGGCCGGCTCGAACAACACCACCATCGACAAGACCAGCTCCTTCCTCCCGAAGGGCAACCCGCTGCCGGAGGCCGACCCGTACGGCCGTACCGTCCACTTCGGCATCCGCGAGCACTCGATGGCCGCCGAGATGAACGGCATCGCGCTGCACGGCAACACCCGTATCT
The DNA here is from genome assembly GCF_044744645.1 of Streptomyces sp. NPDC087263. Classification (NCBI taxonomy): domain Bacteria; kingdom Bacillati; phylum Actinomycetota; class Actinomycetes; order Kitasatosporales; family Streptomycetaceae; genus Streptomyces; species Streptomyces sp. NPDC087263. Next base: position 148,915 of record NZ_JBIUYT010000007.1, read on the forward strand.
ACGGCGGTACGTTCCTGGTCTTCTCGGACTACATGCGCAACGCCGTACGCCTCTCCGCGCTGATGCAGCTCCCGGTGACGTACGTGTGGACGCACGACTCGATCGGCCTCGGCGAGGACGGCCCCACCCACCAGCCGGTCGAGCATCTCGCCTCGCTTCGCGCCATCCCCGGCCTGAACATCGTGCGCCCGGCCGACGCCAACGAGACGGTGATCGCCTGGGCCGAGATCCTCAAGCGGCACGCCACCCACCCGGCCCCGCACGGCCTGGCGCTGACCCGCCAGGGCGTGCCGACGTACCCGGCCAACCCCGAGGCGGCGAAGGGCGGTTACGTCCTCCAGGACGCCACGACCAGCGCGCCCGACGTCATCCTCATCGCCACCGGCTCCGAGGTGCAGCTCGCCGTCGCCGCGCGCGAGCAGCTGGAGGCCGAGGGGGTGGGCACGCGGGTGGTGTCGATGCCGTCCGTGGAGTGGTTCGAGGAGCAGTCCCCCGAGTACCGCGCCTCCGTGCTTCCGCCGTCCGTGAGGGCGCGGGTGGCGGTCGAGGCAGGCATCGGCCTGACCTGGTACCGGTACGTCGGTGACGCGGGACGCATCGTCTCACTGGAGCACTTCGGCGCCTCCGCCGACGCCAAGACCCTGTTCGCCGAGTTCGGGTTCACCCCGGACAACGTCGCCGCCGCCGCCAGGGAATCGCTGGCCGCGCTCCGCGGTTGATCCGATCGCACAAAGGAAGATGATCACCGTGACCGAAGCAACCACACCCGCGGCAATCCTGAAGCGCCTCTCCGACGAAGGCGTCTCCATCTGGCTGGACGACCTCTCGCGCAAGCGGATCACGTCCGGCAACCTCGCCGAACTCATCGAGACCAGGCACGTGGTGGGCGTCACCACCAACCCGTCCATCTTCCAGGCCGCCATCGGCTCGGGAGAGGGTTACGAGGAGCAGCTGGCCGACCTCGCCACCCGCGGCGTGACGGTCGACGAGGCCGTCCGCATGATGACGACCGCCGACGTCCGCGCCGCCGCCGACATCCTGCGGCCGGTGTACGACGCGACCGGCGGCCGGGACGGCCGGGTCTCCATCGAGGTGGACCCCCGTCTGGCCCACCGCACCGCCGCGACGATCGCCGAGGCCAAGCAGCTCGCCTGGCTGGTCGACCGCCCGAACGTGATGATCAAGATCCCCGCGACGAAAGCCGGCCTCCCGGCGATCACCGAGGTCATCGGTAGGGGCATCAGCGTCAACGTCACGCTGATCTTCTCCCTGGAGCGCTACCGCGAGGTCATGGATGCCTACCTGGCGGGCCTGGAGAAGGCCCAGGCCGCGGGCATCGACCTCGCGACCATCCACTCCGTCGCCTCCTTCTTCGTCTCCCGCGTCGACAGCGAGATCGACAAGCGCCTCGCGAAGGTCGGCACCGACGAGGCGCTCGCCCTCAAGGGCAGGGCGGCGCTCGCCAACGCCCGGCTCGCGTACGAGGCGTACGAAGAGGTCTTCGCCTCCGCACGCTGGACGGCGCTCGCCCCGTCCGGTGCCCACAAGCAGCGCCCCCTGTGGGCCTCCACGGGCGTGAAGGACCCGGCGTACAAGGACACCCTGTACGTCGACGAGCTGGTCGCACCCGGCACGGTCAACACGATGCCGGAGGCGACCCTCAACGCCACCGCCGACCACGGCGACATCCACGGCGACGCGGTGACCGGCGGTTATGCCCAGGCCCGCGCCGACCTCGCGGCCGTCGAGCGGCTCGGGATCTCCTACGACGAGGTCGTGAAGCAGCTGGAGGACGAGGGCGTCTCGAAGTTCGAGGCAGCCTGGGTGGATCTGCTCGACGCGGTGGCGGCCTCCTTGCGTGGCAAGGGAGTTGAGGGGGAATGACCAAGCATGAAACGCTTCCAGACCGTGCCCCGCAGACTGCGCCCGCCACGCCGAAGGGACCTGGTGACGCGGCCGTGGAACCGGCCGCAGTGAGCGCGGACGAGACCACGGCGACAGACGCGAACGGGACCACCGCCGGGGACGCGGCCGAGACCACTGCTGTGGACCTCGACTGGTCCAACCCCCTCCGTGACCCACGGGACCGTCGCCTCCCCCGTATCGCGGGTCCCTCGGGCCTCGTCATCTTCGGCGTCACCGGTGACCTGTCCCGCAAGAAGCTGATGCCCGCCGTCTACGACCTCGCCAACCGCGGTCTGCTGCCACCGGGCTTCTCGCTCCTCGGGTTCGCCCGTCGCGAGTGGGAGGACCAGGACTTCGCGCAGGTGGTGCACGACTCGGTGCGCGAGCACGCGCGTACGGAGTTCCGCGAGGAGGTCTGGCAGCAGCTCGCCGAGGGCATGCGGTTCATCCCGGGCGACTTCGACGACGACACGGCTTTCAGGCAACTGCGCTCGGCCGTCGACGAGTTGGACTCCTCGCGCGGCACCAGTGGCAACTACGCCTTCTATCTCTCCGTACCGCCGAAGTTCTTCCCCAAGGTCGTCCAGCAGCTCAAGAAGCACGGGCTGGCGGACGCGCCGGAGGGTTCCTGGCGGCGCGCGGTCATCGAGAAGCCGTTCGGGCGCGACCTGGACAGCGCGCGCGAGCTGAACAAGATCCTGCACGAGGTGTTCGACCCGGAGCAGGTCTTCCGCATCGACCACTACCTCGGCAAGGAAACCGTCCAGAACATCCTGGCGCTGCGCTTCGCCAACCAGATGTACGAGCCCATCTGGAACCGGTCGTATGTCGACCACGTCCAGATCACCATGGCCGAGGACATCGGCATCGGTGGCCGGGCGGGGTACTACGACGGCATCGGCTCCGCCCGCGACGTGATCCAGAACCATCTGCTCCAGCTGATGGCGCTGACCGCCATGGAGGAGCCCGCCGCCTTCGACGCCGAGTCGCTGCTCACCGAGAAGCTCAAGGTGTTCAAGGCCGTGAGGCTGCCGGAGGAGCTGGGCGAGCACACCGTGCGCGGGCAGTACGCGGCGAGCTGGCAGGGCGGCGAGCAGGTGCGCGGCTATCTGCAGGAGGACGGCATCGACCCCGGGTCGACGACCGACACCTATGCGGCCGTGCGGCTGGAGGTCGACAACCGCCGCTGGGCGGGCGTCCCCTTCTATCTCAGGACCGGCAAGCGCCTGGGCCGACGGGTGACGGAGATCGCGGTGGTCTTCCAGCGCGCGCCGCACTCCCCCTTCGACTCGACGGCCACCGAGGAGCTCGGCGCGAACGCGATCGTCATCCGTGTCCAGCCCGACGAGGGCATGACCGTGCGCTTCGGATCGAAGGTGCCGGGTACGTCGATGGAGATCCGGGACGTCACGATGGACTTCGCTTACGGCGAGTCGTTCACGGAGTCCAGCCCGGAGGCGTACGAACGTCTGATCCTGGACGTTCTGCTCGGCGACGCCAATCTCTTCCCCCGTCATCAGGAGGTGGAAGAGTCCTGGAAGATCCTCGACCCCATCGAGGGCTACTGGGAGAAGGACGGCAAGCCCGCGCAGTACCCCTCGGGCAGCTGGGGCCCGGGGGAAGCCGACGAGATGCTCGCACGAGACGGACGGAGCTGGCGCAGGCCATGAAGATCGACCTCACCGACACCACGGCAAGCAAGATCAACAAGGCGCTCGTGAAGGGGCGCCGCGCAATCGGCACACCTGCCGTGGGCATGGTCCTCACGATGGTCATCGTGACCGACGAGGAGAACGCGTACGACTCCATCAAGGCGGCCGAGGACGCCTCTCGCGAGCACCCCTCGCGCACCCTGGTCGTCATCAAGCGGGTCGCCCGCACCCCGCGCGACCGCACGCAGTCCCGGCTGGACGCGGAAGTGCGGGTCGGCTCGGACGCGGGCACCGGTGAGACGGTCGTCCTGCGGACGTACGGCGAGGTGACCGACCACGCGGACTCGGTGGTCCTGCCGCTGCTGCTGCCCGACGCGCCGGTCGTCGTCTGGTGGCCGGTGGACGCCCCCGAGGTCCCGGTCAAGGACCCGCTCGGTGCCCTCGCGCAGCGCCGGATCACCGACATGTACGCCGTCGAGAACCCGCTGGGGGCGCTGGAGGCCCGCGCCGCCTCGTACGCGCCGGGCGACACCGACCTGGCGTGGACCCGGCTGACGCCGTGGCGCTCGATGCTGGCCGCCGCGCTCGACCAGTCCCGTACGAAGGTGACCTCGGCGGCGGTCGAGAGCGAGGCCGACAACCCGAGCGCCGAACTGCTGGCCCGCTGGCTGGAGGCCCGCCTCAAGGTCCCGGTCGAGCGTGTCGTCACCGCGGGGCCCGTGGTGACCGCCGTACGGCTCGGCACGAAGAGCGGCGAGGTCGTGATCGACCGCCCCGAGGGCCCGCTGGCCACGCTGACCCTGCCCGGACAGCCTTCCCGCACCCTCGCGCTGAAGGTGCGGCCCACCTCCGAGCTGATCGCCGAGGAGCTGCGCCGCCTCGACGCGGACGAGATGTACGCCATCGCCCTGCGGGGCGAGGGCACCAAGGAGACCTTCCGTCATGTCTGACTCTCCCAAGCTCACGCGGCGCCCCGAGTGGGTGGCCCTGGAGGACCACCGTGCCGGTGCACTCCTGCACCCGCAGCTGCGTGAGCTGTTCGCCGCCGACCCCGCTCGCGCGGAGCGTTACGTCGTACGCGTCGGTGACCTGCGTATCGACTACTCCAAGCACCTGATCACCGACGAGACGCTCGCCCTGCTCCAGGAACTGGCCACCGCCACCGGTGTGTTCGGCCTGCGGGACGCCATGTTCCGCGGCGAGAAGATCAACGTCACCGAGCGGCGGGCCGTCCTGCACACCGCGCTGCGCGCGCCGCGCGACGCGGTCGTCGAGGTCGACGGCGAGAACGTCGTCCCCGCCGTGCACGCGGTCCTCGACAAGATGACCGACTTCGCCGAGCAGGTCCGCTCGGGCAAGTGGACCGGGCACACCGGCCGGCGCATCCGCAATGTCGTCAACATCGGCATCGGCGGCTCCGACCTCGGCCCGGCGATGGCCTACGAGGCGCTGCGCGCCTTCACCGACCGCGAGCTGACGGTCCGCTTCGTCTCGAACGTCGACGGAGCCGATCTGCACGAGGCCGTCCGGGACCTGGACCCGGCGGAGACGCTGTTCATCGTCGCCTCGAAGACCTTCACGACCATCGAGACCATCACCAACGCGACCTCGGCCCGGACCTGGCTGCTCGCCGGTCTCGGGGGCGACTCCGACGCCGTGGCCAAGCACTTCGTCGCACTGTCCACGAACTCCGAGAAGGTCGCGGACTTCGGTATCGACACGGCCAACATGTTCGGGTTCTGGGACTGGGTCGGCGGGCGGTACTCGTTCGACTCGGCGATCGGTCTGTCGCTGATGATCGCGATCGGCCCGGACCGGTTCCGCGAGCTGCTGGACGGGTTCTTCGTGGTCGACGAGCACTTCCGTACGGCGCCGCCGGAGGCCAACGCGCCTTTGCTGCTCGGCCTGTTGGGTGTCTGGTACGGCAACTTCCACGACGCCCAGTCGCACGCGGTGCTGCCGTACTCGCACTACCTGTCCAGGTTCACCGCCTACTTGCAGCAGCTGGACATGGAGTCCAACGGCAAGTCCGTGGACCGGGACGGTCACCCCGTGGAGTGGCAGACCGGTCCGGTGGTGTGGGGCACGCCCGGCACCAACGGGCAGCACGCGTACTACCAGCTCATCCACCAGGGCACGAAGCTGATCCCGGCCGACCTGATCGGGTTCGCCAATCCGGTCGGCGAGCTGAGTGACGAACTCAAGGCCCAGCACGACCTGTTGATGGCCAACCTCTTCGCGCAGGGACAGGCCCTCGCCTTCGGGAAGACCGCCGACGAGGTCCGTGCCGAGGGGGTCCCCGAGGAGCAGGTGGCGCACCGCACCTTCCGCGGCAACCACCCCACCACGACCATTCTGGCAGCCGAGTTGACGCCTTCGGTGCTCGGCCAGCTGATCGCCCTCTACGAGCACAAGGTGTTCGTCCAGGGGGCGATCTGGAACATCGACTCCTTCGACCAGTGGGGCGTCGAGCTCGGCAAGGTCCTCGCCAGGCGCGTGGAGCCCGCCGTCACCGAAGGCGCCGACGTGCCCGGCCTCGATCCCTCCACCGCCGCCCTCGTGGCCGCCTACCGCACTCTCCGGAAGAAGTGAACGACATGCAGCTCGGACTGATCGGCCTCGGTAAAATGGGCGGCAACATGCGCGAGCGGATCCGCCGCGCAGGCCACACCGTCCTCGGATACGACCGCAATCCCGACCTCGCCGACGTGAGCAGTCTCGCCGAACTCGTGAGCAAGCTCGAAGGCCCACGGGTGGTGTGGGTGATGGTCCCGGCGGGTGCCGCGACCCAGTCCACCATCAACGAACTCGCCGCCCTGCTGTCGCCCGGTGACGTCGTCGTGGACGGCGGGAACTCCCGCTGGACGGACGACGAGAAGCACGCCGTCGAACTCGGCATCAAGGGCATCGGCTTCGTCGACGCAGGCGTCTCCGGCGGCGTGTGGGGCCTGGAGAACGGCTACGCCCTGATGGTCGGCGGCGACGCGCAGAACATCGCCAAAGTCCAGCCGATCTTCGACGCCCTCAAGCCCGAGGGCGACGCCGGCTTCGTGCACGCCGGCAAGGTCGGCGCGGGCCACTTCTCCAAGATGGTCCACAACGGCATCGAGTACGCCATGATGCAGGCCTACGCCGAGGGCTGGGAACTCCTGGAGAAGGTCGACTCCGTCACGGATGTACGCGAGGTCTTCCGCTCCTGGCAGGAAGGCACCGTCATCCGCTCCTGGCTGCTCGACCTCGCCGTCAACGCCCTCGACAAGGACGAACACCTGGACAAGCTCCGCGGCTTCGCGGAGGACTCCGGCGAGGGCCGCTGGACCGTCGAGGCGGCCATCGACCACGCGGTGCCGCTCCCCGCGATCACCGCCTCGCTTTTCGCCCGCTTCGCGTCCCGCCAGGACGACTCGCCGCAGATGAAGATGGTCGCGGCACTGCGCAACCAGTTCGGCGGCCACGCCGTCGAGTCGGCGAAGTAACCGTCATGGGGGACCTGTTGCTGGTCCGCCACGGCGAAACCGAGTGGAGCGTGTCGGGCCAACACACCAGCTGGACCGACCTGCCGCTCACCCAGCGCGGTGAGGAACAGGCCAAGTCCCTCGCCCCGCTGTTCGCCGACCGGACCTTCGCGCTCGCGCTCACCAGCCCGCTGGGCCGCGCGATACGCACCGCGGAACTCGCCGGCCTGTACGGGGCCGTACCCGATCCCGATCTGCACGAGTGGGACTACGGCGCGTACGAAGGCGTCACGACCGTCGAGATCCACCGCACCCGGCCCGACTGGTACCTCTGGAACGACGGGGTCCCGACCGGACCCGCGGGGCACCCCGGCGAGTCGCCGGCGGAGGTGGGACGGCGCGCCGACCGCGTACTGCAACGCATCGTCCCGGCGCTCGACGGCGGTGACGTGGTCCTCGTGGCGCACGCCCACTTCCTGCGCGTGCTCACGGCCCGCTACCTGGAGCTGCCGGCCGCGGACGGCCGCCTCTTCCAGCTCGCGACGGGTACGGTCAGCCGGCTCTCCACCGAGCACGACCGTCCCGTGATCGCCGAATGGAACGCCACCGCGGTCGCCACGCCCGTTCACCCGTGAGCAGCTCCGGGACCAGGGCGGAGACGGCACGACGCAGCCGATGAGGTCGATGAGGAGGGGGCCGGGCTCGATACGAGCCCGGCCCCCTTCTCATCCCCGAATGATTGCCTTATGCATACCGCCTTTTGGTTTTTGTATGCATATGTCCTTTTTATGCTGGTAGGAGATCAAGCCTGGCACGCAACAGGACCAGTGCACTCTCGACCGGATCATCGGAGGCCAACGTGACCACCGAACACCAAGTTCGTCCCACCCTCACCACCGAGGCGGGCGCACCCCTGGCGGACAACCAGAACACGGAGACGGCCGGTCCCAGCGGGCCGATGCTGCTCCAGGACCAGCAACTCTTCGAGAAGCTCGCACACTTCAACCGTGAGCGGATCCCGGAGCGCATCGTGCACGCACGCGGCGGCGCCGCGTACGGCACCTTCACACTCACCCGTGACGTCTCGAAGTGGACCCGCGCGAAGTTCCTCTCCGAAGTCGGCAAGCAGACCGAGACCTTCCTGCGTATGTCCACGGTGGCAGGCAACCTCGGCTCGGCGGACGCGGTGCGTGACCCACGCGGTTTCGCGCTGAAGTTCTACACCGAGGAGGGCAACTACGACCTCGTCGGGAACAACACGCCGGTGTTCTTCATCAAGGACGCGAGCAAGTTCCCGGACTTCATCCACACACAGAAGCGCGACCCCTACACGGGATCCCAAGAGGCCGACAACATGTGGGACTTCTGGGGTATGTCGCCGGAGTCGACGCATCAGGTGCTGTGGCTGTTCGGGGACCGGGGGATCCCGGCGTCCTTCCGCCACATGAACGGTTACAGCTCGCACACCTACCAGTGGAACAACGAGGCCGGCGAGATCTTCTGGGTCAAGTACCACTTCAAGACCGACCAGGGCATCAGGAACCTCACGGTGGAGGACGCCGTGGAGGTCGCCGGTCGCGACACCGACTCCCACCAGCGCGACCTGCGCCTGTCGATCGAGCGCGGCGAGTTCCCGTCCTGGACCGTGCAGGTGCAGATCATGCCGGAGGCCGAGGCGGCGCACTACCGCTTCAACCCCTTCGACATGACCAAGGTGTGGCCGCACGCGGACTATCCGCCGATCGAGATCGGCAAGCTGGAGCTCGACCGCAACCCGGACAACGTCTTCGCCGAGGTCGAGCAGGCGATCTTCAGCCCGGCCCACTTTGTCGCCGGCATCGGGCCGTCCCCGGACAAGATGCTCCAGGGCCGTCTTTTCGCCTATGCGGACGCCCAGCGCTACCGCGTCGGCGTCAATGCCGATCTCCTGCCGGTGAACCGCCCGCACGCCACCGATGCGCGGACCTACGGACGCGACGGCGCGCTGTACGACGGTCGCCACGGCGGCGCCAAGAACTACGAGCCGAACAGCTTCGGCGGACCGGTGCAGACCGACCGGCCCCTGTGGTCGCCCACCACGGTCGACGGCTACACCGGCAACCACGAGGCTCCCCCGCACGCCGAGGACAACGACTTCGTGCAGGCCGGCGACCTCTACCGACTGATGCCGGACGACGCGAAGGATCGCCTGGTCACCAATCTCGCGACCGCCATCTCCGGTGTGTCCGCCGAGCGCGACGACATCGTCGACCGGGCGGTCGGCAACTTCGCCCACGCCGACGGCGATCTCGGAAGGCGACTGGAACTCGCGGTGAAGGAACTGCGCGGCCGGCACAACTAGCCTTGCCGTGAAGCCCTTTGCCCCTCAGCCTCGCCGCAAGGCCGTCTGTTCCTGAGCCTTGCCGTAAGACCGCCGTCTGCTCCAGAGCCTCGCCGTGAAGCCCACTGCCCCTCCCGGCCACTGGGACGTCAGTTCAGGCTCTCACCCGCAGCGACCTCGTCACCAGGGCCCGCCCCTCCTTCAGGCGCGCCCTCAGCCCCGGCGGTCACCTCATCCAGCCGACGAACAGCCCCTGCCCGCCAGTCTCATAAGGACGTGAATCATGGCTGCGCATGTTGATTTCCTCCCCCGTTTCCATCTCAACACCGACCGACGCACCGCCCGATCCGCGGCCCACAGCGTCGTCGGCGCCTACCTGGCGGAGTTCACCGGGACCTTCATCCTGGTGTTCGCCATCACCGCGACCGCCACCTCCGCCGGCCTGGCCCAGTCCGTCGCCGGATCGGCCTATGGTTCGCTGGCCATCGTGCTGGTCAACGGGATCGCGCTGGCCGCGCTGGTCGGCGGTCTCGCCCATGTCTCCGGCGCGCATTTCAACCCGGCCGTGACGATCGCGATGGCCGTCGTCCGCAAGTTCTCGTGGCGGCATGTCCCCGGCTACATCGCCGTCCAGATGGCGGGTGGCATCGTCGCCGCCCTCGCCACGTGGGCCATTCGCGGTGACACCGCGCGGACCGTCATGCATCTCGGCGCGACCAACCCGAAGCCGGGTGTGAGCGACGGGCGGGCACTCCTCGTCGAGTTCCTGATCACCTTCATCCTGGTCTTCGTCGTCAGCGCCGCCGCCACCGACAGGCGCTTCCCGGCCCCTGCCGCCCCTCTCGTCATCGGGTTCGCCCTCGCCACCGCGGTCTTCATCGGAGGTCCGACCGACGGCGCGGCCGTCAACCCGGCCCGCGGTCTCGGCCCGATGATCGTGTCCGGTTCCTACGGCGGCTGGTGGGTGGACATCGTCGGCCCGGTACTCGGCGGTGTCGTCGCCGCGGTTCTGTACCAGGCGTTCGTCCGCAAGGGCCACGTCCCCGTGGTCGAGCGAGCACCCCACGACGCCCGTGACCTGGAGTCCCACGCCCACCACCCGGTCCGCTGACCGTCCGACGCGGCGACGGAAAGTAGACGGAAAGTACCCGCGCACCACCAGTCACCGAGGTCCCGCTTGTCCATCCACAGCGGGACCTCGGCACCATGAACACCCGCCGTCCTGTCCCAGCGGTGATCCAGGTCCATCGACGTCTGTCAGAAGTGGGTGGCGATCCCGAAAGCCTGCCGGAGGCGGGCCATGTCGTGACGGTCGTGGTCGGCGGGTTCGTAGCCCTGATGGAAAGCGACCTGCTGCTCGGGCGACAGGCACCGGACCGTGGTCCCCCAGACGGTGCCGGTGACGAAGCACGGGGCGGGGTAGACGAACGGACGTCCCGGGTCGGGCGAGGCCTGCACGGCGGAACCGTCCGCGGCGAAGACCAGCGGGTGCAGATCGATCTCTCGTCCGAGCGGGTCGGTGACCACGAATCGCACGGGGCGCTGATCGAGCGTCTCGACGAATCCCGCAGCTCCCAATGCGGCCACGACGGCCGACTCCTGCTCCCGACGGTGCATCAGGTCCAGATCGCGGTGCGGGCGCGTCTGTTCACCGAGCAGAGCGTCGACGCCCCAGCCGCCGCCGATCCAGATTTCAGCATCCGCCTGCCTCAGCAAAACCAGGACGGACAGTACGTCGTCGGCTGTCATCACTCCGCGCACGTTAGCGGCGACCACCGAACCGGGCGACCGCTTATTCCGCCGCAAGGGCCGCCGTTCCTCCTCGCCACCAACTCCCAGGCGGCCAAAAGGCGTTCGGTGACTCGCGCGTTCCCACCGAGTCCCTCCGGACACGTTGGAGCTCGCGTCGACTACGGTTGCCCGATCACACGAGTGGTGCCCGGCCTTGAGCTGGGCCGACGGGCGCGGGGGGCGGTGTACGGGCGTGGGGCGGGACGGATGGATACGGGTGCCGGTCGGAGACGAGGCGGCCCGGTGGGCCACGCGCGGAAGCGCCAGCCGCGTCCTGTTCGTCGTGCACAACGTCACGTCCGCCACCCGGCTCCTGGACGTCCTCCCCCTGTTCCACGACGACTTCCGGGTGCAGTTGCTGGTGACGTGCACGGAGTCGTCCGCATTCCGCTCGGGTGTCGCCGAGCTGCTCGCCGACACCGCCGTGCCGGTACTGCCCTGGGAGCAGGCCGTGGAGACCCCCGTGTCCCTGGTGATCTCCGCGAGCTTCGGCGGCCAACTCCAGGCGTTTTCCGGCAAGTTGACCGTCTTGTCGCATGGCGTTGGCTATACTAAGAGGCTGGCGATACCGGATACCGGATACCGGATACCGGATACCGGATACCGAGAGCCCGTGCCCTCGCCGGTGTTCGGGATGTCCCGCGAGTGGCTGCTCGCCGAAGACGGGGAACCGGTCGCCGACGCACTCGTTCTGTCGCACCCCGAGCAGTACGAGCGCCTGCGCGTCGCCTGCCCCGAGGCGGCGCCGACGGCCGTGCTCGCCGGGGACCCCTGCCTCGACCGCATCCTGGCGGCCCGGCCCTACCGCGACCGCTTCCGCCGCGCCCTCGGCCTACGCACCGGCCAGCGGCTGATCCTGCTCAACTCCACCTGGAACCCGGAGTCACTCTTCGGGGACGGCGGCGGAGCTGACGTACTCCCCTCGCTGCTGCCGCGGCTGACCGCGGAGTTCCCGGCCGACGAGTACCGCCTCGCGGCCGTGCTCCACCCCAACATCTGGCACGGCCACGGCCCCGGTCAGATCCGTGCCTGGCTCAATCGGGCCCGGCGCGCAGGACTGGCCCTCGTCGACCCGCTGGAGGGCTGGCGCCAGTCCCTGCTCGCGGCGGACGTCGTGATCGGCGACCACGGTTCGGTCACCTACTACGCCGCCGCGCTCGGCACGCCCGTACTCCTCGGCGCCGCACCCTTGGACGGCCTCGATCCGGGCGCGCCCGTGTACGACTTCGTACGGGACGCTCCACGGCTCGACACACGGGCCGAACTACGCCCCCAGGTCGAGTCGTTGCTCGCCACCCACCACGCCCTGCCCGGTCCCGCCGAGTTCGCCAGTTCCATGCCGGGCGAGTCCGCGGCCCGGCTGCGCCGCCTCTTCTACGAGTTCATCGGCATCCCGGAACCCGACGGGCCCGCGCTCCTCGAACCGCTCCCACTTCCGCCGTACGAGCCTCCGTCACGCACCGTGCCCTTGCACGTCCTGACGCGGCTCCTCGGCTCGGGCGAGGTCTCGGTCGTACGCCATGCCGGCCACGACGGTGAACCGGAGGGGGCCTGGGAGGCGCACACGGCCGTACCCGAGGACACTCGCGATCCCGGCCAACTCGCCCTCGCGGATCTCGTGTTCAGGTACGGCGAGGCAGCCGATCCGCGGTTCGGCTCCCCGGCGAAGTGGACCCGGGAGGTGCTCGCCCGGCTCCCGGAGTGCGCGCTCGCCTGCTACGTCACCGGGCCCGACCACTGCACCGTCGGCACCCGCGCCGGGGACCTCCTCCACCTCACCGGCGCACCGTCCGAGGCGGATGCCGACCCTGCCGCGTACGCCTCCGCCCTGCACGCCTGGCTGGCGGCCGGCAAGTCGCTCGGCGAACTGGTCGACCGGGGCATGACCGTGCGCACCGGCCCGACCGTCCATCGCGTACGGATCACTCCCGAAGGATCGCGCACGGATCATTCCTGAAAGATCGTGCTCGGAGCGCTCCTGAAAGATCGCGTACGGGTCAATCCTGAAGGCCCGCAGCGCTGACGCACCGCTCGCGCAGCGTCCGCAGAAGCGCGATGTGATACGCCGCGTTCTCCTTCGCCAGCGCCGTGACCGCCTCGTCGATGAGGGACAGGGCATCCGTGAACTGACCGCCGTCCAGGCGGGTTTCGGCGAGGTCGGTGAGGGCGCGGGCCGTGTTGTACGCCTCGCCGCTCTCCCGGAAGAACCGCAGGGCGCGCTCCAGCCGCTCCCGTGCCTCCTCTCGGCGGCCGAGGCCGCGCAGGGCGCGCCCCCGGTGGCGTTCCAACAGGGCGCGGGCACGCGGCAGATCACCGGCGCCCTCGTCGTCGGGGCCGATGCCGTCGAGGATGCGGTCGGCCTCGTCGAAGGAGTCGTAGGCCTCCTGCCAGCGCCACTGGCGCAGTCGCAGCAGCCCGAGGATCTCGACGGCGGAGGCGTGGCCACGCAGGTGTCCGGCGGCGTGTTCGTCGCGCGCCGCCGCGAGCGCTTCGGGTTCGGCCTCGTCCCAGCGGCGCAACTCGGTCAGCGTGTGGGCGAGTTGGACGTGCAGTGATCCCGCCGTCCGGGTGCCGGGAAAGTGGGCCTCGGCCGTGCGCACGCCGGTCCGGAGGGCGGGCAGGAGGACGTCGTGGTGGCCCGCCTTGAGCTGGAGCGGCCACAGTGCCTGACAGAGTTTCGCGACGGTGTCCCAGTCGTGGAACTCCTCGGCGGCGTACACCGCTTGGACGAGATTGCGGGATTCGGTGGCGAGTGCGGCCACGGCCTCGCCCCGGTCCGCGTACCGGAGCGCGGAGGCGCCGGTCGGGACCCGCCAGCTCTCCGGGAGGGCCGCCTGGGCAGCCCCGACCGCCAGGTGCAGATAGCCCTCGACGGTGCGGGACACGGCGGCCGAGCAGGCGGCGATGCCGTCGGTGGCGGCCGCGGTGGCTTCGGCGTGTGCGCGAACGACGGGGCGGTAGTGGTAGCGGCCGGCGCCGGTGCGCTCCAGCAGCAGCGCGTCGGCGAGTTCCTCCAGGAGCGTGGCCGCCTCGGTCTCCTCGATGTCCGCCGTTCGGGCGGCGGCCGTGGCATCGAAGGCGGGCCAGTCGTAGAGGCCGGTCAGCCGGTAGAGCCGGGCCGCTTCGGGGGGCAGCAGACGGTAGGAGTCGTCGGCCGCGGCGCGCACCGGATCAGCACCGGACAACGGCGGCTCCGCCACCGGGAGTTCGGTGAGACGGGGTGCGGCGGCACGGAGGGCGTAGGGGGAGCCACCGCAACGCTCCAGTACGGCGGGCAGCGCGGCCTTGGCCGCGGCGATCGCGGGTTTGCCGGCCAGCTCGGTGAGCAGCCGTACCGCGTCGCGGCGGGCCAGGGGGCCGATCTGGACCGGCAGGGCGTCGATGCCGGTGAACGGACGGCGGGTGACGACGACCGTGAACACGCCGGGCGCGGGGGCCAGCAGGGGGCGGATCTGCGCGGCGGACTGGGCGTGGTCGAGCACGAGCAGCAGGCGCCGGTCGGCGATGTGCCGTCGGAAGCGGTCCACGCGGTCGTCGGCGGAGGGCGGTATCTCCTCGTCGGGCAGGCCGAGTTGACGCAGCAGTGAGCTCAGGACGGCCCCCGCGTCGGTCACGCCGGGGCCGCGCAGGTCGGCGTAGAGCTGTCCGTCCGGGAAGCGGTCCGCCCGGCGCCAGCCCCAGTGCACGGCCAGTGTGCTGGTGCCCATGCCCTCCCGGCCGTGCAGGAGTGCCACCCGGGGGCTTCCGTCGAAGGCGCGCGCCGCCTCCTTGTCGAGGAGTTTCAAGGCGTCCTGACGGTCCGTGAAGAACCTTGTGGAGGGGGGCAGGCGGGGGTGTGCGGGCCGGGGAGTGGCTCCGGACGTGGGTAGGGCCTGGGCGAACAGGGCCCAGGTGCGGGCAAGTTGCTGATCGCTCCGCAGACGCTCGTGCACCAACTGCGCCACTTCGGTGAGCTGTTCGGCGCTGTTCGGTGCCGTGACCTCCCGCCCCACGATCCGGCGGACCAGTCCCCCGGTCGACTCCCAGGCCCACCTGCCCGCTTCGTTGGCCATTCCCGAGCCGACGGTTCCCAGTACCGCCGTGACGGCCGCCAACGAGATGGGATCCAGCATGCCCGCACTCCCCCGCTTCCGACGCCTCTGCCCAGCTGGGCGCCTTGCACCTCACACCCGTGTCGGGTTCGACCCTACGCGGCGGGCCGTGCGTCCCGGCGGCACAACCAGCCTTTTCCGGCAGCCAAGTTGACCCGCATCCCCTCTCACTCACTCAGCCCCTGGTTCGTCGTTCGCGCCCGGTCCAGCAGCGGGCCGAGCTCCCTGGCCACGGTCGTCAGGGCACGTACGTCCCGCTCGGTCCTGGCGATGAGGACCGCCCCCTCCAAGGCGCTGATCATGAGCGTGGCCAGCGGCTCGGCCCGGTCGCGCGGTACGCCCAGGTCCGTCAGCGCCTCCGCCACCGGGCGGTTCCAGCGGGCGAACGCGGCGGCGGCAGCGCCCCGGGTGGACTCCACGGACTCGGCGCAGTCCACGGTCGCCGCCGCGACGGGGCAGCCCGAGGCGAACCCGGCCGTCCGGAACTCCTCGGTCCACTGCCCCACCATGGCCGCGAACAGACCGCTCGGCGTCGGGTCCGGCAGCTCGGCGAGGAAGCGGGCGACGCGCTTGCCCGCATAGCGACCTGCCCAGTCCACGGCCTCGTTGACCAACTGCTCCTTGCCGCCCGGGAAGTAGTGCTGGAGCGAGCCGCGCGGCGCCCCGGCATGCGCGGCGACCTCCCGCATGCCGGTCGCGGCGACCCCGTCGCGCCGGATGAGCTGCGCCGCGCTGAACACCATCCGCTCGCGCGGCCCGCGCCCGGAACCCACCATCGTCGACCTCCCGCTCCGTCTGCCGTACGCACTGCTCGTACGTACCCGGTTCCACTATGACAGGCGTCATAGCTCCCGCTACTATGACGACTGTCATGGGCAGCAGTGGGGGGCTGGCCCGGCGCGCACGCCGGGCGGAGACGGCGGTGCGGTGTGTACGTGGGTTTCATCGGCCTCGGAACCATGGGGCAGCCCATGGCGCTCAACCTGGCCCGGGCGGCCACCCCTCTCGTCGTCTGGAACCGGACGCCCGCCAGGGCCGAGCCCCTGCGCGCGGCCGGCGCCGAGGTGGCGTCCCGCCCCGCCGAGGTCTTCGAGCGGGCCCGCGTGGTGTTCCTGATGCTGGCGGACGGACCCGCGATCGACGCGGCCCTCGGACGTGGCACCCCAAACTTCGCCGAGCGGATCGCCGGACACACCGTCGTCCACATGGGGACGACCTCACCGGAGTACTCGCGCGAGCTGGAGGCCGAGATCCGCGCGGCGGGCGGTCGGTACGCCGAGGCCCCCGTCTCCGGCTCGCGGGTCCCGGCGGAGGCCGGTCAACTCGTGGCGATGCTCGCCGGTGACCCCGAGGCCGTCGAGGAGGTACGCCCACTGCTCGGGCCGATGACTCAGGAGACGTTCGACTGCGGGCCGGTGCCGAACGCCCTGCTGATGAAGCTCTCGGTGAATCTGTTCCTGATCACCCTGGTCACCGGCCTCAGCGAGGCGTTCCACTTCGCCGACCGCCAGGGCCTGGACCGGAAGCTCTTCCTGGAGGTGCTGGGCGCAGGACCGATGGCCAGCGCCGTCTCCCGGATGAAGGCCCCGAAGCTCCTTGAGCGCGACTTCGCCGTACAGGCCGCGGCTCACAACGTCCTGATGAACAACGAGCTGATCGCCGAGGCCGCCAGAAAGTCCGGCCTGGCCTCCCCGCTCCTCGACGTCTGCCACGCTCTCTTCGAGGAGACCGTGGCACTGGGACACGGCGGGTCCGACATGGCGGCCGTGCTCCACGCGATCGAGGCCCGCACCGACGCCGTGAGCGGGGACGGTTCAGCGTCCGCGGGGGATGCCGTACGCACGCTCCACGTGGAGTCGTAGGACGAGTCGACGGTCACGGACCATGGCGGCCCGGTAGTCGTCCCAGTCGGGGTGCTCACCCTGGACGTCCCGGTAGAGCCGGATGAGTTCCTCGACGGTCTCATCCTGCGGATCACCGGCGACGGGCGTCAGCTCGGCGGTGCCCTCGGCGACCGTGTACGCCCAGCGGTCCTCGCTGGTCACGTGGTACGTGGCCCGCGGATCCCGGCGCAGATTGCGCGTCTTGGCCCGGTCGTCCGTGAGTGAGACCCGGACGATCCGCTCGTCGGGGTAGTAGGCGTGGGCGACGTTCGACAGCTGGGGCCGGCCGTCCTTCTTGAGGGTGACGAGCACCCCGCCCTTGTACTCGGAGAGCAGTTTCACCAGTGCGTCCTGCGTCGCGTCCTGAGTCATGCCTCGATCAACGCTTCGGACCGGGCGGGACATTCCGCGTAGACACTGTCTACGGAATCCTGGTAGACAGTGTCTATGACCAGCGAGGAAGAGGCAGGGCTGCGGGCCCGCCTGATCGAGGCCGGAGTGGACCTGGTGACCAGGGAGGGGGCCCAGGCGCTGTCCCTGCGGGAGATCGCCCGGCGGGCCGGGGTCTCCCACGGAGCTCCGCGCCGCTATTTCCCCACCCACCTGGAGTTGCTGTCCGCCATCGCCCGCCGGGGCTTCACCGAGCTCGGCACGCGGGCGGCGGAGTCGGTCGCCGGCAGCGGGGCGTCGTCACCCCGCACGCAGCTCACGACGCTGGGGCGGGTCTATCTGGACTTCGCGCTGAGCAACCGCGGAATGTACGAGCTGATGTTCCGTCACGACCTGCTGGAGAGCAAGCGGTTGGGGCTCCGCGAGACGAGCCTTCCGCTGTTCGGCGCCCTGGTGGACCTAATCGGCCAGGTGCGTCCCGAGGCCGACGCCCCGGTCGTCGCGGGCGCGTTCTGGGCGAACCTGCACGGGATCGCCCAGCTGTGGAGCTTCGGCAGCCTCCAACTCACCACCGGCGCCGAGGACTTCGTACCCCTTCTGCATGCGGCGCTGGACGCGCACCTCGGGCCCGACCCTCGGTGAACGCACACCCACGTCGTCGGCTCATGCTCGCGAGCAGTGTCACCGGTGCCGTGATCGTCGCCCTGGACGGCACTGTGCTCACCGTCGCGCAGCCCACCTTGCAACGCGATCTGCACGCCACGTTCGCGCAGGTCCAGTGGACGAGCACCGGCTATCTCATCGCGGTGGCAAGCCTGTTGGTGTTCGCGGGCCGGCTCGGGGACCGGTACGGGCACCAACAGGTCTTCGCCGTGGGGATCCTGGGCTTCGGCGCCGCGTCGGCGGGGATCGGGTGCGCAACCGGGATCGGCTGGGTGATCGGACTCCGGGTCGCGCAGGGCGTGTTCGGCGCGCTGCTGCAACCCGCCACGCTGGGGATGCTGCGCACCGCGTACCCCGCCGACCGGCTCGCGATGCCGATCGCGCTGCGCACCAGTGCCATCGGTCTCGCGGCCGTCGCCGGTCCGGTGATCGGCGGGGCACTGGTCACCGCCCTCGGCTGGCGCGCCGTCTTCTTCCTGAACGTCGTGCCCGCGCTGGTCATGGGCGGGTCGGCGCTCGCCGTCCGGGGCCCGGCGCGCGACCGGGCCACCGCGGGCGGGCTCGACATACCCGGGGCCTGCCTGCTGGCGGCGGCCCTGGTGAGTCTCGTACACACGCTGGTCGGGATACCGCAGACCGGCTGGACGACCTCATCCGCGCTCAGGCTGCTCGTGGTCGTGGCCGCGGGAGCCGCGTTCGTACGTCACGAACGGCGCACCACGAGCCCGTTGGTGCCCCACGACGTGCTCGGCTCCGCCACCGTCGGCGCGGCGCTCGGCATATTGGTGGCCGCCTCGGCGGCGATGCTGGGCTCACTCTTCGTCGGCAGCTATTACCTCCAGGAAGTTCTCGACCTGGATCCCCTTCAGACCGGTCTGCGGGCGCTGCCCGGAGCCGTGATGATGGTGCTGGGCGCGCCGGTCGCGGCCGTCCTGCTGCGCCGACAGGGTGCGCGCCGGACGACCCTGGCCGGGATGACCGCCCTGACCGCCGGGGTCCTCCTGCTCTCCCGGCTCGGCCGGGCCTCGACCGCCGTGCCGATCGGCAGCGGATTCCTGCTGCTCGGCGCCGGTTTCGCGACCGTGATGGTCACCGCGACGGCGGTCCTCGTACGGCACGCCTCAGCGGAGTCGGCAGGCGTGGCGGGCGGGCTCCAGCAGACGGCGATGAATGTGGGGCCCACGCTGGGCATCGCGGCGGCGACCCTGCTGATGACCCGCACGACCGGTGTCACCATCGGCCCACCGCTCACGGCACTCGCGGCCGTGTCCGCGCTCGGAACTCTGCTCGCGCTGAGGCTGCCGGGGGCCGCGGGGACGCCGGTGCGCAATCGCAAGGAGTCCACCAACAAGTACGGGGCAGACGACGGTTCGTGAATCCGTAGGGGACCATGAAGCGAGTCAAAACAAGAGCCGCAGCCCGGAGGAGAGCCAAATGGGACATCTGCGACAGGAGGTCGAGCCGCACGAGGCCGGCCTCGATCCGAAGGCGCTTGCCCGTCTCGATCAGCACTTCGCCCACCTGGTGGACGACGGCAGACTCCCCGGGTACCTGGTGTCCGTGTCCCGGCACGGCCGTATCGCGCACCTCACCAGGTACGGCTGCCGCGACCGCGAGGCCGGACTCCCCGTCGAGACCGACACCTTGTGGCGGATGTACTCGATGACGAAGCCGGTCACCTCGGTAGGCGCGCTGATGCTCCTCGAAGAGGGCCGCCTCCGGCTCGACGACCCCGTCGCCGACTTCCTCCCGTCCTTCGCCGAACCACAGGTGTACGTCGACGGATCCGGCCCGGACGCCAGGACCCGCCCGGCCGCACAACCCATCCTCGTCCGGCACCTGTTGACCCAGACGGCGGGTCTGACCTTCGGCTTCTACCACGCGCATCCCGTCGACGCGCTGTACCGGAAGGCCGGACTGGAGTCGTCCGTTCCGGCGGGCGCGGATCTGGCCGAGACCTGCGAGGCGTACGCCCGGCTGCCGCTCCAGTTCGAGCCGGGCACGCAGTGGAACTACTCGGTCGCCACCAATGTCCTCAGCCGCGTCATCGAGGTGGCCTCCGGCCAGGACCTCGACGCGTTCCTGGCCGAGCGGATCTTCGCACCGCTCGGTATGAAGGACGCCGGGTTCTGCGTCACGGACGAGCAGGAGGGCCGGCTGGCCGAGTTGTACGGGGAGGACGACGAAGGCGGGATCACCCCGATCGCCGGGCTGCCCCTGCACGGCCGCCCCCGCTGCGTGTCCGGGAGCGGCGGCATGGTGGCCACCGCCCACGACTACCACCGCTTCATGGAGTTGCTCCGCCTGCGCGGTGAACTCGACGGCATCCGCCTGCTGAAGCCGGAGACGGTGGACCTGATGGTGTCCAACCACCTCCCCGACAACGCCGACCGCCGCACCTTCGGCAGCCCCGTCCACCGGGAACCGGGCAACGCGGGCCTCGGCTTCGGCCTCGGCGTCTCCGTGGTGGTCGATCCGGAGATCACCCTGTCCCCGGCCGGCCAGGGCGCGTACGGCTGGAGCGGCGTGGCCAGTACGACCTTCTGGATCGACCCGGTCAACGACCTGACCGTGCAGTTCCTGACCCAGGTCCGCCCCACCTCCTCCCACTCGATCTTCCGTGAGCTGAAGCGGCTGGTGCAGGAGGCGTTGCTGGACTGAGCGCGCTCACCCCACTCGCCCGGGTCACCCAGCCCGGAACGTGAAGTCCACGCCGTCCTGGGCGAGTTCGGCCAGCCACGTCTCGGACCGCTCCGCCGTCCCGGCGGCCCGGCTGAGGCCCGCCGGGAGCGTGCCGTCGAGGATGTGGCGGACACCGAGGGCCAGGGTGCGGGAGACACAGCGGGCCATGGCGCTCTCGTCGGCGGTGCCCTCCAGGTCGAGGAGGTAACGCCCCGACCAGACCTCCCCCGGGCCCGGGCCGCCGCGTACCTCCAGCGAAACGGCGAGGACGACCCGGTCACGGTCGGCCTCGGTGGTCGGGTAGGCCGCCGCCAACTCCTGTGCGAGGGCGGCGATGCGTCGGTCGTCGCCCGCCTTCAGCTCCTCGAAGACGGCGTCCCAGGCGCGCAGCCAACCGTCGAGGCGCAGGGTGCCACGCACGAAGGTGCCCGGTTTCCAGGCCTCGGGCAGCCCGTACTGGTCCAGGAAGGGAACGCTGTCCCGGTTGGGGTAGACCTCGAAGGTCTCGGCGTCGATCTCGTGGGGGCGGGTCGCCTCCCAGGGGCGGACGGCCGTCGTCACCGCACCGCCCTCGACATAGCGGGCGGGCGAGCGCAGGGCACCCAGCACCCCCGCCGGTGCCCAACTGAAGCGGTACCTGAAGTCGTTGGGCACGGCCGGGATACCACCGCAGTACGAGGTGAGGCTGTACGAGGCGGCCGTATCGGCGCCGATCGCCTGCTGGGCGCGGGCGACCAGACTGTGCGCGAAGAGATGGTCGATGCCCGGGTCGAGCCCACACTCGGTCAGCACCACGACACCCGCCTGATCGGCCGCCGGTACCTGCTCCAGAACCGCGTCCGACACATAGCTGGAGCAGGCGAAGTGAGCGCCGCGCGCGACGCAGGCGGCCAGCAGCGGGGCGTGTTCGGGCGCGGGCAGCATGGAGACGACGATGTCTCCGGGGGCGAGTTCGGCGGTGAGCGCGGGGAGCGTGTAGGCGTGTGGCTCGGCGCGCCCGGTCAGACCCCGGGCGGCCAGGCTCCGTTCGGCACGCTCCTCGGTGCGGTGCCACAGTCGTACGCGGGTGGCGGCGTCGCAGGTCGCGGCGAGACCGCTTCCGGTGGACAGGCCCGCACCGATCCAGTGCACGGTGCCGCTCGCGCGCGTCGCCTCAGTCATCGCCGAACTCCCCATCTCTTGTACCTCGTCAGCCGATTTCACCGGAGGCTCGGTGGAAGCGGTCGAGACCGCGACCCCACGCCCCACCCGTCTCGAAGTCCAGGAGCAGCGGCAGCAGCGCCGCCGAGAAGTCGACGCTCGCCTCGCGCGGCAGCAGCGACGGCAGATTGTCGATGGCGATCAGATCCAGGGCCCCGGGCTGCTCGCGCAGTCGCCGGACGGGATCCGTCCAGTCCGTCGTGGTGTCGTAGATCGGCAGGACGTTCAGGGGCGAGCCGACATCGCAGGTGACATCGCACAGGGTGCGCAGCCGACGGCCGGGCTCGTCGAGGTCCTTGTCGGTGAGGAAGGGCGGGATCGGCCGGGTGGTCAGCACGGTGTTGACCATCAACTCGTGTGCCAGCAGGGCGGGTCGGTCCAGGTCTCGGGTCTCTTCGAGGTCCCAGCAGGTGGGCTCGACCCCGGCCGTCTCCAGCGCGTCCCGCGCGCCCCGGCCGCTGCGGCCCAGGGCGCCGATCACCAGCGCCTTCACCTCCGGTCCTTCTCCGGCCAGTTCCGCGTCCAGTTCCTCCTTGGAGGTGGGCCGCAGCGGGGTCCGGAGCCTGCCCCTGTGATGCAGTACGGCCAGGGCGGCGCCGAGATATCCGGCCCAGTAGCCGAAGGCGGCGAGCCTGCGCCCGTTGTCGTCCACCAGGTATTCGAGGTCGAGCAGGACTCCGCCACCTGCGAGGAACCTGCGCAGCAGGGCTTCGGCTCCGGGCTGCTGCTTGTAGGCGTGCCCGAAGAAGATGTGGCGGTGGGTCAGTGCGGCCGGCTCGTCGGGGAGTTCCTTGAGTCCGAGGACGACCGCGTCCGGCGGCGCCGAGACCCAGGATCCGGTCTCGGCGACACGGCAGCCGGCCTCCTCGTACGCCTCGATCGGGAAGACCCGCTGCGGTGACCGCTCGACGGTGAGGGTCACGCCGCTCTCGACGAGTCGTCGGGCGTCCGTGGGCACGATCGGCGTGCGCCGTTCGGTCGTACGGGTCTCGTGGCGGAGCCACAAATGCAGGGCGTTCATACGCAGTTGATCTCCGGGCGCAGGGCGTCGGCGGCGAAGCGTTCGGCGCTGAGGGGGCTGATGTCGACGAAGGGTACGCGGCCCAGGTACAGGTCGCGGACCACCTCGCCGACCGCCGGTGCCTGGAGGAATCCGTGGCCGGAGAACCCCGTCGCGTACAGGAAGCGCGCGCACGAACCCGCCTCGCCGATCAGTGCGTTGTGGTCCGGTGTCATCTCGTACAGGCCCGCCCAGCCGCCCGTACGGCGGAGGTCGAGCAGGGCGGGGGCGCGTCGCTCCATGGCCTCGCCCAGGCGGGGGATCCAGCGGTCGTGGGTTTCGGTGGCGAAGCCGGGGGTCTCGTCGGGGTCGGACATACCGAGCAGGAGGCCGGGGCCCTCGGTGTGGAAGTAGAGGCTGCTGGTGAAGTCGATGGTCATGGGGAGGTCGGGCGGCAGCCCCGGGACGGGTTCGGTGACGGCGATCTGGCGGCGCAGCGGCTCCACCGGCAGGTCCACGCCCACCATCGCGCCGACGGCCCGCGACCAGGCGCCGGCCGCGCAAACCACCGTGTCGGTCTCGATCCGGCCCCGGCCGGTGAGCACCGCGGTGATCTCCCCGCCACGCAGTTCGATGCCGGTGACCTCGCAGTGCCGCAGCACGGTCGCGCCGTGCCGACGGGCCCCGGCGGCGTAGCCCTGGACGACGGACTCGGGCGTGCAGTGTCCGTCGTCCGGTGAGAAGGCCGCCGCGAGCAGCCCGTCGGTGGTGATCAGGGGCGAGAGCCGGCGCGCCTCGGCCGGGTCGATCATGCGGCTGGGCACGCCGAGGGAGTTCTGGAGCCGTACGCCCGCTTCGAAGGACGCGACCTCTTCGGGTGTGGAGAGCAGGAACAGATAGCCGACCCGGTGCAGTCCGATGTCCTGGCCCGGGTCCTCGCCGAAGCGGGCGAAGGCCTCCAGACTCCGGGCGCCCAGCTGGATGTTGAGCTCGTCGGAGAACTGCGCCCGGACGCCGCCCGCGGCCCGCGAGGTCGACCCGCAGGCCAGTTCGTCGCGCTCGACGAGCACCACGTCGGGTACGCCCGCACGCGCCAGGTGGTAGGCGATGCTCGCGCCCATCACCCCGCCGCCGATGACGACGACGCGCGCCGTCCGGTTCACCGGCGCGCCCCCTTCGCGCGGGCCGCGTGGATGACGGCCCAGGCCGCGGCGGCGTCCTGGATGCCGAGCCCGACGCTGTTGTAGAAGATGATGTCGTCGGGGTGCCTGCGGCCCGGGTGCGTGCCGGTGAGCACGCCGCCGAGCGGAATCAGGTCCCCCGGGGCGAGCCGTCCGTAGCGCAGCGCGTCGACGACCGGACCGGCGTGCTCCGCCGCCGTCGCCGGATCGTCGACGACCACCACCGCGGCCCGCCGCAGGACCGCCGCGTCGACCTCGCTCCTGCTGGGCTCGAAGGAACCGACGCTCACGACCGTGCAGCCCGGCGCCAGCCACTCGCCCCGCACGACGGGCGTACTGCTGAGCGTGCAGGCCGCGACCATCGGCAGCCCCACCACGGCTTCCTCGGCCGTCTCGACCGCCTTGACGGCGACACCCAGTTCGGCGGCGAGGCGGTGCGCCGCGTGCGCCCGGCGACCCGGGTCCGGGCTCCACACTCGTACGGACCGCACATCCCGTACCCGGGCGACTGCCCGCGCGTGGGCCAGGGCCTGCGTGCCGGAGCCGAGCAGACCGAGCTCCGCGCTGTCGGCGCCCGCGAGTACGTCGAAGGCGACGGCGCTCGCCGCGGCGGTGCGCAGGGTCGTCACCGCCGTGCCGTCCATGACCGCCGCGAGCTGCCCGGTGACAGGGTCGAGCGCGTTGATCACCGCGTGGACGGTCGGCAGCCTGACCGCCGCGTTGCCCGGGTTGACGCTGCCGAACTTGGCGACGGCGCCGGTGTCCGCGGACAGCCGTGCGAGGTAGGCGAAGACGACGCTGTCGTCGAAGCGGCTGGGATGCATGATCTTTCCCGGCAGCTCGGCCGTGCCGTCGCCGAGCGCGGTGAAGGCCGCGCGCTGCGAGGCGATCGCCGTATCGGCGTCGAGCAGCTCCCGCACCTGCTCGCGCGACAGATACAGCGGACCTGGGTCGGCAGTGTCCTCAGCGGCGTCGTCTTCTCTCATTCCTCAGTGATAGCCGTCTTTGCCGATCCGCAAAAGATCGCGGTCGACCAAGTGGCCGCCGTTCAGCGGCGGCCCGCCCAGGTGGACGCCGTCCAGGTGCGGGAGGTGGTGGTCCATGCGCTCGCGCTTGGTCAGCAGGTAACTGAGGTTCTCCTCGCACGGCGGGATCAGCAACGGGACCTGCTCGGCGACCCTGATGCCGTGGCGCAGCAGCGCCTCGCGCTTGCGCGGGTTGTTCGACATCAGCCGTACGGACCGCACGCCGAGGTCGTGCAGGATGTCCGCCGCCACCCCGTAGTCGCGGGCGTCCACCGGCAGGCCCTGCGCGAGGTTCGCCTCCACGGTGTCCATGCCCTCCGACTGGAGCTGCATCGCCCGGAGCTTGGCGAGCAGGCCTATGCCCCGGCCCTCGTGGCCCCGGAGGTAGACGAGGATGCCGCGCCCCTCCGCCACGATGGCACGCAGCGCGGCGGCGAGTTGGTCGCCGCATTCGCAGTGCATGGATCCGAAGGCGTCCCCGGTCAGGCATTCCGAATGCAGTCTGGTGAGTGTGTCCCCTGCACCGATGTCGGCCAAGTCGCCGTGCACCAGGGCAACTTGTTCCTCTCCCCGGTCATGGTCGAGGTAACCGACGGCGTGGAAAGCGCCGTAGACGGTGGGCAATGGGGCAATCACGACGCGTTCGACACCTGTGCGGTGGGCATTCCCGCCGAGTGCTCCAGAGTTATCTGTCATGATCTGATTCCTAAGCAGAGTCGAAAGGCCGTGAAAACATGAGTGGTTCGGGAACGCGCTCGACGGTATCCGGTCTGTTGCCGGTTGACACCACGGAGGACGTACGGGCGCGGGGGGCGGGTGTGTCACGGCAGGTCGCCGTGCTTCCCGTCGGCAGCTTCGAACAGCACGGTGCGTTCCTGCCGCTCGCGACGGACACGCTGGTCGCATGTGCCATCGCGCGGGAGGTCGCGGCCGCGTATCCGGTCCATCTCCTTCCTCCGGTGACGATGTCCTGCTCGCACGAGCACGCCGCGTGGCCGGGGACCGTCAGCATCTCTTCCGTCACGCTCCACGCGGTGGTCAGGGACATCGCCGACTCGCTCCGCCGGTCGGGCGTCGACACCTTGGTGGTGGTCAACGGACATGGCGGAAACTACGTACTGGGCAATGTGGTTCAGGAATCGGCGGGCAGCGGTACGCGCATGGCGCTTTTCCCGGCGATGGAGGACTGGGAAACCGCGAGGGAGCGTGCCGGAGTAGAGACCTCGCTGCTCAGCGATATGCACGCGGGGGAAATTGAGACCTCCATTCTTCTGCATGCCCATCCTGAATTGGTCAGGCCTGGATATGAGACCTCCGATTTCCTCGCGGACGACCGTCGGCACCTGCTCACTCTCGGCATGTCGGCCTATACCGAGTCCGGTGTCATCGGCCGGCCCTCGATGGCCAGTGCGGGGAAGGGGAAGGCGCTGCTGGCCGCGCTGACCGAGTCGTTCGGGGCGTACTTCTCCCTGGTGACGTCGGCGAGGCTGCCTTTGGAGGTGGAAGATCCGGAAACCGGGATGACGGAGACCGGTACTACGGAGACCGGGACTTCGGCGGTCGTCGATCGTCGGCATTGATCGTGCCCTCCTGCGCTCTCCTCCCGGGGGCGCCGGAGCGCCGCCGACCACCGGACGACCAGGACGGCCACGCCCGGCAGGCTCGCGACGAAGCTGAGCACTCCGTAGACCACGGCAACAGTCAGGCCCATGCTCGCGCCGAGCCCCGCGGCGCCGAACGCCCAGGCGGTGACGCCCTCCCGCGGGCCCCAGCCGCCGACGTTCAGGGGCAGGCCCATGGCGAGCAGGGCCAGCAGCGCCAACGGCAGCAACTCGGCGGCGGACGCGGTGGATCCGGCGACGCGGGCGGCGAGCAGGAACATGGCCAGGTGACCGGCCATCACCACGACCGACGAGAGCGCGAGGCCGGGCCAGCTCTCCCGGGCGAGCAGGGCGCCGCGCGCTTCGACGAGCGTGGCGCGGAGAGCCGTGAACCGCCGGGAGCGGCTGGGGTTCCGCACCCTGCGCACCGCTCCGAAGGTCACCACTGCGCCCACCGAGGCGATCGCCAGGACCAGGGCCCCGCGGCGCATCTCCGTGAGCACCGGGGAAGGCTGGGTGAGCAGCACCGTCACCCCGACGACCATGAACACGGCCTGGCCCGCGGTCCGTTCGAGGACCACCGCCCGTACGCCGCGACTGATGTCCCCTTCGCTCCGGCCGTGCCGTACGGCGCGGTGCACGTCGCCGAGGATCCCGCCGGGCAGCGCCGCGTTGAGGAACAGGGCGCGGTAGTAGTCCGCGACGGCCGGCACCAGGGGCAGTCGGATCTTCAGCCCGCGCGCCACCAGACACCAACGCCAGGCGCTGAACACCGTGGTGAGCAGCCCGAGCCCGAGCGCGGCGAGCACCGTCACCCCGTCGATCCGCCGCAGCCCGTCCAGAAAGACACCGGTACCGAGCCGCCAGAGCAGCACACCGAGAATCGCGGCACCGGCGACCGTGCCGAGGTGGGTGCGGATCCGGCGGGAGTCGAAGCGGACGGGCCGGGAGTCCGTGCTCACGTCCGCCGCCGCGCTCACAGCGCTCCGCCCGTCGGTCGGGGCAGCGCCAGCACATCGCTGTGGTGGACGACCACCCGCAGCTCGCCCGCGGCGATCGCGGCCACACGGGAGCGCAGATACGGCTCAGCACCGGCGGCGAGGTCGGGGCGCTGCTCGCAGGCCGCGGCGACCCAGCCGCGCAGCCACTCCTCGGTCAGCGCGGCGGTGTCGGGGCCGAGCCGCCACGGGCTCGGGTGGGCGCGGACCGTCGCGCCGTAGCGGGCGAAGGCCTCGCAGGCGGCCGTGATGGAGTCCGGGCCGAGCAGATCACCGCGGCGCTGGTGGGCGTTGAACGCCTCGGTGAACTCGGCGTCGAGCGGGTCGGCCGGTGCGAATTCGACCCGGCCGACGACGGAGAGCGTCAGCAGGGCCGGGACTCCGGCGCCCGCGCACGCCGCCGCGAGGCGGTCGATCTCGTCGCCGGTGAGGACGTCCAGGAGCGCGGACGCGGTCACCAGCGAGGCTCCTGCCAGGGCCTCGGCGGTCAGCCGGCCGATGTCACCGCGCTGGGTGGTGACGGTGACCCGGCTGCCGTCGGCCGCCGCGCGCGGCGCACCCACGGTCGCGAAGTGCAGGAGATAGGGATCCCGGTCGTGCAGGATCCAGTGCTGGCCGCCGTCGAGCCGCGGTGCCAGCCAGCGGCCCATGGACCCCGTGCCGCAGCCGAGGTCGTGAATCACCAGGTCGTCGCCGCGCCCCGGCCGGTTCGCGAGCCGGATGCGCAAGGGGTCGAGCAGGTCGGACGCCCGCGCGGCGGCATCGGCGCCCTCGCGCAACTGCAGCCACTGGGGCGCGTAGCGAGGGGCGTCGTCGGCACCGAACGCGTCGACGCGCTCCCCCGGCGCACCCGCCCGCACCTCGTGCCCGGAGACGTCCGGCAGGTCGGGCACGTCCGGCACCTCCGGCGGAGTGAGAGCCGTACTCATGCCGCCCTCCGGGGTTCCCGCGGCAGCCGTGCCAGGACGCCGGCCAGGGTGCGGGCCGTGGTGGCCCAGCCGTTGAGCGCGGCGCGCCGGCCGCGGGCGGCCGCCTTCAGACGGCGGCGTACGTCGGCCTCGCCGAACCAGCCGCGCAGCTCCGTGGCAAGAGCGGCCGGGTCCTCCGGTGGTACGAGGATCCCGGGCACGCCGCCGTCGGGCGCACGGCCGACCGCCTCGGGAAGCCCGCCGACGTCGGTCGCCAGCACCGGGATGCCGCGCGCGAGCGCCTCGGTGACGGCCATGCCGTACGTCTCGGCGTAGGAGGTGAGGACCATGAGGTCGGCGGCGGCATAGCTGGCGTCGAGTTGCGCGCCCGCCTGCGGTCCCGCCAGGTGCAGTCGGCTGCCGAGGCCGTGCTGCTCGATCAGGGCGCGGATCCGGGCGACGTACGCCGGATCCTGGCCGAGTCCGCCGACCAGGACACAGCTCCAGGGCAGGTCGGTGACGGTCGCGAGGGCCTCGACAAGGCGGTGCTGCCCCTTGCGCGGGGTGACCGCGGCGACGCACAGCAGCCGCGAGACCCCGTCGGTGCCGGAGGCGAGTGGCGCGATGTCGGCGCCGGGCTCGGCGACGTGGACGCGCTCGGGGGCGAGCCCGTGGTGGGCCACGAGCCGGCGCACCGCCCATTCGCTGGTGGCCACGACGGCGGACACGGCCCGCAGCGTCGTACGTTCCCTCGCGTCCAGCTCGGCGGCGACGGCGGGTGCGAGTCCCGTCTCGTCGGCGAGCGGCAGGTGTACGAGGACGGTGAGGGACAGCCGCTCGGCCTCGGGGATGATGATCTCGGGGACGCCGCAGGCCACGAGCCCGTCGAGCAGCACGGTCGTGCCGTCCGGCAGCTCGCTGAGCGTACGGGCGAGTTGCGTACGGGCGGCGGCGCCGGGGCGCGGCCACTCTCCGGGGACGGCGTGCCGGTGGACCTGCCAGCCGAAGCCGGGCAGGTCGAGGCAGAGCCGCCGGTCGTAGGCGTTCCCGCCGCTGGGCGCCGCCGGGTCGTCGACACCGCCCGGCATGACGAAGTGCACGGAGCTCAGGGACATGGGGATGATCTCGGCCTTCTGGAGAGCCGCGTTCTGCACCGGCACGTAGTTCAGGGAAGCCTGGTTCCCGTTCACGGACGCCTGGTCGATGGTCGTGTCGGTCACAGCGCACGCTCGTAACTCGCCCAGGCGATGTGCGACTCGTGCAGGGTGACGGTGATGCCCACGAGCCCGTGAGCGCCCTCGCCCAGTGCCCCGGCGTGCACGCGGTCGGCGAGGCGGTCGGCGATGACCTTGGCCAGGAACTCCGTCGAGGTGTTCGTGTCCTTGAAGACCGGTTCACTGTCGAGGTTGCGGTAGTTCAGGTCGCTCACTACAGCTCCGAGCTCCTGCGTGGCCAGCCCGATGTCGACGACGATGTTGTCGTCGTCCAGCTCGGTACGCCGGAAGGTGGCGTCCACCAGGAACGTCGCCCCGTGCAGGCGCTGCGCGGGTCCGAAGACCTCGCCACGGAAGCTGTGGGCGATCATCAGGTGATCGCGAACGGTGATGCTGAACAACGGACGACCCTCCAGGTGCGGTGCGTCTGATCCCCTGCCGGGACCGTGCCGTGTAGTACGGCTGGTCCGTTCTCCTTGTTCAGCCGCATGTTCCCCTTTCTTCGGAGGTCAGGCAGCTTGTTCCGGACTCAGACCCCGTCGTAGACCACGCGGTGACACAGAGCGGGTATCGAACCGGACGACAATTTCGCCATCACGTCGGGCAGTTCCTCGAATCGGCACTCGCCCGTGACGAGCGCGTCGAAGGCGGGTTCGGCGAGCAGTTCGAGGGCGAGTGCGAACCGGTCGGCGTAGGTGCGGCCCGCTCGGCGCGCCGGGGAGAGGGAGCCCACCTGGCTGCTGCGGATCGTCAGGCGCCGGGAGTGGAAGGCCTCGCCCAGCGGCAGGCTGATCCGCCGGTCGCCGTACCAGCTGAGTTCGATCACGGTGCCTTCCGGGGCGAGGAGTTCCAACGCCCTGGTGAGCCCGGCCTCGGTGGCGCTGGCGTGCACGACGAGGTCGAGGTCGCCCGCCGCGTCCTCGGGAAGCGCGAAGTCAGCGCCGAGTGCCCGTGCGATGTCACCGCGTGCCGGATCAGCGTCGACGAGCTGGACCCGTACGCCGGGGAACCGCGCGAGGAGCGCGGCGACGGAGCAGCCGACCATGCCGCCGCCCACCACGGCGATCCGGTCGCCGATCAGCGGGGCGGCGTCCCACAGGGCGTTCACCGCGGTCTCCACGGTGCCGGCGAGCACGGCGCGCGAGGCGGGCACGGAGTCCGGTACGAGGGTCACGGCGCTCGCGGGGACGACGTAGCGCGTCTGGTGCGGATAGAGGCAGAAGACGGTCCGGCCGAGCAGCTCCGGGGGCCCCTGCTCGACCT
Source organism: Streptomyces sp. NPDC087263 (assembly GCF_044744645.1). Lineage (NCBI taxonomy): Bacteria > Bacillati > Actinomycetota > Actinomycetes > Kitasatosporales > Streptomycetaceae > Streptomyces > Streptomyces sp. NPDC087263. The sequence goes on from NZ_JBIUYT010000007.1 coordinate 180,137, forward strand.
GGCCGACGTTGAGGTAGCCGTACTTCACGGGTGCGGGGAAATCGCCGTCCTGGAAGGGTGCGCGCATCGTGGCGTACTGGTTCTCCGGTACGCCGCCGCGGAAGACGAGGGTCTCGGTGCCCCGGCTCACTCCCGAGTAGAGCGTGCGCACCAGCACCTCGTCCTCGGCGGGCTCCGGAAGGACGACTTCCCGTATCTCGCCGTGGCCCGGCGCGCCGAGCCAGAACGCGCTGGCTGTGAGTTTCATGAGCGTCCCCTGAACGATCCGGCAGATCTTCACGTACGGAGCTGTGACAAGCCGCGCACTGTACGCGGCGTTGATCGACTCTGTCATACGGCCGGAGGACTAGCGGTGGCCCTGAACAACACATACGACCTGAGGCTCCCCCAGCAGGAGACCATGGTGGGAGCGGGAGTGCAGCTCCTGGTCCTTGCCCTGCTGGGCTCGGCGATCGGCATGGGCCCTGCGGGCTGGCTGACGGGCCTGGTCTTCGCGATCGCCACCTGGGCAGTGCTGAACCGCGCCCTGCGCCGCTCACGGCCCCGCTCCTTCGGGCCCGCCAACCGCGTCACCCTCGGCCGGGCCATCCTCGTCGGCGGCGTCACCGCCCTGGTCGCCGACTCCTTCCGGAGCTCGCCGCCGGTCACCCTCCTGGTCGGTCTGACGGCGGTCGCCCTGATCCTGGACGGCGTCGACGGCAAGGTCGCCCGCCGTACCGGCACCTCGTCCGCGCTGGGCGCCCGCTTCGACATGGAGGTCGACTCGTTCCTGGTCCTGGTCCTGAGCGTGTACGTCTCCATGTCGCTCGGTCCGTGGGTGATGCTGATCGGCACGATGCGCTACGCCTTCGTGGCGGCGTCCTGGGTGCTGCCGTGGCTGAACGCCCCGCTCTTCCCCAGCATGGCGCGCAAGACGGTCGCCGCCCTACAGGGGATCGTGCTGCTCGTCGCGGCCGCGGGACTGCTGCCGTACGAGGTGATGGCCGGGGCTGTGCTGGTGGCACTCGCGGTGCTGGTCTGGTCGTTCGGGCGCGACATCGGCTGGCTGTGGCGTTCGGGAGCGCAGGGCGAGCGCGCCTTCGAATGAAGCCCGGCAGGCTGGTCCGCCCGCCGGTGACTAGTGTGTGCGGTGCCCACGGCAGGCGGGCGACGGTGGTGAGGAGCTGAGGGGCATGAACGAACGGCCGGCGGGCGGAATGGTCCCGATCAACTCCTCGGTGGCGCATCCCGCGCGGGTCTACAACGCCTGGCTGGGCGGCAAGGACAACTACCCGGCCGACCAGGAGGCCGCCGAGCTGGCCGCCGCCGCCAATCCGGAGATCATCCCCGCGGTCCGCGCCAACCGGGCCTTCCTTGGCCGGGCGGTGCGCGAGCTGGCCGGGGTCGGCATCCGGCAGTTCCTCGACATCGGTACCGGCATACCGGCCGCGGACAACACCCACGAGGTGGCGCAGCGGGTCGATCCCGGCGCCCGGGTGGTGTACGTCGACAACGACCCGGTCGTGCTGGCCCACGCCCGGGCCCTGCTCGTCAGCACCCCGGACGGTGCGACGGACTACCTGAACGCGGACCTGCGCGAGGTGGACCACATCCTCACCGCCGCGCGGGACACGCTCGACCTGTCTCAGCCGGTGGGCCTCATGCTGGTGGCGATCCTGCAGTACATCCCGGACGCCGACGACCCCTACGCCATCGCCCGCCGCCTCCTCGACGCGCTCGCCCCCGGCAGTCACCTGGTCCTCTCCCACCCCGCGTCGGACATCGGGGCGGACGAGGTCGCCGAGTCGATGCGCGTCTACAACGAGCGGGCCGCCGCACACGCCGCCGCGACACCCCGCTCGCACGCCGATGTCACCCGGTTCTTCGACGGTACGGAGCTCCTGGCCCCCGGAGTCGTCCACCTCCCCCAGTGGCGCCCCGGCCCGGACGACGTGCCGCCCGCCGGCGCGCTGCCCATGTGGTGCGGGGTCGGACGCAAGGGACAGGCCTAGGACACGACCGACCGGACCTCGTTGGCCAGCACCCGGCCCGTGTCCACCCGGGGAGAGACCAGCCGGGTGCGGGTGAGGGCGAAGGAGAGGCCGCGCTCGCGATCGGCGAAGGCGATGCTGCCGCCGCTGCCGTGGTGGCCGAAGGACGTGAGTTCACCGGCCATTTCGGGCAAGCCCAGGAAGTAGCCGAGCCCCTTGGCATGCCTGCTGAGCAAGGTCTTGTCCTTGCCCTCGACGGCCACCGCGGAGGCGAGCCGCAGCCGCTCCGGGGTGAACAGCCGTACGCCGTCGACCTCACCGAGGAGCGCGGCGTACATGCGGGCCGCCGCACGCGCGGTGGTCGTACCGTTGGCGGGCAGGTCCGCCAGCAGGCAGTCGCGGCGGTTGGCCAGTTCGGCGGTGGTCCACACGCTGGGGTTCGGTGCGACGAGCCGGACGAAGGGCACCGACGGCGGCAGGCTCGCCAGATACGCCGCCCAGCCGCCCTCCACCAGCGGTGCCGTGCGCGCCAGTTCACTCTCGGGCAGCCCGAAGAAGAGTTCGTCGGCGACGCCGAGCGGCTCGGCGACGTACACACGCAGCGCCTCGGCCGGTGTCAGGCCGGTGATCCGGCGCACGGTCTCACCGAGGATCCAGCCGAACGTCCAGCCGTGGTAGCCGCTGGCGGTGCCGGGCTCCCACAGCGGTTCCTGCGCCGCGACGATCGCGCACATCGTGTCCCAGTCGCACAGCTCGGCCGGGGTGACGGCGGCGGGCAGCTGCGGTACGCCCGTCGCGTGCGTCAGGGCGTGCCGTACGGTCGCGCGGTCCTTGCCGTGGGCCCCGAACTCGGGCCAGTAGTGGGCGATCGGGGTGTCGTAGTCGATCAGTCCGCGGTCAGCGAGGACATGGACGAGGGTCGCGGTGAAGCCCTTGCCGAGCGAGAAGCTGTGGATCAGCGTGTCCGGTGCGAGGACGCTGCCCGTGGAGGCGTCGGCCACACCGGCGCACGCGTCGACGATCAGCTCGCCGTCCAGGTACACCGCCAGCTGGAGACCGTTCTCCTGCCCCGACTCCACGAGCCGTTCGAGGACGGCGCCGACCCGCGCCCGCATCTGTGCACCCACGTCGTCGCGATTCACCTGGGCATCATTGCACCGGGCTTCGCCTCTGTGCGCGACCCTTCCTCGGAGGAGGCACGGGGCGTGCCGGAGACACGCCGGGCGCGCTGGACCGGTACGAGGAGTGCCGCCAGTGCCGCGGCGAGGCAGAGCAGGGCGAGCAGCGTGAATCCGTGGGTGTATCCGGAGGCGTACGGAAGGCCCGAGGGCTGGAGGTGGCCGGTGACCAGGACGCTGGTCACGGCCGCGCCGATGGAGCCGCCGATGGTGCGGATGTTGGCGTTCATCCCGGTCGCGGCGCCGGTCTGCTCGGCCGGGACGCTGCCGACGATCAGGTTGGCCATCGAGGCGAAGGCCAGTCCGATGCCGAGGCCGAAGATGCCCGCCGCGACGGCGACCTGCCACTGCTCGTCGTGCCAGAGGGCGAGGAAGCCGCAGGCCACGGCGCCGAGCGCGGCGCCCGTCGTGAGAAGTTTCTTGGCGCCCAGTACGGGTTCCAGGCGGCCGCTGAGCACACCCGAGCAGAACATCGCGAGGAGCATCGGCAGCATGAGCAGTCCGGCGGCTGTGACGCTGGCGCCGAAGCCGTAACCCGCCGAGCTGGGGGTCTGTACGAAGCCGGGGAGGAAGGACCAGATCGAGTACATGCCCGCGCCGAACAGCAGCGCGGTGGCGTTGGTGGTCCACACGGCGGGCAGCCGCATGATGCGCAGGTCGATCAGCGGGGAGCGGGAGCGTGCCTCGGCCAGCAGCCACAGCGCGAAGAGCAGCACGGCGGCGGCGAACAGCCCGATCACCCGGGCCGACCCCCAGCCCCACTGGCTCGCCTGGCTGAGCGGGAGCAGCAGGGCCACCAGCCAGCCGGAGAGCAGGACCGCGCCCAGCCAGTTGACGCGTCCCTCGGCCCGGCTGGGCGACTCGGGGACGTAGCGCAGGGCGATGAGTGTGGTGACGGCGACGATGCCGACGGGGAGCCAGAACAGCCAGCGGTAGTCGAGCGCGGCCACGATGGGGCCGGCCGCGACCATGCCGACGCCGCCGCCTGCGGCGATCACGGCGGACAGGTTGCTGATGCTGGGGCTGACCTCGGCCGGGGTGAACTCGTCCCGGATGATGCCGAAGGACAACGGGAACAGCGCGCCGCCGATGCCCTGGACGACGCGGGCGACGATCAGCAGGCCGATGGTCGGGGCGAGCGCGGCGAGCAGGCAGCCGATGGTCACGGTCACCAGGACGGCGACGAGGGTGCGTTTCTTGCCGATCAGGTCGCCGACGCGGCCGAGGATCGGGGTGAAGACCGAGGCGGACAGCAGGTAGGCCGTCATCACCCAGGTCGCGGTGGACTGCGAGGTGTGCAGGGCGTGCTGAACGGTCGGCAGGGCCGGTGCGATCAGCGACTGGAGCATGGAGAACACGCCGGCACCGGTCGCGAGGACCGCGAAGGTGAGGCGGGTGGACTTGCTGGGCATCAAAGAGCCTCTCCGAGCAGAACAGAGCGGAGCTGAAGAGCGGAGCCGCATCGCCGCGGGCAGCGGTGGGCATGGCGGCGACCACGTCGAGCGGTCGCCGAAGGACGGTGAGGGCGGGCGGTGCACAGAAGGCAGGGCCCGGTATGCGGTCGAGACGGGGGCGGCGTCGATGATGCGTGCGGCCGCACGCATCCACGCGGAACACACCCCGACTGGTAAAGTGGAGGTACGCCTCCACTGTAGCGGAGGCCCACCTCCGCTTCAACCTCGGACCGCCCCGGGAGGCAGCAGTGACGGCTCAGCCGTTCCCCGTCAGCGAGATCGTCGCGGCCCGGCGCCCGCACCGTAAGGACGCCGCACGCAACTACGACGCCCTATTGGCCGCCGCCCGTGAGGCATTCGCGGAGAACGGCGCCGAGGCCTCTCTGGAGGACATCGCCCGCCGCGCGGGAGTGGGCATCGGCACGCTCTACCGGAACTTCCCCACCCGCCGCCACCTCTTCGAGTGCGTCTACGCGGCCGAGGTGAACGACCTGTGCCGGGTCGCCCAGGACGTCGCCGCACTGGAGCCGTGGGAGGCGCTGGCCTCGTGGCTGCGCCGTTTCGTCGACTACACCGTGACCAAGCGGGCCATCCGCGAGGCGCTCAACAACGAGTCGGAGATCTTCCTGGCCTGCCGCGACTCGATGTACGCGGCGGGCGGCCCACTGTTCGAACGGGCGCAGCAGGCCGGCCAGGCGCGTACCGACATCGCCTTCGACGACATCCTGCGGATGGTCGCCGGAATCACCTCGACGAACTTCCTCGACGACGCCCAGCGCGACCGCGTCCTGGCCGTCGCCCTCGACGGCGTCCGCACCGCCCGCTGACCCGCCCGGCTTCCCGATGGGTACCGCGTCCGGCGCAAACCCCAACTGGCTAGACTGCGCACCCTCGTACACGTGATCGACCACGTGCGAGCCTGCGCTCCCCGAAGGGTTTCGACGCTTGATAGCCATCGAAGATGTCAGCAAGCGATACGCCGACGGCACTGTGGCCATCGATCGCCTGTCACTGCAGATACCGAACCACTCCATCACCGTGCTCGTCGGGCCTTCGGGGTGCGGCAAGACCACCACGCTCCGCATGATCAACCGCATGATCGAGCCCAGCAGCGGCACGATCAGGGTCAACGGCGAGGACATCCGGCACAAGCCGGTCAACGCCCTGCGCCAGTCGATGGGTTACGTCATCCAGAACGCGGGGCTCTTCCAGCACCGCACGATCGTCGACAACATCGCCACGGTGCCGCGACTGCTCGGCTGGTCCAAGCAGCGCTCCCGGGCCCGTGCCGCCGAACTCATGGAACGGGTCGGCCTCGACAAGGACATGGCCCGCCGCTACCCCTACCAGCTCTCCGGAGGCCAGCAGCAACGGGTGGGCGTCGCCCGTGCGTTGGCCGCCGACCCGCCGGTGCTTCTGATGGACGAGCCGTTCTCCGCGGTCGACCCGATCGTCCGCCGGGGCCTCCAGGAGGAGTTGCTCCGTATTCAGGGCGAGTTGGGCAAGGCGATCGTGTTCGTCACCCACGACATGGACGAGGCCATCAGGATCGGCGACCAGGTCGCGGTGTTGCGCACCGGCGGCAGGCTCGCCCAGTTCGCCGCTCCTGACGAGCTGTTGTCCTCGCCCGCCGACTCCTTCGTCGAGGAGTTCCTGGGCGCCGACCGGGGCATCCGCGGTCTGTCCTTCCTCTCCACGCGCGACCTCCCCCTCGACCGCTCCCGGGTCCTCCCGGTCGGCACCGACTGGCAGGAGACCGCCCTGCGCATCGGCAAGGAGGCCCCGGTCCTGGTCACCGACGCGGGTGGCAGGCCGCTGGGCTGGGCCGATCTCACGACGTGGGCCGATGACGTCACATCCCTTGAACCGTACGGGCAGACCTTCGAGACCGGGCGGGACTCGCTGCGGGTGGCCCTGGACCGGGCGGTGCTGTCGCCCACCGGGCAGGCGGTCGCCGTGGACGGCGCGGGGAAGGTGCTGGGCCTCGTCGGGCAGGAGCGGATCGCCGCGGCGATCCGCGCGGCCCGGCAGCAGCGGGCGCTGGACTCGCCAGAGCGTCCTTCGCAGGTGAAGGTCGCGCGATGAACGGCTTCTTCGACATCCCGAGCGACCTCCAGAGCAGCTATCTCGGCCTGATCTCCACGCATATGCAGGAAGCGCTGGTCCCGATGCTCGTCGGCCTCCTGCTGGCGCTGCCGGTCGGCCTGCTGTGCATCCGCTTCAACTGGATCTATCCGCCGGTCCTCTGGTTCACCACGGTGCTGTACGCGATCCCCTCGATCGCCTTCTTCGTGGTGCTCATCGACTACACGGGACTCAGCAAGACGACCGTGATGATCCCGCTGTGCCTCTACAGCCTGGTGATTCTGGTACCGGCGGTCGTCGACGGCGTCCGTTCGGTGCCCGAGGAGACGAACGCCGCCGCCGCGGCGATGGGCATCGGTCCCGTGCGCCGCTACCTCCAGGTCCAACTCCCCATCGCCGTACCGGCGATCATGGCGGGACTGCGGGTGGCGACCGCGTCGAGCATCAGCCTGGTCAGCGTCGGCGCGCTGATCGGCAACGAAGGCGCGCTCGGCAATCTGCTGACCACCGCGATGCTCTACCACCGCCCGCTCCTCGCCGTGAACTCGGTGGTCACCACCGCCGTCCTCGCGGTGCTGGTCGACACCGTGCTCGTCCTGCTGCGGCGCGCGCTCACCCCCTGGCAGCCGCCCACCGGCCGCAGAACCGCACGCCGTACGTCCACGACAGCGGGCGCCGCCCGCATCCCGGAGAGCGTCTCGTGAACGTACTCAACTACATGCAGTCCTTCTTCAGCGACGGGTCGCACTGGCACGGGTACGACGGGATCCCGCAGCGTGTGCGGGAGCACCTTCAGTACACCTCCTCGGCGCTCGCGATCGCCACGGCCGTCGGCCTGCCCATCGGCCTCGTCACCGGACACACCGGCCGCGGCGGCAACGCACTGGCGTTCGTGTCCTCGGGGGCCCGGGCGCTGCCCACCTTCGGCCTGCTGGTGCTGATGTTCGTCTGGCTGGGCCTCGGCATCGTGCCCGTGATGATCCCGCTGGTGGTGCTGGCGATCCCCCCGATCCTCATCACCACCTACGAGGCGATCCGCACCCTGGACCCCTCCCCCGTCGACGCCGCCCGCGGCATGGGCATGTCGGAGGGGAAGATCCTTTTCCGGGTCGAGGTGCCGGCGGCGCTGCCGCTGATCCTCAGCGGTCTGCGCTCGGCGACGATCCAGATCGTGTCGACGGCCACGATCGCCGCCTATGTGGCCCTGGGCGGGGTCGGCCGGTACATCCTGGACGGCCTGTACCAGCGCGACTTCGAGAAGGTGGCCGGCGGCGCCGCCCTCACGGCCATCCTGGCGCTGCTCGTCCTCGCACTGTTCTGGGCGGTGGCCCGGGTGGCGGTGTCCCCGGGGGTGCGCAGGCGCCGTACCGCCTGACGGAGAAGCGAGAGCGGAAAAGCGGAAGGGGCGACGGACGCAGGTCCGTCGCCCCTTCCTCCGTTCACTTCTCCACAGCGGCCAGGGCGTGTTCGAGGACCACGAGGAGCGCGTCGCGTACCGATCCGCGGCTGCGGGCGTCGAAGACGGTGAGCGGTACGTGCTCGCCGACGTCGAGGGCCCACCGTACGTCGTTCAGGTCGTGCTCGACCTTGCCGTCGAAGGCGTTTATGGCCACCGCGAACGGGATCTGGCGGTGCTCGAAGTAGTCGACCGCCGCGTAGCAGTCGTCCAGGCGGCGGGTGTCGACGATGACGAGCCCGCCCAGCGCGCCCTCGATCAGGTCGTCCCACATGAACCCGAAGCGCTCCTGGCCGGGGGTCCCGAACAGGTAGAGCTTCAGGGTCGGGTCGAGGGTGACGCAGCCGAAGTCCATGGCGACGGTGGTCGTCACCTTCTGCGGCGTGTGGGAGAGGTCGTCGACGCCCGCGGCGACCGAGGTGATGGACGCCTCGGTGGTCAGCGGCTCGATTTCGGAAATGGCGCCCACCGTCGTGGTCTTGCCCACGCCGAATCCGCCCGCGATGACCATTTTCACCGGCAGCGGCGGCCGGACACGCCCGGTGTCAGCGCTCACGGATCGCGCCCCGGGAGTCGGGGATAGCTCGGAGACCATCGATAACCCTTCGCAATACGGTGGCGTCGCGGGCGGAGTCGGCCTGCGGTGCGTACAAGGCCAGTTGACCGTCGGCGCGCAGATCGTCGGCGAGCACCCTGATCACATTCAAGTGCATGCGCAGTTTCGCCGCGATCTCCGCCAGCGACTGCGGCTGACGACAGACCGCGATGATGTCGCGGTGCTGGTCGAAGACGAAGGCATCGAGCGCGGCCAGACCCGTGTCGGTCGAGACCACCTGGGTCTCGATCGGCATCGGTGGCACGAGGCTGTCGCCGCCCGCGATCCGTCCCGCCGTCAGCAGGAAGGGCCGGACGACCGACGCGGGAGCCTCCGCCCCCCACGCGGTGTCGTCGTCGCCTGATGGCTCGCCGGCCGTCGTCACGTCCTGATCCCTTCGCCTCGCGGGTCGTCACGGACCGGCGACGTCCTCGTCGACCGTCAACCGTTCGGGGCGATACCCACGGTGTTCTTCAGTTCCATGACCAGTTGAGGGCTCAGGACGGCGCCCGCGCGGTTGGCGAAGAGCGTCATCTCGTACGCGATGTTGCCGAGCTTCGCCTCCTTGGAGGCGACCACGCCGAGCACCGCGCCCGCGCCCAGCGCCGACACGAGGACGTGTCCCTCCTCCAGGTCGATGATGACCTTGTTCAGGCCCCCGAGCCCGTAGTTGCCGGACGCCCCCATGGCGAGGCTGGTGATGCCGGAGACGATCGCCGCGAGCCGCTCCGAGTCGGCCTGGCCGCGCAGTTGGGACACCGCGAGCAGTAGTCCGTCCGAGGAGACGCCGATGACGTCGACGACCCCGGCCGTCTCGGTGGCGAATCGATTGAGCAGCCAATTGAAGTCGGCAGCGGCGGCCTTGACGTCCGTCACCGGTTCCGCGGCTCCGGATTCCGGTTTGCCTGTCCACATGGTCACTTGCTCGTGCCTTCCGGGAATGAGGATCTGTTGCTCTGAGTGGTCTGTTCGGGCGGTGCCCCGAAGCGGTGCGCGCCGAGGTCCATGTCCAGCGCGCTCTCGCTCTGGGCCCGCAGGACCGCTGCCTCGAACTCGTCGAGCTCGGAGCGTGCGGCATCGGGGTCGACGGGCTGCCAGGCGGGCGGCCGTGGCGTCGGCATGGGCTGCTTGGGCAGCCGGGTCGAGGCCGTGGTGGACGACAGGGTCGCACCGCGCACCCGGCGCCGCAGCGAACCGGCGCCTTCGACGGGGTCCGAGGGGGCCGCGCCGGAACCGCCGTTGCCGCGCGGCCGGCCGAGTCCGTTCGTGGGATGGGCCAGGGCGTCCTCGCCGCCGGTTCCCGTCGCGGGTTCGGGCCTGCGCGTGTGACCGGGGAATTCCTCGCCCGGGCGGGCCCGGACCCTGCGGGGCAGCGCCGAGGCGCCGGGCGCCGGCTCCACCGTCGCGGAACGCGGCTCGGGCGGCCCGGAGCGACGGGCGGCCGGCATGATGTGCGGGGCCCGCGTCGCGGCTCCCGTCGGGTCGGCGAGCAGCAGATGCGAGGGCGGGATCGCGACGGTGACGGTGACACCGCCGCCCGGGGTGCGGGACAGCACGACCTCGATGCCCCAGCGCCGGGACAGACCGCCGACCACGAAGAGGCCGAGGACCTCGGTGGGCGCCAGGTCGAGTCGTTCGCGGCGGATCAGCCGGGCGTTCTCCTCGGCCAGCCGCTCGGGGCTCATCCCGAGGCCGTGGTCGATGATCTCGACGAGAGCGCCCCCGGTGGAACCGTGCCGCGGCCGCAGAACCACTTCCACGTTGCTGGAGGCCGGGGAGAACATCACCGCGTTCTCCAGCAGTTCGGCGAGCATCAGCGTCAGGTCGCCGACGATGTCCGGGGCGATGTTGACATCGCCCTCGGCGTGCGGCGTGACGCGCTGGTAGCCCTCGATCTGGCCGAGCGCGGCGCGGACGATGTTGCTGAGCCGCATGGGACCGGTGCTGAGGCCGCCCTCACGGATGCCGGCGAGCAGCATCAGGCTGTCGGCGTTGCGCTGCAGGCGTACGGCGATGTGGTCGATGCGGTAGAGGCGTTCCAGTACCTCGGGGTCCGTCTCACCGCGCTCCACCGAGTCGATCAGCGCGAGTTGACGTGCCGTCAGGTTGCTGACGCGGCGGCCGACGTTGCCGAACATGACGGCGATGTTGCGGCGGCTCACGACCTGGCGTTCCAGCAGGGCGGTCGCGGTGACCTGAACCTGGTTGAAGGCCTCGGCGAGTTCGCCGATCTCGTCGCGGACCGGCACGGGTACGGCGTCCAGGCGCGGCGGGCTCGCGTCCTCGGCGTCGTCGTCCGCGACCCTGGCCAGCTCGGTCCCGGCCGCGGCGGCCACGTGCTGAGCAGCCCCAGTGAGTGCCCGCACGGTCCGCAGCACGGAGCGGCGGACCAGCACGGAGAACAGGAACCAGGACACCAGGGCGAGCACGGTGCCCGAGATCAGCCAGGTCACGCCCCACCAGGCGTCGGTCGACGCCTCGTCGGCCTGGGTGGCGAGTTGTCCGATGAGCGACTGGGTGATCTTCAGTCGGCTCTCGGCCTGGCGCGCGTATGTCGGCTCGGCAGTCAGCGCGTCGGAGAGGGCGACGCGCAGCTCGGCCGGGGTTCCGGCGATCAGCGCACTCGGGTCGACCTGGAGCTGTGCGAAGTGCTGCGCGATGACGCCCTGGTACGGGTTGTGTTCCATCCCGTCGATCGCGGCGGCCTGGTCCGGTCCGGCGAACCGGGTGAACCGGTCGGCCTGGGAGAGGTACTGGTCGTAGTCACCGACGGCGCTGGTGAACTCGATGAGCGCGTTCGCGTCCCCGGTACGGGCCGCGAAGACGCTGGTCTCGAAGGACGCGTGGGCGGTGTCGGCACGCAGCAGCGCATCGAGCAGACTGGCCGCGGAGGTCGAGGACGTTTCGACCTGGCCGAGCCTGAGACCGTTGATGAGGCCGTCGATCACCGATCCGTAGGCCGGGTCGATGTTGTCGGCGGGGATGGGCCCCTGCTCGACCGTCTGGCGGAGGGTGTCCAGGCCGTCCAACTCCCTGAGCACCTGGGCCTCGGCCACGGGCATCCGGTCCCCGAAGGCGGAACGGACCGCGTCTGCCTGGATGTTGACCTTCTGCTGCGCGTCGAGGTACGCGGAGGTGTCGGGCGGGCCGTCGCCGTCGCTTGCGGCCTCGTAGCGCAGGGAGACGAGGAGCGCCTGCCGGTGCTCGGCCTGCACGCTGTCGATGAGCTTGGTGACCTGTGCGCTGTCCCGCACCACTTGGGCGGTGCCGGCGGCGGTGAGGGCCCGGTCGACCTGCGCGTAGATGACGTAGGAGAGCATCGCCGAGACGACCGCGAGCGGCACGATCACCAGGACGTTGAGCTTCCGACGGAAAGGCCAACGGTCAAGGAAGGGCGGAGTCCGGCCTGTTCGGGGGGCCGCTGACGGCTCCTCCAGGACGGCTTTCCTGTGCGCGGGCACCAAACCTCCTTGACTTCATTCCATGGAAGCCCGCTGTCCGGGCTTGGTGAGTTCGGGGTCGCGACAGCGCACTCAGGCCGGCAAGTGGAACAAGGCCCTCGACTCGGCCAACATTAGCGGCTGCCGGAAGCGTTCGGCCATGATCAACCAAACTTCGACAGGCCGAGACGTCGGGTTCATTCACATACTGGTCACATTGTGCCCACGGGATGAAGCCAGCCGGTTTCCAAAGGTGATGGTGAGTTGATCCCGCGGTGACCCTATGGTCTCTGTCAGTGATCAATTCGTGTCTTGACGGTGCGTAAGCAGGGTCGGTTTGATCGTCTGGACCATCGCCGCGCCGTGCGTTTCGGCCGCCATCCCCGCCCGATGCCAAGTCTGGATGACCAACGTGACCTTCGCCCGAAGCACCCGAACGTCCGCAACGTACGCTGTTTCCCTGCTGGTTGTGGCCGTAGCCGTTCTGACGGGCTGCGGCTCCTCCGACGCCAACAGCGCCGACCCCTTGCAGGATGACGCGACCGCCGGCGGGACGGTCGTGGTCGGTTCCAACAACTTCCCCGAGAGCATCCTGCTCGCCGACATCTACGGCGAGGCTCTCAAGTCCAAGGGCATCAACGTCAGTTACAAGCTGAACATCGGTAGCCGTGAGACCACGTACGGGTTGATCAAGAACGGCACGATCACGGTCATGCCCGAATACAACGGCGCTCTGCTGTCGTATCTGAATCCCGACGCGGTTCCGACGTCGACCGAGGACGCCACCAAGCTCATCAATGCCGATCTCGACTCGAAGCTCGCCCTGTTGGAGGCGTCCAAGGCCGAGGACAAGAACGCGATCGGCGTCAACGAACAAACCGCCAAGCAGTACGGACTCACCAGCGCGTCGACGATCGCCGACCTCTCCAACGTGGCATCCGACCTGGTCATCGGCGGGGCGCCGGAGTTCCAGACCCGTCCGCAGAGGCTGCCGGGCCTCAAGTCCGAATACGGCCTCGAATTCAAGTCCTTCAAGGCGCTGGACGCGGGCGGTCCGCTGACGGTCGCGGCCCTCAAGGGAAACAACATCCAGGTCGGGGACATCTTCACGACGGACCCCACGATCAAGGCGAACAAGTTCGTCATCCTCAAGGACCCGAAGAACCTCTTCAGTTTCCAGAACGTGATTCCGCTGACATACAAGAGCGATCTCCCGGCGGAGGGAGTTTCCGTGCTCAACGAGATATCGGCGAAGCTCGACACGGACGTCCTGATCGATCTCAACAGCCAGGTGCAGACCGACAGCATGGACCCGCTGGACGTGGCCAAGGCGTGGCTGTCCTCCGTCGGGCTGTCCTGACCGACGTGCGGTCGGCCGGGCCAATGGAGTCGCCGAACTGTATGCAGTATGCTGACGGCTCCAGCGGCCCAGGCTCGGAGGAGACATGGAAGATCTGGATCCCGAGGTGGTGCTGGGAATGGCTGCCCAGGCACCCGACGGCATAGTGATCATCGACCGCGAAGGGCTGATCCGCTACTGGAACCGTGGGGCGGAGCGCATCTTCGGGTTCACCGCGGGCGAGGTCGCCGGGCGCAGCCTGGACATCATCATCCCCGAGAAGCACCGCCGACGTCACTGGGACGGCTTTGTGACGGCCATGGAGCAGGGGACCAGCCGGTACGGGGATGCGGACCTCCTCGCGGTTCCCGCGCTGGGGGCGGACGGCCGCAAGCTCTCCATCGAGTTCAGCGTCGTGCTGCTGACCGATCCCGACGGCGGCGCGGCGCACTGCGGCGCGGTCATCCGGGACGTCACCGCGCGCCGGGCACGGGAGAAGGAGCGGATGCGCCGTAGCGAGGCAGCCGCGGAACACACCACAGCCTGAAACAGCCTGAGACAGACGCACCACCGAGACACCGGGCCACCGCCGCGACACGCGACGGTGGCCCTCCCGCGTCCTACCCCCGCGCGCCCCCGCACGCCCTGCCTGGGCCCTGCGTACGGCCCTCACCGCCCGCGTCACACGTCAGGGCCCCTGACACCCCGCACCACACGCCGGCCGCCTGCGTACGGTCCTCACGCCCCGCACCACATGCCGGTGCCCTGCGCACGGGTTCTCGCGCGCAGGGCACCGGAGCATTTCAGCGGGGTCAGGTCAGGCGACGACCTTGCCCTCGTGCAGCTTGCGGATGTCGTTGGCGTCGTAGCCGAGGTCTGCGAGCACCTCGTCGGTGTGCTCGCCGAGCAGCGGCGCACCCTCGATCTCGGGCTTGAAGCCGGAGAACTTGATCGGGCTGCCCACCGTCAGGTAGGTGCCGCGCTCCTTCTGCTCGACCTCGACGATCGTGCCGCTCTTGCGCATGTCGGGGTCGGCGGCGAGCTCCTTCATGCTGAGCACCGGGGCGCAGGGCACGTCGAACGTGCGCAGGATGTCGACCGCCTCGTACTTGGTCTTGTCGGCCAGCCACACCTCGATCTCACCGAAGATGTCCATGATGCGCGGCTGGCGGGCCAGGGCGGTGGTGTACTCCGGGTCCTCGGCCCACTCGGGCTTGCCGATGGCCTCGCAGGTACGCACCCAGTTCTGCTCCTGGATGGTGAAGTAGATGTAGGCGTTGGGGTCGGTCTCCCAGCCCTTGCACTTCAGGATCCAGCCCGGCTGGCCGCCGCCGCCGGCGTTGCCGCCACGGGGCACCGCGTCGCCGAACTCGCCGTTCGGGTACTGGGGGTACTCCTCCAGGTAGCCGAGCTTCGCCAGGCGCTGCTGGTCACGGAGCTTGACCCGGGTCAGGTTGAGCACGGCGTCCTGCATGGACACCGATACCTTCTGGCCCAGGCCCGTCGCGTTGCGCTGGATGATCGCGGTGAGCAGGCCGATCAGCAGGTGCATACCGCTGTTGCTGTCGCCGAGGGCCGCGCCGCTGATGGTGGGCGGGCCGTCCCAGAAACCGGTGGTGGACGCGGCGCCGCCGGCGGCCTGGGCGACGTTCTCGTAGACCTTGAGGTCGTTCCACTTCGAGTCGTCGTTGAAGCCCTTGACGGAGCCGAAGATCAGCCGCGGGTTGAGCTCGTGGATGTACTCCCAGCTGAGGCCCATCCGGTCCATGGCGCCCGGCGCGAAGTTCTCGACGAGGATGTCGGCCTCGCGGATCAGCTTCTCCATGACCTCCTTGCCCTCGGGGGCCTTGGTGTTGATGGCCAGCGAGCGCTTGTTGCTGTTCAGCATGGTGAAGTAGAGGGCGTCGAGGTCCGGGATGTCACGGAGCTGACGGCGCGTCACATCTCCGCCGTTGATGCGCTCGACCTTGATGACGTCGGCGCCGAACCAGGCGAGCATCTGTGTACACGCGGGACCGGCCTGGACCCCGGTGAAGTCGATCACCTTGATTCCGGCGAGCGGCTTTTCACTCATGATGTATTCCTTCTCCTGATTGCTCTCGGTGCGAGAGTCGGCTGTGCGGGGGCAGAAGTTCGGGGTGGAGCTTCCGGGTGGAGTGCTCGGGGTCGAGGCGCTCCGTCTCCGAGGGGTGACTCACTTCTTCTTCGGCGTGATGTTGCCGACGGTGATGCCCTTCGGGTTGAGGTGCGCGATGTGGCCGCTCTCGGTGCCGGCCGAGGGGTCGATCACGCAGTCGATGAGCGCGGGGCCGCCCAGGGCCAGCGCCTCCGTGAGAGCGGCGGTGACCTCGGCGGGCGTGGTCGCGCGGTAACCCTTGCCGCCGAACGCCTCGATCATCAGGTCGTGGCGTGCCGAGAGCATCAGGGTGGTCGGCGACGGGGCGTCGTCCAGGGGGTTCACGTCATCGCCGCGGTAGACACCGCCGTTGTTCATGATCACGGTGATCACGGGCAGGTTGTAGCGGCAGATCGTCTCCAGCTCCATGCCGCTGAACCCGAAGGCGCTGTCGCCCTCCACGGCCACGACCGGCTCGCCGCTCTCGACCGCGGCGGCGATCGCGTAGCCCATGCCGATGCCCATGACGCCCCAGGTACCGCTGTCGAGGCGGTGCCGCGGTACGTGCATGTCGATCACGTTGCGCGCGATGTCCAGCGCGTTGGCGCCCTCGTTGACGATGTACGTCTCCGGGCGCTCGACCACGATGTCGCGGATCGCCTTGAGCGCGCCCATGAACTGCATCGGGTGCGGGTCGGCCTTGAGTCGCTCCGCCATCTTGGCGACGTTCTGCGCCGAGCGCGTCGCCAGCTCCTCCCGCCAGGCGGTGGGGGCGGCGATCTGGCCGGGCTTGGTCCGCTCGGCGATCGCGTCGAGCACGGACTCGATGTCTCCGACGAGCGGGGCCGCGATGGGCTGGTTGCTGTCCAGCTCCTTGGGCTCGATGTCGATCTGGATGAACTTCGCGTCGGGGTTCCAGCTCGGTGCTTCGCCGTGGTTCAGCAGCCAGTTGAGGCGGGCGCCGACGAGCACGACGACGTCGGCCTTCTTCAGCGCCAGCGAACGCGCGGTGGCCGCCGACTGCGGGTGGTTGTCGGGCAGCAGGCCCTTGGCCATCGACATCGGTACGTAGGGAATGCCGGTGGACTCGACGAACTCGCGAACCTTGTCGTCCGCCTGCGCGTACGCGGCGCCCTTGCCGAGCATGATCAGCGGCCGCTGTGCCCCCGCCAGCAGCTCGATCGCCCGGTCCACCGCCTCGGGCGCGGGCAGCTGACGCGGAGCGGGGTCGACGAGACGGCTCAGCGTCTTGGCGCCGGCTTCCGCGTCCATGATGGAGCCGAGCACCGCGGCGGGAATGTCGAGGTAGACACCGCCGGGACGCCCGGAGATCGCGGTGCGCAGCGCGCGGGCGATGCCACGGCCGATGTCCTCGACCCGGCTCACCCGGTACGCCGCCTTCACGAACGGCTGCGCCGCGGCGAGCTGGTCCATCTCCTCGTAGTCGCCCTGCTTCAGGTCGACGAGGTGGCGCTCGCTGGAGCCCGAGATCTGGACCATCGGGAAACAGTTCGTGGTGGCGTTCGCCAGCGCGACCAGCCCGTTGAGGAAGCCCGGTGCGGACACCGTCAGTGCGACGCCGGGCTTCTTCGTGAGGTAACCGGCCGCCGCGGCAGCGTGTCCCGCGTTGCTCTCATGGCGGAAGCCGATGTAACGGATGCCCTGCGCCTGCGCGAGGCGGGCCAGGTCGGTGATCGGGATGCCGACCACCCCGTAAATGGTGTCCACGTCGTTCAACTTGAGAGCGTCTACGACCAGGTGGTACCCGTCGGTGAGCTCCGTCGGAACGTCGGCGGTCGCCGCTGTCTCCAGTGTCGAGGGGGCGGTCATGATCCGAGGTCCTCCTTGGGCAGGTCCTGCCAGTGCGGCTTCTCATCTCACCATCCTGACCTGGGCTCCGCGCGTCCAAGACCCATCGACGACCAGCTGATAAACAGCATCTATCGATGGCAGGTGGCAGGCACCTGACCTGCCGGGCAAGCTCTTGATAGACGCCTGCTATCGGCCGTTCGCCAGTGCGTATTGGACGCACACCGCACACCCCCGCAGGCTCGCAGTGGACTGGTACATCAGACGTGGCGCGGGAGGTGGGGTCATGGCCGTTCCGGCAACGGCATCCGTGTGCGACGCGGACCGGTACGGGCCACCCTCGGTGACGGGCCTGGTCGATCTCCTCGACCGGCACGTCCGCGAGCGTCCGCACGCCCGGGCCCTCGTCGTCACCGGGGACCGGGTGCACCTGTCCTACCGCGCTCTCTCGGCCCTGGCCGACGACGTGGCGGCCCGGCTCGGCGCCACCGGGCTGCGGCGCGGCGACGCGATCGGGCTGATCTGCGCCAACAACGCCGAGTTCGTCGTCGCGCTGCTTGGTGCGGCGCGGGCCGGTCTGGTGCTCGCTCCGCTGGACCCGACGCTGCCCGCGACGCAGCTGTCCGACCGGCTCGAAGCACTGGGCGCCCAGGCGCTCCTGCTCGGTCCTTCCGTGAACGACGCCCCGTTGGCCGCCCAGGTGCCCGTCCCGACCTGGCCGCTCCGCGTCATCGCCTCCCGTGCCGGGACGGCGACTGTCGCCCTGGACACGAGCGCGCCTGCCGTACGGGAGGTCCGGGGCGCGGCCGGCGAACTCTCGACGCAGGACGCCCTCGTCCTGTTCACCGCGGGTACCACCGCCCGCGCCAAGATGGTCCCGCTGACGCACGCCAACGTGGCCGCGTCCGTGCAGGGCATCTGCGCCACCTACGAGCTGGGGCCCGGCGACGCGACAGTGGCCGTGATGCCGTTCTTCCACGGCCACGGCCTGTTCGCGGCGCTGCTGGCCACGCTGGCCAGCGGCGGATGCGTACTGCTGCCGGAGCGCGGACGGTTCTCGGCGCACACGTTCTGGGACGACATGCGGGCCGCCGGAGCCACCTGGTTCACCGCGGTCCCGACCATCCACGAAATCCTCCTGGACCGGGCGGGGACCGAGTACCCGGGTCCGCAGACACCGCCGCTGAAGTTCGTCCGCAGTTGCAGTGCGCCTCTCAACACCGCGACGCAGCGGGCACTGGAGCGCACGTTCGGCGCTCCGCTGCTCTCCGCGTACGGGATGACCGAGTCCACGCACCAGGCCACCAGCGAACCGCTGCCGTCGCGCGGGCCGCTGAAGCAAGGGTCGGTCGGCAGGTCCACCGGAGTGGAGCTCCGGGTCGTCGACCCGAGCGGGCGTACGTCCGCGGTCGACACCGAGGGCGAGGTGTGGGTGCAGGGTCCGACCGTCGTCCGCGGCTACCTCGGCAACCCGGGCGAGACGGCACGCAGCTTCACCGACGGCTGGCTGCGCACCGGTGACCTGGGTGTACTGGACAAGGACGGGTATCTGTCCCTCACCGGGCGGATCAAGAACCTCATCAACCGGGGCGGCGAGAAGATCTCGCCCGAGCATGTCGAGGACATCATCGCCGGTTGCCCCGGAGTCACCGAGGCGGCGGTGTTCGCCATCCCCGACGCGGTCTACGGGCAGCGGGTCGGCGCGGCCGTGGTCGTCCGCGAGGGAGAGAGCATCGGGTCCGAGCAGATCCTGCGCTACGCCCGTGACCGGCTGGCGGCCTTCGAGGTGCCCGACCGGCTCGAACTCGTCGCGGCGCTGCCGCACACCGCCAAGGGAGCGCTCGACCGGCTGGCGGTGGAGGCGAAGTACGGGCAGTGAGAGCCGGGCTCAGCGCACGCGGTGCTCGGTGGGCAACGATTCGTTGAAGAAGTCGTCCAGCGCGAGTCCCGTCGCCGCGTTGACGAAGGCCCGGGCGGCGACCGAGCCGGGGGTGGCCGCGTGGATCGCCACCGAGACCTGCGCCCCGGCCTCCGGGTCGATCAGGTGCAGCGCTCTGGTCCGCCCGATCACCGGCATCGCCCGCAGCCACGCGTGGGGCACGATGCTCGCCCACTCGCCGCCGCCCACGTGGGCGTAGAGGGAGGCGATCGAGTCCGTCTCCACCTGCGGAGTCACCACGAACCCCTTGTCCGCGAAGACACTGTCGATGATCTGGCGGATCCGCATGTCGGGCGTGAGCAGCGCGAGCGGCAGCTGGGCCGCGTCCGCCCAGGTCATGGTGGAGGTGGTCTGCGAGGTCAGCTGATCGGCGGAGATCAGCAGCATGTACCGCTCCTGGTACAGGGGGACGACCTGGAGGCCCTCCTGGTCGCCGGGGTCGAAGTGGGCGATCGCCACGTCCAGCTCGTAGTCGCGCAGCTGGCGGTGCAGTTCCTTCGTCGACAGCCGGGAGCGGACCTGCACCTTGGCCAGCGGGTGCGCCGCGCAGAACGCGGCCACGGGAAGCGCCAGGGTGGTCGACGCGGTGGGGTCCGTGCCCAGCCGCAGCGTCCCGGTGATGCCGGACTGTACGGCGGCCACCTCGGCCTTGAACGCGTCCTGCTCGGCGAGGATGCGCTTGGCCCACACGACGAGCCGTTCGCCCTCAGGGGTGAGGCCCTGGTAGTTGTGCCCGCGGTTGATCAGCGTGACGTTCAGCTCGCGCTCCAGCTTGGCGATCGCCGCCGAGAGCGCGGGCTGCGAGACGTAGCAGGACTCCGCCGCCCGGGCGAAGTGCCTCTCCCTGGCCACCGCTACGAAGTACTCCAGCTGACGAAACAGCATGAACGACTCCTCGCTGGTGCCATGTGATCACCCAACCCTACCCAGCCCGAGCGATCACGCCGTCCTCCCGCCCCGCGCCAGCAGGTCGGTGGTGGCGTGGACCGCTCGCAGGGTGGGTGCCTGGGCGCCCGAGATATCGGCCATCTCCACCACCGCGGTCACGATGGCGTCGAGCTCCAGCTGCTTGCCGGCCTCCAGGTCCTGGAGCATCGAGGTCTTGTGGTGCCCCACCCCTTCGGCGCCGCGCAGCCGCTTCTCGATCGAGATGTCGGGCGTGCTGCCGACCCTGGACGCGATGTCGAGGGTCTCCTCCATGAGCAGGGTGACCAGCCGCCGGGTCGGCGGGTGTCCGCAGATGTCGGCCATCGTCGCCCGGGTGAGCGCGCTGATCGGGTTGAAGGCGACGTTGCCCATGAGCTTGATCCAGATGTCGTCGCGCAGGTTCGGCTCCACGGGGCTCTTCAGTCCGCCCGCGACCATGGCCTCGCTCAGGGCCGTACAGCGGTCGGAGACCCCGCCCGCCGGCTCGCCGATGGAGAATCTGGTGCCCTCCAGGTGCCGGATGACGCCGGGGGACTCGATGACCGTGGCGGGGTAGACCACACAGCCGATCGCCCGCTCCGGCGGCAGCACCCGGCTGGTGGCACCGGCGGGGTCGACCGCCTCGATGCGGCGGCCTTCGTAGGGACCGGCGAGTTTGTGGAAGTACCACCACGGAACGCCGTTCTGGCCGGCCACGACCGCGGTCCGTTCGCCGAGCAGTGGGGCGATGAGCGATCCGCTGGACGGGTAGGAGTGCGCCTTCAGCCCCAGGAACACGTAGTCCACGGCGCCGACCTCGGCCGGGTCGTCGGTGGCGTGCGGGTGGGCCACGAAGTCGCCGCGCGGGCTGTTCACCCGGACCCCGTGGGCCCGTATCGCCTTCAGATGCTCACCTCGCGCGATGAGGTGGACCTCGGCGCCACCACGGTGCAGGGCCGCTCCGACATAGGCGCCGATCGCACCTGCTCCGAGGACTGCGATTTTCATGGTGGCTCCTCTCAGCGGGGGACGTGATGAATACTGTATGCAGTATCCTCAAGGGATGTACAGACTCGTGCACGCAGAGCGAGAGGGGCGGTTCTTGTTGGCCGAAGCGAAGGGGGACGGCTCGTGCTGATCGATACGTACGGCCGGATCGCCACCGATCTGCGGGTTTCACTGACCGACCGCTGCAATCTGCGGTGCACCTACTGCATGCCGGAGGAGGGCCTGCAATGGCTGCCCAAGCCCGAGCTGCTCACGGACGACGAGATCGTGCGCATGGTCTCGATCGCCGTGACGGAGCTGGGCGTCACGGAGGTGCGCTTCACCGGCGGCGAGCCCCTGCTCCGGCCCGGCCTGGTGGGTATCGTCGAACGCTGCGCCGCCCTCGACCCGCGCCCCAGGCTCTCCCTCACCACCAACGGCATCGGCCTGGCCCGCACCGCCGAGGCACTGCGCACCGCCGGGCTCGACCGGGTCAACGTCTCACTCGACACCCTGAACCCCGAGGTCTTCCGCACCCTCACCCGCCGCGACCGGCACCACGACGTCATCGCGGGCCTCGCCGCCGCCCACGACGCGGGCCTCACCCCGGTCAAGGTCAACACGGTCCTCCTCCGCGGCGTCAACGACGGCGAGGCCGCCGACCTGCTCGACTGGGCCCTGCGCCACGCCTACGAGCTGCGGTTCATCGAGCAGATGCCGCTCGACGCCCAGCACGGCTGGCAGCGCGAGAACATGGTCACCGCCGCCGAGATCATCGAACGGCTCGCGGCCCGTTTCGCCCTCACCCCCGAGTCCTCCGCGGTTCGCGGCTCCGCGCCCGCCGAGCGCTGGCTGGTCGACGGCGGACCCGCCCGGGTCGGAGTGATCGCCTCCGTCACCCGGCCGTTCTGCCGCGCCTGCGACCGCACCCGGCTCACCGCCGACGGGCAGGTCCGCGACTGTCTGTTCGCCCGCGAGGAGACCGACCTGCGTGCAGTCCTGCGTTCCGGTGCGCCGGACCGGGAGATCGCCGACAGCTGGCGCACCGCGATGCGCGGCAAGAAGCCAGGATCCGGCCTCGACGACCCGTCCTTCCTCCAGCCACAGCGCCCGATGTCCGCGATCGGCGGCTGACACCGCCCGACTGCCCGGGGCCGGAGAGCCACACCGCACTCAATCGCCCGGCACCGGCGGGCCGCACCGCACCCCACTGCCCGGCGCCGGCGGGCCGCACCGGCACCGAGCACCGGTGCGGCCCGCCGTTCACCGCATCAGCCTTACCGCGGCAACCACCAGCGGGTCGAGCCCGTCCGCCCCGGCGTCGACGAACTCGTACAGCCGGTTGCGCATGCGCGGGTCCCAGAACCTGCCCATGTGCCCCGCGATCGCCTCGGCCGCCGCCTCGCCCGTCAGGTGGACGTGGTTCGCCGCGATGTCGTTGGCCATCCGCGACTCCGGTGGCACGGTGCCCGCCATCTCAGTCCACCACCGTGACGAGTTGGTGGTCGTCCTCGGCTTGGTGATCGTCCTCGACGACCTCCGTGTCGCTCTGCCCGAGCGGATGCACGAGGCCGACCTGTACGGCGGTCACCTTGTACTCCGGGCAGTTGGTCGCCCAGTCGGAGTTCTCGGTGGTGACCACGTTGGCACCCGTCACCGGATGATGGAACGTGGTGTAGACGACGCCCGCCGGCATCCGGTCGGAGATCTCCGCGTGCAGCGTCGTCTGCCCGACCCGGCTGGCCAGGGTGACCAGGTCGCCGTCCCTGATGCCGCGGGTCTCGGCATCGTGCGGGTGCAGCTCCAGGATGTCCTCGGGGTGCCAGGCGACATTGCCGGTACGACGGGTCTGCGCGCCCACGTTGTACTGGCTGAGGATGCGGCCCGTGGTGAGGACCAGCGGGAAGCGCCGGGTGCTGCGCTCGTTGGTCGCCACGTAGCTGGTGACCACGAACTTGCCCTTGCCGCGCACGAATTCGTCGACGTGCATGACCGGCGTGCCCTCCGGAGCCGACTCGTTGCACGGCCACTGGACGCTGCCGAGCTTGTCGAGGACCTCGAAGGAGACACCGGTGAAGGTCGGCATGACCGTGGCGATCTCGTCCATGATCTGGCTCGGGTGGTCGTAGGACATCGCGTAGCCCATCGCGGTGGCGATCTCGCTGATGATCTGCCACTCGTGCTTGCCGGTCTTCGGCTTCATCACCGCGCGCACCCGGTTGATCCGGCGCTCGGCGTTGGTGAAGGTGCCGTCCTTCTCCAGGAAGGACGCGCCGGGCAGGAAGACGTGCGCGAACTTGGACGTCTCGTTGAGGAACAGGTCCTGTACGACGACCAGTTCCATCGCTTCGAGCGCGGCGGTGACGTGCTTGAGGTTCGGGTCGGACTGGGCGATGTCCTCGCCGTGCACGAACAGACCCCGGAAGGTGCCGTCGATCGCGGCGTCGAACATGTTCGGAATCCGGAGCCCGGGCTCGGACAGGAGCGTGCCGCCCCAGAGCTTGTCGAACACCTCGCGTACGGCGTCGTCGGAGACGTGCCGGTAGCCGGGCAGCTCGTGCGGGAACGAGCCCATGTCGCACGCGCCCTGCACGTTGTTCTGACCGCGCAGCGGGTTCACGCCGACACCGTCACGGCCGATGTTGCCGCACGCCATCGCCAGGTTGGCCATTCCCATGACCATCGTCGAGCCCTGGCTGTGCTCGGTGACGCCGAGGCCGTAGTAGATGGCCCCGTTGGGTGCCGCCGCGTACAGCCGGGCGGCGGCCCGCAGTTCCTCGGACGGTACGCCGCTGACCTCCTCGGTGGCCTCCGGGCTGTTCTCCGGGCGGGCGACGAACTCGGCCCACTCGGCGAACCCTTCGCACCGCTGCGCCACGAAGGCGAGGTCCGCCAGGCCCTCGGTGACCACGACATGCGCCATGGCGTTGACGACGGCGACGTTCGTGCTCGGCTTGAGCTGGAGGTGGTGCGCGGCCTCGATGTGCGGCGAGCGCACCAGGTCGATACGGCGCGGGTCGACCACGATCAGCTCGGCGCCCTCACGCAGCCGGCGCTTCATCCGGGAGGCGAACACCGGGTGCCCGTCGGTGGGGTTGGCCCCGATCACCATGATGACGTCGGCCTCGGCCACCGAGCGGAAGTCCTGCGTTCCCGCCGACTCGCCGAAGGTCTGCTTGAGTCCGTATCCCGTCGGGGAGTGGCAGACCCGGGCGCAGGTGTCGATGTTGTTGTTGCCGAAGGCCGCGCGCACCATCTTCTGTACGACGTAGACCTCTTCGTTGGTGCAGCGCGAGGAGGAGATGGCGCCGATCGAACTCGGTCCGTACCGGCCCTGGAGTTCGCGCATCTTGGTGGCGACCGTGCCGATGGCCTCTTCCCACTCGACCTCGCGCCACGGGTCGGTGATCTTCTCGCGGACCATGGGCTTGAGCACCCGGTCGGGGTGCGAGGCGTAGCCGAAGGCGAAGCGGCCCTTCACGCAGGAGTGGCCCTCGTTCGCGCCGCCGTCCTTGTGGGGCACCATCCGCACCAGTTCGTCGCCGCGCAGCTCGGCCTTGAAGGAGCAGCCGACACCGCAGTACGCGCAGGTGGTGATCACCGAGCGCGTGGGCATGCCGAGTTCGACGACCGACTTCTCCTGGAGCGTCGAGGTCGGGCAGGCCTGCACGCAGGCCCCGCAGGAGACGCACTCGGAGTCCATGAAGGTCTCGCCGGCGCCGGCCGACACCTTGGACTCGAAGCCGCGCCCCTCGATGGTCAGCGCGAACGTGCCCTGCACCTCGCCGCAGGCCCGCACACAGCGGGAGCAGGCGATGCACTTGGACGGGTCGAAGTCGAAGTAGGGGTTGGAGGTGTCCTTCTCGGCGTCGAGGTGGTTCTCGCCCTCGTAGCCGTAGCGGACCTGCCGCAGCCCGACCACGCCTGCCATGTCCTGCAACTCGCAGTCGCCGTTGGCCGGGCAGGTCAGACAGTCCAGCGGATGGTCGGAGATGTAGAGCTCCATGACGCCCTGGCGGAGCTTCTCCACCTTCGGCGTCTGTGTCCTCACCTGCATGCCGTCCGCGCACGGCGTGGTGCAGGACGCCGGGGTGCCGCGTCGGCCGTCGATCTCCACCACGCACAACCGGCACGAGCCGAACGGCTCGAGGCTGTCGGTGGCGCACAGTTTGGGTATCTCGATCCCGGCCTGCGCGGCGGCGCGCATCACCGACGTGCCCTCCGGGACGGTCACCGGCATCCCGTCGACCTCCACCGAGACAGTCGCCTCGCCGGGCCTCTCCGGGGTACCGAAGTCGGGTTCCTTGAGCAGTGTCATGCCGTGCCCTCCGTCCTCAAGCCGGTCGCGGTTACGGGTTGGATCCCCAGGCTGCGACGGCCGCCGAGGAAGTCGTCAGGGAAATGGGTGATGGCGCTGCGTACGGGCATCGGCGTCAGACCGCCCATGGCGCACAGCGAGCCATCGGTCATCAGGTCGCACAGATCCTCGAGCAACGCCAGGTTCTCGTCCCGGTGTTCACCGGCGACGATCTTGTCGATCACCTCGACACCGCGCACCGAACCGACCCGGCACGGCGTGCACTTGCCGCAAGACTCCTCGGCGCAGAACTCCATCGCGAAGCGCGCCTGGGCGGCCATGTCGACGCTGTCGTCGAACACCACGAGTCCGCCGTGGCCGACCATGGCGCCGGCCGCCGCGAACGCCTCGTAGTCCATCGGCAGGTCGAACATCGTCGTCGGCAGATAGGCGCCGAGCGGGCCGCCGACCTGCACCGTGCGCACCGGGCGCCCGGAGAACGTGCCGCCGCCGTAGTCCTCGACGAGTTCGCCCAGGGTCACGCCGAACGCGGTCTCCACGATGCCGCCGTGCGCGATGTTGCCGCCGAGCTGGAACACCTGGGTGCCGCGGGAGCGTTCGACGCCGAGTTCCTGGTAGGCCTTGGCGCCGTCCGCGAGGACGACGGGCACGGTGGCCAGGGTGAGGACGTTGTTCACGACGGTCGGCTTGCCGAACAGGCCCTCGATCGCGGGGATCGGCGGCTTGGCGCGGACCGTGCCGCGCTTGCCCTCCAGGCTCTCCAGCATGGAGGTCTCCTCCCCGCAGATGTACGCGCCGGCGCCGACGCGGACATGCAGGTCGAAGCCGAGCGCGGAGCCGAGGATGCCCTTGCCGAGCCAGCCGTGCTCGCGGGCGATGCCGATCGCCGCGCGCATCGTGGCCACCGCGTCGGGATACTCCGAGCGGATGTAGAGGTAGCCCTCGCTCGCACCGACCGCGTGGGCGGCGATCGTCATGCCCTCGATGAGCATGAAGGGGTCGCCCTCCATGACCATCCGGTCGGCGAAGGTCCCGCTGTCGCCCTCGTCCGCGTTGCAGCAGACGAACTTGAGCTCGTCCGTACAGCCCAGCACGGTCTTCCACTTGATGCCGGCCGGGAATCCCGCGCCGCCGCGGCCGCGCAGTCCGGAGTCGGTGACCTCGGTGACCACGTCCTCGGGAGCGAGCGCCAGGGCCGCTCGCAGCCCCGCCAGTCCGCCGTGCGCCACGTAGTCCTCGGTCGACAGGGGGTCGGTGACGCCGATCCTGGCGAAGGTGACGCGGGTCTGGCGGGCCAGCCAGGGCAGTTCGTCCACGAGGCCGAGCCGCAGCGGGTGCTCGGCG
Source organism: Streptomyces sp. NPDC087263 (assembly GCF_044744645.1). Classification (NCBI taxonomy): domain Bacteria; kingdom Bacillati; phylum Actinomycetota; class Actinomycetes; order Kitasatosporales; family Streptomycetaceae; genus Streptomyces; species Streptomyces sp. NPDC087263. The sequence goes on from NZ_JBIUYT010000007.1 coordinate 207,073, forward strand.
CCGTCGAGCATGCCTGCGGCGAGGAGACCCTCCAGGTCCGAGGGAGCCACCGGTCCGTAGCCGACGCGGCCCTGCGGGGTCACCACCTCGACCAGCGGTTCCAGCCAGAGCATGCCGCGCGATCCGTTGCGTACGATCTCGATGTCGAAGTCACCGCCGACGGCGGCCAGTTGAAGGGCGTCCGCGACCTCGTCCGCGCCGACGGACCTGGCCGCCGAGTCACGGGGGACGTAGACCTTCGCCGTGGCGTCCGGCTTCGCCCTGGCGTCCGGAGAGTCGTTCATGATGAGACCGCCCCATTGAGGATCGCGCCCAGCTTGGCCGGGCCCACTCGTCCGTGCAGCCTGCCGTTCACCTCTACCGTCGGCCCCAGAGCGCAGTTGCCGAGGCAGAAGACCTGCTCCACGGTCACCGCGCCGTCCGCCGTCGTCTCCCCCAGCGCCAGGCCGGCCTCGCGGGCGTAGCCAATCAGGCTGTTCGCGCCCAGGGCCTGGCAGGCCTCGGCGCGGCAGATCCGTACCGTGGTGCGTCCGGCGGGTTCGCGGCGGAAGTCGTGGTAGAAGGTCACCACTCCGTGGACGTCCGCTCGGGAGAGGTTGAACTCGTCGGCGAGTACCGGTATCGCTTCCTGCGGCACATGGCCCAACTCGGCCTGAACGGCGTGCAGTACGGGCAGCAGCGCGCCACGCTCGCCCCGGTGACGGGCCGCCACCCGCCGCACCACGTTCTCGACCGTCACATCACTCCTGCTGGTCGTCATGATCGCTCTCCAAGAGCCGATAGCGATGCTTGCAGGGGACTGAGACAATACCCCATACAGGCTTCTGTATACAGAACTCGGTCACACTCCACCGCGGGACAGCGGCCGCCATCTTGCATACCAAAACCTGTATGCTGAAGTCGCCGTCGGCAACCCTCTCGGCAACCACCACTTGGCAAAGCCGTCGGCCCCACAGGCCCGGCGACAGAACGGGGCAGGCAATCATGCGCGAGGCACTCAACGCGGCCGCGTCCCGGCGCGTCACCCGCCCGGCGCCGCTGCGCCAGGCCGTCTACGACGCGCTGACCGAACTGATCGTCAGCGGCTCCCTCAAGCCCGGTCAGCATCTCGTCGAGGCCGAGCTCGCCGCACACCTCGGTGTCAGCCGCCAGCCGGTCCGCGAGGCCCTGCAACGGCTCCAGACCAACGGCTGGGTCGACCTCCGTCCCGCCCAGGGCGCCTTCGTACACTCCCCCACCGAGGAGGAGGCCGCCCAGCTCCTCAGTGTCCGTGCGGTCCTTGAGACCTACTCGGCCCAGCTCGCCGCCGGGAACGCCAAGCCCGAGGACATCGAGCGGCTCTGGGAGCTGCAGGAGGAAGGCGTCCAGGCGCTCACCGAGGGTGACGTCGAGCGTCTCGTCTCGGCCAACACCGCACTGCACGCCTTCGTCACCGTCATTGCCGACAACGCCGTACTGTCCGAGCTGATCTCGCTGGTGGGCCAGAAGGTGCGCTGGTACTACACGCCCATCGCCCAGCCCCGCGGCAAGGAAGCCTGGAACGAGCACTCCCAGCTCATCAAGGCCATCGCCAAGGGAGACGCGGACCGCGCGAGCGAGATCATGCGCACCCACACCGAACACACCACCGACTTCTATCGCCGGCAGATCGCCGCCGGGGCCATCCAGGACTGACCCGACGAGCGTCCCCACGGGCCACCCCACGGCCGGACTCAGGACGCCGCGAGGGAGTCGGCGCCCCGGTGGGCGGACCGGAGCGGGACATCGGCCACCGCCGGATGGACGGCCTCGGCACCGACGGCCGCCTGGAGTTCGAGCAGCCACGGCAGGACCGTACGCAGCACGATGTCGAGCCCGCCGCCGTCCCGCCCGAGCATCGCGTCGGCGGGAACCAGCACGGGATCGGCGAACACCGTGGAGGTGGCGCTGCCGCCCGGTCCTCCCCCGTCGGGCCGGGCCGGCACGAACAGGTCCGGGGCATGCGCCGGAACCACCCAGAGCGTCAGCCCGTCGGCCGCGGTGAGCGGCCGGGAGGACCAGACGTAGCTGTCCGCCTCCCCTGCCGCGACCACCTGCTGTTTACGGGCTCGCAGGGCGACCACGTCACCGGAGCGGGCGGCGGTGGAACGCGACGCCCAGAACTCCCCCTGCGCGCCCTGTTCACCAGGGGCGTCCTCGGCCAGGGCGAGGCTGCCGAGATGGCGTCCGGCGGCGACCTCGCCGCGGATCCAGGTGCTGCCGTACGACTCGATGACGGCGACCGCCGCGTAGTGGGACTGGAGCACGGCCGCGGTCGCCGGGCAGACGCGGGCGATCCGCGCCACCACCTCGGCGGCGTCCGACAGACCCGTCCCGCCGCCGCCGAACTCGGTGGAGACGGTGAGCCCCAGCAGTCCGGCGCGGCCGAGGGCCGTCACCGAGGCGCGGGGGAATCTCGCCTTCGTGCCGGTCGCTTCGGCGGTCGGCTCGATGACGGTACTCAGAACTTCAGAGAGAGCGGTGCGGTACGACACGGGGTGACCCCCTCCTCGGGAGCGCGGCTCCACTGGGCAGCGCGTATGATTGCATACAGTATTCTGCATCCGACCAGATGCGCCAGGGGTGCGGAGAGAGCAATTGGCGAACGAGGTGATTTCCGCGATATTCGCGTCACGGGCGGCGCTCAAGATGGCTATTGCATACTAAAGTCAGTATCCCGAAGCCAATGGTTGTGGATCAGCAGTCCAACGCGGATCGGCGACCCAACGGGGATCAGCAGTCCAATGACGGGGAGGGTTCCATGCCCGACACACCCACCGTGACAGCCCGCGGCCCGATCGCCCGGCCCGCGCCGCTGCGCCAGGCCGTCTACGACGCGCTGACCGAACTGATCATCAACGGCTCCCTCAAGCCCGGTCAGCACCTGGTCGAGGCCGAGCTCGCCGACCATCTCGGCGTCAGCCGCCAGCCCATACGCGAGGCGCTGCAACGGCTGCACACCACCGGCTGGGTCGATCTGCGGCCCGCACAGGGCGCCTTCGTGCACTCCCCCACGCCGGAGGAGTGCGCCCAGCTCCTCAGCGTCCGCGGCGTCCTCGAAACGCACTCCGCGCGGGGGGCCGCGGAACACGCCACGCCTCACGACGTCGAGCGCCTGTGGGAACTGCAGCAGGTCGGGCTCACCGCCCTCGCGGCAGGCGACGCCCGCGCCATCGTCGAGGCGAACGCCGCCCTGCACGGCCACATCACGCACCTGTCCCGCAACGCGGTCCTCGCCGAGCTCATCCCCCAGGTCGACCGGCGCGTGCGCTGGTACTACATGCCCATCGCCAGGCCGCGCGGCACGGACGCCTGGAGCGAGCACGCCCAGATCATCCATGCCATCGCCGACGGCGACCCCGAGCGTGCCGAACACCTCATGGGCCGGCACACCCGGAACACCGCCGACTTCTACTGCGCGCAGATCGCCGCGGTGACCGCCCGCCCCACCCGCTGACCGGGGCGAGAGCGGCTCACCGGCCCGGGTGTATCTCGCGCAGCAGCCCTGTCGACACGTCGAAGACGAACCCGCGTACGTCGTCGGTGTGCGGGAGGAACGGCGAGGTGCGCACCCGCTGGATCGACTGGCGCACGTCCTGATCGACGTCCGTGAAGGACTCGACGGCCCACGCCGGCCGCTGCCCGACCTCCATCTCCAGCTCGACCCGGAAGTCCTCGGTCAGGCTCTGCAGCCCGCAGCCGGTGTGGTGGATGAGGACGACACTGCGGGTGCCGAGGGCGCGTTGACTGATCGTCAGAGAGCGGATGGTGTCGTCGGTGACCACACCGCCCGCGTTGCGGACGGTGTGGCAGTCGCCCAGTTCGAGGCCGAGCGCGGCGTGCAGGTCGATCCGGGCGTCCATGCAGGCCACGACGGCGACGCGGAGGACCGGGCGGGCGCCCATACCAGGGTCGACGAATCCGGCGGCGTAGGCGCGGTTGGCCGCCAGGAGCCGGTCGGTCACCGTCCCGCCGTCGGGAGTCGTGGTGGTGGGCTGAGCGAGACGGGTTGCTGGTGTCGACATGCTGAGCTACCTCACTCCGGTCGAGCGCCTGAAGAAGACGATCTGCCTTCAGGCCTGTATACGGTATGAAGTAGCCAGTATTCGTAATCCCGTGGCCCCTTGTCCAGGGTGCGTGCAAGGGTTCAGGCGGCCAGCGCGGGCTCCAGCCGGACGACGACCCCCTTCGACGTGGGGGTGTTGCTGATGTCGGCCACGCTGTCCAGGGGCACCAGCACGTTGGTCTCGGGGTAGTACGCCGCGGCCGAACCGGGGGTGGTCGGATAGGCGACCACCCGGAACTTCTCCGCGCGGCGTTCCACACCGTCGCGCCACACGCTCACCAGGTCCACCTCGCTGCGGTCGGCGAGCCCGAGCGCCTCCAGGTCGACCGGGTTGACGAGGACCACCCGGCGGGCGTTGTGGATGCCCCGGTAGCGGTCGTTCATGGCGTACGGGATGGTGTTCCACTGGTCGTGCGAGCGCAGGGTCTGGAGCAGCAGGTGACCCGCGGGTGCGCTCAGCATCTCGAAGTCGTTGCAGGTGAAGACGGCCTTGCCGCTCGAGGTGGGGAACACGCCGGAGTTCACCGGGTTGGCCAGCCGGAAACCGCCCGGCCGGTCGACCCGGACGCTGAAGTCGTCGAAGCCGGGGACGACCCGGGAGATCCGGTCGCGGATCGTGCCGTAGTCCGCCTCGAACTTCTCCCAGGGGATGGACGGGTTCTCACCCAGGGTCCGCCGTGCCAGCCGGGAGATGATCGCCACCTCGCTGAGCAGGTGCGGTGAGGCCGGGTGCAGGCGGCCCCGGGAGGCGTGTACCTCGCTCATGGAGTCCTCGACGGTGATGAACTGCTCGACGCCACCCTGGATGTCCCGGTCGCTGCGGCCCAGCGTGGGCAGGATCAGCGCGGTGTCGCCGCAGACGGTGTGGGAGCGGTTGAGCTTGGTGGAGATGTGCGCGGTGAGCCGGCAGCGCCGCATCGCCCGCTCGGTGACATCGCTGTCAGGAGTGGCACGGACGAAGTTGCCCGCGACGCCGACGAAGACCTTGGCCTCGCCGTCGCGCATGGCCCGGATGGCGTTCACCGAGTCCAGGCCGTGCGCGGTGGGCGGGGTGAAGGCGAACTCGCGCTCCAGGGCGTCCAGGAAGCTCTGCGGCATCCGTTCCCAGATACCCATGGTCCGGTCGCCCTGCACATTGCTGTGGCCGCGCACCGGGCAGACGCCCGCTCCGGGTTTGCCGATGTTGCCGCGCAGCATGAGGAAGTTGACGACCTCACGGATGGTGGGGACGGCGTGCTTCTGCTGGGTGAGTCCCATCGCCCAGCAGACGATGATGCTCTCCGCGGCGAGGACCCGCTCACCGACGACCTCGATCTCCTCGCGGGTGAGTCCGGTGGCCTCCAGGATGTCGTCCCAGTTGGCCTTGCGGGCCTGCGCGGCGAACGCCTCGAAGCCGATCGTGGAGACGTCGATGAATCCGTGGTCCAGGACCGTTCCGGGATTTGCTTCCTCCGCCTCCAGGATCAGCAGGTTCAGCGCCTGGAAGAGCGCGAGGTCGCCGCCGGGGCGGATCTGGAGGAACTGGTCGGCGATGGCGGTGCCTCGGCCGACGATTCCGCGGGGCTTCTGCGGGTGCTTGAACCGCATCAGTCCGGCCTCGGGCAGCGTGTTCACGGCGACGATGTGGCCGCCGTTGAGCTTGGTCTCCTCCAGCGCGGAGAGCATCCGCGGGTGGTTTGTCCCCGGGTTCTGGCCCACCACGAAGACGAGGTCGGAGTGGTGGATGTCGTCCAGGCTCACGCTGCCCTTGCCGATGCCCAGCGTCTCGTTGAGCGCGGAACCGCTGGACTCGTGGCACATGTTGCTGCAGTCGGGCAGGTTGTTGGTGCCGTACGCCCGGGCGAACAGCTGGAGGAGGAAGGCGGCCTCGTTGTTGAGCCGGCCCGAGGTGTAGAAGAGGGCTTCGTCGGGCGAGTCGAGCAGGCGCAGTTCCTCGGCGAGCAGGCCGAGCGCGTCGTCCCAGCCGATCGGCTCGTAGTGGTCGGAGCCGGGCCGCTTGACCATGGGTTCGGTCAGCCGGCCCTGCTGGTTGAGCCAGTAGTCGGACTTCTTGTCCAGCTCGGACACCGAGTGTTCCCGGAAGAAGTCGGCGGTGACGCGGCGCGAGGTCGCCTCGTCGTTGATGTGCTTGGCGCCGTTCTCGCAGTACTCGTTCTTGGCCCGGTGGCCCGGCGCGGGTTCCGGCCAGGCACAACCGGGGCAGTCGAAGCCCTTGGTCTGGTTGATGTTCAGCAGGGTCAGGGCGGTCCGCCGGACCGAGGTCTGGCCCAGCGAGTACTCGATCGCGTGCGTGACGGCGGGCAGTCCGGTCGCCCAGGTTTTGGGCGGAGTGACTTCCAGCCGGTCTTCCGGGTCCTCGATGGTGCTCATGATCTGGCCTGTGCCTCTCTGCCACTCGCGCGCGCGACGGAGCCGGCGCCACGACGGGAATCGAATTCCCGCTCTAGATCAGCTTCGGCCAGGCCGCGAGAAGTAGTCAAAGAGACATCAACTTCTACGTGATAAACGCCGCCTATCAAGCGGGCGGCACCCCCGTTGACCTGCACGGACGACAATCGTCCGGCGGGCGGAAGTCGGTCAGATCACACCTTGGGCCCTGAGCAGCGGCAGCTCCTCGTGCGAGATGCCGAGCTCCTGGAGGTAGATCTCCTCGTTGTGCTCGCCGAGCAGCGGCGACCGCTCCACCTTGACCGGGGAGTCGGAGAGTTTCAGCGGATTGCCGACCGTGACGTACGAGCCGCGCTCGGGGTGCTCGACCCTGACGACGATCTCGTTGGCGGCGAGCGAGGCGTCCTCGATGATCTCCTTGGTGGACAGGACGGGTCCGCAGGGGATGTGGTGGGCGTTGAGCGCCTCCAGGACCAGCATTTTGGGAAGCGTGCGGGTCCATTCCTCGATCAGCTGGAACATCTTGCCGAGCTTGGGCAGCCGGGCCTCGGGGGTGGCCCACTCGGGGTCCTCGGCCAGCTCGGGCCGGCCGATGAGCTCGCTGATCGGCTTCCAGCCGACGGGCTGCACGATGACGTACACATAGTCGTTGGGGCCGCCCGGCGCGCATCTGACCGCCCAGCCGGGCTGGCCACCGCCGGACGCGTTGCCCGAGCGCGGCACCTCGTCGCCGAAGTCCTCGTTCGGGAACTCCGCGAGCGGGCCGTGCGCGAGCCGCTGCTGATCGCGCAGTTTCACCCGGCAGAGGTTGAGCACGGCGTGCTGCATCGCGACGTTGACCCGCTGGCCGCGGCCGGTGTGGGTGCGCTGGAAGAGGGCGGCGAGGATCCCGGCCACGGCGTGCATACCGGTCCCTGAGTCGCCGATCTGGGCGCCGGTCGCGAGCGGCGGGCCGTCCTCGAAGCCGGTGGTGGACATCGATCCGCCCATGGCCTGGGCGACGACCTCGTACGCCTTGTAGTTGGTGTACGGGCCTTCGCCGAAGCCTTTGATGGACGCGTAGATGATCCGCGGGTTGATCTCGCGGATGCGGTCCCAGCTGAAGCCCATGCGGTCGATGGCGCCCGGCCCGAAGTTCTCGACCATGACGTCGGAGGTCCGGATCAGCTCGGTGAGGATCTCCTTGCCGCGTTCGGTCTTGGTGTTGAGGGTGATGCTGCGCTTGTTGCTGTTGAGCATCGTGAAGTAGAGGGAATCGACGTCCGGGAGGTCGCGCAGCTGCGTGCGCGTGATGTCACCGGTCGGCGCCTCCAGTTTGACCACGTCGGCGCCGAGCCACGCGAGGATCTGCGTCGCGGACGGGCCGGACTGAACGTGCGTCATATCCAGGACGCGCACGCCCTCAAGAGCCTGCGTCATGTTCGCCGCCTCACTTTGTACGTGGTCCGGTTCAGGAGTTCGGAGCACCCATACTGTAGATTGCATACCGTATGGAGTTGCTTCATGGTTGCGGCACACGCGAGGGATGTCCAGAGGGCGTGGACAAGATTTCGCGTCGCTGAAGTGCCTCGACGCCGAAGCTGCGGGCTCTTACTGGCCTGTGTCCGCCGAACCACCCGGCGAGATCAGTCCGGTCTCGTAGGCGAGGACAACAGCCTGTACCCGGTCACGCAGGTCCAGCTTCGACAGGATACGGCCGACGTGCGTCTTGACCGTGGTGGGGCTGAGGAACAGCCGGTCCGCAAGCTCGGCGTTGGTGAGGCCCGTCGCGAGCAGCCGGAGCACTTCCAGTTCACGGGGGGTCAGACCGGAGAGGTCGCGGTGTGAGATGGCCGCCCGGTCCTCCACCCGGTGCGCGAAGCGTTCGATCAACCTGCGGGTGATCGCGGGCGCGAGCAGGGCGTCGCCCGACTGCACCAGGCGTACGGCGGCCACCAGATGCTCGGGGGTGACGTCCTTGAGCAGGAAGCCGCTGGCGCCGGCGGTGAGCGCCGCGTAGACGTAGTGGTCGAGGTCGTACGTCGTGAGGATGATGATCCGGGTCTCCTCCCCCGGTCCCGCGCCGGCGAGGATCCGCCGGGTCGCCTCGATGCCGTCCATCCGCGGCATCCGGATGTCCATGAGGACGACGTCGGGACGAGTGCGCCGGACGGCGGCGACCGCCTCGTCCCCGTCGGCCGCCTCGGCCGTCACCTCGATGCCGTCGGCGGCGAGGATCATCCCGAAGCCCGTCCGCACCAGGGCCTGGTCGTCCGCGATGACGGCGCGCAGCGTTGGCCTGTTCACGTGGTCCGCCACGGGACGCGGGCCTTGATCCGGTATCCGCCGGCGAGGGTCGGCCCGGCCGTGAGTTCACCGCCGTACACCGCGAGGCGCTCGCGCAGCCCGATCAGCCCGCGGCCGTTGCCGTCCGCCGACGGGGAGTCGTGGTCGGTGGGCGGCGAGTCGTGGGCGGCGCCGTTGTCCATGACCTCGATCTCCAGGCAGTCGTCGGCGTAGCCGATCGTGACGAAGGCGTCGGCGCCCGGCGCGTGTTTGATCGTGTTGGTGAGCGCCTCCTGCACCACGCGGTACGCCGCCAGCTCCACCCCGGGCGGCAGCGGGTCCGGCGGCAGGGACACCGCGACGCCGACCGGTGTCCCCGCGGCGCGTACCCGCTCGGTCAGCGCGTCGAGCTGTCCGAGGCCGGGCTGCGGTTCAAGTCCGTCGGCGGGGCTGTCGGCGCGGCCGGTGTCCGGAGCGGCCAACAGGCCCATCACATGCCGGAGTTCGGCCATCGCGGCGCGGCCCCCGGCCTCCACCGCCAGCAGTGCTTCCTTCGACCGCTCCGGCGCCGCGTCCATCACCTTGCGTGCCGCCCCCGCCTGGATCACCATCACGCTCACATTGTGGGTCACGACGTCGTGCAACTCGGCGGCGATCCGGGCGCGTTCCTCCTCGACGGCCCGGCGCATGGTCTCCTCCTGCGCCTTCTGCAGCTCCGTGAACCGGTCACGGCTGGCCGCAAGACGCCGCCGCGAGAAGCGGACGAGGCCGGCCCCCACCCCGGCGACCAGCAGCACGACCGCGGGACTCGACCACCCCGGCAGCATGGGCTCCGCCTCCCGGAAGGCCAGGCCGGCCAGTACGGCGGCGACGACCAGGCCGGCCAGTGCGCCCGCCCGGTAACGGCTGTACATGACCGCGCTGTAGGCGCCGATGACGATGGTGAACACGTTGATCCAGGAGGCGTCGCCGCCGATGGCCAGCGCCGCGGCCATCACCACCGCGAACACGGTCAGCGGATACCTGCGCATGGCCGCCAGCGGCAGCGCCGACAGGACGACCAGGAACCAGGGCACGGACGGGATCTCACCCTTCGCGGGTCGCTCACCGGGGGCGGGCGGCCGCGGCGGGGCCGGGAACCCGTACTCGTCCTTCGAGACGATGCGTACCGGCCCGTCGCCCGGATAGCGCGCCGCCACGATCAGCGCGACGACGGTCAGTACGACCGCCAGCACCACGTCGGCGCGCACCGCCCGCCGTGACAGCGGGGCGGGCTTCGCGTCCGGGCGCAGCGCGCCGCGCAGTTGCTGACGCCATCCGCGCCGGTCCTCCGTCTCCGTCCCCATCAGCACATTGTGTGGCCCTCTCGCCCTGCCCGCGTCCGCCTGCGCGACCAAGTCACTGCCCCGGAGGCGTACTTCGCAGGGATGACCCTGCGGCCGGGTCCTCCGCGGGGAGGGCCGTATGTCGGTGCCACGGCCGACGCGCCCGGTCGGCGCCCGCCCCTACGTTCGCTGAGCCCGGCAACACACCCCTTCACGAGCCCAAGGACGGACGACTCCCATGACCCAGGTGATCCAACTGGAGAGCGTGGCCAAGCGCTACGACAGCTCCGGCACACCCGCGCTCGGACCGCTCACGCTCTCGGTCGAGAAGGGCGAGGCCCTCGCCGTGACGGGCCCCTCGGGCAGCGGCAAGTCCACGCTGCTGAACCTCGTCGCGGGCCTGGACAAGGCGACCGAGGGAACCGTGTCGGTGGCCGGCCGGCGGCTGAACGAACTGAGCGAGCACGCGCTGGCCCGGTTCCGCCGCGAGCAGATCGGCATGGTGTTCCAGTTCTTCAATTTGCTCGACGACCTCACCGTCACCGACAACATCCAGCTCCCCGCCCAACTGGCGGGCAGCGCACGGCGAAAAACGGCGGCCCGTGCCGCTGAGCTCATGGAGGCCCTCGGCATCCAGAAGCACGCCCGCGCCTACCCGGGCCGACTCTCCGGCGGCGAACGCCAGCGGGTCGCGGTCGCCCGGGCGCTGGTCAACCGGCCCGCGCTGCTGCTCGCCGACGAGCCGACCGGCGCCCTCGACACCGCCTCGGGCCAGGACGTACGGGAGCTGCTGGTGGACCTGCACCGGGGCGGCCAGACCATCGTGCTGGTCACGCACGACCTGGCGCTGGCTCAGGCGTGTGCGAGCCGCACCATTCATCTGGTCGACGGCCATCTCGCCCTCGACACCCACGCGGAGGCGGTCCGATGAGCCGCTTCGGCAGCAGATTCGGCACCGGCGCACTCGGCCGGGTCGTACGTTCCGGGGTGGGGCGGCGCCGGGTGCAGACCGTGGTGATCGCCATCGCCACGATGATGGCCGTGGCCTCCGCCGTGGTCGCCGGATCGCTCATGGTCGCCGCGAGCGCGCCCTTCGACCACGCCTTCGCGAAGCAGCACGGTGCGCACCTCACCGCGGAGTTCGACCCGTCCAAGGTGAGCGCTGACCGGCTCAAGGCCACCCGGCAGTTGGACGGAGTCACCGCGAGCGCGGGGCCGTACCCGACCACGGTGATCAACGGGCCGAATGCGCCGACGCTGACCGTCGTCGGCCGGTCCGGGCCCCGGAGCGACGTGGACGACCTGGAGCTCAGGTCGGGCCGGTGGGCGGCGAAGCCGGGCGAGATCGTGCTGTCCGTGGAGTTCGCCGGACCCGCGTTCAAGCTCGGCACCACCCTGCGGACCTCGGACGCCGCGGACGCCGAGACCCTGACGGTGGTCGGACTCGCCGTGTCCGCCAGCAAGACGGCCGACGCGTGGGCGACCCCCGCGCAGGTCAGGGCGCTGGGATCGAAGGACAGCCCGGTCACCAGCCAGATGCTGTACCGCTTCGACGCGGCAGGGACGAAGGCGCAGATCGCCGCAGCCCGCAAGACGCTCGCCGCCGCCGTGCCGTCCGGGGCGCTGATCGGCACCACGTCCTATCTGGACACCAAGCGCGCCGCCGACCAGGGCGCGGCCGCGACCATCCCCTTCCTCCTCGCCTTCGGTGCGCTCGGCATCGTCATGTCGGTGATCATCGTCGGCAGTGTGGTCAGCGGGGCGGTCGGCACCGGCCTGCGCAGGATCGGCATCCTCAAGGCCATCGGCTTCACACCGCTCGAGGTGGTGCGCGCCTACGTCGCCCAGGCGCTGATCCCGGCGGTCGCGGGTATCGCACTGGGGGTCGTCCTCGGAAACCTGCTGGCCGTGCCTTTGCTGGAGGACACCGAGCGGGCGTACGGCAGTGTCTCGCTGACCGTGGCCTGGTGGGTGGACGTCGTGGTGGCGGCCGCCGCGCTGGCCGTCGTCGGGATCGCGGCGCTGGTCCCCGCACTGCGGGCGGGAAGACTGCGTACGGTCGAGGCCATCGCCGTCGGCCGGGCGCCGCGTACGGGGCGCGGACAGTGGGCGCACCGGGCGGCGGGGCGGTTGCCGCTGCCGCGGGCGGTGACCTACGGCCTCGCGAGCCCGTTCGCGCACCCGGTCCGCACCCTCGCGATGCTGCTCGCGGTGGCCTTCGGCACGGTCGCGGCGACGTTCGCGGTGGGGCTGACCCAGTCGCTGACCGCGGTCGGCAATGCGGCGGATCCCGAGGAGAGCGCCGCGGTCACCGTGGTCAGCGGCGGGCCGCGCCCCGGTCCCGGCCAACGTGTCCCCGCGGGGGGCATGCCGGACACCCCTGACGCCGACCCGGCGAAGGTGCGCGCCGCCATCGAGGCCCAGGCGGGCACCGCCTCGTACTACGGCATGACCCAGCCCGAGGTCACCGTCGCCGGGGTCTCCGGCTCGGTCCGGGCCAACCTCTACCAGGGCGATCTGGGCGCGGGCAGCTACGAGATGATCTCCGGGCACTGGATCACCGGTACCGGGCAGGTCGTGGTGCCCACGGGTTTCCTGGAGAGGACCGGCACCGAGATCGGTGACACGGTGCGGGTGACGTACCAGAAGCAGACCAAGACCCTGCGGATCGTCGGCGAGGCCTTCGACACCTCGGACGACGGCATGCACCTCCACGCGGACCTCGCCAACTTCGAGGCGGCGGAGCCCGAGTCGTTCCTCATCGAGGTGAAACCGGGGGTCTCCCCCGCCGAGTACGCCCAGAAACTCACCGCGGAGGTGGAGCCGTTGGGCGCCCAAGTCATGGTCAACTCCGCCTCAGGGGGCGAGAGCATGATCCTCATCCTTGAGGCGATGGCGGTGCTCCTCACCCTGATGCTGGTGTCCGTCGCCGGCCTCGGCGTCCTCAACTCCGCCGTCCTGGACACCCGGGAGCGCGTCCACGACCTGGGCGTCTGCAAGGCGCTCGGCATGTCACCGCGGCAGACCGTGAGCCTCGTGCTCGCCTCGGTGGCCGGGATCGGCGTACTCGGCGGTCTGGTCGGCGTACCGCTCGGATTCGCCCTGCACGGCTTCGTGTTGCCGGTGATGGGGCACTCCGCGGGCACCAATCTGCCGTCGTCGGTCCTCGATGTGTACGAGCCGTGGCAGCTGGTCCTGCTGGGGCTGGCGGGGATCACGATCGCGCTGCTCGGCGCGCTGCTTCCGGCGGGCTGGGCGGCAAGGACGCGGACGGCGACGGCTCTGCGCACGGAGTAGTTAGCGGAGTACCTCATGGAGGCCGAGCCGGTTCCAGCACCAACAGGATGCCGTTCGAGGGTGTCGCCAGGTCCTGTCGTCACATTCCCGTCCGCCTCGCGGGCGACGACGGGAATGTGACGACAGGACCTACGACGGGGCGCCCAGCGTGATGCCCACCGTGGTGGCGGTCTCCCGCAGCGCGGCGAGGACTTTCGCGTCGAGGGGGACTCCGGCGCGGCGTGCCGCGGTTTTCCGCTCGGCCTCCAACTGTCCGGGCAGCACCGGCCGTTCGGTGCCGGACGCCTTCGGCGGGCCGGTGATCTGCGCGGCGAGCTCGGCGACGCGCTGTTCGAAGGCGGCCCGGTTCCCGAACGCGGAGACGGACAGCGCGAGGAAGAAGTGCGCGCAGTCGACGGGCTCCGAGGTGTCGGCGTTCAGGTCGCGGACACCGCTGCCGAAACTCCCGCCGGACAGTACGCCGGTCAGGATGTCCACGACGAGTGCGAGCCCGTACCCCATGTGTCCGGCCGCGGGCAGCAGCAGTCCGGCCAGTGCCTCGACCGGGTCGGCCGACGGCGTCCCCGCACGGTCGCCGGCCCGGGTCCGCGGGATCGGCCCTCCCTGCCGGGCGGCGAGCCGTACCTCGCCGAGTGCCGCTTCGGAGAGGGCCGACGAGAGGAGGATCGGCTCGCCGTTCTCGGTGGGGACGGCGACGGCGAGGGGGTTCTCGCCCAGCACCGCTGCCGTTCCGCCCGGGCCGGGCACGAGCGGGCTGCTGTTGGCCGCGGCGATACCGATGCAGCCCGCGTAGGCGGCCGTGCGCGCATAGCGGTAGGCGCCGCCGAAGTGGAACGCGTGGCATACCGTCACCACTCCGATCCCGTAGGTGCGGGCCTTGAGGACGGCCAGGTCCATCGCCTGGTCACCGGTGAGCCGGCCGAGGGCATGCCCGGCGTCCAGCACCGCGATCGCCCCCATGTCGTGCACCACCTCGGCGCTCTCATGGGTGCCCACGGAACCCTTGCGGAGCCGCTCGGCGTACATGGGTACCAGCATCACGCCGTCGGACGGTGTACCGCGGAGGTCCGCCTCCACCAGGCCCCGGGCCACCGCCGTCGCGGCCCTCGGCCTGAGGCCCGCGGCGGCGAGCACCGAACCGACGGCTTCGACCAGCCAGTCGGGCGAGACAGTCAAACGGGCGCTCATGGGGTCTCCACACGTCGTGACTGAAGACACGTGGTGACTGAAGTTCGTTCCCCACGGTCGGCATCAGCGACCCTCCACGGCCGGCATCCGTGACCGCGATTCCGTGGACGGCAGTGAAGCTGCCAGAAATGTAGGCCCGTGCGAATTGCCCCGCTATCCGCGGAACGCGATTCGCCATCCACTTTCCGCAGAACACGGATCGTCTTCCCGCAGGACACGGTTCGTCAGTCCCCGGAACACGGATCGTCGACCGTTTTCCGCAGGAAGTGGCGTCCTCCGCATCCGATACTCAGTGCCCGCGGAACGCCTCCTCCAGCCACCAGGCCCCGCGGTCACCGACCACTTTGGCGTCGATGAGCAAGGGCGCCGACCGTGGACCGGCCACCCAGTCCTCCACCGCCTTCAGGTCCGCCGACGTGCGCACGGTCACCGCCTCGAAGCCGTATCCCCGGCCCACGGCCGCGATGTCCGTCGGCGGGAACTCGACCGTGTCGAGCGGGTATCCACCGGGCCCGAAGTGGTGCACTTCCGCTCCATAGGCCTCGTCGTCGTAGACGACGACCACCATCGGCAGGCCGAGCCGCCGTACGGTATCGAGTTCGACGGCGCTCATCAGCGCGCCGCCGTCACCGAGCGCGGCCACCGGCAACCGGTCCGGCCGCGCGAGCGCCGCACCGATCGCGGTGGCGAGCCCGAGGCCGATCGACTGGAACGCCTGGGTGAAACAGAGGCCGTTGTGGTCCGGCACCGACAGATACATGCTCGGGTAGCCCATGAAGTTGCCGGAGTCCACGCCGATCACCCGCTCGACGGGAAGGACATCGTCGAGCGCGATACTCAGCGTGCGCGGGTCGATCCGCTCACGGGTGCTCGTGTCGTCGTAGGGCACATCTCGCCAGCGACCGCGTGCGGCGATGGCCGTCCTGATGTCGGCGGTCCGGTATCCCTGACGCCGGCCGCCGCCTCCCGTACCGTCCAGCACGCGTTGCGCCGTGAGCTCCACATCGCCGGTGACGCCGAGTTGTACGTCCCGGTGGGTACCGAGCGCCGACGCCTCGTCGTCGACCTGCACGACGGTCGTGTCCGCGCCGATCAGGCTGCCGTGCCGCATGGTCCACATGTTCAGGGCGCAGCCCCAGCCCACGATCAGGTCGGCCCCCTGGATCAACTCGGCGGCCAACGGCGAGGAGAAGCCGCCGGACACGTCGAGCGACCACGGGTTGCCGTGGAACAGCCCGCGGGCGACGGCCGAGGTCGCGAGCAACGCGCCGTAGTGCTGGGCGAGTTCGGCGACGGCGTCCCGGCCGCCGGGGGTGCGCGCTCCCCGGCCGGCCACGAAGACCGGCCGTCGGGCCCCTTCCAGTACCTCGACCAGTGCTGCCGTGTCGGCTGCCGTCGGCTCGACCGCGGCCCGCGCGGCAGGCGGGGCGGCCAGGTCCAGCGCACCGTCCGGGACATCCAGGGCCTGCACCGGCAAGGGCAGGTTGAGGAGTACGGTCCGTCGTTCGTGCAGCGCACGCCGTACGGCGGCACACGCCTCCTCGACCGCGTCCTCAGGCGAGGTCACCCGGGCCGACAGCGCGCCCACCGCGTGGGCCAACGCCTCCTGGTCGATATGGAAGTTGGACCTCGGCTCGGTGACCTCGGCGGCCAACACCACCAGCGGCGTACGGCTCTTGGCTGCCTCGGTGATACCGGTGAGTGCGTTCGTCAGGCCGGGGCCCTGGTGCACGGTCAGCGCCGCCACCGTGCCGCTCATCCGCGCGTACGCGTCGGCCATCGTGGCCGCGCCGCCCTCGTGGCGCGCGGCGACGAACCGTGCGCCCGCCGCCAACATGCCGTTGGTCAGATGGAAGTTGCCCGACCCGACGACGCCGAAGACACGCTCGACCCCGGCCACCACCAGCGCCCTGCCGACGGCTTCCGCGACCTTCATGACCGCTCCACCAGGGCGAGCACCCGCGCGGGAGCGCCCGACCCCGTGACGATGGGCAGCGGTCCGGCGATGACGACAGCGCCGGTGGGCGGCAGTTCGGCCACGTTCCGCAGCTGGGTCAGCCCGTACTTGCCGCTGCCCATGAGATACGAGTGACAGGGAAAGGCCGGGTCGAAGGAGTGCGCGGCTCCGGCGTCGGTGCCCACCGTCTCCACACCGAGGCCGATGACCGGCGACTCCTGGGCCACCCAGCGGGCGCAGTCCGCTGACAGCCCGGGGGTGTGCGGGCCGTTCTCGTCGGCGTTGAGGAACGGCTCCTGCGCATGCGACCGGGCGTCCCAGCCGGTACGCAACAGCAGCCAGCCGCCGTCCGGCAGCGGTCCGTGCTCGGCCTCCCAGGCCTTCACATGGTCCACCTCGACGAGGAAGTCGGGGTCCTGCGCCGCCTCGGCGGAGAAGTCCATCACCGCGGCGGGTGCGATCAGGCGTCGCGCCGGCACCGACGCCACGTCGCCAAGGTCCTTCCCGGTGGCCCAGTGGTTCGGTGCGTCGAAGTGGGTGCCGGTGTGCTCACCGCTGCGGAAGTTGTTCCAATACCAGGCCGGGCCGCGGTCGTCGTACCGGCTGATCTCCTCCAGTTCGAACACCGCCGTCTGGCCGAATTCGGGAGGCAGTTGGATCACCGGCGTGGCGGCGGAGAGCGGTGAGGTGAGGTCGACGACTTCGACCGACCCGTCCCGCAACGCGGTTACCAGGGCGGCGAGGACGGACGGCACGGGCGGCTCGGGCGGCATGAAATCCTCCTGGGGCGACGACGCAGTCACACGGTTGCCGGTTCACGCGACGGCGTCCAGCGTAGATGCACGTTCCGCTCGGACCCGTCCGCCCGCAACAGCGAAAGCCGCGGCCGTACAGCGTCGGTGCGCGAGGTCGGCGGCTTGCGGCGCCCGGCGCCGAACTGCACCGGCCACTGCGCCGCCTCGCCCCGGTACTCCTGCTCGGCCGCCGCGTGCAAAGTCCAGTGCGGGTCGTAGAGATGGGTGCGGCCGAGGGCGCACAGGTCGGCGCGGCCCGCGAGCAGGATCGAGTTCACGTCGTCGTACGAGGCGATGGCGCCGACCGCGATGACCGCCGTACCGGTGGCGGCGGCGACCTCGTGCCGGATCCGGTCCGCGAACGGTGTCTGGTAGGAGCGGCCGTACGCGGGCCGTTCGTCCTTGGTGACCTGGCCCGAGGAGACGTCGATCGCGTCCGCCCCGTGCGCGATGAAGGCGCGGGCGATCTCGACGGCATCGTGCTCGGTGTTGCCGTCGGGCACCCAGTCGGTCGCGGAGATGCGCACGATCATCGGCCGCCCGGCGGGCCAGGCGGCGCGCACGGCGTCGAACACCTCCAGGGGGAACCGGAGCCGGTTCTCCAGCGAGCCGCCGTACTCGTCAGTGCGCCGGTTCGCGGTCGGCGACAGGAAGGAGGACAGCAAGTAGCCGTGCGCACAGTGGAGTTCGAGCAGGTCGAAGCCCGCCTCGGCGCCACGCCGGGCCGCACCGACGAAGTCGCCGACGATTGCGTCCAGTTCGGCGCGGGTGAGCTCACGGGGAACGGCCGATCGGGCGCCGTACGGCAGCGGTGAGGGTCCGGCGACCTCCCAGTTCCCCTCCGGCAGCGGCTCGTCCATGCCCTCCCACATGAGCCGGGTGGAACCCTTGCGCCCCGCGTGACCGAGCTGGAGGCCGATGCGCGCGGTGCTCCGGTCATGGACGAAGGACACGATCCTCGCCCAGGAGTCGCGCTGTTCGTCGGTCCACAGCCCCCCACAGCCGGGGGTGATCCGGCCCTCCGGCGAGGGGCAGACCATCTCCGTCATCACCAGTCCTGCGCCGCCCATGGCCTTGGAGCCGAGGTGCACGAGATGGAAGTCGCCGGGCACGCCGTCCTCCGCGGAGTACATGTCCATCGGGGAGACGATCACCCGGTTCTTCAGCTCCAACTCCCCCAGCCGGAAAGGCTGGAACATCGCCGGTACGCCACCGTCGCGCCCCTGGGAGGCGGCGAACGCCGCGTCGACCCGGCCGGCGAAGTCCTCGTCGCGGGCACGGAGGTTGTCGTAGGTGATACGACGCGAGCGCGTGAGCAGATTGAAGCAGAACTGGGTCGGCTCCTGGTGGACGTACATGCCGATGTTCTCGAACCACTCCAGCGAGGCCTGCGCCGCCCGCTGGGTGGACTCGACGACGGGCCGCCGCTCGGCCTCGTACGCGGTCAACGCGGTTTCCACGTCCGGGTGTTCGTGCAGGCAGGCGGCGAGGGCGAGCGCGTCCTCCATCGCCAGCTTGGTCCCCGAACCGATCGAGAAGTGCGCGGTGTGCGCGGCGTCGCCGACCAGGACGAGGTTGCCGTGGTGCCAGCGTTCGTTGCGTACGGTGGTGAAGTTGAGCCACTTCGAGTTGTTGGCGAACGCACGGTGACCGGCGAGTTCTTCCGCGAAGAGGTCCCGGATGCGCGCCACGGCCTGCTCGTCGGAGACCCCCGGCGCGAACTCGACCCCCTCGGTGGCGTCGAAGCCGGCGCGGCGCCAGACGTCCTCGTGCATCTCGACGATGAAGGTGGAACCGCTGTCGGAGTAGGGGTAACCGTGGACCTGCATGGTCCCCCACTCGGTCTCCTTGACGAAGAACTGGAAGGCCTCGAAGACCCGGTCGGTGCCGAGCCACATGTACTTGTTGCGGCGGCGGTCCAGAGTGGGGCGGAAGACATCCGAATGGGCCGCCCGGACAAGGGAGTTGGCACCATCGGCGGCGACCACCAGGTCGTGCGAGGCACGCAGCCCTTCGGGGGCGGGTGTCCGGAAGTGCACGGCGACCCCGAGGTCGCGGCAGCGCTCCTGGAGCAGGCGGAGCAGCTCTTTGCGGCTCATGGCGGCAAAGCCCTGGCCGCCCACGGTGTGGCTCTCGCCGCGGAAGTGGATGTCGATGTCGGTCCATCGGGCGAAGTGCCGCGCCATGGCGTCGGCGAACTCGGTGTCGGAGTTCTCGATGCCACCGAGCGTCTCGTCGGAGAAGACCACGCCGAAACCGAAGGTGTCGTCGGGGGCGTTGCGCTCCCAGACGGTGATGTCGTGGGCGGGGTCGAGCTGTTTCATGAGAGCAGCGAGGTAGAGGCCGCCGGGGCCACCGCCGATGATCGCGATCTTCAAGGGGGTTGTTCCTCTCACTGCTCGCCGCCGGGCGCGGGAGGTGCGGTGGGCGCGGCGGCCTGCTGGGGCTGCTGGCCCTCGGCCTGCTCCGCCTGCTCGGCTTCGATGATCCTGCGGAGTGCGAAGCGCTGGAGTTTGCCGCTCGTGTTGCGCGGCAGGGAGTCGCAGAACCGCACGTCGCGCGGGTATTTGTAGGGAGCCAGGACCTGTTTGACGTGGTCCTGGATCTCCTTGGCCTTGGCCTTGTCGCCCGGCACACCGTCGCGGAGCACGACGAAGGCGCACACGACTGAGCCGCGTTCGGTGTCGGGCCTGCCGACGACGGCGCACTCCAGTACGTCGGGGTGAGTGTCGACGGCGGCCTCGACCTCGGGCCCGCCGATGTTGTAGCCCGAGGAGACGATCATGTTGTCGCTGCGGGCCCGGTAGAAGAAGTAGCCGTCCTCGTCCCGGTGGAAGATGTCACCGGTGACGTTCCAGCCGTTCACGACGTAGTCCTTCTGCCGCTCGTCGCCGAGGTAGCGGCAGCCGACCGGACCGATGACGCCCAGCAACCCCGGTTCCCCGGGGCCGAGTTCCGCACCGTCGGGGCCGAGGACGGCCGCGCGGTAACCGGGTACCGGCTTCCCGGTGGCACCGGGCCGGATGTCGTCTCCGGCGGCCGAGATGAAGATGTGCAGCAGCTCGGTGGCGCCGATTCCGTCGATGACCCTGAGTCCGAGCCTGTCGCGCAGCCGCTCCCAGGTGTCCTGGGCGATGTGTTCGCCGGCCGACACTCCGGCCCGCAGCCCGGCGAGCCGCTGTTCCTGCCCGTCGCGCACGATCGCCTTGTACGCGGTGGGCGCCGTGGCGAGCACGGTGATGCCCTCCCGCTCGACGAGCTCCGCGAGTTGCGGCGGGGTGGCGGCCTCGGTCAGCAGGGCGCAGGCGCCGGCCCGCAGCGGGAAGACGACGAGCATGCCGAGGCCGAAGGTGAAGGCGAAGGGGGCGGTGCAGGCGACCAGGTCCTCCGGGAGGAGCTTCAGCGTGTGGCGGCCGAAGGTGTTGTCGATGGACAGGATGTCGCGGTGGAAGTGCATGGTGATCTTCGGAGTGCCGGTGCTGCCGGACGTCGGCCCGAGAAGTGCCACGTCGTCCGCGGCGGTCGCCACGTTGATGAAGTCGCCGGACTTGCCCGCGGCGCGCTCGACGAGATCACCGGGGCCCCTGCCGCCGTACTCCACCACCGCCAGCGACGGCAGGGTGCTGTCCCGGACGGCATGGGCGTCCTCGGCGAAACGGTGGTCCACCAGGGCTATGGACGGCTGCGTCCGCTCGACGATCGGGACGATCTCGCGGGCCCGCAGTGCCGCCATGGTGGTCACGACGACACCACCGGCCTTGAGCACTCCAAGCCAACACGCCACCGCCCAGGGGTTGTTGGGCGCCCGCAGTAGGACACGCTGACCGGGGAGCAGACCCAGGTCCTCGGTCAGCACCTGGGCAACCTGGTTGGCGCGCGTGCGGAGTTGGCCGTACGTCCAGGTCTCCCCTGCCGGGGTACGCAGCGCCGGGCGGTCGGCCCCGTACGTCGACACGGGGAGGTCGATGAGCTCGGTGGCGGCGTTGAGCCGGTCCGGGTAGTGGAGTTCGGGCGTGGTGAACTCGATCGTCGGCCACAGGTGCGCGGGCGGCAGGTGGTCGCGGGCGAAGGTGTCCAGGTGCGCCGAGGTCGAAAGGGACAACGGAGTCGAAGGAGACAACGGAGGAGTCCTTCCGGGAGCCCGCCGACGGGGGCGGCGGATCAGGCGGTGCGGATCATGCCCTCCTGGACAACTGTGGCCAGGTGACGGTGGTCGCGGGTGAAGAAGCGGCCCGTGCCCAGTCCGCGGCCCGCGTCCGCGGCCACCGCTTCCTGGACGTAGAGGAGCCAGCCGCCCACCGGTCCCGGACGGTGGAACCACATGGCGTGGTCGAGGCTGGCGGTGATCAGCCCGGGCTTGGCCCAGGGCAGGTCGAGCACCCGCAGGACGGGTTCGAGGATCGTGTAGTCGCAGACGTAGGCGAGGGCGGCCAGGTCCCGTTGCGCGTCGGTCAGTCCCTCGACGGAACGCAGCGGGTCGAACGGCTTCAGCCACACCGCCTGGTGCGGCAGCTGCTTGCCCTCGACGGTGAGGTAGACGGGTCCTGGCACATGCCGCATGTCGAAGCTGCGGCCGCCGGACCAGTAGGCCTTCGACTCGCCGGTCATCGTGCCGCCGGCGCGCTCCGCGAGGTAGGCCGCCGAGTCGGGCAGCTCCTCGGGATCCGGGACGACCTCGGCGAGTGGCGCCTCGAAGGTGCCGCCGGCCTCGCCCGCGGCGAAGTTGGCGAGGCAGACGTAGAGCGGCTTGCCGTTCTGGTAGCCGCGTACCTGCCGGGTGCTGTAGCCCCGGCCGTCGCGCAGTACTTCCACCTCGTACCGCACGCTCGCCCCGATGTCGGCCGGGCGCAGGAAGTAACTGTGCATCGAGTGCAGCGACTTGCCGTCGTTCACCGACCGCATCGCCGCGGCCGCGGCCTGCGCGACCAGATCACCGCCGTATGCCTTGGGCCACGGGCACGGCTGGGTGACGGCGGTGAAGGCGAGGTCGAAGTGCTCGGGCTCGGCAGGGGTGAGCGCGATGGCCCTGGTGAAGGTTTCCGAGGTGAAGTCGGTGTCCGAGGTGCCGTCGGCGGTAGTCATCGGTCGAGCCAGTCACGCAGGTCGGCGTCGGCGATGTCGGGGAGGTTCACGACGATGTTCTCCGGTGTCCGGGTCGTCATCCACGTCAGCGGTTTCGTCCGCGAGAGGTTGCATTCGACGTGCGGCATGAACGGCGGTACGAAGACCCAGTCGCCCTCTTCCATGTCGACGTAGTCCTCGAACTTCTCGCCGAAGTAGATGCGCGCGCTGCCCGACAGGACGTACCCGCCGGTCTCGGCCTCGCCGTGGTGGTGGGTGACCGAGCGGTAGCCGGGGTCGTTGCTGACCTTGCCGAACCAGAGTCTGGTGGCGGGGGTGTGCTGGATGCTCACGCCCGAGATCCGGACGGCGCCGCCGGAATCCGCGGCGCCCCCGTCCTCGGAGCCGCCGCGGGTCACGACGGGGGCGACGAGACCGCTGGGCAGTCGGTACATCGAGTTGTCGCCTTCGAGGCGGTACTTGCTGAGGTCGGGCTCCACGGAGTCGGCTCCGTTTCGGTTGTCGTGGGACGGGCCGTTTCGGTAGTCGTGACACGGGCGTTGCGGTTGTCGTGACACGGGCGTTGCGGTTGTCGTGACACGGACGTTTCGGTTGTCGTGACACGGACGTTTCGGTTGTCGTGACACGGGCGCTTCGGTAGTCGTGGCACGGGCGTTGCCGTTGTCGTGGCACGGCCGTGGCGGCGTCGGTAACCGGTGCCGCCGGGCTGGTGGGACCGAACACGTCATGTCTCGTATTTTTCACCGTCGTCATTTATTGTCAATACGCATCGCCGGACGGATCGGAACTCGGTCCGAACTCCCCTGGAGGCCCGCCGCATGACTTCACCCGTCGCCGTGAACCCGGCCGCCCTTCCGACGCCCCGCGGCTACTCCCACGGAACCCTCGCGGGAAACACACTCCACCTCGGCGGACAGACCGCTCTCGACGCCGATATGAAGATCGTGCCGGGCGGCATCGTCGAGCAGTTCCGCCAGGCCTTCGGCAACCTCCTGACCACGCTCCGCGAGGTGGGGGGCGAGCCCGGTGACCTGGTCAGCGTGACCATCTACCTCACCGACATCCCCGACTACCAGGCCCACGGCAAGGAGATCGGCGAGGTCTGGCGCGAGCTCGCCGGCCCCGTCTACCCGGCCATGGCCGGCATCGGCTGCACGGCCCTGTGGCAGCCGGAGGCCCTGATCGAGATTCTGGGCGTGGCGGTGATCCCCGAGGAGCGGCTCAGGGCGCCGCGCGGCTGAGCACTGCGCGTCGGCGGTGCCGCCATTCCGCACCCTGGATGACCGCCAGCGCGTGCTCGCCGCGGATGAGCGGTGCGCGCCGGCGGCTCACTGCCTCCGGTGCCGCTATCCAGCCCCGTGGATCACAGCCAGCGCACGCTCCCGCGCCGGCGCGCCCAGCGCCGCGTCCAGCTCGTGGAACATCTCGCCCGCGGTCACCCCGTTCCATCCCGGCGGGAGCAGCGCCAGCGGGAGTCCGGGATCGCGGTAGGGCAGCCGCCGCCACTGGGTGAGCATGGGGATGTACGTCCGGAACGCCTCCGGCGCGGTCGTCCCGGCCGCCGACATCCGATCGCGGACGGGGGCGTAGCGCCGTAGGAAGTCCGCGTACAGCGCGGTGAGTTCGTCCAGGTCCCACCACACGCGGACCTTTGCCCGCAGGTCGCCGAAGGCGAAGTGGTCCCCGGTGAAGAGGTCCACGTACGGAGAGAGTCCACGCCGCTCCAGGGTCCGCCGCGTCTCCCCCGCCAGGTTGCCCGGCGCCACCCACACCCCGGGTGCGGCGGTGCCGAAGCCCAGGCGGGTCAGGCTGGTCCGCAGGGCGTGCCGCTTCTCGCGCTCGGACTCCGGCACCGAGAACACGACCACGAGCCAGCCGTCGTCCTGGACCGCACGGGCCCGCTCGAAGATACGTACATCACCCTCGGCGAGGACTTCCAGGGTCGGCTCCGCGAGGGAGTAGCCCGCCGCGTTCGCGTGCCGCTCGCTGCGGAGTACCCCGCGACGCTTCAGGCGGGAGACCGCGGACCGTACGGCCTGCCCCTCCGCCCCGAGTTCCGCCATGAGCCGCACCACCGACGCGACCGAGAGCCAGTTGTGCTCGCCGCGCGCGTAGAGACCGAAGACCGTGATGATCAGCTGGCCGAGGCGGGTGTCGCCACCGCCCGGGGCGACAGAGGCCGACTGAAGATCCGCTGTCATGCCAGCACCATAGCGCCCGCCATACGCCGGGCCGCTCGGGCGATGCGAACCCGACCCACCCGATGAAACGGTTGCGTTTCTTTTGCCGTGCTGCTTAGCTATGCGTACGGAACGGTTTCGTTTCGATCGGTCAGAGTCGAGGGCCATGGGACTCGGTCAGAGTCGAGGCCAAGGAAGAGGCACCCATGCCCACGGACGCCACCCCCGCCACCCCGATCCGTCGCCCCCGAGTGACACCCGAGCGGGAGATCGAACTGCTGAACGTGGCACTCGACGTGATGCGGGAGGTGGGCTACGAGGCCCTGTCGATGGAAGTCGTCGCGACCCGGGCACGCTGTAGCAAGGCCACGCTCTACCGGCAGTGGAACAGCAAGGCAGGCATGATCGTCGCCGCCCTGCACACCGTGCGCCCGTTGCACTTCGATCGGGTCGACACCGGCACCCTCCGCGGTGACCTGCTGGCCTCGGCCGTCAGGCTGGCGTCCCACGCCGAGAAGGAGACCGCCCTCCTCTCCGGCCTCGGGCACGCCATCCTGACGGACGCCGCCCTCGGCCAGGCGATGCGCACCGCCCTCCTCGAACCCGACGCGGCCCACCTGATGAGCCTCGTCGACCGCGCCGTCGACCGCGGCGAACTGCCCCGGCGCCCCGGCGCCGCCCAGTTCCTCCCGTCGCTGCTGACGGGCGCCGTGATCAGCCGCCCCGCGTTCGAGGGCGTGTTCGCCGACGCCGACTACCTCACCCGGTTCACCGACACGGTCCTCATGCCGGCCCTCCTGAACTCCTGACCCCTTCTCACCCGCGCTTGGAGTTGGATCCTCATGTCACACACCTCGTTGACCGCCGTACCGAGCGGCCCCTCGGCATCCGATGCCGCCGACAAGTCGCACCGCAATCGCTGGTGGATCCTCGCGGTGGTCGGCATCGCCCAGTTGATGGTGGTCCTGGACGCCACCATCGTGAACATCGCCCTGCCCTCGGCACAGCAGGACCTGGGTTTCTCCGACGGAGACCGCCAGTGGGTGGTCACCGCCTACGCCCTCGCCTTCGGCAGCCTGCTGCTCCTCGGCGGACGTATCGCCGACCTCTTCGGCAAGAAGATCACCTTCATGGTGGGCCTGGTCGGATTCGCCGGAGCCTCGGCCCTCGCCGGCGCGGCCGGCACCTTCGAGTTGCTGGTCGCCGCCCGTGCCGGGCAGGGCCTGTTCGGCGCGCTGCTCGCCCCGGCCGCGCTGTCCTTGCTGACCACCACGTTCACCGACGCCAAGGAACGGGCCACGGCGTTCAGCGTCTACGGCGCCATCGCCGGAGCCGGCGGCGCGATCGGTCTGCTCCTGGGCGGGGTGCTCACCGAGTACCTCGACTGGCGCTGGACCCTGTACGTCAACATCATCTTCGCCGGTGTCGCCCTCGTCGGCGCGGCCCTTTTCCTGACCCGCAGCGCCCGGAACAAGAACGTCCAACTCGACGTGCCCGGCACCCTCATGGTCTCCACCGGTCTGTTCAGCGTTGTCTACGGCTTCTCCAACGCCGAGTCCCATGGCTGGGATTCGCCCGGCACCTGGGGCCTGCTGATCGCGGGCGTCGTCCTGCTGGCCGCCTTCACCCTGTGGCAGACCAGGGCCGCCCACCCGCTGCTTCCCCTGCGCGTCCTCGCCGACCGCAACCGCGCCGCGTCCTTCGTCTCCGTCCTCATCATCGGTGCGGGCATGTTCGGGATCTTCCTCTTCCTCACCTACTACTTGCAGCTGACCCTCGGCTTCACCCCGGTCAAGACCGGACTGGCCTTCCTGCCGCTGGTCGGTGGGCTCATGGTCACCACCGCCCTGGCCAACAACGTCCTCGTCCCGCGCATCGGCCCCAAGCCCGTCGTCCCGCTGGGCATGGCCGTGTCCGCCATCGGCCTCGTCTGGATGACCACCCTCGACCTGAACAGCACCTACGCCTCCGAGGTGCTGCCCCAACTGATCGTGATCGGCGCCGGAATGGGCCTGATCATCTCCCCCGCGATGGCCCTGGCCACCCAGGGCGTGGCCACCGAGGACGCGGGCGTCGCCTCCGCCACGGTCAACACCATGCAGCAGATCGGCGGCTCCATCGGCACCGCCCTCCTCACCACCTTCGCCTCCAGCGCCGCCACCGACTACCTCTCCGGCAAGAACCCCGCGGACCCTGCCGTCAACGCCCAAGCGGCCATGGAGAGTTACACCGCCGCCTTCGGCTGGTCGGCCGTCTTCTTCGCCGTCGGCGTGGTCGTCAGCTTCCTCCTCTACCGCCGCGGCGTGACCGAGGTGGACGAGGACGCCGCTCCTGTGGTCCACATGTGACCCACTGGCCGGCCGTGCGTGCGTGCGTGAGCGGCGTACGGCCCAGGACGGACGGTGCCGGGAGGGGACGCCCGGCACCGTCCTTTCGCGTACACCGACCACGCCGCGCGACGGCGGACTCCGGTCCACGCCGGAGTTCGCCGCTCAACGGCTCTCGTCGTCCTGTCACCGCTCGGTCGTAACGTGTCCGCGTGACCTCACACATCCAGTCCTACGCCTACTTACAACCGTCGGCCGTGCACGAGTCGACGGCCGGGCAGCGCACCCTCGCTCTGGAGACCTCCGGCGGAGCCACACCCTCCGGCGAGGCGGCCCATCCGCGGTTCTTCAGCGGTTTCCTGACCGCGCCGGTCGCCGCGGCGGCGGCATAGCTCACGGTCGCCGACGTCGCGGCCACGCGTTACCACCAGCCGGCCTCGCCGTCCTCGCTCGACCCGGTGGTGACGGCCGACGGCGACCGGCTGCGGATGGAGTCCTTCTCCGGCTGCTGCGGCGCCTACGCGCGCCTCGACCTGCTCGCGCCCGCCCTCGACGGCGACGACGTCGGCCACGGCACGACCAACGTCGACATCAACTTCCCGCTCCGTCGGGCGCTCACCAGGCTCGGCGGGCTGGATCCACTGCAACTGGCCGTCGGACCTGATGAGTTGGAGGTCACCACGTTCGACGGCCGGTTCATGGAGAAGCAGGTCCCGCTGCCGGAACGCTGATTACGAGGCTTCGCCGAGGCGTAGGTACCCGCGGCGGGCTTCACCCCGCGCGCCGAGGTCCCCGCCACCGCGGCCGCCTGCCTGCCTGCCTGCCTGCCTGCCTGCCTGCCTGCCTGCCTGCCTGCCTGCGGACGCTGCCATGGCCCACCACCCGCCAGTCAAGTGCCCGTCCGACGGACTGAGTTCAGCAACTCCTACGGCTGGCGCTGAAGCCGATGAGTTGAGTGCGCACCGGCATGTCCGCCGTGGACGGTCCCGCCCGCATGCGGGCGGGACCGTCGTTGCGGCTACCGGACCGGTGTCCCGTCGGACGCCGTGCTCGGTGCCGGGGCGTAACCGGTGGGCCGGGTGGTGAAGACTCCCCGGCCCTGGGTCCGGCTGCGCAGCCGGGTCGCATAGCCGAACAGCTCCGCCAGCGGCACGGTGGCGGCGACCACCACCGCCCCCGCCCGCGCGGTCGAGCCCGAGACCCGGCCGCGCCGCGCGGCCAGGTCGCCGAGCACCCCGCCCACGGCCTCGTCGGGCGCGGTGACCGTCACCTCGGCCACCGGTTCCAGCAGGACCATCGCGGCGGCGCGCAGTGCTTCCCGGAGCGCGAGTCGCCCGGCCGTCCGGAACGCCATCTCCGAAGAGTCCTTCGGATGGGTCGCTCCATCGGTCAGAACGACGCGCAGCCCGACCACCGGGTGACCACCGAGGGGCCCCTCGGCCAGGGCGTCCCGGCATCCCGCCTCCACTGCCCGGACGTACTCCTGCGGCACCCGCCCACCGACGACGGCGGACCGGAACTCGAAGCCCGTCGCGCTGCCACCGGCGTTGTCATGAGCGCCACCCGCGGCGGCGACCTCCAACGGCTCGACGTCGAGCACGACATGGGCGAACTGCCCGGCGCCGCCATCCTGCTTGACGTGCCGGTAGACGAGTCCGGCAACGCCGCGGACAACCGTCTCCCGGTACGCCACCTTCGGCCGGCCGACCCGGACATCCAGCCCGTGGGCGCGCCGGATCTTCTCCACCGCCACCTCCAGATGCAGTTCACCCATGCCCGACAGCACCGTCTGCCCGGTCTCCGGATCGGTCCGGACGACCAGCGACGGATCCTCCTCGACCAGCCGGGTCAACGCCGACACCAAGCGCTCCGTGTCGGCGCTCGCCCCTGCCTCGACCGCGACGGACACGACCGGATCAGCCGTGGTCGGCGGTTCGAGAACCAACGGTGCCCCGGGCGCGCACAGTGTCGCCCCGGCACGGACCGACTTCAGCCCGACCACCGCGACGATGTCCCCGGCCACCGCCCGGTCCAACTGGGCGTGGCGGTCGGCCTGGACGCGCAGGATCCGCCCGATCCGCTCGGTTCGCCGCGCGCCCGCCTCCCACACTGTCTCTCCCTTCCGGATCGTTCCCGAGTACACGCGCAGGTACGTCAGCCGCCCGGTGGCGGTCGCGCTCACCTTGAAAGCCAGTGCCGCGAACGGCGCCGCCGGGTCGGCGGCCCGCTCCTGCTCCGTACCGTCGAAAGTGCCGCGCACGGCGGGCACATCGAGCGGCGAGGGCAGATACGCCGCCACGGCGTCCAACAGCGGCTCGATCCCGCGGTTGCGGTAGGCCGAGCCGCACAGCACCACCACTGCGTCACCGGTACGGGTCAGGTCGCGCAGCGCGCTCGCCAGGGTCTGCGCGGAGACGGTGGACTCCGCGCAGAACTCCTCCAGCGCCACGGGGTGGAGTTCCGCCACCGCTTCCTCCAGCACCCGGCGGCGCCGGTGCGCCTCGTCGAGCAGCGCCTCGGGCACGGGCCCCTCCTCGACCGTGTCACGGCCGTCGGCCCAGACCAACGCCCGCATACGCAGCAGATCCACCACTCCGGTGAACCCGTCCTCCGCGCCGATCGGCAACTGCACGACCAGCGGCGCCGGATGCAGCCGCTCCCGGATCGACGCGACCGCCGAGTCGAGGTCCGCACCGGCGCGGTCCAGCTTGTTGACGAAAGCGATTCGTGGCACCCCGTACCGGTCGGCCTGCCGCCAGACCGACTCACTCTGCGGCTCGACACCGGCGACGGCGTCGAACACCGCGATCGCGCCGTCGAGCACCCGCAGCGAGCGGGTCACCTCGTCGGAGAAGTCGACATGGCCCGGGGTGTCGATCAGATTGATCTGGTGGCCGTCCCAGGCACAGCTGACGGCCGCGGCGAAAATGGTGATCCCACGATCTCGCTCCTGAGAATCGAAGTCGGTGACGGTCGTGCCGTCATGGACCTCACCGCGCTTGTGCGTGGTCCCGGTGAGATACAGGATCCGCTCGGTGACGGTGGTCTTTCCCGCGTCGACGTGAGCGAGGATGCCCAGATTGCGGACGGCGGTCAGCGGGTTGACAGGGTGAGTGGGACGGGTGGGGTCTCGGTGCAGGTCGGTACGCACGGCCCATGGCCTTTCAGAATGATCCGGAACGGGTCGGCGCGATTCCCGGACGAGACAACCTGTGCCCGCGGGCACGCCTGAGGAGGCGCAGCTCACGGGAACGCACGCGCCCGGTTCACTCGGTACCGGGCGGGCAGAGAGGTCAGGTGTTCGTCGCGGGCATCCGGTTCCGGCCGCGCAGCCGGCACCGGACACACGGAGACACGAGGATCACCTCGTACCGTGACGGGGGAACGACAACAGCGGTGCGGTAACGCATGGCCGGTCTCCCCTCGTTCGTCACGGCGCGCGCCACGGAGTGGTGCGGCGCGCGTTGTGTGGCGAGTGTAGGGAACCGGGCG
Source organism: Streptomyces sp. NPDC087263 (assembly GCF_044744645.1). Classification (NCBI taxonomy): domain Bacteria; kingdom Bacillati; phylum Actinomycetota; class Actinomycetes; order Kitasatosporales; family Streptomycetaceae; genus Streptomyces; species Streptomyces sp. NPDC087263. Next base: position 237,452 of record NZ_JBIUYT010000007.1, read on the forward strand.
GGGGCGGGGCACCGGGTTTTTCTGCCTCCCGGCCCAGTACCGACCGCCTCTGCGCGCACGCGGTCGCGGACAGTGCGCCGTCGGCGCCGCTCAAGGGCAACGGCTCCATCAGGTAAGGACTACGGGCATCCATGGTCCTCGGTATCGACCCCGCCGCAACCGCGCCACCCTCGAATCCGACTCCTACGGCGACACCCTGACGAACCCCCTGGGCGGTGAGGCCGGCCGAAGGCTGCCGCCTGTGCCAACCCCTGCTCTGACTGCTAGGCCCTGTCGTCAAATTCCCGTCTGCCCCGCGACGCCATGCACGCACTCTCGCCGCACCGGGCGCAGACCCAAGTACGTCCAGTACGAGGGTCCACACCCGGCACGCCGCGAGGCCGCCCTCCGGGCGACGACGGGATTGACGACAGGACCTAGTTGGCACAGGCGGCAGCCGCCTGGATCGCAACGGCAGCTCCGCAGTCTCGCCACGTCAGCTCGTCGCTTACGTGCTGACCCGCGATTGATCTTGGGACGTGTTCGTCTGCGGACCACAGGATGCTGCCTTGGCCGTCGCTGGTCGTAGTGGTCTTGACGGTGTTCTGCCTGCGCTTGCCGGAGACGAAGGCCGCCGGCCGGGACGGCCCGCGTGTGGACGGCGGACTCGCGTCGCCCGTGCCGCCCGGACTCGCAGCGCGCTACCCAGCGCGGGGTGAGTTCCGTGGCCAACTCACCCAGATGTCGGAGCGACAGCCCGCAGAAGGCAGACTGAGACACGGCCGCGCCAGCATGTCTGAGCGTCACACACCAGACAACTTGCGCGGCCGTCTGTACGTCCCCGCACTCACCGACCAAGAACAGTCGCAGGTCGGTTCGTTAGGGTCGGAGGCATGACGACACCCCTTGCCGGCAGTGCCTTCGACTCACTCCGCCTCGACGCCGTGCCCGACCAGGAGGCGTTGCGCCGCGCGTACGAACTCCCCGGCGACGCGGCCGTGCGCAAGCAGATGACCGAACTCACCGAGCACGCCCGGCGGTTGATCGGCTGCTCATCGCTGGTCCTGGTCGCCAGCGCGGATGCCGAGGGCAACTGCGACGTCTCGCCGCGCGGCGGCCCCGCCGGGTTCGTCGCCGTCCTGGACGCACGGACGGTGGCGATTCCGGACGCGACCGGCAACAAGCGTCTGGACACCTTGCAGAACGTCATCGCCACCGGACGGGCCGGGCTGCTGTTCGTCATCCCCGGGCGGACCACCACCCTGCGGGTGAACGGCCGAGCTGTCGTCTCCACCCGCCCGGAGCTGCTGTCGCAGCTGACCGCCGTGGGAAAGCCGCCGGCCAGTGCGCTGGTGCTGGGGATCGAAGAGGTCTACCCGCACTGCCCCAAATCGCTGCTGCGCAGCGGAGCCTGGAAGCCGGAGCAGTGGCTGCCGGCGGACGCCCAGCCGACCTCGGCCGAGGTGACGCTGGCCCAACTGCGGATGCCGGAGCTGACGATCGCCGACATCGAGCAGGTAGAGGCGGACTCGCTGAAGTACCGGTACGAGTAGCGGACCGATCTGCGAGTGAACACCAGCACGCCGAACCCCCAGGCCCGCGCGCCCCAAGATCAATGGCGGTCGGCCCGTTGGCGCCAACGGTTGTAGCGCTGGTCCCAACGCCGGGGTTCGCCCATGCCTGATCGCCGCACCGGCTGAGTACGATCACCGCCCCGCTGCGCTCCTGATCCGCCAGGCCACCTCCCCGTGATACCCCTGCTCGTGGCGCCAACTTCCTCTTCTGGAGGCTTACATGTCGGACGATTCCGCCGCGGTCTTCGAGCGGCTCAGCGTTGTCACCACGCCGAAAGATGCGCGGGTACTTATCCGTACCGCGCATGTCCTGGGCGGGAGTATCGGCGGGCTGCTCGCCGCGCGGGTGCTCGCCGACCACGCCGAGCGAGTCGTGATTGTCGAGCCCGACAGGGCGGAGACGACCGCCGACGGCGAGCCCCGCCCCGGTGTCCCGCAGGGTTACCAGGTCCACACGCTGTTGCCGGGCGGCCGTGCGCAGCTCGAACGCTGGTATCCCGGGATCGTCCAACAAGCCCTCAACGAGGGCGCCGTCCTGTCGGGTCCGCAGCGCGCCACCACTTACCTGGACGACGTGGAGCAGATCGCGACGCCCAACGCGGAGCTGGTCACCAGCAGTCGCCCCTTCCTCGAAGCGCTGATCCGGAGCCACACCCTCAGGTTGCCGAACGTCCACGTGATCACTGGCCGCGTGACTGGCTTGAACTATGCGAGCGGTGCCGTCGGCGCGGTGCGCTACACGGCCGACGGCAAGGAAACGGTCGACACCACTGACTTCGTACTCGACGCCACCGGCCGTAGCAGCAGGCTCTCCGACTGGCTGGACGAGGGTGGGTGGCCTCGGCCACGGATGGAACGACTAAAGGTCGACATCCGCTACTTCACCGCCTGCTTCAAACGCTCCCCCGACTGGACCGGCCCCACCAGCGGCATCAACCGCTACAGCCCGCGCTTCGCGTCGAGAGGGTTGGCCACGGCGGCAGTCAACGCCATTGAGAACCAGAAGTGGGCGCTCATGCTCGCCTACTTCGGGGGCGAGAGCGAGCACCGGGGCCCCGAGAGCTTCTTCAGCCGTTGCCGCGAGCTGCCACCGGTCTACCAGGAGGCGGCTGCCGGTGAGTTGCTCGGCGAGGTGGTCTCGTTCCGCCACCCCGACAGCAGGTGGCGCCACTTCGAGTCCCTCGACCGCTTCCCTGCTCGCCTCGCGGCGGTTGGTGACGCCGTGGCATCGTTCAACCCCGTCTTCGGACAGGGCATTTCATCCGCCGCACTCCACGCATCGTGCCTGTCGGAGTACCTGCGCTCGAAGCCGGACCTCGATGCACCAGCCAGGCACTTCTTCGACCTTCAGCAAGTCGTTGTACGGGCCGCATGGGAGATCTCCACCGCCGCCGACTCCGCCCGGCTGGGCGTCGCCAGGAAGCCGACCACCGTGCAGGAACACCGGCAGGCCTGGGCCATGCAGCAGGTGATGGCCGCGGCCGGCCGCGACGTACAGGTAGCCACCGCATTCCGGGCGGTCAGCTATATGACCGCCCACCCAGCAACACTGTTCGCACCGGAACTGGTGCGCCGGGCAGCAGCAGGCAATGGCGTATCCGGCGAGGAGTTCGTCCGCGCATACGGACTCCGCCTGTAAGGCCGGGCACCGCTGGTTCTGTCCTGGACGTCGAGCGGCATCCGGCATCTCGAAGTGGTCGGCTCACCTGGGCGTCCGTAGTCATCTGTCAGCTGCGCACCATCGCCCACCACCTCGAATCCTGGCGATCCGCCTGACTGGGCCGACCCACGGTGAACGCCGCCTCCGATGTCCGCCGTGAGCCGACTGCGCCGCTCTGCTCCGCCGCTTCCTTGCCGACGGGACCTCACCGCTACGCGAGGTTCTGGATGCTCCGTGCGATTCGGGTGTGGTCACGCAGGACGCCGGCGAGCGCGGGCAGTACGGGTTCCCCCCGCTCCACCAGTACCTGGCCGCCGACCACCGTGGTCCAGGCCCGTGCGGGCCCGCAACGCAGCCAGGCCTCGACGGGATCGCTGAGCGCGCCGGCGAGGGCCACCGGGTGCGCGTCCCAGACCACGAGGTCACCGCAGGCCCCCGGCCGCAGATGGCCCAGCTCCTCCGCCCGCCCGAGGCAGCGCGCCGATCCCCGGGTCGCGATGTCCAGGGCGTCGCGCGCGGTCATCGCGCCCGGCCCGCCCCGATAGCGCCCCAGCAGTAGGGCGCCGCGGGTCTCCATCCAGAGTGAGGCGTGGTCGGTGGAGGCCGAGCCGTCGCAGCCGATCCCCACCGGCAGCCCCAGTTCGCGCATCTCCCGCACCCGGGCGGTACCCCCGCCGATGAGCATGTTGGAGCTGGGGCAGTGTGCGACCCCCACCCCGGCCGCCGCCAGCCGCCGCATCTCCGCGTCGTTCGGGTAGATGCAGTGCGCGACCCAGGTACGGTCGCTCATCCAGCCGGTGGCCTCGAAGTACTCCACGGGCCGGCAGCCGTACATCTCCTGGCAGTACGTGTCCTCGTCCCGGTCCTCCGCCAGATGCGTGTGCAGGCGCACGTCGAGCCGCTCGGCCAGCTCCGCGGTCGCGATCATCAACTCGCGGGTCACCGAGAACGGCGAACACGGTGCGAGCGCCACCTTGATGAGCGCCCCCGGCGAGGGATCGTGGAAGGCTTTCACGAGGCGTTCGCTGTCGGCGAGCACCTCTTCCTCGGACTGGGTGACGCTGCGGGGCGGCAGCCCGCCGTCCTCGACGGAGCGTGTCATCGATCCGCGGGTGGCGTGGAAGCGGAAGCCGATGTCCTGCGCGGCCCTGATCTGCGCGTCCACAAGGCCTGGGCGCGGATGGACGTAGAGATGGTCCATCGAGGTCGTACAGCCGCCCATCAGGAGCTCGGCCATTCCGACGTACGCCGAGACGTATGAGGCCTCTTCGTCCAGCGCCGCCCACAGCGGATACAAGGTGGTCAGCCAGTCGAAGAGAGAGCCGTTGACGGCTGGGGCGAAGGACCGGGTGAGGTTCTGGTAGATGTGATGATGCGTGTTGATCAGCCCCGGCGTCACCAGTCGGCCGGCCGCCGACACCACCTGCGTGGCCTCCGGCTCCGAGCCAGGCGCCCCGACCGCACTCACCCGGCCACCGCTGATGGCGACCCAACCGCCAGGAATCTCCCGCTCGCCGTCCACGACGAGCAGCAGGGCGTCCTTGACCAGCAGATCAACACGTGGGTCCACGGACACGGACAACCTCCGGCAGGCAGCAGCGAGTTCACCAACAGGCGCGCACAACCGCGCGCCGTCAAGCCTAGTGGGGCATGACGTTCACCCCTGCAACCTCGTCAACTTGTCGTGGCCGGTCCCCGGGCTCCGCGCTGCGAACACCCGTCAGGCGCCCGTCCTGCTGGGCCTCTTTTCGCACGTCCCGCAAGGACAGACGTCGGCCGTCGTCGGCGGTGATGTGCCAGAAGGCCATGCCGGTGCACCGCAGGGTGCCGCACACGTGGCGTACGATCTCCCGCCGCGAAGATGGACGCTCGGCGGTCCCCGGACCGCGATTCCGGCCAATCGCCGGAGCGGCCCGCCCCCATCGGAGGGCCGGCGTGGTGCTGACCCGACGGGTGGACCGGCAGGAACTCGCCTCGCCGGTCCACCCCTTGGCTGTACGTCAGCTCTTCTCAAGCATCTGCTTCATCTGCTCGATCTCGGCCGTCTGGGCCGTCACGACAGCGTCCGCGAGCTTCGTGGCGGGACCGTACGTACCGTTGGCCTGTTCGGTCTTCGCCATCTCGATGGCGCCCTCATGGTGCTGGACCATCATCGTGAGGAACATCGTGTCGAACTCGGCGCCCGAGGCCTTGTCCAGCTTGGCCATGTCGTCGCTGCTCATCATGCCGGGCATGGTTGACGACGTGTCGTGCTCCATGCCTGACATGTCGTCGGGAACCGCCTCGCCCCACGACGTGAGCCAGCCGGACATCGTCCTGATCTCCGGGTCCTGCGCCCCCTTGATCTTCGTCGCGAGGTCCTTTACCTCCTGCGAGGAGGCGCGGCTGTCGGCCAGTTCGGCCATGTCGATCGCCTGACGGTGGTGCTGGATCATCTCTGTCGAGAAGGAGACGTCCGCGTCGTTGTGATCGCCGGCCTTGGCCGAGGCCGTCGAGGTCGAGGTGGCGGTCGGGCTGGAGTTGGACTCCATCGAACCCATGTCGTGCCCGCCGCCGGCGCCGTCGCTGCAGGCGGTCAGTACCAGTGCGGCCACAGCGGTGGTGGCGGCGAGGGCGGTACGACAGATGATCGTGCGGTGTGCGGTCATGGTGGAACTCCTGGGATGTGACCGGATCGGTGAAGGGCATGCCTGCGCGCGACGCCGCGCCTCATGGGCGTACGGCGCCACGTGGGCCGCTCTAGATCCGCAGGAGTTGGAGTTCGGACAGGGAGGGGGGTGCCCTGCCTCCGTCGGGCCCGCTGCTCGGCGGTGCGGTGCGTACGTCCGGTACTCCGGCGCAGACCACCACATCAGGCACCAGCACAGGCACCACCGCGGGCGCCCCGGCGACGGACGTGGCGGCACACACCGCGTCCGCGTGATCCGCGTGCCCCGTGCAGCCGCCCTCGTCGTGGTCGCAGATGTCCGGCATCGACGCCATGGCGCCCATGGACGTGGCCGCCGTCGCCCGATGGTGACCGGAGGCAGCGGTGGCCACCGGGACCGGACCAAGGCCGTGCATGCCGAGCAGGCCCAGCAACAGAGCGCTGACGAGCAGCCCGGTGAACCGCAACCTCGGTTGCGGCCCGGCAAGCTGTCCGAAGCACGTCACGCCACCATCGTAAGCACGGGCCCTTCACTCCCCCTCACCCCAGGGGTGACGACAGGCGTCCTAGGATTCCCGTGTATACGTCGAATACTTCGGATACGTCGGCGGGCGAAAGGACATGAGATGGCTGAGGCGTTGGTGCTGGGCGGTGGCGGTGTCGCCGGGATCGCCTGGATGACCGGGCTGCTGGCGGGACTTGCCGATGCGGGTCAGGACGTCACGGGAGCCGACGTGATCGTGGGGACGTCCGCGGGCTCCACCGTCGGTGCGCAGCTGGGGAGCAGGCTGAGCCTGGAGGAGCTGTACGCGCGGCAGGCCGAGCCCGAGCGGCAGACCGCCGAGATCCCTGCCGATGTGGACCTGGAGAGCTTCGGTGCGCAGTTGTTCGCCCTGCTGGAAAGTGCCTCCAGCCTCCCGGACATGAGGCGCGCGGTGGGCAGGTTCGCGCTCGACGCCGAGACCGTCTCGGAGTCGGAGCGGCGTGCGGTGATCGAGTCGCGGCTGCCGTCGCACGAATGGCCGGCTCGTACGCTGAGGTTCGTCGCGGTCGATGCCGAGACCGGGGAGCCGCGAGTGTTCGACAGCTCCTCGGGCGTGAGCCTGGTGGACGCCGTGGCGGCGAGCTGCGCCGTGCCGGGTATCTGGCCGCCCGCGACGGTCCACGGGCGGCGGTACATCGACGGAGGCATCCGCTCCAACGAGAACGCCGACTATGCCGCGGGTGCGACGCAGGTGCTCGTCATCGCACCCCTTGGGACCACCCAACTGTTCCCGAGCGAGAAGCCGCTGGCCAAGGCCATCGAGGAGCTGCGGGCGGCTGGCGCGGGAGTCGCGATGATCGAGCCGGACGAGGCGTCGCGGACAGCGATCGGCGCCAACCCGCTGGACCCGTCCACCCGCACGCCCGCCGCCGAGGCGGGCCGCGCACAGGGCCGCCGGCTGAAGATCGAGTGGAGCAGTCCGGTCTGAGGAGGAAAAGGCCTCAAGACCGGACACCGTCCGTCCACTCCACTAACCCCCGAATTCACGCTCCCCGCCCCCGCCCCGCGCCCGCCCGGTCACAGCGACCGGGCGATGAGCTCCTTCATGACCTCGTTCGCCCCGGCGAGCACCCGCAGCACGCGGTTGTTGGCGTACATGTGGGCGATGGGGTACTCCAGGCAGTAGCCGTAGCCGCCGAAGAGCTGTTGGCAGCGGTCGACGACCTCGCCGGTCCTGTCGGTGATCCAGTACTTGGCCATGGAGGCGGTGGCGGCGTCGAGTTCGCCGCGGAGGTGGCGTTCGATGCAGTCGTCGAGGAAGGTCGCGTTGACGCGCGCGATGGTGGCGCACTCGGCGAGTTCGAAGCGGGTGTTCTGCATGCTGAACAGCGGTTTGCCGAAGGCCTCGCGCTGTTTAGTGTAGTCGAGGGTGACGGCGACGGCCGCCTCGGTGACCGCCTGGGCGATGACTGCGGTGATCAGGCGTTCCTGCGGCAACTGCTCCATCAACTGGTAGAAGCCGAGGCCCTCCTGGCCGCCGAGGACGTTGCCGACGGGGACGCGCAGTTCGTCGAAGAACAACTCGCTGGTGTCCTGGCCCTTTTGGCCGACCTTCTTGATGATGCGTCCGCGGGTGAAGCCGGGAGTGTTGTCGTCGACTTCGGCGACGAGCAGCGATATACCGGCGGCGCCCTTGGAGGTGTCCGTCTTGGCCGCGATGATGATCAGGTCGCACAGATGGCCGTTGGAGATGAAGGTCTTGCTGCCGGAGACGAGGTACTCGTCGCCGACCCGCTCCGCACGGGTGGCGATCGACTGGAGGTCCGAGCCGGCGCCGGGTTCGGTCATGGCGATCGATCCGACCCACTCACCGCTGCACATCCTGCGCAGCCAGGACCTCTTCTGTTCCTCGGTGGCGTACGCGAGCAGGTAGTGCGCGACGATGCCCTCGCTCACGGCGAAGCCCATGCTGTCCGCGCCGCTGCGGATCTGCTCCTGGATCAGAACGGCCAGGTTGGCGAAGGTGCCGCCGCCACCGCCGTACTCCTCCGGGATGGTCATGCCCAGCAGGCCCAACTCGCCCGCGCGGGCGTAGAGCGCCTTGTCCGGGTGGCCCTGCTGGGCGTGCTTCTCCTCGTTGGGCGCGACCTCCTTCTCGAAGTAGGTACGGGCGAGAGCGCGCACCGCTTCGAGTTCGTCGTCGCTCCAGCGGGGTCGGGTGGCGGGCATCAGTTCATCTCCGAGGTGTCGGTACCGGTGCGGGAGCGCCAGGGCAGAAAGTCCGGCTGGTCGCTGCCGGTCAGGCCCTTGAAGGCAGGGGGACGCCGTTCCAGGAACGAGACGACTCCTTCCACCGCGTCGGCGCTGTGCGCACAGCTGGCGATGAGCCGCGAGTCGAGGTCGAAGGCGGGTTCGGGCGAGTCGAGGGCGCTCATGCGATAGAGGGCCTGCCTGATGACGGCGACCGAGACGGGCGCGGTCTTCTGGACGAGTTCGCGGGCAAGCTCGTACGCCTTGTCCAGTACGTCGGCCGAGGGGTGGACGGCGCTGACCAGTCCGGACCTCAGCGCCTCACGGGCGGGGATCAGCCGACCGCTGACCATCCAGTCCAGTGCGCGTCCCATGCCCACCAGTCGGGGCAGGAACCAGGTGGAGCCGCCTTCGGGATAGATGCCGCGGCGGGAGAAGACGAAGCCGAACCTGCTGTCGTCGGCGGCGAGGCGGTAGTCGGCCGGCAGGATCATGGTCGCGCCCACCCCGACCGCGGCACCGCGCACGGCGGCGATGACCGGCTTGTCGCTGCGATACAGCTCACGGGTGACCCGGGTGGCGGGTTCGGTCCACACCGGAGCCGGCGATGACTCGTCGGACTCGGTGACGCCGAGGCCGCCGCCGCTCAGATCCGCTCCGACGCAGAAGTCGTCGCCCGCGCCGGTGAGCACGATGACGCGTACCTCGTCATCGGTGTTGGCGGTCTGCAAGGCGTGAGCTATCTCGTCGGCCATCCGGATCGTGTAGCCGTTGCGGGACTCGGGCCGGTTCAACAGCACCGTCGCGATGCGCCCGCTCACCTCGTAGCCGATCTGCGTGTACTCCATTGTGCTCCTCCGCAGGGCTGATGATGCCCAGCATGGCGAGTTTATTGGCGCAGTGTCAATAGAGCTGAGTGACGACTGCCCGGGACGCCTGCCGTCCGACATGACCGCTGGGGGCAGCGGTTACCGGGTGGCCCTACGGGAGGCGCACAGCGCAGGGAACGTCACGTTGAGCAGATGCAGCAAGGTGTCCGTCAGCAGAACATGCAGGTCACTGCGGCTGAAAGCACCCCGCACGAGCCACTCCCTTGAGGCCGCCCGCATCATGCTGCCGAAGGACCGGATGGCCGCCCTGAGCTCAGCGACGCACTCGTCGGCCTCCGTGAGCCGCGCCGCCTGGATCACCCACTCGGTGGCGATCTCGTCGCCCTGGAAGAGGATCTCGTCGATCTCCGGGTCCCGGCCCGCGGCCTCGCTCCCGATGGCCGTGAGCCACATCGAGGCATTGCGTTCGACCAGGTCGAGCCAGCGGTCGATGAGCACGGTGACGCGCCGCTCGACCGTGGAGTTGGGCAGGTCGTCGGCGATGGGAGAGGGCGCGGTCACCAGCTGGCGTACGACGGCGAGGTACAGGCCCCGCTTGCCCCCGAAGTAGTGGTTGATCAACCCTCGCGCGACCCCGGCCTCGCGGGCGATGTCGGTGGTGGCGACCGCCTCGTAGGGATACTCGCCGAACAGGGCACGGGCCACCTTCATGATCTGGGCCCTGCGCTGGTCCGGCTCCAGTCGCTGTCTCACCCGTGGCTCGACGCTCATGTCAGTCCTCACTGCCTGGGGTGTCAACAAGGCGGGTTCCCTGCGCTGCAGATCAGTGTAGATCGGCCACCCCGGACCGCTTTGTTGCCGTTACGTCAATAGCTGTGTTCGGTTTCTCCCGCCCGGCCTCGGTCCGGCAGCAGGACGGTGAGCATGAGCGGGCGCAGGTCGTCGGCGAGGTACGGACGGGCCATGAAGCGTTTGGTCTGCGCGATGTCGTTGACCAGCGCGAAGGCGGCGTGCACGCGGATGCGGGTCTCCTCGGCCGACCGCTCGGGGGCGACCGCGGCGACCAGATCGACCCAGTACTGGGTGTACGCCTGCTGGAACCGGCGCACCTCCGTGCGGTCCCGGCCCGGCAGGTTGTGGCCCTCCCGGAAGTAGGCGGCGACCAGATCCCGGTGCCCGGTCACCGTGTCGACGTACGACCTGGCGAGCAGGACGAGAGTGGCGCCGGCTTCCAGGTCGGCTCTCTGTGCCTGGAACACGGCCTGCCGCAGGTGCTCGCCGATGCGGTTCGCGACCGTCTGGAGGAGCTCCATCTTGCCGCCGAAGTGGCTGTAGATGCTGGGGCCCGCGATCCCGGCCGCGGCGCCGATCTCCTCCATGGTGACGGCGTGGTAGCCGCGGTCCCAGAACAACCCCGCGGCCACGGCGAGGAGTTGTTCCCTGCGGGAGTCGAGCAGGGCGGCTCTGGGCTGTGACGCCGGTGACCGCCCGTCGTGTTCTCGCGCTGCGGGCATGCCGGCCGCGAGGACGTCCAGCGCGATGGCCGTCAGCAGGTCTTCCAGCGCGGTCTGCGGCAGCCGTACGCGGTGGTCGGAGATGCTGCCGAACACGCTGAGGGCGGACCACGTCAGCAGTTCGGCGTCGCCCTGGCTCAGCTCCGGTCGCCGTTCACCGAGTGCCGCCGCCAGGGGGATCGTCGCCCGCGCCGCGGCCTTGGCGACTTCCTCCCCGTCCGCCGCCGCGAGATGCCGGCCCTCGCGCCGCCACAGGACGCCGAACTCCGGGTGGCCGACGACGAAGGCCGCCAGTTCCGCCTGGGCTGCCGCCAGGCCCTCCGCCGGAGAGACGCCCTCGCGTGCGGTGGCGTCGCCGAGATGCCGCTCCACGATGTCCGCCGCCTGCGCGAGCCCTCCGCACACCAGGTGCGCCAGGATCGCCTGCTTGTTCTTGAAGTGCCGGTAGATGGCGGGGCCGCTGATGCCGGCCGCCGCGGCGATGTCGTTGACCGACACGTTGTGGAACCCCTGCTGCGCGAACATCCCGGCGGCGATCAGCGCCAGCTGGTCGCGTCGGGACGGCCGCTCCGTGGCGGCGGTCCGGGTGCGCTGGCGAGGTGCGGGCGTCGGCATGCGATAGATCCTCTCACCACCCATGGTTAACAGAGCTTAAGAACCCCTGAATGGGCAAAGACCCTTGACAGCAGGAACTTGTGTCAATCAAGTTAATGAGCATTAGGTTGCCTCGATCGAGTGGCGACACAGCGGGACGGCAGCCGGACAACGGCGGGCCCGCAGAGAGAGGACCGTCTCCCTTGACCACTGAAGCCTTTGTCTACGACGCGCTCCGCACCCCCCGGGGCCGGGGCAGGAAGACCGGCTCACTGCACGGGATCAAGCCCGTATCGCTCGTCGTCGGCCTGATCGACGAGATGCGGGAGCGCAATCCCTCCCTGGATCCGCGGCTGATCGAGGACGTCGTCCTCGGCGTCGTCAGTCCGGTCGGCGACCAGGGCTGCGACATCGCCAAGACGGCCGCCCTCGCGGCGGGACTGCCCGACACCACCGCGGGCCTCCAGGTCAACCGGTTCTGCGCGTCCGGCCTGGAAGCCGTCAACCTCGCGGCGCAGAAGGTGCGTTCGGGCTCCGAGGACCTGGTGCTGGCCGGCGGTGTCGAGTCCATGTCCCGGGTGCCCCTGGGCTCCGACGGCGGCGCGTGGCCGCTGGACCCGGCGACCTCGTACGACACCTACTTCGTCCCCCAGGGCGTCAGCGCCGACCTGATCGCGACCATCGAGGGCTTCTCCCGCGAGGACGTGGACCGCTACGCGCTGCGGTCGCAGGCGCGCGCCTCGGCGGCGCGGGAGGCCGGGTACTTCAAGGACTCGGTCGTGCCGGTCCGGGACCAGAACGGTCTGACGGTCCTGGACCACGACGAGTTCGTGCGGCCCGACACCACGCTGGAAGGCCTTGCCGCGCTCACGCCGTCGTTCGAGATGATGGGCCAGGCCGGCGGCTTCGACGCGGTGGCGCTGCAGAAGTACCACTGGGTCGAGAAGATCAACCACGTCCACCACGCCGGCAACTCCTCCGGCATCGTCGACGGCGCCGCGCTGCTGCTCGTCGGCAGCGAAGAGGCCGGCCGGCAGGCGGGCCTCACCCCCCGTGCCCGCATCGTGGCCACCGCGCTCTCCGGCGCGGACTCGACGATCATGCTCACCGGCCCCGTGCCCGCCACCCGCAAGGTGCTGGCCAAGGCCGGTCTGACCGTCGACGACATCGACCTGTTCGAGGTCAACGAGGCCTTCGCCGCCGTGGTCCTGCGCTTCGCCAAGGACCTGGACGTCCCGCTGGACAAGATCAACGTCAACGGCGGTGCGATCGCCCTCGGGCACCCCCTGGGCGCGACCGGCGCCATGATCGTCGGCACGGTGATCGACGAGCTGGAGCGGCGCGGTCAGCGCTACGGACTGTGCACCCTGTGCGTCGGCGGCGGCATGGGCATCGCCACCGTCATCGAGCGGCTCTGACCCCACGACCGCGACCACCGCGACCACCGCGACTGCGACTGCGAACGGCTCCGACCTCGCGACCCGACCGCGAACACCGAACCGCTCCCCGCGCCCGACGGCGACCGCGACGCGAACACCGAACCGCTTCGACCCCGCGCCCCGACCGCGACCACCGAGACGAGAGACATCAAGCAATGACCGAGCAGAAGCACATCCGTTGGGAAGAGGACGCGGACGGCGTCGTCGTCCTCACGATGGACGCCCCCGGGCAGTCGGCCAACACCATGAACCGCGCGTTCATCGAGGACCTCGCCCTGGTCGTGGACCAGCTGGAGGCCGAGAAGGACACGGTCACCGGCGTGGTGATCACCTCCGCGAAGAAGACCTTCTTCGCGGGCGGCGACCTGACGGAACTCATCCGGGCGAGCCCCGAGGACGCCGCCGACGTGCTGGCCTTCGTCACCCGTATCAAGGGCCTGCTGCGCAGGCTGGAGACCCTCGGCAGGCCCGTCGTGGCGGCGATCAACGGCGCCGCGCTGGGCGGCGGTCTCGAGATCGCCCTGTCCTGCCACCACCGGATCGCGCTCGACGCGAAGGGCTCACAGATCGGCCTGCCCGAGGTCGGCCTGGGGCTGCTGCCGGGCGCGGGCGGTGTTGTACGCACCGTGCGGCTGCTCGGTATCACCGACGCCCTGCTCAACGTGCTTCTCCAGGGGCAGCGCCACAAGGTGCGCACCGCCCTGGACCTCGGGCTGCTGCACGAGGTCGTCGACACCCCCGAGGAGCTCCTCGGCCGCGCCAAGGCCTGGATCGCCGACCACCCCGACGCCGTACAGCCGTGGGATGTCAAGGGCTACCGGATCCCCGGCGGCACCCCGTCGAACCCGAAGTTCGCGGCCAACCTCCCGGCCTTCCCCGCCAATCTGCGCAAGCAGCTGCGCGGTGCGCAGTACCCGGCGCCGCGCAACATCATGGCGGCCGCCGTCGAGGGTGCCCAGGTCGACCTCGAGACGGCCTTCCTCATCGAGGGCCGCTACTTCGTACAGCTGGTCACCGGTCAGATCTCGAAGAACATGACCAAGGCCTTCTTCTTCGACCTCCAGCACATCGACAACGGCGGCAGCCGCCCCGAGGGATACGACACCTGGCGGGCGACGAAGGTGGGCGTGCTGGGCGCCGGGATGATGGGCGCCGGGATCGCGTACGTCTGCGCCCGCGGCGGCATGGACGTGGTCCTCAAGGACGTCTCCGCCGAGGCCGCGGAGAAGGGCAAGGCCTACTCGGCCGGTCTGTTCGACAAGGCCGTCAGCCGGGGGCGGACCACCCGCGAGCAGGCCGATGAGATCCTCGCGCGGATCACGCCGACGGCGCGGGCCGAGGATCTGCGCGGCTGCGACCTGGTCATCGAGGCGGTCTTCGAGAGCCCCGAACTCAAGCAGAAGGTCTTCCAGGAGATCGAGGACGTCGTGGAGCCCGGCACGCTGCTCGGCTCCAACACCTCGACGCTGCCCATCACCCAGCTCTCCGAGGGGGTCAAGGACCGGGAGAACTTCATCGGCCTGCACTTCTTCTCCCCCGTCGACAAGATGCCGCTCCTGGAGATCGTCGTCGGTGAGAACACCTCCGACGCCGCGCTCGCGAAGGCGCTCGACATCGCCCGGCAGATCAAGAAGACGCCCATCGTCGTCAACGACAGCCGGGGCTTCTTCACCAGCCGGGTGATCGGCAAGTTCCTGGACGAGGCCGTGGCCATGGTCGGCGAGGGCATCCACCCGGCCTCGGTCGAGCAGGCCGCGCTCCAGGCGGGATATCCGGCCCCGGCCCTTCAGCTGATGGACGAACTGACGCTGACCCTGCCGCGCAAGATCCGCCAGGAGACGATCGCCGGATTCGAAGCCGACGGCGGTACGTGGGTCACACACGGCTCCGAGGCGGTCATCGACCGGTTGATCGACGACCACGACCGCAAGGGACGCTCCAGCGGCGCCGGGTTCTACGCCTACGCGGACGGAAAGCGGACCGGCCTGTGGCCCGGGCTGATCGAGCACTTCACCGAGCCGGGCCACGAGATCCCCTTCGAGGACATGAAGGAGCGGATGCTCTTCGCCGAGGCCATCGACACCGTCAGCTGCTTCGAGGAGGGCGTGTTGCGCTCCGTCCCCGAGGCCAACATCGGGTCGATCTTCGGCATCGGGTTCCCGGGGTGGACGGGCGGCGTCATCCAGTACATCAACCAGTACGAGGGCGGCCCGGCCGGCTTCGTCGCCCGGGCGCGCGACCTCGCGGAGCGGTACGGCGAGCGTTTCGTTCCCCCCGCCTCGCTGGTCGAGAAGGCCGAGAAGGGCGAACTGTTCGGCTGAGCCCGGGTGCACGGTGGTGCACCCGTGTCACAGCGGAGCTGTCCAGGGGCCGTCGGATCGGGTCAGTTTGAACGCGGCGACGGTGACTGCCGCGAGGAGCACGGAGGCGACCAGCAGGGGCAGGGCAGGGGCGCCGTGCAGAGCGGCGGCGGCGCCGGCGAGGGCGCCGGCGAGCATGGCGAGCGCGGAGAGGGTACGCCGTCCCGCCTTGCCGCCGCTGCCTCCGGCGGCCCGGCTGTCGGAGGCGATCCCGGTGATGGTGAGGGTCAGGACGGTCGTGGTCAGGTCCGGGACCGCCAGGGCTCGGGAGGTCGCGTTCTGGACGCCCAGACCGAGCCCGAGGAGCGCGATCAGCACGTAACGGACGACGCCCGCGTACGGAGCGTCGACGGTCTGGGCGATGACGTACGCGATCACGATCAGGAGGGTCTCCACCAGCAGCGCCTGGTGCAGCATCCGCCCGCGGTGGCGGGCCCGGTGCGCGACGCGGCCGCCACACAGGGCGCCGACGGCGAAGGCGCCGAGCGCCACCAGCGGGGCGGCCAGCGAGAATCCGGCGGCGCCCACGATGGCGAAGCCGAAGAACACGACGTTACCGGTCATGTTGGCGACGAAGACATGCCCCAGCAGCAGATAGCTGAAGGCGTCCACCAGGCCGGTCACCACTGTCAGGGCGAGCATCAGCGGCGGCAGCGGACCGTGCCGGTCCCTCATGTCGGGGACCACGGTGGTCCATGCGTCCCGCAGTGCGACAGCCATGACGGAGCTCCGTTCAAGAGGCCCGGGAGTGCGACGTACTCCCGGTGGATCTCTTCCAGAGTCGGCCCGAACCCAGCTCAGGTCCAACATATGGATATGGGCTCAGCGATCTGTTCCACCGATCAATCAGGCGGGCGACGGCTCGTCTACTACGTCCGCATGTCGGTCCACCACGTCGAGGAACGCGGCGGCCGCCGGCGCCAGCCGCTTGCTGTCGTAGACCACGGAGACGTCGTGCACCGCTTCCGCGTCCGACAGACGGAGCGCCCGGGCGCCCTCGGGGAGAACGCCCTGAGGGTAGGGACCCAGGGGGGACCCTGCCGCGAAGACGGACCAGCGGGGTACGACGGTGACGCCGATCCCGCGTGCGGCCAGTCGGACCATGTCGTACACCTGGCCCACCTCGAAGTGCCGCCCAGGTTCCACGCCGGCCCGTGCGAAGGCGGCCTCGACCTGGCCGCGCAGTCCGGTGCCCCGAGCGAACTGGATGAGCTGGTGGCTCTCCGGCAGGTCGGCGAGGCCGATGACGTCCCGGTCCGCCAGGGGGTGGTCGTGCGGCACGATCACCATGAGCGGGTCGCTGCCCAGGAGCCGGTGATCGAGGCCGTCGGGCACCTCGTGCGAACCGAGGCCGACCACGGCGACGTCGAGACCTCCGGACAGTACGGCGGCGGTCATCTCGGAGCTGGGGGCGTTGGCGACGTCGAAGTCGATACCGGGATGGCGGGCGTGGTACTCGGCCATCACCTCGACCATGTCGATCGAGCCGACCAGCGTCTGGACCAGGCCCAGCCGCAGCCGCCCGCGACGCAGCCCCGCCAGCGCGTCGACAGCGGCCTGCGCGTTGTCCACGTCGGCCAGGATGCGCCGGGCCAGCGGTTCGAGCAGTTCACCGGCGGCCGTCAGTCGCACCGAACGACTCGTGCGGCTGAACAGCGCGGCGCCGACGGTCTTCTCCAGGCGGACGATCTGCTGGCTGAGCGCGGACTGCGCGACGTAGCAGTTCGCCGCGGCCTGGGTGAAGTTGCGCGTCTCGGCGACGGCGAGGAAGTACTTCAGATGGCGCAGTTCCATCTCACTTACCGATCGGCCATGGATGAAACGATGTGCTGGACCGATTCATTGTGATGCCCTCACTCCGATTCCGCTTGTCGGATCTTTTCAAGTCCGTCGAGCAGCAGGTCCAGGCCGAACCGGAACTCCTCGCGCAGCGGCACCGAGGTCAGCTCCTCGGCCACGGCTGTCGTCGCCGGGTACACGGCCGGATCCAGCGAGCGGTAGTAGTCCCGCAGCTGCGCCTCGTCCTCGGGGCGCGCGGCTCCCGGGCCGTGCTGCTGGATGGCGAAGCCGATCACGTAGTGGCCGATCGCGGTGAACGCGCGGGCGGCCAGGCCGACCGAGAACCCGTGGCTCAGGAGCAGTCCGAGGGTGCGCTCGCGGTTGAGAAGCCCGTTGGGGCCGACGGGAACCTGTGCCACCAGCAAGGACAGCGCCCCGGGATGTCTGCACAGGGTTTCATAGAAAGCCTCTGCGCCGGCTTCCGCCGCCTCGCGCCACGACGGACCGTCCAGCGCGCCAGGCGGAACGCGTACGTCGCCGAAGATCCGGTCGACCACATGGGTGAGCAGCTCGTCCTTGCCGCCGAAGTGCCGGTAGAGCGTGGCCGTGCCGGATTCCAGGGCGTCGGCGAGCATCCGCAGGGTCAGCGCCTGGACTCCGACCTCGTCGACGAGTTTCAGCGCCATGTCGATGATCCGGCCGGCATCCACGGGTGGCCGCCCACGACGGTAGGTGGGAGCGGGCGGGCGGCTCGCCCACCAGGCGGGGCTGCCGGGAACGGCAGGCACTTCTGAAGCCACGAAATCTTCCCTCCCGTCGAGTCGCCGAGGGCCACCGAAAGCCACCGGAATCATCGAGACATTTACGGAGCCGACGTATCCACAATAGGTTTTTCGGTGCTAGCGTAGCCGTTATGTACTCCAGGACCGCTTCACAGCCGAAGCCGGGCAGCGTCAGGTGAACGCGACGCAGGTGGACCTTTCTCCCCTGGTACGGCTGGACAGGCTGGCGCCGACCCTGGCCGCGGCCCTCCACGACGAGCGCTGGCTCCACCTCGACGCGACGCTGCTGGCCGGCGGAAAGTCCAACCTCACGTTCGAGATCACGAGTGAGGCCGGCTCCGTCGTCCTGCGCCGACCCCCGTCCGGGGCGCTCCTGCCCCGCGCACACGACATGGGACGCGAGGCGCGGGTCCAGCGGGCGCTGAAGGACACGGCCGTCCCGGTCGCCCGCGTTCTCCTGGAGGACTTGGCCGGCGAACTGATCGGTGCACCGTTCTACGTGATGGAGAAGGTGCCCGGACACGTCATCCGCGCTTCCTTCCCGCCGGGGTACGCCGACACGGCCGCGGACCGAACCGCGCTCGCCGACGCTCTGGTCGACGTACTCGTCGCGCTGCACGCGGTCGGTCCCGCCGAGGCCGGCCTCGCGGACTTCGGCAGGCCGACGGGCTTCCTGGAACGGCAGGTACGGCGGTGGCAGGGACAGTGGGCGAAGTCGAAGACGCGTGACGTTCCCGCGCTCGATGAACTCGGCGCCGGTCTCGCAGCGGCGCTCGACAAGGTCGGCGTACCGAGGTCCTCGATCGTGCACGGCGACTTCCGGCTCGACAACTGCCTGCTGGACCTGGCCGATCCGGGCCACGTCGCCGCCGTGCTCGACTGGGAGCTCTCCACGCTCGGCGACCCCATGACGGATCTCGGGCTGCTGCTGTTCTACTGGCGCGAGGCGGGCGAGAGCGTGTCGCCGCTCACGCCGACCGTGACGACCGGAACCGGTTTTCCGGGCCGGGCGTACCTCGCGGAGCGCTACGCGGCGGCGACCGGTGCCCCCTTGGACCACCTCGCCTTCTACGAGGCCTTCGCCCACTTCAAGTTCGCCGTCATCGTGCAGGGGATCGCCGCCCGGGTCGCCGCCGGAGCCATGGCGGGACAGGACTTCGGAAACCTCGACGCCGAGGTGGTCCGGTGCGCCGAAGAGGGCATGGCACGGCTTGGACAGCAGGGACACTGAGAGATTTCGCCGCGTCCCGTGAAGGCGCGGGAGGCGTGCGCCCACCTGTGGACTCGTACGGCAGACCGCTCGTCGGGATCGTCCTAGTGGGCGGAGCGTGCCCTGTGCTCGGCGAGGATGTCGAGCCCGAAGTCGGAGGTCAGGTCCCGCCATACGGAGTGCGCGTGGTTCGCGCCGCGCTGGGTGTTGTCGTACTCGATGAGGACGTGGGGGCCTTGGACCCGGTAGTAGTGCGGCTCACCGTCGTCCGTACTGCCCGCCCAGCCGAAATGCACCTCGTCGAGCACGGACTCGGTCGCGTAGTGCGCGGCGTACGCGTCGGCGAGTGTCTCCGGAGCCCGGCCGGTGTACAGAGCGAGCAGCCGCCGTAGCCCCGCACGCTGGTCGGCGTCCATGTCCCTGGCGCCGAGCCCCTTCGGCGAGCGGGAGATCGCCAGAGCGGCGTGGTCCCTTTCGGTGTACCCGCTGCCTTCCTCCGCGCGCCGGTCGATGTCGTCGACGAGGTCCGCGAGGCTCGGGTCGGCGAACCGTCCACGCCACAGGTCCTGCATGTGCATCATGGTGTCGCCATGAGCGACAGTCGGCCTGTTGCCGGACACGATGTCGGACACGGCTCGTTCATGGAGCAACGCCCGCTGACGCTGCCTGGCACCAAGGGACGCGACCAACTGCCGGGCCGCGTGCTCCAGTCCGTGAAGGGGGCGCAACGATCCGCCCAGGAGTGCGGTCTGCGCGGGGTCGGCGCCCACGAAGCACGGCGTCGTCGACACGACCCTGCCCGCGACGATCAGGTTGTTCAGGGAAATGTGGTGGCCGCCGAATCGCCACGCCCAGACCGGATCGCCGGGTCGGCCGAAGAGTCTGAGCCAGTACAGTCCCGGGTCGCGGCCCCGCTGCCGGCCCCAGCCGACCTGCCAGCCTTCGACCTGGTCCAGGATGTTCTCCAGACCCATCACCGTCGCGACCGTGGCGAATCCCGCCTCGGACAGTCCGGACGCCACCAGCTGCATGGCGAGGCTCTCCTGACGGGGCGTCTGATCCCGGAGGGCAAGACCGCCGTGATCGGTCGGCGTATAGAACCACTTCAGGCGCTCGGCCTCCGCCCCCGGCGTCAGCGGGGAGCCGTGCTGGGCGACGGTCACCTGCTCCGACGTCAGGGAGCACAGCCACGCTGCCGCCGCGGCGGTCATCGCCGCGGCCACCCGTTCGCGCCCCGGGTCCGTGGCACCGGGCACCGGCCTCGACGGGCTCTCAGCCGACACGGGACTGTTCCGTGTCCCCAGGCACCACGTCGTTCCCGGGCGCCCTGTCCTGAGGCACCGCCTCCCCGAGCGCCCTGTCCTCCGACACGTCCAGCATCACCTTGATGGCATTGCCTCTGCGCTCCGCGTAGGTGTCGAAGGCTTCCGCGACATCCTCGAGACCGAAATGGTGGGTCACCAGCTCGGCGGTGCGGAGCCGGCCGCGGCCCGCCAGCGAGACCGCTCTGGCCACCGAGCCGGCCCCCTCGCCCCGGACCGTCTGGATGGAGATGCCGTTCATCACGGCGTGGTTGAGGTCGGCCGTGACCGGCCGGTCGAAGAAGCCCACGAGCACGACCTTGCCGGAGCGCCTGGCCATGCGCAGCGCGTCGTCGACCGCGCTCGGGGCCCCCGAACATTCCAGGACGATGTCGGCGCCCTGTCCCCCGGTTGCGTTGCGGACCGCCAGGACGGCGTCCTCGTCACGGGAGTTGACCGTCAGGTCGGCGCCGAATTTCCTGCCGATCTCCAGCCGGGCATCGCGCGTCCCGGTCAGAACGACCACCTCGGCCCCGAGTTCACGGGCCACTTGCGCCCCCAACAGTCCGATGGGGCCCGGGCCGATCACCGCGACGCTCGCGCCGACGATCAGCGAGCCGAGCACATCGAGGGCGTGCATGACGGTGCCGACCGTGGTGAGGACCACCGCCGAGTCGAAGTCGACGGAGTCCGGGAGCCGGTACAGGGTGGACACATGGTTGAGCGCATATTCGGCGAAGCCGCCGTTGACGGTCATCCCCTGCACTCGATGGCCCTTGCGGCGGTTTCCGTAGTTGAGGCAGTCCGTATACGCCCCGGCCAGGCAGTTGGTACACCGCATGCAGCCCCGGTGGGCCTCGGTGACCACGCGGTCGCCGACCTGGAACTCGTCGACCGCGCTCCCGACGGCCGCGACCACTCCCGCGTACTCGTGGCCGGGTACGAACTGATCGGAGGCGGGTTTGCCGTCGCCGAAGAACTTATGGCTGCGAATCTTGAGGTCCGTTCCGCACAGCGATGCCCTTCGGACGTGTACGAGAACGTCCTCGGGCCCGACCTGTGGGAGGGGCAGCCTGCTGGTCCTGATGACCCCCGGCCCGCCCAGCACCGCGGCCAGCATTGTCTCCGGCAAGGACATGACGTGGCTCCCTTCACGCCCCGGCGGGCATCTCGGCAAGTCTTGGTGAGCTGGGCGTTTCTGTCCAAGAGGTTTCTTTGCCGACTCGTATAGGCACTTCCTATACGAGTCACATAAGCACTGCCTATCGGCGGTGGGGAAAATTCTTATTGGTACCCGCACGCCCGTTGTGCCACAGTCACTGAATCAGGCATTCGCCGAGCGGTCGGGAAACTGGTCCGCCATGTGAGGAGCAGCGCTGTGGATCTGGGGATTGCCGGCAGGACCGCGCTTGTGCTGGGCGGAGGGGGCGGCATCGGAGGTGCGATTGCCCAGATGCTCGCGGAAGAGGGGGCCAAGGTTGCGGTCGCGGACATAAACGCTGCTGCCGCCAAACTTCGTGCCGAGGCCATCACCGACGCGGGCGGACAGGCGTTGGCCCTGGAATGGGATCTCGGAGAACTCGGCGCCATCGAGGGCAATACGAGAGCGATCGAGGAATCCCTCGGGCCCGTGGACATCCTTGTGAACAATACGGGCGGACCGCCACCGTCACCCGTTCTCGGCCAGGATCCCACGGTATGGATCAACTACTTCCAGTCCATGGTCCTCTCCGTGATCGCCATCACCGACAGCGTCGTACCCGGCATGCGGAGCCGGGGCTGGGGGCGCGTCATCACCAGCACCAGCTCCGGCGTCATCGCGCCCATCCCGAACCTGGGCCTGTCGAACGCTCTCCGCGCCGGCCTCCTCGGCTGGTCCAAGACCTTGGCCCGGGAGGTCGCGGCCGACGGTGTGACGTGCAACGTCGTCGTGCCCGGAAGAATAGGGACCCAGCGAACCGAGTTTCTTGACCGCGCCAAGGCCGAGCGCGAAGGAAAGACCGTGGAGCAGGTCTCGGCGGCGAGCCTCGCGACGATTCCGGCAGGCCGCTACGGAAATCCACGCGAATACGCCTCCATGGTCGCCTTTCTCGCGAGTGCCCCGGCCTCCTATGTAACCGGCTCGCTGGTGCGGGTCGACGGTGGCCTCATTGCGAGCCTTTGATCCTCAGTACACTGCCGTAAGGGAGTCCGGACCATGGTGCTGCTGACCCGCGAGGCGAAAGGGGTTTTCGCCATTGTGCCGACTCCTTTCGACAGCGAAGGGAGCGTCGACTTCGACTCGCTCAGTCGCCTTGTGAACTTTTATGAATCGGCTGGTGTCTCCGGTCTGACGCTGCTCGGACAGATGGGCGAAGCGCCCAAACTGACTCACGGCGAAGCGGTGCGGATAGTCACCCATGTCCTGAAAAGGACCAGTCTTCCCGTTGTCGTCGGAGTGTCCGCACCCGGATATGCGGCCATGGGCACACTCACTTCGGACGTCATGGCGGCCGGAGCGGCCGGCGTCATGGCTGCCCCGCCGAACACGCTCCGAACCGATGACCAGATCGTGTCCTATTACCAGGGCATCACCGAGGAAATCGGCGAGGAAGTTCCTCTGGTGATCCAGGACTATCCTCTGTCCTTCTCCGTGGTCATGACTCCCTCGGTCATCGCGCGCATCGCACGCAGCGCACCGGGTTGCGTCATGCTCAAGCACGAGGACTGGCCGGGCCTGGAGAAGATCAGCGCCCTGCGACGGCTCGAAGCTGCCGGGGACATGCCGCGGCTGTCGATCCTGTGCGGCAACGGCGGGCTCTTCCTGGACTTCGAGACCGAGCGTGGCGCGGACGGTGCGATGACGGGTTACTGCTTCCCGGAAATGCTCGTGGAAGTGGTCCGGCGCACGGCGGCAGGAGACCGCGATTCCGCTCACGACATCTTCGACGCGCACCTGCCGCTGCTGCGATACGAACAGCAGCCGGGAATCGGTCTGGCGGTGCGCAAATACGTCATGAAACGGCGCGGACTGCTCACGTCCGACAGCCAGCGCAGCCCGGCACCGGTCCTGTCGGCCACAGCGCGGGAAGAGGTGGACTATCTGCTGTCACGACTGGCACGCGAGGACAGCAGCATCTCCATCACCGTATAAGCCGGAGAAGCCGGAGAAGCCGGAGAAGGGGACCCTCCGTCCATAGGCTCGCTCACCGGGCTGCGCATCCCTCAGATCGGCAGGTCGATGACCGCACATCACCGCAGTCACGGCTGTTCCGAGCAGGCCTCGTGTCAGGTAGCTTGACGGCATGCAGCTGCGCCAGCTGGAATATTTCCTCGCCATCTGGGAGAGCGGTTCGTTCAGCGGAGCCGCAACCAGGCTTTACGTCACCCAGCCGTCGTTGTCGCAGCAGATCCGCATTCTGGAGAAGGAACTCGGCTCCGCACTCCTCGAACGAGGCCGCCACGGCGTAACCCTGACTCCTGCGGGTAGGGCCTTCCTGCCGCAGGCGCAACGCGTGCTCCAGGCAGCCCAGGAAGCCAAGGACGCGGTTCGCCAGGTGACCGAAGGCCGCAGGGGCGATGTGCATGTGCTCACCGTGCGGTCGGTGGCGTCCGGTGTGCTGCCCCCGTCCGCTGCCCGGTGGCACTCCCTGTTCCCCACGACGGTCCTCCGCCTGCATGACTTCTCGCACCGTCGCGACTTGGAGGAAGCCGCTCGCAGCGGGCAGGGTGACCTGGCCGTCGGGCCGCGGCCTTCGGCCTGGGACGGGCCGGCTGTCTCGCTCGGATACGAGCAGATGGTGGTCGTCGGACCGAACGAACACGAGAGCGGCGCGGCCGCGGAACCGGCTGAGCTCGCGTCGGCCGACTGGGTGCTGTACGAGCCCGAGCAGGGCATGAGCGAGGTCGTCGACTGGGTGACGGCCGGCCTCGGCTTCGCTCCTCGGGCGGTTGCCCGGACCGGCCAGGTGTCCGCGGCCCTGCAGTTCGCCATCGAGGGCATCGGAATGGCGGTGGCTCCGGAGAACGCCGTGCCCAGTGCCTGGTCGAAGCATGCGCGGAGGATCGGCTCCGGCTATTTCCGCGAACTCGTGGCCTTCAGCCGGAAGCAGCCGTCCCAGCTTGCGGAGGAGTATCGAACGATGCTCACTTCGGCGGAGCTGCCGCTGGTTGCCGGACATGAACTGCCACCGGACGCGCTCTGCTGCTGAGTTGTCCCTGAAGGCGGCTGTCGCGGCTTGTCACCTCGCCTTCCTGACGAGCTCAAGGCCGTCGAGAAGAAGGTCGAGTCCGAATCGGAACTCCTCGCGCAGAGGGACACCGGTGAGTTCCTCCGCGGCGGCCGCGGTGGCCGGGTAGGCGGCCGGGTCGAGGGACCGGTAGAAATCGAGCAGTTGCGGCCGGTCTTCGGGCCGCGCGGCTCCCGGGCCGTGCTGCTGGATGGCGAAGCCGACCACGTAGTGGCCGATCGCGGTGAACGCGCGGGCGGCGAGATCGACGGGGAAGCCGAAGACAAGGAGGAGTCCGATGATGCGCTCCCGGTTGCGCAGCCCGTTCGGACCGACCGGAACCTGCTCCACCAGCAGCGGCAGCGCATGGGGATGTCTGCACAAGGTGTCGTAGAAAGCCTCGGCCCCCGCCACGGTGGCTTCTCGCCAGGTCAGCCCCTCCAGTGACGCCGGATCCACCCGTACATCACCCAGTATCCGGTCCACCACGTGTACCAGGAGCTCGTCCTTGCTGGCGAAATGCCGGTAGAGAGTGGCCGTACCCGACCCCAGGGCGTCGGCCAGCATCCGCAGGGTCAGCGCTTGGACGCCCACTTCGTCGACGAGTTGCAGCGCCGTGTCGACGACCTTGCCCACGTCCACCGGCGGCCTCCCGCGCCGGTGGACAGGGGTCGGCGGGCGGCTCGCCCACCAGGCCGGACTGCCCGGAACGGCAGATGCCTCTGCGGCCATGGAATCTTCCCCCAATCTCTCCACACGATCTCGACCACGATTACGGAGTCCGCGTAGCCGTAACACAGTTTTCGGTGCTAGCGTAGCCATTATGACCTCCAGCACCACACCCACGATTCCGAGTCACATGCGCTCGGCCCAGGCCGAACGGTTCGGCGCAGCTCAGGACGTCTTCCAAGTGGTCGACGACGCGCCGACCCCCACGCCGGGCGTGGACGAAGTCCTTGTACGGCAGCGTGCCACCTCGGTCAATCCGATCGACTGCCGCAGACGGGGCGGGTACGGCCAGAAGCTGATGAAGCTGCGCGGGCTCACCGGGTTTCCGCTCGTCCTGGGGAACGACATCTCCGGGGACGTCGTGGCAGTCGGCTCCGGGGTCACCGGGCTGAAGGCCGGAGACGCCGTTTTCGGCGCGATGAGGCCCGCGCCACAGGGGACGTACTCCGAATACTGCGTCGTCAAGGCCGACGATGTCGTGGCCAAGCCCGAAGGGCTGTCCTACCGCGAGGCCGCCGCGCTGCCCTACGCCTTCCTGTCCGCGTGGGCCGCGTTGAAGGACGCCGGGTTCCGGCCGGAGAACGCTGCCGGAAAGCGGGTGTTCCTCCAGGGCGGGTCGGGTGGCACGGGTGTGGTCACCCTGCAGATCTGCAAGGCGCTGGGCGCCCATGTGGCCACCACGGCCGGCCCCGCGGGCATCGAACTGTGCGAGAGCCTCGGCGCGGACCAGGTGATCAACTACCGGACGCAGGACTTCGCGGAGCAACTGCGCGACTTCGACTTCGCCGTCTGCCTGGCCGACGACGCCGAGGAGCGGAAGATGCTCGGCATCCTGCGCCGCGGCCCCGGGGCCGGCTACGGCACGCTCGTGCATCCGCTGATGCGCTTCGTCGACGAGAGGGGCCTCTTTCTCGGTGGCGTTCAGGCCGTTGCGACCCTCTTGGGCCGGCGCCTCCGGGAGGCTCTGAGCCGCCGGAGTTACGGCTGGAGCCTGTTCGGTCCCGACCGCGCCGCACTGGAACTGCTGGCCCGCCTGGCCGCCGAGGGCAAGGTGCGCGCCGTCATCGACAAGACGTATCCGCTGAGCGAGATCGCGGCGGCTCAGGAGTACGTCGAGCGTGGACGTTCTAAGGGGAAAGTCGTTGTCGACATCGCATGATCACGTACTGATCGCCGGAGGGGGCGTCGGTGGTCTGACCACCGCTGTGGCCCTCCAGCGTCGCGGCATCCCGTGGACGCTCATCGAGGCGGCGCCCCGGCCCACCGCGATCAACACGAGCATCCTCCTGCAGCCCAACACCGTGCAGGTGCTCAGCGAGCTGAACCTCGGCCGCCAGGTGACCGAGAAGGGGCGCAGGGTCGCCCACACCTCGATCATGTCGGTCACCGGCAAGGTCCTCACCGAGGTGCGGGCCGAGGACGTGGAGGGGACCGTCGGCTCCCCCGCCCTCGGGATCCACCGCGCCGACCTCCACGAGGTGCTCCTCTCCGAGCTCGGCGACGGCAACCTGCTCACCGGTGACCCCGTGATCGGATTCGAGACGGACGCCGATGGGGTGACGGTGCACCTGCGCTCCGGCGAGCGTGTGCGGGGGCGCGGTCTGGTCGCCGCGGACGGCATCGACTCCCTGATCCGGGCGCGCCTGCACGGCGACCCGCCGGCCGTGGGCTCGGGGACAAGCTGCCTGCGCGGGGTCACCGAGGTGGCGGCGGATCGGCCCGACGAGGTTCTCGAATGGTGGGGCTACCGCCTGCAGTTCGGGATCATTCCGCTGCGTGACGGACGCAGCTCCTGGTTCGCGCTGATCCCCACGCCGACGCGCCCGGTGCGGGATCCGGCGGACCGTCTCACGTTCTATCAAAAGCTCTACCGCGAATTCCCCGCTCAGGCGCGGGACTTGCTGGCGGCCACCGAGCCGAAGGACACCATCGAGGTCGAGCTGCGGCAGCGAGAGTGGCGCGGCGGCTCCGGCATCGTGACCCTGCTGGGCGATGCCTCCCATCCGATGCTGCCCAACCTCGGGCAGGGAGCCGGTCAGGCCATCGAGGACGCCGCGGTGGTGGCGCGCCGGCTGGCCGGGACCGCTTCGGTGGCCGATGCCTTCCGGGCCTTCGAAGAGGAACGTCGCGCGCGGGTCGAGTGGATCCAGCGCCAGGCGGTTCGCATGAATCAGCTCGCTTCTGTGCCCTCAGGGCCGCTCAGCACCGCACGGGACGCCGTGCTGCGTGGCCTGCCTGCCCGCATTGAGCACACCTCGGTGATGCGCATGTTCGACGGAGCCCACACATGACAGCTTCCGAGACCCACAGCGATCCCTATGTCGACGAGGAATCCCGTTTCACCTGGATCGACGGAGTGCGAGTGCACTTCAAACGAGAGGGCAGCGGTCCCCCGCTTCTCCTGCTGCACGGCAGCGGTTCCTCACTCCAGGCCTTCGACCCCATCGTCGCCGACCTCAAGACCTCCTGCGAGGTCATCAGGCTCGACCTGCCGGCCTTCGGCCTGACCGGCCCTCGCCCCGACCGGGACTACCGCATCGAGGCCTACGTGTCCTTCGTCGCGGAGTTCCTCTCCGGCCTGGGCCTCGACAAGCTGAACGTGGCAGGGAATTCGCTGGGCGGAAACATCGCCTGGAACCTGGCGGTCGAGCACCCGCAGCTGGTGCAGCGGCTGATCCTGATGAACGCCACCGGATATCCCGAGAAGTCCCTGCCGACGGCGCTGAAGATGGCCCGCAATCCCCTGCTGCGCCCGCTGCTTCGCCGGTGGGCGCCGAGCGGGGCGGCAGAGCAGAACCTGCGTTCCTCCGTCGGCCCGCTCATGGTCGTGGACCAGCCCCTGGTCGACCGGGTCACGGCGATGATGAACCGGCCGGGCAACCGGTCAGCCTTCATCGACTTCGCCAACACCGACCAGGCGGACCGCTCCGGTCACATCACCGAGATCGCCGCCCCGACATTGGTCCTGCGCGGCGACCAGATCGACGGCCAGCACTTCCACCGGGACATCCCCGGAAGTCACGAAGTGGTCCTCGCGGGTGTCGGGCACCTCATGCCCGAAGAGGCCCCGGCTGAAGTCGGCGAAGCCATCCGTTCACATCTGGGGCTCCCCTCCCCGACCACCCAGGAATGAGTCCCGCCCCTTCTCAGGAACGAGTCCCGCACCCTCCCAGGAATTGAGTTCCGCCATGCCCAAGATCTACCGAGCCAGGGGCGAGAACCTCCCCCTGAACCCGGACACCCGCAGCCGTCTGCGGGGAAGCTTCGTCGAGCTGTCCGACGGCATCACGCACTACGAACTCACCGGACCCGACGACGGTGAACTGGTCTTCCTCCTCGGGGGTCTCACCGTCCCGCTGTTCTACTGGGACGGCGTCGTCGAGCATCTGCACCGCCGCGGGCTGCGCACCCTGACCTACAGTGCCTACGGCCGCGGCTACTCGGACCGCGTCGCGGGGCCCTACGACCGTGAACTGTTCGTGCGGCAGGCACACGACCTGGTCAAGGCCCTCGACGTACCGAAGTCCTGGCACACCGTCGGCTCCTCCATGGGCGCGCTCACCGCCCTGGCCCTGCTGCAACGCACCCACGAACAGACGACATCGCTGACCCTGCTGGGCCCGGCGGGATTCACCGAGGGCGACCCCCCGCCCGTACGGCTGGCCACCACGCCGAACGTCGGCCCGTTCCTCGGCAAACACCTCGGCCAATTCCTGCTGCGCGGGCACCTGTCCCACAACGTCCGCACCCCTGCACAGGTACGGGCCCTCACCGACATGGTGTGCGACACCTACCGCTGCGAGGGCTCGATGTACGCCCTCCTCGCCACTCTGCGCGACTACGACTTCCACCGCCAGCAGGATCTCTACCGGCAGGCCGGGCTGCTCGGCACACCCACCCTGCTCCTGTGGGGCGAGGAGGACCAGGTCACCCCGGTCGGCAAACTTCCCGAGGTCAAAGCCCTGCTGAACCCGCAGCTCAGCCAAGTCATCGCCGGATGCGGCCACATGGTGCCCTTCGAGTACCCGGAGAAGACCGCAGTCGACATGGCCGACTTCTTCGCAGGGATCCAGCGCACCCCCACCCCCTGACAGAGCGAGGAACAGCATGGAGAACACAACGATGTGCGCTCTGATGCAGCAGACCATCTCCGAGCACGGGGACGCGGTGGCGCTGCGGGACGCCGACAACAAGTCAGTACTGACCTGGCGCGAGTACGGCGAACGCGTCGAGGCAGTGGCTCGCGGGCTGGCCGCCCGAGGGGTCGAGCGGGGCGACACGGTGGCGCTGATGCTCACCAACCGGCCAGAGTTCCACATAGTCGACGCGGCCGTCATGCACCTGGGCGCCATCCCCTACTCGGTCTACAACACCAGCAGCGCCGAACAGATCTCCTATCTGTTCGCCAACGCCGGCAACAGGCTCGTGGTGTGCGAGGAGCAGTTTCTGAGCACCGCGCGGAAAGCTGCCGAGGGCTCGTCCGTCGAGACGTTCGTGTGCGTGAACATCGACCCAGCCGCAGCGGGCCAGGACGTCGGCGGCCCGGTCCTGTCGCTGGCCGACCTCGAGACGTCAGGCGCCGACGACTTCGACTTCCGTGGCGCCTGGTCCCGCGTGTCCCCCCAGGACGTGCTCACCCTGATCTACACATCGGGAACCACCGGACCGCCCAAGGGTGTTGAGCTCACGCACGCCAACCTCATCTATGTGCTGACGCAGCTTCCCAAGGTCCTGGCCGAATCCACCGGCGGCCGCGTCATCTCGTATCTGCCGGACGCGCACATCGTCAACCGGTTCAGTGCCCACTACGCGCCCATGATGTTCCACACCACCACGGTCACCCTCAACGAACCCAAGCGGCTGCTGGAGGTCCTACAGCAGGTGCGCCCGACCGAGTTCGTCGGCGTACCGATGCTGTGGTACCGCTTCATCGGATCGATCCAGGCCGGCCTGGATCAGCAGTCGGGGCTCAAGGGCGCCCTCGCCCGCTGGGCGCTGCGTACCGGCACGGCCCGGGCGCTGGCCACCTCGCCGGGGCGCGAACGCCCGCTCCGGTCCCGGCTCCCCGAACTGGTCGCGGACCGCCTTGTGCTCGCCAGGATCCGAGGGCAGATCGGGCTGGACCGGGCCGTCAGCGTCGTCACCGGTTCCGCCCCGCTGGATCAGGACGCGATGGTCTTCCTCTTCGCGCTGGGCCTGCCGATCAGCGAGGCCTGGGGCATGTCCGAGACCACCGGTGTCACCACCCTCAACACCGCGTCGAGGCCGCGCCTCGGCACCGTCGGGACTCCCTTGCCAGGCACCGAGATCCAGGTCGCCGAAGACGGCGAGATCCTGGTCCGCAGCCCCGCACTCATGAAGGGGTACCGCGGCGACCCCGCCAGGACGTCGGAGACCGTCGACTCCGACGGCTGGATCCACACAGGGGACGTCGGCAGCGTCGACGCGGACGGTTACGTGACCATCGTCGACCGCAAGAAGGAACTGATCATCAACGCCTCGGGCAAGAACATGTCGCCCGCCAATATCGAGAACGTTCTACAGACCGCCTGCCCGCTCGTCGCGGCCGCCGTCGCCATAGGCGACCGCCGTCCCCATGTCAGCGCGCTGTTGGTCCTCGACCTGGAAGCCGCCAAGGCCTTCGCGGTGCAGCGCGGCCTGGACGATACGTCCGTTGCCGCCCTGGCCGTGTCCCCGGAGGTGAGGGCCGCCGTACAGCAAGGCGTTGATGCCGCCAACGCGCGTCTCTCCCGTGTCGAGCACATCCGCTCGTGGACCATCCTGCCGCACGCCTGGGAACCGGGGGGCGACGAGCTGACGCCCACCCTGAAGCTCAGGCGCCGCTCCATCACCACCAAGTACGCCGCCGAGATCGAGGGGCTCTACAAGACAGGTGACTAGCGGCCATTGACCGGGAGGGCGGATCGGGAGGGCGGCAAACCGCTCTCCCGGTCCGCTGTCCCGGTCCGGACGGGTTCGGTCAGAGGTGGGGGAAGATCTCGGTGTACCCGACGCCGGTCACCGGCGAGCCGCCGATGTTGCCGCTCACGGATACGGAGCCTTCCCAGTAGGCGAGGCCCTGGGTGGACAGGAGGTCGACCTCCTGATTGACCAGGTTCGGTGTGACGGTCAAGCTCCCGCCCGGCACGGTCACCTGCCATCCCGAGCTGTACGTGATGCCCGACGTGGGACTGGTCCATGAGCCCGTGGCCGTGTCACTGAGCTTGGCCGGGTCCAGGTTCGTGGTCCTGCCGAAGGAGTCGACCTGCGTGCCGATGGTCTCGACGATCGCTCCGTCCCGGTCGCGGATGAAGTACAGCATGTACTGCTTCCCGTTGGTCAGCTGGACGCTGAACCAGTCCCAGCCGGCGCCGGTTTCGAAGTCGAACGCACCCCACTGGTGGTCCGACCACGACAGCCCGGTGACCTTCACCGGAACGCCGTGGTCGACGATCGTCCCGCTGGCGAGCAGGGACGTCCATGAGTAGTACTTCGACGTGCCAAGAGGCCCGTACGGGATGGTGCCGCTGTCGCCGTGCAAGGCGGCCGGCTTCGTGGTCTGGAGCTGGAGGTCCAGCGCGTAGTCGGGCAGGGCGGCGTGCAGCTTGCTCTTGCCGGATCCTCCGCTCATCGTCCATTCGCCGGTGTGCAGCGAGAAGGTGCCGGGCGTACTGGGGACCGGATAGGAGTCCTGCCGGCCGTCGTACTGGAACGTGCCCCGGGTGAGATCGGTGATGGCGAAGTGCCCGAAGTACACGGGCACCGGCGCCAGTTCGAGGAACTGGAAGACCACCTGCTCGAATCCGTAGCAGTGCACGCGTCCGGCCGGGTCCACGCCCGAGAGATGCCCGACGTAGTACCACCACTCGTCCGGATCCTGGTGGGGAGCCTCGTCCTTGGGGGTCTGGACGCTGCTCACTCGGTCCGGCGTCGCGGTGGACGATGCGGACGCCTGGCCCGGCGCGGTCGAGCTCGTGCAGGTGCTCGCGGTTCCAGTGCTGTCGGTCGCGGCCTGCACCGGCCCGGTCGCGGTGACCTGCAAGGCCAGAGCGACCACCGCACAGACCGCGAGCCACGGTGTAGCAAGACGAGCACGTACTCCCATGGGTTGCCACCCTCCGGAATCGGATACAGTGAACCCGGAGCGGGAACACTGTTGCCATGGACATTAAGAGTGGCCCAAGACCCGGTCAACCCCTCGCGCACGCCCAACTGGAAGTGGAAAATCCACCCCACTGAGAAGTGGTAAAAGGGGTTTGCGGGCGACCGCGTCGGCCTCGGGGACCACGATCAGGACCAGACACATGTCCCGCCATGGGTACATTGTTCCTGTGACAGGAACACAAGCGCATGAGACGGGCGATGACTGGCAGGACCTGAGGGCCCCGGGCTCGCCGGCCTGGTGGGCTGCCCGCCAGGGCAGGGAGGAGCCGTCCCGACGCCCGCCCATCACGCTGGACCGCATCGTCGCCGGTGCCCTCGCGTTCATCGACCGCGAGGGACTGGCCGCACTGAGCATGCGGAACCTGGCAGCCGAACTACAGACGGGCACGACCACGCTCTACCGGTATGTCGCCGGCAAGGACGAGGTGCTGGTGCTGGTCGCCGACGCGGTGCTGGGCGAGGCACAGCTCCTCCGCCCGGTGGACGGACTGGGGTGGCGCGGGGTCCTGGAGGAACTGGCCCGCTCCATGCGGAGGGTGCTGAGCGCGCACCCGAGCGTCGCCACCCTGCTCGCCACCGCGATCCCGGTCGGCCCGAATTCGCTGCGCGCCAGGGAACTGGCCCTCGGCGTCCTGCGCGAGCGCGGCTTCGACCAGGCTCTGGCGGCCGACGTCTACACCGCGCTGGCCCATCAGGTGTTCGCCTCGGTCCTACAGGAATCGACCAACGACTTCCGCACCGGGGGCCTGGGGGCTTCGAAGAGCCTGACGCTGCGCGACTTCTACCGCTCGTTGCCCGCCGAGCAGTTCCCGCAACTGGTGGAACTCGCCGACGCGCTGACATCACGTACCGGCACGGAGGAGTTCGAGTTCGGACTTCAGTGCTTCCTGGACGGCGTCGAGCTGCGGCTTCGGCGGGCCGCCGAACCGGAGAACTGAGCGCCACCACCGAACGGTTCATCGCTCGTCCTTGTCCGAGGCGTCGGGATGCGCCGAGAGCGTCAGGACGCGCCGAGATAGAGACGTCCGACCTCGGGGCTGTCGAGGAGCTGGTCGGCGGGAGCGGACAGTCTGATGACACCGGCCTCCAGGACGGCTCCGTTCTGGGCGACGGCCAGCCCGGAACGCGCGTTCTGCTCGACGAGCAGGATGGTCCGCCCGTCGCGGCGGAGCTCGTCGAGGATCCCGAAGATCAACCTGCGTGCCCGCGGTTCCAGGCCGATCGACGGCTCGTCGAAGCAGAGAACGGGAGGGTCGAGCATCATGCTCCGGGCGATCTCCACGGTCTTCTGCTCACCGCCGGACAGCGAGCCGGCCAGATCGTGACGGCGTCGGGCGACGATCGGGAAACGCTGCGCGATCTCGCTGGCCCGCCGAGCGACGGCGTCGCGGTCGTGGTTGATGTACGCGCCCATGAGGACGTTGTCCCAGACCGACATGGCCGGAAAGAGGCTGCGTTCCTGGGGCACGTGGGCGACGCCGTGACCGAGCATGGCAGAGGGCGAGCAGCCGGTGACCTTCCGCCCGGCGAGCATGACGTGACCGGCTCGCGGGGCGAGCAGGCCGCTGATGACCCGCAGGACCGTCGACTTGCCGGAGCCGTTCGGCCCGATGAGGCAGGTGATCCGGCCCGCGGGCACGTCGAGGTCGAGACCGCGCAGGATGTCACCCTGGCCATAGCCGGCGACGATGCCGTGCAGCTCCAGCCCTGCGTCCATGGGTCAGTCTCCTAGGTAGGCGTCAAGGACACGGGGGTCGTTCTGGACCTTCTCCGGGGTCGCACATGCGAGGAGGCGGCCGCGGTCCAGCACGATGACGGGATCGCACAGCCGCATCACGAAGCGCATCTCGTGCTCCACGATCAGGAAGGTGACGCCCTGGGCGTGCCGTCGGCGAATGTGCCGCTCCATCGCCTCGACCATGACCGGGTTGACCCCGGCGGTGGGTTCGTCGAGCAGGACGAGGAGCGGCTCGGCCATGAGCACGCCCGCGAACTCGAGCAGTTTGCGTTGTCCGTACGACAACTGTGCGGCGGGCCGGTCGGCATGGGCCGCCAATCCGAACTCGTCGAGCAGCTCCTCGGCACGCAGCCGGTCCGGGCCGGGCACGCGGCGGCGGAGCAGGGCGTGCCAGGGCTGGCTGCGGCTGAGCACGATGTTCTCCAGCACCGAAAGGCCGGGAAAGACCCGCGCCTGCTGGAAGGTGCGGGCGAGGCCGAGCCGCTGAAGACGGCACGGGTCGGGACGGCGAATAGCTCGCCCGCGAAAGGTCAGTCGGCCCGACTCGGCACGCTGGTAGCCGGTGATCACGTTGAACGCCGTTGTCTTTCCGGAGCCGTTGGGTCCGATGAGGGCGCTCACCGACCCTTCGGCGACCTCGAAGCCGCACTCGTCGAGGGCTCGGATTCCTCCGAACGACTTGGTGAGCCCTTCCACCTTGAGCAGCGTGCTCATCCTTGTCCTCCTCGGGTCGAGACGGGGCCCACCGTGGCCCGGTCACGCCGTGCGTGAGCGCGGTACGCCGCTCGGAGCCGCCGCAGGTGCCGGGTGGCCGAGGGGACGATCCCGTCCGGGAGGAGGTAGATGACCAGGAGGAACAGGGCTGCGTACGCGATGAGGTAGAGCTGGCTCGCCCCGTAGCGGTAGGCGAAGTACTGCTGGGCGGGGACGATCAGAGCAGCGCCGACGACCGGGCCCCACAAGGTGCGCCGCCCACCGAGGAACGCCATGAGGACGGCGCCGAGCGAGAGCAACGGATCGAAGGCGAAGGGCGGATACACGTAGGTGATGTAGTACGCCCACACCGCCCCGAAGCCCGCGGTGAGGCCGGCGCTCAGCGCGAAGGCGACCATCTTGACCAGCTCGGTCTGTACGCCGAGCCCTCGGGCGCGGTCTTCGTCGTCGCGTACGGCATTGAGCGCGAGCCCCAGCTTGCTGGTCCGCACCACCCAGCAGACGGCCACGGTCAGGGCGAGCAGGGCGGCCATCGCGTAGTAGAAGGGCCGCTCGAAGGTGGCCACGTCGAACGGCGCGAACGGCACGGGCAGGCCTTCGGAACCCTTCGTCAGACCGCGGACGTTGTAGACCAGCGTCGCGACCATGAACATCACCGTGATGCTCAGCACCGCGAAGGCGGCGGCCCGCGTCCGCAGCAGCAGCCGCGCGATGGGCAGTACCGCCAGGGCGGTGGCGACGACGATCGGGAGGACGAGGAGAAAGGGGCGGTAGCCGCTGCCGACGCCGAGATGCGGGGCGGTGATGGCCATCGCATAGGCGCCGATGCCGAAGAAGGCACCGTGGCCGAGGGCGGGGTAGCCGGCGTAACCACCCAGCAGGTTCCAGGCACAGGCGAGACCCGCGTACATCACCGTGAACACGAGCAGACTGACCTGCCAGTGCCCGGCGAAGACCAGGGGGAGCACGGCGAGGAACACGACGAACGCTGTCGCGCGTGCGGCGCCGGCCGGTTGGATCCGCGGTTCGGTGCTGCGCCGAGCCATCAGGCCGCCCCTCGTAGTCGCTGCCCGAACAAGCCCTGCGGTCGGAAGGTGAGGACGGCGAAGAGGACGACGAGGAAGGAGAAGGAGGACCAGTCCGGTGAGATGTTGACGGCCACGACCGATTCGATGACGCCGAGGATGACCGCGGCCACGATGGTTCCCGGGAAGCTCGCCATTCCGCCGAGCACGCCGATGGCCAGGAGCTTGTTCAACAGGTCGAGTTGACTGTTGCCGCTGAAGGGAATGACCATGCCGAACACGGCTCCGGCTGCCCCCGCCGCGGCCACTCCCAGGCCCATCGCGATGGCCGAGACCCGTTCCACGTCCACGCCGAGCAACCGTGCGGCGTCCGGATTCTGGGTGGTGGCCCGCAGTGCCCGGCCGAACTTGGTGTGCTGGCGGATCAGGTGCAGTGCGCCCAGGACCGCCACCGCGAGGAGGAAGGCGAAGAACCGCACCGCCGGGACCTGGTAGCCGAGGACGGTCCAGGAGTCGTTCGCGTACGAGGTCGCGATCACCCGGGTGTCGGTCTTGTAGAAGAAGTCCAGCACCCCCTGTATCCCGATGCCCAACGCGAAGAGAACGAGCAGGGAGAGTTCGGCGCCGGATCTGCTGAGCCGCCGCAGCAGGACGATGTGGATGGCGCCGCCGAAGACGAACATGGCCGGCACGAGCACCAGGACCGAGAGGAAGGGGTCGAGGCCGAAGTCCTGGAAGAGCGTGTAGCTGAGGTAGGAGCACATGATCGCGAAGATCGCCTGGGCGAAGTTCACGGTGCGGGTGACTCCGAAGATCATCGCCTGACCGCCGGCGAGCAGCGCGTAGACGCCGCCGATCAGGATTCCCACAATGACGGCCTGTACGAAGAGATGCACGACTCACCCGCCCCAGGAGGGCTTGGCGATCGGGTCGGCGAGGGCCTCGTCCGTCGGGTACACCGGCGTGAGCCGGCCGTCGATCCACTGCACGACGATGTTCTGGCCCTGGGGAGCGCCGTACGCGTCCCAGCGGAGGTCGCCCACCAAGGTGGGCCAGGTGCCCTCGTGGAGGGCCGCGATGATGGTCTTGTTGTCGACCTTGTTCTCTCGCTCCGCCACCAGTTCGAGGAGCTGTCCGCAGGCGAACGCCTCGGCCGCGGCGGAGTCGATGTCCTCCGCCTTGCCTCCGTGCTTCTCCGTGTAGGCCTTGATGAAGTCGGGGGTGCCGACCGTCTTGGCGGTCGGGAACCAGTCGCCGGTGCTGAAGATCCCCTCCGCGTTGGCCGCGCCGATCTTCGAGGGGAAGGACGGAGAGTTCGGGCCGCCGGTGAAGAACAGGTATTTCGGTGTCCAGCCGGACTGGACCATGCCCTTGACCTCGGCGACGGCGTCGGGGCCGCCGGTCCCCGAGACGATGAGCTCGGGCTTCTCCTCGACGAGCCTGGTCACGACGGGGCTCAGGTCGACGGTTTCGGCGGAATAGGTCTTGGAGTACACCGTCTTGACACCGGCGCGCTCCAGTCGTTCGCGGATCCGCGCGACGATCGGCGAGGTGAACGGGTTGTCGGCCGTCGGGTAGGCACCTGTCTTGGGCCGTCGGTCCGCGGGCAGCGAGAGAATGTACTCGGCGAAGGCATCGCCGGAGTTCACGATCGGCGCGGGCTGGACGAAGAACAGGTTGCGCATTTTCAGGTCGAATACCTGAGGAGCCCCACCTGACGGTTCGATAAACGCGTAGTCGAAACGTTTCGCGACTCCCGCCGCCGGGATGGTGAGCAGGCTGGAGAAGGGGCCGAACACCAAATCGACGCGATCACGGGTGATCAGGTTCTGGTAGTTGGTGACCGCCTGATTCGGGTTCGACGCATCATCGACGATCTT
The DNA here is from genome assembly GCF_044744645.1 of Streptomyces sp. NPDC087263. Taxonomy (NCBI): domain Bacteria; kingdom Bacillati; phylum Actinomycetota; class Actinomycetes; order Kitasatosporales; family Streptomycetaceae; genus Streptomyces; species Streptomyces sp. NPDC087263. Next base: position 275,313 of record NZ_JBIUYT010000007.1, read on the forward strand.
CAGGCTGACCTTCCGTCCGAGCAGGCCCCCCTTCTCGTTGACCGTGTCGGCCCACAACTCGTAGCCCTTCTTCGCCGGTTCGGCCAGCTCGGCGAAGTCACCCGACAGCGACAGCGACGCCCCGATGACCAACGGCGTGGAGTTGTCCGAACCCTCCCCCTCCGGGGTTGAGTTCGAGCAGGCACACACCATCAACAATGCCGCCGTCAAGCACGCCGACAGGGCTCGACCAGGCCTTTTCACCGTTCTCGCCATGCTCTGCCCGCCATCTTCCAGGTACACCCCTCCCGGAATGGGAACAGTGTTGCCGTGAAGTTACTGCTGTACCCAAACTCGGTCAAGGTTCTCAACAGCCCTTGAAAGGAAGGGTGGTCGGCGGACCCTGGCTCACGTCGGCCACGAGCGGACGGCACTGACGGGTGCGGTCGTCACACTCCGCCGCACGGGGTCGGCAACCGAGACGGCCGCAGGGAACGGGGAGCGCCGGCCCGCCTTCGGCGGTGAATTCCCCTTGCGTTCCTGGGAGTCTCCTTTGAGTTTGCTGAGAATCCCGCACGGCCTCTTGATGCCCTGGAGCTCCCTAGTAGGTTTCTATGGTCCCGTTATCCGGTCCAGATCGACCCACCCGACGGAGGAATATGGCCATGACGCGATTAATCCTTGGCGAAGGCTGGCCCGGACGTCTGTATCAGCGGTCGCCAGGGCCGTTTCCCGGCGAGCGATCGCGCGATATCGCCCAGTTCGGCCTCGCGCCGTTGTCCGGGGCCCGTGGCGCCGCTCCCAGGATCTTCACCATCGGCACGCCCGGTCACAACAATTCGCCTACGCTGTAGGGATGTTCGGTGGTCGACGAAGGTACGTGGCGCGGAGACGCAGTTCTCGTGGAAGGCGTGGACGAGCAGCCTCGTCCGGCGCGGTTCCGGAGGCTGAGCTCGCATTCCGACTTCTGGCGATTACACCTCACCCAAAGATATGCGCTCAGTTCTGCCGAGCAAATCCCGGGCCGCGGAATCACCATTTCCCATGCGGAGATATTGGCAGCGACAGGCGGCCCCACGTCACTCGGCCATGAGGCTTGCTCAGTCCGTTACTGAATCCATTGCTCAGCTCATGACCAAGCCCATTACCAGTCCGTTCCGAATAAGGAGCACGATGTCCTCCCGCGACTCCAATCGACCTGACGACGCCGCGTCCCAGGACCCCAGACCTGGCCGCGTGTGGACGCGCCGGACCCTGTTCCGGGGAACCACCGCCGCCGCCGGGCTGGCCACCGTCGGGGGCGCCCCCGCCTACGCGGCGTCGACCAGCACCGAGGTCTCCGGCGCCGAGGCGGCTCCGGCAGGCGTCACGCTCAAGGTCTTGGTCAACACGCCGCATCTCGCCACGTACAACAACGTCCTGGCCCCCCGTTGGGAGCAGCAGACCGGTGGCAAGCTGGTGGCGACGGCGGTCCCGTACGACCAGTTGATCGCCATGCAGATAGAGGACGCGCAGAGCGGGACCGGCGAGTACGACATCTTCGACTACTTCTATTACGGGCTGGGTTCGCTGGTGGAGGCCGAGGCTCTGGTCGACATCACCGGCTGGATCGCCCAGCACAAGGAACTCAAGACCCGCGACTACCTGCCGTCCATCTACGACCCCTACACCCTCTACGAGGGCCGGCGCTACGGCCTGCCGTTCGACGGCTGCCAGCACCTCGTCTACTACAACACCGAGCTCCTGGACCGGTACGACCTCCAGCCGCCGACGACCTGGGACGAGTACGACGCCGCGGCGAAGAAGATCACCCAGGGCGGCGGTGGCGAGTACTACGGAGCCGCCGTGCAGGCCCAGCCGTCCGCGCTGCTCCTGGGCTGCGCCTTCATCAACCGGCTCGTCGGGTACGGAGGCAGCCTCGTCAGCCCCTCAGGCAGGCCGACCCTCACCACCGACGCCGCGCTGGCCGCCGTCCAGCACCTGATCGACATCAATCAGTACGCGCTGCCCTCACCGCTCACCACCGGATTCTCCACCGCGAACAACGCCTATCTCGCCGGCCAGGTCGCGATGATCGAGACCTGGTCGGGTATGGCCCAGCGTGCCGCCGACCCCGCCCTTTCGAAGATCTCCGACAAGTGGAGCGCGGTCGCCATCCCGGTGGGCGGGAGCAACACGACGCACCGTACGCCGCTCAACAACGGCTATGGGCTCGGCGTCTCGACCGCTTCCAAGCACCAGGCCGAGGCCTTGGCGTTCGCGGCGTGGGCGACGAGCCCTGAAGAGGTGCTCGTACAGGCGACCACGCCGAACAGCGCCATCGACCCCAACCGCACCAGCGTCCTGTACGACCCCTCCTACGCGGCGGCCACTCCGACCGCCTTCGAGCTCATCCGCGACGGCCTGGACGTCCACGCGCCCGTTGCCTGGCCCAAGGACGCCGCCGCTCCGCAGAACCTCCAGCTGCTGTGCGACCAACTCGCCCTGGCCATCTCGGGCGAGCAGACGGCCCGGACGGCTCTGCGGAACGCGCAGGCCTCCTGGGAATGGTGAGCTGAGCGTCGGCCGTCCGACGTGAGAGGGGTCTTCACCGGCGTCAGCCCGTGAAGACCCCTCAGTCGTGTGCCGGTTCGGTCAGCCGACGCCGATGCCGAACAGGTGCGTGTTCACGCTCTTCGGCAGCGTGACCGACGCGATCCGCTTGCCCTCGGGTGCCACGAAGGGCTTGGTGGCGAAGACGTACGCAGGACCGGCATGGCCCGGGTTGCGGTACTCGGTCTTGGCCACCACGGTGTTGTCGAAGACGGGTTGGGAACCGCCACCGGGGTACACCCAGTCGCCGAACGACAGGTCGGTCTGCTCCGTACTGCCGTCGGTGAAGGTGACCGTGGCCGTCGTCCGCACGTCTCCGTAGATCGCCGCGCCCACGAACACCAGCCGTTGTGCGTCCGCGAGGTCGACGGTCTGACCGTCCGCGTAGAGGTGGTCGGGGCGGCCGGCCGGGGAGTCCGGCCAGGTGAGGGTGGTGCCCGAAATCTCCACCTGGGCACCGGGGTTCAGGCCGGCGGCGGCCAGCGCCTGGCGGGAGTAACTGCCGCCGGAGCGGTCGAAGTCGCCCTGCGAGGTGTCGGTGTCGCTGGAGACGGCGGTGGCGTTGTAGGCGGCGGGGAAGCTCCCCTCGGCGGCGACCTGGACGTAGACGGTCTGCTTGACCGCCGGGCCGGTGCCGCCGCGCACGGTCACCGGGATCTCGTAGAACCCGTCGGCCGTGGCCGGCCCCGCGGTGGCGGTGAATTCGACGCTGCCGGAGCCGCTGCTCCTGTCGAGCGTCAGCGTCTTCCTCTCCGCGCTCAGGCTCACTCCGTCCGGTGCCTCGGCGGTCACGGTGAGCTTGCGCTCCTTCCCGCTCAGCCGCTGCCCGTCCACGGTGAAAGTCCCGGACTCGCCGGGCGCGACGGTGACCTGGTTGGGCGAGGCGCTCGCGAGGAAGGGCTCCTCGCCCTGCCGGTACGACGGCGGCGCGGCCTTCGCGGAGGTCGCCCAGGTGGTGTCCTTGGTGTCGCCCAGCTTGAAGTCCAGCCTGGCGCCCTTGCTCACCACGTTCTGCGGCAGATAAGTGCGTTCCCAGTCGGAGCCGTTGAGCTTGAGGTCGTGAACGTACTGGGTGTCCGCGGACGCCCCCGGCGCGCGCAGGTCGAGGGTGTGCCTGCCGGGCAGATCGAGCACCGCGCGCTCGAACAGCGGGCTGTGCACGGTGAGATCGGAGGTGCCGGGCGTCGCGGGATACAGGCCCAGGGCGGCCCACACGTACCAGGCCGACTGCGCGCCCAGGTCGTCGTTGCCGGGCTCGCCGTCCGGCGTGGGTCCGAAGAGCGTGGTGGCGACCTTGCGGACCGTCTCCTGCGTCTTCCACGGCTCGCCGAGGTAGTTGTACGCCCACGGCACGGCGAAGTTGGGCTCGTTGCCGGCCCACATGTAGGGCTCGTTGGGGCCGACGTTGAGCTTGGTCAGGAAGGTGTCGAGCCGGTCGGCCGCCACCTCACGGCCGCCCATGGCGGTGGTCAGACCGGCCATGTTCTGCGGTACGAGCCAGTTGTACTGGGCGGCGTTGCCCTCGTCGAAGCCGCTCTGTCCGATCCCGGAGGTCGGGGCCTGGAAGGCGGGGCCGTCGGGGAAGAGCCCCTCCTCGGTGCGCGGCTGGAGGTAGTCGGTCGACGCGTTGAAGATGTTCTGCCAGTTCTGGCCGCGCCGGGTGAACTCGGCGGCGGTGTCGTCCTCGCCCACGGCCTCGGCGAGCTGCGCGATGGCGAAGTCGTCGATCGACCACTCCAGGGTGATGGAGGCACCGACGCGCTGATGGTCGCCGCGCGCGGAGTCGTTGTTGGGCAGGTAGCCGAGGTCGACGTAACTCTCGATGCCAGGGCGCTCCTTGTACGCGCCGGGCGTCTCGTCCACCGTCGTCGCACCCTTGACGAGGTACTTCAACGCCGTTTCCACGTCGAAGTCACGTGCCCCGTAGGCGTACAACGCGGCCACCAGCGGCACGGAGTTGTCTCCGGTCATCTGGCTGGTGGACTGGTTGGCCATCGGCCAGCGGGGCCACCAGCCGCTCTGTTCGGCGTCGTTGACGAGCGACTGCGCCATGTCGCTCGCCTCCTCGGGAAAGAGCATGGCCTGGAGCGGGGCCAGCGAGCGGTAGGTGTCCCAGTCGGAGAAGTTCGCGTACTGCGTGCGGCCCTTGGGCAGCGTGCGGATCCGGTCGTCGAAGCCGATGTAGCGGCCGTCGACGTCGTTGAAGGTGTTCGGGTGCATCAGCGAGTGGTAGAGCGAGGTGTAGAAGGTCTTGAGCTCACCCTCGTCCCGGCCGGCCACCCGCACCTTGCGCAGCGTGTCGGTCCACTGGTCGCGGGTCTGCTGCGCGACCGCGCCGAGGTCCCAACCGGGTATCTCCGCCGCCATGTTGGCCTGCGCCCCGGCCACGCTCACGTAGCTCATCGCCACCTTCGCCTGTACGGTGCGGTCCTCACCGGTCGCCGTGTCGAAGGTCAGATAGGCGCCGGCCCGCTTCGCGTCCACCGTGTCGCTGCCCGGCTGGACCGTCGAACCGTCCCAGGTGCCGTGCGCGGTGAACGGCTGGTCGAAGGTGATCGAGTAGTACAGCGTGTACGTGTTGGACTTGCCGCAGAAGTGCCCGGTCGTGGCGGAGCCCGTGACCTGGTTGTCGCCGACGATCCTCATGTCGGCCGCGTCGTTCCCACCGAGGCTCGCGCCGCCCTTGACCAGCACCTGGGCGGCGTCCGTGGCCGGGAAGGTGAAGGAGGCGAGCCCGGTCCGGGTCGTCGCGGTCAACTCGGCACGTACGTCGGAGTCCTGCAGCGTCACCGCGTAGTAGCCGGGCTCCGCCTCCTCGGCGTCGTGCGCGTACTTCTCGGTGCGGTCCCAGGGCGCGGAGCCGACGTCGCCCACCACGGGCAGGATCGGCACATCGCCGAAGGCGCTGCATCCGACGGAGGCGTGATCGAGGCTGAAGCCGCGGATCCGGTCGTTGTGGTACTGGTACCCGGCATAGCTGTTCTGGGTGTCGGGCGAGAACTGCATCATGCCGAACGGCGCTGCGGGACCGGGGAAGTTGTTGATCTCGCCGAAGGAACTGCCGCTCAGGCCGGTGCCGATGAACGGATCGACATAGTCGGCGGGGTCGTCGACCAGAGCGGCTGCCCCGGCGATTGTCGACAACGTTGTCGGCGCGGCCTCGGCGGCAGTGGCGAGGCTCACGAACAGTGCCGTCGCGGCGGCAACGGCACTGAGGGGGTGGCGGATTCTTCGACGTCTCACGGGGCGGTCTCCGGGGATGGGGGGCTGCGCGGGGACAGCGCCACTTTCCCGGCGTGATCGTTCCTGAGTCAACCCCTGTGACAGGTGCGACGACGAGGCGACTCGCGCGCATGCCTGCGCGCAGCCGAGGGGCCGTCGGACCGGAGGCCCGGCGCCGCTCCCCGTTTCCGGTCGCAGCTCGCGGCTCCGGTCCGGCCGGATCACTCCTCCCTCTCGCTCCCCCTGCGGGCTTCCTGGATTTGAATCGACATATAGACAGCCTCCCCGGTCGCCACCTCCCCGTGGAGGGGCGGGACTTGATAAGGCATCAACGCCCTCCCGAATTCAACCTATTGACGGTCAGTCAAGTGTTCGCACAGTGATACGATCTGCGCACTTGCGGAGTGGGCAGATGGGTGCAGAACGACATCTCCGACTACGGGGACAGTCCGGGCGGTAACTCCGACGCCGGCAGTCCACCGGTCCACCGCATTGACGCAAATTCAGCAGCTGGCCGTCAGTCGCCTGAAGAGAGTCTTATGACGCATTACATACAGAACCCGAAATTCTGGGCTCTCCTTGTCGTCATCCTTGCCGCAATCGCCGTCATTGTTGTCCAACGCAGGGCGGCACGGGATTCGCGGCGGGAGATCGCAGAGCTCAGAGCTCGCCACTCAGAGCTGGAGAAGGATTACTCGCAATCCATTCTGGATTCCCAGGAACAAGCCCAGGAGCAAGCCCAGGAAGAAATCAGAACTGTTCTCAAGTCCGCCATGCGGACACTCCAGGTAACCGCCGCCGAGCAGCAGAAGATCATCTCTCAGCTGCAGGAGAAGTACGGGGATTCCGTAATTCTCCAGGACCTCCTGGAGATCGACCACACGAACTCACAGTTCGGGCGGCGCGCCCAGTCCATCGCCGTATTGTGCGGCGGCTGGCTGGGGAACCGGCGTGAGGTCGCCTCGGTCTACGACGTGGTCCGCAGTGCGCAGGGGAGGATCCGCCACTTCCGGCGGGTGGACATTCTCTCGCAGGTCGACTTCGGCGTCACCAACCGAGCCGTCGAACCCGTGGCACTGGCTCTCGCGGAACTCCTCGACAACGCAACCAGCTACTCCAGCCCGGACACCGTTGTCGAGATCAACATTCGTACCGTGCCCAAGGGGATCTGCATCGTCGTCGACGACGCCGGTGTCGGTATGAACGACGAGGAGAGGGCCAGGGCCGCAAAACTCCTGTCGAGTGAGCGGGTTTCGGGTGTTTCAGGACTCGGCAACCCTCCGCAGTTCGGTTTCGCCGTGATCGGCGTGCTCTGCGAGCGCTTCGGCTTCGAGGTGTCCGTGGATTCCTCGTCCCCCTACGGGGGCGTGCGGTCGATTCTCCTGCTGCCGCACGAACTGCTCGCCGGCATGCCGGAGCCGAAGGCTCAGCCGCCCGCCGTCCCCGTTGCCACGGTGTCGGGTCCGATCGGAACCGAACCCACCCTGTCCGTGTCCTCGTCCGCCGACGGTCTGCCGAGGCGACGCCGCAAGCGGCCGATGGCCGTCGTGCCGGGCACTCCGACGGCGTCGGGCACCTCGGCCCGCTCCGGCGCGGAGCGGGCAGCGATCTTCGGGGCCTTCCAACGAGGCACGACGTCCGGTCGAGACGCCGATCCGGACACGGCGGATCAGACGAGCGGCACACGTGGTGTAAGCAGCGAAGGACATGAGGTCTCGTGAACGACGATTCTGATCTGGCATGGATGCTCGACAGCGCCCTGGAGATACCCGGGGCCGTGCATGCGGTGCTGATTTCCGCCGATGGTCTGTTGATGACCCGAACAAAGGATCTCGACAGGGACGACGCGGACAGAGTTGCCGCCGCGATGAGCAGCATGCAGTCGTTGAGCCGCGCGCTCGCGTTCTTCTGTGCCCACCCACAGCAGCAGTGGCGGCAGACGCTGGTCGAGTTCGACGGCGGCTGGGTCTTTCTGATCTCCGCCGGACCGGGCGCCTATCTCGCGGTCTCGGCCTCCCCCGACGTCGACATGGCGGACATCACCTTCCGGATGCAGCAGCTCGTCAGCCAGCTGGGCAAGGCGTTGACGACGCCGCCTCGCGCGGACCTCGGCGCCCACTCATGAGGCGGCACGACGAAGGGGAGTTCGAGGCAGGGGAGTTGGTGCGGCCCTACGTCGTCACCAAGGGCCGCGGCCTCCCCGACGAGGCGAAGCTCTCGCTGATCACCCTGGTCACGGCGGTGGCCGACCACCACCAGCGGCCGACCCGGCTCTCTCCCGAGGAGCAGCGGCTGCTGGACATCGCCGCCGTCGGCTATCTGTCGGTCGCCGAGGTCGCGGGGCACACGCAGTTACCCCTGGGAGTCGTGCGGATCGTTCTCTCCTCTCTCATCGAGGGCGGCTATCTCATCGCCCGGCCGCCCGTGGAACGTGCTGCCCTGGCTGACCAACAGATCCTTCAGGAGGTGCTGAATGGTCTCCGTTCAAGGTTTGGATGAACAGGCCTACGTCCGTGACGGGGCGACGCAGACCGCGGTGAAAATCCTGGTCGTCGGGCATTTCGCGGTGGGCAAGACCACCTTCATCGGGTCGATATCGGAGATCGTTCCGCTGTCCACCGAGGAAACGATGACGCGGGCCGCGGAAACGATCGACGACCTCAAGGGCGTCCAGGGCAAGACCACCACGACGGTCGCCATGGACTTCGGCCGCCTGACCATCAGCGATCGCGTCGTCCTCTATCTCTTCGGAACGCCCGGACAGCAGCGTTTCGTTCAGATGTGGGAGGACATGGCCCGGGGCGCCCTGGGAGCGCTGGTGCTGGTCGACCCCGAACGGCTCGCGGATTCCTTCCCCGTGATCGACCTCATCGAGCAGTACGGACTCGACTACGCCATCGCCGTGAACCAGTTCACCGGTGTGCCGGTCCGTGACGAGCACGCGCTGCGCGAGGCACTGGACCTTCTCGACGACACCCCGGTCGTCACCTGCGACGCGCGGGACGAGAAATCGTCGGCCGAAGCACTGATCACCCTCGTCCGCCACTTGCAGGACCGTGCCCTCTAGGAGCAGAGATGGACGCTCAATCCGCCGCACCCGTGCCCCCGCCCGGATGCCCGGCCCACAACTCCGGCGGCCGTGTGCCGCTGTACGGGCCGGAGTTCGCGGCCGATCCGCAGGCGTACTACGAGTTCATGCGCCACTACGGACCGACCGCACCCGTGGAACTCGCTCCGGGCGTGGAGGCGACTCTCGTCACCGACTACTCGTCAGCACTGCAACTGCTGCAGGACTCCGGCTCGTTCCGTAAGGACGCTCGCCGGTGGCGGGCATTCAACGATGGCAAGATCGGCCCGGACAGCCCGGTCCTGCCGCTGTTGGCGTACCGGCCCAACTGCATGTTCACTGACGGCGCCGAGCACCTGCGGCTGCGCCAGGCGGTCACGGACAGCATGGCGCGGGTGGACTCCCGTCGGCTGGCCCGCAGCACCACGCAGGTGTCGGACTATCTCATCGCCCAGTTCAGCGCCCGTGGTTCGGCCGACCTGGTCAGCGACTACGCCAAGCAGTTGCCGCTGTTCGTGTTCAACGAGCTCTTCGGCTGCCCCGCGGAGATCGGCGACCGGGTTCTTTTCGGCATCTCCGGAATGTTCGACGGTGTGAACGCCGAGAAGGCGGCCGAGGTGTTCTTCCAGGCCGTGGGTGAACTGGTGGCGCTCAAGCGGGCCAAGCCAGGTGACGACGTGGCCTCGTGGCTGATGCAGCACGAGGCACGGCTGACCGACGAGGAGATGGTCTATCAGCTGGCTCTGCTCCTGGGAGCGGGAGCCGAACCGCTGCGGAATCTCATCGGCAACACCCTGCACCGGCTCCTCACCAACGACAAGTACGCGCACGACGGCGGACTGATCGGGGAAGCCCTCGAGGACACGCTGTGGGAGAACCCGCCCATGTCGAACTACGCGCCGCACTACCCGGCGTCCGACATGGAGTTCGGCGGAGGGAAGCTGGCGGCGGGGGATCTGGTCCTGGTGAGTTTCGCGGCCGCCAACACCGGTCCGGCGCTCTCGGCCGCGCGTCAGGCGGGCAGCAGTCGGGCCCACTTGGCGTGGAGCGCGGGTCCGCACGCGTGCCCGTCCAAGGACCCCGCGATGCACATCACCGTCACCGCCATCGAGAACCTGCTCAACCGGCTGCCCGACACCCAGCTCACCGTGCCGGAGGACAGCCTGACCTGGCGGCCCGGCCCCTTCAACCGGGCGCTGGCCACACTTCCCACCCGTTTCACTCCGGTTCAGCCGGCGCGGCAGGCGACCGCGCCGTCCCGAACGGAGGCGCCTGCGCGTGACAACGACGCCGCCACGGCCCGCAAGCCGGAACGCTCGGGGTGGAGCGGGTTCCTGTCCTGGTTGCGGGGGTGACGTACCCGGCATCCGTCAACTCCCCATGACCGCATGAACCTTCAACCGCAGGGGTAGTGAGCACGCGGCGTTGGTGTCGGTGATGAAGCAAGGGGTGCGCGGTGTCTCACATATCCGTCGACGCCACTTTCATCCAGCACTTCACCGCGTTGCTCCGCCCGCGGTCGCACATGTCAAGGGAGCGTGCGGACAGACCGGTCCCAGGACCCCAGCGCACAAGCAGCCAGTCAAGGTACCCGCCCTCGCAGGCGGGTACCTTCTTGCGGTCCGCTCCCAGGTGCTGTGCCGCCTCAACACAGCGAAGTCGAGGGGCGCGGCCTCCCGTTCCGCGCGTTCTTTCGGAGGTATGACGTGATTCGCACGGAAGCGGCCTGGGTGCTGTTCGTCGCCGGGCTCATCTTTGTATGGGCCTTGGTTCTCGGGGTCTGGAAATGGCAGCAGATGACCACTTCGGAGAGCGGCGCGGCGCACCCGTACGTCGACATCGCACACAGATCGGCGCTGCTGTACTCATTCGCGACGGGGCTCATCGCGGCGTTCGTCCAGCTGTCCGGCTGGCCGTCCGCGGTGAACGGCACCGCAGCCGCGGCGATACTCCTGCTGTTCATTGTGACGATTGCGAACTATGTCCGGCTCGGATGGCAGGGCGAGACCGACAACCAGATGCGCAACGCACCGCACAGCATGCGCTTCATGCTGGCCGCGCTGATCGTCGGCGAGATCGGCGGCTTCGTCGTCCTCCTGGCCGGCTTCGCCGAAGCCCAGCTGTGATCCCGGACGCGTCGGGCGACGACGGCCTACGACACGACCGGAGGCAGTTTCTGTCCCGACTTGCAAGGTGATGTACACGACAACCGGCAACTCCCCATAACTGCATGACAGTTCAACCGCACGGGTAGTGACCAACGCGGCAGTTGAGTAGCTACCAGACACAGGGGGTGTCGTGTACCACATACCTACCAGCGCCGCGATCACGACCCAACTTCATCAACAGCAAGGCAAAATACCCGCCCCCGCAGGCGGGTATCTTCTTGTGCGCTCCGGCGTACAGCGAGACGAACGGTGACCGCCGTCCGACCCGGCGACCGGAGCGATTCGAGCGCACCGGCGCTCGGCGGGTTCACGGCGGGACAGCTGGTCAAGCTCTGCGACCTCGCGGGCCTGGAGGCGGCCGACGCCGAGATCTACGCGCATGTACTCATCGATGCGCTGGGTGCCCTGGCCGAGCGTCCACTGGACCGGCCGCCGCCCTCGGACAGCTTCCTCTCCGACGATCACACGCCGGTGGAGTTCTCGCTGTCCTTCCTGCCGGGAACGGTCCCGTCACTGCGCCTATTACTGGAACCCGGATGCGGTGCCGCCGGTCTGCGGCAGAACGGGCGCACGGGACTGCGCGTCATCCGCGAGATGGCACAGCGCTGGGACTTCTCCACCGGCCGACTCGACGAGTTGGAGGACCTGTTCTTCCCCTCCTCCGCCGAGGGCCCCTTCGCTCTGTGGTGCGCGCTGGAGCTGCGCCCCGGCGGTGTGCCCAAGGTGAAGGTGTACCTGAACCCCGCGGCGTCCGGACAGGAACGTTCCGCCCGGACAGTGCGGGAGGCGCTGCGCCGACTCGGCCACGAGCAGGCGTTCGCGACCCTGCCGCAGGCGGACGGCTACCCGTTCTTCGCCCTGGACCTGGGCGACTGGGACACCCCCCGGGCGAAGGTCTACCTCCGGCACGACGACCTGTCCGAGGCAGATGCCGGCCGCCTGCCCCGGATGAGCCCGGGCCTCGGATCCGCGGTGGTCCAGGGGTTCTTCCGCACGGCAGCCGGGCTCAAGTCCGGTGACGGGCCGGACGCACGACTCGGCGGCCGGCCCGTCCTGTCCTGTCACGCCTTCACCGAGACGGCGACCGGCCTGCCGAGCGGCTTCACCCTCCACATCCCGGTCAGGGACTACGTCCGCCACGACGGGGAGGCTCTCGCCCGGGCGGTGACCGCACTGTCCCACCACGGCATGGACCCTTCACCGCTCCTCGGGTCACTGGCCGCCGTCACCTCGCGCCGGCCGCGGGACGGTGTGGGGCTGATCGCCTATCTCGCGCTCACCCATCAGCACGGTCGGCCGCCACGGGTGACCACGTACATCTCCTCGGAGGCGTACGCGGTCCGGCCGCCGGTCGTCGTGCTGCCCCATCAAGTCGCAACGGTGCACTGAAGCACTCCGCAACCCACGAAGCTCCTGCCGGACGGCTCACCTCTCAGGGCAAGCCGTCCGGCAGGAGCTTCGCCCAGCCGACTATGCGACGTACGAGCCGTCCTGCTCGTCGCGCAACTCCTGGAGATACGGCACGACGTCGACCTGGATGGAGGAACCCTCGCCCGCCCCGTAGCGGTCGGCGACGCCACGCACGTAGGCGCTGATCTCCTTGTGCATGACCTCCGCGGACGGCAGGTCCACATCGCCGTCGACAATCCGCGCCACCCAGCGCGCCTGGGCTTCCACGAGGCGGGTGATCGCTCCGACGGGGCGGACCAGACCGACGAAGTGCAGGCCGGGGTGATCAGGTGCGACGACTCGCTTGTACAGCTCGACGGCCCCCTCCGGGCCCGTCGGCCATCCATCGGGAAGGAACGGGAAGGCCATGCGGTACCCGGTGCAGTAGACGATCGCGTCGGCCTCTTCGGAGCTTCCGTCGGTGAAGAGAACCCGTCTTCCCTCCATGGACTCGATCGCCGGTCTGGGGATCACCGCGCCATGACGTATTCGGCTGAGAATCTCGTCCGAGATGGTGACGGCCGAGGAGAAGATCCGATGGTCGGGCTCGGGAAGGCCGTAGTCGGTCAGCCTCCCCCGCGCGACGAGCAGCGACTGCTCGACGAAATGACGCTGCTCGGACAAGGACATCCGGGTCCACCACGGGGCGTTGGCTATCTCGTCGAGCGACAGGCCGAAGAGCTGCTTGGGAACGATGTGGAGACCGCGGCGCACCGAGAGCAGGGTCCGTGAGGCGTGCCGGGAGACGTCCGCCGCGATGTCCACCGCCGACGCGCCGAGCCCTACGACGATGACGCGTTGACCGTCGAAGTCGCTGCCGTCACGGTAGTCGATGGAGTGCAGAATCGTTCCGGCGTACGAGTGGGACCCGGCCGGCAGCGGGTCCGGGAAGGCCGGCCTCGTGTTGTGCCCCGAGGCGACGATCACATGTCCGAACCGCCGTGACGTCGATGCTCCGCTCGCGGCCCGGCTGACCACCGTCCACGCGCCGTCGGGATCCTGGCGCACGGACTCCACTTCGGTGCGCGGTTCGATGCGCGGCAGTACGTCGGCCCACTCCGCGTAGGAACGCAGATAGGCGGCGACGTCGCTGTGCCGGGGGTAGAGCGGAAAGGAGTCGGGCATCGGGAAACCGGTGTAACCGGTGAGCTGCTTGGCGGTGTTGAGGTGCAGCGGCAGATAGCCCGGCCCCCGCTCCCCCGCTTGCGGCTGACGCCAGATCCCTCCGACGTCCGGTGCCTTCTCGAGGCAGACGAAATCGACGCCCCTGGCCGCGAGAGCGTGCGCCGTCGCCAGACCCGACAAACCCGCACCGATCACGCACACAGTCACGTTTCCCCCCACAGGACACTTCCCTCCCACCAAGGGACATGAATGCCCAGCCACTTACAGCCCCACACCGATCAAAAAGCGCCACAGTCGGCCGAAGTTGGCCTGCGAGGACCGGAGCCCGAACGTCACGGAACCGTGCCCCGTGTCCCAAGACACAGCCGGTGCACGACACACTGCGCAAGGCCCGCGCGATCAACCGCTGGCGGTGCCCGTCGTCCCCCGGATCTCCAGCGCGGGCGCGGCAAGGTGGACGCGCCCCGGAGCGTCGGGTGTGTCGAAGCGGTCGAGGAGGCAGCGGGCCGCGCGGCGGCCGACCTCGTGGCCGGCGTTGTCGACGGTGGTGAGCCAGACGTGGCGCAGCCGGGAGATGCTCGTGTTGTCGTAGCCGGTGACGGAGAGGTCGCGGGGGACGCTCAGGCCGAGCTCCTCGGCGGCCGACAGCGCGCCGACCGAGGCGATGTCGTTGACGGCGAGGATGGCGGTGGGCCGCCGCGGGCCGCTGAGCAACCGCACCGTGCTGCGGTAGCCGCCCTCCTCGGTCATGTCGCTGGGTTCGACGAGCGCGCCGTCCGCGAGCCCGTGCGCCCGCATCGTCGCCTCGAAGCTCGCCCTGCGCAGCTCGCCGACGGCGCCGTAGCCCGCGATGTGCGCGATCCGGCGGTGGCCGAGGCCGATGAGGTGCTCGGTGATCAGCCGGGCGCCCCGCTCGTCGTCGCCCGCCACCAGGTCGACGCCTGGCGGTACCGGCTCGCGGGCGCCCGCGACGACGACCGGGATGCGCGCGGCGACCGGGCCGAGTGCGGCCGGGTCGGGCAGGGTGCCGACCACGACCAGGCCGTCGACCCGGAGGTCCAGGAAGGGGCCTGCCAGGTCCTGGCCGGTGCGGCGGTTGAGGCGGGCGTCGGCCAGGAGCATGTGCAGGCCGTTGTCGTGGAGCAGGGGGTTCAGGCCGTCCAGGAGGTCCACGAACCACGGGTTGCGCAGGTCGTTCAGGAGGACGCCGACGGTTCGGGTGCGCTGTTCGCTGAGGCTGCGCGCGGCGGCGTTCGGCCGGTAGCCGAGTTCCCGTACGGCCCGCAGCACGGCCTCGCGCTTCTCGGGGCGCACCTGGTCGGAGCCGCGCAGCACCAGGGAGACCAGCGACTTGGAGACACCGGCGTGGTCGGCCACGTCGCGGATCGTCGGCGGTCTCGTATCCGGACTCGTCGGCGGTCTCATCTCTGGACCGTTCCATGCACCACTCGCGCCTGTCAAAGGGTTGACACCAGGAAGAACCCCGCTCAGGGTGGCTTGGGCAGAGAATGGACCGGTCCAAAGAGGGGCTGTCATGGTGGATGCGCTCGGTGTCGCCGTCGTCGGATTCGGCTGGATGGGCCGGGTGCACACCCAGGCGTACGCCCGAGTCCGCCACCACTACCCGCAGTTGGCCCTGCGCCCGGAGCTGGTGACGGTCGCCGAGGACGTCCCGGGCCGCGCCGAGGAGGCCGCCGCGCAGTTCGGGTTCGCCACCGCGGTCCGCGACTGGCGCGAGGTGGCCGCCGATCCGCGCGTCCGGGCGGTGAGCATCACCGCGCCGAACTTCCTGCACCGCGAGATCGGCGTCGCGATGGCCGAGGCCGGCAAGCACCTCTGGATCGAGAAGCCGGTGGGCCTGACGGCGGCGGACGCCCGGGCGGTCGCCGACGCGGTCGCGAAGGCCGGTGTGCAGGGGGCCGTCGGCTTCAACTACCGCAACGCACCTGCCGTGGAAGCCGCCCGCGAGCTGATCGCCTCCGGTGAGCTCGGCACGGTCACCCATGTCCGCGTCCGCCTGTTCAGCGACTACGCGGCGCATCCCGAGGGCGCGCTGACCTGGCGGTACGAGCGGGAGCGCGGCGGCAGCGGAGTGCTGGGCGACCTGGCCTCGCACGGCGCGGATCTGGCCCGCCATCTGCTCGGCGACATCACCTCGCTCACCGCCGACACGGCGGTCTTCGTGCCCGAGCGGGCCCGCCCGACCGGCGCGACCACCGGTCACAGCCGGTCCTCCGGTGGCGACCTGGGCCCGGTCGAGAACGAGGACTACGTCAACTGTCTGCTGCGCTTCGCCTCCGGCGCCCGCGGTGTCCTGGAGGCCTGCCGGGTCTCGGTCGGCGAGCAGAACAACTACGGCTTCGAGGTGCACGGCACCAAGGGCGCGGTGTTCTGGGACTTCCGCCGGATGAACGAGTTGGGCGTCAGCCGCGGTACGACGTATCAGGACCAGCCGGTGAGCACGGTGTATGTCGGGCCTGGCGACGGGGAGTTCGGCGCCTTCCAGCCGGGCGCCGCCAACGCCATGGGCTACGACGACCTGAAGGTGATCGAGGCGTACCGCTTCCTGCGTTCCGTCGCCGAGGGGAAACCGTACGGTGCCACGCTCCGGGACGCCGAGCGCAGTGCGGCCGTACTCGATGCCATGGCGCGGTCGGCACAGAGCCGCTCCTGGGTCAACGTGGCGTCGTCGTAGGCATGTTGTAGGGCGTGACGACCTGGATCGTGGACGGCGGTGTCGGACCGGCGGGTGGCAGGGCGTCGTGGGCCCGCATGACCAGACGGCAGGCCTCGCGCATGTCCTGGCGCAGATCGTGGTGGAGCACGGCGGAGAGGCGGTGTTCGCGCAGCAGCCGGGTGTTGTCGTGGTCGAGGTCGTGGGCGATGAACACGGCGCACTCGCGGCCCAGGTCCGCGAAGGCGCGCAGGGTCGCGATGTTGCCGCCGCCGATCGAGTAGACCGCCCGGATGTCGGGGTCGCGCCGGAGCGCCGCCCGGACGAGGTCGTACTCGGTGGCGTCCAGGCCCTGCCCCTCGGCGATCTCGACGAGGGTCCGCTCCGGGTGCCGGGCGCGCATCGCGCCCCGGAAACCCATCTCGCGCTCCTCCTCGTTGCGGAAGAAGCCGCTGCTGAGGCTGGTCAGCACATTGCCGGGCCGTTCGCCGAGCCACTGGCCCATGAGGTAGGCGGCCGTCGCGCCCGCCGCCCGGTTGTCGATGCCGACGTAGCCGAGCCGGGCGCTCGTGGGCAGGTCGGTGACCAGGGTGACGACGGGGATCCCGGCGGCGACGAGCCGGCCGACGGCGGCGGTCACCTCCGGCACGTCCGGGGCCTTGAGAATCACGCCCTGCGAGCCGCGTCGCGCGATCCGGTCCAGCGTCCCGACCAGTTCCTCCACCGGCCCGGTCTCGCGGAAGTGGAAGCGTGAGCGCACGACCGCAGGGCGCAGGTCGGGCAGCTCGGCCTCCAGGGCGGCCTGTACGGCGGTGGAGAACCGCTCCGGCGTCTGCATCACGATGTCGATCATGAACGTACGGCCGACCAGCCGGACCTGGGTGCGCTGCCGGTCCAGGTCGGCGATGGCCAGGCGGACCTCACGCACGGTGCTGTCCCGCACGCCGCCCCGGCCGTTCAGGACCCGGTCCACGGTGGCCTCGCTCAGACCTGCCTGACGTGCGATTTCCCGGATCGGGAAGGGGTGGCCCATACGACGGCTCCCTGAGGGGTTTTTGATGGGTTCCTGCTGGTTGTTCGATGGGTTTGTCATGACAAGAATGACAGAGCCGCACCGGTCCATGACCCGAGGGGACGACGATGTCCTTCACTTCCGCAGAACGCCGCGCCTGGCTCTCCGAGCAGGACTGCGACCTCGACGCCTTCCGTGCGCTGGTCGAGCGGCCGACCGGCCTCTCCGAGTTTCCGTACGCCTCCTCGGTGCAGCGCAACGTCCTCGTCTACGACGGCGACCGGCTGCGCAAGTCCGGGGCGGCCGGCGAGCGCCGCGAGGTCCAGGCCGAACTGGTCCGGGCCCTCGCCGAGGGGCCCGGCATCGTGGTCCTCCAGGGCGCCTTCCCGGACACCTCGGTCGTCGACCGTACGACCGCGGTGTTCGACGCCCTGATCGCCGAGCAGCGCGCCTCGGGCGCGGGCGCCGGGGACCACTTCGCCAAGCCGGGGGCCAACGACCGGGTGTGGAACGCCCTGGAGAAGGCCGCCCTCCACGACCCGGAGGCGTTCGCCGACTACTACGCGAACGACATCCTGGCCCTGGTGTCCATCGCCTGGCTCGGCCCCGGCTACCAGGTCACCTCGCAGGTCAACGTGGTCCACCCGGGCGGCGCGGCGCAGACCGTGCACCGCGACTACCACCTCGGCTTCCTCACCAACGAGGTCGCCGCCGGCTACCCGGCGCATGTGCACCGCCTCTCCCCCGTGCTCACGCTCCAAGGGGCGGTCGCGCACTGCGACATGCCGGTCGAGTCGGGCCCGACGATGTACCTGCCGCACTCCCAGAAGTACGAGCCGGGCTATCTGGCCTGGCGACTCCCGCAGTTCCAGGCCTACTTCGAGGCCCATCACATCCAACTCCCGCTCGCCAAGGGCGATGCCGCCTTCTTCAACCCCGCGCTCTTCCACGCGGCCGGCACCAACCGCACGGCGGACGTCCGGCGCATGGCCAATCTGCTCCAGGTGTCCTCCGCGTTCGGGCGGGCGATGGAGACGGTGGACCGCGAGGCGGTGACCAACGCCGTTTTCCCCGTGCTGCTGAAGCGCAGGGCCGAGGGCGTGGGCGCGGAGTGGCTGGACACGGTGATCGCGGCCTGCGCCGAGGGCTACCCCTTCCCCACCAACCTCGACAGCGACCCGCCGGTCGACGGCCTGGCGCCGCCCTCGCAGGCGGACCTCGTACGCCGTGCGGTGCGCGAGGGATGGACCCCCCAGGCGCTCCGCGAGGAGCTGCGGGCCGGTGCCGGACGACGCGAGAGCTGAGGAACACCATGGGACTTCTCGACGACAAGGTCGTCCTCGTCAACGGCGGCAGCCAGGGCGTGGGCGCCGCGATCGCCCGCGCCGCGGTGCGCGAGGGCGCGGTGGTGGCCGTCACCGGCCGCCGCCGCGAGCCCGGTGAGGCCCTGGTGGCCGAGCTGACCGAGGCGGGCGGCAAGGCGATGTTCGTACGCGCCGACCTGGCGGACGCCGAGCAGGCGAAGGCGTCCGCGGCCGAGGTGATCGCCGCACACGGCCGGGTGGACTGCCTGGTGAACTCCGCCGGGCTCACCTCGCGCGGCACGCTGCTCGACACCACGCCCGAGCTGTTCGACCAGCACATCGCGATCAACCTGAAGGCGCCGTTCTTCGCGATGCAGGCGGTGGTCGCGGACATGGTGGCGCGCAGGGCGCCCGGCACGGTCGTCAACATCATCACGTCCTCGGCGCACGGCGGGCAGCCCTTCCTCGCGCCGTACGTCGCCGCGAAGGCCGGGCTGATCGGACTGACCCGCAACGCCGCGCACGCGCACCGCTTCGACCGGGTCCGGATCAACGGGCTGAACATCGGCTGGACCGCGACCGAGGGCGAGGACGCGACCCAGCGGGCCTTCCACGGCGCCGGTGACAACTGGCTCGAACAGGCCGCCGAACGGCTCCCGATGGGCAAGCTCGGCCAGCCGGACGAGATCGCCGACTTCGTGGTGTTCCTGCTGTCCGACCGGTCCGGGGTGGTCACCGGTTCGGTCATCGACTGGGACCAGAACGTCCTCGGCGGACTCGACTAGACCCCCCTCCGCTCGTACCACCTCTAAGGAGTTGCACGACCATGCGCATCGGAATCCTCGGCCTCGGCCGCATCGGCGCCTTCCACGCCGAGACCCTCTCCGGACTCGACGCGGTCGAGTCCCTCGTAGTGGCCGACCCGTTCACGGAGGCCGCGAAGAAGGCCGCCGAGCGGTTCGGCGCCGAGGTCGCGGACTCCCCCGAGGCCGTCCTGGCCGCCGGGGTGGACGGTGTCGTGATCGCCGCGGCGACGGACGCCCACCCGGGCCTGATCCTCGCCGCCGTCGAGGCAGGCATCCCCGTCTTCTGCGAGAAGCCCGTCGCCAGGACCATGCGCGAGGGCGTCGAGGTACTCAGGGCCGTCCAGGGCAGCGAGGTGCCGATCCAGATCGGCTACAACCGCCGCTTCGACGCCGGCTTCGTGGCCGCGCGAGCCGCCGTCCGGTCCGGCGAACTGGGCAAGCTGCACACCGTACGGTCGACCACGCTGGACCCGGCGCCGCCGCCGGCCGCGTACATCGCCGCGTCCGGAGGCATCTTCCGCGACTGTTCCGTCCACGACTTCGACATCATCCGCTGGGTGACCGGCCGGGAGGTGACCGAGGTGTACGCGGTGGGCGGCAACCGGGGTGCCGAGTACATCAGGGAGGCGGGCGACGCCGACACCACCGGCGCGATCCTCACGCTGGACGACGGCACCGTCGCGGTGGTCTCCAACTCCCGCCACAACGGCCGGGGTCACGACGTCCGCATGGAGATCCACGGCTTCAAGGACACCATCGCCGTGGGGCTTGAGGACAGGCTCCCGCTGCGTTCGGTCGAGCCCGGCGTGACCTTCCCGGCCGGCACGCCGTACGACTTCTTCATGGACCGCTTCGGTGCCGCCTACCGGGCCGAACTCACCGCGTTCACCGAGGTCGTGGCAGGCACCCGGCCCTCCCCGTGCACGGTCGCCGACGCGCTGGAGGCCGGCTGGATCGCCGACGCCTGCACCCTTTCCCTGCACGAGCACCGCCCCGTCACGGTCCAGGAGGTACGGGAGGCCTGAGGGGGCTGAAGTCGGCGGCGCCGCGTACACCGACCCCGGTGTACGCGGCGCCGCCGTCGTCAGGCGCCGCAGGAACGCAGGAACTTGCGGGTGCGCTCCGCGACGGGGAACGGCCTGTCCGGCTCGCACGGGTACATGTCCTGCTCGACGATCGCGAACAGCTGCACGCCCAGCCGCTGCGCGGCGATCAGCACCGGCTCCAACTCCGGTACGCCGGACGGCGGTTCGCACATCACTCCGCGCGCCACGGCGGGCCCGAAGGGAACCTCGTTCGCCCGTACGTCCGCAAGGATCTCCGGGTCGACCTGCTTGAGGTGGAGATAGCCGATGCGTTCGCCGTAGGTCTCGATCAGCTTGACGCTGTCGCCGCCGCAGTAGGCGTAGTGCCCGGTGTCCAGGCAGAGGTTGACCAGTTCGGAGTCGGTCGAGTCGAGGAAGCGCTCGACGTGGTCCTCGGTGTCGATGTGGGTGTCGGCGTGCGGATGCACGACGATGTCGAGGCCGTACGTCTCCTTGACCTCGTGCCCGAGACGTTCCATGCCCTTGGTGAGGTGGGCCCACTGCGTGCCGGTCAGCTCCGGCGGCTCCAGGATCTCGGCGGTCTTGTCGTCCCGCCAGAAGGAGGGGATGACGACGAGGTGCTTGGCGCCCATCGCCCGGGTGAGCTCGGCCACTTGGCTCACGTGCTCCCAGGTGGAGTCCCAGACGGCGGGCCCGCGGTGCAGGCCGGTGAAGACGGTGCCCGCGGAGACCTTCAGCTCGCGCCGGGCGATCTCGTCGGTGAGCCGGGCCGGGTCGCTCGGGAGATAACCGTAGGGGCCCAGCTCGATCCAGGAGTAGCCGGCCTCGGCGACCTCATCCAGGAAGCGCTGCCACGGCACCTGTTGGGGGTCCTCGGGGAACCAGACGCCCCAGGAGTCGGGTGCGGAGCCGACCCGGATGCGGTCCAGGAAGGGACGGTCGGGCATGTCAGGAGGTCCCTTCGGGCGAAGCGGTCACCGGAGCCTTGAGGTCCCTCTCCTCGGGGAGACCCTCCACGTCGACACCGCGGACCTGGGCCAACTCATTCTTGAGGGCGACGAGTTCGGTGCCGCCGGCCATGTGGTTGGTCAGCTCGTCGAGGGTGATCTCGTTGCGCTCCGCGCTGAGTTCCAGGGTGCCCAGGCGCAGCACGCTGAAGTGATCGCCGACCATGTAGGCGTGGTGCGGGTTGTGGGTGATGAAGATGACGCCGAGACCGCGGTCGCGGGCTGCGGCGATGTACTTCAGGACGACACCGGACTGCTTGACGCCGAGGGCGGCCGTCGGCTCGTCCAGGATCAGCACGCGGGCGCCGAAGTAGACGGCACGGGCGATGGCGACACACTGGCGCTGACCGCCGGAGAGGGTGCCGATGGGCTGTTCCAGGTCGTCCAGGACGATGCCCATGTTGCGCAGCTCCTCGTCCGCGGTCTTCTTCATCCTCTCGATGTCGAGGCGGCGGATCGGCCAGGGGCCCTTGGTCATCTCGGAGCCGAGGAAGAAGTTCCGCCACACCGGCATCAACGGGACGGTGGCCAGGTCCTGGTAGACGGTGGCGATACCACGGTCGAGGGCCTGGCGCGGGGTGGAGAAGTGCACCGGTTCGCCGTCGACGAGGAACTCGCCCTCGGTGTGCTGGTGCAGCCCGGAGATGATTTTGATCAGGGTGGACTTGCCGGCGCCGTTGTCGCCAAGCACGCAGGTGACCTGGCTGGGGCGGACGGTGAGGTCGACGCCGTGCAGGGCGCGGATGTTGCCGTACGACTTGCCCGCGTTGCGCAGCTCCACGAGAGGGGCCTCGCCCTGGGGGACGGTGTCCTTGAGGATGGCGCCGTGGGTGCCGGGTGCGTTGTTGGTCATAGGGGTCACCTCCGGGTCGCTGTGCGCTGGACCCACAGATTGATCAGGACGGCGCCGAGCAGCATCACGCCGAGGAACGCCTTGAACCAGTCGGGGTTCCAGCCGGCATAGACGATGCCCTGCTGCACCATGCCGAACATGAACGCGCCGAAGACCGGACCGATCGCGGAGCCCGCGCCGCCGGTCAGCAGACAGCCGCCGATGACGGCCGCGGAGATGTAGATCAGCTCCTGGCCGACTCCCTCGCCCGACTGGACGGTGTTGAAGGAGAACAGCTGGTGCATGCCGATGAACCACGCTCCGAAGCCGACCAGCATGAACAGCGAGATCTTGGTGAAGGCCACCGGCACACCGACGGCCCGCGCGGACTCCTTGTTGCCGCCGACCGCGAAGACCCAGTTGCCGTACTTGGTGCGCAGCAGCACCCAGGTGGCGATGGCCGCGAAGAGCAGCCACCAGAAGATCGTGATCTTCACCTGGACGCCACCGATGTCGAAGCTCGACGCGAAGACCTTCTTGGCCTGGTCGAAGCCGTCCATGGTGCTGATGTCGTCGGTCGCCACATTGCCGGTGACCAGCTTGGTGACCGCCAGGTTGACGCCTTGCAGGATCAGGAAGCTGCCCAGGGTGACCAGGAAGCTGGGCAGTCCGGTCTTGACCACCAGCCAGCCGTTGAGGAAGCCGATCCCCAGCGAAACGACCAGCGCGGCGATCACACCGACCCATACGTTCATGGTCAGTTGGTAGCTGAGCATGCTCGCGGTGAGCGCGGAGGTGATCACCGCGACGCCGGCCGACAGGTCGAACTCCCCGCCGATCATCAGCAGGGCCACCGGCAGCGCCATGATGCCGATCGTCGACGACTGGTACAGGACGTTCGCCATGGAGTTGGCCTCGCGCACCGGCGGCGCGGAGATCAGGAAGAACACGTAGACCGCGGCGGCACCCAGGAAGACACCGACCTCTGGACGGGCCAACAGCCTGAGGGCCAGGGGGCGTTGCGCGGTCCGGCCGTCGCTCTGCCTGGGGCCGGAGGCCGGCGGTGTGTTCACCGCCGGCTCGGCATGCCGGGTCATGCTCATCACCGGGTCCCGTTGGCGGCGAACTTGGCGACGCTGTCGACATTGGTCTTGTCGACGAAGGCGGGGCCGGTCAGCACGGGCTGCTCACCGCCACCGCTGTAGTTGCCGTTGTTCTTGTAGAGCCACAGCGAGTCCACCGCCAGGTAGCCCTGGAGGTAGGGCTGCTGGTCCACGGCGAACTGGATGGTGCCCGCGCTGATGGCGGTCGTCAGGTCCTTGTTGAGGTCGAAGGTGGCGATCTTCGCCTGGCTGCCCGCGTCGGACACCGACTGCACCGCGGTGAGCGCGAACGGGGCGCCCAGCGTGACCACGTAGTCGATGGCCTTGTCCTGGGTGAGCTTGGCGGTGATCGTCGACTTCACGGACGGCATGTCGGTGCCGTTCACGTTCAGCGTCTCGGTGGTTCCGCTGAAGGTCTTCTTCACACCGTCGCAGCGCTGGGTCAGGCCGATGTTGCCCTGTTCCTGGATGACACAGACGACCTTCTTGGCGCCTTCCGAGTTCAGCTTGCTGCCCAGCGCCTCGCCGGCCACGGTCTCGTCCTGGCCGAAGAACTCCAGCAGGCCGAGGCTCTTCCAGTCGCTGACACCGGAGTTGAGGCCGACCACGGGTATGTTCGCGGACTTCGCCTTGCCCAGGACGTCCTTCATCGCGTCGGGCTTGGCGAGGGTGATCGCGATGCCGTCGACCTTCTGGTCGATGGCGTTCTGGACCAGGCTGGCCTGGTTGCCCGCGTTCGGGTCGGCCGAGTAGACGAGATCGATGTTGTCCTTGGCGGCAGCGGCCTCGGCGCCCTTGCGGACGATGTCCCAGAACGTGTCGCCGGGCGCCTGGTGCGTGACCAGGGCGACCGTCATACGGGGAGTGGTGGCCTGACCCGCGGAGGCGCCGCCGGCGCTCTCCTCGGACTTCTTGCCGCCCGAGCTGCTGGAGCAACCAGCGAGGGTCAGGGCCGCTGCCGCGGCCACGGCTACGAAGGGGGCCATTCTGCGGAAGCGGGTCTGAGAAGAGCGGTCCATCTTTCCTGCACCTCACTGTGCTATGGGGGAAAGGGAGCAGAGATCACAAGGATCCGGGGGCCCGGATCTGCGGAGATCCGGGTCTTTTGCCGCGAAAAACGGCTGTCGTGTTGGGACGGAATCCAATCCCTGGGCGCGTCCGCTGTCAATACTTTGTTAAGACATCATTTCACAAGCAGGTCCGAATGTAAGTACAAACTATTGACAGCGTCCCCCTCCGCGACCTACACCTGGTAGGCGGCAGGCCCGCTGGGACCCGCCCCCTCCCCCAGATCGAGGAGCGTCGCGCATGGCCGAGTCAGCCCAGTCCTTCGATCTGATCACGATGGGCCGCATCGGGGTGGATCTCTACCCGCTACAGACAGGCGTGCCCCTGGAGCGGGTGGAGACCTTCGGGAAGTTCCTCGGCGGTTCGGCCACCAACGTGGCGGTCGCGGCCGCCCGGCTCGGCCGTACCACCGCGGTGATCACCCGCACCGGCGACGACCCCTTCGGCGTCTATCTCCACGAGGCGCTCAGGGAGTTCGGCGTGGACGACCGCTGGGTCACGCCGGTCGCCGAGTACCCGACCCCGGTCACGTTCTGCGAGATCTTCCCGCCGGACGACTTCCCGCTGTACTTCTACCGCCGGCCCAAGGCTCCCGACCTGGAGATCCACACCGGCGAGCTGGACTTCTTCGCGATCCGCGCGGCCCGCGTCTTCTGGATCACCGGCACCGGCCTGAGCGAGGAGCCGAGCCGCTCGGCCACGCTCGCCGCGCTCAAGGCGCGCGACAGGGCGGGCACCACGGTCTTCGACCTCGACTGGCGCCCGATGTTCTGGCGGGACCCGGCGGAGGCTCGCCCGTACTACGCCGAAGCGCTGCGTCACGCGACCGTCGCGGTCGGCAACCTCGACGAGTGCGAGATCGCCACCGGCGTCCGCGAACCGCGCGCCTGCGCCCAGGCGTTGCTCGACGCGGGCGTGGAACTCGCCGTCGTCAAGCAGGGTCCCAAGGGCGTCCTGGCCATGCACCGCGACGGCACGACCGCCGAGGTGCCACCGGTCCCGGTCGAGGTGCTCAACGGCCTCGGCGCGGGCGACGCGTTCGGCGGCTCACTGTGCCACGGGCTGCTGTCCGGCTGGGAGTTGGAGACCACCATGCGGTACGCCAACGCGGCCGGCGCTCTCGTCGCCTCCCGGCTCGCCTGCTCCTCCGCGATGCCGACCGGGTCCGAGGTCGAGGACCTCCTCGTAAGCGCCGGAGTAGATGCCGGAGTAGGTGCCGGAGTAAGCGCCCGCGCAGGCGCCCGAGTGAGCGGCTGAGCACGCCGTGGAGTTCGCGGCCGACCGAGCCACCCCTGAACGGAGCTTCTCTTGAGCATCAGCATCCCCGACCTGGTCACGGTCAGAGCCCGGCATCCGGAGGCCGTCGCCGAGGCGGCCGCCCGACGGGTGCGCCGTCCGCTGCTCGGTGACAGCGGCCGGCTGATGATCGTGGCCGCCGACCATCCGGCGCGCGGCGCCCTAGGCGTCGGCGACCGCCGCAGTGCCATGGCGAACCGGGCCGATCTGCTGGAGCGCCTGTGCGTCGCGCTGTCCCGGCCGGGCGTCGACGGAGTGCTGGCCACCGCCGACATCCTGGAGGACCTGCTGCTGCTCGGGGTCCTGGACGGCAAGGTCGTGATGGGCTCGATGAACCGCGGCGGCCTGTCGGGCGCCAGCTTCGAGATGGACGACCGGTTCACCGGCCACCGGGCCCAGGACATCGCCCGGCTCCGCTTCGACGCGGGCAAGCTGCTGCTCCGTATCGACTACGCCGACGCGGGCTCGCTGACCACCCTGGAGTCCACCGCGCGCGCCATCGACGACATGGCGGCGGCCCAACTCCCCCTGTTCGTCGAGCCGTTCATCTCCCGCAGGATCGACGGCGCGGTCCGCAACGACCTGTCCGCCGAGGCCGTCATCCGCTCGATCGCCATCGCCTCGGGCCTGGGCGGCACCTCCGCCTACACCTGGCTGAAGCTCCCCGTCACCCACGACCCCGACGACATGGCCGAGGTCCTGGAGACGTCGACCCTGCCCGCCGTCCTCCTCGGCGGCGAGGTCGGGGACGACCAGGAGGGCGCGTACGAACGCTGGCGCAAGGCACTGCGCCTGCCAACCGTCCAGGGCATGGTCGTCGGCCGCTCCCTGCTGTACCCCGCCGAGGGCAGCGTGGAGACGGCCGTGGACACGGCCGTGAGCCTGTTGTGAACCGGAGGCACACGATGACCAGTGCATATCACCTTCCCGCCGGAAAGGCCCTGGGTGGCCCCTACGTCGTGGACGTCACCCCCGAGTCCGCGGACTGGGGCTACTCCAGCCTGCGCGTCCTGGAGTTGCCGCCGGGCGGCGGGCACACCTTCGACACCGGCGACAGCGAGTGGATCGTGCTGCCGCTGAGCGGCGCCTGCACCGTCGCCACCGACGACGACTTCGGTCACGAGACCTTCCAACTCCACGGCCGGAAGAGCGTGTTCACCGCCGTCAGCGACTTCGCATACGTCCCACGCGATGCCCGTACGACGATCTCGTCGACCGGCGGCGGACGCTTCGCCCTCACCGGCGCGCGCTGCACCCGCCGCCTGCCCGCCCGCTACGGACCGGCCTCGGCGGTGCCGGTGGAGCTGCGCGGCACCGGCAGCAGCTCCCGCCAGGTCAACAACTTCGGCGCGGCAGGCGTCTTCGAGTGCGACAAGCTGATCGCCGTCGAGGTGATCACGCCGGGCGGCAACTGGTCGTCGTTCCCGCCGCACAAGCACGACGAACACCGCCCCGGCGAGGAGTCCGTCCTCGAAGAGATCTACTACTTCGAGTTCTCCGACCACGAGGGCACGCCCGGGCTCGGCTACCAGCGCGTCTCCCCGTCCGGGCAGGGCCGTCACACGGACGTGCTGGCCGAAGTGCGCGGCGGAGACGTCGTGTTGATCCCCGACGGCTGGCACGGGCCCTCGATGGCGGTGCCCGGCCACCACATGTACTACCTCAACGTCATGGCGGGTCCCGAGGACGACCGCGCCTGGCTGATCTGCGACCACCCCGACCACGCCTGGGTCCGCGACACCTGGGCCGAGCAGCCCGTCGACCCCCGTCTTCCCCTCTACACGGCACCGGAGAAGTCCTGATGAGCACCCCCATCCGCCGCCTGACCGTCGCCCAGGCCCTGGTGCGCTTCCTATCGGTCCAGTACACCGAGCGCGACGGCGTACGGCACCGGCTGATCGCCGGTACCTGGGGCATCTTCGGCCACGGCAATGTGGCGGGCATCGGCCAGGCACTCCTGGAGGCGGGTGAGGAGGCGATGCCGTACCACCAGGGCCGCAACGAGCAGGCCATGGTGCACGCGGCGGTCGGCTACGCCCGCCACCTCGACCGGCTGTCCGCGCAGGCGGTCACCACGTCCATCGGACCGGGCGCCACCAACCTCGTCACGGGCGCCGCGCTGGCCACGATCAACCGCCTGCCGGTCCTTCTCCTCCCCGGCGACTACTTCGCCACCCGCGCCGCCGACCCGCTCCTCCAGCAGCTGGAGCACCCGGTCGAGGCGGACCTGTCGGTCAACGACACGCTGCGTCCGGTGTCCCGCTACTTCGACCGGATCACGCGCCCCGAGGCCCTGATCCCCTCCGCTCTGAACGCCATGCGCGTCCTCGCCGACCCCGTCGAGACGGGAGCCGTAACTCTCGCCCTGCCGCAGGACGTTCAGGCCGAGGCCCACGACTGGCCCGAGGAGTTCTTCGCCGAGCGCGTCTGGCACGTACGGCGGCCCGCGCCCGACCCGTTCGAGCTGGCGGAGGCGGTGGCGGCGATCCGGGCCGCCGAACGCCCGCTGATCGTCGCGGGCGGCGGGGTCCACCACAGCCGCGCCGAGGAGGCGCTGAAGGCGCTGGTGGACGCCACCGGCATCCCGGTCGCGTCGACCCAGGCGGGCAAGGGCTCGCTCCGCCACGACCACCCCGCCGACCTGGGCGGCATCGGCCACACCGGAACCGCGGTCAGTGACGACATCGCGCGCACGGCGGACCTGGTGATCGGCGTCGGCACCCGCTACACCGACTTCACCACGGCTTCCGGCACCCTTTTCCAGAACCCGGATGTCCGCTTCGTCAACCTCAACATCACCGCGTTCGACGCTCACAAGCTGGCGGCGCGGACGCTGGTCTGCGACGCGAGGGCGGGGCTCACGGCGTTGACGCAGGCACTGTCCGGCCACCGTGTGAACTCGGTTTACGAGGCCGAGTACCGCGCCGGCAAGGACCGCTGGGAACAAGTTGTCGACGCCGCTTTCACCGCCGCCGACGAGAACGCCGTACCGACCCAGACCCAACTGCTCGGCGCTCTCGACGCGATCGTGGGCGACGACGACGTGGTGATCAACGCGGCCGGTTCACTCCCCGGCGACCTGCACAAGCTGTGGCGGGCGCGCAGCCCGCGCCAGTACCACCTGGAGTACGGCTACTCCTGCATGGGCTACGAGATCCCGGCCGGCATCGGGGTCCAGCAGGCCGCCCCCGACACGCCGGTCTGGTCGCTGGTCGGCGACGGCACCTATCTGATGATGCCGACCGAGATCGTCACCGCCGTCCAGGAGCGTCTGCCGGTCAACGTGGTCCTGATCCAGAACCACGGCTACGCCTCCATCGGCGGCCTCTCCGAGTCGGTCGGCGGCGAACGTTTCGGCACCGCCTACCGCTACCGCGCCGCCGACGGCACCTTCTCCGGCGCCCCGCTCCCGGTCGACCTCGCCGCCAACGCGGCCAGCCTCGGCATGGACGTACTGCGCGCCAAGACGGTGCGCGAACTGCGCGAGGCGCTCGCCACGGCCCGCGCCTCCGACCGGCCGACCTGCGTGTACGTCGAGACGGACACCGCCACACCGACCGCTCCCCCGGCCGAGGCCTGGTGGGACGTCCCCGTGGCCGAGGTGGCGTCCCGCGAGGCCGCGACGAGCGCCCGCTCGGCCTACGACCGCCAGGTCGCCGACCGCCGCCGCCACCTCTGAACTCCCCTCCCCCGAAAGGCTTTTGCACCATGAAGACCATCACCCACTGGATCGACGGCAAGCCCGTCGAGAGCACGTCGGGCCGCTTCGGACCCGTATACGACCCGGCCACCGGCGCCCAGGAGAAGCAGGTCGGCTTCGCGACCGTGGACGAGGTGGACACCGCCGTGGCCTCGGCGAAGGCCGCGTTCGAGAGCTGGGGCACGGCCTCGATCGCCCGGCGGACGGCGATCCTGTTCAAGTACCGCGAGCTGCTGGACGCGCACCGCGACGAGATCGCCGAGCTGATCACCGCCGAGCACGGCAAGGTGCACTCGGACGCGCTCGGCGAGGTCGCGCGCGGTATGGAGATCGTGGAGCTGGCCTGCGGGATCAGCGTGCAGTTGAAGGGCGAGTTGTCCACGCAGGTGTCGACCCGCGTCGATGTGGCCTCGATCCGCCAGCCGTTGGGCGTGGTCGCGGGGATCACACCGTTCAACTTCCCGGCCATGGTGCCGATGTGGATGTTCCCGATCGCCATCGCGTGCGGCAACACCTTCGTACTGAAGCCCAGCGAGAAGGACCCCTCGGCGTCCTTCCGGCTGGCCGAACTGGCCTCCGAAGCGGGCCTGCCGGACGGCGTGCTGAACGTCGTACAGGGTGACAAGGTGGCCGTCGATCGCCTGCTGGAACACCCGGACATCGAGGCCGTCTCCTTTGTCGGCTCGACCCCGATCGCAAAGTACATCCAGCTCAGGGCAGTTGAGCACGGCAAGCGCGTGCAGGCTCTGGGCGGCGCCAAGAACCACATGCTGGTCCTGCCCGACGCCGACCTGGACTTCGCCGCCGACCAGGCGATCAACGCGGCCTACGGCTCGGCGGGCGAGCGCTGCATGGCCGTGTCGGTCGTGGTCGCGGTGGGCGGCACCGGTGACGAGCTGGTCGCCAAGATCGCCGAGCGCGCCGGAAAGCTGCGCATCGGTCCCGGCAACGACCCGGCCTCCGAGATGGGCCCGCTGATCACCCGCGAGCACCGCGACAAGGTGGCGTCGTACGTCGCGTCGGCCGCCGAGCAGGGTGCGCAGGTCGTGGTCGACGGCACCGGCTTCTCGGTCGACGGCCACGAGGACGGCTTCTTCCTCGGCGTCTCCCTCCTGGACAAGGTGCCGCTGACCGCGGACGCGTACCGCGACGAGATCTTCGGGCCGGTGCTCGTCGTCGTCCGCACGGAGTCGTACGACGAGGCCATCAAGCTGATCAACGACTCCCGTTGGGGCAACGGCACCGCGATCTTCACCCGCGACGGCGGCGCGGCCCGCCGCTTCCAGCTGGAGGTCAAGGCGGGCATGGTCGGCGTGAACGTGCCGATCCCGGTCCCCGTCGGCTACCACTCCTTCGGCGGCTGGAAGGACTCCCTCTTCGGCGACCTGCATGTGTACGGCAACGACGGCGTCGCCTTCTACACCCAGGGCAAGGTGATCACCACGCGCTGGCCGGACCCGTCGGACGCCGGGATCAACCTCGGCTTCCCCAGCCATTCCTGACCCCACGACGATTCGAGAGGACGGAGCCCCCGTGGCCGCGATCCGTGACCGCTCCCGTGCCGTGACCGCCCCCGCGCTCGACGCCGTGAACTTCGCCCTGAACCGCAGCAGTCCGGTGCCCTTGTACTACCAGCTCGCGCAACAACTGGAGGCGGCGATCGAGCACGGGTCCCTCGCCCCGGGAAACCTCCTGGGCAACGAGATCGACCTCTCGGCGCGTCTGGGCCTGTCCCGGCCCACGGTCCGCCAGGCGATCCAGTCCCTCGTCGACAAGGGCCTGCTGGTGCGCCGGCGGGGGGTCGGCACGCAGGTGGTGCACAGCCAGGTCAAGCGGCCACTGGAGCTCAGCAGCCTCTACGACGACCTGGAGTCGGCCGGGCAGGGCCCCTCCACCCAGGTGGTGCGCAACGAGGGCGTGCCCGCGACCGCCGATGTCGCGGCCGCCCTCGGCGTCGCGGAGGGCAGCGAGGTCACGCTCCTGGAGCGGCTGCGCTCCACGCACGGCCAGCCCATGGCCCTCCTCTGCAACTACCTGCCCGCGCAGCTCCTCGAACTCGACACCAGCCGACTGGAGTCGACCGGCCTGTACCGGATGATGCGCAGCGCCGGCATCACCCTGCACAGCGCCCGCCAGACCATCGGCGCCCGCTCGGCCACCGCCGAGGAGGCCGCCCGCCTCGACGAGAAGGAGGGGGCGGCCCTGCTCACCATGCAGCGCACGGCGTACGACGACACGGGCCGCGCGGTCGAGTACGGGACGCACATCTACCGCGCGTCCCGGTACACCTTCGACTTCCAGTTGCTGGTCAGAAGCTGACGTACGAGGTATCGGCCGCTCCCTTGTCCAGCAATCCTTCGGGTTGTGGGGATTCCGGTGGTCTTCGGCCTGGTCAGCGGCCGACGGCGGCGTCCCCGCGGAACGCCCCGGCCACCACTGGGACCAGCTGTCGCGCGATCTGCTCGGCGGACATGGTGGCCAGCTCGGCGCCGATGGGTGCCAGCGCGAGCCAGTTCAGCAGGCCGGCTGCGCATCGCGTACGGAAGATCAGTTCCTGCTCGTCGACTCCGGGAAGGTTGGGTGTCAGCACCCGGAGGGCCTCCCGGCGACTCTGGTCGAACTTGCCGGTCAGCCGCTCCCACCCCTGGGGCGGATCGATGCCGACGCGCGCCACGGTCCGCATCACCGCCAGGTCCTGCCCACCGGCCGCCAGCGCGCGCACCATCGGCCCGGCGAAGGCTCCCGCCACCTCCCGCAGCGTCGCCGTGGAGCCAAGGGAACCGAGTGCCAGGATCTGCGCGTCCAGATAGCTTTCCAACGCGTGCTCGATCGCCGAGTCGCACAGCGCCTTCAGCGACCCGAAGTGGTAACTCACCGCTGCGACGTTGGCTCCGGCGCGAGCCGTGATCTCGCGGAGTGTCACGCCCTCCTGGCCTCGCTGCGCGAGCAGCTCCAGGGCGGCCGACTGCAAACCGTCCCGCGTACGCTGACCGGCCTCTCGGCGCAGGTCCGTCTTGTCCTCTCGCATCACAGAATGTATTCAAGCAGCCGATTGAGTTCATTGTCAATCAGCCGCCTCGCGGATCGAGACTGAACTCGGCCGACCCCGACCCCAGGGGCACGCGGCGCCATCAGACAACTCAAACATCTGCTTGACATCCCGCACTGCCGTTCATAAATTAAAGCGAGCGTTTGATTTACTAAGGAAGCGCGAGGGACCGTTGCGACGGGTCTCAGATCCTGGGAACCAACCTGGAGGAACACGACATGAAGTTGCTCAGCCGGAAGACGATCACCGCCACGGCCGCTATAGCGATCCTGGGCGGTCTTTCCATCGCCGCTGCGCCGACACAGGCCGCAGGCCCTGCCGCCGGCAGCACCGCGGCCGTCGCGGACCTGAGTCCTGGCGACCTGTCAAAGCTGCCGCTCACGGACCGCCACCTGACCAAGAAGGAGCGGGCCAACCTCGCAGTCGTCCTGCGCGCCTACCACGTGGCGGAGGGCGACAGCCTGGACGTCGACGCGTTCGTCAACAGCTTCGCCAAGGACGGCGTCTTCAACGACGTGGTCGCCGGCCAGTCCTATCGGGGCGATGCCCTCGGCGGCGTTCCGACCTACATGGCCAACCTCTTCCCCGATGTCCACCGCGACCTCAAGCGCATCACCGTGAACGGTGACGTGGTCAGCATCGAGCTGTCGATCCAAGGCACGTTCGAAGGGCCCCTCCAGTCGCCGGCGGGCACCGTCAAGCCGACCGGCGCGAGGGTCGACGCGCCGACCGCCGACTTCTGGTACCTGCACAACGGCAAGGTCGAGAAGTTCAACTGCTTCGTCGGGTACTCGGCCATGTACGCCCAGATGGGCGTGAACTTCGACTGGGCGTCGGCGGTCGAGAAGCCCTGAGGTCGCTCCCGGGCGGGTGATGCCCGCCGCTACCGGCCGCGCATCGCCCGCCGGGACCGGTCGGGGCAGGTTCCACCGGTCCTCGAACCTCACTTGGGGTGCGAAGAACCGGCACAGCTGCTTCAACTTCCGCATCAACCACGTGAGATCTCGCGGTGGTTCGGAACACGTCGATGTCGGCTCGCCTCGACTCAGGTGCTGAATGCCCTGAGGACCAGCTGGCTGTAGCGGCGCCAGACCGCCGGATCGCGGATTTCCATGGCGACCAGCTGGCGGGTGTAGCCGCCGAAGAGGACCCGGAAGTCCTCGATGGTGACGTCCGGACCGATCCCGCCCTGTTCCCTCGCGGCGACCAGCAAGGCTTCGATGCCGGTCATGATGTTGCTGTTGAGCTCCTCGGAGCTCTCGGGGACGACGTCCGCCAGTACCCGGTCGCCGGCGAGCCGCTCTGCCATGTCGCCCAAAAGAGCGCTCAGCGCCGGGTAGGCGTCAGACTCCGCCAGCGCCTGTGCGATCCGGTGTTCCATCCACCGCAGCTGGTACTCGGCGACGGCCTCGATCAGGTCGGCCTTCGTCGCGTAGCTGCGGTAGACCGTGGCCTTCCCCACGCCCGCCCGCCTCGCGACCTCCGGCACCGTGGCCGCAAGACCGCGCTCGGCGAAGACCTCCAGCGCCGCAGTGATGATCTTCTCGTGGTTGCGACGGGCGTCGGCACGCCGTGCGGACCAGTCGTCATCGAGAGACACGGGCAGGGTGGACGGTGACTGCGGCATACGGTCAGTCTCCCCGACCTGCCCCAGTGCTGGTCACCACAGCGGACGGGGCGATGTCCGCCACCGGCTCGGCCTGGTCGGCACGGGTGCGCGGGATCAGGAGGGCCGCGGCTCCCGCGACGGCCGCCGCGACCGCCCCGATGGCGAATGCCTCACCGAAGGCGTGATCCGTGGGAAGCAGCATCCCGGCGGTGACGCTGCCCGCCAGGAGCGTGGCGGCCACCTGCGAACCGATCGACGAACCGAGCGAGCGGATCAGGGCGTTGACTCCGGTCGCCTGCCCTGTCATGGAGCGCGGCACGGCCCCCACGATCAGGTTGGGCATCGCCGCCATGGCCATACCGATACCAGCGAAGACGATCATGGAGTAGATCACGATGGTGGTGACGGAGCCGTGCTCGGCGGCCAGCAGTCCCAGACCGGCCGCGGCGGTCAGCATGCCGAGGGCGAGCGGGACCTTACCGCCGGCCTTCGCCGAAAGCTTCCCGCAGACGGCCCCGGCCACGAGCATCATCAGGCAGGCCGGCAGGAGCAGCAGTCCCGCGTGGGTCGCGTCCATACCGAGACCGTAGCCGGACGCCTTGGGGGTCTCCGCGAGCTGCGGGATGAGGACGAAGGCTCCGAACATGGCGAAGCCGGCCAGTACCGTGGCGATGTTGGTGGCGAGCACCGGCGGACGGCCGAGCACCGACATGTCCACCAGCGGCTCTCGGACGCGCTGTTCGAACAGGCCGAAGAGCACCAGGACGAGGAGACCCGCGGCGATGAGGCCCAGGACGCGGGCGTCCGTCCAGCCCCAGTCGGCGGTCTTGGTGAGGGCGATCAGCGGAGCCGTCACACCAACGGCCAGCAGCACGGCACCGGCGTAGTCGACCTTGCCCTTGACGTGGTGGTTGCCCGCAGGCAGGGTCCGTACGCCCAGCATCGCCAGCCCAGCCATGATCGCGCCGGACCAGAAGATCCACTGATACGAGGCGTGGTCGATCAGCAGACCGCCCAGCAGCAGACCCGCTCCGGCGCCGATACCCGCGATCGCCGAGATCAGCCCGAGCGCCCCCGCCCTTCGGTTCGGCGGGAAGTCGTCGCTGATGATGCCGAAGCAGAGCGGGAATATGCCGCCGCCGGCTCCTTGGAGCACACGGGCCGCGACGACAAGCCAGATATTGCCGACCACCGCGGCCAGCACGGCGCCGACACCGAAGAGCACCAGCGCGATGAGCAGCATGCGCCGCTTGCCGAACATGTCACCGAGCCGGCCGATCACGGGCGTCAGGATCGCCGCCGACACCAGATAGCCCGTCAGCACCCATGTCACGCTCGCCGAACTGGCATGCAGCGCCTCCGTCATCCCGGTCATGGCCGGAACCACAGCCGTCTGGGCGAGCGCATAAGCCGTGGCCGCCAGCGCCAGGACCAGAAGTGAGCCTTTCGGGGGGCTCTGCACGTCGACACTCATCTCGTATCTCTCCACCCACAACGAGCAATCGGACCCATGGGTCCACTTACTCGACCGAGAGTAGCTCGAACCGGCCCCACGGGTCCACTTGCGCGGCGGGGGCTGCCTCCTCACCTGGCAGCGCCTTCATCACCTCCGCGGGCGAGGTGCAGTTCGGTCTGCTGCGGTTCCCCGAGCTCAACTCCTCGGTCGACACCGAACGGCAGGAGATCGTCCGCCACCGCGAAGTACACCTCGGCTTCGCCGCCCAGACGGAGCGCGGCCCGGTCGTACCCGTCGTACGCGACGCCCATCACCTGTCCACCGCGGAGCTCGCCGACGAACTGGCACGGTTGACCGCCCTCGCCAGGGCCGGGCGTCTGCCGCCCAAACTGCTGACCGGCGGCGCCTTCACCCTCAACAACTACGGCGTGTTCGGGGTGGACGGCTCGACGCCCATCAACCACCCTGAGGCCGCGATACTCGGCGTCGGCCGCATCGTGGACAAACCATGGGTGGTCGACGGCGAGCTCGCCGTGCGCAAGATCGGACAGCTCTCGTTCGGCTTTGACCACCGGCAGGTCGCCGAGGCCATGTCTGCGACGGCGGCGTCGCCGGAGGCGATGGCGCACGGCCGCCGGTGGCCGCGCATGACGTACCGGTCCGCACAAAAAAATCGTCCGGGTCGAAGTGAATCTCGACCCGAACGACCTTGGATTTCAATGTGTGTCCGAGGGGGGACTTGAACCCCCACACCCGATAAAGGGTACTAGCACCTCAAGCTAGCGCGTCTGCCATTCCGCCACCCGGACTGGATGTCTGCCACCTGGACGGGGGTGTTCCCCGCGGCGACATGCACAACAATACCAAGGTTTCGGAGCACCTTTCACCTGCATATCCGGGCTGTCAGGGCGGATACGCGGGCCCGGGCGGAGGTGCCGTACGGGTCTCGCAATGAGTAACGCGGGGACTACTCAGGAGTCGGCGGGCGGCGTCCGATCATGGACGCCGCCCGCGCCGTCCTCACCTCACGGCATGAGGTGGTAGTCGGGGAAGTTGCCCGGCAGCCGCTCCCCCGCCGGTCCCTGCGTCACCGCGCGCACCAGCAGCTCCCCGCCCACGAACGCGCCGCGCCACGACGCGCCGAAGCCGCCGAAGAGCTCGTCGCGGTCGCCGCGGGAGCGGGGCTTGCCGTGACCGACCTTGAACGCCCGGATCTGCGGTGCCAGCCGGTCGTACGTCGACTTGTCGTCCGTGGACAGGGTGGCGACCAGTGCGCCGTTGGACGCGTTCATGGCGGCGAGCAGTTCGGCCTCGGTGTCGACCAGGACGATGGTGTCGACCGGGCCGAAGGGTTCCGCGTGGTGCAGCGGCGAGGACGGGGGCGGGTTGAGGATCGTGACGGGATGGACGTACGCCGAGGTGTCCTGGCCGGGCAGGAAGCGCGCGTCGGACAGGTTGCCGCGGTGCAGCGGGACGGCGCCACGGTCGATGGCCTCGGCGACCTGGTCGTGGAGGTCCTTGGCCTTGGCCGCGTTGATCACGGGTCCGAAGTCCAGGGACGGGAACGGGTCGTCGGGGTGCTCGACCGCGAGCGGGTGGCCGATACGCAGGGTGCGGACCGCCGGAAGGTAGGCGTCCAGGAACTCGTCGAACAGGGAGCGCTGGACTACGAAGCGCGGGTAGGCGGTGCAGCGCTGCTTGCCGTAGTCGAAGAGCTTGGGGATGACCGCGGTCAGTGCGTCCCAGTCCGAGTTGTTCCAGATGCCCCAGGTGTTCAGCCCCTCCTGCTCCAGGACGTGCCGCTTGCCCAGGTCGGCGACGGCGGTCGCCACCGCCGCGCCCGTGTCGCGGCCGCCGACGAAGGAGACGCAGCCGATCTCGGGCGCACGGACGAGGGCCTCGGACAGCTCGCGTCCGCTGCCGCTGACGAGGGTGACGGGGATCCCTTCGCGTACGGCGAGCGCGCTGGCCAGGGTGAGACAGGCGACGCCGCCGTCGGTCGGGGTCTTGGCGATGACCGCGTTGCCGGCCAGTGCCTGTACCAGCATTGCGTGAACGAGCACGCTCATCGGGTAGTTCCAGCTCGCGATGTTGGACACGGGCCCCTCCAGCGGGGTCCTGCCCTCCACCATGGGCTCGATGCCGTCGACGTACCAGCGCACGCCGTCGATGGCCCGGTCCACATCGGCCTGGGCGAGCCGCCAGGGCTTGCCTATCTCCCAGACCAGCAGGAGCGCGAGCAGTTCGCGGTGCTCGGTCAGCGCGTCGAGGGTCGCCGCGACGCGGGCCCGGCGCTCCGCGAGGGGAACGTGGCGCCAGGCACGGTGCTGGTCGAGCGAGGCGCGTACGGCCTGCTGGGCGGTGGCGCCGTCCAGGCGCGGCGGGCCCGCGATGGGGCTGCCGTCGACGGGACTGATGGCGGGCAGCGCCCGGCCGTCCGCCTGCCAGCCGGGGCCCCAGAGGTTGAGAACCCGGTCGTCCTGGAAGGCCTCCGGCGCCACCCGGAGGCAGCGCTGCCAGGCGTCGTTCCAGGACGTACCGGCCTTCAGGACGAGGTTGGTGGTGTTGAGGGTGGTGGTCATCGGATGTCTCCGCTCTCGGTGCACAGTCGGGGGCGGGGGGCCTGACTTCTGCCGAACGGCAGGAAGCTCGGGCCCGCGCGAGCAGGTGTCGCGTACGTACGGAGTGACTGTGAGACAGCTGTGTCCGTACGGAGGAACGTAGTGAGGCCGTAGTGTCTCCGGCAGTCACCTCACGTCAACTATGAATGACGTCACGTTCCGTTTCGAGCTGGTTGAGTACCAATCTTGCCGTCTCGGTCGGGGTGCTGCCCACGCGCACTCCGACCGCCTCCAGGGCCTTCTTCTTCGCCTGGGCGGTGCCCGACGAACCGGAGACGATGGCGCCCGCGTGCCCCATGGTCTTTCCTTCAGGGGCGGTGAATCCGGCGATGTAGCCGACGACGGGCTTGGTGATGTGGTCGCGGATGTACGCGGCCGCCCGTTCCTCGGCGTCGCCGCCGATCTCCCCGATGAGAACGATCAGTTCCGTGTCGGGGTCTTCCTGGAAGGCCGCCAGGCAGTCGATGTGGGTGGTGCCGACGACGGGGTCGCCGCCGATGCCGACACAGGTCGAGAAGCCGACGTCTCTCAGCTCGTACATGAGCTGGTAGGTGAGGGTGCCGGACTTGGAGACCAGGCCGATGCGGCCGGGCTTGGTGATGTCGGCGGGGATGATGCCCGCGTTCGACTCGCCGGGACTGATCAGGCCGGGACAGTTGGGGCCGATGACGCGTGTGCCCTTGGTGGCGGCGTACGCGTTGAAGACCACGGAGTCGTGGACCGGGATGCCCTCGGTGATGACGACGGCGAGTCCGATCCCGGCGTCCGCGGCCTCCAGTACGGCCGCTTTGGCGAAGGCCGGTGGGACGAAGACGACGCTCACGTCCGCTCCGGTGGCCTCGATGCCTTCGCGCACCGACCCGAACACGGGTACGGCACGGTCGTCGAAGTCGACGGTCCGGCCCGCCTTGCGGGGGTTGACGCCGCCGACGATGTCGGTGCCGGCCGAGAGCATGCGCCGGGTGTGCTTCATACCCTCGGCGCCGGTCATGCCCTGGACGAGGACCTTGGATTCCTTGCTGAGAAAGATGGCCATGTCCACGTCCTTCAGGCGGCGTTGGCGAGTTGGGCGGCGCGGCGCGCGGCGCCGTCCATGGTGGTGGCCTGCTGCACCAGGGGGTGGGCGCGGTCATCGAGGATGGCGCGACCGCGTACGGCGTTGTTGCCGTCGAGGCGGACCACCAGCGGCTTGGTGAGGTGGACGGTGTCCAGGGCCTGCACGATGCCGTCGGCGACCGCGTCGCAGGCGGTGATCCCGCCGAAGACGTTGACGAAGACGGACTTCACGTCCGGGTCGGAGAGGATCACGGACAGGCCGTCGGCCATGATCTGGGCGGATGCTCCGCCGCCGATGTCGAGGAAGTTCGCCGGGCGGGCGCCGCAGCCGGCGACCACGTCGAGCGTTGACATGACCAGACCCGCGCCATTGCCGATGACGCCGACCTCGCCGTCGAGCTTGACGTAGTTGAGGCCCTTGGCGGCGGCCGCCGCCTCCAGCGGATCATCGTGCCCGGCGTCCTGCTCGCCCCAACGCGCCTGCCTGAAGCGGGCGTTGTCATCGAGGGTGACCTTGCCGTCCAGGGCCAGAAGCTGCCCCTTGGAAGTGCGGACGAGGGGGTTCACCTCGACGAGGACGGCGTCCTCGCGAATCAGCACCTGCCACAGCCGAACCAGCACGTCAACCGCCTGTGGTGGTAGCCCTGCTACCTGGATAATTTCGGTCGCCTTTGCGGACGTGACGCCTTCCGCAGGGTCGATCGGAATGCGCGCTACCGCTTCTGGCCTGGTCGCGGCCACTTCTTCGATCTCCATGCCGCCCTCGGCGGAGGCAATCGCGATGAATTGTCCGGCTGCCCTGTCGAGGACGTAGGAGACGTAGAACTCGCTCTCGATGTCCACGAGTTGGGCCAGCATCACCGTGCGGACCGTGTGACCCTTGATGTCCATTCCGAGGATCTGACGGGCCGTCACCTCGGCTGCGGCCGGGTCCGCGGCGACTTTCACCCCGCCCGCCTTGCCACGCCCGCCGATCTTCACCTGGGCCTTTACCACCACATTGCCACCCAGTCGACGGGCGATCTCGCGCGCCTCCCTGGGTGAGTCCGTGACCTCGGCCCGCGGTACCACGATGCCGTGTTCCTCGAAGAGTGCCCGCGCCTGGTGTTCGTACAGGTCCATCATCAGGCTCCTGTCTTAAAAGTGGTGCACGCCCCCTGGACATCACCCATCGGATGCGGGATAACAATCTTCATACAGTATCCGTCGACTGTATGCAATGTGCCAAGCAGGGCTCACACCCTGCGACGCCAGGGCGCTGGAACCAACGGACAAGTGAGGTGACCTGTGACAACGAAGGCTCTCGAAGGCATCCGAGTCCTCGACATGACACATGTGCAGTCCGGTCCCTCGGCGACCCA
This sequence comes from Streptomyces sp. NPDC087263, assembly GCF_044744645.1. Taxonomy (NCBI): domain Bacteria; kingdom Bacillati; phylum Actinomycetota; class Actinomycetes; order Kitasatosporales; family Streptomycetaceae; genus Streptomyces; species Streptomyces sp. NPDC087263. Next base: position 315,915 of record NZ_JBIUYT010000007.1, read on the forward strand.
GCTGCTGGCCTGGCTCGGTGCGGACGTCCTCAAACTGGAGGCGCCAACCGGTGACATCACGCGTAGACAACTTCGCGACCTCCCGGACGTCGACTCCCTCTACTTCACGATGCTCAACAGCAACAAGCGCAGCATCACCCTCAACACCAAGACCGAACGCGGCAAGGAGATCCTCACCGAGCTGATCAGCCGCTGCGACGTCATGGTCGAGAACTTCGGGCCCGGTGCCATCGACCGCATGGGCTTCAGCTGGGACCGCATCCGCGAGATCAACCCGCGTATCGTCTACGCGTCCATCAAAGGCTTCGGCGAAGGCCCGTACACCAACTACAAGGCGTACGAGGTCGTCGCCCAGGCCATGGGCGGATCGATGTCCACCACCGGCTTCGAGGACGGCCCGCCGCTCGCGACCGGCGCCCAGATCGGCGACTCGGGCACCGGCATTCACGCCGTGGCCGGGATCCTCGCGGCGCTGTTCCAACGGGAGAACACCGGCCGCGGCCAGCGGGTCAATGTGGCCATGCAGCATGCTGTGCTCAACCTCTGCCGGGTGAAGCTGCGCGATCAGCAGCGCCTGGCCCATGGTCCACTCTCCGAATATCCCAACGAGGACTTCGGCGACGAGGTTCCCAGGTCGGGAAACGCCTCCGGCGGCGGCCAGCCCGGCTGGGCGGTCAGATGCGCCCCCGGCGGCCCCAACGACTATGTGTACGTGATCGTCCAGCCCGTCGGCTGGAAGCCGATCACCGCACTCCTGGGCCGGCCCGAGCTGGCCGAGGACCCCGAGTGGGCCACCCCCGAGGCCCGGCTGCCCAAGCTGGAGAAGATGTTCCAGCTGATCGAGGAGTGGACCAGCACCCTCCCCAAGATGGAGGTGCTGGAGCGGCTCAACGCCCACCACATCCCCTGCGGCCCGATTCTGTCCACGAAGGAGATCATCGAGGACGCCTCGCTGGTCGCCAACGAGATGGTCGTACGCGTGCCGCACCCCGAGCGGGGCGAGTTCGTGACCGTGGGCAGCCCACTGAAGCTTTCCGACTCCCCCGTCGACGTGACCAGCCCGCCGCTGCTCGGCGAGCACAACGAAGAGGTCTACGTCGGCGAACTCGGCCTCGGGCACGAGGAGCTCCACCTCCTCAGGTCGAGCGGGGTGATCTGACGTGACCACCGACGCGTACGGGATCGCGGTCATCCATGAGATGACCGTCCCGGACTACCAGCGGGAGGCAGGCGCCTCCCCGTACACGACCGAGAAGCCCGTGGCCGCACCCGGCGCGCAGTACCGCCGGGTACGGGCGGCAGGGCTGTTGGGGGGCGGGTTCATGACCTAAGCCCGCGCGGGGGACCCACGGTGCGCGTTGGCCACCCCCGTGACCCGTAAGCGCACGAAAGGCATTTGGCAGGGGGCGCTGTCCAGATCTTTCGACGCAAGGGGTGCTTGAACAATGACAACCACCGACTTCTCAAAGCCCGTTCCATACCGGGAGGTGAAGGACACCAACGGCCGCCGGTACCGCATCGGGGAGACCGACCGCGACATCATGGGGCGACCACGATGGACCATGGTGCTCTTCCCATGGATGGGCATGCTGGGCATCAGCTCCTCGGAGTACGCGTTCACCTCGGCCGAGGACACGCTGCACGAGGCACACCTGTGGAACAGCGGGCACATCTTCTGGCTGATGGGCGTCTGGATCTTCTTCCAGGCAGCCGTCGCCTTCCCGGCCGGGCAACTCCGTGAGAGCGGAAGGCTGCCCGCGCGGTACGCCATGTTCCTCGGCGCGCTCGGCACGCTGCTGGGCTATGTCTCGCTCGCGTACGCACCGCACGTGATCGTCGCGTACATCGGGTTCGGCATGTTCAGCGGCATCGGAGCCGGTCTCGTCTACGCGACCTCCGTGAACATGGTCGGCAAGTGGTATCCGGAGCGCAAGGGCGGCAAGACCGGCCTGGTCAACGGCGGTTTCGCCTATGGCTCGGTGCCCTTCGTGTTCCTGTTCACGTCCTACTTGGACCTGAGCAACTACAAGACCGTCCTGGTGGCCGTCGGTGTGGTCTGCTGCACCGTCGTCGCCTTCGCGGGCTGGTTCTTCAAGGACCCGCCCAAGGGCTGGTGGCCGGCGCACGCTGACCCCCTGAAGGTCTCGGAGGACCCGAGGGTCCGTAAGGCGCTGGCGAAGAACCCGCCGGCGGTGAAGCAGTACGTCCCGAGGGAGGCAGTACGTACACCTCTGCTCTGGATGATGTGGTTCTGCCTGCTGTGCACGGCCGGAATCAACATCTTCGGTATCGCATTCCAGGTGCCGTTCGGCAAGGACATGGGCTTCGCGGGCGGGATCGTGGCCACGGCGATGTCCCTGAAGGCCATTGTCAACGGCACCGGACGCGGCATCATCGGCTGGATATCCGACCAGGTCGGCCGGCGCAAGACACTGATCATCGTGTGTCTGGTGCTGGGCACCGCCCAGTTCGGTGTGCTGATCTCCGGCCAGATGGGAAGCATGCCGTTCTTCCTGTTCTGCTCCATGGTCTCCGGATTCGGCGGCGGCGCGATCTTCCCGCTGTTCGCGGCCATGACGGCTGACTACTTCGGCGAGGACAACAACGCCTCCAACTACGGAATCGTCTACAGCTCGAAGCTGGTCTCGGGCCTCGTGGGCTCAGGCGTGGGCGCACTCGTCGTCGACGCGTGGGACTACGAAGGTGCCTTCGTGATAGCCGGATCCATCGGTCTGATGTCCGCCGTGCTGGCGACGTTCCTCAAATCTCCGGGCAGGCCCAAGCCACAAGATGCCCGGCGCATAGTTCCCAACCCGCAACCGCTTGGCGAGGAGATGGCGTAATGACGGCGGAACCAATCGCCGCGAAAGACTCGTCGGACAACCCCGACGCCTCGAACCGCGCATACCGTGAAGTCACCGATTCCCGGGGCCGTGTCTACCGGATCGGCGAAACGGACCGGGACATCCTGGGCCACTCACGCAAGTTCATGGTGTACCTGCCATGGATAGCCATGATGGCGATCAGCGTATTCGAGTACGCGTACGGATCGGCCGAGGACACCCTGTCCCATGGACACGGTTGGACCCAGAGCAACACGTTCTGGATTCTCAGCGTCTGGATCTTTTTCCAGGCAGGTATTGCCTTCCCCGCGGGCTGGATGCGGGAGAAGGGGATACTGACGGCCCGCAGCGCCATGTACATAGGGTCCGTCATGTGTCTGCTGGGCTTCCTGGCCCTCTCGCACCTGAGCAACGTCGTCCTGGCCATCCTGGGCTTCGGCGTCATCGGGGGCGTCGGGTCCGGCCTGGTGTACGCGACCTGCATCAACATGGTCGGTAAGTGGTTCCCCGAGCGACGTGGTGCGAAGACAGGATTCGTCAACGGCGGATTCGCGTACGGCTCCCTGCCGTTCATCTTCATCTTCAACTACGCGTTCGACACGGCCAACTACCACCGTGTGCTGGACCTCATCGGTATCTACATCATGGTCGTGGTGGTGGCGACGGCGTTCTTCTTCAAGGACCCGCCGAAGAACTGGTGGCCGGCGGACATCGACCCGCTGACCTACGGCAGCACCACGAAGGGCGCGGCCAGTCTCGCCAAGAACCCTCCCGCGGTGAAGCAGTACACACCCAAGGAGGCCATCAGGACCGGGATGCTCCCCCTGATGTGGATCGCACTCGTCATGAGCGCGGGCGTGTCGATCTTCGGGATCTCGTTCCAGGTCGACTTCGCCAAGGAGGTGGGCTTCGGCCCCCTGGTGGCGGCGTCGTCGATGGGCGTCATGGCCGTCATCAACGGCATCGGCCGCGGAGTGGTGGGCTGGCTGTCCGACACCTTGGGCCGTAAGCAGACCCTGGTGTCCGTCATCGTCATCCTGGGGCTCGCGCAGTTCGGCGTGATCTGGGCCGGTGACATCAAGAGCGAGTGGCTGTTCCTGGTCTTCGCCTTCCTCTCCGGGTTCGGCGGCGGGGCCTTCTATCCGCTGTTCGCGGCTCTCACGCCGGACTACTTCGGCGAGAACTACAACGCCACCAACTACGGGCTGGTGTACAGCGGCAAGCTGATCAGTGGCCTGTTCGGTGGTGGTCTCGGCTCGATGGTGGTCGCCGCCTGGGGTTACAACGGCGCCTACGCGCTGGCCGGCAGCATCTCCATGGTGGCGGCGGCAATAGCACTGCTCCTGCGCCAGCCGGGGCAGAACCGCACGGTGAAGGTATCCGCGCCACAGCCGCAACCGGTGGGCTGAGCAAGAAGGTTCCGGTCGGCTGAGCACGTACCGACCGGCTGAGCAAGGCAGTCCTGACAACGGGCGGCCCTCCCCACGTTCTGACTCGCGGGGAGGGCCGCCCGTCCGTGTTGGGCGTGGGGCCACTACCTGCGCCTCTTGCGGAGGGCCGCGAGGTTGTCGTAGCCGGTCTTCGCATACGTCAGTGACTGCGCGAGGTCGGTGGAGCTCGGGGCGTTGTCCTGCTCGACCATCGGGTTGTGGTAGTTCCTCTCGCCGACGCGCGAGAAGAACGTGGTGTAGTCGATGACGCCGGTCCCGAACGGCACCATGTCGTAGCCCATGCCGTTGGTGGTGTTGACGGTGCCGTCCTTCGCGTGGAACAGCGGGTAGCGCTTGTTGTTGCGGACGACGAGACCCGCGGGGTCGAAGACCTTCTCCTGGTTGGAGCCGTCGTGGGCGGTGTAGGTGTGGAACTTGTACTGGGCGACGTGCGCCCAGAAGATGTCCATCTCGAGCCAGACGAGTTTCGGGTCCGTGACCTTCAGGAAGTACTCCAGCTTGCGGATGCCGGAGCTTCGGGTGGGGTTGCCCTGGGCGTCGAGCGGGCCTCCGTCGAGCAGGAATCCGTACGCCGCGTCGTGGTTGTGGGTGTACAGCTTGACGCCCTCACGGCGGGCGATCGCGCCGAGCGCGTTCCATTTGTCGCCCGCCACGTCCCAGTCGGCCCGGTAGGCGCTGCCGGTGGGGTCGCCGCCGGTGCCCATGTGGGCGAGGCCCAGGATGTTGGCGATCTCCAAGTGCCGCTTGAAGGTGTCGAGGTCGGGTGTCGTGAGCGGCCAGGACGGGGGTATGTAGCCGTGGTTGCCCTGTGCCCGCAGTCCGTAGTCGTCGAGCCAGGAGCGCAGCAGCTTTGCGCCCGCCACGGACTCCAGGTTGGCGCCGCCCGGGGAGTTGGCGTGCTGGCCGTATCCGGCGAACTCCACCTGCCGGTAGCCGTACCGCGAGAGCTCTTTGAAGACCTCGCGGAAACCGGAGGGCAGATCGGTGGTGAGGGGGTCACGGCCGGTGGCGTCACGGACGGTGTAGAGGATGATGCCGCGCCTGTTCGCGGGGACGAGGACCTCACCAAGGTGACCGCCCCCTCCCCCGCTCTGGGCCAGGGCCGGCGAGGCGCCGAAGACGGGTGCGGCGATCGCCGCGGTCGCGACGGCGGTGCAGGTGCTCAGGAAGCTGCGACGGCCGACGCCGAGAGTGCGGCGCAGGGCCTCGTCGGTGCCGTCGGCTCTGTCGGTTCCGGAGGTGTGCTGAAGGTCGGTCACGGGTGCCTCTTCTCCTGTTGTTGCAGGTCAGATGCGTGCGGGTTGCTTCGCGGCACGCGTTGTCAGTGGCGCGTGCTTCACTTTCCGTAGTTGCTCGTCACGTCTTGTCACGACTCGTCATGCGAGGCCGGCCAGGGTGAGGAGCAGGGATTTCACTTCGGTGGCCGCGACGCGGCCGGTGACTGTGCGGGGGGTGGAGCAGATGATGAGCGGACCGTCGTCGTCGCTCATGGGGAGACGGCCGTGGCTGCCTCGAATAGGTGCCGGGTCCAGGGGCACGACCGCCATGCGGTAGCGCATGCCGAGCTTCTTGCGGGCCAGCGCGCCCGCCGCCTTGACCTTCACATAGGGGTCGAGGGGGTCCATGAAGAGTTCGACCGGGTCGTAGCCGGGTTTGCGGTGGATCTCGACGAGCTGCGCGAAGTCGGGCGCGCGTGCGTCGTCGAGCCAGTAGTAGTACGTGAACCAGGCGTCCGGCTCCGCAACGGCGACGAGTTCGCCCGAGCGTGGGTGGTCGAGGTGATGGCTCTTCTTGCCCTCGTCGTCGAGGAGTTGCTCGATGCCGGGCAGATCGGCGAGTGCCGCTTTTGTGGCCTCCAGGTCCTCCGGGCGGCGCACGTAGACATGGGCGATCTGGTGGTCGGCGACCGCGAAGGCACGGGAGGCCATCGGGTCGAGGTACTCCATGCCGTCCTGCGTGTGCACTTCGAGGAGTCCGGCGCGGCGCAGGGCGCGGTTGATGTCGACGGGGCGGCTCACGCGGGTGATGCCGTACTCGGAGAGCGCGACGACGGTTCGGCCTTCGGCCTTGGCGTCGTCGAGAAGGGGGGCCATGGCCGCGTCGAGGTCCGCGGCCGCCTGGAGGGAGCGCGGGTCGTCGGGGCCGAAGCGCTGGAGGTCGTAGTCGAGGTGAGGGAGGTAGCAGAGGGTCAGGTCGGGGTGCCGGGTGCGGATGATGTGGCGGGTCGCGTCGATGATCCAGCGGCTGGAGACGAGGTCCGCGGCGGGACCCCAGAAGTGGAACAGCGGGAACACGCCGAGCTTCTCGGTGAGTTCGTCGCGCAGGGCCGGGGGCCTGGTGTAGCAGTCGGGTTCCTTGCGGCCGTCGGCGTAGTAGACGGGACGAGGGGTGACAGTGAAATCGGTGTCGGCGCCCATGGCGAACCACCAGCAGATATTGGCGACGGTGTAGCCGGGGTGCGCGCGGCGGGCGGCGTCCCACAGCTTGTCGCCGGAGACGAGGCCGTTGTGCTGACGCCACAGAAGTACGTCGCCCAGCTCGCGGAAGTACCAGCCGTTGCCGACGATCCCGTGCTCGGAGGGGTGGGTGCCGGTGAGGAAGGTCGACTGGGCGGCGCAGGTGACGGCGGGCAGGACGGTGCCGAGAGGGGCACGGGAGCCGGACTGGCCGAGCGCTTTGAGGTGGGGCATGTGGTCGAGAAGACGGGGGGTGAGGCCGACGACGTCCAGGACGAGGAGCGGGGTGGGGCGGCCGGTGCGCTCCGGTGAGGGGCTCACGGGTGCTGTGTTCACGGCAGCTCCTTGAGGCCGAGGTCGGTCAACAGGTCGCGGGCGAGGGTGAGTTCGGCGGCGATGCCGTCGGCCAACTGGGCTCGTCCGCGGGGACGCAGTTCGGGCGGGAGGGTCTGCCAGGTGTAGGTCTCGACCTCCAGATGGTGGGTGAGCGGGTGCGGGCCGCCGACGAGGCGGGTCAGGGCGGCGCGGAGTACGGGGAGTGTGGAGGTGAGGGGCGTGGCGGGGGCCGCGTGCAGTGGGACGTGGAAGTGGGCGCGCCAGGGTGAGGCGTCGGGCAGGGCGTCGCCTGCGAGGGCCTCGCCCAGATCGTCGGTGCCGCGCAGGCCGGCGGCCGTCCGGGTGCGGGTCTGGTGCAGGAAGCGGGGTTCGTCGAAGGCGGCGAGGGCTGCGCGGACTTCGGGGAGATGGGGGTGTTCGGCGTGCAGGGCGGCTGAGAGCTGGGACTTGACGACGGGGACGCGGGCATCCGCGAGGGCGTCCAGTGCGGTGTCCGGGTCTTCGAAGGAGGTGGCGAGGTGGCAGGTGTCGACGCAGATGCCGATGCGGTGGTGGCCGATGGCGGTGAGCGGGGCGATGGCGTCGTGCGTGGTCTCGACGGTGCAGCCGGGTTCCGGCTCCAGGCCGATGCGGATGGAGCGGCCGGTGAGTTCGTCGAGGGCGTCGAGTCGTTCGGCGAGCGTGGTCAGCGCGGTGTGGGCCGTTGCCGCCCGTTCGTCGTCGTACGCGGTGCGCCAGGCCAGCGGCAGGGTGGAGATGGTGCCTTCGGTGACGTCGTCGGGAAGCAGCTGGGCGAGGACGCGGGCCAGCGCGGTGGTGTGGGCGAGGCGTTCCGGGTCGGCCCAGTCCGGCTGGTAGACGCGGTACTTGACCTCTTCCGCGCCGAAGCCCTCGTACGGGAAGCCGTTGAGGGTGACGACTTCGAGCCCGCGACGGTCGAGTTCGGTGCGCAGTCCGCGCAGTGCGGACGGGTCGGTGACCAGGGCGTGGGCGGCGTCCCTGGCGAGCCACAGGCCGATGCCGAGACGGTCGCGGCCGAGGCGCCGGCGGACGGGTTCGCAGTGGTCGCGGAGCTGGGCGAGGACACCGTCGAGGGTTTCGGCCGGGTGGACGTTGGTGCAGTAGGCGAGGTGGACGGTCGAGCCGTCGGGGTGGCGGAAGCGCATCGTTCACTCCCCGCCACGGAGGATGGAGTTGCCTTCGTGGGTGGCGTCCGGGGACGCGAGGTCGAGGTTCAGCCGGCCGCTGAGCCCGTAGAAAGCCACGGGGTTGCGCCACAGCACCCGGTCGACCTCGTCGTCGGTGAATCCGGCCGCCAGCAGGGCGTCACCGACCCGGCGGGTCTTGAGGGGATCGCTTCTCCCCCAGTCCGCGGCCGAGTTGACCAGCACCTTCTCCGGTCCGTACGCCCGCAGGATCGCGACCATCCGTTCCTCGTCCATCTTGGTGTCGGGATAGACGGAGAAGCCCAGCCAGCAGCCGCTGTCCTTGGCCTCTTTGACGGTGGTCTCGTTGAGGTGGTCGATCAGGACGTGGTCCGGGGGCAGTGCGGACTCCCGGACCACGTCCAGGGTGCGGCGCAGGCCGGCCAGTTTGTCGCGGTGCGGGGTGTGCACGAGCGCGGGCAGCTCGTGGTCGGCGGCGAGCTGGAGCTGGGCGGCCAGGGCGGTGTCCTCGGCGGGGGTCATCGAGTCGTAGCCGATCTCGCCGACGGCCACGACCTGGTCCTTGACGAGATAGCGGGGCAGTTCGTCCAGGACAGGGACGCAGCGGGGGTCGTTCGCCTCCTTGGGGTTGAGGGCGAGCGTGCAGTGGTGGGCGATGCCGTACTGGGCGGCGCGGAAGGGTTCCCAGCCGAGGAGGGAGTCGAAGTAGTCGAGGAAGGAGGTGGGAGAGGTGCGGGGCTGGCCGAGCCAGAAGGAGGGTTCGACGACGGCGCGGACGCCCGCGGCGTGCATGGCCTCGTAGTCGTCGGTGGTCCGTGACGTCATGTGGATGTGGGGGTCGAAGATGCGCATCAGGACTCCTTGCCGGGCGTGCCGGATGTCCGGCGCGAGCCGGAGCTGCCGGACGTGCCAGTGGGGGTGGCCGTGGGGTCGGTCAGGGTCAGGACGCGGTACAGGTCCTCGGGTACGGGACGGCCCGCGGCGGTGCGTTCGTCGGCGTAGTCGGCGAGCATCCGGGCGAGTTCGGCGTCGGCGCGGGCGCGCCGGGGCAGCTCGGCCACCTCCTCGACGGGGACACCGGTGAACAGGCACTTCAGCACGGCGTGGCGCCAGTTGTGGGCGTCGAGGTGGCGGGCGGCGTACGGGCCGACGGCGGCGGCGACGAGCCGGGTGTCGTTGGTGCGCAGCGCGTCCTCGACGAGGGGCAGGGCGTCGGGCCCCGTCACCAGGTGGGGCAGCGCGTGCAGGACGGCTCGGCGTTCTGCGGCGGTGCCCTGGCGGTAGACGCGGGCGAGGGCGTTCATGTCGGCGCGGGCGGCGTGCAGGAGGAGTACGCGGGCGGCGTCGGCGTACTCGGGTCCGCACCGGCGGCCGGCTTCGGCTATCCGTAGCTCCCAGACGGAGATGGGGCCGTGGGCGCCGGGGTGGGCGGCGGCCTCGTCGAGTGCCTGATCCAGCCAGGCGCGGGCGGCTCCGCCGAGGTGGGTGTTCAGGCGGGCGTACAACTCGGCGACGACGGGAGGGGTGGTGTCGCTCGCCGGGGCGTGGTGGCTGGGATGCGGGTGGTTCACGGGATTCTCCCTTCGCGGCTGTGGGGGGTCTCCCGGGCCGCGCGGTGGAGGAATGGGAGGGACTGTTCGGCGAAGTGGGGGCCCGCGTGGGAGTGGCGGGGCAGTTCGACGACGGTGAGGGCCTGGTAGCCGGTGGCGGCCAGGGCTTCCAGTACGGGCGGGAAGTCGATCTCCCCCTCCCCGAAGGGGAGGTGTTCGTGGACGCCGCGCCGCATGTCCTCGATCTGGACATGGCGCAGCCAGGGGGCGGCGGCGCGTACGCAGTCGGCGGGTGAGAGGGGTTCGAGGCACTGGCAGTGGCCGATGTCGAGGGTGAGACCGAGGGCGGCCGGGTCGCCGAGTGCCAGGCGGAGACGGTGGAACTCGGCGAGGGAGGAGAGCAGGTGGCCTGGCTCGGGTTCGACGGCGAGGGGGACTCCGGTGTGGGTGGCGGCGTCCAGCACGGGGGCGATTGCCTCGGCGAAGCGTTTCCAGGCGGTGTCCTCGTCCGTGTCGGCCGGAGTGACCCCGCTGAAGCAGTGCACGGCGTGGGCGCCGAGGTCCGCTGCCACCCGCACGGCCCGAGTGAGCAGGTCCACGCGGCGGGCACGGTCCTCCGGATCCGGGTCGAGGAGGGACGGGCCGTGCTTGCGCCGCGGGTCGAGGACATAGCGGGCACCGGTCTCCACGGTGACCGTGAGGCCGAGCTCATCCAGTCTGCGGGCCACCTTGGCGGTGCGGGTGCCGAGTTCCGGGGCGAGCGGGTCGAGGTGCATGTGGTCGAGGGTCAGGCCGACGCCGTCGTAGCCGAGGTCGGCGAGGAGAGCGAGGGCGTCGTCGAGACGGAGGTCGGAGAGGCCGTTGGTTCCGTAACCGAAGCGGAGGGGGCGGGGGGTCGCCGGGGTGGGATCGGTGCCCTGGGGCGAGGTCGGGTACGGGCGGGCGTTTGGGAGCGGGGTCGGGAGGGGGCCACCGCTTGGGGGCGAGGTTGAGTGCGGGCCTGGACCCGGGGGCGAGGTCGGGTACGGGCCGGGACTCGGGGGCGAGGTCGGGTACGGGCCGGGACTCGGGGGCGAGGTCGGGTGGGGGCCGGGACTCGGGGGCGAGGTCGGGTGGGGGTCCTGATGCGCGGTCCGGTGGGGGTTTGGGGTCATGTGACGCTCACCTTCCTTGCGAACTTGCGGGCCGCTGGGGCGAGTGCGGCCGTCAGGAGGGCGGTGACGGGTGCGCCCGCGCGGGCGGCCAGGGCGGCCTGGAGGGGGATCATGGCGCGGATTCCGCCGCCGACGGCTCGCTGGGTGAGCGGGGGTGAGGGGTTGAGCGCGGCGTGGAAGAGGGGGCGGGCGGAGGTCACGGCGTAGACGAGGGTGAGGGCTCCGCGGAGGGCGGCTTCTGCAGGGTGCCGGGATGGGCCGGAGCCGGGTGCTGCTCGGTTGGGGGTGAGCCAGGGAGCGCCGAGGGGAACTCGGCCGTGCTTCAGGACCGGGGCCTCGACGGGTGGTCGGCCAAACGTTGGCTCCGACGCGTCAACACGCCCTGGGGGCAGGGCTGTCGGGGTGCCCGCAGCGTCCTGCGGTCTTACGGCCATGGGGCGGCGTCCCTGCTGTCCTGCGACTCCCCGGTCGCTCAGCAGCACCCAGGCCAGCGCGCCCGTTGTGGCCAGCGCGGCCAGCGGCGCAGCCGACGAACCACCTTGCGTCTCCCCTCGGGACACCACTGTCACCGCGAGGGTGTGGGTGGCCAGGGTGAGGGCGGAGGGGAGGGCCTGGCGGACGGCGGTACGGCGAGGGGCGTTCGGGCCGGGGAGAGATGCCGTGGTCTGGGTGGTGGCGCCGGTGGTGGTCGCGCCGAGGAGTACGTCCAGGCCTCGGGCGGTGGCCATGGCCGCCGGGCCCGCAGGGGTCTGTTTGAGCGCGAGGTCGTACGCCCAGATGGTGGCCGCGAGGGGTACGGCGACCGCGAGCGAGCGGCCACCCGCTCGGGCTGCCAGGGCGAGACCCGCCGCCGTCAGCGCTCCGGCCGCCGCGAGCGCCGCGGCCGGGTGGATGCGGCCGGAGGGCAGCGGGCGGTGCGGACGGTCCACGGCGTCCTCGGCGCGGTCGGCCCAGTCGTTGAGGGCCATGCCGGCCTCGTACAGGCAGAGGGAGGAACCGATGGCGAGCAGAGTGCGGGAGTTGGGGCGGGCCCCCACCGCTGCGGCGCCCGTGAGCGCGTCTCCGGGGACGGTGAAGAGGGCGGGCAGGCGCAGCAGTTCGGCCCAGGCTCGGGCGCCGGCCCTGGCTCTGGTACCGGCCCTGGCTCTGGCTCTGGCTCTGGCACCAGCGCTGGCCGTGGTACCAGCGCTGACGTCACCGCTGGCGTCAGCACCGGTGTCGCCACTGGCCCCGGCCCCGGCCCCGGCCCCGGCACCATCCCTGGCCTCGGCACTGACGTCGCGACCGTCGTCGGCACCGGCACTCGCACCTGTACCGGCACCGGCACCGGCTCGCGCCGACGTTCCGGCACCCCCCGTCCGGCGCCTTCGCGGCGCGCCCGACTTACCCAAGGCACCCGAGGGATCGGAAGCACCCGAAGCACCGATCCTCAACGGCCCGCCCGCCGCGAACGCGAACACCAACGCCACACCACCCGACGCCAACCTCAAAGCCGAACCACCCGGCCCGAGCGGTGCACCGGACCCGGGCGACGACCCACCCGTCCCGCGTACCTCTCCAGACCCGAGCCGCGCACCGGACGTGGGCGACCCGCCCGCCCCGCGCACCTCACCCGCCCCCAACAACCCCAGCCACCGCACCACCCGCCCCCTCACAGCGCCTCCCCCGAGGATTCGCCCAGCGGCCCCGCCAGCCGTCCCGCCAGGCGGGCCAGCGCCGCGTACTGCTCCCCCAGCCCCGCGGGCGCCACCCCCACCGGATCCTTGAAGTAGAAGGCCAGCTCGCTCAACGGGCCGGAGAGGCCGATGTCGTGGGCGCGGGAGACGATCCGGGCGAGGTCGAGGATCAGTGGGGCGGCGAGGGCGGAGTCGCAGCCCTGCCAGGTGGTCTGGAGGATCATGCGGGTGCCGAGGAAGCCGTCGAAGGCGATGTGGTCCCAGGCGGTCTTCCAGTCGCCGAGGGCGGGCACGTCGTCGATGTGGACCTCGCCCTGCGGGGCGGCGCCCAGCGTGTCGGCCAGCACCCGCTCCTTGCCGGCGTTCTTGGCCGCGGCGGCGGCCGGGTCGGCGAGGGAGGCGCCGTCGCCCCCGCCGAGGAGGTTCGTGCCGGACCAGGCCCGCACCGTCAGGGCGCGCTGGGCGAACATCGGGCCCAGCACGGAGCGGAGCAGGGTCTGGCCGGTCTTGCCGTCGCGGCCCGCGTAGGGCAGGCCGCCGGCCTCGGCCCGGGATGCCAGCGCCGGGTGGTGCAGGCCCGTGGAGGGGGTGAAGTTCACATAGGGGCAGCCGGCGCGCAGGGCAGCGGCCGCATACAGGGAACTCGGCGGCAGTGCGTCACCGGTGGGCGCGGGCTCCGTGGAGGCCACGTTCACCACGACCGCCCGGGCCAGGCCACATCGCCGTACGAAATCCCGCATGTCCGCGGCGAAGGCCTCGATGAGCTCGGCGGGTTCCCGGGTGTCGCCGGGGCCGGGGCCGCCGGGGCGGATCTCCCGGTCGGCGGCGGCCAGTTCGGCCCGCACCGCCGACGGGAGGCCGTACGGCAGGACGCCCCCGGCGGCCAGCGCCTCCGCACGCTTGGGCAGCGGGCAGTCGACCGTGTCGTGACCGCCGAAGACAAGAGAGGACAACGAGGGCAGGTCGCAGGCGGCGAACAGGCCGGTCTCGGTGACCATGCCCGTCGGGGCGTGCAGGCCCCCGGTGACAGCCGCGCAACCCGCGACGACGGTGGTGGCGACGGAGCCGCGTGCTCCGATCAGCCACACCCCCACCCGGGGTTCCGAAAGGACCCTGGGTTCGGAAAGGGACCCGGACATGGGCAGCCTCCTTGTCGTACGTCAACCACGGAGAACAGGAGAAGGAGCACAGGAGCAGAAGCAGAAGCAGGAGCGGGAGCAGGAGTGGAGAAGGGTCGAGACGGCGGGCGGGAGTACGGCGTGTCCCGCCCGCCGCCGCTCAGTTGCCCTTCACGGGCAGTTCCTTGATCCGGATGTCGCGGAAGGACACCTCGTCGTCGGATCCGTGGTTCTGGATCCCGACGTGCCCGTCGCGCAGGCTCCGGGCCGGATCGGTGTTGGTGAAGTCGTTGATCCGCACGCCGTTGAGCCAGACGCGGAGCCGTTCGCCCTCCACGCGGATCTCGTACGTGTTCCACTCGCCGGGCGGGTTCAGCGCGCGGTCGCGCTTCTTGAGCTCGGCGGACTGGAAGCCGTACACGGATCCCGTGGTCTTCTCGGGCACGTCCGTGGCATCGATCTGGACCTCATAGCCGTTGTTCACGGCCGACCACGGGTCGTCGGAGGCCGGAAAGCCCACGAAGACACCGGAGTTGTCGTCGCCGGACACCTTCCAGTCCAGCTTCAGCGAGTACGAACCAAAGCCGGGACCGAAGCCGGAACCGGCATCGGAACCGGCACCGAAGACGGGACCGGAACCCGCGGAAGGAGCACCCGCGTACCAGAGCATCCCCAGCCCGCCGCTCGATGTCAGCGTGCCGTCCTCGCTCAGCGAGAACGAGCCCGGCCCCGCCTGCTGCCAGGCCGACAGCGACTCGGCGGTGCCGTCGAACAGCGGCCGGTAGCCGTTCTCCGGGCGGCAGTCGGCCTGGGCGTCGCCGACGGCGTACCGGATTCCGCCCAACAGGTGCTGACGGAGGGCGGGTTCGGCGTACGACTCCTTGGTGTGGCCGGCCCCGGTGTAGAAGGCGCGGCCGCCCTGGTACTCCTGGCACCAGGCGATCGGATGGTCGCCGCTCATCGTGCCGCCGGTGTACGAGGACTCGTCGAGCGAGGCCAGGACGTGAGCGTGTTCCCGTGGGTTGGAGCGGTAGTTGTACCACTCGTCGGTACGGTTCCACGCTCGCGCCAGTTCCGAGGTCGCCGGGTGTGCCCGGTCCTCGACGTCGACCGTCGCGGGCTGGATCGCCGGGTGCGACTGGAAGTACGCCCCGGCGAGACCGCCGTAGAAGGCCCAGTCGTACTCGGTGTCGGCGGCAGCGTGGACACCCACATAGCCGCCGCCCCGCTTGATGTACCGCTCGAAGGCGCCCTGTTGGGCGTCGTCGAGGACGTCGCCCGTGGTGGAGAGGAAGACGACGGCGTCATAGCGGGCGAGGTTGCGGGAGGTGAAGGCTCCGGCGTCCTCGGTCGCGTCGACGGAGAAGCCGTCAGTCGCGCCCAACTCCCTTACGGCCGCTATCCCTTCGGGTATCGAGTCGTGCCGGAAGCCGGCGGTCTTGGAGAAGACCAGGACCCGTGTCTCATCGGCTCCCTTCGACGCGGCCGGTCCCGACACGCAGCCGATGAGCACGGCAGCCGCCGCGGCGGACGTCATCACTCGCGCTGGTGCGCGCATCACAGCAACACCTCTTCAGCCGCTCGTCGTGAAGGTGAAGTCGTCCAGGTCGTACAGCGCGCCGTTTCCGCTGCTCCCCTTGAAGACGAGGTAGAGCGAGGTCGTGCCGCGTGGTGCGCGGGACAGGTCGGCGCTGACGTCCTGGAAGGTGTCCCAGCCGCCGGTCACCGGCACGGTGGCCTTGCCCAGCAGCCGGCCGGTCGGAGAGCCCGCGCGGACTTCGAGGGTGCCGCCCGCGCCGGCCGACGCGACCCGCGCCGTGATCTTCTGGGCGTTGCTGAGCACGTACGGCGTGAACGAGATCCAGTCGCCGTTGTCGACGTCCCCGACGACCTCGCCGCCGTGGGCGGTGGACTTCGAGTAGACCGTCACCCCCGAGGACGTGCCGAAGTGCTCGGCCTGGCGGTGCTTGGGCTGGACGACATGCTGGTCGTGGCTGGTCAGCGGAGCCTGGCCGCCGCCACCGGCGTCGGTGTACTCGGCGTCGAAGACCCCGAAGATATTGGCATCGTCGTCGTGGCCGTCGCCCGCGCCGGTCGCGATGGTGCCGGTGCAGCCGTTGGCCGAGGTCAACACATGGCCGTGACTGTCGTGGCCGAGGATGAAGTTGACCTTCACCTTGGCGCAGTCGATCGCCCTGCCGTCCTCCGGGTCGGTGACCTTCACCTTGAACGGAACGGAGTCGCCGAAGTTGAACAGCTGTCCGTCCTGCGGCAGTTGGAGTGTCACCGTGGGCGCGGTGTTGCCGACCACGATCTGCACGCTCGAACTTCCCGTCCGGCCGTCCGGGTCCTTGGCGGTCAGAGTCGCCGTGTAGGTGCCGTTGGTCTTGTATTTGTACGTCGGGTTCGCCGCGGTCGAGGTGCCGCCGTCGCCGAAGTCCCAGCTGTACGTGAGGGCGTCGCCGTCCGCGTCGGTCGAACCGGCCGAGGAGAAGGTCACCTTCAGCTTCGCCTGTCCCGAGGTGCGGTCGGCGGTGGCCTGCGCGACCGGGGAGTGCCCGTCGGTGGCGTTCTCGATCCGGTAGAGGCCCGAGTGCTCGTCGCCGCCGAACCAGGCGGTGCCGTAGTCGAGGACGTACAGCGCTCCGTCAGGTCCGAACGCCATGTCCATCACCTGGGTGCCCGTCCAGGGGATGTCGTTGATGGACTGCACGGCGCCGCTCGCGTCCGATTCGATCCGCTTGATCCAGCGGCGGCCGAACTCGCCCGCGAAGAAGTCGCCGTCGTAGGCCTCCGGGAACTTCACCGGCGAGTCGAGCGAGGCGTCGTAGTGGTAGACCGGGCCGCCCATCGGGGACTCCGAGCCGCTGCCGAACTCCGGGACGGACGCGCCGTCGTAGGGGATCCAGGCGGCCTGGGCCGGGGGCAGGTCGGTGAGACCGGTGTTGTGGGGCGAGGTGTTCTTGGGGGCGGCGCAGTCGAAGGCCGCGCCCGAGGTGCCGGTGGCGAAGTCGTAGTCCACGTAGGCGTCGTTGTCACCGGTGCAGTACGGCCAGCCGAAGTTTCCGGGGGCGGTGACGCGGGCGAACTCGACCTGTCCTGCGGGGCCGCGCGTCGGGTCGGCGGCACCGGCGTCCGGGCCGTACTCACCGACGTACAGGATGCCCGTCGCCTTGTCGACGCTGAAGCGGAACGGGTTGCGGAAGCCCATCGCGTAGATCTCGGGGCGTGTCCTGTCGGTGCCGGGGGCGAAGAGGTTACCGTCCGGGATGGCGTACGAGCCGTCGGCGTTCACCTTGATGCGAAGGATCTTGCCGCGCAGGTCGTTGGTGTTGCCGGCGGAACGCTGGGCGTCGAAGGCCGGGTTGCGGTCGGCGCGCTCGTCGATGGGCGTGAAGCCCTGCGACTGGAAGGGGTTGGAGTCGTCGCCGGTCGACAGGTAGAGGTTGCCGGCCGCGTCGAAGTCGATGTCGCCGCCGACGTGGCAGCAGATGCCCCGGGAGGCCTGGACGTCGAGGATCTTCGTCTCACTCGCGTTGTTCAGGGTGCCGTCTGCGTTCAGGACGAACCGCGAGAGGCGGTTCACGCCGTCGAAGGGTGCGAAGTCGGCGGCCGTGCCGGTCTCGGGGGCGTCGCCCGCCGGGGTGTTCAGCGGGGGCGCGTAGTAGAGGTAGAGGAATCGGTTCTGCGCGAACCCGGGGTCGAGGCCGACGCCCTGTAGGCCCTCCTCGTCGTGCGAGTACACGTCGATCTTGCCCGCGAGTTTCGTGTTGCCCGCGCTGTCGGTGAGTCGCAGTTCGCCGTCGCGCGAGGTGTGCAGGACCGAGCGGTCCGGGAGCACCGCCAGCGACATCGGCTCGCCGACCTCGGGCTCCCCCTTGGCGAGGGTGACCTGCTGGAAGTCCTCGGCAGCGGCGGCGACTTCGGTGGGGCCGGCGACGGCTGCGCCGGCCGAGGGCGAGGTGAGGGTGAGAGACGCGGCCGCCAGGATCGCGCCGCTCAGCAGGGCGAGTGCGCCACGAAGTCTCGGACGTCTGGTGTGCCTTCTGTTCTTCCTGTTACTGGCCTTACTGGCGTACGGGTGCACGAAATGCCTCCATGAAGGGGCTGGTCGTACGGGCGGGTGCCGCGGTGCGGCGATACGCCGGGGTGCGCCGTCACCCCGGAACCTTGAGAGATGTGCGATGTGAACCGCGCGACGTGAAGACCGCGCGAGGTGAACTGGGCTGTGCGGCCTAGTCGTTGCCTCCGAACGCCGCGTCGAACGAAGCCGACGGCGGCTCGAAGTCGTAGGCCTTGAGGCGGGTCAGGGCCTCCGGTGCGCCCTGTAGCCGGTCCATCCCGGCGTCCTCCCACTCCACGGAGATGGGACCCGTGTAGTCGATGGAGCGCAGCATGCGGAACACGTCCTCCCAGGGGACATCGCCGTGGCCCGCGGAGACGAAGTCCCAGCCACGCCGCGGGTCGCCCCAGGGCAGGTGCGAGCCGAGGCGGCCGTTGCGGCCGTCGAGCCGCTTGCGGGCCTCCTTGCAGTCGACGTGGTAGATCCGGTCGCGGAAGTCGTAGAGGAAACCGACCGGGTCGAGGTCCTGCCACACGAAGTGCGAGGGGTCGAAGTTGAGGCCGAAGGCGGGACGGTGGCCAACCGCCTCCAGTGCCTTGTGAGTTGTCCAGTAGTCGTACGCGATCTCGCTCGGGTGGACCTCGTGCGCGAACCGCACGCCCTGCGCGTCGAAGACGTCCAGGATCGGGTTCCAGCGTTCGGCGAAGTCCTCGTATCCGCGCTCGATCATCGACTCGGGCGCGGGCGGGAACATCGCGACCAGGTGCCAGATGGCGGAACCGGTGAAGCCGATGACCGTGTCGACGCCGAAGGCGGCCGCCGCACGGGCGGTGTCGGCGATCTCGGCGGCGGCCCGCTGCCGTACGCCCTCGCCCTCGCCGTCGCCCCAGATGCGTGCGGGCAGGATGCCCTTGTGGCGTTCGTCGATGATGGCGTCGCACACGGCCTGGCCGACCAGGTGGTTGGAGATCGCCCAGCACTTGAGGCCGTACTTGTCCAGGAGTGCGCGCCGGGAGTCGAGGTAGGACGGGTCGGCGAGCGCCTTGTCGACCTCGAAGTGGTCGCCCCAGCAGGCGAGTTCGAGTCCGTCGTAGCCGAAGTCGCGGGCGAGACGGCAGACTTCTTCGAGGGGCAGGTCGGCCCACTGGCCGGTGAAGAGTGTGAAGGTACGCGGCATGGTTAAAGGCCTCCTCGAACCGCTATGGGCGTATGGACGGTTATCGGTGTGTAGACGGAGTTCTTCTCGGCGCTCTCCTCCACCGCCGCCAGCACGCGCTGCACCTGCAGCCCGTCGGCGAAGGACGGCACGGGACGGTGTCCGGCCGCGATGGCCTGCACCAGATCGCGGGCCTGGTGCACGAAACTGTGCTCGTAGCCGAGGCCGTGGCCCGGCGGCCACCAGGCGTCCAGGTAGGGGTGGTCGGGTTCGGTGACGAGGATGCGGCGGAAGCCCGCGTGTGTGCCGGGTTCGGTGTGGTCGTGGTAGGAGAGTTCGTTGAGGCGTTCCAGGTCGAAGGCCAACGAGCCGTGCTCGCCGTTGAGTTCGATGCGCAGCGCGTTCTTGCGGCCGGTCGCGAACCGGGTGGCCTCGAAGGAGGCGAGGGCGCCGGAGGCGAAGCGGCCGGTGAAGAGGGCGGCGTCGTCGACGGTGACCGTGCCGAGGCCGCCGCCGGCTTCCGAGGCCGCCGACAGGCCGCTCGTCGTCCCGCCGGGCAGCGGCCGCTCCCGTACGAACGTCTCGGTGAGCGCGGAGACCCCGACGACCGGCTCCCCCGCCAGATACTGCGCGAGGTCGATGATGTGCGCGCCCAGATCCCCGAGCGCGCCGGAGCCCGCGATTTCCTTGCGGAGTCGCCAGGTGAGCGGGAACTCCGGGTCCACCAGCCAGTCCTGGAGGTACACCACCCGCACGTGCCGCAGGGCGCCCAGCCGCCCCTCGGCGACGATCGAGCGGGCGAACGTCGTCGCGGGCAACCGGCGGTAGTTGAAGCCGACCATGGCCAACTGCCCGCGCCGCTCGGCCGCTTCGGCGGCCTCCGTCATCGCCTCCGCCTCGGCGACCGTGTTCGCGAGAGGCTTCTCGCACAGCACGTGCTTGCCGGCCTCCAGGGCGGCGATGGCGATCTCGGCGTGGGTGTCGCCGGGGCTGCAGATGTCGACGAGGTCGACGTCGTCCCGGGCGATCAGGGCACGCCAGTCGGTCTCGGCCGCCGCCCAGCCCTGCCGGTCCGCCATGGCCCGGACGGCTTCGCCGTCACGGCCGCAGACGGCGGCGAGGACCGGTCGGCGCGGCAGGTCGAAGGCGTGGCCCACGGTGCGCCAGCCCTGTGAGTGGGCGGCGCCCATGAAGGCGTATCCGACCATGCCCACGCCCAATGGCGGCTTCGCGGCTTCGGCGTCCACCGGCGCCCCGGCGGTTGCCTCGGCCTCGTCGCCCTGGTGCGGCTGTCCCATGCGGATGTCCTCCTCGTGGTCGTGACACGGTGGGGGGTAGGGCTGTCCGACGGTCGGCGGATCAGGCCGGAGGGTCTCGACGGCGTCTCACAGGCCCAGACCCCGCGCCTCCGGCATGATCCGCCGGCCAGTCCCCTGGGGCCTGATCCGTGGGCCGGGCCTCGACAGCCTGATCCGTGGCCCGGGCCCCTGCCTGCCGGCCGGCCGCCTCACTTGAAGCCGGTGGCCATGTACTGGCCGACGTTCTCCTTGTCGACGACGGCCGAGTAGAGGGTCAGTGAGGCGGGGATCTCGAACTCGGAGAGGCCGCCGATGCCCTTGCTCTGGCCGAGCGCGCGGGCGAGGTCGATGGCGGAGGCGGCCATGGTCGGCGGGTAGAGGACGGTGGCCTTGAGGACGCCGTCGTCCGCCTCGATGGCCTGCATGGCGGAGAGCGCACCGGCGCCGCCGACCATCAGGAAGTCGTCCCGGCCGGCCTGCTCGATGGCGCGCAGGGCGCCGACTCCCTGGTCGTCGTCGTGGTTCCACAGCGCGTCGAAGTCCGACTGGGCCTGTAGGAGTTGGGCCATCTTCGCCTGCCCCGACTCGACGGTGAACTCGGCGGCCTGCCGGGCGACCTTCTTGATGTTCGGGTAGTTCTTCAGGGCCGCGTCGAAGCCCTGGGTGCGCTGCTGGGTGAGCTCCAGGTTGTCGAGCCCGGCGAGTTCGATGACCTTGGCGCCCTGCTTGTCCTTGAGCTTCTCGCCGATGTAGTTGCCGGCGTTGAGGCCCATGCCGTAATTGTCGCCGCCTATCCAACAGCGGTACGCCTGTGGGGAGTTGAAGATCCGGTCGAGGTTGACGACCGGGATCCCCGCACGCATGGCCTGTAGACCCACCTGGGTGAGCGCCTTGCCGTCGGCGGGCAGGATGACCAGGACGTCGACCTTCTTGTTGATGAGGGTCTGGATCTGGCCGATCTGCGCCGCGGTGTCGTTGGAGCCCTCGGTGATCTCCAGCGTCACGTCCGAGTACTTCTTGGCGCGGTTCTTGGCGTTGTCGTTGATCGCGTTGAGCCAGCCGTGGTCGGCCTGTGGCCCGGCGAAACCGATCGTCACCTCTTTGCCGGGGGTGTCGGAGGCGGCCGGCTGGTCGTTCGCCGCGGGGTCGTCGCCGGACTCGTTGCTGGTGCACCCGGCGAGCAGGACACCGGCCCCGACGGCGGCGGTCCCGAAGAGCAGTCCCCTGCGGCTCGTGAGCTCTGGCATGGCGGTGGACCCTTCCCTCAAGTCGTGCTTGCGGTACGGCGCTGGACGAGCACGGCGGCCACGATGATCGCGCCCTTGGCGATCTGCTGGACGTCGCTCTGCAGGTTGTTGAGCGCGAAGATGTTGGTGATCGTGGTGAAGATCAGGACGCCCAGCACCGAGCCGACGATGGTGCCGCGGCCCCCGCTGAGCAGCGTGCCGCCGATGATCGCGGCCGCGATGGCGTCGAGTTCGTAGAGGTTTCCGTTGGTGTTCTGGCCCGAGCCGGACAGGATGATCAGCAGGAAAGCGGCGATGCCGCAGCACAGTCCGGAGAGCAGATACAGGTACAGCCGCTGCCGTCGTACGTCGATGCCCGCGAGCCGGGCCGCCTCCGCGTTGCCGCCGACCGCGACCGTGCGGCGGCCGAAGGTGGTGCGGTTGAGCAGCAGCCAGCCGATGATCGTGACGACGGCGAAAACCATGACGAGCGGCGGTATGCCGAGCACGTACGAGTCGCGCTCGCCGAGCTTCAGGATGCTGTCGATGCTGACGATCTGGGTCTTTCCGTCGGTGATCTGGAGTGCCAGTCCGCGGGCCGAGGCGAGCATCGCCAGCGTCGCGATGAACGGCACCATCGCGCCGTAGGCGATGAGGAGTCCGTTGACCAGACCGCAGCCGACGCCGACGAGCACGGCCGTGAAGAGGACGCCCGCGAAGCCGAAGTCCTGGGTGGCGACCGTCGTCGCCCACACCGAGGAGAGGGCGACGATCGCGCCGACCGACAGGTCGATGCCGCCCGAGGTGATGACGAAGGTCATGCCGACGGTGACGACGCCGATCACCGAGGCCTGGGTGAGGACGAGTTGGAGGTTGCGGGTGTCGAGGAACTCGTCGGGTTTGGTGATGCCGCCGATGATGATCAGGGCGGCAAGGACCCCGAGGAGGGAGAGCGTACGGACGTCGGCGCGGGCCGCGACCGTCCGCCACGGGCTGGTCCGGTCCACCGGCGAGACCTTGCGGGTGTCACCGGGCCTGGGAGGTGACGCTGGCTGCGTCATGACGTTGACGTTCCTTCCATGACGAGGTCGAGGACGCGGTGTTCGTCGAGCTCCCGGGCCGGGGCCGTGTGGACGACCCTCCCCTCACGCAGGACGAGCACCCGGTCGGCGAGGCCGAGCACTTCGGGTACTTCGCTGGAGACCAGCAGAACGGCGAGGCCCTCGTCGGCCAGCCGCCGGATGACGGCGTAGAGCTCGGCGCGGGCACCGACGTCAACGCCTCGGGTCGGCTCGTCGAGCAGCAACACCCGGCAACCGCGCAGCAGCCAGCGCGCGAGGACCGCCTTCTGCTGGTTGCCGCCGGACAGCGTCCGGATCGGGACGGACGGGTTGTCGGGGCGCAGGGACAGCTCGCGGGTCGCCGCCCGTGCCGCGCCGCGTTCGGCGCCGCGGTCGATCCAACCGCCGCGTGAGAAGCGGGACATGGACGACACCGACACGTTGCGGGTGACGGACTCCAGCATCAGCAGGGCCTGCGCCTTGCGTTCCTCGGGCGCGAGCCCTAGCCCGGCGCGTACGGCGGCGCGCACACTGCCGGGTCGCAACACCCGCCCGTCGACGATGACGTGACCTTGCGTCGCCTTGCGCGCCCCGTAGATCGTCTCCAGGATCTCGGAGCGTCCGGAGCCCACGAGCCCGGCCAGTCCGACGATCTCGCCGGGGCGCAGGTCGAGGTCGAGGGGTTCGAACTCCCCCGCACGGGCGAGGCCTTGGACTCGGAGCAGGGGTTCCCCTGGCGGCCGGGTCGTGGGCCGGTCCGGGAAGACGTACTCGACATTGCGCCCCGTCATCAGCGCCACCACCTCGCGCGTCGGCGTGGACTTCGCGGGCAGCCCGCCCGCCACCGCACGCCCGTCCTTCAGTACGGTCACGCGGTCGCCGATGCGGCGGATCTCCTCCAGACGGTGCGAGATGTAGACGACGGCGACGCCGTCCGCGGTGAGGTCCCCGACGATGCGGAAGAGGTTGTCGACCTCGTCGGGGTCGAGGGCCGCGGACGGCTCGTCCATGACGATGAGCCGTACGTCGTGGGAGAGCGCCCGCGCCATGGAGACGATCTGCTGCTGGGCGGCCGACAGCTCACCCACGAGCCGTGCCGGATCGATCTCGGAGTGCCCAAGTCGCTTGAGGAGAGCGGCGGTCGACTCCTTCGCCGCCTTTCCCCGTACGACGAAACCGGCGGCCGTGGGTTCATGTCCGAGGTGCACGTTCTCGGCCACCGACAGGCCCTCCACCAGGTCGAGTTCCTGGTAGATGGTGGCGATGCCCAGGCGCATGGCGGCGATCGGAGACCGCAGGGTCACGTGGTCGCCGCGCCAGCTGATGGTGCCGTCGTCGGGCTGGTGGGCGCCGGCCAGGACCTTGATCAGCGTGGATTTTCCGGCGCCGTTCTGGCCGAGCAGACAGTGCACCTCGCCGGCCTGGACGTCGAGGTCGACGCCGTCGAGGGCCCGGACTCCGGGGAACGATTTGGTGATGCCGGACATGGTGAGCAGCGGTGGTTCTGGTGCCATGACGGTTCCCCTTGGCAGGCGTGCGGGCCGGTTGCAGGGCGGTGCGCGTGCGGAGCAGGCGGCGGGTTTCGGGCAGAGCAGAGCAGGGCGCTGTACGGGTGAGGTGACTCGCGGCCGAACGGGCCGCGGCCTTACGCGGGTGAGAACAGGTGGTCGCTGATGAGCCGGGCTCCGCCGATGACTCCGGCGGTGGGGCCCAACTCTCCCAGCACGATGGGGAGGTTGCCGGTCGCCAGGGGCAGCGACTGGCGGTAGACCTGGGTACGGATCGCGGCGAGCAGGGTGTGGCCGAGACCCGTCACCCCACCGCCGATCACCACCAGGCCCGGATTGAAGAAGCTGACAAGGCCGGCGATGACCTGGCCGGTACGGTTGCCGCCCTCGCGGATCAGGTCGAGCGCGGTGGCGTCACCCGCGGCGGCCGCGGCGGCGACATCGATCGCGCTCAGGCTGCCGTTCGCCTCAAGACGGGTCGCGAGGTCCGTCGAAAGTCCCTGCTGGGCGGCGTCCGTGGCATCGCGGGCGAGCGCGGCGCCGCTGAAGTGGGCTTCCAGGCAGCCCCGGTTGCCGCAGGCGCACGGGCGGCCGTCGGGCACGGCCTGGATATGCCCGATGTCGCCCGCGCTTCCTGTCGTACCGCGGTAGACCTCGCCGCCGACGACGATGCCGCAACCGATACCGGTACCGATCTTGACGCAGAGGAAGTCGCCCACGGAGCGTGCGACGCCCGCGTGCTGCTCTCCCATGGCCATCAGGTTCACGTCGTTGTCGACCATGACCGGGCAGCCGAGATCCTGGCTGAGCGCCTCCCGGACCGGGAATCCGTCCCAGCCGGGCATGATCGGCGGGGCGACGGGGATGCCCTCGGGGAACCGGACGGGTCCCGGTACGCCGATTCCGGCGCCGTCGAACCCCTCCGCCAGCCCCGAGGCCCTCAACTTGGCCGCCATGGCGAGGACTTGTTCGAAGACCGCGACCGGACCCTCACGTACGTCCATGGGCTGGTTGATATGCCCGAGGACTTCCAGCTCGGCGTTGGTGACGGCCACGTCGATCGAGGTCGCGCCGATGTCGACGCCAAGGAAGCGCAGCGCTGGTGCGAGCCGGATGTTGTGGGAGCGACGGCCACCTCGGGAGGCGGCGAGTCCGTCGGCGACCACGAGCCCGGTCTCCAGGAGCCGGTCCACCTCGACGGCCAGCTTCGACCGCGAGAGGTCGACCTGATCACCCAGCTGGGCACGGGAGTTGGGGCCGCCGTCACGCAACAGCCGCAGCAGCCGCGCCTGGTGTGCGTTGGCGGGTCGTGCCGTCATACGTCTCACGAGCCCCTCCCGCCTCAACTGGCTTGCGTCCACCGGTTCCGGTCACTTCACCGGGCCTGCTTTCGAGTGGAACGTAGCAGCGGCTGCCTGAGGTGGGAAGAAGTCACGCAGAGATTGCCGTCAACTTTCTCCACTGACAGGACAAAGAAGCGTATGCGGGCACGCAAAACGGGCCACAGCCGAGGCTGTGACCCGCACTTCCGGCGTCCTGGACGCGGCCGGAGCTACTTTCCGGTGGCCTGGATGCGGACGGACCTACTTTCTGGTGCCCTGGACGCGGCCGGAGCTACTACTTCTCCCGCTCGTGGTACATCTTCCGGGTGTGCTCCGTGTGGGTGCGCAT
This sequence comes from Streptomyces sp. NPDC087263, assembly GCF_044744645.1. NCBI lineage: Bacteria > Bacillati > Actinomycetota > Actinomycetes > Kitasatosporales > Streptomycetaceae > Streptomyces > Streptomyces sp. NPDC087263. The sequence continues at coordinate 341,648 of NZ_JBIUYT010000007.1, forward strand.
GACCGCCGTGGCGCGCTGCTCGTCACGGTCCGCTATCGCCGCTATCAGCTCACGGTGCTCGATCCAGGACTGGCGGCCGCGCTGCCGGGCGATCGGCGTGTAGTACCAGCGGACGCGCCGGTCGACCTGTGCGGCCAGCTCGGCGAGGACGGTGTTGCCCGCGAGTTCCATGACCGTCGCGTGGAGCCGGGCGTTCGTCGCGACCGCGGTGTCCACGTCGTCGGCGGCGACCGCGCGCTCACCCTCCGCGCACAGCGCTTCGAGGATGGTGATGGCCTCGGCACCGGCGTTGGCGGCGGCGAGCCGGGCGGCCTCGGCCTCCAGGAGCGTACGGACCGTCAGGAGCTGGTCCGCCTCCTCCTCCGTCGGCTCGTGCACGAACGCACCCTGGGCGGGCCGCAGATCGACCCATCCCTCGGTGCTGAGCCGCTGCAGTGCCTCGCGCACGGGCTGCCGGGACACCCCGAGGTGCCCGGCGAGTTCGCTCTCGACGAGGTGCTGGCCCGGCGCCAGGGCGCGGGTGGTGATGAGTTCGAGCAGCGCTTCGTAGACACGGTCGCGCAACGGGCCGGGCCGTTCGAGCTTGGGCACCGCTCCCTGCGGCAGTCCTGTCGACAACATCACGGTCCCCTCCTGGGCAGCGTTGTCGCTGCATTGCGAAAGGCAATTATGAATTGTCTTTCGCCTACAGTCTACGGCGCACAAAGGCCAGCAGGCACAGGAGTTGGGCCAGTCACACCATGATGACGGAGCTGTTCACGGGCAACGGACGACCTGTCCGGCGTACGACAGGTTCCCACCGAAGCCGAACAGCAGGACGGGGTCCCCCTTGGAGAACTCCCCGCGCTCCACGAGCTTGGAGAAGGCAAGCGGAATACTCGCCGCCGACGTGTTCCCCGATTCGACGACATCACGTGCGACGACGGCGTTGACCGCGCCGATCTTCTCGGCCAGCGGCTCGATGATGCGCAGGTTCGCCTGGTGCAGGACGAGCCCGGCGAGGTCCTCGGGGGCGAGTCCCGCGCGTTCGCAGGCCTTGCGGGCGATGGCCGGGAGCTGGGTCGTCGCCCAGCGGTAGACGCTCTGCCCCTCCTGCGCGAAGCGCGAGGGCGTCCCCTCGATGCGCACCGCGTTGCCCATCTCGGGTACCGAGCCCCACAGCACCGGGCCGATCCCCGGTTCGTCGGACGCCTCGACCACGGCGGCCCCCGCCCCGTCGCCGACGAGCACACAGGTCGTACGGTCGCTCCAGTCCGCCACGTCGGACATCTTGTCGGCGCCGATGACCAGTGCCCGGGTCGCGGCGCCCGCGCGTACGGTGTGGTCCGCGGTGGCCAGCGCGTGGGTGAAGCCCGCGCAGACGACGTTGATGTCCATCGCGGCCGGCGAGGGGATGCCTAGCCGGTTGGCGACGCGGGCGGCCATGTTCGGGGAGCGGTCGACGGCCGTGGAGGTGGCGACCAGGACCAGGTCGATGTCGCTCGGCGTCAGGCCCGCTGCGGCGAGCGCCTTGGCGGCGGCGTGCGCGGCCAGCTCGTCGACGGGCTCGTCGGGCCCGGCGATGTGCCGTGTGCGGATGCCCACCCGGCTTCTGATCCACTCGTCGCTGGTGTCGACCAGTTCCGCCAGGTCCTCATTGGTGAGTACCTTGGCGGGCTGGTAGTGACCGACGGCGGCGATCCGTGAGCCGTTCATGGGTGGGTCCCCCTCGTTGCCTTGGGTAGCGGGATCCTCCAGTCTGATCAGTGACCCATGGGTACGACGGCAAGTGATGCCACAGGATTGCGGCGCCGGCGTTGTCGGCTTCTGTCAGCCCTCCGGTCCGCCCGAACGGTCATCCCGTGAACAGCTGAGTCGCCTTCTGTACGAGTTCGTACACCCCGTAGACGAGCGGCGCACCCACCCAGAGCCAGGCAAAGGCGATCAGCGCACGCCGGTCGGGCGGGCTGTCGCTGGTCGCGTCAGGCGGACTGCTGCTGGACATCGGTGGCCTCCCCGGGTGCGGGAATGTGGTGCCGGACATGGACGGGTCGTACGAGTTCGTTGGCCACGAAGCCGACGGCGAGCAGGCCGATCATGATCAGGAACGACAGGCCGTAGAGCGAGGAGCCGGACTTGCCCGCCGCCTCCTGCCGGTCGGCGATCCAGTTCACGATCAGCGGACCGAGCACACCCGCCGTGGACCAGGCGGTGAGCAGCCGGCCGTGGATCGCGCCGACCTGGTAGGTGCCGAAGAGGTCCTTCAGATAGGCGGGGATGGTCGCGAAGCCGCCGCCGTAGAAGGAGAGGATCACCAGCGCGCAGAGGATGAAGAGCGGCTTGGACGAGTCGCCGAACCAGGCGATGGTCCCGTACATCAGCGCGCCCACGCCGAGATAGACGCGGTAGATGTTCTTGCGTCCGATCAGGTCGGAGGTCGAGGACCAGCCGATCCGGCCCGCCATGTTGGCCGCGGAGAGCAGCGCGACGAATCCGGCGGCGGCCGAGACGGACACCGGTGTGGAGGTGTCCGCGAAGAAGTCCGTGATCATCGGGGCGGCCTTCTCCAGGATGCCGATGCCCGCGGTCACGTTCATGCAGAGGATCACCCACAGGCACCAGAACTGCGGTGTGCGTACGGCGCTCCGGGCCGAGACCTGCACTCCGTCGAGAGAGCTGGGGCCGGCCGCGACGGGCTTCTCGGAGCGCGGCACGCGGACCAGCAGCACGCCGAGCGACATGAAGACGGCGTACGTCAGCCCGTGCACCAGGAAGGCGAGCGCGATTCCGGAGGAGTCGGAGCCGAAGGACTCCAGCATCTGCGCGGACCACGGCGAGGCGATCAGCGCACCGCCGCCGAAGCCCATGATCGCGATGCCGGTGGCCATGCCGGGCCTGTCCGGGAACCACTTGATCAGGGTCGAGACGGGCGAGATGTAGCCGATGCCGAGGCCGATACCACCGACGAATCCATAGCCGAACACGATCAGCCAGTACTGCTCGGTGGCGGCGCCGAGTGCGGCGATCAGGAAGCCGGAGGAGAAGCAGACGAGGGCGACGGTCATCGCCCAGCGCGGCCCGTTGCGCTCCACGAGCGTGCCGCCGAACGCGGCGGACAGGCCCAGCATGACGATGCCGAGCTGGAAGGGCAGCGCGCTCTGGGTACCACTGAGGCCGAGCGCGGATTCGAGCGGCGGTTTGAAGACGCTCCAGGCGTAGGCCTGGCCGATGGAAAGGTGGACGGACAGGGCCGCCGGCGGGACGAGCCAGCGGCTCCAGCCGGGGGGTGCGACAGGGGGACTCATGATCCCAAACGATAGGAAGCGGTTGCTCATTGGGGAAGCCGGGCGACAGAAACTCGCCGACGGTATGCGATGAGCGGTAACCCTGACGCGACGAACGGCGACCGGGGCCCGGCGAAAGGTTCACGCCACCGTGATCGCGCCATCGGTCCAAGTGCGCGCGAACTCCGGCCCGACACGGCTGAGGAGCCGCGCAAAAGCCGTGCAAAGGCAGCGTTGTCGGCCCCCCACGTGCCGTCCCAGCCCTTGCCGCCCATCATTCCATCCTGTAGACAATATTTCGTCGACAGAGTTCGGCAGTTCCTCGGTACCCTCGACCGAACGGAGCGCCACACAGTGAAAGTCGCAGTTCTGGGCGCCGGTGCGATCGGCGCCTACGTCGGCGCCGCGCTGCACCGCGCAGGCGCCGATGTGCACCTCGTCGCCCGTGGACCGCATCTCGCGGCCATGAGGCAGCACGGAGTCCGCGTGCTCAGCCCCCGCGGTGACTTCACCGCGCGTGCCCACGCCACCGACGACCCGGCCGACATCGGTCCGGTCGACTACGTCTTCCTGGGTCTCAAAGCCAACTCGTATGCGGCGTGCGGGCCGCTGATCGAGCCACTGCTGCACGACAAGACAGCGGTTATCGCCGCTCAGAACGGCATCCCCTGGTGGTACTTCCACCAGCACGGCGGGCCGCACGACGGCCACCGTGTCGAGAGTGTGGACCCCGACGGCGCGGTCAGTGCGGTGCTCGCGCCCGAACGGGCCATCGGATGCGTGGTATATGCCGCAACAGAGCTGGAAGGGCCGGGAGTTGTCCGCCACCTCGAGGGCACCCGGTTCTCCATCGGCGAGCCCGACCGGTCGACCTCCGAGCGCTGTCGGGCGTTCAGTGAGGCCATGCGGGAGGGCGGGCTCAAGTGCCCGGTCGAGCAGGACCTGCGCAACGACATCTGGCTCAAGCTGCTCGGCAACATCTCCTTCAACCCGATCAGCGCGCTGTCCCGGGCGACGATGCGGCAGATGTGCCTGCACGGCGGCACACGCAAGGTCATCGAGATCATGATGGCCGAGACACTCGCGGTCGCCGAGGCCCTCGGCTGCAAGGTGGGCATCTCCATCGAGCGGCGGCTGGCCGGTGCGGAGCGTGTCGGCGACCACCGCACCTCCACGCTCCAGGACCTGGAGCGCGGCAAACCGCTCGAACTCGACGTGCTGCTGGCGGCCGTCGTGGAGCTGGCGGAGATCACCGGGGTCCCGGTGCCGACACTCCGTACCGTCCACGCCATCTCGGATCTGCTCGCGCTGCGGACCGCCGCATGAGGAGACCCGAACCGCAGCTCCACACCAGGGCCGCACGTCCACCGGTCCTGGACGTCGGCAGCGACATCGCGCTGGCCCACGCGGTCGGCCGCGAGATCATCCACACGGACCTCGCCGACCGGGCCTTCATCGAGCGCGCGACGAGCGGTTTCGAGGAGTACAGACAGCTGGTCGAACCATGGACCGCCTCGCTGGCCGCGAAGGTGACGGGCGTACCGGTCTCCGCCGTACGGCAGTTGGCGCAGTCGTACGCCCGGCAGGACCGGGCGCCCGGCGGCGCCGAGCAGCACGACGGCTCGGAGCACGCACGGGCGCTGGCCAACCTGTCGCTGCTGACGGGGCACTCGGACGTGGGCGGCGGTCGCCGGACGGCCTTCGAGCTCGTCCGGCACGACCCGCCCGTCGACCTGACGGACGAGCGGTACCCGATCCGGCTCACCACCGGTCGCCGGCTCGGCAGCGCCGGGCGCGGCGGCGGTGGCGCGCCGCCACGGCACCGGAGCGGGTACGTCGAACTGTGCCCGGAGGACGCCGAGCGCTACGGCGTGGTCGTCGGCGAGCAGGTCCGGGTCTCCTCGCGGCAGGGCTCGGTGGTGGCACCGGTATGGGTCGACATCGAGCTGCGCCCCGGACTGGCCTTCATGGCGGCCACGCACGTACCCGACGAGGTGGACACCGGCCTGCTGGCGACCGGGGCGAACAGTCCCATCGCCGGCACGGCGGAATTCACGGCGTCGGCGATCCGGATCGAGCGGCTGCCGGCCGTGACCGGGCGGCCGGCGGACGAGGGGGTGGGGTGCGCCGCCCCCTGATCGCGCGGGTGCAGGACAATGGCTGGGTGAAGGTCACCCAGCCGTACGACGGTCCGGCGGCTCACGGCAACCTCCACGGCAAGGGCCGCTCAGGCCACCAGTACGTACAGAACCGGGGCTGATCAACATGGGACGAGTGACGGAACGACGCAAGGTGCTCCGTATCCGCGACGGGGTGGTCTCCACCCGGCCGGACACACTCGTCGCCGAGGAACCCCTGGAGATCCGGCTCAACGGCAAACCGCTCGCCATCACGATGCGCACCCCCGGTGACGACTTCGCGCTGGCGGCGGGCTTCCTCGTCAGCGAGGGGGTGCTGGGCCGGGCGGACGAGCTCACCAACATCGTGTACTGCGCCGGCGCCACGGTGGACGGCTCCAACACGTACAACATCGTCGACGTGCGGACGGCGCCGGGCCTGGTGATGCCCGACATCACGCTCGAACGCAATGTGTACACGACGTCCTCCTGCGGTCTGTGCGGCAAGGCGAGCCTGGACGCGGTCCGTACGACGGCCCGCTGGACGATCCACGACACTCCCCCGGTACGGCTGGAGCCCGAACTCCTCGCCCGCCTCCCCGACCGGCTGCGGGCGGCGCAGCAGGTCTTCGACCGGACCGGGGGTCTACACGCGGCGGCGCTCTTCACCGAGGAGGGCGAGCTCGTCGACGTACGGGAGGACGTGGGCCGGCACAACGCGGTCGACAAGCTGGTCGGCCGCGCCCTGCAGAACGGCACGCTGCCGCTGTCCCGGACCGTTCTGCTGGTCTCGGGGCGGGCCTCCTTCGAACTGGCGCAGAAGGCGGTGATGGCGGGCATTCCGGTGCTCGCGGCGGTCTCGGCCCCGTCGTCCCTCGCGGTCGACCTGGCCGCGGAGACGGGCCTGACGCTGGTCGGGTTCCTGCGTGGTTCCTCCATGAACGTGTACGCGGGCGAGCACCGCATCGCCCTGCAGGCCGCGGCCGCCCAGGGCTGACCGGCTCGCCCGCGTCACGGCGGCGGGGCCTCTACCGGCGGGGAGCGCCCCCTGCGCCGGAGAGGCCCCGCCTCAGCCCCGCCTTCACTCCTACCCCTGGGTGAACCGCACCTCCGACGAGGTCACCACCGTGCCCAGGCGCGGGAAGTTCAGGCCGACCGCCGCCTCGTGCTCGGGAGCGGTGAGGGCGGCCATCGCGTCCTCGACGAAGACGAGTTCGTAGCCGAGGTCGCCGGCCGCGCGGGCGGTGGACTCGACGCCCAGGTTGGTGGCGACGCCGCCGAACACCACGGTGGTGACGGCGCGTTCACGCAGGCGCTCGTCGAGTCCGGTGCCCTGGAAGGCGCCGATCGTCCGCTTCACGATCTCCACGTCACCCTCCGCCGCAAGCCCGGCGACCAGTTCGCTGCCGGGCGGCTGCCGGGGAATCCCGGGCCGCTCCACCCGGACGAGCACGACCAGCGCGCCCACCGTGCGGAACGCCGCCGCCAACTCCTCGGCCACGGCGGCGACTTCGGTCCCCTTGCGAGGTTCCAGGGGCAGCCCGACGATACGGTCCATCAGATCGACGAGCACGAGGGCCGTGTGTGCGGGGTCGAGAGCGAGTCGGGGTTCGGCTTCGGGTGCGTTCATGACGGAACGTTAGCCCGGGTCAGCCGTCCGTACCGGAAATCCGGATCAACAAGCCCATGAACTGCTCCCGCTCGGCCGCCGAGAGCGAGGCGAGCAGCTCGTCGTTCGCCTCGCGCGCGGCCTTCTCGCAGCGCTTCAGGAGGCGGCGCCCCTCCTCGGTGATCGACACCGCGTTCCTGCGGCGGTCCGTGAGGTCCGGTTCCCGGACGACCAGGCCGGCGGACTGCAGGTCGTTGAGGACGCCGACCAGGTCCTTGGGGTCGAGCCGGATACGGCGCCCCAGCTCCGCCTGGGCGACGGGCCCGAGGTCCGAGACGGCGGAGAGCGCCACGTGGTGCCACATCTTCATGCCCTCGGCGGCCAGCGCCTCGCCGACGAGCGCGCGGCCATGGGCGGCCGCCCGGCCGAGGAGCCAGCTGGGGAGCGCACGAATGGCGGACAGAGACGCAGACACACAAGCATCCTATCCAATAATCATTGGACATCCCAATGATTCTCTGGATATCGTTGGGGCTCCCAATGAATCAATGCCCTCAGGAGGACGCTGCGTGACCGCACCGCGGAGCAATAACGGCACAGCGATACCCCTGTCCTGACACCTCGCCACCAGATGTCCGGACGTATGAAGGGCAGGGCCGCACCATGCCGTCGAGTCTCCGCGCTCGTCTCAGATCGACCGTCACCGTCGTGCTCACCACCGCCTCGCTGCTCGCGCTGCCGGTCCCGGCCGGAGCCCAATCGGCCGCGGCGGCAGGCGAGTTCGAGCAGCAGGTACTCTTCAAGGCCCCGCAGGATCCCGGCTACGCCTGCTTCCGGATCCCCGCCGTCGTACGGACGGCGAAGGGCACACTGCTGGCGTTCGCCGAGGGGCGGGTCCTCAACTGCGGAGACGCGGCCGACATCGACATCGTGGTCAAGCGGTCCACCGACGACGGACGCACCTGGGGCCCCCTCCAGGTCGTCAACGACGGCGACGGCGACACCCACGGCAACCCGGCGCCCGTCGTGGACCAGGAGACCGGCCGCATCCTGCTGGCCGAGACCTACAACCCGGGCCGGGCGGACAGCGCGAACTGCGCCGTCCCCTGCGAGCGCACCCCGCACATGCAGCACAGCGACGACGACGGCCTCACCTGGTCGCAGCCGCGCGACCTGAGCGACGAGCTCCTGCCGGCGCACTGGAACTCCTGGTACGCCACCGGTCCCGTGCACGGCATCCAGCTGACCGCCGGCGCGCACGTGGGACGCCTCGTCTTCGGCGTCAACACCGAAACGTGGGAGGGAAACCGGCCCACCACCAACCACGCCGCGCTGATCACCAGTGACGACGGCGGCGACCACTGGGCCATCGGCGCGACGGACTCGTGGCCCATCGCCGACGACGGGACCTTCCGCCAGAAGCCGTCCGAGGTCGCGCTCACGGAACGCGCGGACGGGTCCGTCCTGGTCAGCGGGCGCGAGCAGGACGGCGCCGACCTCGGACACCGCACCCAGGCCGTCAGCACCGACGGCGGCAGCACCTTCGCGGCGCCCTTCAAGGACATCCCGGATCTCTACGCACCCCAGGTCCAGGGTTCCCTGCTGCGCCTGGGCGAGCGGCTGCTGCTCGCCTGCCCCGGCGACCCGGACCGCCGCCGGACGATGATGATCCGCTCCTCGTACGACAACGGGGCCACCTGGGAGAGCGTGGACCGCGGCACGGTCGTCACGACGGACTGGTCCGGCTACTCGGACATGGTGGCGATCGGCTCCGGAACCGTGGGCCTGCTGTACGAGGGCGGCGCCGTCGACGCACGCGACGAGATCCGCTTCGCCCGCTTCACCGAGGACTGGCTGACCCCGAGCCGCGGTGCGGACCCGACGACGGCCGACCTGGCACCGGGCGCCGAGCCGGCCGCCGTCCTCGGGGGTGCCCAGGAGACGCCGAGCGGGTTCGGCGGCGCGCTCCAGTTCGACGGCGCCGACGACGCCGTACGACTTCCCTACCGGGACCAACTCCCGCTCGGCAGCAAGGCCTTCACCGCCTCCCTGTGGTTCCGCTACACGGCCACCACTGGTGAACAGCCGCTGCTGTGGATGGGCGGGTCCGGCAACTCGCAGCCGCAGGTGTGGCTGCGCGGCGAGCCCGAGTCCGGCCGCATCACGGGGCTGATCACCACCCGGGACGGCGCGGCGCCCCCGACCACGACGTCCGTGCACACCATGGGCGCGTACAACGACGGACAGTGGCACCATCTGGCGCTGCGCCGCGGCGCAGGGCAACTGACGCTGTTCATCGACGGTACGGCGCTCAGCACGGCGGACCTGCCCGGATCGGTCAGCCGGAACTCGCCGTTCGGGGTGCACGTCGGCCAACGGATGGACGGCCGGGCGCATTTCACCGGCGCGATCGACGAAGTCCGGCTCGAAGCGCGGGCGTTGACCGTCGACGAGCTGACCGACCTGCGCACCGACAACTTCCTCCCTGTGACGCAGGACACCGTGCTGTGGCTGCCCATGGACCACGTGAGCGGCGGCCGCTAACGTCCCGTGCGTGCCGGACGACGCAGGAGCACGACGCCAGAACGCGACCGGGCTCGGCATCCTGCTCGCCCTGGTCTGCGCCGCCGTACTGCTGACCGTCCTCCCGGACGACGACCGGGAGGACGACGACGCGTGCACGGCTCGTACGCTCACGTCCTGGACCGCCGAGGAGCGGCTCACGGACGAGTTCGCCCGGTACGGGGACGACGCCTCGCGCGTCGACGACTGGACCGGCGGCGACGGCACGCACTCGGTGCGGCTGCCGGACGGGCGGCTGCTGTGGCTGTTCTCGGACACCTATCTGGGTCAGGTGTACGCGCCGCCGAACCCGGTGGGCGAGTCCTTCACCTGGCGCGACGCCGCGACTCCGCTGGTGCGCAACTCGGCCGTGGTGATGTCGGAGTCCGGACGCCTGGAGACCACGCTCCCCGCGCCCGTCTTCCCCGACCCGGCGCCGCAGCAGTGGCGCTGGCCGGTCGCGGCCCACGTCGAGCCGCGCTCCCCCGGCTCCTCCGAGCAGGTGGTGCGCGTCCTGCTGTGGACCCGTACGGCGGGCCAGGCCCCGTGGATCTACGGGGTGCCCACGGCCACCGAGGTCGCCACGCTCTCCCTGCCGGATCTGCGGCTCGAAGGCATCACGACGGTCCTGGACCAGAGTTCCGTCGCGGATCCCTCGCGGCGCGTGCTGTTCGGCACCACGACGGTCGACGCGGGCGAGTGGACGTACGTCTTCGGCGGCGACGACGGACAGGCCGCCTCCCGGCCCGCCTCGAAGGCGTACGTGGCACGCGTGCCGCGCGGCGGGCTCGCCGAGCCGGGGGCCTGGGAGTACTGGGACGGTGAGCGCTGGGCGGTGCGGGCGGCTCCGCGGCCGGTCCTCGGGGATGGGCAGCGCACCGGTGTGGGCAGTGCGTTCAGCGTGGTGCGTGACGACGGGACGTATGTGCTGTTCACGATGGCCGCGGGCGCCGCGGGCCTGACCACGGTGACGTCCTACTGGGCGTGCGCGCCGACGGGCCCCTGGCACGGGCCCACCCGGAGCTTCAGTCCGCAGCTCCCCCAGGGCGAGGTGGCGGCGTACAACCCGCAGGTGCACGTGGAGTTGGGTGACGAGGACCGTCTCGTGCTGAGCTACGACGTCAACTGGCTGGACGTGACGGGAGCTTCGGCGCAGGCGAACCTCAGCCGGAACGTGTCGCTGTACCGGCCACGATTCGTGACGCTGCGGCTGGAGTCCGCTCCCTGACCACCTCGGGATCGCGCGAGCGCCGCTTGGCGATCATCGCGCACACCATCAACTGCATCTGGTGGAAGAGCATCAGCGGCAGCACGGCGAGCGAGGCCTGCGCGCCGAACAGCACGCCGGCCATGGGGAGTCCGGAGGCGAGGGACTTCTTGGACCCGGCGAACTGGATGGTGATCCGGTCCTCCCGGTTGAAGCCCAGCGCCTTCGCGCCGTACCAGGTGACCGTGAGCATCACGGCGAGCAGCACGGCCTCGACCACCAGGAGCCCGGCCAGCCGCAATGCGCTGACCTGGTGCCAGATGCCGTGCACCATGCCCTCGCTGAACGCCGCATAGACGACCAGGAGGATCGAGCCGCGGTCGACGTATCCGAGGAACTTCTTGTGCCGCGCGATGAAGGTGCCGATCCAGCGCCGCAGCACCTGTCCGGCCATGAACGGCACGAGCAGCTGGAACACGATCTCGACGATCGAGTCGGCGGAGAAGCCGCCGCTGCCGCCGAGCAGCGAGGCCGCGAGCAGCGGCGTGACCACGATGCCGGCCAGCGAGGAGAAGGAGCCCGCGCAGATCGCGGCGGGCACGTTGCCGCGTGCCATCGAGGTGAAGGCGATCGACGACTGGACGGTCGAGGGGACGAGCGTGAGGAAGAGCAGGCCCTGGTAGAGCGGGTCGGTCAGGAACACCGGTTCGAGGCTGCGGGCGGCGAGACCGAGCAGCGGGAACGCCACGAAGGTGCAGACGAGAACGACGGTGTGCAGCCGCCAGTGGCGCAGTCCGTCGATCGCCTCGCGGGTGGAGAGGCGGGCTCCGTAGAGGAAGAAGAGGAAGGCGATGGCGGCCGTCGACGCACCCGAGGCGACGTCGGCTCCCGTACCCCGCGCGGGGAGCAGTGCGGCGAGGCCCACTGTTCCGAGCAGCATCAGGATGTACGGGTCAATGGGCATCCAAGCCGGCCACTTCAGGCGTCTCACGGTTCTCCACTGCTCGTTCTGTGCGCGGTTCAGTACGTCATTGTCTGAAGTCGGTCGTCCCCTCTCCATGATCCTCTCCTGAGGCGCAATCGGGAATCCCTCATACCGCTCTGACTGTCATCACGTTTCGCGATAACCTCTGGACCATGTACGACCCGTCCCAGCTGCGTACCTTCCTCGCGGTGGCGCAAACGCTGAGCTTCACCCAGGCCGCCCGGCGTCTGGGGCTGCGCCAGTCCACGGTCAGCCAGCACGTACGCCGCCTGGAGGACGCCACCGGACGGCAGTTGTTCACGCGCGACACGCACTCCGTGGAGCTCACGGAGGACGGCGAGGCGATGCTCGGTTTCGCCCGCCGGCTGCTGGACGTGCAGGAGCAGGCGACGGCGTTCTTCACGGGGACCCGGCTGCGCGGCCGGCTGCGCTTCGGCGCCTCCGAGGACTTCGTCCTCACCCGCCTCACGGAGATCCTGGAGAGCTTCCGGTACGACCATCCCGAGGTGGATCTGGAGCTGACCGTCGAACTGTCCGGCACGCTCCACGAACAGCTCGCGGCGGGGAAGCTCGACCTGGTGCTGGCGAAGCGGCGGCCCGAGGACCCGCGCGGCGAACTCGTCCGGCACGACCGCCTGGTGTGGATCGGCGCGGAACGCCTCCGCCTGGACCCCGACCGCCCGGTTCCGCTGATCGTCTACCCGCCGCCGGGCATCACCCGGGCTCTGGCGCTGGAAGCCCTGGAACGCCAGGGCCGGTCGTGGCGCGTCGCCTGCACGAGCGGCAGCCTCAACGGCCTCATCGCGGCGGCCCGGGCGGGACTGGGCGTCATGGCCCACTCAAGGGGACTCATCCCACCGGGGCTGGTCCGGATCCCGGAGCGGGCGGGACTACCGGAGCTGGGCGAGGTCGACTTCGTCCTGTTGCACGGGCGGCGCAGGAGGGCGGCGCAGGGCGCGGCGGACGCGCTGGGGACGGCGATCCTCGGGGGCGGGGACCGACTGCGGCGGGCCTAACGTGACGGACCCGTGTACGTGAGCTGCTTCACCCGGCGCAGGAACGGCGTCGTCTCGACGTGCCGGACGCCTTCGAGGCCCCCGAGTCTGCCGCTGAGGTAGGAGTAGAGGTCGGCGGTGTCGCGGGCAACGGCGGTGACGACGATGTTCGAGGAGCCCGCCGTGGCCGAGGCGAAGGCGATCTCGGGATGGGTGGCCAGGGCCTGCCCGACGGTGTGGAGGGCGGCGGGGGCGGCGGTGATCCACAGGATGGACGCGAGCGGGTAGCCGAGGACCTCGGAGTGGTACTCCACGTCGATGAACACCGCACCCGAGGCGAGCAGCCCGGCCAGACGGCGCTTGACAGCGGACTCGGAGAGGCCGGTGGCCCTTTGGAGTTCGGGGTAGGTGGCGCGCCCGTCGCGTTCGAGGGCGGCGATCAGGGGTTCGTCCTCCGGGACGATCCGGACCGGCCCCGAGGACACCGGCGCCTCGGGGCGCAGCGCGGCGGTCTGCTCGTCCGTGAGCGCCCCGAACTTGGCCGCCCAGCCCGACGGTCCGCCGTAGAAGCGGTGCAGCAGCTGGTGGGCGCGGATCTCCAGCATGCTCGGGGTGCGCGGCAGCTTGCCCAGCAACAGCTCGTCGTGGTCACCGGGATGGCGCGGGCGCGTGATGCAGACCACCTCGGTGCCGCCCGAAGCGAGCCCGATCCAGGCGGTGTCGGGGCGCTTGGCGAGCGCGTCCGCGATGATCCCGGCGCTGTGAGGGGCACAGCGCAGCCGCAGGATCCACTGGTCCTGACCCAGCCGTTCGGCATCGCGTACGGCGACCACGCGGAGCCCGCCCTCGGCGCGCAGCCTGCGGAAGCGCCGTGCGACGGTCTGGTCGGAGACACCGAGCACCGTCGCGATCCGGCTGAAGGGAGCGCGGCCGTCCAACTCCAGGGCGGACAGCAGCTGCAGATCCAGCAGGTCGAAGGTGTCGGATTCCAAGTCCATCAGGACCACTCCTGTCGGATTCCGGCGCTCCGGCGTTCACGGCCACCGCGATCGTCCGGCACGGGCCCATCGTACGGAGGCATACGCATCGGGAACACAGGGGAGTTGAGGACATGCGCACATGGGGACCGCTCACGGCGGTGTGCCTGGGGACGTTCATGTTGTTGCTGGACGTGACGATCGCGATCGTGGCGCTGCCGGACATGGCGCGGGCGCTGCACGCGTCGCTGGGTGAGTTGCAGTGGGTGATCGACGGCTATGCGCTCGCGCTCGCCGCACTGCTGCTGGGGGCAGGCGCGGCGGCCGACATTCTGGGGCGGCGCCGGGTGCATGTGGCGGGCGTCGTGCTGTTCGCGGTGGCGTCGCTGCTGTGCGGGCTGGCGTCGGGGCCCGGGATGCTGGTGGCAGCGCGCGCCTTGCAGGGGGTGGGCGCGGCGGCGATGCTCGCGACGACCCTGCCGCTGCTCGGCTCGGTCTACCAGGGGCGGCAGCGGTCGGCGGCGCTCGGTGTGTGGGGAGCCGTGAGCGGCGGCGCCGCGGCGGTCGGTCCGGTGCTCGGCGGGGTGCTCACCGAGGGGCCCGGATGGCGGTGGATCTTCTTCGTCAATCTGCCGGTGAGCGTGGCGTCGGTGTGGCTGACGCTGCGGGTGGTGCCGGAGTCGCGTGGTCCGCGCGGGATGACCATCGACTGGGCGGGCACGGTGGCGTTCGCGTGCTTCGCGGGGGCGACGACCTACGGGGTGGTGCGGGCCGGGGCGGACGGCTGGACGTCGGCGGTTCCGGCAGGCTCGTTCGTCCTCGCGGCACTGGCCCTGGTCGCCTTCGTGCTCGTGGAGCGGCGGGTGGCCCATCCGCTGCTCGATCTCTCGTTGCTGCGCAAGCCGGCGTTCGTGGGCGTGATGGCGGGTGCGCTCGCCTTCAACGGGGTCGCCTTCGGCGTGCTCGCGTACACCTCGATCTGGATGCAGACGGTGCTGGGCATGAGCGCGGTGCGCGGCGGGCTCGCGCTGCTGCCGCTGACGGGGGCGTCCGTGGTGGTCGCCATCCTCGCCGGGAAACTGCTGCACGGGGTTCCGGCGGGGCTCACCATAGGCGGCGGACTGCTGCTGATCGGCTCGGGCACGTTCTGCCAGGCCGTCCTGGACGCCGGCGCGAGCTGGACGGCGCTGGTGCCGGGACTGGTCCTGGTGGGGATCGGCACCGGGTTCGTCGCTCCTGCCATCGCGGGTGCCGCGCTCGCCGCGGTACCGCCCGAGCGGGCGGGCATGGCGGGCGGCGCGGTCAACACGGCCCGCCAGCTCGGGTACGCGCTCGGGGTCGCCGTGTTCGGCACCGTGCTGACCTCCCGTATGCAGGACACGCTGTCGCACGACGCGGCCCACACGCTGGCGGGCGGCGGCGCCGGGGCGCTGCGCGGCGCGCTGTCCGAAAACACCCTGCGGGCCGCGTACGCGGCGGGGCTCAACTCGGCTTCGGTGGCTGCGGGGGTGACCGGAGTGATCGCCGGTGCGCTGGTCCTGGTGCTGGTGCGGACACCGCGGGCCGTGACGGGCAGGGCCGGGGCGCCGGTGGAGCAGCAGCCGACCGGGGCGCCCCGCGGATGACGGTGGGGCGCCTCTCCCGCTGACAGTGAGTGACACTCGCGGGCCGGAAGGGGGACCTCCACATCTGATATCCGGTGCGGTAAGGGTCGTACAGATTCGGTGGAGATTGCGGGACGGAAACCTACGGAACCGTAAAAGTTTCCGTCCGGCCCTTCCCCATGTGCGGGCATTTCCGCGACATGTGTGGGCATTTCCGCGACTGACCAGTAGGTATGCCTTACCTCTCCGCACTGCGACCCCCCTCCCGCCCCGCCTCACGGTGAGGTAGCTTTCACGGCGCCGTGCGGAGCACCACTAGGAGCGGGATTGCGCGAGTTCACCAACCCTCCGTTGGCGTCGGCGCCGCCGGTGGGCGGTTTGGCCGACGTCGTCTTCGACCATGCCCAGGAGGACCCGCTCCACATCGCCCTCGGCCGCAAGGACGAGCAGGGGCAATGGCGTGATGTGACCGCCGCCGAGTTCCGCGACGAGGTGCTCGCACTGGCCAAGGGGCTGCTCGCCCACGGCATCCGGTTCGGGGACCGGGTCGCGATCATGTGCCGTACCCGCTACGAGTGGACGCTCTTCGACTACGCGCTCTGGACCATCGGCGCCCAGGTCGTACCCATCTACTCCACCTCCTCGGCCGAGCAGGTCTTCTGGATGCTGTACGACGCACAGGTGTCGGCCGTCATGGTGGAGCACGAGGACCACGCGATGACGATCGCCACCGTCGTCGAGCGGCTGCCGCAGCTGCACAAGCTGTGGCAGCTCGACGTGGGCGCGGTGCACGAGCTGTACGAGGCGGGCGCGCACATCGACGACGAGGTGGTGCACCGGCACCGGCGTGCGGTCACGCCCGAGTCGGTCGCGACGATCATCTACACCTCGGGCACCACCGGGCGCCCCAAGGGCTGTCTCATCTCCCACGCGAACTTCATGTTCGAGGCGGACACCGTCATCGAGCGCTGGGAGCCGGTCTTCCACTCCAAACGGGGCGACGAGGCGGCCACCCTGCTGTTCCTGCCGCTCGCGCATGTCTTCGGACGCATGGTGCAGGTCGCCGCGATCCGCGGGCGGGTCAAGTTCGGACACCAGCCGCAGCTGAACGCGGCGGCCCTGCTGCCGGACCTGGCCGCCTTCCGGCCGACGTTCTTCCTCGCGGTCCCGTACATCTTCGAGAAGGTCTTCAACGCGGCCCGCCGCAAGGCCGAGAAGGAAGGCAGATCGGGCCCCTTCGAGAAGGCCGTCGACGTCGCCGTGCGGTACGCGGAGGCGATCGAGGCAAAGGCCTGGGGCATCGGACCCGGCCCCTCGGCAAGCCTGCGCATGCAGCACCAGGTCTTCGACAAGCTCGTCTACTCCAAGGTGCGGGCCGCGATGGGCGGCCGGGTGAAGCACGCCATGTCGGGCGGTTCGGCGATGGACCGACGGCTCGGGCTGTTCTTCGCGGGCGCGGGCGTCTTCATCTACGAGGGGTACGGGCTCACCGAGTCCACGGCGGCCGCCACCGCCAACCCGCCCGAGCGCACCCGGTTCGGCACCGTCGGGCAGGCCATCCCCGGCACCACCGTGCACATTGCGGACGACGGCGAGATCTGGCTGCGCGGCGACAACGTCTTCCAGGGCTATCTGAACGACCACAAGGCCACCGACGCCACCCTTCAGGACGGCTGGCTCGCCACCGGCGACCTGGGCTCGCTCGACGAGGACGGCTACCTCACCATCACCGGGCGCAAGAAGGAGATCCTGGTGACCTCCGGCGGCAAGAGCGTCTCGCCGGGGGTGCTGGAGGAGCGCGTACGCGACCATCCGCTGGTCGCCCAGTGCATCGTCGTCGGCAACGACCGCCCCTACATCGCCGCGCTCGTCACCCTCGACTCCGAGTCCGTCGAGCACTGGCTCCAGATGCGCGGCAAGGCGAAGATGACCGCCGCCGACCTCGTGCGCGACCCCGACCTGGAGACCGAGGTGCGGCGCGCGGTGGTCGCCGCGAACACGCTGGTGTCGCAGGCCGAGTCGATCCGTACGTTCCGGATACTGGCCCACCAGTTCACCGAGGAGCACGGGCTGCTGACGCCCTCGCTGAAGCTGAAGCGGAAGGCGATCGAGGACGCGTACGCGACGGAGGTCGAGGCGCTGTACAAGGCGTGAGCCTCCTTGGGCCGCGTCCTGCTCGACGGCACGGACATCACGCGCCGCCCCATCCGGCGCGGCGGCGGGGGCGGTCCGGTGGCAGATCCGCCGGCCAGGAATGCGGCACGGCCCGTGATCGTTGACGATGGTGGTATCACCCGACGACTGAAGGATCGAGAGCTCGTGAGCAAGGTCCCCCCGATCATCCTGAACAACGGCGTCGAGATGCCGCAGCTTGGTTTCGGCGTTTGGCAGGTGCCGGACGACGAGGCGGAGCGGACGGTCACCACCGCGCTGGAGGCCGGGTACCGCAGCATCGACACTGCCGCGATCTACGGCAATGAAGAGGGCACCGGCAAGGCGATCAACACCTCCGGAGTCGCCCGTGAGGATCTCTTCGTCACCACCAAGCTGTGGAACGACGACCAGGGGTACGACTCGACCCTGCGTGCGTTCGACACGTCCCTGGAGAAGCTCGGCCTGGAGTACGTGGATCTGTATCTGATCCACTGGCCGATGCCGGCCAGCGGCAAGTACATCGACACGTACAAGGCCTTCGAGAAGATCCTCGCCGACGGCCGGGCCAAGTCCATCGGCGTCTCCAACTTCCTCCCGGAGCACCTGGAGGCGCTGATCGCGGCGACGTCCGTCATCCCCGCCGTCAACCAGATCGAACTGCACCCGCAGCTCCAGCAGTTGGCGACGCGTGAGTACCACGCGGAGCAGGGCATCGCCACCGAGGCCTGGTCCCCGCTCGGCTCGGGCAAGGGCCTCCTCGAAGTGCCGGCGATCGTCGCCGTCGCCCAGAAGCACGGCCGCACCCCGGCCCAGATCGTGCTGCGCTGGCACCTCCAGCTGGGGAACGTCGTGATCCCCAAGTCCGTGACCCCGTCCCGGATCAAGGAGAACATCGACATCTTCGACTTCTCCCTGGACGCCGAGGACATCGCGGCGATCTCCGCCCTGAACGAGGACCGGCGTCTGGGTTGGGACCCGGCGGAGGTCAACTGAGCCCGACCCGCACGGACCACGGCGCCGGCCCGGACGCGCAGCACGCGTCCGGGCCGGCGTCGTCGCTGTCAGACCGGCTTGTCAGACCGGCTGCCCGATCGGCCGCACCACCACCGTGTTCACATCGACGCCTTCCGGCTGCCGGATCGCCCAGACGATCGACTCGGCGAGCTGGTCCGCGGTCAGCAGATGGCCGGGCGGCAGGCTGCCGTAGCTGTCCCAGAAGGGGGTCTCCACCCGCCCGGGCGAGATCAGGGTCACGCCGACCCCGAACTCGGTGACCTGCCGCCGGGTGTTCTCGGCGAGCCCGGTCACGGCCCACTTCGTCGCCCCGTAGATGTTCCCGGGGCCGTGCACGTGGCCCGCGACGCTGCCGACCAGCACGATCCGGCCCCGCGTCTCCTTGAGGGCGTCGATGGAGGCCCTGATCAGCAGCGCGGGACCCAGCACGTTGGTCAGCACCATCTCGGGCCATCCGGCGGGGTCGCCCTCGGCGACGGTGTCATGGGTGGCGAAGCCGGCGTTGGCGATGACGGTGTCGAGCCGCCCGAACTCCTTGAGCGTCACCTCGACCGCCGCCTGCACGTGGTCGTACTCGGCCGCGTTCCCCGCGATCGTCAACAGGCCCGCGGGGCGCCCGAGTTCCTCGGCGAAGCCGCGCAGCCGCTCCTCACCCCGCCCGGTGACCGTCACCCGGTGCCCGGCGTCGAGAAGCCTCCGCGCGAGCGCGGCGCCGATACCGCTGCCGCCACCGGTGATGAGCGCTACTGGTGAGTCGGTCATGGTTACCCCCATACGTTTCCCATGCGGTCAGGCGAACGCCGGGAGTCCATCATTTGGAGCGCTCTCGAAGTCAAGCGGCTTCGGCCCTGTCCGCCGCTGTCGGCGCCGGCGGGAAAATCCGTTGCACCCCCGGACGGCGTCGACGGACAGTGGATCCATGACCATGACCATGCCCACCCCACCGTCCAGCCTGACCGTGCGCCCGGCGACGCTCGATGACGCGACGGCGGTGTGCGCGCTGCTCAATGAGATCGACCTGCTGGAGATCGGTCGCGCCGACACCGAACTGCCGGAGATCCAGACGGACTTGAAGCACCCCGAGATAGACCTGGAGCGCGACTCCTGGCTGCTGTTCGACGGTGGAAGGCTGATCGGATACGGCCTGCTGTGGGACGAGTCCGGCGGCGAGCGGATCGACATGGACCACTACACGCTGCCCGACCGGCCGTACGGGTCCCAGCACTTGTTCGACCTGATGGAGGCCCGGGCCGCCGAGCACGCCGCCGCCAACGGGGCGGCACGAGCAGTGGTGCACCTGCACCTGAACACCGCCCCCACCACGGACCTGCGGGCGCTGCGCGGACGGGGCTGGCGTCCGGTCCGCCGTTACAACGTGATGGCACGTCAGCTGTCGGGCACCACCGACCTGTTGCCTGCCCCTCCGCCCGGTGTGACCCTGCGCCCGTGTCTGACCGAGCCGGACCGCCGACGCGCCCACGCTCTGCTTCAGGAAGCCTTCGCCGAACACTTCGACTTCCAGCCGCGCACCTACAAGCAGTGGCTGGACGACATCGACGCCGAGCATGCCGACTGGTCACTGATCTGGATCGCACACCTCGACGGCCTCGGGGACACGGCGGCGCTGCGCAGTCACGACAACCGCGCCTCGATGGCGTGGATCGCCAGCATCGGCGTCGTCCGCAAGGCCCGGGGCCAGGGCCTTGGCAGCTACCTGCTGCGCCACGCCTTCGGGCACTACGCGGCGCGGGGCCGCGACCGCATCGGCCTCGGCGTGGACACGGACAACAGCACGGGCGCGCTCGCACTGTACGAACGGCACGGCATGACTCTCGACTTCGCCGTCGACACCTGGGAGCTGATCCGCCCGATCCACCCGGCCTGACCGGTCAGACCGATCCACCCGGGCCTGCCGGTCAGACCGGCCTGACCGGTCAGACCGAGCGCTTCGCCACCCTGTCCGGGGACGAGATGCCGCGAGACGCCCGCCGAGGGCTACTCCGGCTTCACTGCCACGTACACGGTGTGCGCCGTCAGCAGGAACGCGTCCGGGCGGTGGTGCACGCTCGCCTTGTCGTCCGGGTCGAGAAGCCGGTCGAGGGTGGCGAGATCGTCGGCGTCGAGATGCTCGCCGAGGCCCTCGCGGCGATGGGTGAGGACGGCGACGACGAAGGCGCGGGCGTCGTCCGTGAGGGGGGCGGGCAGGTCGAGGAGGAACGTGCGGGTGGCGGTGTGGCGCAGCCCGACGGCGTTCATCAGAGCGGGCCAGTCCTCCGTCTCCGTCACCGCTCCGGGCAGCTCGGCCCGCATCCTGGCGAACCACTCCTCCTGGATCGCGTCGATACGGGACTGCAGGCCGGGGCGGCCGATCCCGATGTCGCGCGGGAAGTAGCGCGCGGGCAGCCCGCCTTCCAGCAGGGCCAGTACGCCGCCGGGTGCGAGCGCCCGTGCGAAACCCGCGAGCGCGGCCCGCTGGTCGCCGACGTGGTGCAGAGACCTGCTGGCCCACAGCAGGTCAGCGGGGTACTCCAGGTCGTCCAGTCCGTCGTCGAGCTCGGTCCGCAGGGTGCTGAAGCGGTCGGCGACACCGAGCCCGTCGGCACGCTCCCGGGCCCGCTCCAGGAGGGGTTCCACCGCGTCCACGGCGACGACCCGCGCCTGCGGAAAGGTGCCGGCGAGAAGACAGGAGACGACGCCGGGCCCGCTGCCCGCGTCCACGACCATCTCGGGCTCGGGCTGCAACTCCCCCAGCCAGGCCGCCACGCTCGCGTAGAGCGGGGAGGACAACTCGGCCTCCTGTTCCAGGTAGGGGAGCATCTTGGCGAAGTCCATGTGCGCGTGGTCGTGCGCCGGGTGGCCCTCATGCGTCTGCTCGTGGTCGTGTGCCATGTTCCAAGCCTCTCGTCCGGGTATGGCCAGCCTGCTCCGCCGCTCCCGGAAACGGCTACTAGCGTTGCGCAAACAGCAAAATCCTGGCGGCGCAGGAGCGGTACGCCGGGGCCGGCCCAAGCCGCCCCGCCCCGTTGGATCACGGGCTACGAGGTGCCGTACCTCTCGGCCAGTTCGGCGGCCGTCCGGGCGATCCGCTCACGCAGCTCGGCCGGTGCCAGGACCTCGATGTCCGTGCCCAGCCGGAGGAACTCGCCGTGCGCGTGGTCGATGGACTCGATCGGCACGGTGGCCTGCATCCAACCGTCCTTGTCCGGGCGGCCGTTGGTCTCGACGGCACGGGCGAGCTGCCCGCCGAGCGTGGCTGCCTGCCGTACCCGGACCACCGCCTCCGAGCGGAACAGCCGATCGTGGAAGTCGCGTTGGTACGCCGTCCAGTACGCCGCCAGGTCGAAGGCCTCCGGCCGGGTGAACTCCCCTTCTCCTAAAGCCAGTTCGAGGATCTGGTCGACCCGGAACGTACGCGGGCCCGGCCCCGCGACGACATACCAGCGGCCCGCCTTCAGAACGAGGCCGTACGGCTCCAGGCGGCGCTCCACGTCGGTCGGCTCGCGCCAGCGGCGGTACCGGATGTGCAGGACACGGCGGTTCCAGACGGCGTCGGCGACGGCAGGGAGGTACGGGGTCTCGTCGGCGTCCGCGTACCAGCCCGGCGCGTCCAGGTGGAAGCGGCTGCTGATCCGGTCGGCGTGCGCGAGCAACTCGCCGGGGAGAGCCGCACGGACCTTCAGCTGGGCGGCGGCGAGGACCGAACCGAGGCCGAGCTCGGCGGCGGGTCCGGGGACGCCCGCGAGGAACAGGGCCTCGGCCTCCCCCTCGGTGAGGCCGGTGAGCCGGAGGCGGTAGCCGTCGAGGAGCTGGTAGCCGCCGGCGTGCCCGGCGTCCCCGTACAGCGGCACGCCCGCCGTGTGCAGCGCGTCCACGTCCCGGTACACGGTCCGCACCGACACCTCCAGCTCCTCGGCGAGCTGGGCGGCGGTCATCCGGCCGCGTGTCTGGAGGAGCAGGAGGATCGAGACGAGCCGCGCTGATTTCACCCCGCCAGAATCCCAGACTTCACTGACAGTAGGTGTCAGTGGAGCGGGCCTAGCTTGCTGGTATGGCCTTCAGGGAGAAACTGCTGACCGTTCCGCCGCCGATCGCGGTCGCGGGACGGCACGTCAAGCGCTATCACGTCACCACCGACCCGGCCGGCATCGCGCCCGACGTCGAGAAGGCGGCGTACGCGCTGCTGCCGCACCTGTTCCCGGAGCCGGACGACACCCCGCCCGCGACCTTCGTCGTGCTGCACCGGGGCGGCGACGACGGCGCGTACCTCAACGCCTACAGCTGGGTGTGGGACAACGTCCTGCACTTCCGGGGCGCGTCGGCGGGCCAGCCGGTCCTGGGCTGCCCGGACCGGGACCCGACCCACTTCGTCACGCCCGACCTCCCCTGGATCGGCTGCGTCTGGGAGCTGCCGCCGATCCTGCACGAACGCGACGCCTGGGTACGGCACATGCTCGCGCCGAACACCCCTGACCTGGACGCCTATCTGACGGACACGCTTCCCGAGGGCACGACCGGAGACCGCTCATGAGCACCGCGCACGACTTCGACTTCCTCCACGGCGAGTGGGACATCCATCACCGCCGTCGTACCGACTTCCTCGACGCCGACAGCGACTGGGAGGAGTTCCCGGCCACGCACCGCTGCTGGAGCCTGTTCGACGGCGCCGCCGACATCGACGAGATGGACGTGCCGGGTCAGGGCTGGAAAGGGCTCACCCTGCGGCTCTTCGACCCTTCGGCCCGCGTGTGGTCACTGAACTGGTCCTCCAGCCGCACCGGGAGGCTCTTCCCGCCGGTGACCGGACGGTTCGGGCCCGACGGGCGGGGCCGGTTCCACGGGGACGACACACATGACGGCAAGGACGTGCGGGTGCGGTATGTGTGGTCGGGGATCTCCGCCACCACTGCACGCTGGGAGCAGGCCTTCTCCGTGGACGGGGAGGGCACCTGGGTGACCAACTGGGTCATGGACTTCACCCGGCGGACTTCGGCCTCCTGAAGGCCAGCAGGGTGAACTCCGGTTCGGTACGCGGGACTTCCTGGTCGGGGAGGGCCTCAAGGCGGGCGATGAACTGCTCGGTCAAGGGGCCGTCCGGCGCCAGCTGGGTGAACCAGCCGCGGCGCAGGTCGGCCGTCGTGCCGCGGGGGCTGCGGCCCTGGCCGTGGCCCCGGAACCGGGCCCGGCCCGCCGGGAGGAGTCCATGCTCCACGGCGTACGACGCGACGCGCTCGGCCCGGTCCTGGGCCGGGCGGCGCGGGCGCGGAGCGAGTACGGCGTCGATGTCGCTGCCGACGTCGTGCGCGGCGGCCTTGTCGACGGTGGTGACGTACACCCCGCCGGGTCGCAGCACCCGCGCGCACTCGGCGACGACGGCCCGCGCGTCCCCGGGGCCGTCCACCAGATGGAGCAGCCACACAGTGGTCACGGCGTCGAACTCGCCGTCGGGGAACGGCAGTCGGCGGCTGTCGGCGAGGGCCACGGTGCCCGGCATCCGGGCCGCCGCCAGCCGCGCCATGCCGTAGGCGGCGTCCACTCCCGTCACCCGCAGTCCCGGCCGCCCGGCTGCCAGGCGCCGGGTCACGCTCCCGGTCCCGCAGGCGACGTCGAGCAGGGTGCGCGCGGTTTCGGGGACGAGGCCGAGTACGGCGTCGGCAGCCGCCAGGGCCCTCGGCTCACCGCCGCGTGTGCTGTCGTACGCCTCGGCTTCCTTGTCGTAGTCCAGCATGCGGGTCAGCGCGCACCGTGCCCGGGAGCCAGTTCCTCCACCCTGCGGGCGAGTTGGAAGTCGAGCTCGGTGACCGCGCCGCCGACGCTGTGGGTGTTCACGGTGAGGGCGACGGTGTTGTAGCCGAGGGTGAGGTCGGAGTGGTGGTCGAGTTCGTCCTGCACCTGCGCGATGTGCACGACCAGAGCGGTCGCCGCGAAGTGCGAGCCGAGCCGGTAGGTACGGGCGAGCCGGTCGCCGTCCAGGGACCAGCCCGGCAGGTCCGCCAGTTGCTCCTCGATCTCCTTCTGCGCCAGCGGTTCGACAGGCATGACCTGGGCTCCATTCGTACGACGTGAGGGTGCGCGCGGGACTCTTCCTCAGCGTGCCACAGTCCCCGGAACTCGGCCCCGGCCGAGCTCCCGGTGGACGCGCTCAGGCCCGTACGCACTCCGCCGCGAAGTCGTCCGCCAGGACGGTGATCGTGGCGCGTCCCTCGATCCGCTCCAGCCATTCGTGCGGCAGGCCGTGGTCGCCGTGCAGGGCACCGAGGAGGTTGCCGCAGAGGGAGCCGGTGGAGTCGCTGTCGCCGGAGTGGTTGACGGAGAGGAGGAGGGCGTCGGTCACCCTGGGGGTGGCGAGGGCGCTGTAGACGCCGATGGCCAGGGCCTCCTCGGCGATCCAGCCGGCGCCGAGGGATTCGAGCTTCTCGGCGCTCGGGTCGCCTTCGGCGGCCAGGTCGAGGGCCCTGTTCAGGGCGGCCGTCGTCTCCTCGTGGCCGGGGTGACGGGCCAGCAGCCGCAGCGTGCGCAGGACGGCGCCCTCCAGGGAGTCCCCGGAGACCAGGTGCGTGACGATCGCGGCGAGGGCGCCGGAGGCGTAGTAGCCCGTGGGGTGGCCGTGGGTCATCTGGGCGCAGCGGGCGGCCATGCCGAACGCGGTCCCGGCCGATGTCCTGGTCAGGCCGAAGGGTGCCGAGCGCATGACCGCGCCGCAGCCCTTGGAGTCGGAGTTGACCGGTCCTGGCGGGCCGAGCTCGGCCCCCGGATCGGGGACGTGGTCCTCCTGCTGAAGTCCGGAGAGGCAGGCGTTGCCGGGCGCCCGTCGCGCGTACAGCCAGCTCTGCGCGGCGAGTCCGCCCTGGACGTCACTGCCGGGCCCGGCCTTGAGCTGCGTGTCCAGCCACCGCCCGTACGCCCACCGCACCAGCCGGGACCAGCCGCCCCCGATGCCCTTGAGCCGCTCGCGCGTGTGCGCCTGCTGGATGCCCTCCACCGTGAACAGGGTCATCTGTGTGTCGTCGCTGACGCGCCCCACGACGCCCTCGCCGTCGGGCACAAGGCCGATCACCCCGCGGGGCCCGTGGGCGGCGCGGATCCGTTCCAGCGAGTCGAACTCGACGGGATAGCCCAGCGCGTCCCCGGTCGCCCCGCCCAGCAGACAGCCGCGTACCCGTGCCCGGTAGACCGCCTCGGCCTCCGGGCTCAGCCGCCCGTTCCCCATCTCGTTCACGCATCACTCCTCGACTACGGTCCTCGTATGAGCATTGTCGCGTCGGGTGCCTCCCCGCTTCCGAGTACCCCCGACGGCAAGGGCGTCGGCCCGCTGCTGCGCGGCTGGCGGGAGCAGCGGCGGGTGAGTCAGCTGGAGCTGGCGCTGCGGGCCGGTTCGTCGTCGCGGCACATCAGCTTCATCGAGACGGGCCGCTCCCGGCCGAGCGAGGAGATGGTGCTGCGGCTCGCCGAGCACCTGGAGGTCCCCGTCCGGGAACGCAACGCGCTGCTGCTCGCCGCGGGGTTTGCGCCCCACTACGCGGAGACCCCGCTCGACGACCCGGCGATGGACGCCCTGCGCGAGGGCATGGAACGGCTGATCCAGGGCTACGAGCCGTATCCCGCGCTGGTGGTCGACGCCACGTACAACGTCCTCGCCGCGAACCAGGGCATCGCCATGCTCCTGGACGGCATCCCCGAGGCCCTGCTCGCGCCCCCGCTGAACGCGATGCGTCTCACCCTTCACCCGGAGGGCATGGCGCCGCGCATCCGCAACCTCCGTGCCTGGCGGGGCCATCTGCTCGCCCAGATGGAACGGCAGGTCGCGCTCAGCCGCTCCGAGCCGCTGCGCGCGCTGTACGAGGAGGTGGTCGCGTACCCGGTCCCGGGCCCCGGCCCGGAGGACGAACCCTTCGACGCCGTCCCTTGTTTCGCGCTGCCGATGCGGATCGAGCACGACGGTCAGATCCTGTCCTTCGTCTCCTCCATCTCGACCTTCAACACCCCGATGGACGTGACGGTCTCCGAGCTGGCCATCGAGACGTTCCTCCCGGCGGACCCGGCAACGGCCAAGTACCTTCGGAGTCCGGTTTCCTGACGCGAGGCAAGGGTGACCCGGCCGACCCTGTGAGGCTCAGGGGGGAACATGACACACTGCGCGTGTACTTCGGCGCTTGGGGAGGCGTGGCGTGAGTGAGCGGCGGCCCGCGCCCACCGTGGGGCAGGTGGTTCTGGGGCGGAGACTCCAGGAGTTGCGGGAGAGAGCGGGACTGAAGCGGGAGGAGGCCGCGCGCGTGCTGCGCGTGGCCCCGGCGACCGTGCGGCGGATGGAGATGGCCGAGGTCGCGCTCAAAATCCCGTACGTACAGGTGCTGTTGACGACCTACGGGGTGGCCCCCGACGAAGTGGCCGCCTTCATAGGGCTTGCCGAGGAGGCGAACCGACCCGGGTGGTGGCAGCGGTTCCACGACGTGCTGCCGGAGTGGTTCAGCATGTACGTCAGCCTGGAGGGCGCCGCCCGGCTGATCCGCTCCTACGAACCGCACTTCGTGCCCGGGCTGTTGCAGACCGAGGACTACGCGCGGGCCGTGCTGGAGGCGGGGACGGTCGGGCAGACGGGTCCGGAGGCCATCGAGCGGCATGTGGCACTGCGTATGAAGCGGCAGGGGCTGCTCACCGGCGAGAACCCGCCGCATCTCTGGGTGATCATGGACGAGACGGCGCTGCGGCGTCCCGTGAGCATCGACAGCAAGGTCATGCGCGACCAGGTGGACCGGCTTCTGGAAGAGGCCGAGCTCGATCACATCACGCTCCAGGTCGCCGAGTTCGCCAGCGGCCCGCACCCGGGGACGTACACGTCCTTCGCGCTGTTCCGCTTCGCGGAGCCGGAGCTGCCCGACATGGTCTACAGCGAGTACCTGTCCGGTGCCCTCTACCTCGACTCACGCATCGAGGTGGCCCTGCACCTGGAGGTCCTGGACCACATGACGGCCCACGCGGCCTCCGCCCAGCGCACCAAGCAGATCCTCCAGGAGTTCCGGGCGAGGTTCTGAGCTGCGAGAACGTACCCCCTGGTCGCTGGATCCACTGAAGAATCCCTTGACGAATCCGTTGATGAATCCGTTGATGAATCCGTTGAAGAACCGCTACCGAGGAGCACCGTTGTGACCGGAAGTGACGCCGAGTCGATCCGTATCGACACCAGCCGACCGCATCCCGCGCGGGTGTACGACTGGTGGCTGGGCGGCAAGGACAACTACCAGGTGGACGAGGAACTGGCCCGCAGGATCCTCGGCGTGGACGAGGCCGCGGTGCGCAGTGCGCGCTCCAACCGCCGGTTCATGCACCGGGCCACCCGGGTCGCCGCCCGGGCCGGGATACGTCAGTTCCTGGACATCGGCACGGGCATTCCCACCGAGCCCAACCTCCACCAGGTCGCCCAGGAGGTCGCCCCGGAGTCGAGGGTGGTCTACGCCGACAACGACCCGATCGTCCTACGGCACGCAGAGGCGCTGCTACAGGGCACCGACGAGGGCTCCACCGAGTACGTGCACGCCGACGTCCGGGACCCCGACAGCATCCTGGGGCTGGCCGCCGAGTACCTGGACCTCGACCGGCCCGTCGCACTGTCGCTGGTCGCGCTCACCCACTACCTCGACGACGCTCCCGACGGCGACGACGTGTACGGCCTGGTCAGCAGGTACGTCACCGCCCTCGCCCCCGGCAGTTTCGTGGTCCTTTCCCAGGTCACCCCGGACCTCAGCGCCGAGACCATCGGGAAGGTCGCGGCACTCTTCCGGGAGAGCGGCACCCCCTTCCACCCGCGCACCCACGCCGAGTTCTCCCGCTTCCTCGACGGTCTTGAGCTGCTGGAGCCGGGTGTGGTCCCGGCCGTCGACTGGCGGCCGGAGCCGGTGGACGTGGCCGCGAAGGCGGAGGGCATCGTGCCCCTGTACGCGGGGGTCGCCCGCAAGTCCTGACCCGAAGTAAGCCGTGAGCGGGTGCCCCCGGGCTTACTTCGGGTCGGGGGCGAGCAAGGGAGCCTTCAGCGAGCCGCCCTGACGGCGGTCGGGTACTCCGGTCGGCAGCCGGGCCGGCGGCCCCGGTCGCCGTCCATGGGCGATCCACCTATGTTGGGGCGGGGGTACCTGGAGGCCGTCTTGGACCACTCGCCCGAAACCACGTCCGCGCCCGAGCCCGAGCCGGGCATTCAGGCCGCGCCGCCCGGCACCGATGTGCCGCAGGCGGGTGGCGGCAGTCACGAGCACCGGTGGCTGATCCTCGCGGTGGTCGGTATCGCGCAGCTCATGGTCGTCCTCGACGCGACGATCGTGAACATCGCTCTGCCGTCCGCGCAGAAGGACCTGGGATTCACCAACGGCAACCGGCAGTGGGTCGTCACCGCGTACGCGCTCGCCTTCGGCAGCCTGCTGCTGCTCGGCGGTCGCATCGCGGACCTGGTGGGCCGCAAGGCCGTGTTCCTCGCCGGGCTCGCGGGCTTCGCCCTGGCCTCCGCGCTCGGCGGTACCGCGACCAGTTTCGGGATGCTGGTGGGGGCCCGTGCCCTACAGGGGCTGTTCGGCGCGTTGCTCGCGCCGGCCGCGCTCTCGCTCCTCACGACGACGTTCACGGATCCGCGCGAGCGCGCCAAGGCGTTCGGGATCTACGGTGCGATCGCGGGCGCGGGCGGCGCGGTGGGGCTGCTGCTCGGCGGCGTACTCACCGAGTATCTGGACTGGCGCTGGTGCCTGTACGTGAACGTCTTCTTCGCCGCAGTGGCCATGATCGGCGGGGCACGGCTCCTGCACGCCGGAAAGCCCGCGGACCGGCCGAAGCTGGATGTGCCGGGCACGCTCCTGGTGTCGGCCGGGTTGTTCTGCATCGTCTACGGGTTCTCGAACGCGGAGACGTCCTCGTGGAGCGACGTGAAGACATGGGGCTTCCTCGTCGTCGGTGGGGTCCTCCTGGTCGGATTCGCCTGGTGGGAGACGCGGGCCGAACACCCCCTGCTGCCGCTGCGCGTGGTCCTGGACCGCAACCGCGGGGCGTCGTACCTCGCGATGTTCATCGCCGGTGCCGGCATGTTCGGCGTCTTCCTGTTCCTGACGTACTACCTCCAGGAGATCCTGGACTACTCGCCGATCAAGACAGGGCTGGCGTTCCTTCCCATGGTCGCCGTGATGGTGGTCATGTCCGTGGTCACGACCAACTACCTGGTGCCGAAGCTCGGGCCGAAACCGATCGTGCCGCTCGGCATGGCCCTCGCCTCGGCCGGGATGGCCTGGCTGACCGCGCTCGGTCTCGGCAGCAACTACGCCCAGCACGTGCTGCCGCCGCTCCTGATGGCCGGTCTCGGCCTCGGCATGATCTTCGCCACGGCGATGAACCTGGCCACATCCGGCGTCGCCGCGCGCGATGCGGGCGTGGCCTCCGCGATGGTCAACACCAGCCAGCAGGTGGGCGGTTCGATCGGCACGGCCCTGCTCAACACCCTCGCCACGAGCGCCGCGACGAACTACCTCGTCGGCAAACAGCCCACGGCACAGGTGCAGGCGCAGGCCTCGATGGAGAGCTACTCGACGGCGTACTGGTGGTCGGCAGGGTTCTTCGCGATCGGGTTCGTCGTGACGCTGGCGCTCTACCGGCGCGGGGTGCCCACGCAGCAGGCCGAGAGCCAGGCGGTGCACATGTAGTGCGGCCGATCCTGGCCCGTGCCCCGCTACTTGAGGGCGCGCTTGTCCGCCTTCAGGCTCTCGGTGAGCTTGATGGTGATGAACTCGTTGTTGTCGGCCTTACCGGGCGTACGGCCGGAGGAGAACGGGAAGTTGTTGTCGTTCAGGACCGCCAGCGTCCGGTTGTCCAGGAGGACCACGTCCTCGATCGTGGTGAACGGGAAGGTGAAGGTCTCGCCGAAGCCGCCGAGGCCCTTCGGGTTCGCGATGTTCATCAGGTCGGCCACGAGGGTCTTGTCCATGACCCCGTCGCCGTTGCGGTCGCGGGTGTCGGCGAGGTAGATCCGCTTGAACGTGGCGTCGGCGCCCTGGCCGCCGTCACGCTCGATGACCAGGAAGCGGTTCCTGTCGACGGCGATGGCGTCACCGATGGCGTTGGAGGGCGACTCCAGGCGGTAGGTGAAACGCTTCCCGGTGTAGTCCCGGCTCTTCAGGTCGAACTCGCTGAAGCGCAGGTCTCCGGGGGTGTCACCGTTGACCGTGCCTTCGAGGAGCGGGTACAGGTGACGGCCGTCGACCGCGCGGACCATGCCCTCGAAACCCTTGCTGCTGGCGGTGGTCGGCTGGGCGCCGTTCAGATACGGGTTCTCCGGCGCCTGCACTCCGTCGAGCGAGATCGGGGCTTCGAGAAGCTTGCCGGTGGAGGAGAAGTGCAGCAGGAACGGGCCGAACTCGTCGCCCAGCCAGTACGAGCCGTCGTACGCCCGCACGATGGACTCGACGTCGAAGTCGGCGCCGGTCAGCACCCGGTCGGTCCGGGTGAGCGGGAACGGCACCTTGTGGAACGGGTCGCTGAGGTTGAAGCCGCCCAGGACCTCGACCTTGCCGGTCTTCGTGTCCGGCTCGACGCGGTGGACGCGCAGCAGGAAGTCGGCGCTGTTGGCCTTGTTGCCGTATCCGTTGTCGGACAGCACGTCGTAACTGCCGTCGTGGCGGTTGACGGCGCCGCTGAAGCCCTGGACGGGCTGGTCGGCGAACGGCCCGGTGATGCCGTTGAACGGACCCGCCCCGATGGCCGAGCCGGACGGCTCGCTGTCCGGGACGAACGTCTGGGCCGGAAGCGAGGCGAAACCGGTCAACGTGGCCTGGCCGAAGGCGGCTGCGGTCCGAGCGAAACCAGCCGTGGCCCGGCCGGAGTCCTCGGAGTCGCGGTCGGCCATGGCGGGCGACGCGAGTCCGACGGTCAGCGCGACTGCACTGACCGTGATCGAAAGTCTCTTCATGACCCGCACGTTAGGGATACCGGGTGACGGGCGGCCGAACACTGGGCAACGCGCAGCACAGGCGTACTAGGCCCTGTCGTCAAACTCCCGTCTGCCTCGCGACGCCATGCACGTCCTCTAGACGGCACCGCCCCCCGCGTCCCTGCCCCTGTCCGTATCTCCATCCCTTTCCCGCTCCTCGTCCACGATCTCCGCGTCCATCACGCCCTCCTCCTCGCTCGGGGTGTGTTCGGCGGCCGGCTCGTCCTGCGGGGGTGTCTGCGGCGGCGCCTGCTGGGCCTGCGCATACATCGCCTGCCCCATCCGCTGGCTCACCGTGGCGAGCTTCTCTACGGCGGCCCGCAGCGCGCTCGTGTCGGCGGGCTCCTCCAGGAGTGCCTTCAGCTCCGAGATGGCCGACTCGACCTCCGGCTTCGTCTCGGACGGGACGCGTTCCTCGTTCTCCCGGAGGAACTTCTCGGTCTGGTAGACGAGTTGCTCGGCCTGGTTGCGGGTCTCGGCGGCCTCACGGCGCTGTCGGTCCTCGTCGGCGTACTCCTCGGCCTCGCGCATCATGCGGTCGATGTCGTCCTTGGGAAGCGCGGAGCCGCCGGTGACGGTCATCTTCTGCTCGCGTTCCGTGGCGAGGTCCTTCGCGGAGACGTGCATGATCCCGTTGGCGTCGATGTCGAAGGCGACCTCGATCTGCGGCACCCCGCGCGGCGCGGGCGGCAGCCCGGTGAGGTCGAAGACGCCGAGCTTCTTGTTGTACGCGGCGATCTCGCGCTCGCCCTGGTAGACCTGGATACCGACCGACGGCTGGTTGTCCACGGCGGTCGTGAAGATCTCCGAACGCCGGGTCGGGATCGTGGTGTTGCGCTCGATGAGCTTGGTCATGATGCCGCCCTTGGTCTCGATCCCCAGGGACAGCGGGGTGACGTCGAGCAGCAGGACGTCCTTGACGTCACCGCGGATGACACCCGCCTGAAGCGCGGCGCCCACGGCGACGACCTCGTCCGGGTTGACGCCCTTGTGCGGGTCCTTGCCGGTGAGTTCCTTCACCAGGTCGGTGACGGCGGGCATCCGGGTCGAGCCGCCGACCAGGATGACCCGGTCGACCACGGACAGCTTCACGCCCGCGTCCTTGACCGCCTGGTGGAAGGGGTTCTTGCAGCGGTCGAGCAAGTCGGCTGTCAGCTCCTGGAACTGAGCACGCGTCAGCTTCTCGTCGAGGTGCAGCGGGCCCTCGGCGGTGGCGGTGATGTAGGGCAGGTTAACGGTGGTCTCGGAGGCGCTGGACAGCTCGATCTTGGCCTTCTCGGCGCCCTCGCGCAGCCGTTGCAGCGCCATCTTGTCGTGTCCGAGGTCGATGCCGTGCGAGGCCTTGAACCGCTGGGCGAGATGCTCGACGACCCGCTGGTCCCAGTCGTCGCCGCCGAGTTGGGTGTCACCGTTGGTGGCCTTGACCTCGATCACACCGTCGCCGATCTCCAGGAGCGAGACGTCGAAGGTCCCGCCGCCCAGGTCGAAGACGAGAACGGTCTGCTCCTCGCCGCGGTCGAGTCCGTACGCCAACGCGGCGGCCGTCGGCTCGTTGATGATCCGCAGGACCTTGAGCCCCGCGATCTCGCCCGCCTCCTTGGTGGCCTGGCGCTGCGCGTCGTCGAAGTAGGCGGGCACCGTGATCACGGCGTCCTTGACGTCCTCGCCGAGATACGCCTCGGCGTCCCGCTTCAGCTTCTGGAGCACGCGCGCGGCCAGCTCCTGCGCGCGGTACCGGGTGCCGTCGATGGCGCCCGTCTCCGGAAAACGCCAGCTCGAATCGCCCATGTGACGCTTGGCGGAACGCGCGGTGCGCTCCACGTTCGTCACGGCCTGCCGCTTGGCGACCTCCCCGACGAGCACCTCGCCGTTCTTGGCGAAGGCCACCACGGAGGGCGTGGTGCGCGCGCCCTCCGCGTTGGCCACGACCGTGGGGTCGCCGCCCTCCAGAACAGCGACCACGGAGTTCGTCGTACCGAGATCGATCCCGACCGCACGTGCCATGTCCGTCCCCTTCCACCCGCGTCTGCCCGGCTCTGCCCGCCCCCAGCACAAAACTTGAGTGCGTATCTGTCAATGGGGCGGGTGCACCCGGGCGGGGTCCGGACATGACAGCGCCGCGGCCCCTCGTGGGGAACCGCGGCGCCGTACTGCCTACGGGGCTGTCAGGCGAGCTTCGCCGACAGGGTGATCGTCGTGCCGGTGAGCGCCTGGCTGACCGGGCAGTTCTTCTTGGCGTCCTCGGCCGCGGCGACGAAGGCGTCCTCTTCGATGCCCGGCACCGTGCCCTCGACGGTGAGGTGGATGCCGGTGATGCCCTCACCCGGCTGGAAGCTGACGTCGGCGGAGGTGACGAGCTTGGTGGGCGGGGTACCGGCCCCCGCGAGGGCGTGTGAGAACGCCATGGAGAAGCAGCTGGAGTGGGCGGCCGCGATCAGCTCCTCGGGGCTGGTCTTGCCGTTCGCGTCCTGGGAGCGCGACGCCCACGTCACGGGCTGCTCGTCGATGGCGCCGGAGGAGTCGAAGGTGACGACGCCGTTGCCCTCGAGCAGGTTGCCTTCCCAGACGGTGTGTGCAGAGCGCGTGGTTGCCACGATGAGTCCTTTCGGGTGTGATCCCGTTACCGGGGTTCCGTATGCCCCATCCGATCACACCTGCGCCCTGACCACCCAGCCGATGGGGCCACGCCCGCTCAACTCACCCGGAACACCGGCCCCCGCGCGGTGAACGGCAGCCGCGCGCCCTGCGGAATCAGGTACGCGTGCTCGCGCCGCACCCGCAGGACGTCGCACCAGCCGTCCGTGATCACCAGCATGGGCGCGCCTGGCGGGAAGTCGTCCGCGCGGTGCAGCAGATCGATGCCCGGCTGGAGGACCGTACCGCCGCGCCCGCGCACCCGGACCCGCCCGGCGATCTCCGTCACCGGCAGATAGCCGGCGTCGTGCGGGGCGGCGTCGCAGAAGACGACGCGTGCGGCCGGTACGTCACGGGCCTCGGCGTACGAGGCGATGGCGCCCAGCGCCTTGCCGAGCAGCGTGCGGTCCATGGAGGCGGAGGTGTCGAGGACCACGCCGAAGGTGCAGCGGGCGATCTCCTCGGGCGGGAAGTAGCGGCCCGCGCGCGGGATGTCGGGGGTCGCCGCCTGGCGGCGGGAGGGACGCGCGTACGTCCGCAGGGGCTCGGGGCGCGGCACGAACTCGTCGAACCAGTGGGCCAGTTGGGCGTCCCAGGCCAGCGGCGGATGGCTGAGCGCCCTGATCTCCTCGACCAGGCCGCCGGGCAGGAACCCGCGCTCCTGCCGCTGGTGCAGGTCAAGACCCTGGCCGAGGCCCCGGCGGTAGAACTCGTCGAGGTCGACGTAGTCGCGGGGTGAGCCGAGCGGGCCGCCGAGCATGTCGCCGACCCCCTTGCCGCGCAGCGTGGACAGGCGGCGCATCCGGCGCAGGTCCGTCGCGATCCGGTCGTACACCTCCTCCGCCGACAGATCCCTCAACTCCACGTCGTACAGCAGCCCTTCGGGCATCGCGCCGACGTGCATGTCGCACAGCCAGCCGTTGATGACGTAGTCCGCGGCGATGTTGAAGAGATACGGGTCGCGGGTGCCGCAGCGGTCGCTGTGGCGCAGGGCGGCGTGCAGCATCTCGTGGGCGAGGACGAACCGCCATTCCTCGTCGTCGAACTCACGCAGCGGGTTGATGTAGATCTCGGCCGCCTCAGCGTTCACCGCGGCGATGGAAATGCCGTGGGCGCGGGCGAGTTCGGCGTCGGCGACGACGGTGATGCCGGCCGCGATGCCGCCCAGGAGGGGGTAGGAGGACACGAACCAGCTCAGCGCCTTCTCCCAGGGCTGCAAGTGGGTGGGTCCGCCCCGCATGGAGGCGCGGCGGCCGCCCGCCATGTCCATCGCCGCGGCCATGGTCCGGGTCAGCGCGTGTGCGAAGGCGAGCTGCCAGTCGGGCGCGGTGCCGCCGCTCCAGGAATGCCAGGGCACCAGGAGCTGGTCCGGCTCGCCTCCCGCCGTACCGCAGCGCTCGTACGCCGCCGGAATCCCTTCGCGGCGCCAGCGCGCGGCGAGCTGCTCCTCGTCGCCGTCGGTGTAGGAGCCCGGCAGATCCTCGGGGGTCAGGCCCACCGGGAAGCCGAGCAGGAAGCGGTTGACGACGGCGCAGCGGGCGGCGAGGTCGAAGCGGTCGGGCTGTACCCGGTCGCCGGTCGCCGCCGGGACATGGCCGAAGCCGAGGTGGATGATGGCGTGCGCGGCGGCCCAGGCCCATTCGGCCGGGTCGGCGCGGCGGGTGGGGTGCACGTGCAGCACACCGCTGGAATCGACGCGGACGAGGCCGTCGCGGGGGTTCGCCGGGCAGTCCTTCTGACGGCAGGTGCTGAACCCGATGGCGGCCAGCGCGCGGTTGGCCCGCACCAGCCGCATGCCCTCCGCGAAGGCCTCGGCGGCCGGATCCGGCCTCTCCTTGTCGCTCTGCTTGCGCTTGCGGCTCACCGCCGCGCCTCCACCAGGCGCGGCATGTCGCGGGCCGCCTCCACCAGGAACCACGCGGGCAGTACGGGGTTGCCGTCGACGTCGGCCGCGATGACGCTCTGGGCGACCTCGACGGAGATCTCGGCAAGCTGTACGAGCAGCGACTTGGCGCGGAACGCGGTCTGCCTCCCGTGCTCCGAGACGTGCTCCTTGCTGGCGGGCAGCTCCTTGACGAGGCGGCCGCGGAAGGACTCGGCGAGGTAGTAGAGCAGGTCGCGGTCCTCGATACGGCTGGGCCAGCGGGCTTCGCCCTTGATGATGGCCTCGATACCGAACCGGCTGCGCACGATCTTGACGTAGCCGCAGAAGGCGACCGCGTGGGCGGGCGTCAGTGTGCCGTGCGCGATCACCTTCAGGGTGTCCTCGTCGAGGTCCGGGCCGAAGGAGCGCAGGGCGTCGGACAGCATGTGCCAGGAGCGGGGCGTGGAGAAGGGCTCCTCCGTCTTGGGCGGCTTGGACCACAGGTGGTCGGGGCGGTCGGTGAGGTGGTCCAGGATCCACGGGTGGATGTCGTTGGTGGCGGCCCACACGAGCCAGTCCTTCGAGGACGCCTCCAGATGCACATGGGCCAGGCGGTTGATCAGCGCGGCGGAGATGGGACGCGCGAGGGCGTTGTCCGTGGCGCGGTTGCCCGCGCCGATCACGATCGAACCCTTCGGCAGTTCGTAGTTGCCGATACGGCGGTCCAGGATCAGCGAGTAGAACGCCTTCTGGACGTCCGGCGTCGCCGCGTTCAGCTCGTCCAGGAACAGGCAGTACGGCTCGTCGCGGGCGATCGCCTCCGGCGGGCAGAACACCGAGCGCCCGTCGCGGATCTGCGGGACCCCGATGAGGTCCTCGGGCGCGAGCTGGGTGCCGAGCAGGCTCACGCACTCCAGTCCCAGCGACTCGGCGAACTCCCTTACCAGGGAGGACTTTCCGATGCCGGGGGCGCCCCAGAGGAAGACCGGCCGAACGGTCGCGAGACCGAGCAGCAGCTCCGGTATACGGGCGGGGGTGACGGTGACGGCTGCCTGCACGCAGAGACTCCAGGGGCGTTCGGGTAGGACGCGCAGGTGTGCGGTGTCCGGTGCGGCCAGTGTGTGCGCGGGAACCGCTCACCGCAGCCCATTTTCCGGCGCCCCTCCCAGGCGCGTGACTACGCGGCGCGCTCGTCCGGCCGTACCCCCAGCGGTATCTGGGGCCCGTCGCACTCGCGCAGCCACCGCCGCAGTACGTGGTGCACCTGCTCCGCGCCGACCAGTTCGGTGTCGCCCGCGACCGGCAGGGAGAGCGCGACCGGCGACAGCAGGAAGGGCCGGCCCTGGGCGCCGCCGAGTCCGCCGTGCGAGCCGATCTGCTCCTCGAAGGCGAGGACTTCGCCCTCCCCCGGGTCGTACCAGGAGTTGACCATGATGTCGGCGACGTGCGGGAAGGAGTGGGTCCTTCGTACGGCCCCGGCGGCGCCGGGGCCGAAGTCGGCCAGCGGGCCCGGGTGTTCGTCGTCGAGTTCGTCCACCGGGACCTCCGCTCCGTGCGCACCGAGGACGAGGCCGCCGTACTCCTCGCTGCGTACGAGGACGAAGCCGACGCCGGGATGGTTGGCGAGCGTGGACAGCAGCGCGGGATGGCGCCGGTCGATCTCCTCCCGGCTCATCCGGTGCGGCACGTCGGGGAAGGAGACCAGCCCGAGGTTGCCGGAGGCCAGCACGATGGGCTCGGAGCGGCGCGAGGGCCGGTGCTGTTCGCCGCCCTCCTCGACGGGCCTGCGCAGCGCGGCCCGCACCGCCGCCCGCGCCTCGGCGCCGCTGTGGGTGCGCCGTGCCTTGCGCGGCACGGGCAGCCCGCAGCCGGCGCGCACCAGATTGCCGAGGGTGAGCCCGTAGCGGGTCAGGAAGGTCTCCCCCGGACTCTGGCCGTGGTCGGAGAGCAGCACGATCCGGTACGGCCGCGGGGCGTGCTCGGCGACCTTCGCGATCAGCGCGAGCGAGCGGTCGAGGCGCGCCAGGACCTTCTCCGCGTCGCGGCTGCGCGGCCCGGAGTGGTGCGCCACCTCGTCGTACCCCACCAGGTCGGCGTAGACCGAGTTGCGTCCGGCGAGCATGTCGCCGATCACCGCGGCGACGACGACGTCCCGCTCGACGACGGTCGCGAAGGCGCGGATGAAGGGGTACAGCCCGCCGCGGTTGACGCGCGGACGCTGCTTCCTGGCGCGGCACCGGGTGGCCTGGCCGATCTCCCGGAACACCTCGGCGACGAAGGACATGGCGGTGCGGACGGCGTTGGCGGGGTCGCTGAAGTACGCGAAGTAGCCGGACCGGGAGCGGTTCTCCTTCCCCCTCCGCGCGGCCATCGACAGCACGAGGGCCAGTTGGTCGGCGCCGCCGCTGAAGAGATTGCCGCGGCTGGCGCCGTCGACGGTGAGCAGTCCCCCGTCGCCGGTGTGCTCGACGGCCCGGCGCTGGAGTTCGGCGGCGCTGCTGGGCCGGTTGCAGACCATGACCTCCTGGCTGTCCTTCTCGTACCACCGGAAGGCCGGGACGTCGTGGTTGCTGCCGTGCAGGATGCCGAGCTGGCTGGCACCGGTCTGACTGGACCAGTCGGTGCGCCAGTGGGTGAGCCGGTGGGTGGGGCGGGCCCTCGTGCCGCTGCTGCCCAGCCACTGCGCCACGGTCGGCATGAGTCCCTTGCCGACGGCTTCCCGCAGTACGTCGTGACCGACTCCGTCGAGCTGGAGGAAGAGGGCGGCGGGGGTCGAGGGACCGGCCTGCCCGTCGGCCCGCCTGCGACGCCGGTCGGCGAGCCGGTACAGCCTGCGCCGGTAGGCGTCGTCGTCCCGTACGGCAAGGGCACCACCGGTGGCCGAGGCGACGGCGGACATCACCGCGGCGACGACCACGGCGGTCTCCGGTGCGGCCTCGCCCCGCCCGGAGGGATTGATCCGCAGGGCGATCAGCAGCAGGGACCCGTTGAGGAAGAAGACGAGCAGCCCCAGGACGAGCGCGGGCACCAGCAGCAGCGCCCTGACGAACAGGGGCCACGCCAAGGAGGACAGCAGGCCGAAGACGCCTGCGCCGACCCCCGCAGTGACAGCTATCCGGGTGGCGCTGTCTCCGGCGTCCGTCTCCAGCTGGAAATCGGGCAGCACACCGGCGAGAACAAGCATCGTGACCGTGGACACGGCCCACACCGCGGTACTCCGCCACACCCCGCCGAGTACCCGCCGCCAAGCCCCGCCGCCCACGTCCTGCCCACCTCACGTCCCGGCCCGCCCGGTCCGCGAGGCCTGCTTCCACCCTGTCACAACGGACTGACACGGCCGATCGTCACCAGGTCACGGAATGGATCGCAGGTCAGCGGCGCAGCAAGCCCTGTCGCCCATCAGGCTCTGTCGTTCAGCGACCGTCATACCCCGCCGTCGGCATCGACAGACGGCGGTGGACCCGGGCCTTCATCTGGGCGTCGTACGAGGGTTCCGCGCTGCCGACGGTCTCGACCCGCACACCGCGGCGTAAGCACTCGGCGGTGAACTCGTCGACCGAGGCGAGGGCGCGCTCCAGGACGCGGTGGCTGGGCGCGACGAACAGGTCGACGAGGCCCGCCTCGACGTCGGCCCACAGGGTGCGGTGGTCGGGGCGCAGACCCCGTACGAGTAACTCGCGCGTGACGACGTAGCCGTGTTCGGCGGCCCAGCGGGCGCACATCGCGTGCTGGCTGCGGGAGTCCACCAGGAACGGGTCCGCGTCCAGTTCCTCCAGGGGCGTCAGGCTCGCGATCGCCGTCACGCGCAGCGACAGGGGCCCCGCCTGGCCGGGCGGGCACCTGAGGGCGTGCGTGCCGGCGGCACCGCGCGCTTCTCCCATGGCGTCCCCCCTCACCTCCGGGTTTCGTCGCAGACCCTACTCCTGCCCGTAGGCTCGGGGGGAGTCGCGCGAAGGAGGCAATGAAGTGCCGGTGGAGATCACCTGGTGGGGGCACGCCACCTGCACGCTGGAGGACTCCGGCACGCGTGTGCTCACGGACCCGCTCTTCGCGCGCCGGCTCGCACACCTCAGGCGCAGGCGCGGGGCGCCGCCCCCGCCGTCGGCCGCGGTGGCCGACGTGGTGCTCGTCTCGCATCTGCACTCCGACCATCTGCATCTGCCTTCGTTGGCGCGGCTCGCGCCCGGCACGCGCGTACTCGTGCCCCGGGGTGCGCCGCGCGCGGTGCCGGCGCTGCGCCGGCTGGACCATCTGCTGCTCACCGAGGTGGCGCCCGGCGACCGGACGGACATCGGTGACCTGGTCGTACGTACCGTGTCGGCGCGCCATGACGGGCGGCGGCTGCCGCTCGGTCCGCACCGGGTGTCCGCCCTGGGGTTCGTGGTCGAGGGCGAGGCACGTACGTATTTCGCCGGGGACACCGGACTGTTCGAGTCGATGGCCGAGGAGGTCGGACCGGTCGACGTGGCGCTGTTGCCGGTCGGCGGATGGGGGCCGCATCTCGGGGAAGAACATCTGGACGCGGGGCGCGCGGCCGAGGCGCTCGCCCGACTGATGCCACGCAGCGCTGTGCCGGTGCACTACGGCACGTACTGGCCGATCGGATTGGACGCCGTGCGCCCCCATGAATTCCACGCGCCGGGCGAGGAGTTCGTGCGCCTCGCCGCCGAACGCGCGCCCCAGGTCGCCGTGCACCTGCTCGGCCACGGCGAGAGCGTACGGCCGGAGGTCGCGAGGTGACGGTCTCCGACCGCCGCGACCCCGGGCGCGAACGCACACCCGGGGGGCGCGAAGGGGTGGTCATATCCGCGCCTGCCACCTCAGAGGCCGAGACTCTGCGTGCGCGTCCGGAGGTGGTCCGGTGAGTCTCCTGGCCGCGGCCTCGACCACGGCACCGGAGACCGCGCAGCAGGCGATCGGGTATCCCACGCTCTTCGTGCTGGTGCTGCTCGGCGCGCTGGTGCCGGTGGTGCCGACGGGTGCGCTGGTCAGTTCGGCGGCCGTGGTGGCCTTTCACCAGACGGCGCCGTTCGCGATGCTGCTGGTCTTCGGGGTCGCGGCGCTCGCTGCGTTCCTCGGTGATGTCGCGCTGTACTGGCTGGGGCAGCGTGGGATGGGCTCCAAGAACGGTTCACGCTGGCTGGAGGCGCTCCGCGCCCGCGCCCCCGAGGACCGCCTCGCCCAGGCCCAGGAGAAACTGGGCGACCACGGCATCGCCGTACTGGTCCTCTCCCGCCTCGTCCCGGCCGGCCGCATCCCGGTGATGCTCGCCTGTCTGCTGGCGAAGATGCCTCTGCGCACCTTCGCCCGCGGCGACATTCCCGCCTGTCTGGCCTGGGCGGCGACCTACCAACTCATCGGCGTCGCGGGCGGCTCCCTCTTCGACGAGCCCTGGGAGGGCGTCGTGGCGGCGGTGGTCCTGACGGTGACGATCAGCCTGCTGCCGGGCGTGTGGCGCCGGGTGCGCCGACCCGCGCCCCGATAGGCCCTGTGGTCCTGCGGCGCCGCCGGGCAACCCGGAACGACCCGCGGTCGCCCAGCAACCGCAATCACCCCAGAACCCGGGAACCCCCCACCGGCAGGTCCCACAGATCCTCCCGGTCCAGCCCCGCCCTCTCCCAGGCCGCCCGAACCCGCGTCAGCGGTTCGAGGACCGGCTCGGCGGAGAGCACGAAGGTGCCCCAGTGCATGGGAGCCATGCGCGGGGCGCCGAGATCGACGGCGGCGCGGACCGCCTCCTCCGGGTCACAGTGCACATCACTCAGCCACCACCGGGGGTCGTACGCCCCGATGGGGAGCAGCGCGAGGTCGATGCCCGGATAGCGGCGGCCGATGTGGGCGAACCAGTGGCCGTATCCCGTGTCGCCCGCGAAGTACACGCGCTGCCCGTCGGGCGCGGTGAGGACCCAGCCGCCCCAGAGCGTGCGACAGGTGTCGGTGAGGCTGCGCTTGGACCAGTGGTGGGCGGGGACGAAGTCGAAGCGGACACCATCCAGTTCGGCCGCCTCCCACCAGTCGAGCTCGGTGACCCTGGTGAACCGGCGGCGCCTGAACCAGCGCGCGAGCCCGGCCGGTACGAACACCGGTGTGTCGCGCGGGAGTCGGCGCAGGGTCGGCGCGTCCAGGTGGTCGTAGTGGTTGTGGCTGATGACCACCGCGTCGACGCGCGGCAGCGCGCTCCAGGCCACGCCGACGGGCGTGATCCGGGCCGGTGTACCGAGGATCTTGCGGGACCAGACCGGGTCGGTGAGGACGGTGAGCCCGCCGACGCGGATCACCCAACTCGCGTGCCCCGCCCAGGCGACGGCGACGGTGTGCGCGCCCACCCGCGGCAGCGGCCCCGGCTCGAACGGCAGCGCCGGGATGTCGGCCAGCCCGTCGGTGCGCGGCCGCAGCGCGCCCTCGCGAGCGAACCGCGCGAGGGCGCGCAGCCCCGGCAGCGGCGCCGTCAGCCGGTCCACGAAGGACCGCGGCCAGACACGCCGCTCGCCGAGCGGACGGGGCTCGGCGAGCGGACCGGGAGGAGA
The DNA here is from genome assembly GCF_044744645.1 of Streptomyces sp. NPDC087263. Lineage (NCBI taxonomy): Bacteria > Bacillati > Actinomycetota > Actinomycetes > Kitasatosporales > Streptomycetaceae > Streptomyces > Streptomyces sp. NPDC087263. The sequence continues at coordinate 384,112 of NZ_JBIUYT010000007.1, forward strand.
TAGTGGGGATAGTGGGGACAGTGGGGACAGTGGGGACAGTGGGGACAGTGGGGACAGTGGGGACAGTGCCGTCAGAGGAGACGGAGGAGACATGGCGCCCTCGGGCTGCACCGAGGCCGGGGAGGACGCCGGGGAGGACGCCGGATCATCCGCGTCCCGCGTGGTCGTGGATGTCGTAGAGCTGCTCGTGGTCGACTCGGACTGCTGCGTCATCGAGGAGGCTCCCATCGCTGAGCGTCATCTCGGAGATCGTCGAAGGCCGACTCCAACAAGGTCAACGCGTGTTGCACATGCGGCGGTTCCAGCGGCGAGGGTGACGTGAGGCATGCCACCCGCTCCGCGTCCGTCGTCCCGAGCAGCGGCGCGGTGGCCAGCCGCACCCGGAGCGCCGCGAGTTCGTCGCCGAACCGGTGGCCGCCCGGCGTGGGCAGGCCGAGCCGGGCGGTGAGGAAATCCTCCAGATCCTGTGCGTCGCCCACACCGTGCGCGCCGAGCGCGGAACGCAGCGGTCCGAGATCCACGTACAGGTGTCTGCCGGCCCGTGGGAGCCGTGCGAGGGCGCCCGAGCCGACCACCGCCTGATGTGCGGCGGCGGCCACACGCGCGTGGAGGCGTACGGAGGCCGTGAGCCGCGCGGTGATCGCTTCGGGCTCGCCGAGCGCGTACGCGGCGGCCGCGGCGACGGGTTCGGCGACCCGGGCACCGAGCACGGTGAGTACGTCGAGGACGCGGGCGCGCAGCCGGACACCGGAGGCGTTGTCGGCGAAGCGAGCGACGGCGACGGGCCAGCCCTGCGGCAGGAAGGGGCCGGCGAGGTCCATGAGGACGGTGACCTCGCCGGGGAGCATCTCGGCGGGGCTGAGCAGCACGGTGTCCTGCGGCTGGTGCAGGGTGTCGCGCCAGGTCTCGTCGCTGACGATGTGCAGCCCCTCGCCCGCCGCGGCCTCGACGGTCTCGTGGACCACGTCGGGAGGCACGACGGTGCCGGTGGGGTCGTCCGCGACGGAGAGAACGAGCAGCCGCGGGTCGCCGCCTTCGACGCGCACTCTGCGTACGGTCTCCAGGAGGGCGTACGGATCCGGCACACCGCCGCACTCCGCGGGCGTCGCCACATGGAACACGGATCTCCCCAACAGGCGGGCCTGCGGCGCCCACCACGCGGCACACGGCCTCGGCAGCAGGACGTCACCGCCGAGCGCGCCGGTCAGCGCGAGGAGCAGCGCGGGGGCGCCGGGTGCGGCGGCCACCCTGTCGGGTGCGGTGGGCAGTCCACGCCGGGCCCAGTAGCCGCAGGCCGCGTCCAGGAGCTCCGGTCCGCCGCCCGAGGGCTCGGTGTCGGGCCGGTCCGCGGCGGCGGCGAGCACGGCACGCAGTTCCGGCAGCACGGGCAGACCCTGATCGGGAAGCGGCGGCCCGTATCGCACGGGCCCGTGCCCTTCCGGATCCGTCCGCCGCATAGATGCCTCCGCGCATTCCGCGCATTCCGTGGTGCAGTGCAGTGCCGGGTCGTGCTCAGGTCTGTGGCCCCAGGGGCCGTCGTCGGTGATCGGATCACCCGTCGGCTGTCGGCTGTCAGCTGTCAGCCGACGCGTCCTTGCTCCGCAGGCGGTATACGGCCGCGCCCAGCGCGCCGGTGATCAGGACGCCGCCGGTGATCAGGGCCGGGAGGGAGTCGGTGAAGGCGCCGCCCGCACCGGCTTGGACGCCGCGCTGGACCTGGGCGGGGCGCTCCACCGTGCCGCCGCCGGTGGCGTTGCCTCGGGCCACGGTGTACGAGGCGGTCCACTGTTTCTCGCGGCCGCCGGATGCCCCGGGGCACGCGCCGTCGACGCCCCACTCGGACTCGGGGCGGTTCACGGCGTCGTTGCCACCGCCGTCGTAGGTCTCGCCACCACCACCTCCGCCACCACCACCGCTGCCACCGCTGCCGCTGCCGTCGCTCCCGCCACCGCCGCTGCTGCCGTCGCTCCCGCCGTCTCCACTGTTTCCGTCGGGCGAGATGCGGGCCGTACCGCTGTACGCGGCGCCCGACACGGTCTCGTCGTTGCCGGTGACCCTGCGCAGCTGGACCTTGCCCTCCTCGAAGCCCTGCGAGGTGGCTTCGAGGTAATCGGGCGGAGCGCCGCTGATCGCGTCGCAGGTGACGGAGATGGTGACGGTGCCGCCGGGCTCGACGGAGCCTGGGGTGACCTCCGCGGCCGGGTCCGCGTACGCGGCCGAGGCGGCGGCCCCCAGAGCGGCACCGGCCAGGGCGGTGGCGGACAGGACACGGGCGGTACGGCGCATGGGCTGGGCTCCTTCGGCGGGGGCGCTGAAGGGGCACGGCCGTCGTGCCCCCGGGGCCCATCACAGCCCGCCGGGGCGGCGGGCGCCCGCCGCCGGGCACCATTCGCGCTACCCGCACCGCCGGGTGGGTGACGGTGCGGGGCCTTCGGTTGCCGTTCGGGGAGTCCCTCGATTGCTCCCCGGTTGCCCCTCCGCTGTCCCCGCTGTGTCCCCCGGTTGCCCCTCTGCCGGTTCTTCCCCGGCCATCGCTCAGTTGGACATCGAGACCAGCTCGCGCTTCAGGCCGCGGCCGCGCTTGTCCACAACCGCCGCGGCCACCTCGGACAGTTTGCGGTTGGTGCCCTGGGAGATCCGGCGCAGCACCCCGAAGGCGGTGTCCGCGTCGCAGCCCAGCACGTGCATGACCATGCCGCAGGCCTGGTCGACGACGGGCCGGGAGCGCAGGGCGGCGCCCAGCTGGTCGAGCTCGGTGAGCGCGGCGCGGTAGGAGCGGTCGCGGACCAGGCAGCTCGCGGCGAGGTCGCCGAGCGCGCGGGCGGGTCCGTGCGGGGCGTCTTCCAGGGCTCCGGGCCGGAAGCTGTAGAGGCTGAGGGTCACGGTCAGCCCGGAGCGGTGGAAGGGGATGGTGACGCTGGAACGGACGCCCGCGTCGAGGGCCACGGCGCGGTACTCCGGCCAACGCTCGTCACGGAGCAGGTCCGCCGAGTCGACGATCTCACCGCGTTCCAGCGCGGCCGGGATCGGCCCGTCTCCGGAGCGCAGTTGCACCGAGACGAGTCCGGCGAGGTCGGGGTGGGTCACCGCGGCGGGCCGTTCCGCGCCGGCTTCGGCCACCATGCTGCTCGCGCCGCAGCAGTCGGTGGTGCAGCGGGCGGCCTGCTCGACGAGTTCCGACAGCCTCCTTCCGGGGTGGGCGGACTCGGGTGATTCCGTTCCCAGTCGGCTGAGTTGCACGGATTCCGGCATGATTCACTCCTTCCACTTTCTCTCGACTTCCCGCTCACCTGCATGGAAAACTGGTGCCGCCGAGTCCACCCCCTGCCGTCCCCGGAACATCCCCCTCGGGCTACGTTCATCGCATGGCGGAGACGGAAGAATTCGGTGAAGAACTCGCGGATTTCGTGCGCCGTGTCGCGGAGTTGAAGTCGGCGCGATCCGTGCCCGCCGACGAACTTCCGACCGTGCTCGACGCGGCGATCTTCGAACTGGACCATGTGGCCGACCAGTTGTGGCCGAGGTTCCAGCGGCTGTCCTCGGACAGGCGCCCTTCCGCCATCGCCTCGACCGACCGCCAGGAGCAGCAGCTCCTCAAGGCTCTCTTCCAGCAGGTGCCCGTGCCCGTCGCACTGGTGGACCGCGAGACGGTGGTGCGCAGGCTGAACTTCGCGGCGGCCTCCTTCACCGGTGTCAGGGCCGGCTATGCGACGGGCCGGCCGTTGACCGGGTTCCTGGCGCACGCGGACCGTGCCGCGTTCCGCTCGCAGGCGGCGGCGGTGGCGCGCGGCGAGGGCGACCGCAGTCTCACCGTGTACCTCCAGCAGGAGCCCTCGGTACCGGTACGGGCGACGCTCACCGCGCTGCGGCCCAGCGGCGAACCGCGGGCCGCCGTCCTCGTCGTACTCCAGCCCGCGGATTCCCGGTTGCCGTCGGGCGCGAGCACGCCGGGCCCGGCACCGAACCTCACCGAGACCACCCGGCACACGGTGCTGATGGACCTGGTGGACACCATGACCACGACCCTGCTGAGCGCGCCCGCCGGAGGAGGTTCCGCGGTGCCGGAACGGGCGGCGGGGGTACTGCACGGGCGGTTCGCGGACTGGGTGGTGGTGGACACCGGGGCCGCACGCCTGTCCCGTACGACTGTTTTGGGGCCGTCGGCCGGCACGGCTGTCGCGACGCCGGCTGACGGTCCTGAACCGCCGGAGTACGCCGAGGTGGTGGCTGCCCTCGCCGCGCAGGATCCCGCCGCGTGCCCTCTGGTCGTCGAGACGGCACGCGGCGGTTCCACGGCGTTGCGGGTGCGTCCCGAGGACCCGGACGTCTTCGGCCGGGACGCCTCGGACGCCCCCTTCCTGGTACGGGCGAATGTGACGTCGCTGCTCTGCGTGCCCCTGGCGACCGCGCCCGGACCCGCGCGGGGAGTCCTCACGCTGTTCAGGAGTGGTGGCCGACTGGCGTTCTCGATGGCCGAGGCGCGGGCGATGGACATGATGTCCCGTCACATCGCGCTGGCGATGGCCCGGTTGAACTAATCCCCCCAGTCCTCCTGGTCCCTTCAATCCCTTCAATCCCCTGGACGCGGTCCCCTACACAGCGTCGTGCATGACCTCTTCGCGCAGTCGGTCGCAGCAGCGGCTGATCAGCCGGGAGACGTGCATCTGGGAGATGCCGAGTTCCTCGGCGATGCTGCTCTGGGTCATGTCGCTGAAGAACCGCATGTAGAGGATGGTGCGTTCCCGCTCGGGCAGGGCCTGCAGACCGGGCTTGACGGCCTCGCGGTCGACGACGGTGTCCAGGGCCGGATCGGCCGATCCGAGGGCGTCGCTGAGCGAGTAGCCGTCCTCGCTGCCGGGGAGTTCGGCGTCGAGAGAGAGCGCGGTGAAGCTCTCCAGGGCCTCCAGGCCGGTCCGGACGTCCTCCTCGCTCATCTGGGCGCGCTCGGCGATCTCGGCGACGGTGGGCCTGCGGCCCGTCATGGACCCGGAGAGGTCCTGGCTCGCGAATCGCACGCGGTTGCGCAGATCCTGGACGCGGCGCGGTACGTGCAGGGTCCACATGTGGTCGCGGAAGTGCCGTTTGATCTCGCCGGTGATGGTCGGCACGGCGTAGCTCTCGAAGGCGTTGCCGAGATCGGGGTCGTAGCGGTCGACGGCCTTGACCAGGCCGAGCGCCGCGACCTGACGCAGGTCGTCGGAGCTCTCGCCACGGTTGCGGAACCGCCCCGCGAGCCGTTCGGCCATTGGCAGCCAGGCTTCGACGATCTCCTCGCGGAGCGCGTCACGCCGGCGGCCCGCAGGAAGGGCGGCGAGCATGCGGAACGACTCCGCGGTGTCGGGGGCATCGTCGTGCGGATGGCGCTTCGCGCTCACTCGAGTTCGCATGATGGCCTCGCAACTCCCTTTACAGGTGCCTGATGTGGACAGTCACCGTGGGAGCACATCCATACGCCGGACGGGCACACCCGGGGCGAGTGGTAGACCACTCCCACGGACGTGCCTCCTGTCCGAAGCACTGAGGTTGCGCCTGCCCCCGCAATCGCGGGACAAACACCCGGCCATTGTCCCACAAGGGGTCCGCTCAGGTCGGCTCGGCCCATTCACCGGTGAAAAGGGAGAGCGGACGGTGGGAACAGTGGGGACGATAGGAAGAGTGGGGAGGCTGGGCCTCGGAAACCTGGTTGCCCTGCTCCGGTCATTCCCCGGCAGGGCCCCGCTCGCGGGCTCCCTCACGAGTCCGCCCCGCGGCGACCGGGCGGCGCGGGTGGCGGCGCAGGTACTCGCCCTCCAGTTGCGCCATGCGGTCGTTGTGGGTCCGCAGCGCGTCGTTCGAGCCGTGCAGCAGCGTGTCGTGGCGCGTGCGGTGGATCGTCTCCAGCTCTTTCATCAGCTGCTGGTCGTCCAACCGGTCCGGGTCGACTCCGGTCATGGTGCTACCCCACTCGTCGTGGCCTTCGGCGCGGTCCGGAGACCCGCCCGGCGAGCCTGCCCCGAGCGGCGTCCGGGAGGGAGCCGTGGATCCCGCCGTCTCCCTCCACTCTACGAACATCCGGGGCCCCGGTCCTCCGGGACCGGGCCCCTCATTCCAGGCGTTACCTGGCCCGCTCCACGCGCCGCTCGTCCCAGACCGGCTCCTGCGTCTCCCGTACCCGGCCGTCGGAGCCGAAGACCAGGTAGCGGTCGAAGGAGCGGGCGAACCAGCGGTCGTGGGTGACCGCGAGGACCGTCCCCTCGTACGCCTCCAGACCCTCCTGGAGGGCCTCCGCGGAGTCCAGGTCGAGGTTGTCGGTCGGCTCGTCGAGAAGCAGCGCGGTGGAGCCCGCCAGCTCGAGCAGGAGGATCTGGAAACGGGCCTGCTGGCCTCCGGAGAGCCTGTCGAAGCGCTGCTCGGCCTGTGCGGTCAGTTCGTAGCGGCGCAGCCGGGACATCGCGGCGCCGCGGTCCTGGGCGTGCTCGGACCACAGGATGTCGAGCAGCGCCCGGCCCTCCAGCTCCGGGTGGGCGTGCGTCTGCGCGAAGTGCCCCGCCACGACGCGGGCGCCGAGCTTCCACTCCCCCGTGTGCGCGACGGTGTCGCCCGCCAGCAGCCGCAGGAAGTGCGACTTGCCCGAGCCGTTGGAGCCGAGGACGGCGACCCGCTCGCCGTAGAAGACCTCCAGGTCGAACGGGTGCATCAGGCCGGTGAGCTCAAGTCCCTTGCAGGTGATGGCCCGTACGCCGGTACGGCCGCCGTGCAGCCGCATCCTGATGTCCTGCTCGCGCGGCGGCTCCGGGGGCGGCCCGGCCTCCTCGAACTTCCGCAGCCTGGTCTGCGCGGCCTGGTAGCGGGACGCCAACTCATGGCTGATGGAAGCCGCCTGACGCAGGTTCAGCACCAGCTTCTTCAACTGGGCGTGCTTCTCGTCCCATCGCCTGCGCAGCTCCTCGAAACGGGCGAACCGCTCCCGCCGCGCCTCGTGGTACGTCGCGAAGCCGCCGCCGTGCACCCAGGCGTCCGCGCCTGCGGGGCTGGGCTCGACGCTGACGATCTTCTCGGCGGCGCGGGCCAGCAGCTCCCGGTCGTGCGAGACGAACAGGACGGTCTTACGCGTCTCCTTGAGCCGCTCCTCCAGCCAGCGCTTGCCGGGGACGTCGAGGTAGTTGTCCGGCTCGTCCAGGAGCAGCACCTCGTCGCCGCCGCGCAGCAGGGCTTCGAGCACGAGCCGCTTCTGCTCACCGCCGGAGAGCGTCCGCACCTGCCGCCACTGCGCCTTCTCGTACGGGATGCCGAGCGCGGCCACCGTGCACATGTCCCAGAGGGTCTCCGACTCGTACCCCTGCACCTCGGCCCAGTCGGACAGCGCCTGCGCGTACCCGAGCTGCGAGGCCTCGTCGTCGACGGTCATCATCGCGTGCTCGGCCGCGTCCACGGCCTTGGCGGCCTGCTGGATCCGCGGCGGCGCCACCGACACGAGCAGTTCTCGTACGGTCGTCTCGTCACGTACGGATCCCACGAACTGGCGCATCACCCCCAGGCCGCCCCCCACGGTGACGGTCCCCCCGTGCGGTTTCAGCTCCCCCGAGATCAGCCGCAGCAGTGTCGTCTTCCCGGCGCCGTTGGGCCCCACCAGGGCGACGACCGCCCCTTCGCCCACTCGAAACGACACATCGCCGAGCAGCGCCCTCCCGTCGGGAAGGTAGTACTCAAGGTGTGCGGCTTCGAGGTGTCCCATGGGGGTGCATTCTCCGGGGGGCGGGCCGTGCTGGGCAAACGCGTTTCGTTGCCCCGGCCGAGGCTGGAGATTTTTCGGCCCGTCCGGCGTTCGAGGACGAGCGCGTTCGGCGCGATGCGGGGGTCTGGGGGCGGCAGCCCCCAAGAAGCAAGGGTCGGGTAAGGACGGAGGGGGCGAAAATCCAGACCCGGGGTAGACGGAGCCCCATGACCCCGATCCCAGACGTGGACCTCACCCTCCGCCCCCCGAGCCCCCGCATCCTCCGGGACCGGCTCCTCGACGCCGACTACCGCCTGTTCGAGGCGGTCGCGTCCCGCCACTGGCCGGGCGCCGACCACATCCTGCCGAGGCTGACCCGCACCGCGAACCACGGCGTCCTGTGGTTCGCCGCCGCCGCGGCGATCGCGGCGGCCCGCACGCCCAGGTCCCGCGCCGCCGCCGCGCGCGGCCTCGCCTCACTCGCCGTCGCCTCGGCGACGATCAACACCGTCGGCAAGCGCTCGGTACGCCGCACCCGGCCGGTCCTGGACCCTGTTCCGCTGATCCGGCAGCTCAAGCGGCAGCCGATCACCACGTCGTTCCCGTCGGGCCACGCCGCCTCCGCCGCGGCCTTCGCGGCGGGCGTGGCCCTGGAGTCCCGGGGCTGGGGGGCGGTCGTTGCACCGCTGGCCACCGCGGTCGTCGTGTCCCGCGTCTACACGGGCGTCCACTTCCCGAGTGACGTCCTGGCGGGCGCGGCGCTGGGGGTGGGCGCCTCGTATGCCGTGCGCGCCCTGGTGCCGACCCGCGACCAGCTCCCCCGGCCCGACCGGCCGAGCGCGGGCGCGCCCGCAGTGGCCGACGGGGAGGGCCTGGTGATGGTGGCCAACAAGGGCTCGGGTACTCCGGACCTGATACACGCCCTGCGTGACGCCCTGCCGCTCGCGGAGACCGTGGAGAGCGAACCGGCAGATGTCGAGGCCGAGTTGGAGAAGGCGGCGGCCCGCGCCGTGGTGCTCGGCGTGTGCGGTGGCGACGGCACCGTGAACGCCGCCGCCCGGATCGCCCTGCGCCACGGCCTCCCTCTCGCGGTCCTGCCGGGCGGCACCCTGAACCACTTCGCCCACGACCTCGGCGTGGAGGGCCCGCGCGACCTGATCCGCGCCCTTCAGGAGGGCAGCGCCGTACGCGTGGACGTGGGCCGGTTCTCGTCGGGCAGCACGGAGGGCATCTTCCTCAACACCTGCAGCCTGGGCGTGTACCCGGAACTGGTGCGGGAGCGGGAGCGCTGGTCCCGGCGGATCGGCGGATGGCCGGCCGGGGTGCTCGGCGCCCTGCGCGTCCTGCGCACGGACGGCCATCCGCTACGGGCCGAACTCGGCGGACGCAGCCACCCGTTGTGGCTGCTGTTCGCCGGCAACGGCACCTATCACCGGATGGGTCTGGCCCCCGCACGCCGCTTCGACCTCTCGGACGGACGCCTGGACGTGCGGGTCGTGCACGGCGGCCGCCGCCCCGCCGTCCGCCTGCTGGCCGCCGCCCTCGCGGGCCCGCTGACGCGTTCCCCCGCCCACGCGGCCGTACGCGTGCGCCGCCTCCGGGTGGACGGCGTCGCGGCCGGCACCCTCCTCGCGTACGACGGCGAGGTCACGGAGGTGGCGGGCGAGGTGACCCTGCAGAAGATCCCCGAGGCCCTGACCGTCTACCGTCCGCACCTCTGACACGGCTTGCCCCTATCCCCATGTCCATATTCCAAGATGCAGGTCTCATCATTCGACATGAGCGCGTACCGTGCTCCGTACCCGACGAGAAGACGAGAAGGGGACCGGTCATGTCGAAGTCGCAGGAGACCGCCGTCTACACGCACGGCCACCACGAGTCCGTGTTGCGTTCGCACGTCTGGCGCACCGCCGCCAACTCGGCGGCATACCTCCTCGACTCGCTGAAGCCCCACATGAAGATCCTGGACATCGGCTGCGGTCCTGGGACGATCACCGCCGACCTGGCGGAACTTGTCCCCGACGGGCAGGTCACGGCCGTCGACCACGCGCCGGGAATCCTGGACACGGCCCGTGCCACGGCTGCCGAACGCGGCCTGGAGAACGTCGAGTTCGCGGTCGCGGACGTGCACGCGCTGGACTATCCGGACGACACGTTCTGCGTGGTCCACGCCCACCAGGTGCTCCAGCACGTGGGTGACCCGGTCCAGGCGCTGCGCGAGATGTACCGGGTGACCAAGCCGGGCGGGTTCATCGCCGTGCGCGACGGGGACTACGAGGCGATGACCTGGTACCCCGAGGTGCAGGGCATGACCGACTGGCAGGACCTGTATCTGCGCGTCGCCCGAGCCAACGGGGGTGAGCCGGCTGCCGGACGGCGTCTCAAATCCTGGGCGCTGACGGCCGGTATCCGGGACATCACGGTCACGTCGAGCACCTGGACCTTCGCCACCGAGGACGAGCGGGAGTGGTGGGGCGGCCTCTGGGCGGACCGCACACTGGCCTCGGCGTACGCGGAGCGCGCCACGGAGGGTGGTCATGCGACCACGGAGCAGCTGCGGGCCGTGTCGGATGCCTGGCGCGAGTGGGCGCGGCGGGAGGACGGCTGGTTCTCCGTACTGCACGGAGAAATTCTCTGCCGCAAGGACGTCTAATCCATCGTCTTCGGGAAACCCGGGAACGCAGGAGGTCGAAAACTATGGTTCCCATCCTGCTGGTACTGCTTCTGGCCCTCATTCTCTTCGGTGCCGGATTCGCGGTGAAGATTCTCTGGTGGATCGCTCTGATCGTTCTGGCTGTGTGGCTACTGGGCTTCCTGGTACGCGGCACAGGCGCCACCGGATCCCGGGGTCGCTGGTATCGGTGGTGACCCCATTCCTGTAAGCCAATTCCCTGGGAAATTTCCGGGGAGAGAGAAGTATCCGGAAGGTCCGGAAGCGGAAATAACGGTTCAACGGCCCGAGGTCCTGATTCAGGACCTCGGGCCGCAGCCTGTGCGCAATGCGCTCAGCGCACGACAGCCGTTTCCACCAGCAGCCGGGCCGCCGCCGCGATCGACTCGGCGTCGATGCCCGCGGCGTGCAGCTGCTCGGCCGGGGTCGCCGAGCCCGGCATCGTACGGACGGCGAGGCGCACCAGACGCGGCACCGGACGGCCGTCGACGAAGGCGTCGAGGACCGCGTCGCCGAGGCCGCCCTCCTCGCGGTGGTCCTCGACGGTGAGGAGACACCCGGTCTGTTCGGCGGCCTCGCGCAGGGTGCGGCGGTCGACGGGCTTGACCGAGTACAGGTCGATCACCCGCACCCGAATGCCCTCAGCGTCGAGCGACTCGGCGGCGGCCAGCGCCTCGTGGACGGTGACGCCCGCCGCGACGAGCGTCAGCCGGTCCTCGTCGGAGCGGCGCAGGACCTTGCTCCCGCCGACCGGGAACTCCTCCGCCGGGCCGTAGATGACGGGCGCCTCTCCGCGCGAGGTGCGCAGATAGCGAACGCCGTCCAGGTCGGCCATGGTGGCGACCAGCTTCGCCGTCTGGTTGGCGTCGCACGGGTACAGCACGGTCGAGCCGTGCACCGTCCGGAACATCGCCAGGTCCTCCAGGCCCATCTGGGAGGGCCCGTCCTGGCCGATGGAGACACCCGCGTGCGAGCCGACGAGATTGATGCCGGCACCGCTGACCGCGGCCATCCGCACGAAGTCGTACGCCCGGGTGAGGAACGCGGCGAACGTGGACGCGTACGGCACCCAGCCGCGCGCCGCCATCCCTACCGACGTCGCGACGAGCTGCTGCTCGGCGATGTAGCACTCGAAGAACCGCTCGGGGTGTTCCTTGGCGAAGTACTCGGCGCGCGTGGAGTCGCTCACCTCGCCGTCCAGCGCGACGATGTCGCCGCGGGAGGTGCCGAGCGCGGCGAGTGCCTGTCCGTAGGCGTCGCGGGTGGCGACCTTGTCGCCGGTCTCGTAGCGCGGCAGGTCGATATGGCCCGCCCGGACGGCGTGCAACACCCTTGCGGCGGGCGGCTGTTGGACCTGCACGCGCAGGTCGCGGACTCCGCCGAGTTCCGCGATCGCCTCGTCGGCGTCCGGCAGCGGCTTGCCGTGCAGGCCCTCGCGGTCCTCGACGGACGCGACACCCTTGCCCTTGAGGGTGCGGGCGAGGATCGCGGTCGGCTGTCCCCCGGTGGACCCGGCCTCGGCGTACGCGCGGTCGACGGCGTCGACGTCATGCCCGTCGATCTCCACGGTGTGCCAGCCGAAGGCCTGGAAGCGGCGCGCGTAGGCGTCCAGGTCGTGCCCGTGCCGGGTGGGTCCGCGCTGGCCCAGACGGTTCACGTCGACGATCACGGTGAGGTTGTCGAGGTGCTCGTATCCGGCGTGCTCGGCGGCCTCCCACACCGATCCCTCGGCGAGTTCGCTGTCCCCGCACAGGACCCAGACACGGTATCCCGCATGGTCCAGCCGCTTCCCGGCGAGCGCGATGCCGACCCCGACGGGCAGTCCCTGCCCTAGCGAGCCGGTGGCGGTCTCCACCCAGGGCAGCCGCTGCGGCGTCGGGTGTCCTTCGAGCCGGCTGCCCAGCTTGCGGAAGGTGAGCAGCTCGCCGTCTCCCACGGCCCCGGCCGCCTTGTACGCCGCGTACAGCAGGGGTGAGGCGTGCCCCTTGGAGAGGATGAAGCGGTCGTTGCCGGGATGCCGGGGGCGTTCGAAGTCGTAGCGCAGATGGTTGGCCAGCAGGACCGCCATCAGGTCCGCGGCGGACATCGAGGACGTGGGGTGGCCTGAGCCCGCGGCGTCGGAGGCGCGGATGCTGTCCACGCGCAGCTGCTGCGCGAGATCGATGAGCTCACGGGTGTCCATGACTTTCCTTCCGGACGCCTGCTCTCCGGCGCCTTGGGGTTGTCGCTGGTACGGGACTTTCCGCGTCCCCCTGGTCAGGGCATCCAAACGCGTGGGCGCCGAGCGTTTGATCCCCGTCCGATCCCTCCGAAGCGATCTCGTTTCCGGCCGGTCCCAACTAGGCTCGTGGGCATGGAGATTCTGGGAGCCACGCTGCGTATCTGCGTCGACGACCTGGAGGCTTCGGTCCCGTTCTACGAGCGGCTCGCGGGCGGGCAGGCCCTGCGTTTCGAGCGTGGCAGTGTATCCGTTGCCGCGATCGGCTGCTTCCTGCTCATGAGCGGACCGCCGGCCGAACTGGACGTCCTCCGCAAGGTCGCCGCCACCATCGCCGTCAAAGACGTCGAGGAGGCCCACCGCGTCCTCACCGACTCGGGCGCCCGCATCCTGGTGGGCCCGGTGACGAGCCCGGTGGGCCGCAATCTGATCGCGCTGCACCCTGACGGGTCGGTGTACGAGTACGTGGACCGGCGGGCCGGGCAGTAGCGGGGGAGTTTCCTCGCCCCCTGCGCCCCTACCCGCCCCGTGCGTGGGGGCCGCCGGGTGCGGGCGGGCGCAGCCCGAGCTTGGAAAGGGCGTCCAGGACGAGCTTGCGCGGGGTGCACATCCTCGTCCGGGGAGTCCGGTGACGTCAGCGGGACCGGATCATCTCCGCGGTGATCGCCCACCGCTCGTGATCCCTCCAGGCCCCGTCCATGTAGATGAAGTCGGGCGAGAACCCCTCCAGCCGGAACCCGCAGTGCCGGGCGAGCGCGATCGAGGCGGCGTTGCCGGGCTGCACATTGATCTCCAGCCGGTGCAGCCCCATCTTGCCGAAGGCGTGCCGCACCACGAGCCCGAGACCCTCGCTCATCAGCCCCCGCCCGGCCGCGTGCGCGAAGGCGCCGTACCCCAGCGCCCCGCACAGGAAGCCGCCCTCGACGATGTTGTTGATGTTGATGAACCCGGCGATCGCCCCGCCGCCGGGGGCGCCGGCCACACCTTTGGGGCCCTCCGCGAGTTCGCACACCAGGAACCCGGCCTTCGTCGGATCCTCGATCAGCCGCCTCGCGTACACGGCGTAGGCATCGGCGCCGACGGGCGGAAACAGCCACGGCTGGTGCAGGTGCTTGCTCTCCCGTGCCCGGGCGGTGAACTCCGCGCCGTCCTCATAGGTGAAGGGCCGTATGCCCACGCGAGGACCTGTGGCGAGATGGTCGGAGGCGTTCTCAGGCATCCCGCCAGCCTACGCGAACCCCTGTCCGCCCCTCACTTCGTTCGACGCCGGCGCCTCAGTCCCCGATCACCGGCAACTCCAGCACCCCGGTGTGCCCGGGCGCACTGGTGATCGTCACCGGCTTCACCCCCTTGTTCCCGAAGTACGCGTCATCGCTCGCCGCGACGACGAACTGAAACCGGTGCCCCGCCTCGTACCGGTGCACGATCCCCGGCAGCGAGAGGGTAAAGGTCTTGGTCACGTCCGGCACCCGCACCGGCGCCACCAGCCGGTGCACCAGCGTCTTCGTGCCGTCGGGTGCGATGTCGTACAGCTTGGCGAAGAGGACCAGCTTGTCGGCGGCGTCGCCGGAGTTCTGCACCAGCTCGGTCTCCGGCGAGGTCACCTTCAGCGTCACCTTGGGTGCACCGACGACATCGACCGAGCGGGTCAGGGGCGCGCTCGTCCAGCCGAGGTAGGTCCCCTCGGTGTCGTACGGCGCCGGATCGGGCAGCCCGACCGCCCCGGCGAGGGGGCTCTCGGAGTGGCTGGTGGGGACCAGCGCGTTGCGGTATTCGCGGCTGCCGGGCACGACCTTCCTACGGTTGTCGACGAGCTTGCCGTCCCCGGAGAGGTAGAGCTTGCGGCTGAGCGCGGGCAGGCGCGAGGCCGTGGCGTAGGTGCTGTTCGGGTCGGCGATCCAGTCGCGGTAGTACGCCAAGGAGGGGCCCGTGTCGACGCCCTTGCGGTGCTGGAGGTACCGGTCGAACCAGGCGAGGATCCGCCTGCCGACGTAACTCGTCTCCAAGTTGCCCTGACTCAGGTTGAGTTCACCGCTCGCCGGATCGGTACGGCCGCCGCTGTGCCCCCACGACTGCCAGATCATCTTCGTCGGGGTGCCCTGTTCCTTGAGGGTCTTGTACGTCGCTGTCGCCTCGTTGAGGTTGAAGAGGCTGTCGGCCTGCCCCTGCACCAGGAGGGTGGGCGCCTCCACCTTGCCGAGGTAGGAGAGGGGCGACACGCTGTCCGCGTAGCTGCGCAGTGGTCCCATCTTGTCCGCCGGGTAGCTCCCCGTGTTCAGCGTCCGCATGGTGGCGCAGGCGTTGCTCACGAAGTGCAGGCAGGCGAGGGAGTTGATGTGGGAGGGGTCCAGGTTGGGCGCGGTCACCGGCTGGTGTTCGCCGATCAGGTAGAAGGCGTTGGTCCACTGCCACTTGAAGGCGCCGGGCACGTCATGGGCGCCGGCGGCGTTGTTGGGGTCCAGCGAGTACGACAGGTCGTTCCAGGTGATCAGCGGGACGAGCGCGTCGACCCGGTGGTCCACGGCGGCCGTGGCCAGCTGGATGGCACCCCCGTACGAGCCGCCGATCATGCCGACGCGGGGGTCATCCCTGCCGTCGCGGGTGACGTAGTCGGCCTTCGTTCCGTCGTCGGCGGCGCGGGTGCCGGCCAGGAAGTCGACGAGACGGGACGCGGCGACCCCGTCGACGCGCGGGTCGTCGAGGGAGATCAGACAGCCCGACGCGCCGAAGCCGAGCCCCGAGTAGACGAGCCCGACGTATCCGCGGGCCGCGAACGCCTTGCCGATGGCGTCCGTGGAACCGTCCGACTTGCTCCCGCCGAAACCGTTCGTGGCGAGTACCGCGGGAGCGGTGTTCCGGCGGTCCACGCCCGCGGGCCGGTACAGGTCGGCGTCGATCGTGCAGGTGCGGTCACCGGCCCGGACGGTGAACTTCAGGGCGGTGACGGTGTACTGCCCGGTGGCCGCGGCGACGGGCGCGGTGAACGCGAGCGGCGCCGTGAGCGCCGCGCCGACAGCCAGCGCCAGCGCCGCACGGGATCCGGACACACGAGAACGACGGGACACGAGGACCTCCACGCTGAGGACAACCCGACTACGACAACAAGTACTTACCGACCGGTAATCATGTTGGAACGCCCATCGGGCGGGGTCAACCACCGTGTCGGGTGTTTCCTGACGGATATTCAGCGAGGGTCAGCGCCAGGCCGAGACGACGCCCGCCACCGGACGAGCAGATGTCGGCCGCCACACGGACGAGGCCCGCCACCGGGCGACGCCGTGCCGGCCGCCACACGGACGAAGCCCGCCACCGGTTGAGGCCAAGGCCCGTCCCCCAGCGGGACGAGGCCGGCCGCCAACCGGACGAGCCCCCGCCGCCCGCCAGGCGAAGACAACGCCCGCCCCCAAGCGAGGCAAGGGCCGGCCAGCAGGCGAGCACAGGGGCCGCCGCCGAAGCGGGACAAGGCGAGCCGCCAAACGGACGAACCCCCGCCGCCAGACGATGGCAGGGGCCACCCCAAGCCAGCACAAGGCACGTCCCCAAGCAGGACAAGGCCCGCCACCAACCAGACGAACCCCCGCCACCAGACGAAGGCAAGGACCACCCCAAGCCAGCACAAGGCACGTCCCCAAGCAGGACAAGGCCCGCCACCAAGCAGACGAGCCCCCGCCGTCAGGCCAAGGGAAGGCCTACCCCCGCCGCCCAGCCGGAAGTGCCCTGCCGCCGAGCAGGCGCAAGCCCCGCCCCTAAGCAAGCGCCGGTTCGTCCAGCGTCAGCGTCCCCGCGTCGGTGTCGAGTTCGGCCCCGACCCCGAAGGGAATCGTGAGCGCTCCCTCGCAGTGTCCGAAGCCGAAGTCCTCGGCGACGGGGACGCCGAGCCCGCCCAGCCGGTCGGCGAACACGGCGCGCAGATCCTCGTACGGACCGCAGTCCTTCCAGGAGCCGAGGGCGATCCCGGCGACGGAGTCGAGCCAGCCGGCCCGCAGGAGCTGGGTGAGGATCCGGTCCAGCCGGTACGCCTCCTCGCCGATGTCCTCGATCAGCAGCAGTCCGCCCGCGGCGCCGGTCCGGGCGAGCGGGGTACCCAGGTCGGCGGCCAGCAGACTCACGCAGCCACCGAGGGTCACTCCCCGGGCGCGCCCCGGCACCAGTACGCCGCGCCCGGCGGACTCGATGGTCCGCACCGACTCCGGTTCGAAGAGCGTCGCCCGCAGATGCTGCTGCGCCCGCGCGTTCTTGAGGAAGTCGACGGCGGACGCCATCGGCCCGTGCAGCGTGACCAGCCCCAGGCGGTTCGCGAACGCCTCGTGCAGGGCGGTGATGTCACTGAAGCCGAGGAGCACCTTGGGGCCCGCGGCCCGCAGCGCGTCCCAGTCGAGCAGGTCGACCATGCGCTGCGTCCCGTATCCGCCGCGCGCACACAGCACCGCGGCCACGTCGGGGTCGCACCATGCAGCCTGGAAGTCGGCGGCCCGGTCGGCGTCCGTACCCGCGAGATAGTCGAACTCCGCGTGCCGGTCAAGGACATGGGGTGCCACGAAGGGGTCGAGGTCCCAGCCCCGCAGGATGTCGAGCCCGGCCTGGAGCCGTTCCTCGATCACGGGCCCGCTGGGCGCGACGACGGCGACGCGTGCTCCGGGTACGAGACGCGCGGGGCGGGTCAAGGGCTTCACTGGGCGGACTCCGTGGTGGGGACGGTCGGCTTCACTTGGCGAGCTCCAATGTCGGGATACCGGGCGGGTTCAGGCCCAGGACCTGTGCGTACAGCGAGAGTTCGGCCTCCAGGACCCGCACCGTCGTCTCGGCCCGCCGAAAGCCGTGGCCCTCTCCTTCGAAGGCGATGTAGGCATGCGGGATCCGGCGCCCCTCCTCCGCCAGCCGGGCGAGGAACCGCTCGCACTGCACGGGCGGGCAGATGACGTCGTCGAGGCCCTGGAGCAGCAGGAAGGGCACGCCGATCCGGTCGGCGTGCTCGGAGGGCGACCGCTCTGCGTACCTGGCTGGCACCTCGGCGAGCGGCCCGACCAGGGTCTCCAGGTACTGCGACTCGAAGTCGTGGGTCTCCCCCGAGGCCCATTCGGCGAGGTCGAGGATCGGATAGAGGATGGTGCCGCAGGCGTACACGTCGGTGCTCGTCAGGGACGCGGCGGTCGTCCAGCCGCCCGCGCTGCCCCCGCGAATGGCGAGCCGCCGCCGGTCGGCGGTGCCCTCGTCCGCGAGGGCGAGTGCGACGGCCGCGCAGTCCTCGACGTCGACGACGCCCCACTGTTCGCGCAGCCGGTTGCGGTACTCCCGTCCGTGCCCGGTCGATCCCCCGTAGTTGACCTCGGCGACGCCGATGCCGCGCGAGGTGAAGTAGGCGATCTCCAGGTCGAGCACGAGGGGGGCCCGGCTGGTGGGGCCGCCGTGTGCGTGGACGACGTACGGCGGCAGTTCGTCGTCGGGGGCGGCATGGCCGGGGTGGTGCGGTGGGTAGATGTGCGCGTGGATCTCGCGTCCGGCGGGCCCGGTGAAGGTGCGGATCTGGGGTTCCGGGTAGTACGCGGGGTCCACCGGGTCGACGTGTGCGGCGCCGGTCACCCGGGTCCGCCCGGTACGGGCGTCGAGTTCGACGACCTCGTACGCGCTGCGTGGACTGGCCCCGATGCCCAGAACGCGGCTGCCGTGCGCGGCGAGCGTCGGGGCGAACTCGGTCCAGGGCCCCGCCGCGTCGACGACCTCGCCGGTCTCCGGGTCCAGGATGCCGAGCGCGGTGGCGCCCCGGCCGTGGACGACGGCGATCAGCCCGTCCTTCAGCGGCGCGAACCAGCGGTAGCCGATCTTCCACAGGGGCCCGCCGAACTCCTCCTCGCGCGGGCATACCGGCACACCGTCCCGGTACAGGTTCCACCAGCCGGTGCGGTCACCGGCGTACAACAGGGAGCCGTCGAAGGCCCATTCGGCCTGGGCGATCGACTCGTCGGGGCCGCCGGCGACCGTGCGGGCCTCCTGGAGCGTCCCGTCGTCGGCCACCTCGGCGACGATCAGTTCCGTGCCGTCCCAGGGCATCCGCGGATGGTCCCAGGCGAGCCAGGCCGCGCGCCCGCCGTCGGGCGAGAGCCGGGGCCCGGTGACGAACCGGTGCCGCCCGTCGGTGAGTTCACGTACCGCGCCCCGGTCCCGCGCGGCCGAACCGTCCAGCGGAACGGCGACGACGACCCGCCTCACATCCGTCGGCCCATTCCCGGTGAACTCCTCCAGCACGCACCACACTTCGCCCCTCTCGACGCGCAACTGCGGGTCCACCCAGCGCAGTCCGCCGCCCACGTGCGAGACGGGCGTCAACGGGCGTGGTTCACCGCCGACTTCGTACCGGTACAGCCGTTGGTCGGCGAAGTCGACGAACACCACCAGCGGCCCCTCGGGACGCATCTCCCCGGCCCAGGCCTGCCCGCCGTACTCGATGACACGACTGCGCACGTTCCACGGGGCGGGCAGCACCGACTCCTGGGTGCCGTCTGCCTTCCGCCTGACGAGCGTGCGCCGCCCGCCCTCGGTGGGCCGGGGTTCGGTCCACCACGTCTCGTCGCCGACGAAGCCGACGGACTCGGGGTGCCCGTCGTGCGCGGCGGCGAGTGCCGCGTCGATGGGCGAGGGCCACGATCCGTACGCCAGGGTCTGCACCATGTCCCCCACTATCCCCACATCCCGGTGTTCTAGGCGGTGCGCAGAAAGCGGTCGAGGACGCGGACACCGAAGTGGAGCGCCTCGACAGGGACGCGCTCGTCGACGCCGTGGAAGAGGGCCTGGTAGTCGAACCCCTCCGGGAGCTTCAGCGGCGTGAACCCGTATCCGGTGATGCCGAGGCGCGAGAACTGCTTGGCGTCCGTGCCACCGGACATGCAGTACGGCACGACATGCCCCTCCGGAGCGAACTCCTCGACGGCTGCACGCATCTTCGCGTACGTCGCCGACTCCAGAGGCGCCTGGAGCGCCACCTCGCGATGCTGGAACTCCCACTCCACGGATGGTCCGGTCAGCCGGTCGAGGGTCGCCCGGAACTCGTCCTCGTGGCCGTACAGATATCTGCCGTCGACATGGGCGACGGCCTCCCCCGGAATCACGTTGATCTTGTAACCGGCGCTCAGCATCGTCGGGTTGGCGCTGTTGCGCACGGTCGACTCGACGAGCGTGGCGGCGGGACCCAGCTTGGCCAGCAAGCCGTCGACATCCTCGAAGTCGGGGTCGATGCCGTACACGGCGGCGAGTTCGGTGAGCGCCGCGTGCACGGTCGGGGTGAGCCGCAGCGGCCACTCGTGCGCCCCGATCCGCGCGACCGCCTCGGCCAGCCGCGTCACCGCGTTGCTCCGGTTCACCTTGGAGCCGTGGCCCGCCCGGCCGCGCGCGGTGAGCTTGAGCCAGCCGGTGCCGCGCTCGCCCGCCGCGATCGGGTAGAGCTCGCGCCCGCTCCCGTCGTGGAAGGTGAACGCCCCGGACTCGCTGACGCCTTCGGTGCACCCTTCGAAGAGGCCCGGGTGCTGGTCGGCAAGGAATCCCGAGCCGTCCTCGGCGCTCGCCTCCTCGTCGGCGGTGAACGCGATCACGAGGTCGCGCCGGGGTCGTACGCCGGTCCGCGCCCAGTCCCGCACGACCGCCAGGATCATCGCGTCCATGTTCTTCATGTCGACCGCGCCGCGCCCCCAGACGACGCCGTCGCGGATCTCCCCCGAGAACGGGTGCACGCTCCAGTCCTCCGCCTGCGCGGGCACGACGTCCAGGTGACCGTGCACGAGCAGCGCGTCGGCCGAGGGGTCGGTGCCTTCGAGGCGGGCGACGACGTTCGTACGCCCCTTGGTGCGCTCAAGGAGGGTGGGCTCCAGGCCCGCCTCGGCCAGCAGCGCGGCGGCGTACTCGGCGGCCGGGCGCTCCTGGCAGTCCCCGCCGCCCCGGTTGGTGGTGTCGATGCGGATGAGGTCGGAGGTGAACCGTACGACCTCGTCCAGCGCCTGCCCGTCAGCCATACTGCTCCTCCACCGCGGCCGACACGATCGTCGTGACCGCCTTGAACGTGCGAATTCCCTCGTACATGGTGCCGCTGGTGTACGCCACCTTCCGCTCCCCGACCCGCTCGACACCCGGCACCACGGTCGCCGCCATCGACAGGTGCTCGGCGTCGAACTCCAGCGCCACGGTGAACGGGCCGCCCACGAGCGGTTCCTGACGGACCGCCAGGGACGCCGCCTCCTTCGCCGCCGCGCGGATGTCGGAGGCGGTCCTGGACGGCGTACGGCACACGGCCGCGTACCGCGAGACATGATCCTTGACGGCGACCTTCAGTGCCTCGGGCGCGTATCCGAGCGCGTCCTCGCAGGCCAGGTCGTCCCCGGTGACGAGCACGACGGGCACGCCGTACTCGGCGACCACATGGGAGTTGAGCAGCCCCTCACTGGCCCGTACGTCGTTCACCCACACCCCGGTGATGGAGTTCGCGAGGTAGGTGTGGGCAAGGACGCCCTCCATGCCGGCGCCCGCGTGATAGCCGACGAAGGCGATCCCGTCCACGTCACCGTGCTGCACGCCCTCCACCATGGACAGCGACTTGTGCCGCCCGGTGAGCATCTCCGCCCGCTCGTCCAGCTGCTCGAGGAGCAGATTGCGCATGGTCCAGTGGGCCTCGTTGATCAGCACCTCGTCGGCGCCGCCGTCGAAGAAGCCGAGCACGGCCGCGTTCACGTCCGAGGTGAACATCGAGCGGCACCGTTCCCACTGCGGCGTCCCGGGCAGCACGTCGGCGGGCCAGGTCACCCCCGTAGCGCCTTCCATGTCGGCGCTGATGAGGATTTTCACGAGTCGTGGTCCATCCGCAGGTCAGAACCCTGCGGTCGGGTTTCTGACAGCAGTTCTCGACAGCTGGCCAGAGTCGAGACGTGGATCTTCACGCCTGTCGTGACGGTGGTGACGGGGGTCTTCATGGTCCGTCACGTTACGCGTCGACGGGGAATCCGCCAGGACGAAGTGAGGAGGTTCAGCCGTGTTCCCGCCGCGCCTTCCGCCCGGATACGCAGACCACTCATCCCGAACTGCGAACCGCCCACACTGAAGACGGGGCTGGGGCGGAGCGCCCCAGCGCATCTCCCCGTGGGGCGTGTTCTCCCCAGCTCAGCGGAGCCGACGTCACTGCCGGGCGCTGCCCATCTCCGCGGTGAAGACCACCGGGTCACTGTCGAACCCACGGACCATCTCACGAAACTCCCAGGCACCCGAGTCGTCCCTGACAAAATCCGCGACCGTCATGGCCGTGGACTCGGCGACGCCCGCGAAGTCGTCCGCCAGCAGTTCTCTGTACCCTTCGACGACCAGCACCCCGGCATTGGACAGGTCACCGAAGGCGCGAGGGCCGCCATCCTGGTGAATGGCGACCCCCACGACGACGCGTCCGTAGGCGGACGACAACCGCTCGAGCTCCAGGACCATCACCTCGACGAACCCCAGGCCCAGGCCGGTCTCGCTGTGCCGGTTCATGTTGATGGTGCCGTCCGGTGACCGGCTCTCGTAGTGGACGACGTACACCGGCCGCCCGAAGCGATCGTCCGCGGAGTAGGTCGCGGCGATGATGTCGAGATGGCGAGGCCGCTCCCCGAGAGGACTCGGATCCCACTTGAGTCTCACCTCGACCTTGCCCAGTCCCGCGCCGGTACCGCTCATATCGTCTCCCGTGTCAAGCCACCACTGGACGCCCCCGCATGGTCAAGTATCGCCCCCGACCAGCAACTTGATGCTTCTCTGACACGACGCACAGCCCAGGCGGCCGTGCCCGAATGACGCACCCTGGGTTCCACTGCTGTCGGTGCCGGGACGTCAGGTTACAGATATGTGAACCGGGCCTCTCAGCCTCCTGCTCCTCGCGGTGAGAGGGTCGCAACCGAACCTCCCACGCGGCCTAACAGCTGGGAAACCGCCCGGCGCGGCGATCGGGCTAGCGTCGTGACGTATGAGGGTGTGGGAGCCGCTGCGGCGGCAGCTCGGCAGGCTCAGCGCGATCCGCAAAGGCCTCAGGGGCAAGGGGGGTTCAGCGAACCGTTCCGGTGGCCGGACCGCTCCGGGCCGTCGGCCGGTGCCCGGCTGGCGCAGCATCAGGGGCCGGGTGACGGTGGTCATCACGGTCCCGATCTGCCTGCTGCTGGCGGCGGCCGGTCTCGCCGTGCAGGGCCGCGCCGAGGCCCTCGGCGACGCCCGCACCACCCGTGCCGAGGTCGGCCTCAGTCTGCGCATACAGGCCCTGGTGCACCAGCTGCAACGCGAACGCG
The DNA here is from genome assembly GCF_044744645.1 of Streptomyces sp. NPDC087263. Classification (NCBI taxonomy): domain Bacteria; kingdom Bacillati; phylum Actinomycetota; class Actinomycetes; order Kitasatosporales; family Streptomycetaceae; genus Streptomyces; species Streptomyces sp. NPDC087263. The sequence goes on from NZ_JBIUYT010000007.1 coordinate 406,980, forward strand.
GCCTGACCAATGGCCTGTTGGGCGGCGAGAAGGAGTTCCGCTCCGCACTGTCCGCCACCCGTACGCGCGTGGACACGGAGCTGCGCGGAATGCGCGGCGACAGCTCCGTCGAGGGCGTCGTCCAGCAGCACCTGGTGCGCCTGGCCGGCGTCCGCGCAGCCGCCGACCGGGGCACCGCCGACCGGGCCGCGACCCTCACCTTCTACACCACCGCCATCGACGCCCTGAACGCCGTCGACCCGGTGGCCGAGACCACGACCGGCGCCGATCGCCAGCTGCGCGACGGGCTGGCGGCGTTGCGGGAGCTGGCCGCGGCCAAGGAGTCCGTCGCCCTCGAACGCGGGCTGCTCAACGGCGTGTTCGCCGAGGGCGCCTTCCACGACCGCGAGTACCTCACCTTCACCGAGGTGCGCGCCACCCGCGTCGCCGCCCTGGCCCGCTTCCGGCAGATGGCCACCGCACCCCAGCGCGCGGCCCTGACAGACGCCTTCGCCACCTCCGACGCCAGGCGCGCCACCGCCTACGAGAATCAGGCGGAGGACGCCGCCGACGGCTCCGCGCTGCAAGCCGAAGCCGGCACCTGGTGGAACGCGATGACCGTGCTCGTCGATGATCTGTACGCCGTCCAGCAGTCGGTCGGAGGCGATGTGCAGGGCCGGGCCGACCAACTCAGCCACGACGCCGAACTGGGCCTGGTCGCCTACCTCGTCGCGGGAACGCTGATCGCCGCCCTCCTCGCGGCCCTGGCCGCCTTCGCCTCCCGTTCCCTCACGCGCCCGCTCGGCGCGCTCGCCGAGGCCGCCCACGACGTGGCGCGGAACCGCCTGCCCCAGGCCGTCGAACGTATCCAGCAGTCCCCGCCCGACCAGGTGGAACACCTCCTCTCCGGGCACATCCCGGACCGCCCCGACACGCAACTGCTGGGCGGCGCAGCGGAGATCGCCCAGGTCGCCGCCTCCCTGCACCAGGTGGAACACACCGCCCTCCATCTCGCCGCCCAGCAGGCCGGCCTGCGCCGCAACACCACCGAATCGCTTGCCAACCTCGGCCGCCGCAACCAGAACCTCGTACGCCGTCAACTCGGCCTCATCACCCGGTTGGAACAGCAGGAACTCGACCCGGACGCCCTCGCCGAGCTCTTCGAACTCGACCACCTCGCCACCCGCATGCGACGCAACGCCGAAAACCTGCTGGTCCTGGCCGGGCAGAATCCGCCGCGGCCCTCGGCGACACCGGCCGACGGCCTGGAAGTCGTCCAGTCCGCCGTCGCCGAGGTCGAGCAGTACCGGCGGGTCCTGATCGCGGCCGTGGAGCCGGTACGGGTGCGCGGGCACGCCGTCGCCGACATCGCCCACCTCCTCGCCGAACTCATCGAGAACGGGCTCACCTTCTCGCCACCGATCCAACCGGTCGAGGTGCACGGCTGGCACGACACCCAGGACGACACCTACTGCTTCGCCGTCGTCGACCACGGCGTCGGCATGTCCGAAGCCGACAGGGAACGCGCCCACACCCGCTTCTCGGGCTCCGGGGAGGAGGCCCTCCTCGCCGCACCCACCCGCTTCCTCGGCCACCTCGTCGTCGGCCGCCTCGCCCACCTCCTCGGGGACGGCACCCAGGTCCACCTCTTCGACACCCCAGGCGGCGGCCTGTCCGCACTCCTCGCACTCCCCGGCCGCCTCCTCTCCCCCGCCGAGACCCCCTCCACCGCACCGTCCGCGCCTGCGCGGCCCGCCGTCTCCTCCCTGCTCAACGGGTTCCGAGCAGGTGTCGCCCGCGCCGAGGCCCGAACCACTCAAGGAGCGTCATCGTGACCACCGCCGTCCAGAGTTTCGGCTGGCTCATCTCGGAGTTCGTCCGCACCGCCGACGGTGTCACCGACGCCGTCGCGGTCTCCTCCGACGGCCTGCTCATGGCAGCCTCCGACAACCTCGGCCGAGACCGCGCCGACCACCTCGCCGCCGTGGTCTCCGGCATCACCAGCCTTGCCCAGAACGCGGCGACGGCGCACGGCTTCCGCGGCATGAAACTCGTCATGATCGAAATGCTCGGCGGCTTCCTGATGGTCGGCCGCATACGCGACGGCAGCTGCCTCGGCGTCCTGGCCGCCGAAGGATGCGACGTCGGCCTGGTCGGCTACGAAATGGCCGTCCTCGCGGACCGCGCCGGTGAACTCCTCACCCCGCAGCTGGTACGCGAACTCCATTCGTCACCCGTGGCCGCGGCATAGGCCGCGGGCGCCTCGGGCCACCCGAATCTCCCAGGATCGGACCAAGCCAGGCACGGGTGGTCAGCGCGCCACCGCCCTTGGAATCGACGCGGCAGCAGACCGCTTCCGCTGCCTCCGTTCGGGCTGGGGCTCGGAGTGCTCTTCCTCGCCCTCTACAAGGGCCGCGCGGCGAACAAGTTCGGCCTGCTCACCGGCCGGATCGTCGCCGTGGACACCCCGCAGACGGCGTGGCCGCTCAGCACCTCCGCCGTGGTCCAGGTCGCCCTGGCGGTGATGTGGCGGCCGCTGACCTTCGCCAGCGCCGAGCCGGACGTCGCCGAGGCCCGCGGCGTACCGATGCGGGGACTGTCCTTCGCCTTCATGATCGTGCTCGGCCTGGCGGTGGCCCTGTCCGTCCAGGTCGTCGGCGCACCGCTGGTCCTCACCCTCGTCGTCACACCCGCCACGGCCGCCTCCCGCATCACTGCCTCGCCGGTGCTCCTGCTCCTGCTCCTGCTCAGCGTGGTCTTCGCCGTCGTCTCGATCGAGGGCGGCATCCTAATGGCCTGGCCCTCGGCAGCAGCATCCCCATCAGTCCCTACGTCACGACGGTCTCCTTCACGATCTACGTCCCCTGCCGACTCGCCGGCGCCTACCACACCCGACGCCGGGAGGTGAGGCGGACACTCCCGCAGCCCGCCTGAACGACGGTGGCAAGGCCCAGCCCGAACTGCTGGTCGTCCGTACCGGTGCGGATCCTTCTGTGACCGCAGCAATCATGGAACGCGAGCACGCCGGGACCACTGCCAGGCGGCTCCCGCCCCGGCCCACCCTGCTCACCCGGTGCACTGGCTCATCGGCTTGCGGACGAAGTCCCCTTCGATGCCCGGGAAGAGCCCGTAGCAGCGCCCTGGGGGCGTCAAGGATCGTCAGGCGCATGTGCGGGAGTTTGCGAAGCACCCGTTTCCCGCATCCAAGAGGTTGGAGCACTGCTGGTCACGTCCGACAGCACCGACCTGGTTCAGGGCCGGGCCTTGCCGAAGTACATGAGCTCCCACAGCGCGTCCTCGCTGTGCACGTCCACGAGCTCCGCACCCCGAAAGTGCTCGATCCGGAGCTCTCCGGCGAAGCGCAGGTAGGCACCGTCGAAGCCGACCAGTTTCGCGGCGGCCCTCTTCGGCCCCTTGAGTTGGTCGACGAACTTCTCGCCGGCGATGTCGAAGTGGCGGCTGAAGGTGACGACATAGCGTTCGTCGTCGGCTGTGTAGGTGTAGCGGGTGACGTTGTCCACCGGCTTGCCGGTCTCGGTGTCGGTGTAGCGGCCGAGTTGTTCGAAGGTGACCTTGGTGGCGTCGTCGGCGATGAGCTTCCCGTCGCGGGCCAGCATGAACACGGGCAGTTCGGCGTACCCGTAGCGCTCGTGTGCGGTGATGTACGAGGCGATCACCGAGTAGGGGCCCGCCGCGCCGCGTGCCCAGTACCAGTGGTGCATGAGGTCGACCATGGAGGCGTTGCCCCAGTTGTGGTCGTGGTAGCCGACGCCGGTGGTGGTGTGACTGTCGCCGCCGACGCTGTAGGTCGCCTCGACGTGCCCCTGGGGGACCGAGGGGAGCCAGGCGAAGTAACGCTCGTCGTCGGCACCGAAGAGCCAGTACCCGGTCTCCGGACGCCAGGCGGGCACTTCTCCGGTCAGCGTGACCTCGACCGAGACCTCCTCGATACGAGCCTTGATCGTGTACGTGTGCAGGTCGCCGGCGAAGCGGTTCTCACCGATGCGCACATCGCAGGACGTGGATGACGCCGAGAAGGTCTTCGGGTCGAGTTCGGCGAGCTTGGCCGTCGTGGTGCCGTCGGGCAGCGTCAGGTCGATGCGGATCTGCGGAGCCAACTGTGTGCCGAGGCCGTTGACGGCGTCCTTGGTGAAGAAGACCACCACCAGTTTCGCTCCGTCCGCGAGGTGCGCGTCGAAGTACCACCACTCGAAGGATCCGGGCAGGCCGTCGGTGCGCATGCCGTCCTCGAACGGCTTGACCGCGTGAGGTTCGATGCCCAGGCGCGCGTAGTCCTCGGGCGTGCCGCCCAGGCGGGCGGGCTGTACGGCGGAGTTGTGGCGGAACACGAGATCACCGAATCCTTGGGTGGTGAGGGTGTCACCATGGCAGTAAATTACCAGGCGGATATTTACTTCTCCGAGTATGCATCCATCACCTGAATCGGACAAACGAGGCAAGTCGTGACCCAGTCGAAGCTCTCCCGGAGACGCGGCCGCCCCCACGCCGGCGACGAACCCGACCCGTCCACCCTGCTCCAGGGCGCCCTGGAGGCCTTCGCCGAGAAGGGCTACGACGGGACTTCCGTACGCGAGCTCGCCCGGCGCCTCGACGTGAGCCACGCCCTGCTCACCGCGCGCTTCGGCTCCAAGGAGAAGTTGTGGTTCGCGGCGATGGAGCATGCCCTGGCCAACACCCGGCGCACACTGCGCGCGATCGGCGAATCGGGTGACGTGGACGATCTGGAAGCGCTGCGGCATACCGTCGTCGAACTGGTGCTGTTCTCGGCCGCGTGCCCGCAGGTGGGACGGATCATGAACCACGAGGGTGCGACCGACAGCCCGCGCGTGCGGTTCATCGTCGAGCACTTCGTCGATCCGCTGCGCCCGGGCATCGAACGTCGGCTCGGCAGGCTCGTCGAGGCAGGGCGCATCCGCCCCGTCCCCTACAGCACGCTGCACTACCTGGTGGGCCAGGGCGGCGGAGGGCCCTTCACCAACCCCGTGGAGGCCACGCTGCTCGGGGCACCCGAACATCACGACCAGGAGACCGTCCGCCGCCACGCCGAAACCGTCGCCGACATCCTCATCGCCGGCCTGACGGCGGCCCACCCGGCCGCCGACCGGTAGAAGCCACGCGCCCTTCGTACGCCGGTCAGCCCCGCGCCGGTCGCCTCGCCGTGCGCGGGCGGTACTCGACGACGACCAGCGCCAACGACACATAGCGCTCGACGAGTTCGTCCACAGCCACCGGACCGTCCGCCCGGTACCACTGGGCGATGGCGTTGCACATGGCGATGACGGCACGACGGGCGTCGTCAGGGTAGGGCGTGAGGAAGATCCCTTCGGCCGCCCCGCGCTCGATGACCTCCCTGAACTGCTGCGAAGCACGCTCCTCGTTCTTGCGGTAGCGCTCCAGGTGCTCGGGCTCCAGGCTGCGCCCCTCGGTCAGGACGATGCTGCTCTGGACAGGGTGGTCCGTACGGAACCGTACGCTCGCGGAGACAAGAGCCTCCAGACGTTCCGCCGGGTCGTCCCCGACGCCCGCCAAGGCGGCGTCACAAGCCTCGAAGTAGGTGTCGAGCCCCTCATCGAGGATGGCGACGAGCAGCTCCTGCTTGCCCTTGTAGTAGTAGTACAGAGCGGAGAGGCTTACTCCGGCCCGCTGAGCGATGTCTCGGATCGACGTCGCCCCGTACCCCTGCTCGGAGAACTCCTGGCGAGCTGCCCCGATGATGGCTCTCTGGCCTGCGGGTCGAGCGGACACGGATTCTCCAATCTCCGTCATGGTCCCGGCTCCGGATAACTGACCGATCATTCGAACAGTGGCGCCGATTCCTCCGATGCTACAGCCGCACGATCAGCGGCAGGGCATCCGCCGAGCGATCCAATACCCCCACGCCCACGCCGTCGTACACCGATGTCGGTCCGCCCCACCGAGGCGCGAGGACGCTGCACCAGCATCGCAAAGCCTCTTGTGGGCGCACTCTCACTTAGCTAACGTTCGTTCAATTCCCCCTATCCTGTCCAGTCCACCCGGCGCGCCGACGGCGTGGCCCGAACACACGGAAGGTGCCCCGTGAGCGAACAGCACAGCGAACCGAGCACACCGGACCCCTACGAGCAGATCACGTACGCCGTGACAGACCGCGTCGCCACGGTCACCCTCAACCGGCCCGAGGCACGCAACGGCTACACCCTGCGGATGGCCGAGGAAATCGCTGCCGCGCTGTGCGCCGCCGAGGCCGACCCGGCCGTACGCGTGGTCGTCCTGACGGGTGCGGGCCGGAACTTCTGCGTCGGCGCGGACCTTGCGGCAGGCGAGGGCACCGCGGGAACGGAGCGGAGCTTCTCGACAAGCGACGACGAACGGACACTTGCCGAGGTCGCGGCGGGCACGTACCAGGAGCCCGCCGGTCTCGTGACCCGTGTGCTGTTCGCGATGAACAAGCCGGTGATCGCGGCCGTGCGTGGCGCGGCCGTAGGTGTCGGCTCGACGATGCTGCTGCCCGCCGACTACCGGCTTGCCTCCGTCGACTGCAAGTTCGGCTTCCCCTTCAGTCGTCGCGGCATCGTGCCGGAGGGTGCGTCGGTGTGGTTCCTACCGCGGCTGGTGGGCACGGGCACGGCCTTGGACTGGCTGGTGTCGGGGCGCCTCATAGCGGCGGACGAGGCATTGCGGACGGGCCTCGTCAACAGCCTCCATGACCCCGACAAGGTCCTCGACGCGGCGTACGACCTCGCCGCCGAGCTGGTCGCGTACACCGCTCCGGTGTCCGTCGCGCTCATCCGGCAGATGGTGTACCGCATGGCGTGGGCCGATTCTCCCGAGGAGACCCACCGGCTCGACTCACGGCTGGTCTTCGACACCGTGCGCGGGCCGGACGCGGTGGAGGGTGTGCAGTCGTTCTTCGAGCGGAGGGAGCCCCGCTTCCCTGGGCGAGTGCCGGAGGACCTGCCGGACTACCTGCCTTGGCGAGGGGGCGCGCAGGCGCGCGGCTGAGGGTGCCGGCCGTTCGGCCGTTCCCCGCGTGCACGTCGACGGCCGCCCGGTCCGGGTCGGCACCGGCCCGGAGTTCGCCGCACTGGGCGGCCCGGGCCGAGTCGACCGTCGTCAGCGGTTACCGGATCCCCCGGCCGTCAGGCCGTCCTTCAGTACGTGCTTGAGGACCTTGCCGCTGGGGTTGCGCGGCAGTTCGTCCACGAAGTGGATGATGCGGGGACTCTTGTACGAGGCGATCCTGGCCCGGGTGAAGTCGATGAGCTCGTCCACGCCCGTGTCACCGGCGTCGGCGTTCAGGACGATCGCGGCGGTGACCGCTTCGCCCCACTTTTCATCGGGTGTGCCGAAGACGGCGACGTCGCAGACGGCCGGGTGCTCGGCGAGCGCCGACTCCACCTCGATGGGGTACACGTTCTCGCCGCCGGTGATCACCATGTCCTTGATCCGGTCGGTGATGAACAGATAGCCCTCCTCGTCGAGGTACCCGGCGTCCCCGGTGCGCAGCCAGCCCTCCTGCGTGAGGAGCTTCTCGTTCTCGTCGGGCCGCTGCCAGTAGCCGGGGGTGACGTGGTGGGAGCGGGTCAGGATCTCCCCCACCGTGCCCGCCGGGACCGGCTTGCCCGTGATCAGGTCGGCGACGACGAGCTCGGTGTCGGGGCAGGCGTTGCCGGCCGAACGCAGCAGATGCGCACGCGGACCGTCGGGGTCGTGGTCGGCGGGCAGCAGCCGGGTGACGGAGCCGGTGGTCTCCGTCTGCCCGTACCGCTGGCAGAAGTCGCAGCCGAAGACCTCCATGGAACGGCGCAGCAGCGCGGGGGTGATGGGCGAGGCGCCGTACACGATCAACTGCAGTGCGGAGAAGTCCCGTTCGCGGATGCCGGGCACCTGTATGAGCAGTTGCAGCACCGCGGGGACGAACAGGACGTGCGTGACGCGCTCGCTCTCCAGGACTTCGACGACGCGTTGGGGTACTAGCTCGGGCAGCGTCACGGTATGGGCGCCGGCGCTGAGCGCGGAGGTCAACCAGCCGGTACCCGCGATGTGGAAGACGGGCAGCACGTTCAGTGAGACGCTCTCCTCGCTCCAGCGCGCGTCGGCGGTCTCGCGCTCCCCCGCGTACACGTTCGCGAGGGTCATCTGGACGCCCTTGGGCAGGCCGGTGGTCCCTGAGGTGTAGAGCTGGAGGAAGACCGTGTCCGCGTCGGCCTGGCCGCCTCGCCCCGGGTCGTCGGCGGGTGCGGCGTCCAGCCAGGGCTCGTAGGCGTACTCACCGGGTCCGGCTTTCCCGGTGGTGACCAGCGGCAGTTCCGGCATCGCGGCACGCGCGCCGGCCTCGAACTCCTCCTGCGTGATGACCATCCTGAGCTCCGCGTCGAGCGCGACAGCGACGAGTTCGGGTTCGGCCAGGCGCCAGTTCAGCGGGGTCGCGACCAGCCCGGCTTTGGCGCAGGCGAGCAGCAGCTCCGCCGACATCCGGCCCGGGCGCACCAGGAAGCCCACCCGCGACCCGACTTCCAGGCCGGCGGCGAGCAGGGCCTGGGCGATCTTGTTGCTGCGGGCGTCCAGTGACGCGTAGGACAGGGTCTGCCCGGCTTCGGTGACGGCCGGTGCATCCGGGCGCAGCACCGCGTGGCGGCGAACAGAATCGGGCAGGAACGGGCCCATGAGATCCCTCCAACATCCATCTTCGGCAAGGGTCTTGAGGTGGGGAGGTGCGGTGCTGGATGTACACGGCAGCAGACACCGGGTGACGGCTCAGGACGGACACGAGAATCGTCGGCGTGGGTCCCACTGTCAATGGGTTGAACGAACGTTCCGAATGAGTCGCGCGAGCGGAGATGGACCCGACGGTCCCGCCGTGCGGTTCCCGAGCAGGCCGGGAGATCCTCCGTATCCGCTCTGCGCACCTGGTGAAGGGCATCCGCAGTCCCCCGACGGCAGCTCCCACCCCTTCAACGTCCGGAGCCTTCACCCACCTCGCTAGTCGAACGATCGATAAGCTATATTCGCTGAATCAATGCGCATGCCCTCGCCCCGGCGGGGCGCCGACCTGCGGATGCAACTGTGTGAGGAGCCGGCCATCATCAGCGACATCACTTGGGGAACGGGCACCGGGCTCGATCGGATCCGCGCCCTCGCCGACTCTCCTCCCCACGCCCTCCACGCCCATCTCGGCCTGCGGTTCTCCGAGGTGGAGAAGGGGCGGGTCGAGCTCATCTGGACGCCGTCCGACGCGGTGCGCAACCCCGCCGGAGTCGTGCACGGCGGCTACATCGCCGCCGCGTTCGACGAGGTGTGCGGCGTCACGGCCATCAGCCTCAGCAACCCGGCCACTCCGTACCTCACGATGAGTCTGAACGTGGACTATCTTCGGCCCCTGCTGGCGGGCGAGACGTACACGGCCGTCGGCTCCGTGCAGCAGAGCGGCGCCACGCGCACGCTGGTCCGCGCGGAGATCACCGACGCGACGGGTCGGCTGTGCGCACAGGCGACCTGCGCGTTCACGCCCAACCGGAAGCTCCTCGAACACGCCGCCCGGGCGGGCGCCACCGAATGACGCCCGGGCAGCTCCCGTCACGGCGAGGGCGGGCCCTGGCGGGTCCGCCCTTGCCGTGACGAGGTGGATCAAAGCAGTTCGAGGATGGTGGCGTTGGCCATGCCGCCGCCCTCGCACATCGCCTGTAGGCCGTAGCGGATGCCGCTGTCCTTCATGTGGTGCACGAGGGTCGTCATCAGCCGGGCGCCGGAGGCCCCGAGCGGGTGGCCGAGGGCCATCGCACCGCCGTTGGGGTTCATCCGCTCGTAGTCGGCGCCGGTCTGCCGCTGCCAGCCGAGCGAGACCGAGGCGAACGCCTCGTTGATCTCGTACGCGCCGATGTCACCGATGGACAGGCCGGAGCGCTCGAAGACCTTCGCGGTCGCCGGGATCGGACCCTTGAGCATCGTGATCGGGTCGACGCCCGTGACAACTCCCGTATGGAAGCGGGCTATCGGTGTCCAGCCGTTGCGCGCGGCGACCTCGCTGGTGGTGACGAGCAGCGCGGCGGCGCCGTCGGAGATCTGCGAGGCGTTGCCCGCGGAGATGGCGCCGTGCTCCTTGAACGGGGTCTTCAGGCTTCCCAGGGCCTCCAGGGTGCCGCCGCGGCGGACACCCTCGTCCGTGTCCAGGACACGCTCGACGCCGTCCGCCCCGGTGACGGTGACCGGGGTGATCTGCTCCTTGAAGCGGCCCTCGTCGATCGCACGGGCGGCGCGGGCGTGCGAGTCGAGGGCGTGCCGGTCCAGTTCCTCGCGGCTGAGCCCGAACTCCTCGGCGATCATCTCGGCGCCGACGCCCTGGTTGAACTGGTAGTTGTCGTAGCGTTCGGCGACCAGGGGGCCGTACGGCTTGCCGAACCGGCCGTCCGCGCCACTCGCGCCCATCGGCACCCGGGACATCATCTCGACGCCGCCGGCAATGGCGATGTCGTACTGCCCGGCGATGATGCCGGCGGCCGCCTGGTGCACGGCCTGCTGCGAGGAGCCGCACTGACGGTCGATGGTCAGGCCGGGCACGCTCTCCGGCCAGCCCGCGGCGAGGACCGCGTACCGGCCGACGCCCGCCGCCTGCTCTCCGGCCTGGGACACACAGCCCCAGATGACGTCGTCGACGGTGACCGGGGCGAGATCGTTGCGCTCGGCGAGGGCCTTGAGGACATGGGCGGACAGGTCCACGGGGTGGATGCCGGACAGGGCGCCGCCGGGCCTGCCCTTGCCGACCGGGGTGCGAACGGCGTCGACGATGACTGCGTCACGCATCAGGGGAACTCCTGCTCGTACGAAGAGGCATGGCGGAGGGGAACACGGTGCGGCCTACTTCGGGGCCATGCGGATGGCGCCGTCCAGGCGGATGGTCTCGCCGTTCAGCATGGGGTTGGTGACGATCGCCTCGACGAGCTGCGCGTACTCGGTCGGCCGGCCGAGGCGGCTGGGGTGCGGGACCTGTGCGCCCAGCGAGTCACGGGCCGCCTGCGGCAGTTGGCCAAGGAGCGGGGTCTCGAACAGGCCCGGCGCGATGGTCGTCACGCGGATGTTCGCCTTCGCGAGGTCGCGTGCGATCGGCAGGGTCATGCCGACGATGGCGGCCTTCGAGGCGGAGTACGAGCACTGCCCGATCTGGCCGTCGAACGCCGCCACGGACGCGGTGTTGACGATGACGCCTCGGTCGCCGTCGAGAGGTTCGTTGCCGCTCATCTCCTGGGCGGCGAGACGGATCACGTTGAACGTGCCGATCAGGTTCACCTCGACGATCTTGCGGAACTTGTCCAGGGGGTACGGGCCGTCCTTGCCCGCGGTGCGTTGGGCGTCGCCGATGCCCGCGCAGTTGACGGTGATGCGCAGCGGCCCACGTGCGACGGCGGCAGCCACGGCGGCGGAGGCGTCGGCCTCGCTGGTGACATCACCCGGGACGAAGGTGGCGCCGAGGTCCTTGGCGACGGCCTCGCCGTCGGAGGAGGGCAGGTCGAAGATGACGACGTGCGCGCCACTCTCGGCGAGGAGCTCGGCGGTGGCCCGGCCGAGGCCCGAGGCGCCGCCGGTGATCAGGGCGGAGGAGGTGTTGTCGATCCGCATGGAATTCCCTCTCGTGTGGTCTGGGGTCTGGGAGTTGCCGGAGGCTCAGAGGCCGAGCGACTTGGCGATGACGATTTTCATGACTTCGCTGGTACCGCCGTAGATACGGGAGACGCGGGCGTCCGCGTACAGGCGGGCGATCGGGTACTCGGTGATGTAGCCGTAACCGCCGTGCAGTTGAAGGCACTTGTCGATCACACGGTCCGCGACCTCGGTGCAGAACAGCTTCGCCTTCGCGGCATCCGCGATGGTGAGTTCACCGGCGTCGTGGAGGTCCAGCGCGCGGTCGGCGAACAGTCGGGCCGCCTCGGTCTCGGTGGCGCACTCGGCGAGTACGAACTTGCTGTTCTGGAAAGAGGCGACCGGCCGGCCGAAGACCGTGCGGTCCTTGACGTACGCGGTGGCGTGCATGAGCGCGGCCTCGGCCGCTGCGGCGCTGCCCAGTGCGATGGCCAGGCGTTCCTGGGGGAGGTTGTGGGAGAGGTAGGAGAAGGCCTTGCCCTCCTCGCCGAGCAGGTTCTCGACGGGCACCTTGACGTCACTGAACGAGAGTTCAGCGGTGTCGGTCGTCTTCAGCCCGATCTTGTCGAGCTTGCGGCCGACCGTGAAGCCCTCCGACGCGGTCTCCACGCACAGGATGGACAGCCCCGCCCGGCGATCCTCGGGGTTGAACGGCGTGGTGCGTACGACGACCAGGATCAGGTCGGCGAGGACGCCGCCGGTGATGAAGGTCTTGGCGCCGTTGAGAAGGTAGTGCTTCCCGTCCTCCGACAGCGTTGCGCGGGTGCTGATGTTCGCGAGGTCGGAGCCGGTACTCGGCTCGGTCATCGCGATGGCGGTCATGATCTCGCCGCTCGCGAAACCGGGCAGCCAGCGCTGCTTCTGCTCCTCGGTCGCATACGCCATCAGGTACGGAAGGATCAGGTTGGCGTGTACCGAGTAACTGCCGAACGAGACGCCGGCGCGGGTCAACTCCTCCGTCACGACCGCCTGATACTTGAAACTGGTCTCGCCCGCGCCACCGAACTCCTGCGGCACCTCGATACCGAGCACGCCGAGTTCGCCGAGCTTGCGGTAGAAGTCGCGCGGAGGGTGCCCTTCCTTCTCCCACTCGTGGTGGACGGGCACGACTTCCTTCTCGATGAAGTCGCGGAGCGTCGCGCGGAATGCCTCGTGATCGTCGTTGAACACCGTACGGCGCACGGCAGCCTCTTCTCGTTCTTGCCTCGATCTGCTCCGCCGGGTGTGGCCTGCGTCGCAGAAATCTTGTCGAACGATCGTTAAGGTAATCCGCAGCGCAGCACCTGTCCACGTCCCGGACGGGTGACCTGCTTCACGCGGGCCCACTGACGGCCCGCCGCCGAAAGGACCTCCTTCCCATGACCGGAGCACACTCCCGCCTCGCCGGGCGCACCGTGCTGATGTCGGGCGGCAGCCGCGGTATCGGGCTGGCCATCGCCCTGCGTGCCGCCCGCGACGGCGCGAACATCGCCCTGCTCGCCAAGACCGACACACCCGACCCCAGACTGCCCGGCACCGTGCACACGGCTGCCGCGGAGATCGAGGCGGCAGGGGGCAAGGCCCTGGGGATCGTCGGCGACGTACGCGAGGAAGAGGATGTGCGCCGCGCCGTACAGGCCACCGTCGAGCGGTTCGGCGGCATAGACGTGGTCCTCAACAACGCGTCCGCCATCGCGCTGCTCAGTCCCGGAGAACTACCGCTCAAGCGCTACGACCTGATGATGGACATCAACGTCCGCGGCACCTTCCTGCTCAGCTCCCTCGCCCTGCCCCACCTGCACGAGTCCTCACACGCGCAGATCCTCACGCTGTCACCGCCGCTCAACCCGGACCGGCGCTGGCTGCGCGACCACGCTCCGTACACCGTCAGCAAGTACGGCATGACCATGCTGACCCTCGGCATCGCCGAACAGCACCGGGACAGCGCCCTCTCCGCCAACTGTCTGTGGCCGGCCACCACGATCGTCACCGCCGCGACCCTGAACATGGGCGGCGGGGAGGAGACCGTCAACCGCAGCCGCACGCCAGGCATCATGGCGGACGCCGCGTACGAGATCCTCACGCGTCCCGCGGGGCACACGACCGGGCAGACCTTCGTCGACGAGGAGGTGCTGCGCGAGTCCGGGGTCACCGGGTTCGACGGATACCGGGCGAACCCGGCGAGCACGGAACCGCTGCACCGGGACCTCTTTCTCTGACCGAGGCGGGAGCCGGGCCGCTCCGCAGCGAGACGCCGTAGGGGCGGCCGGATCCAGAAGTCCGGCCGCCCCTACGGCATATGAGGTGCGGTCAGTTCTCGCACCCGCCGAGCCTCAGCGGCCGGTCCAGCGCGGCGCGCGCTTCTCCGCGAAGGCCCGGGGCCCTTCCTTGGCGTCCTCGGAGGCGAAGACAGGGCGTGTGATCTCCCGCATCCGCTCCCAGGCCCGGTCGGCGGGCCAGTTCGGCGCCTCGGCCATGATCTGCTTGGTCACCCGCACGGCGAGCGGCCCGTTCGCGGCGATCGCCCGAGCCAGCGCCAGGGCGCCTTCAAGTGCGTCGCCCTTCTCCGTGACGCGGTTGACGAGGCCGTAGGTGTGGGCGCGCTGCGCGTCGAGGAAGTCACCGGTGAGGGCCAGTTCCAGGGCCACCGCACTCGGGATGCGCTGCGGAAGCCGGAGCAGGCCGCCGGCCGCCGCCACGAGGCCGCGCTTGACCTCGGGGATGCCGAATCGGGCATCGTGCGCGGCGACGACCATGTCGCAGGCCAGCATGATCTCGCAACCGCCCGCGAGTGCGTAGCCCTCCACCGCCGCGATCATCGGCTTGCGGGGCGGGGCCTCGGTCATCCCGGCGAGGCCCCGCCCCTCGATCGACGGGTCCTCACCCGCGAGAAACGCCTTGAGGTCCATCCCGGAGCAGAAGGAGCCGCCCGCGCCCGTGATGACACCGACGACCTGATCGTCCCTGCGGTCCAGTTCGTCGAGCGCCGCCGCGACGCCCTCGGCGACCGCGCGGTTGATGGCGTTGCGCGCCTCGGGACGGTTGATGGTGATGACGGTCGTACCGTCCTCACGGAATTCGGCGAGTACTGCGTCAGCCATGTCGGTCTCCCGGCTCTGGAGGGTGTGTTGCCGATGACGTGACGGTGCCCGACGCACAGGGCACCGCCCAGCCATCGAGATCGAACATTCGTTAAGTTATGAGGAGCGGTCGCCTCCTGTCCAGCCTCCGCGATCCTCAGCCGCACACTTCAGGCACCGGTGGCTCTGCGGCCGGACGCGTATGGACCCGCCCCTGACCGCGCGGTTCAGTGCGGAGGTTCGGTCCGCGATCCCGGACGACCGAGCAGCCCGTTCAGGGCCAGGCGCGCCAGGTCCTCGGCGATGGCGGTCAAATCCGCCTCATCCGGATGTGACGGCCACCCGAGCCGCTCCACCATGGGGCGGCGGGTCAGGGCAGCTGCGGGGCCGATCACGGCCGAGTACAGCAGGTACATCGGAATGTCGGGGAGCCTGCCCGCCGCGACCATGCGCCGCACGCTGGGCTCGATGCTGGAGATGAGGGGAGCGACGTATCGCTCGAAAACGTAGTCCAGGCGTTCACTGCGGAGGTGCGACTCCTCCAGCATCAGCTGGTTGAGCTGGGGCATGCGGACGGCCACCTGGTAGAAGCGGCGGACGATCGCGGTCAGCCGCTCCTCGTCGTCGTCGCTCGATTCCAGCGCCGCCGTGAGGACACCGGTCGCCCCTTCGAGCGCGTAGTCCGCGACCGCGCGCCAGAACGCCTGCTTGGAGCCGTAGCGGTCATTGATGAAGTTGTGGCTGACATCGAGCCTGTTCGCGAGCTCCCGCATGGACGCGCCGTCGTAGCCGAGTTCCACGAAGGCCTCAAGCCCCTGCCGCAGGATCTGATCCCCGGAGGGCGGCATGGGCCCGGAGGCGGAAGGGCGACCCGGCCCGCGAGTCTGCCGAACCGTCATGCCGTACTCCTTCGATGCTTGCGCGGCCCTGGTGCGACGCGTTTCAGAGTCTAGACGCAGCCCCTCCAGCCTCCGGCGCACATACTTGACGGCTGTCAGATTATGGCTAACCTGACGGGTGTCAGATATTTCTCGTCGGTCAGGAGGGCATCCTCAGATGAGGAACCAGGAAGCCAGATCCGGGCCCATGGCCTGTCACGACGGCCGCCGATGGCCCACCGAGCGCGCCGGCCGCGACGTGATCGTCGCCCAGTTCGGGCAGGGGCGCGCCGAGCTGATGGGCTGGGCGCTCACCACAGGCGACCCGCTGGCCGACGCCGTCGTCGAAGAGATACACGCACACGGCCGGCCGGTGCGTGCGGCGCTACACAGGGGCCTCACCTCGGGGCTGGCCTCGTTGACCGATCCCCCGCCCGCGGTCGCCGCCCTGCTGGCGCAGTGCGAGAGCGTGCCCGGTTACGTCGATGACGAGTTGCTGGATCGCGGGTCGCTGCCGTTCTTCAACGCGCCGGCGCCCGCGCACGCGATCTCGCTCAGCGCCGGCGCGCTCGTCCGGATCTACGAATCACCCTCGATAGCCAAGGTCCTGGCCATCACGGGCCAGTTGCTCGACGGCGTCCCGCGCCGCCTTCAGGAGACCGGCAAGTGGGTGGTCACCGCGATGCTGCCCGGATCGCTGCGGTGCGGCGAGCCCGGCTACGTGGCCACCGTGCAGGTGCGCATGCTGCACGCGCACATGCGACGGCTGGCGCTCAGCAAGGGATACGACCCCCATGTGTACGGTGCGCCGATCAACCAGGTCGATCTGGCCCGCACCTGGATGGACTTCACCCTCACCTCCTACCGCGCCGAGGCCAGGATGGGCTGGGCCCAGACGTCCGCCGAGACCGCCTCGCTGTACCGGTACTGGTGGTACATCGCCCACTTGCTGGGCATCGACGCCGCCCTGGTCCAGGGCATCACGTCCCACCTCGCCGCCGAACGGGTCGACGAACTGCTGGGGGCCGTCACAGGACCGGCCATCCCGGAATCGTCCCGGCTCGCCTCCGCCACTCTGGAGGCGATCGCGGGTGACCTGCGGCGTCTGGCCCGCATCCCGACCCGTGTGGGGTTGCCGGTGCTGTACGCACTCACCCGGCGTTTCCATGGCCGCCTGGCGGCGGACGAGCTCTGTCTGCCCCGGGCCACCGCGGCCGATGCCGCGCTCGGCCCTGTCATCCGCGTCATCGGCCGGCGCCGTGGTCGTCTGCGCCGCGAGCCCGCCGCATGGCACCACCGGCAGGAACAGGCCCTGGCGTCGGCCCGGGTGGCGGTCGGCCTGCCCGGCGACCCGGCGGCTTACCAGAACCAGGACCAGGACCAGAGCCGGCCCTCGGCGTCAGGGACGTGACAGGGCCTACCGGCAGCCCACCTTCACCGACCGGCTGCACGCGGACGGTCTGCGGGATCCGTCCCGATGACGCCTGACTCACGCACGTCAACACCGCCCTGGAGGGGTGACCATGCCCGACTACAGCAAGATCTTCATCGACGGACGCTGGGTGGCACCGGACGCGACCTCGTCCGCCGAGGTGGTCAACCCGGCCACCGAGGAGGTCATCGCCCACGTGCCGATGGGCAGCCGCCGAGACGTCGACCAGGCCGTCGCCGCGGCCCGTAACGCATCCGAAGGGTGGGCCCGCACTCCGGTCAAGGAACGTGCCGCGGCGATGGCCCGTATCGTCGCGGGGCTCCAGGAGCGCGCCGAGGAACTGGCCGCCCTGGCCACCGACGACGTGGGCACGCCGATCGGCCTGTCACGGCTGGCGCACGTCGGACTGCCCCTCAACAACTTCGCCTTCGTGGCCCAGGCCATCGCGGAGAGCGCCGAGTCGTTCGAGCAGATCGGCAGCTCCCGCGTCGTGCGCGAGCCCTTCGGAGTGGTCGGCGCGATCTCGCCGTGGAACTATCCGCTGCACCAGAGCACGGCCAAGGTCGCACCGGCGTTGGCCGCGGGCAACACCGTGGTGCTCAAACCCAGCGAGGTCGCGCCGCTGACCATCTGGGCGCTGACCGAGGTCATCGAAGCGGCCGGACTGCCGCCCGGTGTGTTCAACCTGGTCAGCGGCGACGGACCGGTCGTCGGACAGGCGATCGCCGCGCACCCCCAGGTGGACCTGGTCTCCTTCACCGGATCAACCGCCGCGGGCGTCAAGGTCAGCCAGGCCGCGGCCCCCACGATCAAGAAGGTGTCCCTGGAGCTCGGCGGCAAGAGCCCGGCGATCGTGCTGCCGGGCACCGACCTCCCCACCACCCTCTCCCAGGTGCTGCCGGCCGCCTTCCTCAACTCGGGGCAGACCTGCTTCGCGCTGACGCGGCTGCTGGTCCACGCCGACGAGATCGACCAGGTCGAAGACCTTCTCGCGGCCGAGGTCGCGGCCATGCGGCTCGGTGACCCGCGAGAGGAGTCCACCCAGTACGGGCCGCTCGCCTCCCGGGCACAACGCGACCGGGTTCTGGCGTACATCTCCTCAGCCGTCGACGAGGGGCAACGCCTGCTGGTGGGCGGGCCGCAGACACCGACCGGACTGGAGCGCGGCTTCTACGTACAGCCCACCGTCTTCACCCGGGTACCGCCGAACGCACCCATCGCCAGGGAGGAGATCTTCGGTCCGGTCCTGGTGGTGCAGGTCTACCGAAGCCTCGAGGAGGCCGTCGCGCTGGCCAACGACACCCCGTTCGGCCTGGCCGCCGGCGTATGGGCCCCCGAGCAGGCGCTCGCGCTGGCCGTCGGCGGGCGCATCCGCGCCGGACAGGTGCAGATCAACGGCGGTGGCTTCAACCCCAACGCGCCCTTCGGCGGCTACAAGCAGTCCGGCAACGGCCGCGAGTACGGCAGGTACGGCCTGGAGGAGTTCCAGGAGATCAAGTCCTTCCAGCTGTAGGCCGCTCGTCACCACGTCCGGGCGGGCAAGCGGGACTTGCGATCCAGCAGCAGGAGCCGGTGCTCAGGCCAAGGTGCGGGTCCGCGCTCCGCAGAACACAGACATTCGCTTACCGCCGATCACGCCGATCGCCACCAGTCCGCTTCCCGACAGCGGGAGCCCCCTACAGCCAGAGCCGGCGACTCCGCCGTACCCCATCGACGATTTCGGAGATCGCGCCATGCCCGATCCACAACCGGCCACCCCCTACCCACCGGCCACCACCGAGCCCCGGCTCGCGCCCCTCGGCCCCGCGCAGCGCTCGGAGGAGCAGCGTCAGCTCCTCTCGGTGGTCCGGGGCGATCAGGTCCCTCATCTGTTCAGCACGCTGGTGCAGCACCCGGCTCTCTTCCGCGCCTGGCTGCCGCTGTGCATACAGCTCCTGCGGGACTCGGTCTTCCCGCCCCGCGAGAGGGAGTTGCTCATCATCAGGGTGTCCTGGCGGTGCGGGAGCGCCTACGAGCTGGAGAACCACCGCGCCATCGGCGCCAGGGCGGGGCTCACCGACGACGACTTCGCCGCGCTGACCGGTGGCGGACCCGAACGGGCGTGGACGCCGCGTGAGCGGCTGCTCGTCGCCGCCGTGGACGAACTCCACGACGACCACACGATCGCGGACGCCACCTGGCGTGAGCTGAGTGCGCGCCTGACCACGGAGCAGCTGATCGAACTGCCGATGCTGGTGGGCCACTACATCATGCTGGCCGACACGCTTCGGGCGCTGCGGATACCCCTCGACGAGGCGCTGCCGGGCCCGCGCCTCAACCAGTAGACGATCAACAGGCAAGGAGAGCGCTCGTATGCGTATCGGAATCATCGACAACCGGCTGGTCCTGGTCGACGGCGAGTCGGCCGTCGACATCGAACGGGCCAGCAACGGCCGGATCCCCGCCGCTCCGGCAGGTCTCTTCGACGTGTGGGACACCCTCGTCGAGTGGGCCGCCACGGCAGCACCGGGCGGGGAGCAACTGCCCCTGGACCGGCTTCAGTTGCCCGTCCCGCCGCCGCGCCAGGTCTTCGCCGTCGGCGCCAACTACCGTGAGCACGTGGAGGAGGCCAAAGTCGCCCTCCCCGAGGCTCCGTTGATCTTCACCAAGTTTCCGAGCTGTCTCACGGGCCCGGACGACGCCATCCCCTTGCCCAGCCGGCACGTCGACTGGGAGGTCGAACTCGTCGTCGTGATGGGACGCCGCGCCGAACGAGTGGCCGAGCGGGACGCGTGGCGCCATGTGGCAGGCCTCACCGTGGGGCAGGACATCTCCGAACGGGCCGTACAGATGGCAGGGCCCGCACCGCAGTTCTCCATGGGCAAGTCCTTCCCGGGGTTCGGGCCGATGGGGCCGGTCCTCGTCACCCCCGACGCGCTCGAGGACCCCGACGACCTGGAGATCGGCTGCACCCTCAACGGCCGGGTGATGCAGAAGAGCCGTACCTCCACCATGGTCCACTCCGTCGCCGAACTGATCGCGCGGATCTCCGCGGTGTGCCCGCTGTTGCCCGGCGACGTCATCTTCACCGGCACACCTGGGGGCGTCGGTGCACTGCGGAACCCGAGTGTCTTCCTCAAGCCCGGCGACACGCTGGTCAGTTGGGCAACAGGCATCGGTGAGCTGCGCAACCCGGTGACAGCGGGCCCCGACTACTCCGACGAGAACAAGTAGCAAGGAGACCGGTCATGGCGACCGCAGTACACAGCGAGCAGTTCGACGTCGGCGGAGTCCTGCTGCCCCGCCCCTTCAAGATCAGGCGCTTCGGCCACTTCGGCTTCAACCTGGACCGACTCGACGAGGGGATCACCTTCTACGTCGACAAGCTCGGGTTCCGTGTCACCGACGAAGTGGACATGTTCAAGGATGCGCCCCCGCAGGCACTCCCTGCCCTGCAGAAGGTCATCACCGACCCCCGGCTGATCTTCACCAGCAACTCCGCCGACCACCACGCCCTGTTGCTGGCGCACCAGACCTTCGGCACCTTCTTCGGCAACGACCTGCACGCGAAGGACAACACGCTCAGCCAGATCACCTGGCAGGTGGGCAGCCTGCAGGAGGTCGTCGACGCCGAGGCGTACCTGCGCGCCCACGGCGTGGAGATCGGACGCGTCGGACGTGACATGCCCGGCGGCAACTGGCATGTCTACTTCCTCGATCCGGACGGGAACACGGTCGAGCTCTACTACGGCATGGAGCAGATCGGCTGGTCACGGAAATCCCGGCCGTCCGCGATGCACTACCGGGGTTTCAACACGGTGCCCTCGCTGCCCCAGATGTCGGAGGCCGCCGAGCTCCAGGAGGCGCTTGACCGCGACATCGACACGGACTCCGGCTGGAGCCCGTCCGAGGCGCACCTGAAGGAGACGTACGACGTCGGTGGCGTCCTGCTGCCACGTCCCTTCAAGATCACCCGCCTCGGTCCGGTCTCGATGTTCACCGAGCGGATGGAGGAGATGCTCGCGTTCTACACCGAACGGCTCGGCTTCCAGATCGCCGAAGAGGCGCAGTACCTCGGCAAGCGCATAGTGCACCTGCGCAGCGCGAGCGAGCATCACACCTTCGTCCTGGCGGACAAGGAGCTGCGCGGCCGCCTCGGGCTGAGCGAACACACCTCGTGTCTGAGCATCGGCATGGAAGTGGGCAGCTACAGCCAACTCCGCGCCGCCGTGCGCTACTTGGTGCAGGAGGGCTACACCCTCGTCGAGGACGTCCCGGCCGAGCTATATCTGGGCATCGACTACGCGGCCCACCTGCGCGACCCCGACGGTCACCTGGTCTGCCTCTACTCCTACATGGAGCAGATCGGGTGGGACGGAAGGCCCAGGCCGCAGAGCGAACGCCGCACGGTCACCGACCCGTGGCCCGAGATACTGCCGCCGCTGTCGGACACCTACGCCGATCAGACGTTCATGGGCCCGCTGGGCTGACCTGTGCGCGACGAGACGACTGCGACGTACCAAGCCCCGCTCGGTGAGGGGGAGTTGATCCGCATGGCTGGTCCGTGCCCGGACGGATCCAACGGCAGCACCGTGGTGTTCCGTCAAGAAAGCGAGCGATGATGTCCGCACCCTTGGCAGAGACCCTGCCGCAGCCCCTCTCCCCTCTCGACGAGACCGGGCTTGCCACCCTCTTCACCCGGGCACGCACGGCGAACAGCTTCGCTGACACTCCGGTGAGCGATGAGGAGTTGCGCAGCATCTGGGAGCTGACTCGGTGGGCACCCACGGAGACCAACAGCCAGCCGCTGCGCGTGCTGTACCTACGCACTCCGGAGGGCCGCGCCCGGGTACTGAAGCACCTGGCCGAGAGCAATCGGCCCAAGAGCGCCTCGGCACCCGTCATCGCGGTGCTGGCCGCCGACACCCGGTTCCATGAGCACCTTCCCGAGCTGCTCCCCTATCGTCCCGAGGCCCGGGAGATCTTCGAGGCCGCCACGGAAAAGCGGGCGTCGGTCGCCGACTACAACAGCGCCCTCCAGGCGGGCTACTTCATACTCGCCGTCCGTGCACTCGGTCTGGCCGCCGGGCCGATGAAGGGTTTCCACGCCGCCGGGCTGGACGCGGAGTTCTTCCCCGACGGACGTCTGCGGTCGACCTTGGTGGTCAACCTCGGGCATCCCAGCGAGCGCCCCTGGTTCCAGCGGCTCCCCCGGCTGGAACACGAGCAGGTCATCACGTGGGCCTGAGCCGGTGATCCGCCCGAGGGCTTCCGCATCTCGTTCCCCCGGCCCCGGCAAGGAAGCACTCCGCGCGCTCACCCGGACCGGGACGCGGGCCGGGACGCGGGCCGGGACTCGGGCCGGCACGTGGGCCGTTCACGACAGCGGGCCGAAGATCTCCGCGGTCGCCGTGAGCGCGTCCTCGGCGGGCCCCTGGGCGGCCGCACCGGTACGGACGGCGCCGCCCACGACGAGGACGCGGCCGTCGGGGAGAGCGGTGGCGGCGAAGTCCCAACGGGGTACCGCCATGCTCGCGGACCAGGCCCAGGCTCGGGTGAGCGGGTCGTAGAGGACGGCGTTGCGGTAGCCGGTGTCGAGGGTGACGTCATTGGTACCGCCCGCGACGAGGAGCCGGCCGTCGGGGAGCAGGACGGCGCGGTGGTGGGTGCGGCCGGTGGGCATCGGCGTGTCCGGGGTCCAGGTGTCGGTCGCCGGGTCGTAGCGCTCGGCGGTGGCCCGGCTGTACGGGTTGACGTGGCCGCCGTCGACCCCCGCACCCGGGTCGCCGCCGCCGTTGACGAGTACGGTGCCGTCGGCCAGGAGGGTGGCCTGGTGGCTGTGGCGGGGGGTGGACAGGTTGCCCGCCGGAAGCCATTTCCCGGTGTCCGGCTGGTACAGCTCGCAGTAGGCGAGCCCGGCCCCGAAGTCGCGGGACGTCACGACGTAACCGCCGAAGACCAGCACCCGGCCGTCGGGCAACGCGATCGCCGGGTGATAGAACCGCGCGTCGGACATCGGCTCGGCAGTGGTCCAGGTACGGGACTCCGGGTCGCCAAAAAAGCCCCTCAGCGCACCCGAGGAAGGACGGCCCCGTGCGTGACCGGCCGTGCGGCCTGACGCGGAACACGACGCAGGCCGTCTTCGATCACGCGGGACGCCAGGCCCAGGGTCTCCGCCAAGGTCTCCAACTTCCGGCCGGCCGGCACCATCGAGACCAGCGACGCGATCAGCTCGCCGCGTTGCCCGCGCAACGGAACGGCCACACAGGCCACCCCGGGGACCAACTCCTCCCGGTCGAAGGCCGCGCCGCGCTCCCGGATCTCCTGTGCGGTCCGCCGCCAGGAGCCCGGCAACGGGTCGAGTGGCAGCCCCGCCGGCGCGCCCGCCAGCAGCACCTTGCCCGCGGCGGTCATCGCCGACCAGGTTTCGCCCGGCCGCATGGGGGCCAGTTCGGCGACCTCACCCGGCAGCCCGGCGGCCGCCATCGTGCGGCCCTCGTGCAGCACACAGATCGCCACGGTCGCGCCGGTGGTCTCCGCCAGCCACCGTACGGTCCCGGCCGAGGCGGCCTGCAGACCTGGATACGGCTGCCAGGCGCGGCCCAGCCGGAAGATCCGCGGGCCTATCCGGTAGGCGCCCCATGAGCGCTCCACCGCGCCCAGGGCGACCAGTTGGTCAAGTAGCCGATGGGCACTGCTCTTCGGCAACCCGCTGCGCGAGGCGAGCGCGGTCAGTCTCGCCTCACCCGCCTCCTCGAGCGCGCTCAGCAGAGCGAACGCGCCTTCAAGCACTCCTCGCCCGGTATTCGTCACCGGTTGGACCCCCGTCCTGGTCCGGGCGGTCACACCACGAGACCAAGTGCCAATAAACGTCGCAGAGTCTGGCGTTTTCGGATGGTTCCCACCCCACCCGAATCAGGGCCGGACGTCGCCCCGAGCCAACCGGTTGGATACCGGCGCATGGCGACAGCAAAGAGTCTCCCGCCCGGTGGGGCCGAGCACGTCGGCGCGCCGAGCCCACAGGATCCACACACGCCGGCCCGGCGAAGGCAGGCCTTTCCACGCCCGCACACGCCGGCCCCGTGAAGGTGGGTCCTTCAGCCCGCGCGCCCCACCACGTGCCACGTCGACGGCAGTTCGATCCGGGTTCCGTCGGGCGTGTACTCCGTGGTGATGAGCGGGAGTTCACCGCTCCCCAGCACCGTCAGACCGGCCGCGCCCAGGTACACCGGCACCGCCGCGTCAGCCACCTCGCCGGGGACGATCCCGTGCGCCAGCACCGGCCGCAGCTTGGGCGGGGGTCCCTCGGCGCTCTGGGCGAGCCCCATCAGGACGGGGCGCGCGGCCTCCGACAGCTCGACCAGGAAGGCCCGGCCGCGTTCCCCGATGAGTGTCGCGATGCCGTCGACCAGGTTCTGCCGGTCGTCGGCATCGCACTGGTGGAGCACGCCCCTCATGTAGAGGTTGGCATCGCCCAGTTCCGCGTGGAGCGCCTCGACCTCGCCCTTCTCCGCGGAGTCGAGCAGCCGGTACTCGGCTGTGCCCTCCGGATCGGCGCGGCGTGCGTGGTCGAGCGCGGCGGAGGAGATGTCGGCGCCGACGACCCGGGTGAACCGCTCGGCGAAGAACCGTGTCTGGGTGCCGTTGCCACAGCCCAGGTCCACCAGCGGCAACTCGAAGTCCACCATGCGCGGTTCGAAGCGGGCGAGATGGATGCCGGCGGTCAGCACGGGCTCCGCGTCCCAGAAGACCGCCCCCTGTTCGTCGGGAGCCTCGCGCCAGAAGCCCTCCCAGGCTTCTTTGTACCGACTCGTCACACTCATGCCCAACTCCCCAGGTTGTGACGCCGACCGTCAAGGAGACGGGGCCAGATCGGTTTATCGCGCCCCGGTTACAGCCACAAGCGCATGGCACATTCCTTCACGCTCACTCGACAAGTGCACGCCGTGGTGCGCCCTGCGGACCGCCTCGCACGCCCCGATCCGCCCGGGCGGCTAACGACGTCGCGGCAGCGTCAGTTCGAACCACACGGTCTTGCCTGCGGTCGTACGGCTCGTCCCCCACTCGCGGGCCAGCGTGCTGACGACGCGCAGACCGCGCCCGAACTCGTCCTCAGGGCCGACGCTGAGCAGGGTCGGCAGCGTGTGGTCGTCGTCGTCCACCTCGCACAGCAGGGTCTCGCCGCGCACCAGGCGCAGCGCGATATGACGGCTGTGGGCATGCCGTACGGCATTGGTGACCAGCTCGCCGGCCATCAGCTCGGCCGGGTCGGTGAGCGCGGCCAGCCCCCACACATGAAGCTGCTCGCGGACCACGGCGCGTGCCCGTCCCGCCTCGACCGGGTCGGGCGCGAGCCGCCATTCGGCGACGTCCTCGGGTTCGATGCCGTTCAGGCGGGCCATCAGCAGCGCCACGTCGTCCTTGCGGCCGCCGCGGATGTTGAGTGCGCGGATGATGGTGTCACAGGCGTCGTCCATGGACGCGGCCGGGTGGGCGGCTGATTCGCAGAGCGTGGCGAGGCCGACGCCGATGTCCTCGCCGCGTACCTCGACCAGTCCGTCGGTGCACATCACGAGCCGATCGCCGGGCTCCACGCGCACGCGTACCGCCTCGAAGGGCACCCCGCCGACTCCGATGGGCGCGCCCGTCGGCAGGTCGAGCAGCTCGCTGCGGCCGTCCACGGCGCGCACGATGACGGGTGGGATGTGGCCGGCGTTGCCCATGTGCAGTTCGCCGGCGATGGGGTCGTAGACGGCGTACAGGCAGGTCGCGAGGTAGTTGTCGCCGAGCCGCTGGGCGAGGTCGTCGAGGTTGCGCAGGAGCTGGGCGGGCGGCAGGTCGAGCGCGGCCATGGTCTGGACGGCGGTGCGCAACTGGCCCATCATCGCCGCGGAGTTGAGACCGTGCCCCATCACGTCACCGACGACCAGGGCGGTCCGCGATCCGGGCAGCTTCACGGAGTCGAACCAGTCGCCGCCGACCCGGCCGAGGAGTGTGCCGGGCAGATAGCGGGTGGCGATGTCGCAGCCGGCCATCCGGGGCGCGATGCGCGGCAGCATGCTGTCCTGGAGGGTGTCGGCCACGCTCTCCTGGTACGTGTACATGCGCGCGTTGTCGAGTACGAGCCCCGCACGGGCGGCCAGTTCGGCGCCGGTCACGCGGTCCATGTCGTTGAACTCGACGCGCTCCGGGTGGCGCAGCAGGATCATGAAGCCGAGCACCACATTGCGGGCCTTCAGGGGGACGACCAGCATGGAGCGGTGGGTGATGAGCGGCCTGATGTCGCGCTTCTCGAACTGCGCGGCGATCATGTGCCCCATCTGCTCGCTGATGCGCGGCACGAGGACGGGCTCACCGGTGGTCATGCACTGGAAGAACGGCGTGTGCGCCGGGAAGGGCATGGCCTCACCGACCGGCACGACGTCGTCCCAGCGGCCCGGCTCGTCCGTGTGCTCCAGCGCGACGCGGTGCCACATGGTGGTCGTGTCGGGCACACCTTCGTGGAAGCCCTCACCGGCGACGACCTGTTCGCGCAGATAGGTACCCGCGACATCGGTGAAGCGCGGCACCACGGCACGGCTGACCTCGAGGATGGTCCGCGCCAGGTCGAGCGAGGTGCCGATGCGCCCACTGACCTCGTTGAGGAACTCCAGGCGCTCGCGTACGGCGACGTATTCGAGGTCCTCGCCCTCGTCCTGGACGTCTCCTGGCAGGGGTTCACCGATGGCCGCCGCCCGGGCGGCCCGCTCGCGGCGCGCCCTGCGCTCGACGCGCCGGGGCACGCCCCAGTCGGGGGTGACGGGCACCCGGTCGCTCTGGCTGAACTCCAGGACGGGATAGCCCAGTTCGAGGACCTGCGCGACGATCCGGGCGCCCTCGCCGACGCTCATGCTGGGCAGGATCTCGGGAAGCCCGCGGGCCAGCTCCTCGGCACCGGGGAAGTCGGTGTGCAGGGCGAAGCCGGGCGCAATGCGTTCGACGGCCGCCCCGTCGTGGTCGTAGCCCTCTTGGCGCATCGCGCCCGCGTCGGCGGCCAGCACCAGCAGTCGCTCCGGTCCGGGCCCCACCAGCGGGTACGCCCACCACAGCACGTCGACCCGGTCGCGGCCGCTCACCGTGAGCCGGGCACGCCCGGCGGCCGGGTAGGAGAGCCGCCCGTCGAGGGAGGACTCCAGGTCGGGACCGAGTCCGTCGTACGCCGCGTACGCCCCGTAGGGCGCCGTTTCCTCGTCCTCGGGGAGTACGCCGGAGACCGGGAGCAGATCGACGGCGGGGCGACCCACCGCGTCCTCCTTGGAAGCGCCGAACAGGCGCCTGGCGCCGGTGCTCCAGTGTGAGACCAGGCCGTCACGGTCCACGGCCACCACGGCCAGCGGGATCCGGCCGACGGCAGCGTGCTCCACCACGTCGTCCCCAGCTCCGCGGCTGGGAGCTGCGCCCGTTTCGGTGCCACGGTCCATGGCCCAGGCCCTCTCTCCCCACGGCTCCGGAAGATCTGTGCCGCCCCCACTACCGTACGGCGGTGGCCCGTCGCGATGTGTGGCAATACGCGAATTGAACCCGCGAGTAGGGTCCGGCGCCCCGGGGGCTTCGCGAAGTGTCAGTCCTCGTGCCCCAGTTGCAGGTCGCGTTCCGTCCTGCCACCCCCGGCGACCTGGAGCACGGTGGCCACCGGCGGATAGCCCGCCGCGATGACGGTGTACTCGCCGGAGGACAGGTCGACGAACCGGAACGTTCCGTCGGCGCCGGTGGTGAGGGTGTCCACCACGTTGCCCGCGGCGTCCAGGAGTGTCACGCGCGCGTCCTCGACGGGACGTCCGCCGCCGGCCCGCACGGTGCCGCGCAGCACGGCGCCGCCCGCGAGTTCGACGTCCTGGCGGGTCTCGCGGGCGGCCTGCACGCTGACGGGGAGCGCGGCCGGGCGGAAGGCGGGCGCGCTGGCGGCGAGGGTGTACTCGCCCGCCACCAACTCCGTGATGACATAGCCCCCTTCGCGCCCGCTGCGGGTGGTGGCGACCACCTCCCCGTGGACGTTGGTGAGCGTGACGATGGCCTCGCGCACCGGGGTGCCGTCCGCGGTCAGCACGCTTCCGGCGAGACGTCCGGCCCCGCCGAGCACGACGTCCAGCTCCACGGGGCGTTCGCCGACGGTCACCGAGACGGCCTGCGGCTGGTGGCCTCCCGCCGCGGCGATCAGGACGTACGACCCCGATCCGGGCGTGGACAGCGCGTACCGTCCGTCCGCGCCGCTGGCGCCCCGTCCGATCTGCTGCCCGGCGATGTCGATGAGGGTGAGCGCGGCACGCGGCACGACGGTGCCGTCGGGGTGCTGGACCGTGCCGCAGACGGGGATCCCGGCGGCGTAGGAGGTGCGGGCGTGCGGGACCTGGGTGAGCGGTGCGGACTCGGCGTCGGTGGCGGGGGCGTTGTGGGACACCAGCGGTTTCTCCTTGAGGAAGAAGGCGATCAGCAGGCCGAGGACGAGCACCGGCACCAGGAAGAGGAAGATCCGCGGCATGGCTTCCGCGTACGCCCCGATGTAGGTGTCGCGCAGGGCGGCCGGCATCGCGTGGACGAGCTGCGGGGTGAGGGACTCCGCGTCCGGAACACCGGTCCCGCCGCTCGCGGGGAGGCGGTCGGCGAGTTCGTCGGCGAGCCGGTTGGCGAAGAGTGTGCCGAAGACGGCCGCGCCGACGCTGCCGCCGATCTGCCGGAAGTAGTTGTTGGCGCTGGTCGCGGTGCCGAGGTCGGCCGGGCGTGCGGAGTTCTGCACGGCGAGGACGAGCACCGGCATCACCATGCCGATTCCGGCGCCCAGCACCGCCATCCAGATGCTGTAGTGCAGCCTGGGTGTGTCGACTTCGAGCCGGGACAGCAGCCACATGCCGAGGACCGAGAGGGCGCCGCCGAGGATCGGATAGACCTTGTAGCGCCCGGTCTTGCTGATGAGCTGCCCGGAGATGACCGACGCACCGACGATGCCGCCCATCATGGGGAGCATCAGGAGTCCCGACTCGGTGGCCGAGGCCCCGTCCACCATCTGCAGGAACGTCGGCAGATAGCTTGCCGCGCCGAACAGCGCGACGCCGACGATCAGCCCCACCAGCGCGGTGATGTTGAAGACGCCGTCCCTGAACAGCCGCAGGGGGATGAGGGGTTCGGCCGCGAAGTGCTCGGCGACGAGGAAGAGGACCGTCGAGGCGAGCGCACCCGCGCCGAGCCCCAGGATGACCCGCGAGTCCCACGCGTACTCGGTGCCGCCCCAACTGGTCAGCAGGACGAGGCAGGTCGACGCGGCGGCGAGCAGCAGCGCGCCCGGCACGTCGAGGCGCGCTCTGGTGCGGGGTTTGGGCAGTTTCAGTACGACGGTGACGACGGCCAGGGTGAGCAGGCCGAAGGGCACGTTGATGTAGAAGCACCACCTCCAGGTGAGGTGGTCGGTGAAATAGCCGCCGAGGAGCGGGCCCGCCACGGAGGCGAGGCCGAACGCGGCGCCGATCAGGCCCATGAAGCGGCCGCGTTCACGCGGCGGCACGATGTCCGCGATGATCGCCTGCACGCCGATCATGAGGCCGCCCGCTCCGACGCCCTGGAGTGCGCGGAAGGCGATCAGCTGGTCCATGGTGCGCGACCAGCCGGCGAGCGCGGAGCCGATCACGAAGATGACGATCGCGAACTGGAAGACGCCCTTGCGGCCGAAGAGGTCGCCGAGCTTGCCGTAGATCGGGAGTCCGACGGTGGAGGTGAGCAGATAGGCGGTGATCGCCCAGGACATCTTGTCCAGGCCGTGCAGCTCTCCGACGATCTTCGGGAGCGCGGTGGCCACGATCATCTGCTCCAGCGCCGCGAGCAGCAGCGCGAGCATGAGCCCGAGGAAGACCAACCGGATCTGGCGTGGACCCAGTTGGCCGGTCTCGACGGCCGGTGGCGTGCGGTCCTGCGGGGGTGCGGCAGCCGGTTCGTCCTTCACCAGAGTGATCCCGCCCACGTACCGCTCCCCTCGTCGCACCTACCTGCACAATTCCCGCTTACGCGACAACTGCTGGCAAGCACGACGAGTTACGGCGTAACACCCCGCGACGCAGAGATCCACTCGAACTGGTGAGGACTACAACGCGCCCTGGAGAACTGCCTCTTGGGCCGCGCACCCCGTGAAGTCGCTTTTGCGGGCTACTTCTCCACCTCGGCGGCGAGCTTGGTGAGCACCAGTTCGTAGATCCGGCCGAGACCCTTGGGCGCGAAGGTCTTCTCGAAGAAGCCGCCGATGCCGCCCGCGCCGTTCCAGACGGTGGTGACGACGGCGCGCGACTTGCCCTCGCCCGCGGGGGTGACACGCCAGGTGGTGACCATCGAGGAGTTGCGGTCCTTCTCGACGAGCTCGCCGTCGGTGGGCTCGCTCACCTCCAGCAGGCAGTCACGGACGCGCTTACTGGTGGCCTGGAGCTTCCAGTGGACGAGGGTGCCCTCGCCGTCGCCGCCCTCGCGCACCTCGTACTCGCTGAAGTGTTCGGGCAGCAGCTTCGCGCGTGTGCCGGTGTAGTCGGCGAGAGCGTCGAACACCGCCTCCGCGTCCGCCGCGATGACTCGTTCCGTCGTCGCCTCGACCTGCGCCATTGCACTTCCTCCAGCACTTGGTTCCTCGGGATGTGCGGCCAGCCAACCACCCCCCGGCCGGGCCGCCCAAATCGGGGTGCCCCTAGGGCGCCGCACGGATCGCCGCATACCGGGTCGCACGATCAAGGGAACATGTGTTCTATTCTGTGGTCAGTGCTACCGAGGAGGCCTCATGCGCTGGGAGAACCTCACAGCGGACCCCACAGGGAATCCCGCCAGGGACGCCGCGCTGTTCGGCGCGGACGCGGTGATCACCCGTACGTTCGACACCCCGGAGTTCCGGGGCGTCACCTTCCACGAGATCCGGGCCAAGTCGATCGTCAACCGGGTGCCGGGGGCCTCCCGCATGCCCTTCGAATGGACCGTGAATCCCTATCGGGGCTGCACGCACGCGTGTGTGTACTGCTTCGCCCGCAAGACCCACAGCTACCTTGACCTCGACTCAGGGCTCGACTTCGACTCCCAGATCGTGGTGAAGGTCAACGCGCCGGACCTGCTGCGCCGCCAGCTCGGCTCACGCCGCTGGCACGGCGAGCACATCGCGATGGGCACCAACGTCGACTGCTACCAGCGGGCGGAGGGCCGCTACCGGCTGATGCCCGGCATCATCGGCGCCCTGCGCGACCACGCGAACCCCTTCTCGATCCTCACCAAGGGCACGCTGATCCTGCGCGACCTCGACCTTCTCAAGCAGGCCTCCGAAGTCACCGACGTCGGGATCTCCGTCTCCGTGGGCTTCACCGATCCCGAGCTGTGGCGCACCGTCGAGCCGGGCACACCCGCGCCGGAGCGTCGCCTGGACGTCGTACGCACCCTGACGGACCACGGCATCGGCTGCGGGGTCCTGATGGCCCCGGTGATCCCCTTCCTGGGCGACGACCCGGCGCAGCTGCGCGCCACCGTACGGGCGATCGCCGCGTCCGGCGCCACGTCCGTGACCCCGCTCGTGCTGCATCTGCGGCCCGGCGCACGCGAGTGGTTCATGGCCTGGCTGGAGCACCACCACCCGCATCTCGTACGCCGTTACGAGCGGCTGTACGCGGAGGGCTCCTACGCCCCGAAGTGGTACCAGCGGCGGATCACTCGTCAGGTCCACGAGCTGGCCCAGGAGTACGGCATCGGTCCCTCGGGCGCGGGGATGCCGCGCAGGATCACGGCCGCACCCGAGCCGGCCACGCCGGAGCCGACTCAGCTCACCCTCCTGTGAGGGCGACCCTGACGCATCCGAGCGCATCCGGCGGCCCGATCGGGTCAAGTCTCGCCAGAACGGGTTCTTCCGGACGCCCTTTCCGGGACGATGCGGCGAAGGCCGTGGCGTGCACGGCTCAGAATCCTCCGTCCCGGGAGGCCCCCCATGAACAAACGCGCAGCCGCTCTGTGCGGTGCTGCCGCTGTCGTGGCAGGGATGATCACGTCGATCCCCGCCGACGCGAGCTCCGGCTCCGCGACCGCACCGCGCACCGCCCCGACCGCGAAGCTCAGCTGGAAGAAGTGCGGCACGACCGCCTATCCGACGCTCCAGTGCGCGTCCTTGAAGGTGCCGCTGGACCACTCCAACCCGTACAGCGAGCGGATCACCCTGGCGCTCTCGCGCGTCCCGCACACCGCGAAGACGTACCAGGGACCGCTGCTGGTGAACCCCGGCGGCCCCGGCGGCAGCGGGCTCACCCTCGCCGGGTACGTCGCGTCCGCGCTGCCCAAGGCGGTGGCGGCGCAGTACGACGTCATCGGCTTCGACCCGCGCGGCGTCGGCGCCAGCAAGCCCGCCCTGGACTGCAAGCCGGGGTACTTCGACCCGGTGCGCCCCGACACCGTGCCCAGCACCCCGGCGCTCGAAAAGGCCAACCTCGCGCGCGCCGAGTCCTTCGCGAAGGCGTGCGCCACCAAGTACGCGAAGCTGCTGCCCTACATCGACACGGTGAGCGCGGTCCAGGACATGGACGCGATCCGGCACGCGCTCGGCGCCAGGCAGATCAACTACTTCGGGTACTCGTACGGCACCTACCTGGGCGCCGTCTACGCCAAGCTCTACCCGGACCGCGTACGGCGCCTGGTCCTCGACTCCATCGTCGACCCGACCGGTGTCTGGTACGCCGACAACCTCACCCAGGACTACGCCTTCAACGACCGCCATCTGGCCTTCATGTCCTGGGTCGCCAAGCACAACAGCGCGTACAAGCTCGGCACCGACCCCGCCAAGGTCGAGGCCAAGTGGTACGCGATGCGCGCGGCGCTCGCCAAGAAGCCCGCGGACAAGAAGGTGGGCGCCTCCGAACTGGAGGACACCTTCATCCCGGGCGGCTACTACAACGGCTACTGGCCCTACCTGGCCGAGGCGTTCGCCGCCTATGTGAACGACAAGAACGCGGACCCGCTGGTCGAGGCGTACGGCAACTTCGCCGCCATCGACGCCGCCGGTGACAACGGCTACAGCGTCTACGCCTCGGTGCAGTGCCGTGACGCGGCCTGGCCGCGCGACTGGAGCCAGTGGCGCGAGGACAACTGGGCGGTGTACGAGAAGGCACCGTTCATGGCCTGGAGCAACGCCTGGTACAACGCGCCGTGCGCGTTCTGGCCGACGCACTCGCTCCATCCGGTCGACATCGCCAACGACGCCATCCCGCCGGCACTGCTCTTCCAGGCCACGAACGACGCGGCCACCCCGTACGAGGGCGGCGTCACCGTCCACAACCTGCTGGGCGGCTCCAGCCTGGTGGTCGAGCAGGGCGGCGGGAACCACGGCATCTCGCTGAGCGGCAACGCCTGCCTGGACAAGTACCTGGCGGCGTATCTGACGGACGGCAAGGTGCCGCGCAGCGGCGGTGAGGTCGACGCGGTGTGTGAGACGCTGCCCGACCCGGCGCCGCTGAGCACCAAGGCGGCATCCACCACCTCACGCGGCTCGACACTGCACGGCCTCCTCGGCTTCCGAGGCTGAGCGGCGGCCCGTCGGGGGCGTTGTCAGACCCATGGTCCACCATGGACGCATGAGCGAGCTGACACGAATTCCCGCCCCCGACGGGGTCGCTCCCGCCGCCGCGTACACCCACGTCGTGATGGGCACCGGCCGCTTCGTGGCGGTCTCGGGCCAGCTCGCCCTGGACGAGGACGGCAAACTCGTCGGCGAGGGCGACCCGGACGCGCAGGCCCGCCAGGTCTTCGAGAACCTGCGGCGCTGCCTGGCCGCCGCCGGTGCCGGCTTCGACGACGTCGTCAAACTCACCTTCTTCGTCACGGACATGGCGCACATGCCCGCGATCCGCGCCGCCCGCGACGCGCACATACCCGCGGACCGCCTCCCGGCCGCGTCGGCGGTCCAGGTCGCCGCGCTGGTCCGCCCGGAGTTCCTGATGGAGATCGAGGCGTACGCGGTCCTCCCCGAGTAATCGAGGAGACCGCGCGACCACCCGACGCCTAGGGTCCCGCCATGAGCGCCCCCACCACCATCCGCGAGATGCCCCTCGCCGACTGCCCCCGCGTCTCCGAGATCCGCATCCGCGGCTGGCAGACCGCGTACAAGGGGCTGATACCGCAGTCGTATCTCGACGCGCTCAGCGTGGCGGAGGAGACCGCACGGCGACTTGAGCGCTTCGGGCGGGGCGGCGGCGAGGTCGTGAACCTGGTCGCGGAGCAGGACGCCGAGGTGGTCGGCTGGGTCTGCCACGGGCCGTACCGGGACGGTGAAGTCCGCACCGAGGACGCCGAGTTGTACGCGATCTACGTCCGTCCCGACCGGGTCGGCGGCGGTGTGGGGGGCTCGCTGCTGAGGGAGTCGACCATGCGGTGTGCCGCCGCCGGGTACGAGCGGATGCTGCTGTGGGTGCTCAAGGAGAACACCCCGGCCCGTCGCTTCTACGAGCGGGCCGGGTTCGTCCCCGACGGGGCCGAGGAACCCTTCGAGGCCGATGGTGTCGCGGTGCCCGAGGTTCGCTACCTCCGTGCACTCGCCGATGCCGAGAGCCGTTGACCTACGCCTTCGGCAACCGCGCCAGCGCCCGCACCGCCGCCTCCGCGAGCGTCGGATGCGCCAGCGCCTCATTGAGGACCGGCCTCGCGCGTACGTCGCCGAGTGCGCCCAGCCCCTCCACGCAGGCGAGGGCGACCCTGCGGTAGGGGTCGTGCGGGTGCAGTCTGCGTTCCAGCGTGGCGATCAGGGCGGGCGCGGCCTCGGGGGCGCGCAGCTCGGTCAGCAGGCGTACGGGGTGCAGGGCGTAGGCGACGCGCATCTCATTGGTGGCGAGTGCGGCCGCCGCTCGTGCGGTGCGTGGGTCGCCGAGCCGGGCCAGGGCGTACGCGGCGGAGACGCAGCGCTCCGGCTCGCGGTGGTTGAGCAGCAGGACGAGCGCCTCGAAGGCCCGCCGGTCCCCGGCGACCCCGAGCCGGAAGGCGACCAACTCCCGTGCCCACAGCGGCTGCCCGGGCTCGGTGAGCGCGGCGGCCAGCTCGTCCACGTCCTCGGTCGCCACAAGGCGGTCGTACGTCGCCGAAGCCCCGGCCTCGCTCCGTAAACGCTCCGTGAGTGATCGCAACTCTTCGTCCATGACGAGGAGCCTAGGCAAACCTCTGAGGTGCGGGGACGTACATCACAAACTCGGGGGCTGGCGCGCTCGTTACTGGCGGGTTAAGCTCAGACGAGCGAGTTACCCACTCGCGTTTTGCTCACGGTGGCCTGGTGACGCAGCCGCCGTGAAGGCAGTCGGTTCGGTACTTCAGTGCGACATGGCTCCGGGACAGAGCCGGTCGGCTTCACCGCTCGCTGGGCTCATGTGCTTCGCCCAGGGACGGCACCGGGCGTGTGCGCTCGTCAGCCCGGCATCACCCGCACCAACTCCCGCACCGTGTGCGCCTGTCGGCGTCCCCGCGTGCGGTCCTCAGTCGTCACCCTCTCCCTGGAGTCCCGCGATGGCCACTCCCCTTTCCGACACCTCTCCGTCCCCGCTGAAGACCGTCGCCG
Source organism: Streptomyces sp. NPDC087263 (assembly GCF_044744645.1). NCBI lineage: Bacteria > Bacillati > Actinomycetota > Actinomycetes > Kitasatosporales > Streptomycetaceae > Streptomyces > Streptomyces sp. NPDC087263. The sequence continues at coordinate 442,509 of NZ_JBIUYT010000007.1, forward strand.
TCATCGGCCTCGGCACGATGGGCACCGGCATCGCCGAAGTCCTGGCCCGCGCCGGCCGCGACGTCATCGGCATCGACATCAGCGAGGCCGCCGCCGCCCAGGCGGTCACGGCGCTCGAAGCCTCCACCGCCCGCGCCGTGCGTCGCGAGCGGCTCACCGAGCAGGAGCGCGACGAGGTCCTGTCCCGCTTCCGCACGTTCAGCGACCTGGCCGCCGCGGCCGACGCCGACCTGGTCATCGAGGTGACTCCGGAGTCGTACGACATTAAGCAGCAGGTCATCCGCGCACTGGACGGCATCGTGCGTCCTGGGACGATCCTGGCCACCGGCACGAACGCGCTGTCCGTGACCCGCCTCGCCGCCGACTCGGCCCACCCCGAGCGCGTCCTTGGCCTGCACTTCTTCAACCCGGCGCCCGCGATGAAGCTCGTCGAGGTCGTCTCCTCGGTGCTGACCGCGCCGGCGGCCGTCGCCGCGGTCACCGACCTGGCCATCGAGCTCGGCAAGGAACCCGTCGCGGTCGGCGACCGCCCCGGGTTCGTCGCGGACGGACTGCTGTTCGGCTATCTCAACCAGGCCGCCGCGATGTACGAGGCCAAGTACGCCTCCCGCGAGGACATCGACGCCGCGATGAAGCTCGGCTGCGGGCTGCCGATGGGCCCACTGGCACTGCTCGACCTGATCGGCGTCGACACCGCTCGGACGGTCCTGGAGGCCATGTACGCCGAGTCGCACGACCGGCTGCACGCGCCCGCGCCCCTCCTCAAGCAGCTCAGCGAGGCGGGCCTGACCGGCCGGAAGTCGGGGCGCGGCTTCTACTCGTACGAGGCTCCCGGCAGCGCGGTCGTCGTGCGGGACGCGCTGACTCCCCTCGAAGGCGTCGCCCTCGCCCCCGGCCGCACCGTCCGCTCGGTCGGTGTCGCGGGCTCCGGCACCATGGCGTCCGGCATCGCCGAGGTCTTCGCGAAGGCCGGGTACGAGGTCGTCCTCGCCGCCCGCAGCGAGGAGAAGGCACAGGCCGCCAAGGCCCGTATCGGCACGTCGCTTTCGCGCTCCGTCGACAAGGGGCGGCTGACGGCCGAGGCGGCGGTTCAGACGCTGGACCGGATCACCCCGGCGGGCTCGTACGACGCCTTCGAGGACGTCGATCTGGCGCTGGAGGCGGTCGCCGAGGACCTGGAGATCAAGCGGCAGCTGTTCGCGACGTTCGACAAGGTCTGCAAGCCCGGCGCGATCCTCGCCACCACCACGTCCTCGCTGCCCGTCGTCGCCTGCGCCCGCGCCACCTCGCGCCCGGCGGACGTCATCGGCATGCACTTCTTCAACCCGGCCCCGGCGATGAAGCTCGTCGAGGTCGTGCGGACGGTGCTGACCGCGGACGACGTGCACGCCACCGTGCGCGAGGTCTGCGCGAAGATCCGCAAGCATCCGGTGGACTGCGGGGACCGGGCCGGATTCATCGTGAACGCGCTGCTGTTCCCGTACCTGAACAACGCGATCAAGATGGTCCAGGAGCACTACGCGACGCTCGACGACATCGACGCCGCGATGAAGCTCGGCGGCGGATATCCCATGGGCCCCTTCGAGCTCCTGGACGTGGTCGGGCTCGATGTCTCGCTGGCCATCGAGAAGGTCCTGCACCTCGAGTTCCGCGACCCGGGGCTCGCCCCGGCGCCGCTCCTGGAGCATCTGGTGGCCGCCGGCTGCCTCGGCCGCAAGACGGGCCGCGGCTTCCGCGAGTATGCCGCCCGGCGCTGAGCGAGCGGGCGACTGGTTCGAAGGCGGCGCCCGCTGGGGCGGCCTGTTCGGCCCGACCGGAAACCCCCCGCCCACGGAGGGCGGGGGGATCCCCGGACATGCGCACTCTCCTGCACCGATGCAGTACGTTCGGGGCATGTCCCAGCCCGCCAAGTCCTCACGTACACCTGCCACGTCCGACGCGCCGGAGAGTGCCGCGGGCAGTCGCGCGGCGGCCCAGCGGCTCAAGATGCGTCGCGAGCTGGCGGCCGCGGCCATGGAGCTGTTCGCGACCAAGGGATACGAGGCGACCACCGTCGACGAGATCGCGGCTCAGGCCGGGGTCGCGCGTCGCACGTTCTTCCGCCACTTCCGTTCCAAGGAAGAGGCGATCTTTCCCGACCACGACGACACCCTGATCCGGGCCGAGGCCGTGCTGAACGCGGCTCCCGCGCACGAGCACCCACTCGACACGGTGTGCCGCGGCATCAAGGAAGTCATGAAGATGTACGCGGCCCAGCCCGAGATCTCCGTCTCGCGCTACAAGCTCACCCGCGAGGTGCCGACGCTGCGCGAGGCCGAGATCGCGTCCGTGGCCCGCTACGAGCGACTGTTCACCCGCTATCTGCTGGGCCACTTCGACGAGCACGCGCACGACGACGACGCCAACGACGACCCGCTGCTCGCGGAGGTCGCCGCGTCCGCGGTCGTCACGGCACACAACCATGTGCTGCGGCGCTGGCTCCGGGCGGGGGCGCAGGGCGATGTCGAGTCCCAGCTCGACCACGCCTTCTCGATCGTGCGGAAGACCTTCGGGACCGGGATCGGCGCGGGGCGCGAGCTCGCGCCCCAGGTGGCCTCGACGTCCGCCTTCACGGAGGGGGACGTCCTGGTGACCGTCGCCCGGGTCGATGCCCCGCTGGACCAGGTCATGCGGACCATCGAGCAGGCTCTCCGGGAGCGGTCGAAGTAAGGCACTCACCGATTCGCCGGACGCGTCCGATTTGGACTCGTCCGGCGTTTTTGTTCCCTCACCAGACTCCCACCTGATCGATCATCGCTCACGTGTTACGTAAAGATTTCACCTGAGCGCAATTCATGGCACTCCGTGCCTTGTCAGGTGACACGGCGTGCCATACCTTGAAGGAGTCCGGGCGGCCGGCGTGCAGAGACCTTTCGTACGTCGGCTGTCCCCGCAAGCCAATGGCGAGCGCGCCCGGACGCCTGCGTCACAGGCAACCTCCTGCGCCCACCCGGCGCTGCCACAGCACCACCTCCGCCGAACCGACGGCACACCCCTCACACCCAGCAGCAGCACCGACGTAACCCTCAGCGTCTTCCCTCGAGACGCCAGTCGCCGGAGGCAACACCGTGAAGGAAATCCTGGACGCGATTCAGTCGCAGACGGCCACGTCCGCCGACTTCGCCGCTCTGCCGCTCCCTGATTCGTACCGCGCGATCACCGTGCACAAGGACGAGACGGAGATGTTCGCCGGGCTCGAAACCCGCGACAAGGACCCACGCAAGTCGATCCACCTGGACGATGTGCCGGTGCCCGAACTCGGCCCGGGCGAGGCCCTGGTGGCCGTGATGGCCTCCTCCGTCAACTACAACTCGGTGTGGACCTCGATCTTCGAACCGATGGCGACCTTCGGGTTCCTGGAGCGCTACGGCAGGCTCAGCGAGCTCACCAAGCGGCACGACCTGCCGTACCACATCATCGGCTCCGACCTCGCGGGCGTCGTGCTGCGCACCGGCCCCGGCGTGAACGCCTGGCGGCCCGGCGACGAGGTCGTCGCGCACTGTCTGTCCGTCGAGCTGGAATCGTCGGACGGCCACAACGACACGATGCTCGACCCCGAGCAGCGCATCTGGGGCTTCGAGACCAACTTCGGCGGTCTCGCCGAGATCGCGCTCGTCAAGTCCAACCAGCTGATGCCGAAGCCGGACCACCTCAGCTGGGAGGAGGCCGCCGCCCCGGGCCTGGTGAACTCGACCGCGTACCGCCAGCTGGTCTCCCGCAACGGCGCCGGCATGAAACAGGGCGACAACGTCCTGATCTGGGGCGCGAGCGGCGGACTCGGCTCGTACGCCACACAGTTCGCGCTCGCCGGCGGCGCCAACCCCATCTGTGTCGTGAGCAGCCCCCAGAAGGCGGACATCTGCCGGGCGATGGGCGCCGAGGCGATCATCGACCGCAACGCCGAGGACTACCGCTTCTGGAAGGACGAGCACCACCAGGACCCCAAGGAGTGGAAGCGCTTCGGCAAGCGGATCCGCGAGCTGACCGGCGGCGAGGACGTGGACATCGTCTTCGAGCACCCGGGCCGCGAGACCTTCGGCGCGAGCGTCTACGTCACCCGCAAGGGCGGCACCATCGTCACCTGCGCCTCGACGTCGGGGTACAACCACGAGTACGACAACCGCTACCTGTGGATGTCCCTGAAGAAGATCGTCGGCTCGCACTTCGCCAACTACCGCGAGGCCTGGGAGGCCAACCGGCTCGTCGCCAAGGGCAAGATCCACCCGACGCTCTCCCGGGTGTACTCCCTGGAGGACACCGGCCAGGCCGCCTACGACGTGCACCGCAACCTCCATCAGGGCAAGGTCGGAGTCCTGGCGCTCGCACCCCGCGAGGGCCTGGGCGTCCGCGACGAGGACAAGCGCGCCCAGCACATCGACGCCATCAACCGCTTCCGGAACGTCTGAGGTCACGTAGATGACTGAGCGCCAGAAGGACCGGCCGTGGCTCATGCGGACGTACGCCGGTCACTCCACCGCCGAGGCGTCCAACGAGCTGTACCGGCGCAACCTCGCCAAGGGTCAGACGGGCCTCTCCGTGGCCTTCGACCTGCCGACGCAGACCGGCTACGACCCCGATCACATCCTCGCCCGCGGCGAGGTCGGGCGGGTCGGCGTACCGGTCTCGCACGTCGGTGACATGCGCCGGCTGTTCCAGGACATCCCGCTGGAGCAGATGAACACCTCGATGACCATCAACGCCACCGCCATGTGGCTGCTGGCGCTCTACCAGGTCGTCGCCGAGGAGCAGGGCGCGGACATCACCCAGCTCCAGGGGACGACGCAGAACGACATCGTGAAGGAGTACCTGTCGCGGGGGACGCACGTCTTCCCGCCGGTGCCCTCGCTGCGGCTGACGACGGACATGATCACCTACACGGTGAACCACATCCCAAAGTGGAACCCGATCAACATCTGCAGCTACCACCTCCAGGAGGCGGGAGCCACCCCGGTCCAGGAGATCGCGTACGCGATGTCCACCGCGATCGCCGTACTGGACGCGGTGTTCGCGTCCGGGCAGATCGCCGAGGAGCGCAAGGGCGATGTCGTCGCGCGTATCTCCTTCTTCGTGAACGCGGGCGTCCGCTTCATCGAGGAGATGTGCAAGATGCGGGCGTTCGGGCGGATCTGGGACAAGATCACGCGCGAGCGGTACGGCATCGAGGACGCCAGGCAGCGGCGCTTCCGGTACGGCGTCCAGGTCAACTCCCTCGGCCTGACCGAGGCGCAGCCGGAGAACAACGTCCAGCGGATCGTGCTTGAGATGCTGGCGGTGACGCTGTCGAAGGACGCACGCGCGCGCGCCGTACAACTGCCCGCCTGGAACGAGGCCTTGGGCCTGCCCCGGCCCTGGGACCAGCAGTGGTCGCTGCGCATGCAGCAGGTGCTGGCCTACGAGAGCGACCTGCTGGAGTACGCGGACATCTTCGAGGGCTCGCACGTCATCGAGGCCAAGGTGGCTTCGCTGGTGGAGGAGTCGCTCGCCGAGATGGACCGTATCGAGAAGATGGGCGGCGCGATGGCCGCCGTCGAGTCGGGCTATCTGAAGTCGCAGCTCGTCTCCTCGCACGCCGAGCGCCGGGCCCGTATCGAGGGCGGCACCGACAAGATCGTCGGCGTCAACATCTTCGAGACGACCGAACCGAACCCGCTCACGGCCGACCTGGACGCGGCGATCCAGACGGTCGACCCGGCGGTCGAGGCCCGGGTGGTCGCCGCCCTCCAGAACTGGCGTGACACCCGCTATCAGCCGCCGTTCAACCACCCGCGGCCGTGCAAGGCGCTGGAGCGGCTGAAGACCGCCGCCAAGGGCACCGACAACCTCATGGAAGCCACCCTGGAGTGCGCCCGCGCCGGTGTCACGACCGGTGAGTGGTCCGGCGCCCTGCGCGAGGTGTTCGGCGAGTTCCGTGCCCCCACCGGGGTCTCGTCCGCGCCCGTCGCGGTCACCGCCGAGGAGGGCACCGCGATGGCGCTGGTGCGCCGCAAGGTCACGGTGACCGCCCGCGACCTCGGGGTCGGCAAGCTCCGCTTCCTGGTGGGCAAGCCCGGCCTGGACGGGCACTCCAACGGCGCCGAGCAGATCGCCGTACGGGCCCGCGACGCCGGGTTCGAGGTGGTCTACCAGGGCATCCGGCTCACCCCCGAGGAGATCGTGGCCGCGGCCGTCGCCGAGGACGTGCACGGCGTCGGTCTGTCGATCCTGTCCGGCTCGCACGCCCAGCTGGTGCCCGACGTACTGGAGCGGCTGCGTGCGGCCGGTGCGGGCGACATCCCGGTGATCGCCGGCGGGATCATCCCGAACGCCGACGCCCAACTGCTGCGGGCCGCGGGAGTGGCCGCGGTCTTCACCCCGAAGGACTTCGACATCACCGGAATCATCGGCCGTATCGTCGACGAGATCCGCAAAGCGAACAAGCTCGACCCCCTGGAGGTCCCCGCATGACCAGCCCCGCCCCCGTGAACCGGCTCCGCCCGCGACGCTCCTGCCTCGCGGTGCCGGGAAGCAACCCCCGCTTCCTGGAGAAGGCCCAGGGCCTCCCCGCGGACCAGGTCTTCCTGGACCTGGAGGACGCGTGCGCGCCGCTCGCCAAGCCCGAGGCGCGGCACACCATCGTCAAGTTCCTCAACGAGGGCGACTGGACCGGCAAGACGAGGGTCGTGCGCGTCAACGACTGGACGACCGAGTGGACGTACCGCGATGTCGTCACGGTCGTCGAGGGTGCGGGGCCCAACCTCGACTGCATCATGCTGCCGAAGGTCCAGGACGCCCAGCAGGTCGTCGCGCTCGACCTGCTGCTGACGCAGATCGAGAAGACGATGGGCTTCGAGGTCGGGCGGATCGGTATCGAGGCGCAGATCGAGAACGCCAAGGGTCTGGTCAACGTGAACGAGATCGCGGCCGCCTCGCCGCGCACCGAGACGATCATCTTCGGCCCGGCCGACTTCATGGCGTCGATCAACATGAAGACCCTGGTCGTGGGCGAACAGCCGCCCGGCTACGGCGCGGACGCCTACCACTACATCCTGATGAAGATCCTGATGGCGGCCCGTACCTACGACCTCCAGGCGATCGACGGCCCGTATCTGCTGATCCGCAATGTGGACGGCTACCGCGAGGTCGCGCAGCGCGCCGCCGCCCTCGGCTTCGACGGCAAGTGGGTGCTGCACCCGGGCCAGGTCGAGGCGTCGAACGAGATCTTCTCGCCCTCCCAGGAGGACTTCGACCACGCCGAACTGATCCTGGACGCCTACGAGTACTGCACGTCCGAGGCGGGCGGCAAGAAGGGCTCCGCGATGCTCGGCGACGAGATGATCGACGAGGCCAGCCGCAAGATGGCGCTCGTCATCTCGGGCAAGGGCCGGGCAGCCGGTATGCAGCGCACGTCCAAGTTCGAAGCCCCGGAGGCCTGAGCGCCATGCAGTTCGGACGCACCTACGAGGAGTTCGAGGTCGGCGCGGTCTACAAGCACTGGCCCGGAAAGACGGTCACGGAGTACGACGACCACCTCTTCTGTCTGCTGACCATGAACCACCACCCGCTCCACATGGACAGCAACTACGCGGAGAACACGACAGACTTCGGGAAGAACGTCGTCGTCGGGAACTACATCTACTCGCTCCTGCTCGGCATGTCGGTGCCGGACGTGTCCGGCAAGGCGATCGCCAACCTGGAGGTCGAGTCGCTGAAGCACGTGGCGCCGACCTTCCACGGCGACACGATCTACGGCGAGACGACGGTCCTGGACAAGACGCCCTCGAAGTCGAAGAACGACCGCGGAATCGTCCACGTCGAGACCAAGGGCTACAAGCAGGACGGCACGCTGGTCTGTGTGTTCCGCCGCAAGGTGATGGTCCCCACCGAGACGTACATCAAGGAGCGCGGCGGCGAGCAGCCCGGCCGCCCCCGGCTCAAGGAGCAGGAGAAGTAGCCATGGCGCGACTCGCCCAGACCGCCGGTCTCACCGACATCCAGCAGGAAATCCTCTCCACCGTCCGGGACTTCGTGGACAAGGAGATCATCCCGGTCGCGACCGAGCTGGAGCACCGCGACGAGTACCCGCAGCAGATCGTCGACGGCCTCAAGGAGTTGGGCCTCTTCGGGCTGATGATCCCCGAGGAGTACGGCGGTCTGGGCGAGTCCCTCCTGACGTACGCGCTGTGCGTCGAGGAGATCGCCCGCGGCTGGATGTCGGTGTCCGGCATCATCAACACCCACTTCATCGTGGCCTACATGCTCAAGCAGCACGGCACGCAGGAGCAGAAGGACCACTTCCTGCCGCGCATGGCGCTCGGCGAGGTGCGCGGCGCGTTCTCCATGTCCGAGCCGGCGCTTGGCTCGGACGTGTCGGCGATCACGTCGAAAGCGGTCAAGGACGGCGACGAGTACGTCCTGAACGGTCAGAAGATGTGGCTGACGAACGGCGGCACGTCGAACCTGGTGGCCGTCCTCGTGAAGAGTGACGAAGGACACCCCGAGGGCACTCCGGCCCACAAGTCGATGACGACCTTCCTGGTCGAGAAGGAGCCCGGCTTCGGAGAGGTCCGCCCCGGCCTCACCATCCCCGGGAAGATCGACAAGATGGGTTACAAGGGTGTCGACACCACCGAGCTCATCATGGACGGACTGCGCATTCCGGCCAATCGCGTGCTCGGCGGGACCACCGGCCGAGGGTTTTACCAAATGATGGACGGCGTCGAGGTGGGGCGCGTCAATGTGGCAGCACGTGGCTGTGGCGTCGCACAACGTGCGTTCGAGCTGGGTGTCTCCTATGCACAGCAGCGTCACACTTTCGGCAAGCCGATCGCCCAGCACCAGGCGATCCAGTTCAAGCTGGCCGAGATGGCTACCAAGGTCGAGGCCGCCCATGCGATGATGGTGAACGCAGCACGCAAAAAGGACTCGGGCGAACGAAACGACCTCGAAGCAGGGATGGCGAAGTACCTCGCCTCCGAGTACTGCAAGGAAGTAGTCGAGGACGCCTTCCGGATCCACGGCGGTTACGGCTTCTCCAAGGAGTACGAGATCGAGCGCCTCTACCGCGAGGCACCGATGCTGCTGATCGGTGAAGGTACCGCCGAGATCCAGAAAATGATCATCGGGCGCAGGCTGCTCGAAGAGTACCGAGTGCAGGGATAGATGTCCCGGTTAGGGGTGTTTCCTTCGAGAAGAACATCACACCCCGTCAGCACTCTTCAGCCGCCGACTCGGCTTCCTGGCTTGCTCAGTTGTGGCCCGCGACCGGTACGATCCCGGGAAAGCCGCCGTCCCCCGTTTTCAGAGCGCGGCATCATCCGCTACGAAGGTCATCCATGCCCCACAGCCAAACCTCTGCACCTCGCGACAGCCTGGCAGGCGTACGCCTCGCGCGCGGAGCATCGCCGTGGCTTCTCCCGACCGTCGCCACCGCAGCACTCAGCCTGGTACGCGCGCGCCGTTCCGGCGCCGCCAAGGCCGTGGCCGTGCCCGCCACCGCGCTCGCGGCGGGCATGCTGTGGTTCTTCCGGGACCCCGAGCGCGAGATCACCCAGGGCCGGGTCATCTCGCCCGCCGACGGTGTGGTGCAGAGCATCATGCCCTGGAAGGACGGACGCACCCGCGTCGCGATCTTCATGAGCCCGCTGAACGTCCACGTCAACCGCGCGCCCCTCTCCGGCACGGTGACGTCGGTCGAGCACATCCCCGGTGGGTTCGTTCCGGCGTTCAACAAGGAGAGCGAGAACAACGAGCGCGTCGTCTGGCACTTCGACACCGAGCTCGGTGACATCGAGATGATCCAGATCGCCGGCGCGGTCGCCCGCCGTATCGTTCCCTACGTCCCTCAGGGTACGAAGGTCGAGCAGGGCGAGCGGATCGGTCTGATCCGGTTCGGCTCGCGCGTCGACATCTACCTCCCCGAGGGTGTCGAGGTGGACGTGGAGGTCGGTCAGAAGACCGTGGCTGGGGTGACTCGAATTGACCGTGATTGATCCCGAGACGCAGGCCCGCAGCGGCTGGGTGCCGGAGGCCGACGAGGCGGACGACGAGGAGATGCCCCTCTCCCTCCGCCTCTCGATAGCGGACACCCTCACCCTGGGCAACGCGACCTGCGGCTTCATGGCGGTGTACTTCACCACCACCGGCATCCTGATCCCGCACCTCACGGGCAGCCAGGAGACCGGCATGGCGCGGCACAGTGCCGCCACTGCCGTCATCCTCATGCTGTGCGCGGCGGTCTTCGACCTCTTCGACGGCCTGGTGGCCCGCAAGCTGCGCTCCTCCCCCATGGGCGCGGAGCTGGACAACCTGTCCGACCTGATCAGCTTCGGACTCGCTCCGGCGTACTTCGTGCTGGTCTACGGCATGGTCGCGGACGACGCGCACCAGCGGGTGGCGGCGGTGGGGGCCATCGTGGTCCTCCTCGCGGTCGTCCTGAGACTCGCGCGCTTCTCCTGCGTCACGGTCAAGGACGGCACGTTCCAGGGCATGCCGTCGCCCTTCGGGGCGCTCACCGTGGTCTCCATCGTCCTCCTGGAGCTGCCGTTCGTCGCCACGCTCATGGCGATCCTCGGCACCGCCTGGCTGATGGTGAGCCGGGTCGAGTACCCGAAGCCGCGGGGGCCCCTCGCGGGGGCGATGCTCTCCTGGATCGTGGTCTCCATGGGTCTGCTCGCCGCCTGGGCCTTCGACGCCCCCGGAGGTCAGCTGCTGCTCCAGACCGGCTGTGCGCTGCAGCTGGTGACCGGCGCGGTGATCCCGCTCTTCGCCACGGCCCGCCGGGTGAACAACTTCCGCGACAACCGGCGCGAGGCACGCGCGGCTCAGCTGCCGTAGTTCGCGCTTGTACGTACTTGTACGTGACCGAGGGCCCCGAACCAGCTGGTTCGGGGCCCTCGGCGTGGATGATGTTGGGGTTGGATGCGGTGTTTTTCGCCCCCTCCGCCCCTACCCGTCCCTTGTTCCCGGGGCTCCGCCCCAGACCCCGCTCCTCAAACGCCGGAGGGGCTGAATCTCTCCCGGCCGGGGAAAGAGACTTTCAGCCCGTCCGGCGTTTGAGGACGAGCGCGTTCGGCGCGATGCGGGGGTCTGGGGGCGGCAGCCCCAGGAACAAGGGATGGGCAGGGGCGGAGAGGGCGAACAAACCCACCCCCAACCCCCACCCCCCTCAGTTCAAGAAGTCCCGCCCGATGTTCTCCGCGACCTTCTCCAGGATCGGCCCCGCGTCCTCGATGCACTTGCCGATGTCGGGCTCCACCTCGGTGAGGGGGTACGCGCGGCGGATACCGGCCTTGCCGAGGGCTTCCGGACGAAGGCCCAGACGGCCGCAGACCGCGACGACCTCCTTGCCCGCGGCACGCGCGGCGGCGGCCACCCCGGCAGGAGCCTTGCCGTGGAGGGTCTGCTCGTCGAGGGACCCCTCCCCGGTGATCACCAGCGTGGCCCGCTCCAGCGCGGCCGCGAAGCCCAGGACGTCGAGCATGACCTCGATACCGGGGCGGAAGCGGGCGCCGAGCACGAGGGCGCCGTACCCGATACCGCCCGCGGCCCCCGCACCGGGCGCCACCGCGTACTCGGCGGCCTTGGAGCCGATGGCCTTCTCCAGGACGGCGGCGAAGTGGGCGAGGGCCGCGTCAAGGGTGGCCACGTCGTCGGGGTTCGCGCCCTTCTGCGGGCCGTACACGGCGGGCGCGCCCTTGGGACCCGTGAGCGGGTTGTCCACGTCGGAGGCGAGCACGAAGTCGACCGAGGAGAGCCGGGTGTCGAGGCCGGACAGGTCCGCGGTCGCGACCTCGCTCAGCGCGCCACCGCCGGGAGCTACGGGCTCACCCTCCGCGTCCAGGAACCGCGCACCGAGCGCCGACAGCATCCCCGCGCCCCCATCGGTCGTGGCGCTGCCGCCCACGCCGAACACGAGGGACCGCGCCCCGGCGTCCAGCGCGGCCCGCAGCAGCTCCCCCGATCCGTACGTCGAGGACGTGAGTGGCGCGAAGACCCCGGCGGGCAGCCGCTGCAGCCCGCTGGCCTCCGCCATCTCCACGACCGCCGTGTCGCCGCGCAGTGCGTACGCCGCCGTGATCTCGTCGCCGAGCGGCCCGGCGACCCGTACCTCACGCCGTTCGAATCCGGCCGCGACGGCCGCGTCGACGGTCCCGTCGCCTCCGTCGGCCACCGGCAGCGACTCGACCTCGACCTGCGGCGCGACACGGCGCAGCCCGGCCGTCACCCGCTCGGCGACCTGCACGGCCGTCAGCGATCCCTTGAACTTGTCCGCGGCGATCAGCACACGTGCCGCCTGCCGAGTCCGGTTCACAGCAGCGTCCGCCACCTTGCATCCCCTTGCTTTCTGGCCTTGCTCACGTCAAGGCAGTCGCGCCGCTGTGACCTTAACCGGAGGAAGCCCCCGCCGTCATGCCCCGGCCGTCCCCGGGAACACCGCGCGCGGCCGCCCGGAATTGGGTGGCCCGGAGCCACGACCTCTGTGGGCACCGAGCTCGCCGACCGCGTCCACGGGGGCCGGCCGGGCCGGATCCCGGGCAACATGCTCGGCAAACCGGTCGAGCAGGGCGACCACTGGACGCGGCACCGGATCGACCGCTGTCTGCGGCAGGCCGCGGCCCTGCCCCGCATCGACTACCTGCCCGGGCCGGCCGCCGACGGAGGCGGAAGCGGCGCGTTCGAGCTGCGGCCCGAGTGTCGGAGTCGCGTACGAGGCCGTATCCACGGCAGCTGCCGCGACGACGACGTGGACTAGGACACACTCACCACGGTCTCCGAGGAGACCGCGGGGGCTCGGCTGGATCCATACGATCCCGAACGCCGCTGTCCTCACCGCCGGGCTGCTGTACGGCGAAGGCGACGGCGACGTCACCCGCACCATCACCCTGACCGTCCGTGGCGGCCTGGACACCGGCTCGAACGGCGCGATCGCGGGCTCCGTGGCGGGTGTCCTGTGCGGGGCGGCGGCGATCCCCTCGCGGTGGCGGGACCCCCTGGAGGACACCGTACGCAGTGCGGTGTCCGGGTTCGACGGGGTACGGATCAGCGAACTGGCGACACGGACGGTCTCGCTGACGCCGGGCTAGCTCACGGGAGCCGGGGTCCTCGCCCTGAACTTGTCGCGCGTGACCCCCAGCGCCCGCAGCAGTACCCGGTCGCGCAGCCCCGTCGGCAGCAGCCGCAGAAGCGCGAGGACCCTTCCGTCGCGGCCAGTCGTGTAGCGGGCGGCGGGGCGCCGCACGGTGAGGGCGCGTACGACCGCGTTCACGGCGGGGGCGACCGGGCCCAGGTTCTGCCCGGCCGCCGCAGCCCGGACGGCTTCCAGGGCTGCGGTGTAGTGGTGGCGGGTCTCGGGCGAGCCGACCCAGCCGTACTCCGCGGTCGCCTTGTCCGCCGTGGCGAAGATAGCGGTCTCCATGGCACCGGGCTCGACGAGCGAGACCCGCACTCCCTGGTGGCGCAGTTCCATGCGCAGGGCCTGGGTGAGCGCCGAGAGGGCGGCTTTGGAGGCGGCGATCGGTCCGAAGAAGGGCGGTGGTACGCGGGCCGAGACAGCGCCGAGGTTCACGATCCGGCCACCCGACGCGCGCAGCGCGGGCAGGAAGGCCCGGATCGCCGCGGTCTGGCCGATCACGTTGATCTCGAACTGCCGGCGCCAGGCCTCGGCCGGTACGAGCTCCACGGGGCCTTGGCCCATGATGCCCGCGCTGTTGACCAGGCCGTCGAGGCGGGGTCCGACGGCCTCCGCGGCCGCCGCGACGGATTCCTCGTCGGTGAGGTCCAGCAGGACGGGGGTCAGCCCGGCGTCTCGAAGGGGTGCGGCGTCCGCGCGGTTGCGGTGCGCCGCGTAGACGATCCAGCCGTCGGCACCGAGCCGGCGTGCGACAGCACCGCCGACACCGCCGGTGGCGCCGGTGACCAGGACGGTTCGGGGGGAGGTCAGATCAGCCACAAGGGCCGCCTTTCACAGGGGAGTTCCATGTGTCTCCCACCCTGCGACAGGGCCCGCCGGGGTTGAAGAGTGCAGAATTCACTAGTGGCACCGACACCAGTACCGCAACCCGCGTCCGGGCCGGACGACTACAACCACGACAAGCACGATGGCAGCACAGGCCGCGAGACTCCCGCGCCGGCCGCGGCCCTCCCCAACGATCACGGGCGCAAGGCCCTCGCCGCTTTCCTGCGCTCCCGTCGCGAGCGCGCCGACCCTGCGGCGACGGGGCTGCCACCCGGCGGTCGCCGTCGCACCCCCGGGCTGCGCCGCGAGGAGGTCTCGCTGCTCTCCGGGGTGAGTCTGACCTGGTACACGTGGCTCGAACAGGGCCGTGACATCAGGGTCTCGCCGCAGATCCTGCTCGCCCTGGCCCGCGCTCTCCACCTCGACGACGTGGAGCGATCCCACCTCTTCCGGCTCGCGGGCATGCCCGCGCCCGAACCCGCCGAACGTTCCCTGGAAGTCCCGCCCGCGGTCCGCACCTTCCTCGACAAACTGATGCCCAACCCGGCGTTCGTCATCGACCGCTGCTTCGACATCCGCGCCTGGAACCCGGCACAGGAGCGCATCCTCGGGCCGGCCCTGCTCGACCGCCCGCGCCACGAACTCAACAGTGCCTGGATGCTGTTCCGCGTCCCCGAGGTCCGCACTCTGATGCCCGAGTGGGACAAGGAGGCCCGCTGGATGGCCGGGCTGCTGCGCCAGCAGGCCGCGTACGAACTCGACAACCCGCGCTTCTCCGAACTCGTCACCGAACTCCTCGAAACCAGCCCCTACTTCGCCGAGGTCTGGGAGGACCACGACGTCATCGAGTTCCGCTCCTCGGTACGCCGCTATCGCCATCCGGTTGCCGGCGACCTGGAAGTGACCTATGTACGCATGGTGTTGGAGGAGGCGCCCTGGCTGAGTCTGATCTGCCATTTCGCCGAACCGGGCAGTGAGTCGGAGGAACGGCTGCTCAAGCTCGTTACCCTTCGTGAGTGACCACTCAAGACTTCGCTACGTACATCGCGGGCCTCCCCCGCGTCCTCGCCGGTGCGGCCGTCCTCTTCCGTGACGCCGACGGGCGGGTCCTGCTCGTCGAGCCGAACTACCGTGACGGCTGGGCCCTTCCGGGCGGCACCGTCGAGTCGGACGAGGGGGAGACTCCGCGCCAGGGCGCCCGCCGGGAGACCGCCGAGGAGATCGGCCTCGACATCGAACTCGGGCGGCTGCTCGCGGTGGACTGGGTGCACGGCACGGCTCGGCCCCCGCTGGTGGCGTATCTCTACGACGGCGGAATCCTCACCGAGCGGGATCTCAAGGCGATCCGTTTGCAGGAGGAGGAGCTCCTGTCCTGGCGCCTCGTCCCACGGGACGAGCTGGCCGAGCACCTCCCGGGCGCGCTGGGCCGTCGCGTCATCGCCGCGCTCGATGTACTGGCGGAGGGCACGGGGACGGCGGAGCTGGAGAACGGGCACCGGGTCGGCTGACTCCGGGAGCCGGCCTCCGGATCAGCCCTCGGCCAGATCCTGCGGCTTGACGTCCACCCTCGCAGCACCTCGTCCCGCGTCGCCCACACGTCGTACCCGTCGACGCGCCACGGTCGCGGCACGCCGGACGGGATCGGAAGAGCGCTCCCTATTGACGAGCCACGGCACCCCGATATCCGTTCGCCCGGCGCGGACAGGCGTCCTACCCTCGCCCCATGGACAAGCCGCTCGTCGCCATCCTCAGTGGAGCCGGTGTCTCCACCGAGCAGAGCATCGGCAGAAGTAACCTCCTGCCATGACCGATGACCTGGTACAGCGAGCGCACTGGGGTGACTTAGAGGGGCAGAACTGGGCGGGGTTGGTCCGCCTCTCCCTCGAAGCGGAGGACGAGGAGTTAGCCACGCGGGCTGCGCGCCCGACACCGGATCACCCCGCTGACAGCGGCACGAAGTGGCGTCCGGCCACCGGCCGGGACATCAGGAGCCGGGAAGAGCAGGAGAAGGACGCTCGCCGATTCGTCGAGAGTCGCGGGGGCCGGTATGTCCACACGTACGAGGAACCCGACACATCGGCGTGGAAGCGCAAGCGGGTGCGCCAGCCCGACGGGACGGTTGCCTATCGCGTGATCCGCCCCGTGTTCGAAGGGGCGTTGGAAGACCTCAAGCGCGGAGCCGCACCGAACGGCGAACACCTGGACGGCCTGATCGTCTACGACATCGACCGTCTGACCCGGGACAACCGGCACCTTGAAGACGCCATCGAAGTGGTCGAGAACTTCCGCCGCCCGATCATCGACATCACCGGCACACTCGACCTTCTCACCGACAACGGCCGGACGGTGGCGCGAAGCCCGCCTCACACTCGGAGTCGCCGCAGCCCGCACCGGCGATATAGAAGAGGCTGTAGGAATGGGGAATACCGCTTTGCGAGCCGACCGAAAGTCCCTCCCGTCCCTTCTTTTAGTCGCCGATGAGCTGGATAAGGAACTTCGCTCTCGCTACCCTCGCGAAGCCGTCACCCGCGACTTCCACGAGCGGATCATGGCCATCAAGCAGGGGTCAGCCAGGCCCGATCTTCCCTTCTAGGCTTCCTTCGAAACCTCCACATAGTTCACCACTAGGCGGCCCTCAATCATCTACCACCCCAAATAGCAAATCGGCTTGAAAATGAATCCCGCTCGGGTTTTCCATTACGACAAATTTAGACCCGTCAGACGCAGAATGCACACCCATCCTGGCAGTTTTCCCCTCATGGGAGATATCAACATAGACTCCTTCCGCTAGAGATTCATCACCGCCACGATATTCGAATCGAGTAAAGGGGACCTTGCTTCGCTCGACTTGAAATTCCCCTTCAATCCTAATTTCCGAAATAGGAACTCTTCCCATTTCCGTCAAGATTGCATACCAGGCACTATTGCCATTGGGGTCACCAGGAACGATGTGAATCACTCCTCTTTTTGAAACGCCCGAAGGGAGCGAATCGAGGGCGCTAGGCTTTGGCGCATCACGCCACAAATCGCCGAGAGTAGTAGGGACACCATCATCGGTTCTCACCAGAATCGGCGAGTTAACATTCACCCCTTGGGAGATAACCTGCAACGCCGCCAGCCGGGCTTCCTCGGAAACAGTGACAGGGATGTTAATTTGAATCTTCCGAATATCAACTTTTCGAACTAACACTGTCACCAATTCCACGCCGAGCCACCCCCACACAGACTCACTGTTGACACTTTCGATGGTTCTCAACTCGATATTCGCCTGCCCCGCCCGCGTTTGGGCACCAGCCGTGAATCCAGTACGTGAGACGGCTACCGCCTTGGTGGCCCCGACATCCTCTCGCTTTCCAACCAACTGATCAATCCACTCGATATCTTGCACTCGACCACGATCTCGGCACTCCAAAATGACAAGAATATCGACTGATCCAACACGTGTACGCAGAGATACATCAACTTCTCGGCGAGATCCAGAATTACCCACGATATATTCAGGCGAGCGTACTTCAACCGCACTACCAGAAAGGAGCGTTTCGAGCGTCGCGACCAATTCTTCCAAGGTCCGGCCCGCCTTAGACATACAATGCCCCTATCGGTTTCTCTAATATAATCAAACCAATGTGCGCAGCGCCCTCTAAATGGTATCCGTCAAGGCTTGACAGGTCTTCATCGCGGTCAGCAGAAGATTGCAGGTCCAGCCCGGCGCCGACCACGGGCATGGCTGATCATCGTCAACGCCGATCCCGACCCCGTCCTATCCCGGCGGGACGACACAATGATCATGCCGTTCGAGAATATTCGTGACGAACTCCCCCCTGCTGACTCCGGGTGCAATGAAGCACTGCCAGAGATCCGGTGAGCAGTGCTCGTAACGCCAAATGGTTCCAGAGTGGAGGCGAACATAGATTCGCTCAGCAGCATCATCGTAGGCGCAGGATGAAACAATTGTCGACTCAGGGGTACTCAGCCAATCCATCTGCAGCTATCCCCCAACCTCTCGAATAGCTTCTTCGACCTCAATGTCAACGTTCTCGCACAAGGAAGGACGGAGGTATATATACTGCCTGAACATCTCACTTCTGAAACGAAGAGTCTGACCCGATTGATATTGAGAGGATATTAGAACTTCACCGTAATGATCTGAACACAGGTGCCCCTTATAGATGCCGGGATTAGTCACTCCCATCGTTCGCAACAGCTCGTATGCTCCTCTTGTTGAGATATCTCGCTCAGGCCAAGCAGCGAATACCCGCAAAACCTTCTCGCGTGCAGTGGAGGTCCGCACTGCCAGCTGGTAGAGATCCGCAAATTGTTCAGCAAATCGTTTGCTGATCAAAGTACGAATAGCTCGGATTATGTCATCCTCAGTGACAACTGGTTGCCCAGAGTCGGCTGTGGCTGCCAGAGCCTGCTGGCCGATAACATGCAAAAACCAAGGAAAACCGCCGGCCATTCGAACCAACCGCATTCGAGCTTGGTCATTAAATCGATGCTGAAGACCTTCCCTACCGAGAGCAGCGACTGTCCGGTCGACGACATCTGCCATCTCACCCCGCGTCATTCGTGGCACGTTTATGGGACCCAGTGAGCGAAGTACAGAAGGATGAGATATGTGCAGGTCGGAAATATTGCGCATCGCACCGATCAGCATGAACCGAATATACGGACTACTCGTATTCCGAAGGAACGAAGCAAAACCAGAGAGATCTTCGACCCTGTCAAGCTCGTCAATGATGAAGAGAATTCGCTGCGGTCCAATAAACTGTTCTAGTGCACGCACCGTCTTCAACAATTTCTCGCGCTGATTCAGGTTACTGTACTTAATACTCTCCGCTTCAGTCTGATAATTTTTAACCGACTCAAGTTGAAAGAACTTGAAGCTCACCTGCTTTCTCGTAGTTCGGTCAACGAGTTTGGAGGCCTTCCCCTGAGAGCAGTCCTCTATATCCAGTTCCTCCATTGCATTTATCAAGAGTTGGATCAAGTCCAGGGATCCATGTACCTCATCAGAGCAGGCTACATAGAATGTAAGGAAGGTTTCACTGTCTAGCAATACGCGGTCACTCGCGCCCATGGAAGATAGTAGTTCCGCATCTCCCATAGCAATTTGCTGAGTCTGGATTGCGAGGCTGGACTTCCCTAGGCCACGGTCGCCGTAAATCAGTGGGATTTTCCCTGCGGATTGCAACGCATCCACCAAATCCAAAATCTGCTCACGCCGCCCGGCGAAGAGCTTTGGATCGATCACCTCGTGGGACGGAGTAAAAGCATTAAGAAGCGTTGCCCGAATTGAGGGTGTCATGACGCTGCTTACCCCCTTATGCCGTTAATCATGGCCGGCGGCGAAATCGTCTTTCTGCTACGCCTTCAGAGTCAGCTTACGGCGAGACCCATAGCCCCGCATACTGATTGGCAAAACGCTCCGTTCGCAACGTTCTCAGTTGCAGCTGAGTCGGCCGACAGCCCAAGCACACAAGTGGCTATGGCTGTCGGCCGACCGCTCCCAGCGGACACGCAGGCTCGAACGTGCGTCATCCACCGCTGGCACCCCTCGCGCCCCTGTTACATCTGCCGATGCCTTGCGACTCCGGAATCCCTGACTACCGCGGGCCGAACGGCCTGTGGCGGCGGGACCCGGAGGCCGAGAAGCTCGTGACCTACGAGTACTACATGGGCGATCCGGAGATCCGGCGTCGGTCCTGGCAGCTGCGCCGGAAGAACCGGGCGCTACGGGCCGAGCCCAACGCGGCGCACCGGGCGGTGGCCGAGCTGGAGCGGTCCGGGGTGCCGGTGCGGGTGATCACCCAGAACGTGGACGGGCTGCACCAGCTGGCCGGCATGCCCGCCCGCAAGGTGCTCGAACTGCACGGCACGGCGCGGACCGTGGTGTGCACCCAGTGCCGGGCCAAGGCGCCGATGGAGGACGCGCTCGCACGAGTCGAGGCCGGTGAGGAGGACCCTCGGTGCCTCAAGTGCGGCGGCATCCTCAAGTCGGCGACGGTGATGTTCGGCGAGCGGCTCGACCCCGTCGTACTCGGCGATGCCCTCGCGATCACCAAGGCGTGCCACGTCTTCGTCGCCGTCGGGACCAGCCTCCAGGTACAGCCCGCCGCCGGACTCGCCGGGGTGGCCGCGGACCACGGGGCCCAGCTCATCATCGTCAACGCCGAACCGACGCCGTACGACGACCGCGCCGACGAAATCATTCAGGAGCCCATCGGCACCGCCCTGCCCGAGCTGCTCCGTCGGCTGCGTACCGAGACCCACTCCTAGTGCCCCACACGCCCCCGCGCTCCTGCAATGTCTAGACCTGGGTAACCCGCTCCGCGATCCCCTGCACGATCGTCACTTCGACGGTCAAGTTGCCACCCTTCGCGGCCCCCTCCAGGTCCTCGGCGGTGCAGGTCTCCGCCGCCTGGGCCTCGGGATCACCACAGATGTCTTGGGTGAGCGACATGTTCGGGGTGCCCTTTCGGCGACGTTGCCTTGTTGATCTCAACCCGTCAAACGGCTTACGCAGCAAGCCGGTTCATCCGCGCTCTCCCCTGCTGCACAGCCAGGATGAACCGCCGATATCTGTTACGAGGCGCCGTCCCTCCGTGACCATCCGGACGTAACTGCGAGAGTCGTCCATCCGCACGCACCGCCTGCCCGAATCACTGGGCCGACTCTGACGGCCTTGCTGACGGCCGTGCCTCTTTGAGCCATCCTGGTGAGGACGAGGGGACAACCATGGAGGTGCAAAAGCCGCAAACCGTTGATTTCTCCAGCTTCGTCACGCGCGAAGTGGACGAGGTCCGGGCGACCGTGAACACCATCTTCAGCGAGGCTCGTTTCGACGTGGTGGGAGACGCCGGCGACCTCGTCGCGGACTTCTCGGTCATCAACCTGGGCGCACTGACGGTCGGCAAGGTCAGCTACGGGACACAGGTCAGGGCGCGAACAGGCGAACTGGGCTACTACCACGTGTCGGCGCCCATCGTCGGCTCCCACAGCGTGCGGCAGGGCAGGGGGCCGGTCTCGCACGTCACCACCCGCCGTGCGGTGGTCGTCGATCCCGCGAGCGGTGACAACCGCATCGACAACTACTCGCCCGACTGCGCCACCATCAACGTGAAGATCGACAAGGCGGCCCTGGTAGGGCAGTTGGAGACGCTCCTGGGCCGGCCGGTACAGCGCAGCCCGGCCATCGAGCCGGAATTCGACATCGGCAGCGGTCCGGGGCTCAGCTGGATGAATCTGGTGACCTGGAGCCTGCTGGACAAAGACGTGCCCGACGGCCTGCTGCGCCAGCCGATGTTCGCCGGGCGGATCGAACAGGCCCTGCTGGAGGGCCTGTTGCTGTCGAGCGACCACCGGTACCGCGAAGCGCTGGAGGCACCACCGCCGTCCATGCGGCCCACGGCGGTCAAGCGGGTGATGGACGCCGTACGCGAGCGGCCCGCCGAGCCCTACGACGCGGCCAGGCTCGCCGCCATCGCCCAGGTCAGTGTGCGCACCCTTCAGGAGGCGTTCCGTAAGAACCTGGGCATGTCCCCGATGGCGTACGTCAGCGAGGTGCGGCTGCAACGGGTACGGGAGCAGCTGAGGGTCTCGATCCCGGGGACGGTCAGCGTCACGGAGATCGCCTACCGTTGGGGGTTCGCGCATCTGGGGCGGTTCGCGCGGCGCTACCGGGCCCGGTTCGGGGAGACGCCGTCCGAGACACTGCGATGCGTGTGCACCTGAGCAGGAACAACTCTCCCGCGTAATCCGGACAGCGCCGCGCAATGCGGAGCGCCACCGGCCCGCGTGCCGCCGTACGGTATCTGTACCGCCTCCCGAAGGGCGCGGACGCAGACAGAACGGACGGGGTCGGCGCCGCCCGTTCCCGCAACTCCCTTTCGGCGACGGGCAAGGACATGGGTGCGGGAGCCCGTGTCCCCCGGGTCCGGCCACTCCCCCTCGTCAGGCGGGCCGGACCCGGGCCGACAGGCCACGCGGCCGGAACACGCCCTAGAACAGGGCGGCGCCGCTCTCGAAGTCCAGCAGCCGCTGCTTGCGGTCCAGACCGCCGCCGTACCCCGTGAGGCTGCCGTTCGCGCCCACTACGCGGTGGCAGGGCACGATGATGCCGATCGGGTTCTTGCCGTTGGCGAGACCCACCGCGCGGGAGGCGCCCAGGTTACCCAGGGTTCCGGCCAGTTCGCCGTACGAGCGGGTCTCGCCGTAGGGGATCTTGCGCAGCTGCTCCCAGACCCCGCACTGGAAGGGCGTGCCGTCGAGACGCAGCGGCAGGTCGAACTCCTTCAACCCGCCCTCGAAGTAAGCCGCGAGCTGGCGCGTCGTCTCGTCGAAGAGAGTGTCGTCGTCGCGTACGCCGAAGGTCTCCTCCGGAGGACGATGGCGCTGGCCGACCATGTAGAGGCCGCAGAGGGCGCCTCCGTCGGCGACGAGCGTCAAAGGTCCGTAGGGGCTCTCGGTCACGGTGTGGTGCTTCATGGGACGTCCTTCGGCGGGCGTGAGCATCCTTGTCACGGATTACGGCTGATCGCGTACGGGGTTATGCGGGAAGAAAGTTGATCGGGTGGCTGTCCGTCGCCCACAGGTACTGGACCGCGTACGCCCGCCAGGGACGCCAGGCCGCCGCGCGTGCCGTGAGCGCGGCGGGGGTGGACGGCAGGCCCAACTCCTGGGCGGCGCGCCGGATCCCGAGGTCGGTGGGGAGGAAGGCGTCGGGGTCGCCGAGGGCGCGCATGGCGATGACGTCGACCGTCCAGGGGCCGAAGCCCGGCAGGGAGAGAAGCCGGGCGCGGGCCTCGTCCCAGTCGCTTTCGACGCCCAAGTGGAGGGTTCCGTCGGCGAGTTGACGTACGAGCGTGGTGAAGGTGGCGCGGCGGGTGCGCGGCATCGCGAGGGATTCGGGGTCCAGTGCGGCCAGTGACTCGGGGGACGGGAAGAGGTGGGTGAGGCCGCCCTCGGGATCGTCGACGGGGTCGCCGTGCGCGGTGACCAGGCGGGCCGCGTGGGTTCGGGCGGCGGCCGTGGAGACCTGCTGGCCCAGCACGGCCCGTACGGCGAACTCGGCCTCGTCGACCGTGCGGGGCACCCGGCGGCCCGGCGCCTTGTCGACGAGCGGCGCGAGCAACGGATCGGTGCGCAACTGGTCGTCGACCGCGACCGGGTCGGCGTCCAGGTCGAGCATGCGGCGGCAGCGGCTGATGGCGACGGGCAGGTCGCGGAGGTCGCTGAGGGTGAGGCGGCAGGCGATGTGGTCGGCGTTCGGGCTGAGCCCGACGATGCCGTGGCCGTAGGGCAGGCGCAGGGTGCGCCGGTACGCCCCGTCGCGCCACTCCTCGACGCCGGGTACGGCCGTCGCCGCGAGGTGTCCGAAG
Source organism: Streptomyces sp. NPDC087263 (assembly GCF_044744645.1). NCBI lineage: Bacteria > Bacillati > Actinomycetota > Actinomycetes > Kitasatosporales > Streptomycetaceae > Streptomyces > Streptomyces sp. NPDC087263. The sequence goes on from NZ_JBIUYT010000007.1 coordinate 465,861, forward strand.
AGGTTGTCGGGGTTGAGCGGGGCGCGGAAGGGAAGCCGGAGGCTCAGCACCCCCGGTGTGGCGGCCGCCGTCCTCTTCTTGGGCAGCCGTGCGCGCAGCTCGCTCGGTGACAGCGCGAAGACCTCGCGGACCGTGTCGTTGAAGGTGCGGATCGAGGAGAACCCGGCCGCGAAGGCGATCTCCGCCATCGGCAGCGGGGTGGTCTCGATGAGCAGCCGTGCGGTCTGGGCGCGCTGGGCCCGGGCGAGCGCGAGCGGTCCCGCGCCCAGCTCGGCCAGGAGCTGGCGCTCGATCTGGCGGGTGCTGTAGCCGAGCCGGGTGGCGAGGCCCGGTACGCCCTCGCGGTCCACGATTCCGTCGCCGATCAGGCGCATGGCGCGGGCGACGAGGTCGGCGCGCTGGTTCCACTGGGGCGAGCCGGGGCTGGTGTCGGGTCGGCAGCGCTTGCAGGCCCGGAATCCGGCCTGCTGGCAGGCTGCCGCGCTGGGATAGAACGTCATGTTCTCCGGCTTCGGCGGTACCACCGGGCAGCTGGGCCGGCAGTAGATCCGGGTGGTCAGAACCGCCGTGAAGAACCAGCCGTCGAAGCGCGCGTCCTTCGACTGGACGGCGCGCACGCAGCTCTCCGTGTCGGTGTGCATCCCGTTCTGCATGCCTCAAGCATCGGGCACGCCCGAGGCCGGGGCTGGCGGAAATCCGACATCAACCTCACGTGCCCTGGGACCGGCCATCGGCCCGGCCATCAGTCCTACGTCCTCTGCGACCCGCCGGACCGCCACGCGGAGTCCCTCAGCAGCCGCAGCCCGTTCAGACCGACCAGGACGGTCGAGCCCTCGTGCCCCGCGACGCCGAGCGGGAGCGGAAGGTGACCGACGAGGTCCCACAGGACCAGGGCGGTGATGAACGTACCCGCGATGACGAGGTTCTGGGTGACCATGCGGCGGGCGGTGCGCGAGAGCCGTACGACTGCGGGGATGGCCGCGAGTTCGTCGCGGACGACGACGGCGTCCGCCGTCTCCAGGGCGAGATCGGACCCGGCACGGCCCATGGCGATCCCGGAGTGGGCGGCGGCCAGGGCGGGGGCGTCGTTGACGCCGTCGCCGACGAACAACACCTTGCGGTCCGCGAGCTGGAGTACGGCCGCGACCTTGTCCGCGGGCAGCAGACGCGCGCGTACGTCCGTGATGCCGGTGGCGGAGGCCACCTGGGCGGCGGCGCGCGGGTTGTCGCCGGTGAGCAGTACGGGTGAGGTGCCCGTGAGAGCGGTGAGCGCGGCGACGGTCTCGGTGGCGTCGGGGCGGAGACGGTCGGCGAGGGAGAGGGTGCCGACGCGGGCGCCGTCGCGTTCCACCAGGACGACCGTGTGGTGGGTGTCGTCGTCCAGATGCGCGTCCGGGCGGCCGACGGTGACGATGTGGCCGTCGACGGTGGCGGTGACGCCGTGCCCGGGCTTCGCGGTGAAGTCGTCGGCGGGCAGGAGGCGCAGGCCGCGGGAGCGGGCGGCTGCGACGATCGCGCGGGCGAGCGGATGTTCGCTGGGGTGCTCGACCGTGGCGGCCAGGGCCAGCAGGGTGTCCTCGTCGAGGCCCGACCCCGGCGCCGGCCGGACGGCCGTCACCTCGGGTGCGCCTTCGGTCAGCGTGCCGGTCTTGTCGAGGGCGGCCGTGTCGATCTCGCCGAGACGTTCCATGGCAACCGCGGACTTGACCAGGACGCCGTGCCGCCCGGCGGTGGCGATGGCGGACAGCAGTGGCGGCATGGTGGCCAGGACGACCGCGCACGGCGAGGCGACGATCATGAAGGTCATCGCCCGCAGCAGCGCGCCGGTGAGGTCCGCACCGAAGGCGAGCGGCACCGCGAAGACGGCGAGGGTGGCGGCCACCACGCCCACCGCGTACCGCTGTTCGACCTTCTCGATGAACAGCTGGGTGGGCGCCTTGGTGCGCGAGGCCTCCTCGACCAGGGTGACGATGCGGGCGATGACGGAGTCGGCGGGGTCGCGTTCCACTCGGACGCGCAGCACGCCGGTGCCGTTCAGGGTGCCTGCGAAGACCTCGTCGCCGGGGGTCTTCAGCACCGGCAGCGGTTCGCCGGTGATCGTCGCCTGGTCGGCCTCACTGGCGCCGTCGACCACCCGCCCGTCGGCGCCGATCCGCTCGCCGGGGCGGATCAACAGCACGTCACCGACCGCGAGTTGAGCAGTGGGCACCTGCTCCTCCCCGTCGGCGGTCACTCTCGTCGCCGTGGCGGGCGCCAGGTCGAGCAGGCCGCGGACGGAGTCGGCGGTACGGGCGGTGGCCAGAGCCTCCAGGGCGCCGGAGGTGGCGAAGATGACGATCAGCAGGGCGCCGTCCAGCACCTGTCCGATCGCGGCCGCGCCGAGGGCCGCGACGATCATCAACAGGTCGACGTCCAGGGTCTTCTCACGCAGCGCCCGCAGCCCTTCGAGGGCGGGTTCCCACCCTCCGGCGGCGTACGCGACCACGTAGAGCGGCGCGTACGTCCAGCCGGGCGCGCCGCCGAGGTGGAGGGGGAGCGCGAGCAGGAAAGCGACGGTGGCCAGGAGCGCCCAGCGGGCCTCCGGCAGCGCGAGAACGCGCGTAGGGCGGCGAGGGAGCGCCGGGGCGGAGGGGGCGGCGGCGGAAGACGGGGCGAGAGTGGGAGACACGCGGCCACCATACAGGAACACATGAAGACTCATTCATACCTTCATGTGCGACGGGTAGGATGCCGCCCATGGGTCATGGAGCCGTCACCACCGCGCAGGACGCCACCCCGCACGTACGTCTGGACGCGGCCAACGTCGCGAAGGTGGCCACCACGCTCCAGGCGCTGTCCACCCCCTCGCGCCTGCTGATCCTCGCCCGGCTGCGCGAAGGCCCGCTGCCGGCCACCGAGTTGGCCGCCGAGGTCGGCATGGAACAGTCCGCGTGCTCGCACCAGCTACGGCTGCTGCGCAATCTGGGCCTGGTCGTCGGTGAGCGGAGCGGACGCTCGGTGGTCTACGCGCTGCACGACCACCACGTCGCCGAGCTCCTCGACCAGGCGGTCTACCACGTGGAACACCTGCGGCTGGGTCTCAGTGACGCGCCCGAATGAGGCGGCGGGGGCGGCCTCGCCGCGAACGGGGGCATCCTCTCCGCGGAACGGGGCGTCCGCACGGCAGATGTGGCCGCTGTACGCCGCCGGGTTCACGACCGCGTTCGGGGCGCACGGCATCGCCGCGAACCTCGGTGGCCACTCCGCGGACGGGGTCACCTCGCTGCTCGTCCTGGGTGGCCTGCTCGCCCTGTACGACGGCGCCGAGGTGCTGCTGAAGCCGGTGTTCGGCACGATCGCCGACCGGGTCGGCGCCCGGCCCGTCCTGCTCGGCGGCCTCGTCGCCTTCTCCGCAGCGTCCGTCCTGTACGTCGTCGTCGACAGCCCCGGGTGGCTGTGGGCCGCCCGCCTCGGTCAGGGCGCGGCGGCCTCCGCGTTCTCGCCTGCGGCCTCTGCGCTGGTGGCCCGGCTCAATCCGGCGGCCAAGCACGGGCGGGTATACGGGAGTTACGGCTTCTACAAGTCCCTCGGCTACACCATGGGTCCGCTGCTCGGCGGCGTCCTTGTGTGGGCGGGCGGGCTGCGGCTGCTGTTCACCGTGCTCGCGGGGCTCGGCGCCGTCGTTGCCGTGTGGGCCCTGTCGGCCGTGCCGGACGTGCCGCTGCTGCCGCGCGCCCGGCAGACCGTGCTCGATCTTGCCCGCCGGCTCGCCGACCCGGCCTTCCTCACTCCGACCGCGGCGCTGGCGGGGGCGACCGCCGCGCTCTCCGTGGGGGTGGGGTTCCTGCCCGTCTCCGGTGCGGTCGTGGGGCTCGGCACCGTGGCGACCGGGGCGGCTGTCTCGGTGCTTGCGGCCTGTGCGGCGGTTGTCCAGCCGCGGGCCGGGCGGGCCCTGGACGCGGGGCGGTTGAGCGCCCGCGTGGGCATCGGTGCGGGGTTGGGTCTCGCCGCTGCGGGGCTGGCCTGCGCGATGCTTCCCGGTCTGACAGGTGTTCTGCTCGCCGCGGCGCTGATCGGCGTCGGCACGGGGCTGATCACCCCGCTGGGGTTCGCCGCGCTGGCTTCCCGTACTCCTCAGGAGCGGCTCGGGCAGACGATGGGGGCGGCTGAGCTGGGGCGCGAACTGGGCGACGCGGGTGGGCCGTTGCTGGTCGCGGGGGTCGCGACGGTGGCGACCCTGACGTACGGGTACGGGGTGCTTGCCGTGTTGCTGGCGGTGGGGCCCGTGGTGGGGGTGCTGCTGCGGAGTCGCTCGGGCGGTGCCTGGCGGAGCCGCGTCTAGGGTGACGGGCGGCGGCGGCGGTGCTCGGGCCAAGCGGTTTTCGCCCCCTCCGCCCCTACCCGACCCTTGCCCCTGGGGGCTGCCGCCCCCGGACCCCCGCATCGCGCTGAACGCGCTCGTCCTCAAACGCCGGACGGGCTAAAAATCTCCTGCCCGGCCGGGGCTGAAAGTGCCGCCCCAGTGGGTGGGTGGGGGATCGGGACGGCAACGCCTCAGACTCGAACGCCGAGCGGGCTGAAAGCTCTCCCCCGGCCGAAGCTGAAAGTGCCCACCCCGGGAGTGGGTGCGGGATCGGGACGGCAGGGCCCCGGCCTCGGCCTCGGCCTCGAACGCAGGGTGGGCCGGAGACACCGGTCAGGTCAGCGTGGTTCTTCTCCCTGGGCGACCTCCACCTCGTGGTGGAAGGCCAGGACGCCGCCGACCGAGGCTCCGGCGGAGACGGCGGCGCAGACGACCAGGAGTACGGCGATCCAATAGGCGGCGCGGGGGCGACGCACAGGGGATACGAGGAGGGCGGCGACTCGCTGAGGGACGGGTCCCGTGGTCGCCGCCGGGGCGAAGCCCGGGCGGGGGGACTCGGCGGCACGTGTGGCGGCGAGGGCGGCGCGGGCGATGGCGCGCGCGGTCAGGCGGCGGTCCCCGACCGCGGCGGCCGCGGCCTCGTCGGCGACGCGTTCCGCGGCGAGCGCGACGGTCGCGCGGACCGGGCGCAGTCCCGGGTGGCAGTGGGCGGCGAGTTCGGCGGCGAGGAGGAAGCGGTGGTGACCGCCCGCGTTGTGGGCCCGTTCGTGGGCGAAGAGCGCCTCGCGTTCGTCGGCGCCGAGGCTGCGGAGCATCCCGGTGGTGACGACGATCCGGTTCGGGCGGCCCGGCAGCGCGTACGCGTCCGGGTGCGGGGAGTCGATGACGCACAGGTCGCCCGCGGCGGGACGGCGGCCGGCCAGGATGCGGGCGCTGCGGAAGGCACGCAGCTGGCGCAGCGCCGAGCGTACGAGGGTCCAGGCGCCGACCGTGAGGACGCCGGTGGCGGCAGCGGCCGCAGGCAGGACGAAGAGGTCCGACGCGGTGTGCAGCGGGTGGATCAGCTCACCCAGGCCCGCGAAGAGCGGCAGCTTGAGCAGGCCGGTCAGGACCAGCGCGCCGAGCGCCGCCACGGAGGCACCGGCGAGGACGAGGACCGCGAGGGTCAGCGCCCACAGCGCGACGGGGGGTGCCAGCCGGTCGAGGCAGCGGCGGGCCAGCGGCGGTACCGCGAAGGGCACCAGCAGCGGGACGAGCAGCAGCAGAACGGTCACCGGTCACCTGATTCCGGGAAGTCCCCTTGCCCGAGGCCGACACCTGAAACCGGCAGTCCCTCGCCCTGCCCATGGCCGGACCCCGGCTCCGGCAGCCCCCCACCCTGCCCCAGGCCGGCACCTGGCTCCGGCCGTCCCCCACCCTGTTCCAGCCCGGCACCTGGCTCCAGCAGTCCCTCACCCGTTTCCAGCAGGTCGCGCAACAGGCGCTCGTCGTCGGGGCTGAGCTGGGCCACGAAGCGGGCCAGCGCCGTCTCGCGGTCCTCGTCGCGGTCGAGTTCGGTGTGCATCCGCCGGGCGGTGAGCCCGTGGGGGTCCTGGACGGGGAAGTACGCGTAGCCGCGGCCTTGGCGCTCGCGGCCGACGACGCCCTTCTCGTGCAGCCGGGACAGGATGGTCGTCACCGTCGTACGGGCGAGGCCGGAGGCCAGCTCCAGTTGTACGCGGCCCGGTGTGAGGGGCGCGTCGGCGGCCCAGAGGGCGGCCATGACGGTAGCCTCCAGCTCGCCCGCCGGACGGCGCTCGTCCTTGTCGCTGGTCATGGAACGATCCTCACCCCGCTATCGTCTACAGTTCAGTAGACCGTCTACAGCATTGTAGTCAATCGGGTGCGTCTCGGCCGTACCCGCTCGTCCAGTATGAGAGGGCACGCGACGATGGCGGCAACTTTGTTCGCAGCTTCACAGTTCGCGGGGTCACAGCTCGCGGTGAACGTTTTCAGCGCGCAGTCCCTGCTCGCCACCTTCGGTGTGCTGGGCGTCGGCGTGGTGATGTTCGCCGAGACGGGGCTGCTGATCGGCTTCTTCCTGCCCGGCGACTCCCTGCTGTTCACGGCGGGCCTGCTGTGCACCGGTTCGGGGCAGGGCGGCCTGAAGCTCTCACTCGCGCCGCTGCTGGCCGCCGCCGCGATCGGTGCGCTGGCCGGTTCGCAGACCGGCTTCCTGCTCGGGCGCAAGGCGGGCGGAGCACTGCTCGCCCGCAGCCGCTCGCCCCGGCTGCACGCGGGGGCGCAGCGCGCCGAGGAGCTCCTTGAGCGCTACGGATACGCGAAGGCGATCATGTTGGCCCGCTTCGTGCCGGTGGTGCGCACGGTACTGAACCCGGTGGCGGGCGCGTTGAACGTGCCGGCCCGGACCTTCACCCTGTGGCAGGTCGTCGGCGGCCTGCTCTGGACCCTCGGCCTCACGCTCGGCGGATACGCACTGGGCTCGTCGATCCCGAACGTCGACCGCTATCTGCTCCCGATCATCGCGGTGATCATCGTCGTGTCCCTGCTGCCGCTCGGAGCCGAGCTGTACCGCTCCCGCCGGGCCGCCACCGCGGAGAAGGGCGCCCAGGGATGATCCTCGCGTTCGACGGCTCCTCGATCGACGGCTCCGCCTACAGATACGTGGTGGACCTGGCCCAGGACTCCCCCGGGTGGCTGGACAGCCTGGTGTCCGGGTGGTCGACGTACGGGCTGGGGCTGTTCGCGGTCCTCATGGTGCTGGGCTGGTGGCGGGCGCGACGGGTGAGCGCGCGGGCCTCGCTGAGCGCGCTCGCGGTGCCGGTGATCGTCGTCGTGGCGTACGGGGTGAACTCCCTGTTCAAGATGGCGGTTCGTGAGGACCGGCCCTGTCAGAGCCTGCATGTCGCGACACTGGAGGCGTGTCCGGCGCCGGGTGACTGGTCGTTCCCCAGCAATCACGCGGTCATCGCCGCCGCGGCGGCCGTCGCCCTGTTCCAGGTGTCCCGTCGCCTCGGCACCGTCGCGGTTCTGGCCGCCTGCGCGATGGCCGCCTCCCGCGTCTGGATCGGCCTGCACTATCCGCACGACGTCGTCGCCGGTTTCCTGGTCGGCACGCTGGTCGCGATGCTGCTGACGGCGGCGCTGCGAAGGATCCCGGACTCGCTCGCGGGGCGGCTGACGGCCACGCCGCTCGGGGCGCTCCTTGTCGCGCCGCACCTCGTAGAGGTCACTTCGTACGAGAGCGGGTGACGGGTGACGGGGACCATGCGGCACCGGATTCTGCTCGTCGAGGACGATCACGCCCTGCGTGACGTCCTGCGGCGCGGGCTGCGCGACGAGGGCTTCGACACCGTGCCCGCACAGGACGGCGCGACCGCGCTGCGGCTGGCCGGGGACGACATCGACGCGGCCGTACTCGACGTGGGCCTGCCGGACGCGGACGGGCGGGACGTGTGCCAGGCGATCAGGGCCAATGGATTCCTCTCCCCCGTCATCTTCCTGACGGCCCATCACCACCTCACGGACCGACTGGCCGGCTTCTCGGCCGGGGGTGACGACTATCTGCCCAAGCCGTTCCATCTGACGGAACTGGCCGCCCGCCTGCGATCGGCACTCAAACGCGCGGGGCCCCGCCCGGCGGCAACGGCCGGAGACCTGGTCCTGGATCCGGTCGGACACACCCTCACCGTCCGCGGCTGCCAAGTCGCCCTGACTCCAACGGAGTTCAGGCTGTTGGCGGCACTCATGGCGGCGTCGGGGGGCGTCGTGCGCCGGCGCGAGCTGCTCAGGGCGGGCTGGCCCGAGGGAGCCCAGGTCAGCGAGAACACGCTCGACCAGTATCTGACCCGGCTGCGGCGCAAGCTCCGTGACGGCGACAGCGAGGTGACCGTCACCACGGCGCGCGGCATCGGCCACCGGCTGTCATGAGGACGTTCGCCTCGCGGCTGCCACCGCCTCACAGGAAGAGGTTCGCGTCGCATCTCAGGAGGAGGTTCGCCTCGCGTCTCAGGAAGAGGATCGCGTCACGCCTGCCACCACCTCTCAGGAAGTCGCCCACCTCCCGCCTGCCACCGCCTGCCGTCAGGGCGTCGGCCTCCCGCAGGCCACCATCCGCCGTCAAGGCGTTCGCCTCCCGCTGCTGCCCGCGCACCCTGCGCGGCCGGCTCTCCCTGGTCGCGCTCACTACCGCCACCCTCCTGATGGTGATCCTCACCGTCGCGTTCAACGCCGTCGCACGGCAGCACCTCCAGCACCAGGCGGACGACGTGCTGCACACGCGGGCCGCCGCCGTAGCCGCGACGGTCGACACCCGGGGCTCCCAGGTGCGCATCCTGGAGACACCCGGCGAGGAACTCCTCGACACGAACGTATGGATCTACGCGGCCGACCGGCTCCTGGAAAAGCCTCCGTCCACCAGCGCCACCGGCACGCTGACGCGGGCCGCCACACGACTCGCCGCACCCGGGGGCCCGCAGTGCGTCACCGCCGGTAGCGAGGGCACGGTCCGGATGTGCTCGCGGGCGGTGCCCGGCGACAAGGGCGCCGCGACGATCGTCACGGCGCTGGACCTCTCCCCCTACCGCAGTTCGGCCGACACCCTGCTCCTGGCGTCGCTCGCACTCGACGCCGCCATGCTGGCGTGCACCTACGGGCTGACGCGGCTGGCGGTGGGGCGCGCGCTGCGTCCCGTGCGTACCATGACCGACGACGCCACCCGGTGGAGTGCCATCGCCTCCGAGGAACGCTTCGCGAGCATCGCCCGTCCCACCGAACTGGCCCAGCTGGGCGGGTCGTTGGACGCCCTCCTGAACCGTATCCGCGCGCTGTTGCGGCATGAGCGGCAGCTCACCCGGGAGTTGTCGCACGAGCTGCGCAACCCGCTCGCCCGGATCATCGCCGAGCTGGACTGGTGGCAGGCACTCCCCCGCTCCGCCGCCGACACCACGGCCACCCACGCGGCCATCGCCGACGCCGCCCGGTCCATGCGCACGATCTGCGACACCCTCCTGGACGAGGCCCGCGACAGCGCGTCAACCGCACCCGGCACGACGGACGTCCTGCCTGTACTGCACCGCCTCACGCACCGCCTCGGTCCCGCACAGGACGTCATCGTCGTCGTCACCGTCCCGGACGCCGGACTGTCGGCCGGGGTGCCGGACGCCCTGCTGGAACGGATCGCCAGCCCCCTGCTCGACAACGCCCTGCGGTACGCGCACACCCGGGTCGAGATCCGGGCCGCCGCGCACACCCACGGCATATGTGTCGAGGTCAGCGACGACGGCCCCGGCGTACCGCCGTCGTTCGCGGCGCGGCTCTTCCAGCCCGGCCGCCGGGCCGATCCCGGCGACGGACACGGCGGAGCGGGCCTCGGCCTGCCGCTCGCGCGACGCCTGGCCCGCTCCGCCGGCGGCGAGGTGCACCACGACGAACGGCACACCCCTGGCGCGAAGTTCGTGGTCAGCCTCCCTGCGGGGTGAGCCGGTCGGGCCCGGCGACGTCCTTCCGGGTCACCGACAGGAACACCACCAGGCCGAGGATGACCGCCAGGAAGAGCACGCTCGTGATCACGGTGCCCAGGCCCAGGCCGCCGTCCGCGGTCGGCTGCGACAGATAGTCGCCCATCGAGGCTCCGAGCGGCCGGGTGAGGACGTAGGCGATCCAGAAGCTCCACACCGCGTTCAGGCCGAACGCGAAGTGGACGAGTGCGACCGCGGCGATCGCGAGGCCGAACAGGAGGGCGGACACCCAGTAGCCGAGGGCCATCCGCTCGGCGACCAGGTCACCGGCGGCGGTGCCCAGCGCGAAGGTGAACAGCACCGCCAGCCAGTAGAACGACTCGCGGCGCGGGGTGTCGATGCTGTGGATCGACAGGGTCCGCTCGCTGCGGTACCAGGCGACGAAGACGACGGTGAGGGCCACGGCGAAGACGGTCGTACTGGTCGTCAGCGGCACGCCCAGGTTGTCGGTGAGGTTGTCGCTGATCAGCGTGCCCACGACGCTGATCAGGGCCACGGCCGACCAGTAGACGCCGGGCCGGTAGGCCTTGGTGCGGAACTGGACGACGAGAACCACCGCGAGCAGCGCACTCATCAGCAGCGATACGCCGGTCAGGCCGAGGCCCAGTTTCTCGTTCAGGAGGTCCGCCGCGGTCTCGCCGACCGTGGTGCACAGCACCTTGATGATCCAGAAGTACGCGGTGACTTCGGGAACCTTGTTCCAGCGGAGGCGGTGTCGGGCGGTGCCGGTACCGGCACCGCCGTGGACCGCGGACGTCTCGGAAGCCGATGTCTCAGAGGTCTCGGATGTCATGAGGCCCGACCGTGCCAGCCGGATCCTGAACGCATCCTGACTACCGTGCGACCTCACCCGAAACAGCCCCCGCGTCCTGGCGGACCGGGACGAGCAGTGTGAACGTCGTAGGGTCGCCGCTCGCCAGGAACAGCCTGCCGCCCAGGGAAACGGCCAGGTCACGGGCGAGAGCGAGGCCGATGCCCGTACCGCCGGCGCCGCCGCCGGTGTGCCCGCGGGCGAAGAGGCGGCCGGGTTCGGTGCGCAGGCCGCCCTCGTCGGTGACGTCGAAGGCGAGGGCGTCGTCGAGGTCCCGGACGGTGACGCGGACACCGCCGTGTCCGTGCGTACGGGCGTTGTCGAGCAGGACGCCGAGGATCTCGGCGACGGGTCCGCCCGGGACGCGTACGTCGGCCGGGGCGTCCTGGGAGCCGCAGTCCAGCCGTCGGCCGTCCTGGGCGAAGAGCCCGTGCCACCGTTCGTCGGTCTCGTCGAGCAGCTGTGCCACCGGCCGGTCCGGTGCGACTCGGTGCGGCAGACCGGGTGAGCCCGCCAGGCGCAGCACCTCCTCCACGGTGTGGTGCAGCCGACGGGTGGCGGCGAGGGCCTCCTCCAGCACGGGCCGCAGTCTGGCGTCGTCCTGGGCGAGCCCCGCCTCCAGGGTGAGCTGGAGGCCGGTCAGCGGGGTGCGCAGCTGGTGGGAGGCGTTGGCGGTGAAGTCCCGTTCGTGCCGCAGGAGTTCGGAGAGGCTGTGCAGCATGTCGTTGTGCGTGCGGGCGACCTGGTCGATCTCGGCGATGGCGCTGGGCTCGGCCCTGGCTGTCAGGTCGCCGTCGGTGACGGCCCGGGAGTGCCGGGAGAGCGCCTCCAGCGGGGCCGCGAGCGCACGTGCCTGACGCCGGGCGACGAGCACGGCGACCGTGAGGGCGAGCACCGCCGCACCGAGCAGGGCGGCCCAGCCGAGCAGGACTCGGTCACGGACCACCGACACGGCCGACGAGGCCCTTACGACGCCGATGACCTGCTCGTTGTGCGAGACGGGTACGGCGACGACGAGCTCGCCGGCCGTCTGGTCCCGGGCGATGACTGCGCCGAGCGCCTCGCTGACCGCCGCGTCGCCGGTACGGGGGCCGGTGCCCGCCCGGAGGATCAGCTTCGGGTCGTACAGGCCGAGGCGTTCGCCCGGACCCGGCGACGGCAGCTCCACCGGGTCGCCGGTCGTGTAGTCCGGATTCACGCGTACGGCAGCGGCGAGCGCCGCCCGTTCAAGGGTGTCCCGCTGGTCGGCGTACAGGGTGGACCTGATGGCGAGGGCCAGGGGGATCGCGAGGAGGACCAGCGCGACCAGCACCGCGGTGAGCGCAACCCGCACGACACGCTGTCTCATGCCCCTCATCATGCGGGCCGCCCACCGGGCCGGGCGAAGCCCGCCACGCACTTTTGCCGTCGTCTAACCCTCGCCGTGCGGGGCGTTAACCCGTCGCTTCCTAGCGTCGGTGCCATGACCACGTCCGGTCGCTCGGCAGGCTTACCCAGGAGGGCAGTGGCTATGGCCATGACACGCGTACGAACCATCGGTGTCGTCGGACTGGTACTCGCGGCGGCGGTGACCGCGGGGTGTTCCTCGTCCGGCGCCGCTTCCTCGGGTGGATCCAGCAGCGCCGCCGCGGCGCCCACGGAGTCCAATCCACCCGGTGACATCCCCGACAACCAGGCGTACGTCGCCTACCAGCCGTCCGGCGGCGGCTTCACGGTAAAGGTGCCGGAGGGCTGGGCCCGTAGCACCCAGGGCGGCACCGCGGTCTTCACCGACAAGCTGAACCGCGTCGAGGTCTCCGCCGTGTCCGCGTCCTCGGCGCCCACCACCGCGTCCGTCACCGGCACGGTCGTTCCTCGGCTCACCGGCCAGGTACCGAAGTTCAGCGGAGCCAAGGTGTCGCAGGTGACCCGGAACGGCGGGAGGGCCGTCCTGCTGAAGTACCAGGGCGACTCGGCTCCGGACCCGGTCACCGGCAAGGTCGTGCGCGACGCGTTCGAGCGCTACGCGTTCTACCGGCAGGGGCACGAGGTGGACGTCACCCTGTCCGGGCCGGTGAACGCCGACAACGTGGACCCCTGGCGCATCGTCAGCGACTCCTTCACATGGAAGTGAGGGCGAGCGCCATGTCGGACGTCGTGCGGGAAACCGCCCTGAAGTCCGAAGCGGGACTCAGCGCGCGGGAGTTGTACCGCTTCTTCCGGGCCGGCGAGGAGGAGACGCTCGCCCTGCGCGGGGTGTCCCTGCGGGTGCGGCCCGGTGAGACGGTCGCTGTCGTGGGGCCGTCGGGGGCGGGCAAGTCGACGCTTCTGTCGTGCCTCGCCGGCCTCGACGAGCCCTCGGGCGGAGAGGTGCGCGTCGGGGACGTACGGGTCAGTCATCGGCCCGAGACCGAGCGCGCCCGGCTGCGGGCCCGCCACATCGGCGTACTTCTCCAGACCCGCAATCTCGTCGCGCATCTCAATGTGCGCGACAACGTGCGGCTTGCACACAGTGCCGTACGGGGCCGACCCGCGGTGTCGGCAGGGGACCTGCTGGAGCAGGTGGGGCTCGCCGGGCGGGCGCACGCACTGCCCCGCCAACTGTCCGGCGGGGAGCTGGCGCGGGCCGGCCTGGCCGTCGCCCTCGCCAACTCCCCCGGGGTCCTGCTCGCGGACGAACCCACGGGCGAACTCGACGGCGACACCGAGCGCCTGATCCTGCGGATGCTGCGCGACCGTGCCGCTCTGGGCTGCGCGGTGCTGATCGTGACGCACAGCGCGGAGGCCGTACGGATCGCCGACCGGGTGATCGCCCTGGACGACGGGAGGGCACACGATGTCTCCGCATGAGACCGCGCCCGCCGACGACGTACTCGTCGCCTGCGACGACGCCGCCCTGACCTTCGGCCGCGGCGCGAACGCCGTGGTCGCCGTGCACGGCGCGACCCTGCGGGTGCGCGCCGGTGACCGGCTGGCCGTCGTCGGCCCGTCGGGTTCGGGGAAGTCCTCGCTGCTGCATCTGCTGGCCGGCCTCGAACGCCCGACGAGCGGCACCGTCAGCTGGCCCGCCCTGCACGCAGGTCCCGGCGACATCGGGCTCGTCTTCCAGGGCGACAGCCTGATCCCCGCCCTGGACGTCGTCGAGAACACGGCGCTGCCGCTGGTGCTCGCCGGAATGCCGGACGACCGCGCCCGCCAGGAGGCCATCGCGGCCCTCGCCCTGGTGAACGCCGCCGAGCTGGCCGAGCGGCTGCCCGAGGAGATCTCCGGCGGTCAGGCGCAACGCGTCGCCGCCGCCCGCGTGCTGGCCCAGGCGCCCCGCCTGATCCTGGCCGACGAACCCACCGGCCGGCTCGACCACACCACCGGAGGGCACGTCCTGGACGCGCTGCTGACGGCGGCCGACCGGACGGGCGCGGCCCTCGTCGTCACCACGCACGACCCGGCCGTCGCCGCCCGCCTCACCACCCGACTGGCCATGCGGGACGGCCGGTTGATCACTCGGCAGCGAGCCGAGGAGACGCCATGAAGGCCACATGGGCCGCCACCGGCCGCCACACCACCCAACAGCCCATGCCAGACAGCCAGTTGACCCACCCGACAGCGAGCCGAGGAGACGCCATGAAAGCCGCATGGGCCGTCACGGCCCCTCTCACCGCCCAACAGACCATTCCAGAAGGCCGGTTGACCACCCACCAGCAGGCCGAGGAGATCTCATGAACACCGCGTGGGCCGGCGGCCTCGCCCGCCACCGCTCCGGGCGACTGCTGGCCGCCGTGGCCGGGATCGCCCTGGCCGTCGCCCTCATCGCCTCGCTCGGTTCGTTCCTCACCGCGTCGAAGGCGACCATGACCCAGCGCGCCGTCGGCTCGGTCGCCGTCGACTGGCAGGTCGAGGTGCAGCCGGGTGCCGGCGCGGGGGCGACCCTGTCCCTGGTTCGGCACACGCCCGGCGTACAGGCCGCAGTCCCGGTCGGATTCGCCCACAGCAGCGCGTTCACGGCGAAGGCGCAGGGCACCACGCAGACGACCGGGCCCGGCATGGTGCTCGGTCTCCCGGCCGACTACCAGAAGCTCTTCCCGGGTGAGATCCGGCCGCTGACCGGCTCCTCCAGCGGCGTACTGCTCGCCCAGCAGACCGCCTCCAACCTGCACGCGGCCCCCGGCGACACCATCGGCATCCAGCTCCCCGGCTCCGGCGTACGCCAGGTCCGGGTGGCCGGGGTCGTGGACCTCCCGCAGGCCGACTCGCTGTTCCAGAAGGTCGGCGCGCCGAGCCAGTCCCAGCCCGCCGCACCGCCCGACAACGTGGTCCTCCTCCCGTCCACCGAATTCACCTCCCTGACGGCCAACACCCCGGTCACCACCCAGATCCACACCACCAGCGACGCCAAGCTGCCCGCCGACCCCGCCTCCGCCTTCAACACCGTGACGCGCGCCGCCCACAACCTGGAGGCCCGCTCCTCGGGCGGCGTGATCGTCGGGAACAACCTCGGCGCCGCCCTCGACGCCGCCCGCCAGGACGCCGCCTACGCTCAGATCCTCTTCCTCTTCCTCGGTGTCCCGGGCGCGATCCTCGCCGCCGCGCTGACCGCCGCGGTCGCCGCCGCCGGTGGTGAACGGCGCCGCCAGGAGCAGTCCCTGCTGCGGCTGCGCGGGCTGCGGCCGAGGCGGATCGCCTCCCTGTCGGGCCTGGAAGCCGGGCTGGTGGGGGTCACCGGCGGCCTCGCCGGACTCGGCATCGCCGCACTGACAGGTCGTGTCGCCTTCGGATCGGCGTCGTTCGGGACGAGCGCCGGGGCGTGGGCCTTCTGGTACGCCCTTGCCTTCCTGCTCGGCGCCGCCGTGGCCGCGGGTGCCGTCCTGGTCCCCGCGCTGCGCGACCTGCGCGGGGTGACGGTCGCCGACACCCGCAGGCCAGGGCGGCGTACGGGCTCGGTGTGGTGGATGCGGTACGGGCTCGACCTCGCCCTGCTGATCGCCTCCTGGCTGGTGTTCCGGGCCTCGTCCGGCAACCAGTACGCCCTTGTCCTCGCCCCCGAAGGGGTGCCGAGCATCTCGGTGTCGTACTGGGCGTTCCTCGGGCCCGCGCTGCTGTGGGTCGGCTCCGCCCTCCTGCTGTGGCGGCTCACACTCCTCGCCCTCACCCACGGGCGCGGGGTGCTGGCCCGGCTGTCGCGTCCTCTGACGTCGAATCTCGCGGGCACGACGGCCGCGGTGCTCTCCCGGCGTCGGCGTCCGCTGGCCCGTTCGGTGGTCCTGCTGGCGCTCGCCGTGTCGTTCGCGGTGTCAACGGCGACCTTCAACGCGACGTACAAGCAGCAGGCCGAGGTCGACGCGCGCCTCACCAACGGCGCCGACGTCACGGTGACCGAGCCCCCCGGGGCGCAGACGCCGCCCGGCGCCGCGGCCTCCCTCAAGGTCCCCGGCGTACGCCATGTCGAGCCGCTTCAGCACCGGTTCGCCTACGTCGGCTCCGACCTTCAGGACCTGTACGGCGTGAATCCGGGCACCATCGCCTCGGCCACCTCGCTCCAGGACGCGTACTTCTCCGGCGGCACCGCCGCCTCGCTCATGGACAAGCTCGCGAAGCAGCCCGACGCGCTGCTGGTCAGCGCGGAGACCGTCACCGACTTCCAGCTCTCGCCCGGTGACACCGTCAGGCTGCGCATCCAGGACGCTCACACCAAGTCGCTGCGCACGGTGACGTTCCACTACGCCGGGATCGCCAAGGAGTTCCCGACCGCGCCGAAGGACAGCTTCTTCGTCGCCAACGCCTCGTACGTGGCCAGGGCAACCGGCAGCGACGCGGTCGGCGCGTTCCTCGTGGACACCGGCGGCACCCACCAGAAGCAGGTCGCGGCGCAGCTCGGCAAGCAGCTCGGCACCGGTGCGACCGTCACCGACCTCACGCAGACCCGGGGCACGGTCGGCACCAGCCTGACCTCCGTGGACCTGGCCGGACTCACCCGGATCGAGCTGGCCTTCGCGGTGCTGCTCGCGGCCGGGGCGGGCGGACTGGTCCTCGCGCTCGGCCTCGCGGAACGACGGCGGACCTTCGCCATCGCCACCGTGCTGGGCGCCAGGGCCGGCCAACTGCGCGGCATGGTCCTCACCGAGGCACTCCTGCTGGCGGGCGGCGGTCTGGCCGGTGGCGCGCTGATGGGCTGGGGCCTGTCGGAGATGCTGGTCAAGGTGCTGACGGGCGTGTTCGACCCCCCGCCGGCCACGCTGTCCGTCCCCGGCACCTATCTGGTCCTCACCGGCTGCGCCGCCGGGGCGGCCGTACTGGCGGCGGCCCTGAACGGGGTACGCCGAGCCGCCCGACCCGCCGTAGAGGAACTCCGAGATCTGTGAACACCCGGTCCGGCTCTACGCTGCCCACCATGAGCACGCCCGCCGCACCGGACCCCAGTCGATACAGTCGCGCCCGCGTTCTCGTCGTGGAGGACGACGACACCATCGGCCGACACCTCGAAACCGGACTGCGCGGCAACGGCTACGGGCCCACGTGGAGCCGGACCGGCGCGGGCGCCCTCGCGGAAGCCGCGCGATCCTCGTACGACGTGCTGCTCCTCGATCTCGGCCTGCCCGACATGGACGGACTCGACGTGGCCCGCACGCTGCGCGCCCGCTTCCCCGACCTGCTGATCCTCATCCTCACCGCCCGCACGGACGACATCGACGTCATCGCGGGGCTCGACGCGGGGGCGGACGACTACCTGGTCAAACCGTTCAGCCTGACCGTGCTGCTCGCCCGGCTGCGGGCCCATCTGCGGAGGCGGGCCATTGCCGCGCCGCCCCAGGAGCCGATCCGGCTGGGCGATCTCGTCGTCGACATCACGGCGCGTCGCTGCACCCTCGACGGCCGTGAAGTCGACCTGCGGCCCAAGGAGTTCGAGCTGCTCGCCGTGCTCGCCCGGCACGCGGGCGAGGCCGTGTCCCGCGAGACGCTGATGGCCGAGGTCTGGGACGAGAACTGGTTCGGTTCGACGAAGACGCTCGATGTCACCATGGCGGGGCTGCGCCGCCGCCTCACGGGCGCTGCGTCCGAGCCGTACCGCGTGCCACTGATCACGACACTTCGAGGGCACGGTTACCGTCTCGAACTCGCTTAGTCCGAGCGGCAGTTCACACCACCCGCCGCCGTACCAGCACCCCCAGTGCCAGCAGCCCGGGCAGCAGCGGCAGCCATACGGTCAGGAGCCGGTAGCCGAGGACGACGGATGCCGCCGCGGCTGCCGGTGCTCCGGCGAGGGTGAGGGCCAGGGCGAGGGCGGCGTCCAGGGAGCCGAGGCCGCCGGGCGTGGGAAGCAGGACCGCGGCGCTGCTCGCGACGAGGTAGGCGAGGGCGACCTGGGCCGGGGGCAGCGGCAGATCGAGGGCCTGGGTCACCGCAATCACCACGGCCGCGTGCAGCGAGGCGAAGGCGAGCGACCCACCCCACAACGCGGCCGCCCGGGCGGGGAGTTCGTGCACGGCGCGGACATCCGCCAGTACGGCCCGCAGGGGCCGCCGCAGCGGTCCCTTCAGGAGCAGCACGGCGATGCCGACCACGGCGACCGCCACCATCACCGCGGTCGCGGGGACATGCGGAGGGTGCAGGACACCCGGACAGGCCAGCGCGAGTACGGCGATCAGGAAGCCTCGTACGACGGTCCCCGCGGTTGCCTTCACCGCGAGCGCGGTCGCGGACCGGGCGACCGGCAGCCCGCACCGAGTCAGGAAGCGCAGGTTGACCGCGCCCGCCCCCAGGCCCGCGGGCAGTACGTGGTTGGCCGCGGACGCCGCGAACTGCACCGCCACCAGTCTGCGGGCCGGCAACTGCCGGGCCACCGCGCCCTGTTGGGCGAGCGCCGAGCACGCCCAGGTCGCCACGGTGGCGGCGGTCGCCACCAGCAGCCAGCCTCGGTCGGCGACGGCCAGCCGGGCGCCTCCGGCCTCGATCACCGGCCAGTGACGCCGCGCGAGATACACCGCGCACCCCATCACGAGCAGCGAGATCCCGGCCTGCCAGGAGACCCGCCTGCGGACGGCGGTCGAGGCCGGTGGAGCGGCCGGCGGAGCGGTCATGTCGCCGGGCCTCCCGGTGCACCGGGCGCGACGTGGAGGCGCAGGCCACCGATGGTGTGCGAAGGCCAGGTACGGGCGTACGCGGGCGGACTTCCGCCGAGGGTGGTGAGCACGGCGAAGGGCTCGCTCCGCGCGGCCCGCACGATGTCCGCCCCGGTGGTGTTGGCGTTGGGTCCGCTCGTCGCGACGGAGGAGCAGCCGGCGTAGAAGGCGATCGGGACGGCCTGGTACCCGGTCAGGCGGCACGGCGGCCGTACGCCGAGCCGGTGCAGTTCCGTCGCGATGCGGGCCCAGTCCTGATGGGCGACGGTGGTGCGGTGCACGGTCCTCTCCAGCACCACGTACTGCACCGCCAGATGCCCGGCGAGGCCGAGCGCCACCAGCACCACGGCAAGCGGCCGCCATGCCCGGCGCGGGGCGGCGACCAGGTGGACGAGCGCGTCGGCGACCGGGATGGCGAGGAGCGCGTAGACGGGCAGCAGGAAGCGCGGAGCGGCGTACCCGATCATGAAGAGGTACGGGAAGGCGGCCGTCGCGGCGCAGGCCAGGAGCAGCAACGTGCTCGCCGTGCGCCGGGCCCTGACCGCGAACACGAGGCCGAGGGCGGCGAGCAGCGGCAGGGCGAACCACCACACCGTCACGGCGGCGCTCGGCGTCGGCCCGGTGCACGGGCGGCACAGGGTGCGCCCACCGAGGCTGCGCAGTTGGTCACCGACGGCGATTTTCCAGCCCAGGCCGCCCTGGATCCGTGATCCGTCGGAAAGCCGCTGCATCAGGCCGCCGTAGCTGACGTACGCCTCGACGACCCACTCCGCCGCCCCGGCCACCAGGCCCGCGGCGAGTGCCACGAGCAGCCGCGGCCGGCGCCAACGGCGGACACACACGACAAGGGCGAGCAGCGGGAGGGTCACCCAGACCGCGTCGGTGGGGCGCATCCACGCCATCAGTGCCGCACTCAGGCCCACTCCCCACAGTGCCGCCCGGTCAAAGCGGTCGGCCTGGGCGCGCAGGAAGCAGCCGGCACAGGCCAGGGCGCCGATCGCGACCCAGTAGTTGGGCATGGCCTGCGGGCCGTAGAACACCGTCACCCAGAGCGTGGCGAACAACGCGCCCGCAAGGGCCAGTACGGGCGTCGGGAACACCTTCCGCCAGACGCGCAGTGCGAGGAACAGGCCGAGTCCGGAGAGCAGCGCCAGCCAGACGCGCAGGAGTTCCGTGGATGACGACCAGGAGGTGATCGGCGCCACGAGCAGGGAGATGCCGCGGGCCCGCGGCGCGCTGAAGAAGGCGGCGGGCGCGTGCGCGCTCACCTGGCTGACGTACACCGTCTCGTCCCAGCCGAGGCCCATTCCAGGGCGTACGAGGAGCAGCTGAGTCACGGTGAAGGCAGCCGCCACCAGTGCGAGCCATAGCTCGGAGGAGCGTCGGGACATGCCGGCAGCCGGGGGCGGGCCGGGGCGCGGGGCGCCGACGAGCGCCGGGTTCAACGTCTTGACCATCGTCCACCCTTCACCCCTACAGAGCGTAGGGCCTCCTCACCCTACAACCCGTAGGGTAAAGGCTAAAACCGGGGCAACACGACGAAAGCCCGGAAATCCATAACACGGTTAAATAGCAGGAGACATGGATAAATTACCTCGCCCTGCTCCGGAGCGCAGAGTGGGTGCGGCATCCGAAGGCGCGGCAGGAAGCCGTCCCCTTCACCACTCCCCTACGCGCTGTAAGGTGGCCGACATGGCTGGCACAGGCCCCCACAGCAGGGCGGAACGGCGCGGCGCCGGCGAGCTGGAGAGCGAAGTCCTCGCCGCTCTCTGGGCCACCGACGACACTATGACGCCCGCCGAGATCCAGGCCGAGATCTCCGGCGACCTCGCCTACAACACCGTGCACACCATCCTCAAACGCCTGTACGACAAGGGTCTGGTCCTGCGTGACATGGACGGGCGGCGCGGCGCGTACCGGCCCGCCAAGAACGCCGCCGAGCTGACCGCCGAGGCCATGCACGAGGCGCTCGACCGCGGGCCCGACTCCATCGCGGTGCTCCAGCAGTTCGTGACCGGGCTGAGCCCCAGGGAGGAAACGGCCCTGCGCGAGCTCCTCGGAGGGCACGGGCCGTGAGGCTCGTCGGGGAGTACGGGCCATGAGGCCATGAAGATCGACGTCTACGTCCCGCTGGTCCTGCCGCTGCTGCCGGCGGCCGTCGCCCCAAAGGTCGGCGCGCGCGTTTCTCCGGCGTACGCCGCCCGGGTGCCGACCATCGCCCCGCGTTGACCGCGGCCGCCTCCGCCTGGGCCCTGTGCCTCGCTCGTCGCCACCCTGGTCGACCAGGCCGCAGGGGTGGGTGGCCGTGGAGGCAGGCGAGGAGGCCCGGCGTCGCTGCCCGAACCGGTCCTCGATGCGGTCGCGCTCTGCGCGGTCGCGGTCCTCGGCGTGATCGCCTTCCGGCTCATCCGCGCCGTGCGCGTGCCTTACGCGACGCGACGTGTCCTGAACCGGCTCGGCGAAGGCCACCCTCCCGACAGCGAGCTCGCCACCGCCGCGTCCTCGACCCCGCGGGCCTTCGCCATCCCTGGCGGGCCGGGCCGGATCCTGGTCACCTCGGCGACGCTCGGCGCGCTGGAACCGGCGGAGCACCGTGCCCTGCCGGCCCACGAGCGTGCCCGTCTCGCCCATCGCCCATCGCCCATCGCCACTCGGCTGTGGCGACCGCCGTCGCCCTGACCGTCGCGGCCAACCCGCTCCTCGCACCGGTGCGCAGCACGGTCACCTCCCTGCTGGAGCGCCGGCCGACGAGGAAGCGGCGGATGCCGTCGGCGACCGTCGCACCACCGCACGGGCGCCGGCTCGTGCCACCCTGGTCGCCCGGCGCACCCGGCCGGGTGGCGCCCTGCACTCCTCCGAGCACGCCGTCACCCGCCGGATCACCGCCCTCCAGGCCGCACCGCCTCCCGACCTGTAGCCGATCGGCGCGGCCGTCCTCGCCCTGGACTCCCCGCCGGCCCTAGGTCCTGTCGTCACCGGGCACCTGCTGTGGCTGCCGGGTTGGTAGTCGGATGCGTCAGTCGACGGGCTGGCGGGCGGGCTGCCGGGCAGGGTCGGAAAGCCCGGCATCCCCGGGGTGGCGAAGGCCGTCCGGCGGGAGGCGCAGCCCCGCCGTCCACTTCTCCTCGATCCGGCCCACCTTCCACACGACAAGGGCGATGACCCAGGTGGCGAAGAAGAGGCCGACGATGACGAAGCCGATGACGTTCAGGTCGAGGTCGCCGACCCAGTCCCAGAAGGCTCCGCGCAGCTGCAGCCGCTCCGCGAGCAGGCCGAGGAGTTCGACCGTGCCGATGATCAGGGCGACGGCGACGGACAGTCCGGTGATGGTGAGGTTGTAGTAGACCTTGCGCACCGGCTTGGAGAAGGCCCACCCGTACGCGAAGTTCATGAACGAACCGTCGATCGTGTCCAGCAGGGACATGCCCGCCGCGAACAGGACGGGCAGGCACAGGATCGCGTACCAGGGCAGCCCGGACGCCGCGCCCGATCCCGCGAGGACCAGCAGGGCGACCTCGGTGGCCGTGTCGAAGCCGAGGCCGAAGAGCAGGCCCACCGGGTACATCTGCCAGGGCTTGGTGACCGACTTCATGACGCGGCCGAGCAGGCGGTTCATGAGCCCGCGGTTGTTCAGCTGTTCCTCCAGGGCCGCCTCGTCGAAGTGGCCGGAGCGCATCTGCCGGAAGACCTTCCAGATCCCGGCGAGGATGACGAGGTTGATGGCGGCGATGACGTACAGAAAGGTCCCGGAGACCGTCGTGCCGATCAGCCCGGTGACATCGTGCAGGCTCGAGTCGTCATCGCGCACCGGTCCGGCCAGCGTCCGAACGCCCAGGGAGAGCAGGAAGGCCAGCCCGAAGACGATGCTGGAGTGGCCGAGCGAGAACCAGAAACCGACCGACAGCGGCCGCTGCCCCTCGCTCATCAGCTTGCGGGTGGTGTTGTCGATGGCCGCGATGTGATCGGCGTCGAAGGCGTGCCGCATGCCCAGCGTGTACGCGGTCACGCCGATCCCGACGCCGAACGACTTCGCGCCGATGCTGTAGTGCTCCGGCGCGACGACGGCGATGAGCGTGAACCAGCCGATCACGTGCAGCGCGAGAATGAACGCGCCCATCCCGCCGAGCCGGCCCCACTCCTGCCGCGTGAGCGACGTACGACGCATGGTGGGGTCCTTCTTCTTTCGGGGCGGGCGGTGCGCCTCCCACCCTCATGCCAAGCTTTCCCACCTGCAATCTATTCGCAGTAAAGCTTGGACCAGCACTTGTCCAGCTCGGAGCCGCTGCTCAGGCGGCCGGCCGAACGGCTGTACGGCGCTGTACGGCTGTACGGCTGTACGGCTGATTACGCAGCGGGTTTCTCCCAGATCGAGACATGCCGGCCGCTCTCGCCGGTGAACGGCTCCCGGGTCCATCCGTCCCACCGCTCGGACAGGCGCAGCCCGGCGAGCTGAGCCATCAGGTCGAGTTCCGCCGGCCACACGTAACGGAAGGGAATCGAGTGGTACTCGCCTCGCCCGTCGACGACCTCGACGTAGTTCGAGCTCATCTCCTGGGTGGCGACGTCGTAGGCGTCGAACGCCCATCGCGTCGGGCTGACGTGGAAGGGCACGACGGTCTGCCCCGCCGGGAGCTTCCGCAGGTCGGGAATCATGACCTCGATGACGAATCGGCCGCCGGGTTCGAGGTGGGCCGCGACGTTGCGGAAGCAGTCCACCTGCGCCGCCTGTGTCGTCAGGTTCATGATCGTGTTGAAGACGAGATAGGCGACGGAGAACGCCCCGTCCACCTTCGTCGCCGCGAAGTCGCCGATCGTCACTCCGATCGCGTCACCGCCGGGCTTGGCGCGCAGCCGCTCGACCATCGCCCGCGACAGGTCGATGCCGTGGACCGGGACTCCCCTGCCTGCCAGTGGCAGCGCGATACGCCCCGTCCCGATGCCCAGTTCCAAGGCCCGGCCGTCGCCGGCGAGCTCTGCCAGTACGTCGACCGCCGCCTTCACGACGCCCGCCTCGAACTCGCCCGCCTCCGCCTCGTCGTAGGTCGCCGCGACACTCTCTCCGAAGTACCCATCCGCATCAGTCACCGCAGGACCGTACTTCGGAAGACGTGTTCAACACCCGCCAATTTTCCGCGGCCCGTCACCTCCCGGCCGGGACGGTCAGCGGATCTGCTGGACCTGCTCCGCGAACGCCTTGTACGCCCGCTCGTCGAAGAGGACGAACCTGACCTCTTCGACGGCCGTCTCCGTGGCCCTGACCGTCTCCACGGCGATGTGGGCGGCCTCCTCCATCGGCCATCTGAAGACGCCGGTCGAGATGGCCGGAAACGCGACGGTCCGCGCGCTCAGCTTGTCTGCCACCCGGAGGGACTCCCGGTAGCAGGAAGCGAGGAGTGAAGTGTCGCTGCCTGGGCCCTGCCACACCGGGCCGACGGTGTGGATCACCCACTGCGCGTCCAGCTCACCGGCTGTGGTGGCGACTGCTCGTCCGGTGGCCAGGCCCTTGCCGTAGTGGGAGGCGCGGAGCTTGCGGCACTCGGCGAGGACAGCGGGACCGCCCCGGCGGTGGATGGCCCCGTCGACGCCGCCCCCGCCGAGCAGCGAGGAGTTCGCGGCGTTGACGACGGCGTCGACGCTCTGCCGGGTGATGTCGCCCTGCACCAGCGTGATCGTGGTCATGCCCTTCTCGGCCTCCTCCATGTCATGCCTGCCTCGGCCCCTTCCCTGTCATGCCTGTCTCAGCCTCTTCCATACCGCCTTCGCCGCGTTGTGCCCCGACATGCCGTGGACGCCGGGGCCCGGCGGGGTGGCCGAGGAGCAGATGAAGACGGCCGGGTGCGGGGTGCTGTACGGGAAGAGGGAGAGCTTGGGACGCAGGAGGAGCTGGAGCCCGGAGGCGGCGCCGGAGGCGATGTCGCCGCCCACGTAGTTCGCGTTACGGGCGGCCAGTTCGGGCGGGCCCGCCGTCGCGCGGGCGAGGACGCGGTCGCGGAAGCCCGGCGCGAACCGCTCCAGCTGGCGCTCGATCGCTTCCGTGAGGTCTCCGGTCCAGCCGTTCGGGACGTGCCCGTACGCCCAGAAGACCTGCTTGCCCTCGGGTGCCCGGGAGGGGTCGACGACACTGGGCTGCACGGTGATCAGAAACGGAGCGTCGGGCGCCCGGCCCTCGCGCGAGGCCGCCCGCAGTGCGCTGCCGATCTCCGCGCGGCTCGCCCCGACCTGCACGGTCCCGGCGGTGCGCGCCTCCTTCGCCGTCCACGGCACGGGGCCGTCGAGCGCGTAGTCGATCTTGAAGACGCCCGCTCCGTACCGGTACCGCTCGTAGTAGCGGCCGAAGCCCGCGATCCGGGACAGCGCGGTGGGTGAGGTGTCGAAGACGTAGGCGCGCGCGGGCGGCAGGTCGTCGAGGCGCTTGACCTCGTAGTCGGTGTGGACGCTGCCGCCGAGGTCCTTGAGGTACGCGGTGAGCGCGTCGGAGATGGACTGGGAGCCGCCCCGGGCCACGGGCCAGCCACGGGCGTGCGCGGCCAGGGCGAAGACCAGGCCCACGGCGCCGGTTGCGAACCCGTCGAGCGGGGCGATGACATGGGCGACGAGTCCGGCGAACAGTGCCTTGGCCCGCTCGTCACGGAAGCGGCGCATCAACCAGGTCGAGGGCGGCAGTCCGGCGAGGCCGAAGCGGGCGAGGGTGACCGGGTCGCGGGGCAGCGCGGTCAGGGGCAGCGACATGAAGTCGTGGGCCAGCGTGTCCCACTTGGGGAGGAAGGGGGTGACCAGGCGCCGGTACGCACCGGCGTCGCGCGGCCCGAACGAGGCGGCCGTCTCCGCCACCGACCTCGAGAGCACCGCCGCCGTGCCGTCCGGGAACGGGTGCGCCATGGGAAACTCCGCGTGCAGCCACTCCAGGCCGTACCGCTCCAGGGGCATCGCCCTGAAAGCCGGAGAATTGATGCCCAGCGGATGCGCCGCCGAACACGGGTCGTGCCGGAATCCGGGCAGCGTCAGCTCTTCGGTGCGGGCTCCGCCGCCCACGGTGTCCCGCGCCTCGAACACGGCCACGGAGAAGCCCCGGCGGGCCAGCTCCACGGCAGCCGTCAGTCCGTTCGGCCCCGCACCCACCACGACCACATCGAGCATCGACGGCACCTTCGGACTCCTTTGTCAGCCGATGGCAACTGGGATCAGGATATGCCGGAGGACTCACAGCCTTGACGGCGCGGGCGATTGCGGGAGCGGGAAGCTGACGGAAGACAGCCGTCTTCGGCACTCGGGCTCCGCGGCCGCCCCGAGCATTCAGGTTCCAGCCGCCCCGGCCCTCAGCCCCCGGCCGCCAGCAGCGCGACCACCCTGCGGGCCGTCGCCTCGTCCCTGGCCGCCGTGAACGGCAGCGTGTTTCCCCCGGTGATACGGAACGGCTCGCCCGCGAGCGTCAGATGGGCGCCGCCCGCCTCCTCGACCAGCAGCAGGCCTGCCGCGTGGTCCCAGGCGGCCTCCCAGGAGAAGGCCGTGGCGTCCAACTCCCCGCGGGCCACGGCCAGATACTCCAGGCCCGCCGAGCCGCACGGGCGGGTCACGACACCCTCGGCGCGCAGCGCGAGCAGGGCGCGCTTCTGCTCGTCCGTGGTGTAGTCCGGGTGCGAGGTGGCGATGTCGAGGTCGCGGCCGGGCAGGGGCGAACCCGCCCGCAGGGGCGCACCGTCGAGGAAGGCGCCCCGGCCACGTATCGCGGTGGCGAACTCGTCGCGCGCGGGAGCGAACGTCCAGGACGCGTGCACGACGCCGTCCAGCGCGAGGGCGACCAGCATGCAGAATCCGGGGTCGCCGTGCACGAACTGCCGTGTCCCATCGACCGGGTCGACGATCCAGACCGGCGCGGAGCCGCGTATCGCCTCGTAGGTCGTCGGGTTGGCGTGCACCGCCTCCTCGCCGACCACGACCGAGCCGGGCAGCAGCGCGGTGAGGGTCTCGGTGAGGTACTCCTCGGCCAGGCGGTCGGCGTCCGTCACCAGATCGTGCGGGCCGCTCTTCTGGTCGATCTCGTGCGCGGCGAGCTGTCGGAAGCGCGGCATGACCTCGGCGGCGGCCGCCTGCCGGACCACTTCTTCGACGTCGGAGGTGCGGTGGGTGAGAAACTCGTCGATGGTTTCGATGTCTACGATCATGTCTCCATGACAGCACGCGCCTCTGACAATCCTCACCGGGCCGGTGCACTCCGGGTGGAATGCCCATGAATTCCCGGACCCCATGGCTACGCAGAGTGCACGCAGACCCCGCATACCGCGACCCCCCGGCGCACCTGATGACACTGAGCACGTCGAGTCACGCGATGACACGGGCCTACCTCACATCACGGGCCTACGTCATGACACCGCGTCCGCGGATCAGCGCCCCACCGCGTACCCCTGCATCCCCCGCGGGTTCGCCGCCGCCGACAGCACACCCGTCTCCGGATGCCGTGCGACCGCGCACAGCCGGCCCTCGGACCATGCGTCGCCGACCTGGACGTCGTGGCCGCGGCGGCGCAGCTCCTCGACGACCGCGGCGTCCATGCGGGACTCGACGGTGACGCTGCCGGGGTGCATACCGCGCGGGTAGAAGGAGCCGGGAAAGCTGTCGTTGTGCCAGTTCGGCTCGTCGATCGCGCCCTGGAGATCGAGACCGCCGCGCACCTCGGCGCGCAGCGCCACGGAGAGGAAGAAGTGTGTCTGCCACTGGTCCTGCTGGTCACCGCCCGGTGTGCCGAAGGCCATGACCGGCACCCCGTCGCGCAGCGCGAGCGAGGGGGTCAGGGTGGTGCGCGGACGGCGGCCCGGTGTCAGGGAGTTGGGCAGCCCTTCCTCCAGCCAGGCCATCTGGAGCCGGGTGCCGAGCGGGAAGCCCAGTTCGGGTACGACCGGGTTGGACTGAAGCCAGCCTCCGCTGGGCGTGGCGGCGACCATGTTGCCCCAGCGGTCGACGACGTCGAGGTGGCAGGTGTCGCCGCGGGTACCGCCGTCCGGCGCCACCGCGGGGTCCGCGACAGCCCGGGCCACCGTGGGTTCCCCTGCACCCGGCACCGCGAGCGCGTCGAAGCCCGGCTCCCCGGCGGCCACCACGCGCGCGTGCTCACTCATCCGCGGAACGCGCCCTCCGGGGCTGCCGGGGCACAGCTCACGCGACGCCTTGTCCCCGACGAGCGCGCGCCGGGCGGTGTTGTACGACTTCGAGAGCAGCACGTCGAGCGGCACCTCGGCCGCGTCCCCGTACCAGGCCTCCCGGTCGGCCATCGCGAGCTTGCAGCCCTCGATCAGCAGGTGGACGTACTCGGCGGAGCCGTAGCGCGGCAGTTCCGGCGGCAGCAGGGCCAACTGCTGGAGCAGCACCGGGCCCTGGCTCCAGGGGCCGGCCTTGCACAGGGTCCAGCCGCGCCAGTCGTATGTCGCCGGGGCCTCGTAGCTCGCGGACCAGGAGGCCAGATCGGCGGCCGTCAGGGTGCCGGTGTGGCGCTCGCCGCTGGTGTCCAGGGTGGGACGCCGCCCCTGGCGTACGAGCGCCTCGGCGATGAAACCGGAACGCCACACGTTCCGCGCGGCCTCGATCTGCGCCACCCGGTCCGCCTCCTCGGAGACCTCGGCGAGCAGCCGTCGCCAGGTGTCGGCAAGGGCGGGATTGCGGAACAGCTCGCCGGGTCGCGGAGCCCTGCCACCCGGTAGATACACCTCGGCCGAGGACGTCCACTCCGTCTCGAAGAGTTCGCGCACGGTCTCCACCGTCTCGCCGATGCGCTCCACGGGCGCGTGCCCGTCCTCCGCGTACCCGATGGCGTACTTCAGGACGTCGGCGAGGGACTTGGTGCCGTGGTCGCGCAGGAGCAGCATCCAGGCGTCGAAGGCGCCGGGCACGGCGGCGGCGAGCGGCCCGGTACCGGGTACGAGATCCAGACCGAGTCCCCTGTAGTGGGCGATCGTCGCTCCGGCGGGCGCGACGCCCTGCCCGCACAGCACCCGCACCTCGCCGCCCACGGGGGCGATGATGATCGGGACCTCGCCCGCCGGTCCGTTGAGGTGCGGCTCGACGACGTGCAGGACGAAACCGGCGGCGACCGCGGCGTCGTAGGCGTTGCCACCGTCCTCCAGGATGGCCATCGCCGACTGTGAGGCGAGCCAGTGCGTCGAGGACACCATGCCGAAGGTGCCCTGGAGCGTCGGTCGGGTTGTGAACATGCCGTGCCACCTCGCTGAGCCGAACGATCAACCTCGCTCTCGACTATTGCACTTGCGGCTCCCCGGGGGACAGGGCACGCGGGCACGGCAGGCACCCCGCCCGCAATGACCGGAATCAATCATCCGAGGTCGGCGTTGGTCCTCGTGAAACGGACAACGGAGGCGGATCGGTGCACGGTGAGTACAAGGTCCCCGGCGGCAAGCTCGTCGTGGTGGACCTGGACGTGGCGGGCGGAGTCCTGCGCCACGCGCGCGTGGCGGGCGATTTCTTCCTCGAACCGGACGAGGCGCTGGACGCCGTCAACCACGCGCTGAACGGCGCCTCCACGGACACCGACGCGGCAGGACTGGCCGCCCGTATCGACGCCGCGCTGCCCGAGGGCACGGTGATGTACGGCCTGACCTCGGAGGGCATCGCCATCGCCGTCCGCAGGGCCCTCGCGCACGCCACCGACTGGACCGACTACGACTGGCAGCTGATCCACGAGGGCCCCCAGTCCCCCACGCTGCACATGGCCCTGGACGAGGTCCTGACCGGCGAGGTCGCCGCGGGCCACCGCCCCCCGACGCTGCGCGTGTGGGAGTGGGCCGCGCCCGCCGTGATCATCGGCAGCTTCCAGTCGCTGCGCAACGAGGTCGACCCGGCCGGCGCCGAGCGGCACGGCATCGAGGTGGTGCGGCGGATCTCCGGCGGCGGCGCGATGTTCGTGGAACCGGGCAACACGATCACGTACTCGCTCTCCGTGCCCGAGGCCCTCGTCCAGGGGCTGTCGTTCCAGGACAGCTACGCGTACCTCGACGACTGGGTGCTCGGCGCGCTCGGCGACATGGGGATCAAGGCCTGGTACCAGCCGCTGAACGACATCGCCACGGAGGCGGGGAAGGTCGCGGGCGCCGCGCAGAAGCGGATGGTCGGCCCGGGTGGCGGGCCCGGCGCGGTGCTCCACCACGTGACCATGGCGTACGACATCGACGCCGACAAGATGCTCGAAGTGCTGCGCATCGGCCGGGAGAAGCTCTCCGACAAGGGCACAAGGAGTGCGAAGAAGCGGGTTGATCCGCTGCGCCGGCAGACCGGCCTGGCGCGCGAGGCGGTCATCGAGCGGATGATCGACTCGTTCCGCGGCCGGTACGGACTGACGGACGGCAAGGTGACTCCGCAGGAGCTGGCGCGCGCGGAGGAACTGGCGCGGGCGAAGTTCGGGTCGCCGGAGTGGACGAGCCGGGTGCCGTAGGCGCGGGCCGCGTACGGCATCGCCTTCAGGAAGCCGACTTCGGGGCGGGGGCCCACGGATGCGTACCGAGTACGTTCTCCGGCCCGATGTCGAGGGGCCATTCAGGGCGTACGTTCACGGCATCCTGCCCCTTGTCCGGCGCGACGTGGAGGTACGTACCGTCCTCGGCCGCCATCCGCCACACCAGCCCCGCCTCCGCGGTCTCGCCCGGTCCGAGCGCGAAGGGCTCGGGGCCGGTGTCGTCCGACGCCATGGGCACGCCGTCGGTCCCTTCGATCGTGCGCACGCCCGGAATCGGGTCGCCCGCCTCGTCCAGGACGCTGACGGAGGGATAGCCGTTCAGCTCGTACGGCTGCTCACCGCAGTTGGTTACGGAGAGCGTCATGACTCGCAGCCCCATGGCCCCGTCGACGGGACCGGCCTGGAAGCGCAGACCGGACGACGGGCAGCCGCTCACCGGCTGGACCGATACGGACGGTGCGGACGAGGGCGAGGCGGACTCGGGCGGCTCGGCGGCCCGGGTCTCCGACGGCGTGGGCGTGCGTTCGGGGTTGCGTTCGCGGTCCAGCTCGGCGGAGAGCCCGCACCCGCTCGCGGTCAACGCCAGCACACAGGCGAGGACGGCACCACGGGTCGGCTTCAGGCGTATCGCGATCACGCGCCGATGATGGCATGCGGCCTCGACGAGATCCGCACGGCGGCGAGTTCACCTCAGGACCTCCGTCGGCCCCAGCGGCAGTTCGGCACCCACCGGGAAGCCGCACACCCCCGTCGTCGTCCACACCGACCCCGAATCCCACATCCCGTCAACAGCAAGTCACTGTCACCGCACAGGCACAGAGCGAGTTCACACTTCCGCCCCACAGGGACACGTGTGACACTGGCGTCCCGTCCGCAGTGCGGGCCACCTCCGCACCGTCCCCCACGAGAAGTGCGCCGTGCGTTCTCTTCCTTTGCCGCTCGCTCTCACCGCGCGTCTGCTGCCGGTCGCCGTGCTCGCCTCGGTGGGCTGGGCGTTGTCGTCCGGTCCGCTCGCCGCGACCCCGACCGCCGCTGAGGACAAATCGTCTCAAAAGCCTACGGATTCGGCCTCCGCACCCTCGACGTCCGCGGCCACCAAGACGTACGCCGCGTCCCCCGCACCCTGCACCAGCGTGACCGAAAAGACGATCAAGGCGCTGGTCCCGGGCGCCAAGACGGCCGGTCAGGAGATCGCGTCGACCGACAAGGCGGTCCGCCGCACCTGCTCCTGGAATGCGCTGAAGGGGTTCGACTACCGCTGGCTCGACGTCTCGTACGAGATCAAGGAGTCGGACGCGGCGGCGCAGACGTCCTACAAGGAGCGCGTCGCGGACAAGAGCGGCGGCGGGACGGTCCCCGGCGTCGGCGACACGGCCTACTCCGTCGTGAACCTCACCTCCGAGGACAAGCAGGACACCCGCGAGGGGGTGGTGATCGTCCGCGCGTCCAACGCAGTGATCGTCATCACGTACAACGGCAGCGACTTCGAGACGAAGAAGTCGCCCAGTGCCGACGTGATCAACAAGGGCGCCATCAGTGCCGCCAAGGACGCGGTGGCCGCACTGGAGAAGACCCAGCAGAGCTGAACGTCTGAGCACAGCAGATCCGACCGTCGAAGACACGGCGGAGCTGACCGTCGAAACACGGCGGAGCCGACCGTCAGAGCACAGCAGGGCTGACCGTCAGCAAACGGTCAGCCCAGCCCAAGTGCCCCCGACTCAGACAGCCGTCTTCCCTCGCCCACGCGCCAACATCAGCGCCAGATACAGCACCATCGACGTGCCGAGCCCGACCGCCCAGCCGTAGTCGGCCAGTGACTCCAGCGCCGGAATGGGCCGTCCGTCGATCAGCGGATGGAAGTCGGCGCCCCCGACGGCCAGCACACCGCCGGTGACGAAGGCGACGACGGCACGCCAGTTCCAGCCGCCGTCGTACCAGTAGCGGCCGCCCGTGCTGTACAGGTCGGCGAGGTCGAGCTTGGTCCGGCGCAGGATCCAGTAGTCGGCGATGAGGATGCCCGCGACCGTGCCGAGCAGACCGCCGACCAGGCCGAGCCAGGTGAAGATGTAGCCCTGCGGGTCGGAGTAGAGCCTCCACGGGAAGATCAGTACGCCGAGGACGCAGGTGACGAGGGCGCCGGCCCGGAAACTGATCTTCCGGGGCGCGATGTTGGAGAAGTCGAAGGCCGGCGAGACCAGGTTGGCCGCGACGTTCACGGACAGGGTCGCCACCAGCACGGTGACCAGCGCGAAGATGATGCCGAAGACGTTGTCCGTCTTGGCGGCCAGCTGGACCGGGTCCCAGATCGCCTCGCCGTACACCGCCTGCGAGCCCGAGGTGACCATGACGGACAGGAAGGCGAACAGCGTCATGGTGGTGGGCAGGCCGAGCGCCTGGCCCCACGTCTGGGCCTTCTGACTCTTCCCGTACCGCGTGAAGTCCGGGATGTTCAGCGACAGCGTGGACCAGAAGCCGATCATGCCCATGAGCGCGGGAGCGAACAGCGTCCAGAAGTCGGGTCCCCAGCCGAGCTTGGACGGCTGGTCGAGCAGCGGGCCGAAGCCGCCCGCCTTGTCGCTCATCCACCACAGCATCACGCCGGCGCCGACGAGCACGAAGGGCGCCGCCCAGTTCTCGAAGCGGCGGATCGTCTCCATGCCCCGGTAGATGATGGCGACCTGGAGCACCCAGAAGATCGCGAAGGACAGCCACATGGTCCAGGCGTAGCCACCGATGTGGCCGGCGCCGGCCCAGCTGTCGCCGAACAGCTTCCCGGCCAGGAAGAAGATCGCCTCGCCACCGATCCAGGTCTGGATACCGAACCAGCCACAGGCCACCAACGCCCGTACGACAGCAGGCAGGTTGGCGCCACGGACACCGAAGGCGGCCCGCGCGAAGACGGGGAACGGAATGCCGTACTTGGGTCCCGCGTGCCCGGTGAGCAGCATCGGGACGAGCACGATCAGGTTGGCCAGCGCGATGGTGAAGACGGCCTGCTTCCAGTCCATGCCGACGGCGATCAGACCGGAAGCCAGGGTCCAGGAAGCGGTGTTGTGGGCCATACCGACCCAGAGCGCCGAGAAGTTGTACGTGGTCCAGGTCCGCTTCTCGATCGGAACCGGCAGCAGGTCCTCGTTGGCGTAGGGGCCGCTCGGCAGAGGCGCGCCGGGGGCTATCTCCACCCGGCCGTCCGGGAGCGTGACTTGAGCGGCGGGCGGCGAACTTTCGGCGGGGACGGTCTCGGTCATGGGCAGGCCCATCAGGTGAGGAGTGGCGGGAAAGGCCGTGCGGGGCACTTGGGGGGCGCGGGGAGCGCCCTGGCCCCCTTCTCGGGACGGCGGGAAGGGGAGAACGGGGAGGGGGCTTCAAGTGCCCTGGATCGGGCTTCGAGTACCCCTGTATTACTGGCCGTTGACGGCCGGAATGACCTTCGTCCCGTACGCGTCGATGGTCGCCTCCTGCGCGTCGTGCATGTCGTACACCGCGAACTGGTCGACGCCCAGAGCACGCAGCGCGTTCAGCTTCTCGATGTGCCGCTCGGGCGTGCCGATGAGGCAGAACCGGTCGACGATCTCGTCGGGCACGAACTTGGTGTCGGGGTTGTCGCTGCGGCCGTGGTGGGAGTAGTCGTAGCCCTCGCGGGCCTTGATGTACTCGGTGAGTTCGTCGGGTACGGCGGCGGAGTGCTCCCCGTACTTGGAGACGAGGTCGGCTACGTGGTTGCCGACCATGCCGCCGAACCAGCGGCACTGTTCGCGGGCGTGGGCGAGCGCCTCGGGTGAGTCGTCCGCGGTGACGTATGCGGGCGCCGCCACGCAGATCTTGACCTCGGACGGGTCACGGCCCGCGCCGACGGCCGCGTCCTTCACGGCCTTGACCATGTACTCGGTGAGGTACAGATCGGCGAGCTGGAGGATGAACCCGTCCGCCTCCTCGCCGGTCATCTTCAGGGCCTTGGGCCCGTACGCGGCCATCCAGACAGGGAGTTCGGCGCCCGGCCTGACCCAGGGGAGCTTGATGACGGTGCCGCCGAGATCGGCCTCGTCGCCCCGCGCGAGGGCTCGGATGACCTTCATGGCGCCGCTGATCCGGGCCAGCGTGTTGGGCTTGCGTCCGGCAACGCGCATCGCCGAGTCGCCGCGCCCGATGCCGCACACCGTGCGGTTGCCGTACATGTCGTTGAGCGTCGCGAAGGTGGAGGCGGTGACCTCCCAGGTGCGGGTGCCCGGGTTGGTGACCATCGGGCCGACCGTCAACTTCTCGGTGTTCGCGAGGATCTGACTGTAGATCACGAAGGGTTCCTGCCACAGCACGGCCGAGTCGAAGGTCCAGCCGTACGTGAAGCCGTTGCCCTCGGCCCGCTTCATCAGGTCGATGACGCGGGAGGCAGGGGGGTCTGTCTGCAGGACGAGTCCGAAGTCCATGGCGCCACTCCTGGTCGCTCGGAGAAGGTTCAGAGAAGGTACTGACAGGTGGAGCGGGGGGTGTAGACGCCGTGACCCGCGCGTCCGGTGAACTCCCGCTCGGTGATGACGTGTTCGCCGCGCGAGAGCACCGTCTCGACCCGGCCGGTGAGACGCTTGCCCTCGTACGCCGAGTAGTCGACGTTCATGTGGTGGGTCTCGGCCGACAGGACCTGCTCGGCGTGCGGGTCGTAGATGACGATGTCGGCGTCGGCGCCCGGCGCGATGGTGCCCTTCTTCGGGTACAGGCCGAACATCCGGGCCGGTGTCGCGCAGGCGATCTCGATCCAGCGGCGGCGCGAGATGTGTCCGTCGACGACGGCCTGGTGGAGCAGGTCCATCCTGTTCTCGACGCCCGGGAGTCCGTTGGGGATCTTCGAGAAGTCGCCGCGTCCGAGTTCCTTCTGGCCCACGAAGCAGAAGGGGCAGTGGTCGGTGGAGACGACCTGGAGGTCGTTCGTACGCA
The DNA here is from genome assembly GCF_044744645.1 of Streptomyces sp. NPDC087263. Classification (NCBI taxonomy): domain Bacteria; kingdom Bacillati; phylum Actinomycetota; class Actinomycetes; order Kitasatosporales; family Streptomycetaceae; genus Streptomyces; species Streptomyces sp. NPDC087263. The sequence continues at coordinate 501,013 of NZ_JBIUYT010000007.1, forward strand.
GTCCGCGCCACAGGGCGGCCTGGTGCTGCTTGGGCCGAAGTGGCGTACTGCACACGTACTTCGCGCCCTCGAAGTCGGGCTCGGCCAGGTTGTCCGTGGACAGGAAGAGGTACTGCGGACAGGTCTCACCGAAGACGTTCAGGCCCTCGTCGCGCGCCCGCGTCAGCTCGGCGACCGCCTCCTGCGCCGAGACATGCACGACGTACAGGGGCGCTCCGGCGACCTGCGCGAGTTTGATGGCACGGTGGGTGGCCTCGGCCTCGAGGAGCGCCTTGCGCACTTCGCCATGGAAGCGGGGGTCGGTCTCCCCGCGCGCCAGCGCCTGCTCCACCAGCACGTCGATCGCGATGCCGTTCTCCGCGTGCATCATGATCAGGCCGCCGTTCTCGGCGGAGCGCTGCATGGCGCGCAGGATCTGGCCGTCGTCGCTGTAGAAGACGCCCGGGTAGGCCATGAACTGCTTGAAGGAGGTGACGCCCTCCTCGACAAGGAGGTCCATCTCCTTGAGTGTCTCCTGGTTGACGTCGGAGACGATCATGTGGAAGCCGTAGTCGATGGCGCACTTGCCGTCCGCCTTGGCGTTCCAGGCGTCGAGGCCCTCGCGCAGCGAGTGGCCCACGCTCTGCACCGCGAAGTCGATGATGGTGGTGGTGCCGCCCCAGGCCGCGGCCCTGGTGCCCGTCTCGAAGGTGTCGGAGGCGAAGGTGCCGCCGAAGGGCAGCTCCATGTGGGTGTGCGCGTCGACGCCGCCCGGGATGACGTACTTGCCGGTGGCGTCCAAGGTCCGCTCGGCCGTCCACGCGTCGGCCGCCGGGGTGCCGGTGGCGGCGAGGGCGGCGATCCGGCCGTCCTCGATCAGGACGTCGGCATGGATCTCGTCGGACGCGGTGACGACGAGGCCACCACGGATGACGGTACGGCTCATGGTCCCTCTCCTTCCGGTCGTGCGTGCACTGAGGGAATACCGAAGCTGTTGAAGACTGGGGTCAACGCTGTTTCCTGGTAGGCAGATCGGTCCCGCGGGCCCGACCCCCCGTGAGCCGGGCCCGCGTGAACCGGACCGCCGTGCAGCGGACCCGCCGCGGCTACGGAGCCGTCAGCGGCCCGTACGCCCCCGGAGCGCGGTCCCGGTAGAACTGCCACCGGTCGCGCACCTCGCGGAGCTTGGCCAGGTCCAGGTCCCGGACGACGAGCTCGGTCTCCTTGTCGCCGGCCACCTCGCCGACGAACTGGGCTTCCGGGTCCACGAAGTACGAGGTCCCGTAGAAGTCGTTGTCGCCGTACTCCTCGACGCCCACCCGGTTGATCGCGCCCACGAAGTACTCGTTGGCGACGGCCGCGGCCGGCTGCTCCAGCTGCCACAGGTAGCCGGACAGGCCGCGCGAGGTGGCCGACGGGTTGAACACGATCTCGGCGCCCGCGAGGCCCAGCGCACGCCAGCCCTCCGGGAAGTGCCGGTCGTAGCAGATGTAGACACCGATCTTGCCGACGGCGGTGTCGAAGACCGGCCAGCCGGAGTTGCCCGGCCGGAAGTAGAACTTCTCCCAGAATCCCTGCACTTGGGGGATGTGGGTCTTGCGGTACTTGCCCAGGTACGATCCGTCGGCGTCGATCACGGCCGCGGTGTTGTACAGGACGCCGGGCTGCTCCTCCTCGTACATCGGCAGGACGAGGACGATGCCCAGTTCCCTGGCCAGCGCCTGGAAGCGCCGGACGATCGGGCCTTCGGGGATCTGCTCGGCGTACTCGTAGAACGCCTTGTCCTGGACCTGGCAGAAGTACGGCCCGTAGAACAGCTCCTGGAAGCACAGGACCTGTGCGCCCTGCGCGGCCGCGTCGCGGACCGCCTGCTCGTGGACCTGGATCATCGATTCCTTGTCGCCGGTCCACGCGGTCTGGAAGACGGCGGCTCGGATCACTCTGCTCATCGGGACCTCCGGTCGCTCGGTGTACGAGGAGCCTAGGAAGTCCTGATGCCGGGTTTGAGTTGCACCGTGTCACGTCTAGGGACGCCGGTCGTTCCACCGTGTCACTCTCGCCCGTACGCGCGCGTTTCCCTCTCATTTCCACGGCATTTCACCTCTGTTGGGCGTCGTGCGCGAGCAGCGCGATGTGTACGGAGGCGGCCTGCTCGAAGTCGTCGAGGTCCACGCCGAGGCGGGCCTCTATGACCTCAAGACGGCGATACAGCGCGGGCCTGCTGACATGGTGGAGCTGCGCGGTGCGCGATTTGTTGCGGCCGGTCGCGAGATACGTCCGCAGCACGGGCAGCAGTTCCGACTCGGCGTCCGCGTCGCACAGCAGCCCGTCCAACTCCCGCTCGGCGAAGGACTGCACGTTCGGGTCGTCCCGCAACAGCCGTACCAGGCCGCGCAGATGGACGTCACGCAGCCGCAGCAGAACCGGCTGCTCCTGGTCGGCGGGCGCGTCGGCGGCTGCCTCCGCGACATGCAGCGCCTCGCGCAGGCCCGCGGGGACGTCGTCCCATGCCGTACGGGGGGACGCGGCGGCCACGGTCGTAGGGGTGCCGCTCTCGTGCCGCAGCCGTACGGCGAAGTGGGTGGCCAGCGCCTCCGCGTCCTGGTCCCTGGCGAGGCTGAGCAGCACGGCGGTGGCCCCGTCCGCGAGCTCGGCGACCAGGCCCGGAAGCCCCAACAACCGCAGCACACGGTCGAGTTCGGCCGGATCACCGTCCCGCACCACCAGCGGCACGAACGCCCGCCGGTTGACGGGCAGCCCGGCCGCCCGCGCCCGCGGCAACAGCTGCCGGGCCGGTACGACACCGCTCACCAGGTCGGTCAGCAGGCTCTGCGCGGACTGCTCCTCCCAGGTGTGCACGGAGCTGCCGAGCATCCGGTGCAGGACGAGGGCCTCGGCGCCCCGGTCGGCGAGCAGCCGCCCGGTGGCGGCGGCGCCGCGGTACCCGCACAGCACGAGGCGGCCCCAGCGCTCCCCCCGCCCGCCCAGCTCGGCCCTGATCCACCCGTCGCCCTCGCTGCCGCCCGCCTGCCGGGAGATGCGCTCCCAGTCACGCAGCACGTCGTCCACGGCGGACCGCTCCCCCGCCGTGGCGAGGACCCGGTGAGCGACGTTGGTGACGACGACGGGGCAGGCGGCGTGCCCGGCGATCTCGTCGAGCATGCGCTGCAGCGGAGCGCCCGAGGTGATGAGCCCGGTCAGCGCCGTCCGTACGGCCTCGGAGAGGCTCACGGCCGCGAACTTGCTTCTGACCAGCCTGGATTGAACCTCTTCCGTCAACTCGGCGAAGGGAAAGGGCCGGTGGAGCACCACCATCGGCAGCCCGCACCGCTCGGCGGCCCTGCGCATCACGTCCGGCGGCGTGGGGAAGGCGCGGCCGAGTCCCAGGACGACGGCCGCGGCCTCCGCGCGGTGCAGCGAACGGATGTACTCGGCCTGCGCCTCCACGTCGCCGGCGAGCAACACCCCGGTGGTGAGCACCATTTCGCCGCCCGTGAGCATCACACCGACGTCGGCGGCCTCGGCGACATGCACCCAGCGCACGGCCCGGTCGAGATGGCTCGCCCCGGCCACCACCTCGGGCTCTCCGGCGAGCACCCGGTCCATGGTGAGGACCTGGCGTACGGAAAGCGCGGGCTCCAAGGCGGTGGTCATGGCGACGTTCCCTTACTCGGTCCTACGGGGTGATACACCTCAGCGCGCGCTCCAGGATCGCCGCGCCCTCCTCCGCCTCCGCGACGGTGAGGGTCAGCGGCGGCGCGATCCGCAGCACGCTGGTGTTGTGACCACCGCCCTTGCCGATCAGCAGGCCTGCGTCCCGGGCCGCTTCGAGCACGGCGGCGGCGCCTTCCGGATGAGCTTCGTCCGTGCCGGGCTTGACCAGCTCGACGCCGATCATCAACCCACGGCCGCGGACCTCCCGTACGCCGTCCATGTGCGCGGTGATCGCCCGTAGCCGCTCGATGAGCAGCCCGCCGACGCGCCGGGCGTTGCCCTGGAGGTCGTGTTCGAGGAGGTACGTGAGGTTCGCGAGACCTGCCGCCATGGTGACCGGCGAGCCGCCGAAGGTCGAAATGGAGTTGGAGTCGAGGCAGTTCATGATCTCGGCGCGGGCCACGACACCGCCGACGGACATGCCGTTGCCGATGCCCTTGGCGAAGGTGAGCATGTCCGGCGGCCCCGCCTCGGCGTGCGCCTGCCAGCCCCAGAAGTGCTCGCCCGTACGCCCCCAGCCGGTCTGCACCTCGTCGGAGATCCAGAGGATGCCGCGCTCGTGCAGGACCTCGCGGAAGGCCGCGAACAGACCGTCGGGCGGGGCCGTGAAACCGCCGACGCCCTGGACGGGCTCGGCGATCAGGGCCGCGGGCGGCCGCACATGGCCGAGCAGGTCCTCCAGGTCGGCGACGCAGGCCGCGATGAACTCGGCGTCGCTGAGATGGGCGTAGGGACCACGGGTGCGGACGCCGCCATGGACGTACAGCGTCTGGAGCGGTGAGAGCGAGGTCGGCGACCAGCCCTTGTTGCCGGTGATGCCGACCGTGGTGAACGAGCGGCCGTGGTAGCTGTTGCGCATCGCCAGGATCTGGTTGCTCCGGCGGTACGCGGTGGCGAGCAGCAGGGCCGTGTCGTTGGCCTCCGTGCCGGAGGTGGTGAAGAAGACGCGCGCGTCCGGGATGCCGGACAACTGGGCGATCCGCTCGGCGAGTTCGACCATCGGCCGGTTGAGATAGAGGGTCGAGGAGTGGATGATCCGTCCGGCCTGCTCGCTCACCGCCTTCGTGACCTCGGGCAGCGCGTGCGCCGTCATGGTGGTGAGGATGCCGCCGAAGAAGTCGAGGTACTTGTTGCCCTTGGCGTCCCAGACGTGCCGGCCCTCGCCGTGGGTGATCTCGATCGGGTCCTCGTAGTAGAGGGCGAGCCAGTCGGGCAGCACGGCCTTGTGGCGCGCATACAGGTCGGTCACGGCTGCACCAGCCCCTCGTAGGCGTCGGGACGCCGGTCGCGGTAGAACGCCCACTGCTGGCGCACTTCGTCGATCAGGTCGAAGTCGAGGTCGCGGACGATGAGTTCCTCGGCCTTGTCGCTCGCCGTCTCACCGACGAACTGGCCGCGCGGGTCGACGAAGTACGAGGTTCCGTAGAAGTCGTTGTCGCCGTACTCTTCTTCGCCGACCCGGTTGATCGCGGCGATGAAGTACTCGTTGGCGACGGCCGCGGCGGGCTGTTCCAGCTGCCAGAGGTGGGAGGAGAGGCCGCGGGAGGTGGCCGACGGGTTGTAGACGAGCTGGGCGCCGTTGAGACCGAGCTGACGCCAGCCCTCGGGGAAGTGGCGGTCGTAGCAGATGTAGACGCCGACGCGGCCCACCGCGGTGTCGAAGACGGGCCAGCCCAGGTTCCCCGGTTTGAAGTAGTACTTCTCCCAGAAGCCCTTGACCTGGGGGATGTGGTGCTTGCGGTACTTGCCGAGGTAGCTGCCGTCGGCGTCGATCACCGCCGCGGTGTTGAAGTAGAAGCCGGACTGTTCGACCTCGAAGACGGGCACGACGATGACCATGCCGGTCTCACGGGCGAGCTCCTGCATACGCGTGACGGTGGGGCCGTCCGGCACGGGCTCCGCCCAGCTGTAGTGCTCGGGCTCCTGGACCTGGCAGAAGTAGGGCGCGTTGAAGACTTCCTGGAAGCCGATGATCTTGGCGCCCTGCCGGGCCGCCTCGCGGGCGTGCTCCTCGTGCTTGGCGACCATGGATGCGGTGTCGCCGGTCCAGGTGGCCTGGACGAGAGCGGCGCGTACGACGTTGGCCATGAGCTGCTCCTTCGACAGGGACGTCAGAGAGCTTCTACGCCCGTAGACAAAGGCGGTAGAGGCTCGAAAGTAAGCCCACTGAACAGCCTTGCCAAGACCATCGTCGTTAACCCGCTGAGTCGATCACGTTTCGCACCTCTTGTGGGTGAGCGCGCGGGACCCGCGCCGGGCCGGGTCAGCTGGTGAACCCGGCGACTCGGAGGGCGTGGACAAGATCCCGGTGGCGCTCCTCGGAAACCCCCTTCGCGGCCTCCAGAAGGAGCGGCACCAGCCGCTGCGGGTCCGCTTCCGCGCTGTGGACCGTCTCCTCGGGGGTGCGCATCCGTACGTACGCGCCGAGGAGCGCGCGGATCTCCCGGTGTCGGCCCTCTTCCGCGAGGCCCAGTACGGCGGCCCCGATCTCCGGCGCGGGGCGGGCGACGCCCTGGCGCAGCAACTGCTGCCCGTCGGCTGTGCGACCCGCCGCGACGAGCGCGTCCGCGGCGGCGACCAGCCGGTCGGCGGGCAGCGAGGCGGCCTCCCACAGCAGGGTGGCCCAGTCGGCGTCGAGGCTCGCGCGGTGCAGTTCGGCGGCGAGCAGCGGGAAGCGGGGGGCCGGCCAGTACGCGGCCTCCACGAGCAGGGCGTGCGCCTCACCGCTGCGGCCCTCGCTCCGGAGCCGGACCAGTGCACCCACGGTCTCGACGGTGTCCCGGCGGGCGTCGTCGTCCAACGGGACCCGCCGCGGCTGCGCCGTCTCCGTCTCCGTGGCGGCTCCGGCGAAACGGGCTCCACGGGGGGCATGGCCGCCTTTCCCGGCCGGGGCGGGCACGGCGGGCGCCACCGCCTCGGGGGCGTCCGAGGGGGGCGTCTCCGTCTCCGGCTCCATCATTCCGGCGAAGCGGGCACTGCCTCGGGGGCGGCGCTTGGAGCGTTGCTTGGTGGGGGGCGTGCGGTCTTCGGTGGGGGGCTGGGGGGTGCCGGACTGCGCGCCGGGCGCGTGGGGGCTGTCGGGTCGCGTGTCAGGGGCGTGTACGTCGTCACGGTGCGCCGCAGCGGGGCGGGAGCCGTCGTCGCGCTGGGCGGTGGGGGCGTACGCGCCGTCGCGCTGGGGGCGTGCGCCGTGGCTGGAACCGTCGGCGCCGTACGCGCCTTCACGCTGGGCTTGCGGAGCGTACTCCGGGGCGTACTCATCCGGATACGCACCGGCAGACGGGGCGTACGCGCCGTCGCGCTGGGTGTGCGCGCCGGGGCTGGAACCGTCCGCGCCGTACGCGCCTTCACGCTGGGCTTGCGGAGCGTACTCCGCGGCGTACTCATCCGGATACGCACCGGCAGCGTTGTTCGAGGCGGGGCCCGGGAAGGGCGCCCCCGAGACCGCCCCGTCGTCCGGCATCCCGCCATCCGCGGACAGCGACGACGGTCCCGTCTGCTCCGGGACGCGCGCGCGGCGGCGAGCCGCCCGGCCCGGCCCCAGCCCCCCGCGACCCGCCTCGGCCGACCGGTCCCCATCGCCTTGCCGAGCAGCGGCCCCGTCAGGGGGCTCCGCCCCGCTCTCGGGCTCCCACATCCCGAGGTTCGGTGCGCTCCGGGAATGCGGGTTCAGGGCGTTCCGGTCGATCTCGTCCATCCGGCGGCGGGTCTCCGCGCAGCGGGCGGTCGCCCGTTCGTGGTCGTCGCGGGCCCAGGCGAGGTCGAGGCCGATCGAGTCGGCCTCCTCCTGCGAGGAGGCCGAGCGGAGCAACCGGTCCAGCTCCGCCTGACGCTCCGCGGCATAACGCTGTTCGCGGAGAACGACGTCGAGACGGTCGGCCAGGGCGTCGCGGCCACCCGGCCGGGCGTCGTACGCGGCGAGCGAGGCACCGTGCAGGGCGCGGGCCCGCTCGGTCTCCCGGGCGGCGGCGCGGTCGCCGTACTCAGCCGCGACGTCCTGGAGGAGTGCCTCCACGACGTCCCAGGGCGGCACCTCCCACCCACCCAGGCAGGCCCGCATTCCATCGGGGTCGCGCTGCCAGAACACTCCGCACCAGCCGCCACCCTGGTCGAGCCGTTCCATCAGCGTGTTCAGAAACCTTGCGAACTCCCCCACCTGAACCGGGAGTTGTTCCACAGCCATCACACAACTCCCGCCAGAATGGAGTGCTCTGATCCGGTAGAAAACACCCTCCGTGTTACGGAACGGCTACGACTAGTTTTCGGACCGGACGCAGAGTCCTTTGATCCCACCGGGAGTTGCGGTGATCCGGCGGGGATCCGGAAGCCCTCGGGGGGCCGAAGACGGACACGCCGGTCACACCACGACCAACACGCACTCCCCCGCGAGGTCGTCCATGGAGAGCCCGAGCGCCCGCGCGAGCGCCGCCACGGTGAAGAAGGCGGGGGTGGGCGCCCGCCCGGTCTCGATCTTGCGCAGGGTCTCGGCGGAGATCCCGGCGCGTGCGGCGACCTGAGCCATGCTCCGGTCACCGCGGGCTTCACGCAGCAGCCGCCCGAGCCGCTCGCCACGCTCACGCTCTTCGGGGGTCAGGGGGTTACGGACCATGCCCGCATTCTAATACCGGTATAGTAATTGGCATGGTGGAACTGAAGACGGACACATCGATCGACGAGATGTACGAGGCGGGCCAGGTCGTGGGGCGAGCCCTCACCGCGGTGCGGGAGGCCGCGGACGTGGGCGTCTCGCTCCTGGAACTGGACGAGATCGCACACCAGATCCTGCGCGACGCGGGGGCGGGCTCCCCCTTCCTCGACTACCGCCCCTCGTTCGCGACGACCCCGTTCCCCGCGGTCATCTGCGCGTCCGTGAACAACGCGATCGTGCACGGCATCCCGACCGGCTACCGGTTGCGCGACGGCGACCTGGTCTCCATCGACTTCGGCGCCGAACTGGGCGGCTGGGTGGGCGACTCGGCGATCAGCTTCACCGTCGGAACGCCGCGCGCCGCCGACGTACGCCTCATCGAGACCGCCGAGCGGGCCCTCGCCGCGGGCATCGCGGCCGCCGTGGTCGGCAACCGCATCGGGGACATCGCGCACGCCATCGGCACGGTGTGCCGCACCGCGGGGTACGGCATCCCGCAGGGCTTCGGCGGCCACGGCATCGGCCGCCGTATGCACGAGGACCCGTCCGTCCCGAACGAGGGCCGCCCCGGCCGCGGTTTCCCGCTCCGCCACGGCATGGCCCTCGCCATCGAGCCCATGCTCATCGGCGGCGGCACCGACGATTACCACGAGGCCCCCGACGGCTGGACCCTCCGCACGAACGACGGCTCGCGCGCGGCCCACGCGGAACACACCGTGGCGATCACGGACGCGGGCCCGCGCATCCTGACGGCGCGCTGACACCCGTACCGGCGCACGTCCGGTGAGATGGGCGTGCCCCAGGGGCGACCGCACCCGGTGAGGCGGACGGCGAGGCCGTCCGCCTCGTCGCCGCCTCGTCGCCGCTACGACGCCGGCCGCACCACCATCGCCGACCCGCCGCCCCGCCGTACCGTCTCCGCCGCCGCGAGCCACTGCCCGTTGGGCAGCCGCTGTACGCCCGTCGCCGCGCCGATCTCGGGGTTCTGCCGGAAGGCCTGTCCGACGGACTCCAGCTGAGCCTTCAACGGACTGTTCCACAGGCCCGGTTCGAGTTCGGTGGTGGTCTGGTTGCGCTGGCTCGCGCGCGGTGCCGCGATGGCGTCCACCAGCGGAAGACCTCTGTCCACGAACTCCGTCAGGGTCTGCAGCACGGTCGTGATGATCGTCGCGCCACCGGGCGAACCGAGCGCCACGACCGGCTTGTTGTGCTGGTCGAGGACGATCGTCGGCGAGATCGACGAGCGCGGCCGCTTGCCGGGGCCCGGCAGGTTCGGGTCGGGCACGTCCGGGCTCGCCGGGGTGAAGGAGAAGTCCGTCAGCTCGTTGTTGAGGATGAACCCGCGGCCCGGGACCGTGATGCCGCTGCCGCCGGTCTGCTCGATGGTCAGGGTGTACGCGACGACGTTGCCCCACTTGTCGGCCACCGTCAGGTGCGTGGTGTTCTCGCCCTCGTACGTCGTCGGTGCCGCCGTTCCGGCCGTCGAGCAGGCCGCCGGATTACGCGGGTCACCCGGCGCGAGCGGGCTCGTCAGTGTCGCGTCGTCCTTGATCAGGCACTCGCGCGAGTCGGCGTACTTCTGCGACAGCAGTTCCTTCGTCGGTACGTCCTCGAAGGCCGGGTCGCCCACCCAGCGCCCCCGGTCCGCGAACGCGATCCGGCTCGCCTCGATGTAGCGGTGCAGGTACTCCGCCTCGCTCGCCTTCGAAAGGTCGGTCTTCTCAAGGATGTTGAGCGCCTCGCCGACCGTGGTGCCGCCCGAGGAGGACGGGGCGATCGAGTAGACGTTCAGACCCCGGTACGAGGTCTTCGTGGGCGCCTGCTGCTTCGCCTCGTACGCCGCGAGGTCCTTGAGCGACAGCTCGCCGGGGCGGGCGTTGTAGCCCGAACTCGGGTCCACCGGCGGATTGTTCACCGTGTCGACGATCTCCTGGCCGAGCTCGCCGTGGTAGATCTCGTCGACGCCCTTCCTGCCCAACTCCTGGTACGTACGGGCCAGATCGGGGTTCTTGAAGGTCGAGCCGACCACCGGGAGCGAGCCGTCGGGAAGGAACAGCTCGGCGGTGTCCGGGAAGTTCTTGAACCGGGCCTGGTTGGACTCGGTCTGCGAGCGGAAGGTGGCGTCGACCGTGAAGCCGTCGCGCGCGAGGCGCTCGGCGGGCTTGAGCACGGTGCTCAGCCGCTTGCTGCCCCAGCTGTCCAGCGCGGTCTGCCAGGTCGCGGGCGTGCCCGGCGTGCCCACGCCCAGTCCGCTGGTCACGGCGTCGGCGAAGGGGATCGGCTGCCCGTTCTCCAGGAACAGCCCGGAGTCGGCCGTCAGCGGCGCGGTCTCCCGGCCGTCGATGGTGTGCACCTTGCCGGACTTGGCGTCGTAGTAGACGAAGTAGCCGCCCCCGCCGATGCCCGACGAGTAGGGCTCGGTGACACCGAGGGCCGCCGCGGTGGCGACCGCGGCGTCCACCGCGTTGCCGCCCTTCTTCAGGACCTCGATCCCGGCGGCGGAGGCGTCCGCGTCGACACTGGCCACCGCACCGCCGTAGCCGACGGCGACCGGCACCTTCTCCGCGGCGGCCCCGCCGCCGGTGGCGGACGGTGGCGCCGCCGCACCGACCGACACCACCGCGGCCGAAACCGCCAAAACCGCCAGACTCCGCGCAACAGGGCGACGCATCCGTACCTCCAGTAGACAACCGTCCGCGCAGCGTAACTTCAGCACAGAGCTCACGTCAGGACCCCCTCGAACACCGTTGCGCATTCCCGCTAGCATGCGCGCCCATGACTGACGACGTGCGCAACATCGTCCTGGGCGTGCTCGCCGCCGGCATCAGCGCCGCGCTCGGCTGGCTCGCACGGACCTATCTGTGGAAGCGGAAGCTCCGCCGCAAGCAGGCCTTCTTCGGGCTGCCGGCCAACTCCGAGTCGCTGCTGGTGGTCAACCGCGACGCGGGCAGCGCCGACCTCGCGGTGCACCGCTACGACGTGTTCGCGCTTCTGGAACTCGCCGCGCTCATCAAGGACTGCGGCGCGCACGCCGAGGTGATCACCCAGGACGCGGCCCGGCAGGGCTTCGGAGAGCGGACGGAGTTCTGCGTCGGCGGCCCGGGGTCGAACCGGCGCATGGCGGCCCATATGCAGGCCATGCTGCCCGGGGTCCGCGTGAACACCGACCCAGAACCGGTCCCGGACCGGCTGGCGTTCCAGGTCGGCAGTGAGCGCTACCGCATGGAGCAGGGCGTGACCGAGTACGTGCTGCTTGCACGGCTCACGGCCGGGCAACCCGGCCCGGCCCGGCCGGTGTTCCTGTTCTGCGGCCAGCGCGCGATCACCAACCAGGCGGCCTCCCGCTATCTGGCCCGCAACCACGAACGACTGGCCCGCAAGCACGGCAACGACTCCTTCGTCCTCCTCCTGAAGGTCGTCAACTCCCAGGCATACGGCCCCGACGTCGTCGAGCTGGTCGCGGATGTGACACGCGCGGCACGGGCCCCGCTGCCGGAGGCGACCGCGGCTCGGAACTCCCACCGCGCCTCGTAGGTTTCATCACCTTTCAACAATCGTTACTGCCGCGTAACTTACCGACGGGTTACTTACGGTAATCCGCCGAGGTTACTGTCGGGTCACTTTGCACGTGCACGAGTAGGGAGTGACCCCGTGGGACACCCGCGCAAGGCTCTGCGCATGACCGCCACCAGCGTCGTCTCGGCGACCCTGATCGCGGGCACCACCCTCGGCCCGGCCACCGCCGCCCAGGCCTCCCCCAGCACGACGGGTGTCCGTTTCGTAGACATCGCCGGAGACGGCGGCACCGTCCTCAAGGCCAACGTCGTCACCCCCTCGGGCGCCGCCGGTACACACGGCTACCCGCTCATCGTGCTGCCCACGAGCTGGGGCCTGCCGCAGGTCGAGTACCTCGCCCAGGCCCAGAAACTGGCGGACTCCGGCTATGTGGTGGTCAGTTACAACGTCCGCGGCTTCTGGCAGTCCGGCGGGGAGATAGAAGTGGCGGGCCCACCGGACATGGCCGACGTGTCCAAGGTGATCGACTGGGCGCTCGCGAACACCCCGTCCGACGCCGGGAAGATCGGCATGGCGGGCATGTCGTACGGCGCGGGCATCAGCCTGCTCGCTGCCGCGCACGACCCGCGGATCAAGGCGGTTGCCGCGCTCAGCGGCTGGGCGGACCTGATCGAATCGATCTACTCGGGCCGCACCCAGCACGTCCAGGCGGCCGCCCTGCTGGACGGCGTCGGCACGCTCACGGGCCGTCCCAGCGCCGAACTCCAGCAGGTGTTCAAGGACTTCTTCGCCTCCGACCTCTCCAGGGAGCCGGAGATCATCGCCTGGGGAAAGAAACGTTCCCCAGGCGCCTACGTCGACCAGATCAACGCCAACGGGGCCGCCATCATGATGGCCAACACCTGGGGCGACACGATCTTTCCGCCCAATGAATACGCCAAGTTCTACGAGCAGTTGACCGGCCCCAAGCGCCTGGAGTTCCGCCCCGGCGACCACGCCACCGCCGAGGTGACCGGTCTCCTCGGGCTCCCCAACGACGTGTGGACGGATACCGACCGCTGGTTCGACCACTACCTCAAGGGCGAGGACAACGGCATCGACCGCGAGCAGCCGGTCCAGCTCAAGTCCCGCTCCACAGGCGGCTACGAGGGCTACCCGAACTGGAAGTCGGTCGGCGCGACGACGGAGAGGATCGCCCTCGCGGGCACGACCACGATCAGCACGAACGTCGACTCGGGCGCGAACGGCGGAGTCATCTTCCTCTCCAGCATCCTCGACCAGCTCGCCCAGCTGCCCCCGGCGGCGTCGATCCCGCTGCTCCCGCGCCGCTGGGCGGCCGTCTGGCAGTCGGAGCGGTACGGGAGCGCCCAACAGGTGCGCGGCACTGTCACGTTGCACACCACGGTCACCGGCACCAAGGAGAGCGGAACCCTCGTCGCGTACCTCTACGACGTGGGCCCGCTCGGCCTCGGCAAGCTGGTCAGCAACGCGCCGTACACCTTCCACGGGCAGACACCCGGAAAGCCGTTCGGCGTCGACCTGGAGTTGTTCTCCACGGCCTACGACGTCCCGGCAGGGCATCGGCTCGCCCTGGTCGTCGACACGGTCGACCCGCTCTACATCGAGCACAACCCGTCCGGCGCGCAGCTGACCTTCTCCTCGCCGGGGCACGACCCGTCGTATGTGTCCGTGCCCCTGCGCAAGCAGTGATCTCCGGCTGCTGCCGGGCGGGTTGAGGGCCCGTGAGCTGCTGCTCCCCTACAATCTCGGGGCTGTGGGGGGACCCCCACCCGGCAGCAGCGTCCCTGGTTCGGCCGGTGCCACATCCACGGCCTCGGTCTTGGGACTGCGCTGCTCCCGCCGGGACACCCATTGGGCGAACCAGCTGAGCAGCATGCACATCCCGATGTAGATCGGCGAGATCACCATCACCACGGGGATGAACGGCAAATCGTAGTCGAGGTTCGACGCGATGAGCTTGCCGGCGTGGAGAAACTCCTCGTAGGTGATCAGATAGCCCAGCGAGGTGTCCTTCAGGGCCACCACCAACTGGCTGATGATGGTGGGCAGCATGGACCGTACGGCCTGTGGCACGAGGACGTACGCCATCACCTTGGACTTACGCATGCCGAGCGCGAACGCCGCCTCCCGCTGGCCGCGTTCGACGGAGTTGACGCCCGAGCGGAAGACCTCGGCGAGCACCGAGCCGTTGTAGAGGGTCAGACCGGTGACCAGCGCGGGCAGCGGCTGCACCTTGAGCGCCACGAAGATGAAGAAGATCATCACCAGTACGGGCATGGCGCGGAAGAACTCGACGAGCAGGGTGGAGATCCAGCGCACCGGCCTGTGATCCGACAGCCGGCCCGTCGCGAGCACGGTGCCCAGTGCGAGGGACAGCACGGCGGCGAGACCGAAGGCCTTCAGCGTGTTGCCCAGGCCTCTCAGCAGCAGCTCCTGAATGCCCTTGTACTCGAAGGGCATCCACTTCGTGTACGTGAACTGGTCGGTGTCGAACAGGAGATACAGAAGCCAGCCGATGAGCCCGAGGATCACGGTGGTGGACAAGGCCCCGTACATCCGGTGCCGCCCGCGGGTCTTGGGCCCCGGGATGTCGTAGAGGGCGGTGGATTCGGTGGCGGTGGCGGTCATCGGGCGACTCCCCAGCGCTTTTCGAGGACATTGAAGACCGCGCTGATGGCGAGGGTGATGATCAGGTATCCGAGGGCGATCCAGACGAAGGTCCAGACGATGTCGTAGCCGAGTTCGCTGAGGGTCTTGTAGGTGCCGAGCAGTTCGGTGACGCTGAAGGCCCCCGCGATCGCCGAGTTCTTGGCGAGCGCGATGAGCGTGGAGCCGACCGGCGGGATCACCGAGCGGAAGGCCTGCGGCAGGACGACCAAGGACAGGGTCTGCCCGAACGTCATACCGAGGCTGCGGGCCGCCTCACCCTGCCCCTTGGGCACCGTGTTGATGCCCGACCGCAGCGCCTCGCAGATGAAGGCCGAGGTGTAGCAGCCGAGCGCCAGGATCGCGAACACCTCGAAGGGCAGCACGAGTCCGAAGCGCGGCAGGCCGAGCAGCACCGCGAAGAACAGCAGGGTGAGCGGGGTGTTGCGCAGGACCGTGACCCAGGCCGTGCCGAGGGCCCGCAGCGAGCCGACCGGCGCCACCCGGAAGGAGGCCATCAGGAAGCCGAGGGCCAGGGCCAACAGCGAGGCGTAGAAGGTGAGTTCGACGGTGCCGAGGAAACCGTCGCCGAAGGTGGAGAAGTTGTCTGTCAGTACGTTCACGACGCCCTCAACTCCCCTGGTAGCGGTCGATCTTGGGCGGGGTGGGCGCGGGCACTCCGGACAGGCCGAGTGTCGCCTCGTACGCCTTCTTCCAGTCGCCGTTCTTCTCGCGGGCCTCCAATGCGTCGTCGAGCGCGAGCCGCAGCGCGTTGTCGCCGCGCGGTACGCCGATGCCGTACGGCTCCTCGGAGAACGGCTTGCCGACGACCTTGAGTTCGTCGGGCACCTTCGCCGCGTAGCCGATCAGGATGGCGTCGTCGGTGGTGACGGCGTCCACCTGGTAGGTGAGCAGGTTGTCCACGCAGACCGAGTAGGTGTCGTACGAGACGAGCTTCGCCTTCGGGTAGTCGGCCTTGATGCGCTGGTACGGGGTCGAACCGGCCGCCGAGCAGACGGTCCTGCCCGCGAGGTCCTGCGGGCCGTGGATGTCGTTCTCGTCGGTGCGCACCAGCAGCGACTGACCGGCCATGTAGTACGGGCCGGCGAAGCCGACGAGCTTCTTGCGCAGGTCGTTGATGGTGTACGTGCCGACGTAGTAGTCGATCTGGCCGTTCTGCAGGGCGGTTTCGCGGTTCGCCGAGGCGATCGTCCTGAAGTGGACCGTCTGTGGGGCGAGGCCGAGGGAGGCCGACATCATCTTGGCGATCTCGATGTCGAAGCCAGAGTAGACGCCGCTCGCCGGGTCCTTCTCGCCCAGGTAGGGCTGGTCCTCCTTGGCACCGACGGTGAAGTAGCCGCGCTTCTCGGCACGCTTCCAGGTGGCCGATGAGGGGAGCTGAAAGCCTTGTGTCACCTGGTAGTTGGGCAGTTTCCCGGCGGCGGGACCCTTGGTGGGCGGGCTGCCCTCCTTGCCGCAGGCCACGGCCGTGGAGATCAGTGCCGTAAGCGCCGCGAGGGTGCGGCACACACGTGAGGTACGGATCATGCGGTGCGCTCCCCCGCTCAGTGCTTGAGGATCTTGGAGAGGAAGTCCTTGGCGCGCTCGCTGCGCGGGTTGGTGAAGAACTCCTCCGGGGTGCGGTCCTCGACGATACGGCCGTCGGACATGAAGACGACGCGGTTGGCGGCGGAGCGCGCGAAGCCCATCTCATGGGTGACGACGACCATCGTCATACCGTCGCGCGCCAGTTGCTGCATGACCTCGAGCACTTCGTTGATCATCTCGGGGTCGAGCGCCGAGGTCGGCTCGTCGAAGAGGAGAGCCTTCGGATCCATGGCGAGGGCGCGGGCGATGGCCACGCGCTGCTGCTGTCCGCCGGAGAGCTGTGCCGGGTACTTCGGGGCCTGCGAGGCGAGCCCCACGCGGTCCAGGAGTTCGTGGGAGCGCTTGTCGGCCTCCTGGCGCTTGCGGCCGCGGACCTTGATCTGGGCGAGTGAGACGTTCTGGAGAACCGTCTTGTGGGCGAAGAGGTTGAAGGACTGGAAGACCATGCCCACCTCGGCGCGGAGCTGGGCGAGCGCCTTGCCCTCATCGGGGAGCGGCTGACCATCGAGTTTGATCGTCCCCGACGCGATGGTCTCCAGCCGGTTGATCGCCCGACACAGTGTCGATTTGCCCGACCCCGACGGGCCGATGACGACGACCACCTCCCCCTTGCCGACGGTGAGGTTGATGTCCTGAAGGACATGCAATTCCCCGAAGTACTTGTTCACGTCATGCAGCTCGATCAACGGATCGACAGCCATGCCCGGCCCTACCCACTCTCAGCTGTGTCGCAGTTGCCGCAAACTATCGGGACAAGAACGGACTTATTGCGCGACACGCACTTTTCAGGCATTAGCCGTATTGTGCGGTTAGGGTCTGTCTGACAATTCCCGTCGTCGCCCGCAGGCGGAAATTGTCGGACAGGCCCTAACCCTCCGACACCTCGGCGTACAGCTGTGAGAGTTCGGGCTCACCGCTGGACGCCCAGGTCTGACCGGAGGCGACCACGTCGATCTCACGGCCGGACGGCAGAAGTACCACGGGATGGCCGTTGGGCCAGACCTGCCAGACGGCTCCGGGGACGGTGCGCACGATCACCGTGCCGACGTACAGACCCGCGTCGTTGCCGAGCCACGGAAGGCTCTCCTCGTCGTCCCGCCAGCGCGGCAGCAGTTGGTCGAGCGCTTCCAACGAGGCCACGGAGTCGTCGAGTTCGACCCCCGCCAACTCCGCCTGGGAGCGCAGCAGATCACACTCGGCGAGGAGTTCGGCGACACCCTCGGCGTCGACGGCACCGTCGGAGAGCACCGCGACACCGAAGGCGGGGCCGCGCCTCTTGCGCCAGTTGCCGAGGAAGGGGATGTTCATCGGCCCAGCGTGTCATTCACGCCGGGCCGCGCACCACCGGCGCGCGGAACACCAGTTCCCCGCACATCGACCGCGGGCCACGCCTCCACTCCCGCACACCGGCCGCGCGCCGCACCCTCACCCCCTTCCGGGCCGGCCGTCCACGCGCCTTGCCAACAGTATTCATCCTTCGTAGAGTTCAACGATACATGAGTTCAACATCCGTTGACTTCAGCGTTCCGCCATCCCGTGCCCAGGAGAGGCAGGGCTCGTGCAGAAGATCACCTCCCGGGTGAACGAAGGCCGGCTGGTCGCTCTCCCGCCGAACGGGCAGGCAGATCTCCTTGCCGCGTCGGCAAGGGAGTTGATCGAGCGTCACAACGCGGGGCGTTCGGTGGCCGCGGACGAGTCGATGAGCCACATGCGCTCTGATCCGCCGGTCACGCTGGACGGGTTCAGCACCCGTCCCCGGCGTGTACACCATCCAGTTCTGCCGGCGCCTGGAGCGTGCCGTGGGCCAGCAGAAGTGCGGCCGCTCGGTCGTCCACGTCAACAGCCTCGGCGACGTGGACCCATGCAGCAACTGCGTGTCCGGGCAGCGCTACCGGGCCGGGACCATGACCACGAGGTCGTTCGCTCAGATCGGGGAGCACGGCTTCGACGAGTTCCGCGACATCCGCTTCAACGACCACTCCGCCTGCGGCCCGTGCCCGGTGGCCCACGAGGACGTCTGGTGTCAGTTCCGCTGCCCTCCGCCGGCCCGGAACACCCCACCGGCGACCCCAGGGGCTGCGGCGCGACCGAGTACCTGCATCTCCGGCCGGTACTGGAGCCGCCGCAAGCAGCGCAACGTACGGCTGACAGCTTCGCCGAGCTCTGTCACCTCGCAACCACCGCACTCTCCGCCCACCGTCCAAGGAGGATCCCGTGGCCGTCGCCCCTGAGCAGTCCGTCATAGTGGTCGGGGCCGGGCCCACCGGTCTCGCCCTGGCCTGTGAGCTGGCCACTGCCGGTGTGTCCTGCACCGTCCTCGAACGCCGCCTCACACCGTCCGGCCAGTCCCGCGCCATGGGCCTGTACAGCAGGACGATGGAAGTCCTCGATCTGCGCGGCCACGCCGACGCGTTGGCGGCCCTCGGCCGCCCGGTCGGCCGCATGGTGCCGGCGCGTGGAGCGATGGTCGACTTCGCCGAACTGGAC
Organism: Streptomyces sp. NPDC087263; assembly: GCF_044744645.1. Lineage (NCBI taxonomy): Bacteria > Bacillati > Actinomycetota > Actinomycetes > Kitasatosporales > Streptomycetaceae > Streptomyces > Streptomyces sp. NPDC087263. The sequence goes on from NZ_JBIUYT010000007.1 coordinate 519,632, forward strand.
AGCCGGTTCCCCTATCTCAACGTCATCCCGCAGAGCCGGACCGAAGAGGTGCTGCAACAGCGCGCGCTCGGCCTCGGGGTCACCGTCGAGCGCGAGGCCGAGGTGTTCGGCCTGGAGCAGGACGGCTCCGGTGTCACGCTCCAAGTGCGCTCAGGGGCCGGGGAGTGGGAGGAGAGCGCCGACTTCGTCGTCGGCTGCGACGGCGCTCACAGCGTTGTACGCGAACTCTCCGGCATCGGCTTCCGCGGCCACACGTACGACATCGCACCGATCCTCGCCGATGTCCGGCTGCGCAAGCCGCCGCCGGACGATCTGCTGCTGCTCTCCGGCGGTGGTGGCGTCATGGTCTCGGTGCCGTACGGCGGCGGCCTGTACCGCATCGCGGTGGCGCGCCGGGACCGGCCGTGGACACGCGATCCCGTGACCCTGGAGGAACTCGGCGCTCTGCTCACGCGGGCGCTCGGCTTCGACCCCGAACCGTACGCCCCCGAGTGGCTCGCCCGGTTCAAGATCCACCAGCGGATCGCCGACCAGTACCGGACCGGGCGGGTCCTGCTGGCCGGGGACGCCGCGCATCTGCATTCGCCACTGGGCGGACAGGGCCTCAACCTGGGCATTCAGGATGCCGTCAATCTGGGGTGGAAGCTCGCCGCCGAGGTCCAGGGCTGGGCGCCTGCCGACCTGCTCGACTCGTACGAGACTGAGCGTAGGCCGCAGGCCGAGCGGATCCTGCAGACCACCGACCGGGCCACCCGACTGGCCACCACCACTTCGGCGGCCCTGACCGCGCTGCGCCGCACCGCGCTCGCGAAGGCCCTCTCGCACCGCCGGATCCAGAGGTTCGTCGGGGAGTCGATCTCAGGTCTGCGAGCCGACTACGCGCGCCGCGGTGTGCGGGGCGGGCTTCGGATGCGCGCGGGACAGCGGGTGCCCGACCTGACGGTCCCCCGGGCCGGGGCCGCCCCGGTGCGGCTGTACGAGCTGATGCGGGACGGCCGGTTCCTGCTGCTCGACCTCAGCGACGACGGCCGGGCCGCCGCTCTCACCGAGGCCTGGGGCTCCCGGGTGAGTCCGGTCCGGGTCGGCGGTCCGCTTCCCGAACTCACCGGCGTCAGAACCCTGTTGGTGCGACCGGACGGCTACGCGGCGTGGGTGGCGGGCGAGGAGGAGCCGGGCGGACGTGATGAACGGGTACGCGACGAACGGGTACGGGACGCGCTGCACCGGTGGTGCGGCGTGGAAGGGCCGGCGCCGCAGCCGGGCCCCGTGGCCGCCGGTCACGCCGGCCCCGTGACAGCGCCGGTGTCCGAGCCCGAGTCCGCCCGCGCCGAACAGAGGTGAGGAGCGGCACATGGGGGCCGTCCGCCGCGCCCGACCTCGTACTCGCCCACATCTGATCAGCGAAGGGCCACAGCCGTGGAACAGAGCGCATCACCTCGTTCCCAACGTACGCGCGAGGCGATCCTGTACGCCGCACGCGTCCACTTCGGCTCACACGGGTACCAGCGAGCCACAATTCGCGCCATAGCGGCCACCGCGGCGATAGATCCCTCCATGGTCATGCGCTACTTCGGGAGCAAGGAGCAGCTCTTCGACGCCGCCCTCGATCTCGACCTGAGGCTGCCCGACCTCACCGGTACGCCTCCCGAGCTGCTCCCGCACGCCCTCATCACCCGGTTCCTCGCGCCGTGGGAGAACGACACGGACGAGGGTTCGCTGCGGCTGCTGCTGCGCTCCGCGGCGACCAACGAGCGAGCCGCGGAGCGCCTGCGCCGCATCCTCCACGAGCAGCTCACCAGCAGCCTGACCGGTGTGCTCGGTGCCGAACGCGCGGCCTCCAGCAGTGGACTGGTCGCCGCCCAGCTCCTGGGCGTGGCGTTCGCCCGCTATCTGCTGCGCCTACAGCCGATCGCCGACCTGTCGGTGCAGGCCCTGGCCGACCTGGTCGCACCTTCGATGCGTACGGCACTCGCGGATCCCTGATCACCCCTGACGCACAGCGTGCCCGTCGCCGCCACCACGACGGCGACGGGCACGCTGCCCTGCCTCAGCTGCGCCAGCTCAGCGGCGACCGGTAGGGACTGCGGTGCCCTGGGCGCTCCCACAACGGCATGACGGAGACCTCGTCCCGTGCGGCGTCCGCGGTCTGTGCGGCGGCGCGGGCGAGCAGCACGGCGGTCAGGGCCGCGAGTTCCGCGTCGGGGATGTCACCTCCCCTGATCACACGGACGAGAGTCGGTGCTTCGGCTGCTGTGGTCATGACGCTCCTTCAGTTACCGTGTCAGTGCGGTGGGTTGCCGTGTTTGCGCGCTGCCAGGTCCGCGTGCTTGGTCCGGAGCATGCGCAGGGATTCGATGAGCACCCGGCGTGTGTCGACCGGGTCGATGACGTCGTCAAGCAGGCCGCGCTCGGCTGCGTAGTAGGGGTGCATCAGCTCGGCCTTGTACTCCTTGACCATCTGCCGACGCATCGCTTCGGGATCGTCCGCCGCCCGGATCCTGCGCCGGAAGATCACATCGGCGGCGCCTTCCGCGCCCATCACCGCGATCTCGTTGGTGGGCCAGGCGTACGAAAGGTCCGCTCCCACGGAGCGGGAGTCCATGACGATGTACGCGCCGCCATACGCCTTGCGCAGCACCAGGGAGATCCGGGGGACGGTCGCGTTGCAGTATGCGTACAGGAGCTTCGCGCCGTGCCGGATGATGCCGTTGTGCTCCTGGTCGACGCCGGGGAGGAAGCCGGGCACGTCGACCAGGGTGACCAACGGGATGTTGAACGCGTCGCACAGCTGGACGAAGCGGGCCGCCTTGTCGCTGGCGTCGATGTCGAGCACCCCCGCCAGTGCCTGCGGCTGGTTGGCGACGATCCCCACCACCTGTCCGCCGAGCCGGGCGAGCGCGACGATCACATTGGTCGCCCACCCCTCGTGGACCTCGAGGAACTCGCCCTCGTCCACGATCTCGTCGATCACGCGCCGCATGTCGTACGGACGGCTGCCGTCGGCGGGCACCAGGTCGAGCAGCGCCTCGCACCGCCGGTCCGCCGGGTCCTCGGAGGGCGCCGCCGGCGCGGTGTCCCGGTTGTTCTGCGGCAGCAGTGAGAGCAGATAGCGGACCTCGTCCAGACAGGTGGGTTCGTCGTCGTACGCGAAGTGCGCGACCCCCGACCTCTCGGCGTGCACGTCCGCGCCTCCCAGACCGTTGTGCGTCACCTGCTCCCCGGTGACCGTCCGGACGACGTCGGGGCCGGTGATGAACATCTGCGAGGTCTCGCGCACCATGAACACGAAGTCGGTCAGAGCCGGGGAGTATGCCGCCCCGCCGGCACAGGGTCCGAGCATCACGCTGATCTGAGGAATCACTCCGGACGCCCGGGCGTTGCGGGTGAAGATTCCTCCGTACCCGGCCAGGGCGGTGACACCCTCCTGGATCCGCGCACCTGCTCCGTCATTGAGCGAGACCAGTGGGGCCCCGGCGGCGATCGCTCGGTCCATGATCCGGTGGATCTTCTCCGCGTGCGCCTCTCCGAGGGCGCCGCCGAAGATACGGAAGTCATGGGCGTAGACGAACACGGTCGCCCCGTGCACCGTGCCCCATCCGGTGACCACCCCGTCGGTGTAGGGCCTCTTGTCCTCCAGCCCGAATCCCGTCGCGCGATGCCGCCGCAAGGGCTCCACCTCGTGGAACGACCCCTCGTCCAGGAGCAGGGCGATGCGTTCCCGGGCCGTCAGTTTTCCCTTCGCACGCTGCGCGGCGGTCGCCTTCTCGTCCTGGCCCCGCTCGGCCAGCTCCCGGATCGCCCGCAACCGGGCCACGCGGCCCCTGACGTCCGACGCGGGCTCGACGTCCGGAGCGGGCCGGGCGGGCGGCGGCGCAGTCGGGTCGCCGGAGGTCACGGCGCCAGCGGCGAGCGGTGGTCGCCGACCGTGAGGAGGTGCGGTACCACCGAACTCCCGCCGGTCGCCGAGGAGTTCTCCCGGGCACCCATCGACCAGTTCAGCAGCGCCATGCCGAGGCTCATCCCGCCGCCGAACGCGGCGAGGACGACCAGGTCCCCCGGCGCTGCCGCCCCCGCGCGGTCCATCTCGGCCAGGGTGATCGGCACGGAGGCGGCTCCCGTGTTGGCGTACCGCTCCAGCGTGAGGTGGAGGGCGGCACGGTGCAGACCGAGCTCCGGCCAGAGTTCGGCGAGCATGATGCCGTTCGCCTGGTGCGGGACGAAGTGCTGTACGGCGTCCGCCGGGACCGCTGCGCGGCGCAGCAGTGCTTCGATCTCTACGGGGAGTGTGCGCTGGACGAAGTCGCGCACACCGCGGCCGTCCATCCGGAAGTAGTGCCCGCCCTCCATCACGGTCTCCGGCGAGGACGGCCGACGGCTGCCGCCGGCGACGACGCGGATAAGTTGGTGGGCATCGCCTCGCGAGATCAGCGAGACCTGTCGCAGGCCCAGGCCCGGTGCGACCGGTCCGAGGACCGCCGCCCCTGCGCCGTCCCCGAAGAGCGCGGCCGTCCGGCGGTCGCTGTAGTCGAGGATGCGGGAGTAGATGTCGGCGCCGATGACCAGTCCGTGACGCGGCTCGCCGCCGGTGGCACCGCTCAGCAGCTTCTCCACCGCCTTGAGGGCATAGACGAAGCCGCTGCACACCGCGTTGACATCGAAGGCCGCGGCCCTGCGGGCGCCGATGCGGTGCTGCACGAGGGCGGCCGTGGCCGGCTGCGGATGGTCGGGAGTAGAGGTGGCAACCACCACGTACGCGAGTTGATCCGCCGTCAGACCCGCGCTGTCCAGAGCTCGTTGGGCAGCCTCAACGGCCAGGTCCGAGGTGGCCTCGTGCGGCGCGGCTCGCCGCCGTTCGCGGATCCCGGTCTTGCGGACGATCCACTCGTCGGTCACGCCGGCGCCGTGTCCGATCTCCGCGTTGCTGATGATGGCCTCGGGCAGATAGGAGCCCACTCCGACAATGCCGATGGACTGCACGATTCCTCCTCGGGCAGCGGCGAGCCATGACTTAACTCACCATGCGTTGAAATCATCGCAGACGAGCTTGACGAATTCAACACCGAAAGAGTTCACTAGATGGTGAAATAATCGAACGCGCCTGACCAACGCCCCCATACTCAAAGGGAGTTGCAGACCATGACGTTCACCAGCATAGGGACCGCGGCCGAGGCCCGGGCCGAGGCGACCCAGGCCCTGATCTCCGCAGGCCGCACCCTCTTCACTCGGCGCGGCTACCGGCAGACCGACTTCGCGGACCTGGCCAGGACCGCGGGTCTGGAGCCGGAGTTCGCCCGCGAGCTCCTCCCGGACAAGGCCGCGGTTTTCGGCGCCCTGATCGAACGGACCGTCAAGGTGGCGGGGCTGCTGGGTCCCGCGGTGGCCGAGGGTGTCGACGAAGACCTGCCGACCCGCCTCGCCCGCACCTATCTCACCCTGTGGGAGCCCGGCGAGGAGGAGTCCCCCCTGATCGAGGTGTACCGCGTCGCGCTCTCCGACAAGGAGGCCTCCGCGGTGCTGCGCGAGTGCATCTCCGACTCCCTCAACACGTCGGTCGGCAGCGAACTGGCTACTCAGGACGCGGAACTGCGCACCGCGCTCTTCGGCGCCCAACTGGCCGGCACCGCCATCGTCCGCCACCTGGTCGGAGCCGCACCTCTCACCTCCGCGGACATCGAGACGGTGATCGAAACGGTCACGCCCAGCCTGCGGCACACGCTGCTCGGACCCAACAGCTCCCGGCGATCACACCCACGCACGGTACGGTGACGGGCGGCTGACGGGGAGTCGGCAACGGCACCAGCTTCCCGGAACGCCCACGGAATCCTGAGCGCCACCCATGGATGGAATCCCGGGGTCCCGCCTGTTACGATGTTTTCACCCAGTAGTGAATTACCCGCTCACAGATCCCCCGAAGCGCAGTGATCCCATGACATCCAGGCACGCAGACAGCTCCCCGACCCCCGCTCGCAAGCCCAGTTCGCCCCAGCGGGCGCCCTCCCCGGCAGCAAGGAAGCCACGTCCGCTTCGCGCACGCAGCGGACGCAGGCCCGGGGACAGCGGCACCCGGGATCAGATCCTCGAGTCGGCACTGCACCTCTTCGCGGACCGCGGCTACTCCAGGACCACGATCCGCGCGATCGCCGAGGACGCGCAGGTGGACCCGGCGTTGGTGCACCACTTCTTCGACAACAAGGAAGGGGTCTTCGACGCCGCCGTCAACTCCTCCCTGAGCGTCTCCATGGCCTTCGACGAAGAGCCTGCAATCGACAGCGAGAGCGGCCCGGCAGAGGCCACCTGGATCGCCCAGACCTATTTCTCGTTCTGGGAGAACGAGGAAACCCGCTACGCCATGACCGCCATCTACCGGGCGGGCCTCGCCGACAGCGCCACCTCGGACGTACTGCGGGCCCGAGTCGAGGCGAGCGCCAAGAACTGGGCCGGACACTCCGGCTACAAGGACCGCCCGGACGCCGAGACCCGCGCGGCCCTGGCCTCGGGCCATCTCGCGGGACTGGCCCTCATGCGCTACGTACTCCGGATCCACCCGCTGGCCACGATGGAGTTCGAGGAGTTCCTCAACTGGGTGGTGCCCGCGCTGGAACTGCGCCTGTCCACCACGCTGGAGCCCCGCAGGTCCGGCAAGCGGAACGCAGACTGACCTTCCACCTGAGCGCGATCGGCCGGCAGTCCGACAAGGGTGTACCGGGTAGTCTCCGAGCCGGAATTCCCCGGTACACCCCACGTACGAGTCAGCGGCGCAGGGCACGCACCTCGTACGCGCGACCGTCAGTCGCCGGTCCTCCAGATGCCCTTCACCGCCATGACGGAGATACCCGGGCCGGCCGTGAGCATGAGGCCGTGGGCACCGTCGAAGGGAGGCTTGGCGAAGGTCCGCTCCAGAACTTCCAGGACCGAGGCGGAACCGAGGTTGCCCAGTTCACGGAGCGAATCGCGGGCCAGGCCGACCATCTCCGGGGCGCACCCCAGACCTTCGACGAGCGTGTCGAGAACCCTGGGGCTCCCGGTGTGGGACACGACGAACTGCGGCATGGCATCCGTACCGGTGGGCACGGTGTTCTCCAGCCACTCGAGGAGTGCGGGCATGACGCCCCGGATCGCGCCCAGCAGCTTGGGGGAGTTGTGAGCGTGGAGGCCGTCGTTGCCGATGGTGGTTCCGACGATGTGGCGGCTGCCGGGGTGGACGGTTTCCCAGGAGTCGACGAGTTCCATACGAGGGCCCTCAGCATGGGCCCTGACCAGACAGGCGCCGGCCGCGTCGCCGATGAGTGCCTTGAAGATCATGCCGTCCATGCCGACGTCGCCGCTGTGCAGATAATGGCTGTACACATCGGCACACACCACGAGAACCGTGTCATGCGGATGGGCGGTCACCAGGTCCATGGCCCTCGCGATGCCGAACACCGCTCCGGCGCACCCGAGTTGGGTGACCGGCAGACGTCGCACCGAGGAACGAAGGCCGAGCCGCTCCAGTAAGGGGATGTCGAGCCCCGGCATGGTGTGACCGCTGGCGCTGATGACCACCAGAGCGTCGACATCGCCCGGCGACAGGCCGGCCTCGAAGAGCGCTCCGCGTGCGGCGTTCTCCGCCAGGTCGAGGGAGTCCTTCAGATGTTCACGCGCCCGCTCCGCCAGACTGCCGCTCTCGCGGAACTGCCCGGTCAGCGGCCGGGAGTACCAGCGGCTGCGCACGGTGGTGGCCCTCATCACGCGCTGGACCTCGGGGAGCCTGGGATGCTCCCCGTACAACTCCGTGATGTGCTCAAGCAGTTCGTCGGTTGTCACCAGATAGCGGGGCAGAGCGACGACAGGTGCGGTGACGACAGGCATGGGACCTCCAAGAGCTCTCGGACAGTGGCGAACTGATACACGAGGCCGTGCTTCGAGGTGGAGCGGCACCCGGCGGCCGGCGATGACGGGCTCCGGGTGACGACGGTCCGGCCCGTTCAGCCGCTGTGGCCATGGAATTCTGCGCACGCGAAACACCCCCCGGTGCATGACCGTGTGCTCCCCCGTTGGGAGCGCTGTACAGCGCTGATGAAGGACATCGAACTCGATGGCGCATGACAATGAAGAGCACGAGACTCGGCTCTCCGCCTTCGGAGCGCTTCGGCCGGTAGGGCGCCCGGGCAACAGCCCTGAGCTCGTCCGTCGGCACTCTCCTTGGCCCGCTCGGGGCCTGGCAGATCGAGACAACTCGACGGTACTCCACGGAACTTGGCGCCAGCAAGAGGGTATTTCAACAAGCGTGGAATCTACCGGCGGGCGCCATCCACACACCTCATGGTCACACCCGGATTCATCGCCGGGTCGCCGTCAAAAAAACTCAACACCTATTGAACTCACTGCCCGTTGAGTTCTAGGCTCGACCCGGGAACCGCCCACTTCTTCGCCAAGGAAGGGCAGACCGTCATGCATGCACCGGTGCGCCACCGCGCGGGCACGGACTCCTGGGTGGAGTACGCGGCCTGCCATGATGCCGATCCCGAGACCTTCTTCCCGCCCGCCGGGGGCACGGACGACACCGAACGGGAGGCGGCCGCCAAACAGTTGTGCGCTCGCTGCCCGGTGGCCGAGCCATGCCTACGCGAGGCACTGTCACACGAGGAGACCACGGGGATCTGGGGCGGGCTCACCGTACGGGAGCGCCGCGAGCTGCTCCGGGTCGCCGGCACGTTCGACGCGATCAGCGCCGCGCTGGCCGCTTTCCTGGCGGACGGAGGCAGGCGGATCAGTCCGCACGCACGGGAACGCCCGGCGTACGCGTGGCTCCTGCACCGTCACGGCTGGGGCGCCACACGGATCGCCGGCGCACTGGGACTGACCTTCAGCCAGGTCCAACAGGCCTTGCGGACGGCCGAGTTCGCGTCCGCCTACGTCCGGGTCCGCACGCCCGAGGTCCCTGCGCCCAGGGCCTGCGCACCCAGTGCCTGGGCGGTCACCACCGACCGTGGTCGGACATCATGACGGCCCTCGCCCTCGGGCAACCCCGCCGTCTCGTGCGCACGGTGACCACCGACGACGGCGCCGGTATCGCCGTCTACACGCACGGCGATCCCGACGCCGCGGCCACCGTGCTGCTGTGCCACGGCTGGACCAGGTCCGCCCAGGACTGGCGGCCGCACATCGACGCGCTGACCCGCCCCCGCCAGGGCTTCCCGGTTCTGCGGGCCGTCAGTTACGACCAGCGCGGCCATGGCGGATCCACCCGGGGCACCGCCGTACTCGACATGGAACTCCTCGGCCGCGACCTCGCTCTCGTCCTCGCCGAGGCGGCCTCGGACGGCAACCCCGTCATCGTGATCGGCCACTCGATGGGAGGCATGGCCATCCAGCAGCTCGCCGCCCGCCAACCGGCCCTGCCCGGAGTCGAGTTGGCCGGCGTGGGCCTGATCTCGACCTGCCTGGACAAGGTGGGTTCGGTGATGGCCGGCACCCCGGCGGCACGCCGCCGCGTCCAAGCCCAGCAGCGGGTCGCCGAAGGCCTGCTGCGCTCGCCCCGCTCGGCCAGGGCCGTGCACCGACTGCTCACCGGACCGCTCTCGCACCCGACCACCGCCCCGCTGTGGCGCGCGGTGTTCGGGGCGGGACCCCACACCGAGACGGCCCGCGCGGGCGCCCGCGCCTTCCGGGACATACCGGCGACGACGGTCGCCGAGTTCTACTCGGCACTCACCACCCACGACTGCGCCGGCCACCTCGGCGCACTGGCCCTGGTACCCACCCGGATCCTGGTCGGCTCCCTGGACTGCTTCACCTCGCCCGCACAGGCCAGAAGGCTGGCGGACGACATACCGGGCGCGGTGCTGCAGACGGTGCCCGGACAGGGCCACGACCTGCCGTACGAGCGGCCCGTCCTCGTCGTGGAGACCGTACACGCGCTGCTGCGCGAGATGCCCCGGCGCCTGCCCGGAACCCTCGCCCCGTCGGTCCCGGCACTCTGGTGATCGCAAACGGGCACGCCGGGCCGACCGGTGAACCACGGCTGCGCACCGATGTCCTGACGGCCCGTCGGATCGTGGTGAAGGTCGGCTCATCGTCTCTCACCACGACCGCCGGCGGCCTCGACCCGGACCGGGTGGACGCCCTGGTCGACGTGCTCGCGCGGACGCGGTCGGCGGACACAGAGGTCGTCCTCGTCTCCTCGGGCGCGATCGCCGCGGGCCTGGCACCCCTGGGGCTCACTCGGCGGCCACGCGACCTGGCCAGGCAGCAGGCAGCCGCCTGCGTGGGGCAGGGTCTCCTGGTCGCCCGCTACACGGCCTCGTTCGCCCGCCACGGAGTACGGGTCGGCCAGGTGCTACTGACCGCGGACGACATCAGCCGCCGGGCCCACTACCGCAACGCCTACCGTGCACTCGGGCAGGTGCTCGCCATGGGCGCGGTGCCCGTGGTCAACGAAAACGACACGGTGGCCACCGAGGAGATCAAGTTCGGCGACAATGACCGGCTCGCCGCCCTCGTCGCGCATCTGGTCCGTGCCGATCTGCTGATCCTCCTCTCGGACGTCGACGGCCTCTACGACGGGGACCCCGGCCGACCGGGGTCACAGCGGCTGCGGGAAGTACGCGGCCGCCAGGACCTGGTGGGCGTGGAGATCGGCAGCGCGGGCAGCTCGGGCGTCGGCACCGGAGGCATGGTGACGAAGGTGGAGGCCGCACGGATCGCCACCGACGCGGGCATCCCCGTGGTGCTCACAGCCGCGCGGCACGCCGCCGACGCACTGGCCGGACGTGAGACCGGCACCTTCTTCCACCGCACCGGCAACCGAGCCTCCGACCACCTGCTCTGGCTGGAGCACGCCAGCAGCCCACGCGGCGTGATCGGCCTCGACGCAGACGCCGTCCGGCTGCTCTCGCGAGGCGAAGGACCGCTCCTCGCGGCCGGGGTGACTCGGGCCGAGGGTGACTTCATCGTCGGCGACGCGGTGGAACTGCTCGACGAGGCGGGGCGGGTGATCGCACGCGGCCTGGCCTGTCTCGATGTCCAGGAGTTGTCCCGGCTCCTGGGGCGCTCGGAGCGCGAGGTGGTGCACCGGGACGACCTCGTGCTGCTGCCGAACGCCACGAAGGCCGGGCTTCCGCCCCGCCGCCTGCCGTTGCGACGGCGCGTCAGCATCCGGATCCGGCCCGCGCACGAAGTTCCGCACGAGATCCCGCACGAGGTCCCGCTGCCGGCTTCGGCGGGGTCCTTCGCACGAGGCGCCCACGACGAGCCCCCGCTCTGACCGGAAGCCTCAGCCCCGGCAGGTCCCCCGGATCTGCCGGGTGCGGTACTGCGGCAAAGGGCGTGCACCGGTGGCGAGTTGCCGACACTCCGTCAACTCGCCACCGGTGCACGCCCTTTGGCGTATCCGAAGTCGGATCGTCGTGCTCCGGATCAGTCGATGCCCCGGACGATGTGCCGCTCCGCGGGATCGTCCTCCACGCCCGCGAGAGCGAGCCAAGGAGTCGGAATCACCGAGGAGAGAAGCCGCAGCCGCGACTCCTTCGCCGACTCGTCCTCGTCCAGAAGCCACAGGGAAGGCTTCGCCTCGGTATTGATGCGTACGTACACGACCGGACCTCCTGTCTAAGGCCGCGGGACGGCGGCTCCGCCCCGGATGTGCCCGTCCCCCACGAGGACGTATTTGGTGGTGGTCAGCGCGGTCACGCCCATCGGCCCGCGCGCGTGCAGTTTCTGGGTCGAGATACCGAGCTCGGCGCCGAGCCCGAGCTCCCCTCCGTCGGCGAAGCGCGTGGAGGCGTTGACGGCCACGACCGCTGTGTCCAGCGCCGCGACGAAACGGCGCGCGGCGGTCTGCGAGTCGGTGACGATCGCCTCGGTGTGACCGCTGCCGTACCGGCGGATGTGGTCGATGGCCGACTCCAGTGAGCCGACCACGGCGGCGGCGATTTCCAGGGCGAGATACTCGCGTTCCCAGTCCTCTTCGCCCGCGGGCACCACCGCTTCGTGGAAGGAGCGCACCCGCTCGTCCCCGTGCACGGTCACTCCGTGGTCGGCCAGTGCCGTCAGGGCCCGGGGCAGGAAGGCGGGTGCGACGGCCTCGTGCACGAGTAGGGACTCCACCGCATTGCAGACGGACGGGCGCTGGGTCTTGGCATTGAGCAGAACGGCCAACGCCTTGTCCAGGTCGGCGTGTTCGTCGACGTAGACATGGCAGTTGCCCACGCCCGTCTCGATGACCGGGACCGCGGACTGCCGGACCGTCGCCTCGATCAGGTCCCGCCCGCCGCGCGGGATGAGAACGTCCACCAGGCCTCGCAGCGACATCAGTTCGTGCACGGAGGCGTGGGTCGTGCCGGGGACCAGCTGTAGGGCGTCGACCGGTACGGCGGTGCCCGCGAGGGCGTCCCGCATCACGCGGACGAGGGTCGCGTTGGTGCGCCGGGCGGTCGATGAGCCGCGCAGCAGCACGGCGTTGCCGCTCTTGAGGCAGAGCGCCGCGGCGTCGACGGTGACGTTCGGGCGTCCCTCGTAGATCATGCCGACGACTCCGAGGGGCACCCTGATCCGGCGTACCTCCAGGCCGTTGGGCATGACGGAGCCGCTCACGACCTCGCCGACCGGGTCAGGCTCGCCCGCCAGTGCGCGTACCGTCTCCGCGAGCCCTTCGAGCTGCTGCCGGGAGACGGTCAGGCGGTCCAGAACCGTGGCCGACTGCCCGGCGGTCCGGGCGGCGTCCAGGTCCTGTTCGTTCGCCGCCAGGATGCGCGGCGCCGCTTCGGCCAGCCGGCCGGCGAGCGCGGTCAGTGCGAAGTCCCGCTGGGTGCCGGTCGTGGCCGCCAGCCGAACGGCCGCGTCCCGCGCTGCCAGGGCCGCGCCTCGAACGGTGGCCGTGGCCTGGGTCGCCGTGGTGATCACCGGTCGCCTCCGTCCCGCGGCGCGGGTTCGACCAGCCCGGGTGAATCCGTCGCGATCCCACTCCAGAACACTTCGGGGCATCCGGTCAACTCGGCCAGCATGACCCACGCGAGGGCGTCGGCCTGGCGTCCCGGAGCGACTGTGTCGAAGTCTGTGCTGTTCATGTGCTGCCTCCATGTGTCGATCCGTCAGCGGTACACCCGGAATCCGGCTCCGGTCTTGCGTCCCGCCCGCCCGGCCGCCACCAGGTGCCCCAGCAGGGGCGCGGGGACGGAACCGGGATGGCGGTCGGCGTCGTGCAGCACGCGCTGGATGCTCAGCGAGATGTCGAGGCCGATGATGTCCAGCAGTTCGAAGGGGCCGAGGGGATAGCCACACCCGAGCTTCATCACGGCGTCTATCTCGTCGGTGGTGGCGTAGTGGCTCTCGGCAAGCCGTACGGCCCCGTTGAGATAGGGGAAGAGCAGCGCGTTGACGATAAAGCCCGGCCGGTCCATGCACTGCACCGGGTGCTTGCCGAGGCGGTGGCACAACTCCCGTGCGACCTGCACGTGTTGGGGCGAGGTCTGGAGGGAGGGGATCACCTCGACGAGCCGCATGAGCGGAGCCGGGTTGAAGAAGTGCAGCCCGAGTACGTCCTCGGGACGCCCGGACGCCAGGCCGCACTCGATCACCGGCAGGCTGGACGTGGTGGTGGCGAGCAGCGCGCCCGGCTTGCAGAGCGCGCCCAGCTTGCCGAAGAGCTCCTTCTTGACGTCCAGGTCTTCCGCGATGGCATCGATCACCAGGTCGCAGTCGGCCAGCAGCGCCGGATCGCCGCTCTGAGTCAGCCGTTCCAGGGTGGTCGCGCGCTCCGCCTCGGTCAGCTTGCCACGCCGCACGGCCCGCGCCGTCGACGCGGCCACCGAGTCCCGGGCACTCCTGGCACGCTCCTCGGTCCGGCCGACGAGCACGGTGGCCAGGCCGCCGGACGCGAAGACCTCCGAGATACCGGTGGCCATGGTGCCGCTCCCGACGATGCCGACCGTGCGGATCGGCGACCGGCCCGGCGACTTCCGCCCGGGGCCCGAGGTGCGGTGCACGCCCTCCCGGTAGTCGTAGAAGCCGCGGCCGGACTTTCGGCCGAGGAGTCCGGCGAGTGCCATGTGGCGCAGCCGCCGAGCCGGTTCGAGCGTGGGCTCGCCCCACCGCGCGGACAGGACGTCGAGAATGTCGCAGGCGGTGTCCACGCCTATCAGGTCGAGCAGTTCGAGAGGCCCCATGGGCAGCCCGCAGCCGAACCGCATCGCGGCGTCGATGTCGTCCCGTCCCGCGACCCGCTGTTCGTACATCGTGACAGCCTGATTGAGGAAGCCGAAGAGGAGTGACGTGGAGATCAGCCCTGCCCGGTCGCCCACGGTGACCGGTCGCAGTCCCATGCCTCGCACCACGTCGCGGACACGATTGAGGGCGGACTCGTCGGCCATCACGGTGCGGCCGATCTCCGCGAGGCCGGCCGTGGGCAGGGCCAGATGCAGGCCGACGACCCGTCCCGGGCGGCCGGATACCGCCGCGAGGTCGCTGAGCGAGAGGGCGGCGGCGCTGGTGGCCAGGACGGTCTCGGGCGGGCAGACCCGGTCGAGCGCGCGCAACACCTCGACCTTGGTGTCGCGGCGCTCGGGCACCGCCTCCACCACGACGTCGGCCGCGTTGAGTTCCTCCCAACGGTCCGCGAGCCGAATACGCCCGCTCGCCCGGAGCGCTTCCTCCTCCGTGATCTGGCCGTCCACGACCGAGGAGTCGAACAGCTGCCGTATCCGGGTGCGCGCCTCGACGCGGGGCTCCAGTGCGATGACGGAGAGTCCGGCGAGCGCGGCCCTGCGGGCGAGCGCACAGCCGATGGTCCCGAGCCCGACGACTCCGAGTACGTCCTGATGGCCGCCCGCTTCGGGGTGGCCGCTCACGCCGCCACCCCGCTGAGGTCGCGGGCCACGGGCCGCGGCAACGTCGTACGGAAGCGGTTGATGGCCTGTTCGCGGGGCTCGCGGAACTCGGGGGCCGTGATGCCCAGACCCTCGGCGGGAGCGAGGCACCGCACCCCGACCTTGCCGTGGTGTTCGTTGCGGTGAATGGACTGGACTGCCCGGCCGACCTCGTCGAGAGAGTACGTCCGCGACAGAGTGGGGTGGATCCGGCCCTTGGCGATCAGGCGGTTGGCCTCCCACGCCTCGCGGTAGTTGGCACAGTGGGAACCGACGATGCGCTTGAGGCTCATCCAGAGGTAGCGGTTGTCGTACTCGTGGGTGTAGCCGGCCGTGGAGGCGCAGGTCACGATGGTGCCGCCGCGCCGGGCGACGTACACGGAGGCGCCGAAGGTCTCCCGGCCGGGGTGTTCGAAGACGATGTCGACGTCCTCACCGCCGGTCAACTCCCTGATACGGGAGCCGAGTCGGCGCCACTCCTTTTGGTCCTGCGTGTGCGGGTCCCGCCAGAAGCGGTAGCCCTCCTCGTTGCGGTCGATAATCAGCTCTGCGCCCAACTGGCGTGCCAGCGCGGCCTTTTCGGGTGAGGAAACCACGCAGATCGGCGTGGCCCCGCCGGCCAGCGTGAGCTGGGTCGCGTACGAGCCGAGGCCGCCGACGGCGCCCCAGACGAGGACGTTGTCGCCCTGCTTCATGCCCGCGCCGTTGCGGGTGACCAGCTGGCGGTAGGCGGTGGAGTTGACCAGGCCCGGCGCGGCGGCTTCCTCCCACGTGAGGTGCTCGGCCTTGGGCAACAACTGGGTCGCCTTGACGAGGGCGAGTTCGGCGAGCCCGCCGTAGTTCGTCTCGTATCCCCAGATGCGCTGCTCGGGGTCGAGCATGGGGTCGCCGTGGCCCTCCGCGTCTTCCAGTTCGACCGAGACGCAATGCGCGACCACACGGTCACCGACGCCCCAACGCCGCACGCCGGGACCGCACTTGAGGACAACGCCGGCCAGGTCGGAGCCGATGACGTGGTACGGCTGGTCGTGCCGGGCCGCCAGGCCGCCGATGCGCGCGTAGCGCTCGAGGAGGGCGAAGGTGGGCACCGGCGCGAACAGGGCGCTCCACACCGTGTTGTAGTTCACGGCGCTCGCCATGACCGCCACCAGGACCTCACCGGGTCCGGGGGCCGGGGTGGGCACGTCCTGGATGTGAATGGAATCGGCCGGCGCACGGTCACGCAGCTCCACGCCTTCGAACATCCCCGCCTCCTCCTTGTGGAGAACGGCCGCCCGGAAGGATTCGGGAACTCCCAGGGCCGCCACATCGGCAGGCACCGAGTCCGGGGACTCGATCACCTCCACCAGTTCACGCATGGTCAGGCACCGCCTTCCGCGTTCACACTCGACAGAAACTCAACGCTCAATGAACTCAACAGGGAAGGAGTTTTGCACGAAGCCAGGACCTCAGCAAGCCCCGCAAGCCCCGCCGGGCGGGCGGACGTCCCACCCGAGGCCCCTTGTACGAGCGCCACTCCACATGTAAAACTCATCAACAGTTGAGTTCAGCGTGTAGTGAATTGTCCAACATCCGATGCCGAAGGAAGATGCCGTGACGCAGCCGCACCAGGCCGAAGCTCTCCAGGCAACCGCCATCGCCGGCATCGCCGGCATCCTCATCGCGGGGACGGTCCTCGCCCACCTTGCCCGGCGTGTTCGTCAGCCCGCCGTCATCGGCGAGATCACCGCCGGGATCCTCCTGGGCCCGAGTCTGCTCGGACTGCTTCCCGGCGACCTGACGCAACGTCTCTTTCCGGACGAGGCAAGGCCCTTGTTATCCATGGTCGCCCAACTGGGCCTGCTCCTCTTCATGTTCACGGTGGGATGGGAGCTGGACTGGTCGACGATGCGCCGTGGCAAGCGCTCCGTCGCGGGGGTCACCGCGGGCAGCATCCTCCTCCCGCTCCTGCTCGGCATGGCCGTCGCCGCAGTCCTCTACCAGAACCACTCGCGCGTCGACGGGGAGGAAGTGCCCTTCTTCTCCTTCGCCCTGTACCTGGGCGTCAGCATGTCGATCACCGCGTTCCCGGTACTGGCCCGCATCCTCAAGGACAACGGCCTCAGCCGTACCAGTGTCGGCGCGCTTGCCCTGACCAGCGCCGCGTTCGGCGACGCCCTGGCCTGGTGCCTGCTGGCCGGCGTGGTGGCGATCGTGACCGCGTCCGGGCCCTCCGGCTTCACCGACACCCTCTGGATGTCGGCCGGGTACGGCGCCGTGATGATCGTCGTGGTGCGTCCGCTACTGGCCCGCGCCGTCGCCCGGGTGTCCAGGCGGGGCACCGGGGTCTACCTGGCGACGCTGGTCACGGCGGGCCTGCTGCTCTCGGCGTACACCACCTCGAAGATCGGCATCCACCCCATCTTCGGCGCCTTCGCCTTCGGCCTCGTCATGCCCCGCAAGCCGCAGGCCCTGCTGGAGGAGAAGATGCTGCGCCCGTTACAGCATGCCGGCGAGCTCATGCTGCCCGTCTACTTCATCGTCACCGGACTCTCGGTCGACGTCGCGGCCATGTCGGTGACCGCCTGGGGCGAACTGGCCCTGATCCTCTCCGCCGCCATCATCGGAAAGATGCTCGGCGCGGGCCTGCCGGCCAAGTCCTTCGGGCTCTCCTGGCGGGAGTCGACGGGCGTCGGTGTCCTGATGAACACCCGGGGCCTGACCGAGCTGATCATCCTTGGCGTCGGTCTCAGTCTGGGGGTGCTCGACGACACGCTCTTCACCGAGATGGTCCTCATGGCACTGATCACCACGGCCATGACCGGCCCGCTGCTCCCGTATCTGTTTCCGCGCACGCGGATGGATCTGGTCCCCCCGCGCAACCCCGCCGCCCCCGCCACCTCCGTGATGCGGGTGCCCGAACCGGCCGGCGGGCAGGCCCAGGCCCCGGATCTGGCCGGTTGAACCGACCCGCCCGACCCGGGTCCGTGACGCCACACCCCACCCCCACGTCGCTCGGCTCGCGCCGGCGCGAGCAGGAGACGCGACGGACAGACAAGGAGATGGCCCGGGTGCACCCCGTCATCAGCACGCTTTCCCGTGTCCTCGACATGCCGTCGGAGTTCATCGGCGACGAGCTGCGGCTCCGCGCCGTGGCCAGCTGGGACGACCTGACGGCCGTAGAGCTCCAGGTCCATCTGGAGCACGAGTTGGGCACCACTCTCGACGACCGCCTCATCGAGCACATCGACTCCGTGGGCCAGCTCCGTGACTTCTACGACGGACGGCTCGCCGAGCTGTCACACATCCAGGCCCCGCCGGACGCGTCGGCGATCGCCCCCGCGCTGCCCGGCGTCACGATCCCCGCCCCGAAACGGGAGCGTCTCCCAGGCGACCCGCAGGCCGACATCTCCGACGTGGTCGTCGGAGAGACAGGCATCTCCGAGGTGGACCCGGCCCGCGGCCGGCTGTCCTACCGGGGTTATCCCATCGAGGAGTTGATCGGCAGGGTGACCTTCGAGGAGGTCGTTCATCTACTGATCCGCGGCTGGCTGCCCGACCCAGAGGAGCTCAGCGCCTTCCGCGCCCGGCTCGCCGCGGCCCGTGAGCTGCCGCCCATGGTCTCGACGAACCTCGTGCTCAACGCCGGCGCAGGTGCCTCGTCCGTACTACGCACCGCGGTCCCCGCACTCGGGGTCGCCGCGGAGGCGGACGCCGACCCGGCCGCCCACATCGACCTGCGGGAACGCCTGGTCGCACGGATCCCCACGATCTTCGCGACCCAGCAGGCGGCCCGCGCCGGGCGTCGACTGCCG
This sequence comes from Streptomyces sp. NPDC087263, assembly GCF_044744645.1. NCBI lineage: Bacteria > Bacillati > Actinomycetota > Actinomycetes > Kitasatosporales > Streptomycetaceae > Streptomyces > Streptomyces sp. NPDC087263. The sequence continues at coordinate 538,269 of NZ_JBIUYT010000007.1, forward strand.
CGCCCCGCTCCGGAGCTCTCGCACGCCGAGAACATCCTCTACATGCTGGGCCTGCCCCGCGACCCGGAGCGCGTGCAGCTGGTCGACCTCTGCCTGGTCCTCCAGGCCGAACACGGCTGCAACGCCTCCGCGTTCGCGGCCCGGGTCGCGGCCGGCACCGGTGCCGACACCTTCGCCACCATCACCGTGGCGCTCGCTACGTTCACCGGCCCCCTGCACGGCGGCGCCGCCCCCCAGGTGATCGACCTGGCCCGGAAGGACGACAACCCGGACAGCGCCGCCGCTTACCTGCGAGGACGGGCCGACCAGGCCTCCGCCGCGCGGAACCGGCCGGTCGCGTATGCCGAGGAGGACCCCAGGGTCCGGCCGCTGCGCGAAGCCGCCCGGCGCTTCCACGGGAGCCCGGGCAGCGATCACGTCCTGCAGGTCCTGGACGCGGTACGAGCCGCGGCACACCCCTCGAAGGGGCCCCGCCCCTATCTGACCGTGGACTGCTACGCCGCCGCGATCTATCACCTGCTCGGTATGCCCACCGACCTGTTCGTCCCGATGTTCGCGGCCGCCCGAATGCCCGGCTGGCTCGCCCACGTCGAGGAACAGCGGGCCCAGCAGGGGCGCATCCACCCGCGGCTGCGCTACGTCGGTCCGCGGAATCTGCGCCACCTCCCCGACCAGCACTGACCAGCGATCCGATGAGGGAGGGCGGCACCCTTCCCCGTACACCAGGAGCAGATGTGGAGTTCGGCTGGAACGGGGGCCAACAGGCCCGCTACGACGAGGTATTGGACGCGACCCGAGCCGCCTTCCCCGCGCCGCCCGGCGCGGGGCACGGGTTCTACACCCGCAAGGACTGGCTGCGGCTCGGCGAGATCGGCATGCTCGGGTCCTGCCTCCCCCAGGAGTATGGCGGGCAGGGCCTCGGCGCTCTCGACACCGCGCGAGTCGTGGAGGCGGTGGGCCGCGGCTGCGCCGACACCGGCCTGGTGTTCGGCGCCGCGGCGCACACCTTCGCCTGCGCCGTGCCGATCGACGGCTTCGGCAGCGATTCCCTGCGTCGGCGGCTGCTGCCCGAGCTGGCCGCGGGCCGGCTGATCGCGGGCAACGCGATGACGGAGCCGGACGCGGGCTCGGACTCCTCGCGGCTCGGCACGATCGCGACCCCGGTCGACGGCGGTCTCCTGCTCAACGGCACGAAGAGCTTCGTCAGCAACGGCCCCGCCGCCGATGTGTACGTGGCGTACGCGACCGTCGACCCCAAGGCGGGGTTCCTCGGCGTGACAGGCGTCGTCGTCGACCGGGACACGCCCGGGCTCGTCGTGGGCCAGCCCTACGAGAAGATGGGGATGCACTCCTGCCCGGCCGGTGCGATCACCTTCGAGGACTGCTTCGTGCCCGAGGAGAACGTTCTCGGCGGCGTCGGACGGGGCGCGGCGATCTTCCAGCACTCCATGGGCTGGGAGCGGGCCTGTCTGTTCGCGCTCTACATCGGACTGCTCGACCGGCTCGTGGAGCAGTGCGTGACGCACGCCCGGGAGCGCCGCCAATTCGGCCGCAGGATCGGCGAGTTCCAGTCGGTGTCCAACCGGATCGCGGACATGAAGCTGCGCCTTGAGAGCGCCCGGCTGCTGCTGTACCGCGCCTGCTGGTCCATGGACCAGGGCGATTCCGCCGTGCTGGAGATCGCCCTGTCCAAGCTGGCCGTGTCCGAGGGCGTACTGGCGTCCGCCGCCGACGCGGTCCGCGTCTTCGGAGGCCGCGGCTACCTGCGGGAGGACGGCATCGAGGCCGCGCTGCGCGATGCCGTCCCCAGCACGATCTTCTCGGGCACCTCGGACATCCAGCGTCAGTTGATAGTGAAGGAGATAGGCCTGTGAGGCTCCACCAGCTCGTCATCGACTCCGCCCGGCGCTCGCCCGACTCCCCTGCCGTGGGCTCGGCCCACGGAGTGTTCAGCTACCGGGAGCTGGACTCCCGCGCCGATCAGTACGCCGCCGCGCTGCACCGGCGCGGTGTGCGGCCCGGCGACCGGGTCGTGCTGTGGAGTCACAAGACCTTCGACGCCATCGCCCTGATGCAGGGCGCCCTGCGCGTCGGCGCCATCTACGTGCCGATCAGCGCCGCCAACCCGGCCGCCCGGGTGCAGCGCATCACCGCGAGCTGCTCACCCGCCGTGGTGGTGACCGACGCCGACGGCATCCGCCGCGCCACGGACCACGGCTGGGACGACTCCGTACCGCTGGCCTCCTTCGAGACCGTACGCGAGGAGGCCTCCGCCGAGGACGCGCCGCCCGTCCACAAGAACGAGCCCGACGACCCGGCCTACATCCTGTACACCTCCGGCTCCACCGGTGAGCCCAAGGGCGTCTGCATCAGCCACCGCAACGCACTCGCCTTCGTCCGCTGGGCGGCCGCCGAGGTCGGTGTCACCGCCGAGGACCGGCTCTCCAACCACGCGCCGTTCAACTTCGACCTCTCCGTCTTCGACCTGTACGCGGCGTTCCTGGCCGGCGCCTCCGTCCTCCTGGTCCCGGAAGGACTCGCGTACGACCCGGTGCAGCTGGGCTCGCTGCTGCACCGCGAGCAGATCACCGTCTGGTACTCGGTGCCGTCCGCGCTGACCTTGATGATGCAGCGGGGAGAACTGCTCGCCGGTGAGCCCCCGGCGGCCCTGCGCGCCTGCGTCTTCGCCGGTGAACCCTTCCCCATCCAGCACGTGCACGAACTGCGCAAAGCGTGGCCGGATGTGCGGATGTTCAACTGGTACGGGCCGACCGAGACCAATGTGTGCACCAGTTACGAGGTCACCGACCGGGATCTCGGCAGCACCCGTCCGCTGCCGATCGGCACCGCCGTCTCCGGCGACCGCATCCAGCTGCACCCGCCGCGCTCGCGCGAGGGGGAGATCGTGGTCAGCGGCCCGACCGTGATGCTCGGCTACTGGGGCCGGGAGCCGCAGAAGGGCCCGTACTTCACCGGTGACATCGGCCGGATGGGGCCCGACGGGATGCTGGAGTACGTGGGGCGGCGCGACCACATGGTCAAGGTGCGCGGGCACCGGATCGAGCTCGGCGACATCGAGGCGACGATCACCGCCAACCCCAAGGTCGCCGCCGCGGCGTGTCTGGTGGTGGGCAGCGGCCTGGAGGCCAAGATCCATGCCGTGGTGGTGCCGGAGGGGACCGAGCGCCCGGGGCTCCTTGAACTCAAGCGCGAATGCGCCGACCGGCTACCCCTCTACATGGTGGTCGACGCGGTCCATGTCGTCACCGAACTACCCCTGACCGCAAACGGAAAGACGGACCGTCAGGCCCTGGCGAGCGAAATCGCCGCCATCGCCCCACGGTGAAGCCCGATGAACTCCGCGGCCCTGACCCGCCTCGGCCTCAGAGACGAGGATCTGGAAATGCCTGAACAACTCAGCACGTCCGAGCTCCTGTTGGACCAGGTGGACCTCAACACCTTCCGTTCCGTGATGGGTTCACTGCCCACCGGGGTCAGCGTCGTCACCAGTCTGACGGCCGACGGCGAACCGCGCGGCCTCACGTGCAGCGCGGTGTGCAGTGTCTCCGCCGCTCCGCCGCTGCTCCTGGCCTGCGTCAAGCAGCCCAGCGCGACGCTTGAGGCCATCCATCAGAGCTCGGCCTTCGCCGTCAACTTCCTCTCCGCCGACATGGCCGAGACGGCCCGCACCTTCGCGTCGCCGGTGCCCGAACGGTTCGAGGGCGTGCCCTGGACGCCGGGGAAACGCACCGGCGTCCCCCTGCTCCAGTCCACCGTGGCGTCCGCGGAGTGTGTCCTGACAAGCAGCTATCTGGCGGGCGACCACCAGGTGCTGATCGGCCGCCTGGTGCACGGCGACGTCAGCACGACCCGCGTGCCTCTGGCCTACTGGCGCGCCCAGTTCTCCGAACTGAGGACCCACCCGGCGGCCTGACCCCGTCGGCTTTCGGAGTGCAGTGTCCGTGGGCGGTCATGAGCTGAGCTCATGACCGCCCACGTCGCGCTGGAGCTGCTCCGGTGCTGATCATGGATCGTGAACGACGGATTCAGCCCGTGGTTCCGGGCTTCGGCAGAGCCTGGAGGACTCCCGCCACATACGCGTGGAACGCGGGGTCGTCGAGCAGGAAGTGGCCGCCCGGCAGCCACTCGATCAGCACGTCGCCGGCGCCGTGGTTCTCCCAGTCGCGCAGACCGGCGTCGTCCACCATCGGGTCGTCGAGGCCCGCGCACACCCACAGCGGGGAGTCCAACGGCGGGCCGGGCAGCGGTTCGTACGTCTCCGAGACGGTGAAGTCGGCCCGCAGCGCAGGGACGAACAGCCGGACCAGCTCCGGGTGGTCGAATAGCTGCGGCGGGGTGCCGCCGAGGCGGCGTACGGACTCCAGGAACGCCGGGGCCTCCAGGGTGTGGATGTCCGGCAGGATCCGCCGAGCGGTGGGGCCGTTGCGGCCGACCACGACGACGGCGGCCGGCGGACGGCCCAGGGCGCTCCAGTAGCGGCCGAGCTCGTACGCGAACGCCGCGCCCATGCTGTGCCCGAGCAGCACGTACTGCCCCGTGGTGTGCGCGGTTGAGCCTCGGATCAGATCCTCCAGGACCGCGCCGAAGTCGTCGCGCACCCGCTCGGCCATCCTGGCGCCGTGGCCCGGCAGTTCCAGGAGGGTCGTGTTCGTGGTCTGCGGCAGCGCGGCCTCCAGGCTCGCGAACACCCGCGCCGCACCGCCCGCGTGCGGCAGGCACAGCAGCGTCGGACGGCTCTGGCGGGCGGGCGCGGGCGTCGTGGCGGTGGTCGTGGTCGCGGACGTCTCGGTGGTCGGTCCGGGCGAGCTCACCTTCATGACTGGGTCTCCTTGTCGAGGAACGCACGGATCGTACGAGGGGCAGTGAGGGGCGGCCGCAGCACCGGCCGCTCACCGGGGGCGAGTGTGAACAGGCGGATGACCTCGCCACCGTCCGCGACCGCGATGGCGGCCCTGAACTCCGGTCCGACGTCGATGAGTTGAAGGGTCCAGGACCTGGCGGCGGCACCCGGAACCGCGTGCAGCGTGACCCGTCCGCGACGCCGCGCGCCGGGAGTCACCCGCACCGCGGTGAGGTCGCCGGTCAGCCCGCTGCCCATCGCCTTGAGGACGGCTTCCTTGCAGGTCCAGTGGGTGAACAGACCGCTGTGCAGGTCGTCTTCGCAGTCCGCGGGCCAGCGTGCCGCCTCCCATTCGGAGAGCACCTGGCGGCGCAGTCCCGCCGGATCCCGGAGGGGTTTGATCCGCTCGACGTCGACTCCGGTGGGACCGTCACGGCTCACCGCAACGAGGGACATGCCGTCGGTGTGCGACAGGCTGACCCGCAGGCCCGGGTCGCCGGACACATAAGGCTTGCCGAACCGCCCGTGCACAAAGGCGATTCGGTCTGCGGGACGCCCGCTGTAGGCGGCGGTGACGGCCCTCAGCGCGGCATGGGCGGAGGCGTACAGCGCCCGTTGCGAGGGAACGACGTGCCGCCAGCGCCGTACCTCATCCGGTGAGAGCAGTTCGACGCAGCGCCGTACCACCGCTTCGCGCCGCGGCCCGGGGCCGGGTTCGGGGACGGCCCAGATGTGCGCCTCTCCGGGAGGGGGGCCGTGCCGTGCTCGGGTCATCGAATCTCCAACCGCTTCGCTGTCGCATCCAGTTGGCCTCTTGACGATGAACTCAACACTAGTAGAGTTCATCGGGAAATGACATCATCAGGCGTTGAAATCAACAACCGTTGAACGCCCGGCGGGACACCTGCCCGTCAACGCATCTCCAGGAGGTACGGCGTGGCCAGTGCCCGCGACGAACTGATCGCCCAGCTCACCGAGTTCATCAGGGAGCGACTGCTGTCGGAGCCCGACGCGCAGGGCATCAACCCGGACACCCCCTTGCTCGAATGGGGCATCCTCACCTCGATCAACACCGCTCAGCTGCTCACCTTCATCCGGGACGAGCTGGGAACGAACATCCCGCCGACCGAGCTGACCGGCACCAACTTCCAGAACCTCGACAGCATCACCGACCTGCTGCTGTCCCTTCGCACGCCCATCCACTGACCAGCGGACACGGTCCCGCGCTTCCCACCGAACTCGCGACAGGAGATCACGTTGTCTGAGGCATCCGAGAACTACGACTACGACATCGGCATCATCGGCGGCGGCCCGGCGGGCTCCACCGCCGCCTCCTACCTCGCCAAGGAGGGTCTGTCCGTGGTGGTCTTCGAATCGGAGACCTTTCCGCGCGAGCACGTCGGCGAGTCGCTGGTCCCGGCCACCACCCCCGTGCTCATCGAGACCGGAGCGATGGAGAAGGTCGATGCCGCCGGCTTCCCCAAGAAGTACGGGGCCGCCTGGACCTCGGCGGAGGACCGGGACATCGACCACATGGGCTTCCAGGGCCTGGACCACGACTTCCGCGCCGCCGAGGTCCTCTTCAGCGAGCGCGACCAGGCCGGCGTCGACCGCGATCACACCTTCCACGTCGACCGCGGGAAGTTCGACCAGATCCTGCTGCAGCACGCGGAGAGCCTGGGCGCGAAGGTCTACCACGGCGTCCGCGTCAACCGCGTCGACTTCTCCGACCGGGATCGCCCCGTCATTCAGGCGAAGGTCGGCAACCAGTCCGTCGGCGTCCCCGTCCGCATGGTCATCGACGCCAGCGGCCGCCGCACCATGATGGGCAGCCAGCTCAAGGTCAAGGAGCCCGACCCGGTCTTCAACCAGTACGCGGTGCACACCTGGTTCGACGACTTCGACCGCAAGGCCCTCGCGGTCAACAAGGAGCAGTCGGACTACATCTTCATCCACTTCCTGCCGCTCGAGGACACCTGGGTCTGGCAGATACCCATCACCGACACCATCACCTCGATCGGTGTCGTCACACAGAAGGCGCGGTTCAAGGAGGCCAAGAACGACCTGGAGACCTTCTTCTGGGACACCATCGGCAGCCGTCCGCCGCTCCAGGACGCCCTCAAGAACGCCCGCCGGGTCAAGCCCTTCAAGTCGGAGGGCGACTACAGCTACGCCATGACCAAGGTCTCCGACGACTCGCTCCTCATGATCGGCGACGCGGCCCGGTTCGTCGACCCGATCTTCTCCAGCGGTGTCAGCGTCGCGCTGAACAGCGCCCGCCTGGCGGCCACCGACATCATTGCGGCCCACAAGGCCGGGGACTTCCGCAAGGAGCGGTTCGACACCTACGTCGGCACACTTCGCAGCGCCGTCTCCAACTGGTACGAGTTCATCTCGATCTACTACCGACTCAACATCCTCTTCACGGCGTTCGTCCAGGACCCGCGCTACCGCCTTGACGTCCTCAAGATGCTTCAGGGCGATGTGTACGACGGGGAGCCCAAGGCCCTCGCCGCGATGCGGGAGATCGTCGAGGCGGTGGAGAACGACCCGGACCACCTGTGGCACAAGTACCTGGGGACCCTCAGGGCCCCTGCCGCCGCGGCCAAGTTCTGAGCCCTGGCTCCGGTGCCGGCCGGCCAGGCACCTACACCGCAGCGGTCCGCTGCCGGGCACGACCGGGTGGCGTGGACGCCCCTCCCGCCACCCGGGCTTCTCTCGTCACCAGTTCGTCCGCCGCACTCCATGAGGGGGATCCATGCCCGCCCGCAACGGAATCACCACCGATCCGGCCATAGCACTCGTCGGCATCGGGTGCCGTTACCCGGGAGGCGTGGTCGATCTCGACTCCTTCTGGCACGTACTTCGGGACGGTGTCGATGTGATCGGGGAGATCCCCCCTGAGCGATGGGGTCCCGAGTACATCAGCGAGGACGGGTCCGCGCCGGGCACCGGGTACTGCCGCTACGCCGGTGTCCTGCCCGGGCTCGACCAGTTCGACGCGGACTTCTTCGGCATCTCGTTCCGTGAGGCACGCGAGATGGACCCGCAGCAGCGGCTCCTGCTCGAAGTCTCGTGGGAGGCACTGGAACACGCGGGGCTCACCAAGCCCGGCCTCGCGGGGTCCCGCACCGGCGTCTTCTTCGGCATGCTCGGCATGGACTACACCCTGCTGCACTCCAAGACCCGCGGCGTGAAGGGCATCGACCCCTACTACGCCAGCGGCAAGGAGTTCAGCTTCGCCCCCGGCCGCGTCGCCTACACCCTGGGACTGCACGGGCCCGCGCTCTCCGTGAACACCGCGTGCTCCTCGTCCCTGGTGGCGGTGCACCTGGCCTGCCGCAGCCTGGCCAGTGGCGAGGCCGACACCGCGCTCGCGGGCGGCGTCAACGTCCTCGCCGCCCCCGAACTCTCCATCTTCATGAGCAAGGTGCAGGCCCTGTCGCCCACCGGGCGCTGCAAGCCGTTCGCGGCCGACGCGGACGGCATCGTACGCGGTGAAGGGTGCGGCGTCGTCGTACTGAAGCGGCTCGACGACGCACTCGCGGACGGCGACCGGGTGCTCGCGGTCATCCGCGGCAGCGCCTTCAACCACGACGGCCGCAGCGCCGGCCTGACCGTCCCCAACGCCTCGGCGCAGAAGTCCCTGATCCAGGACGCGCTGGTCCGGGCCGACGCCGGCGCGAACGAGGTCGCCTATGTGGAGACGCACGGCACCGGTACACCGCTCGGGGACCCGATCGAGGCCTTCGCGCTGTCGGAGGTGTTCGGGCCCGGCCGGGACCCTGGGCGCAAGCTCCGCATCGGCTCGCACAAGGCCAACTTCGGGCACACGGACGCCGCCGCCGGTGTCGCCGCTCTGATCAAGACCGTGCTGACCGCGCGGCACCGGGTGGTCCCGCCGCAACTGCATCTCGGCACCCCCAACCCGGCCATACCCTGGGCCGACGGGCCCCTGAGCATCTCGGCCGAGGCCAGTCCACTGGACGCGACCGAGGACACCCTGTTCGGGGTGAGTGCCTTCGGTCTCAGCGGCACCAACGCCCATCTGCTGCTCTCCGCCCCGCCGGAGCCCGAGCCTCTCGCGGCGCCGCGAGAAGCCTCACCCCGGGTGCTGCTGCTGTCCGGCTCCACGGAGGCCGCGCTCCAGGAACGGGCGCGGGACCTGGCCGGCGCCCTCGACCTCAGCGGTGAACGGCCGCCCAACACCCTCGGCTCCCTCGATGACGTGCTGCACACCGCGGCGCTCCGGCGCACCCACCACGAGGCGCGGGCCACCGTGATCGGCGCGGACGCCGAGGAGTTGCGCGCCTCGCTGCGCGAGCTGGCCGGGGGAAACCCCGACGAGCGCACCATCACCGGGACCGCCGAGCCCCGGCGGCGCCACCGGACCGTCTTCGTCTTCTCCGGGCAGGGCTCGCAGTGGCGCGGTATGGGCCTGGACCTGTGGGATCGCGAGCCGGTCGCCGCCGCCAGTCTGGAGCGCAGCGACGCGTTGCTGCGCGAGGCCGGTCTCCCCGGCCTGCGCGAGTTGTTCGGCGAGAGCGACCTCACTGCCACCGAATTGGCCCAACCCGCGCTCGTAGCACTGCAGTTGGCGATCGCCGAGGTTTGGCGCGCCCGCGGGGTGGAGCCGTCCAAGGTCGTCGGACACAGCCTCGGCGAGATCTCGGCCGCGTGCTTCACCGGCGCGCTCGACCTGGCCACCGCCCTCGGCCTGGCCATCCGGCGAGGGCGGATCATGAGCGCCGCCGCGGGCACCGGGCGGATGCTCGCGGCGGCGCTGTCCGAGGACGAAGCCCTGCAGGCGGTCGCCGGAACCGGCCGAGCGGTCACCGTCGCGACGGTCAACGGGCCGAACTCCACGGTGCTCGCCGGATCCGAGGAAGATCTGACGGCGATCGCCTCGCTGCTGCGCGAGCGCTCCGTCACCACGCGGTTCCTACCCGGGGACTACGCGTTCCACAGTCCGGCCATGGCTCCCTTCGCCGAGGAACTCCTGGGCGAACTGGGCGACTTGACGCCCAGTCCCACACCAGAGGCGTTCGTGTCCACCGTCTGGCCGGACGAGCCCCCGGCCCTGCTCGACGCCACGTACTGGGCCGCCAACGTGCTGCGCCCCGTACGCTTCTGGCCCGCGGTGCGGGACCTGCTTGAGGACCGTGGCGCCGACTTCGTCGAGATCGGCCCGCACCCCACTCTCGTACGACCCCTGACCGACGCCCTCAAGTCGCTGCGGCGCCAGGGCGTCGCGGTCGGCTCGCTGCGCAGGGACGCCGACGGGCCCGCGGTGCTACTCGCCTCTCTCGCCGAACTGCACTGCGCGGGCGCCGATGTCCGCTGGGCCGAGCTGATCCCGGGCCGTCTCACGGAGCTGCCCCGGCACCCATGGCAGCACGAGTCGTTCTGGCTGCCCGGGGTGTCCCCCGGCACGCAGTACGTCCCGGGCGCGGTCCCCGACGCGGGGCCCGCACCGGCCCGGCTCTCCGTGCAGTTGCTGGATCCGACAGGCAGGCCCCTGGGACCCGCGCACCAACTCGACCTGAGCGGGACGCCCACCGGCGGCCCCGCGACCACCCCGGCGGAGACCTCCGGCTCCGCCGACGACTCCCGTGTCACGGTCCCGACCCCCGACGGGGCCGACCGGGAAGCCGTCCCGTCCGCCACCGCCCCGCTCCATCCCCCTGCGGGAGCCGTGGCGGACGGGACAGGGAACGCCGCGGACGCGGCCTCGGTCCCGGCCGACGGGGCCGGGACCGATCGCGACCGCAGGACGTTGATGCGGCAGACGTCCGAGATCCTGGGCGAGATCCTCGGCCAGGACCCGGGCCGGCGCATCTCTCCCCGGCGCGGCTTCGCCGATCTCGGCCTGGACTCGCTGAGCATCGTGGAGTTCGTGGACCGCCTCGGGACGCGACTCGGCATGGAGATCCCGCTCTCCATGCCCTTCGAACGCCCGTGCCTGGACGACCTGGTGGACCATCTGCTGCCGCGGATCGCCGCGCGGAAGGCACCGGAGGCACCCGCCTCACCACCGGCCCCGGCACCGGCACCCGCCTCACCACTGGCACCGGCACCGGCGACCGCCTCACCCTCGGCACCGGGCACAGCACCCGAAACAGCCCCGGCCGCCGACCCGATCGCCATCGTCGGCATGAGCTGCCGCTTCCCCGGCAGTCCGTCGGTGCGGGACTACTGGCGCCTGCTGCTCGACGGCCGCGAGGTCATCCGTGACGTGCCGTCGGACCGCTGGGACGGCAAGGCGTTCCTTTCCGACGGCGCGTGGACGCCGGGCACCATGACCTCGCTGCGCGGCGGCTATCTCGACGACGTACGAGGCTTCGACGCGGCCTTCTTCCGGATCTCACCGCGTGAGGCGCGCAGCCTGGACCCGCAGCACCGGCTCTTCCTCGAAGTCGCCTACGAGGCCCTGGAGGACGCCGGGGCGACCAGGGACCGGCTGCGCGGTTCCGCGACCGGCGTCTTCGTCGGCATGAACAGCTCGGACCACGCCCAGCACGTCGGCAGCCAACTCCAGGACGTGGACCTCTACTACGGCACGGGAAACTCCTTCGCCGGAGCGTCCGGGCGGCTCTCCTACTTCCTCGGCCTGACCGGACCCAGCATGGCGGTGGACACCGCCTGCTCCTCCTCCCTGACCGCGGTGCACCTGGCCATGCAGAGCCTGCGCCAGGGTGAGAGCGACCTCGCGGTGGCCGGTGGCGTCAACGTGATCCTCAGCCCGGTGATCCCGGTGTCCGTCTCGGCCGGCGGCGCGCTCTCCCCCAGCGGCCACTGCCGCACCTTCGATGAGGCGGCCGACGGCTATCTGCGCGGCGAGGGTTCCGGAGCGGTCGTGCTCAAGCGGCTGTCCACCGCGCTCGCCGACGGCGACCGCGTCTACGCCGTACTGCCCGGGAGCGCCGTGAACCAGGACGGCGCAAGCAGTGGTCTGACCGTGCCGAACGGCACAGCTCAGCGTGCGCTCATCCAACAGGCCCTGGACCAGGCCGGGTTGTCCGGACATGACGTCGGTTACGCCGAGGCGCACGGGACCGGAACCCCGCTGGGCGACCCGATCGAGCTGCGCGCCCTCGCGCAGGCCCTGCGTCCCGGGGCGGGCGACGGCGCGCCCCTGCTCGTCGGCTCGGCCAAGCCCAACATCGGGCACCTGGAGGCCGCCGCCGGTATGGCCGGTCTCATCAAGGCGGTCCTGTCGGTGCACCACGGGCGGATCGCCCCGCACATCGGGGTCACCACCGCGCCGACCAGCCAAGTTGCCTGGGAAGAGCTGAAGTTGGAGATCGCCGAGGGCCGCGAGCAGTGGCCTGAGAAGGGGCGGCGCCGGATCGCGGGAGTCAGCTCCTTCGGCTTCACCGGTACGAACGCCCATGTACTGGTCGCCGAGCCGCCGGACGCACCGCGCTCCCCCCGCGAGGCGGACACCGAGCCCCCGGCGCGCTTCGCGCTACCGCTCTCCGCCGCCCAGGCCTTCGCACTGCCCAGCGCCGCCAAGCAGTACCTGACGCTGCTGGAGTCGGACGACGCGCACACCCTCGCCGATCTCGCGTACACCGCTTCCGTACGCCGCAGCCATCTGGACCACCGGGCCGTCGTGGTCGGCCAGGACCTCGTCGGGGTCCGCTCGGCCCTGCGCGCCCTGACGAAGGGCGAGGAACACCCCGGGGTACTCGCCGGCTCGGCGGAATTGGAGCGCTCCTGTGTGTTCGTCTTCTCCGGGTTCGGCTCCCAGTGGCCCGGGATGGGACGCCAACTCCTGCAAAGCGAGCCGGTGTTCAGGGGTGCCGTGCTGCGCTGCGAGGAGGAGATGCGCAAGTGGATCGCCTGGTCCCCGCTGGCCTCGCTGCGCGGTGAGCCGGACAGCCGCCCGTTCGACGAGGGCATCCCGCAGGAGTTGATCTTCGCGGTGCAGGTCGGCCTGGTCGAGCTGTGGCGCAGCTGGGGCGTGGTGCCCGAGGCGGTCGTCGGGCACAGCATGGGCGAGGTCGCCGCCGCGTGGGCCGCCGGGGCACTGACCCTGGCGCAGGCCGCGGAGATCCTGTGCCTGCGCTCGCGGCTCCTGGACACGATCATCGGCACCGGTGGCTCGATCGTCGTCGGGCTGCCCCGGCAGGAACTCGCGCCGTATCTGGTCCTGTACGAGGACAAGTTGGGCATCGCCACGATCAACGGCCCGCGCACCACCGTGGTCGCGGGGGACCTCGACGCCCTCGACGAACTGACCCAGGAGCTGGCCGAGGCGAATGTGTTCGTCCGCCGCATCAAGGTTCCGGTCGCCCCGCACTCACCGCTGATGGAGCCCTTGCGGGAACGGCTGGTGTCCGGGCTCGCGCATCTGGTGCCCTCCGAGACCCGTATCCCGGTGTACTCCTCCGTGGCAGGCGGCGAGGTACCGGGCTCCTCGCTCACCGCCGAGTACTGGGGCCGCAATCTGCGCGACACGGTGTTCTTCCAGGACGCGGTGAGCGCGGTCGACGACCCGCAGGACCGGGTGTTCGTCGAGGTGTCCCCGCACCCCGTGCTGGTGTCCGGCACCGAGGAGTCCCTGGCGGAGGCCGGGGTGAGCGGTCCGCTCGTGCTGCCCTCACTGGTCCGCGACGAGGACGAGGTGGGTTCTCTGCTGGCCTGCCTGGGCGCCCTGCACGCGCACGGCGTCCCGGTGGACTGGACGGCGTTCGCCGGTCCCGGTCGCACGGTCGTGGATCTGCCCGCCTATCCGTGGCAGCGAAAAGAGCACTGGCTGCCGGATCCGCCGGTGGACCGCGCCGCCCCGTCGGGCTCCCTGGTCGGGGCGCCGGTGCGGCCGGCGACCGCGTCGTGGACGGCGCTGCTTCCGGTGTCGGTCGACGGCACCCGCAGCCCTTGGCAGATCTCCGCGGCTGGATCCCGTACGACGGTGTCGGCGGCCGCGCTCCTGGAGGCGGCCCTGTGCAGCGCCGCGGCGACGGGCTCCCCGGCGCCGGCGCTCGACGACGTCCGGTTCGGCACGCCGCCCCGCACGGGCGGCGACAGCAGGGCCGAGCTCCAGGCCGTGGTCGACACGCGACAGGGCAGCGTGCTGCTGCGCTCGCTCTCCGCGGACGCCCCGGCCGATCCGGCACTGAGCGCAGCCGTGCAGGCGCCGGGCGCCGCGCCGTCGAACGCCGTCGACCTCACCGCAGTCGTGGACGACGAGCCCCTCCGGGCCACGCTGGCCGACGGCTTTCCCGCACTGGGGGTGCGGTCGGCCGGCAGTGGACCGGGGGCCGCGGAAGTGACCGTGGAACTGCCCGACGGCACCTCCCGCCATCGACTGCCCGCCGATCTGCTGCGTCTGGCGCTGCGCCTGGTCGCGGACGGCTCGGCCGAGCGCACGGAACCATCCGGCGGGGAGTCACTGCCCGCGGCCGTCGCGTCGGTCCGGTGCAGGGCAGCGGTCGAGGGCACCGTACGGGTGTACCGGGGCCCTGTCCGCGTCGGTGCGGACGAGCTGCCGGAAGCGGACGTGACCGTACTCGACGCCGCGGGACGGGCCGTGGTGGAGCTGACCGGGCTCCGCCTGGCCGCCTCCCCGCCCCCGGCCCGGCCCGACGCCGACCGGGACCGGATGGAGGGCCTGCTGTATCGGATGGTCTGGAGCCCCGCGGGGCAGCGGCCGACCGACCGTGACGCCACCGACGTCGCGCCGGCGACGCGCTGGCTGGTGTGCGGTGACACCGAGCATCTGGCGGGGACAGTGGCCGAGGAGCTACGGGCCGCGGGCTGCGAGGTGCGCCGGGTGCGTTCGCTGGGCGCGGCACGCGGTGGCGGGGGTGACGACGATCTCGCGCTGGACCCGGCCGACCGCGAGGCGTGGGAGACGCTCCTCGCGGTGCACGCCAACGAGACCACCACCGGCATCTGCGATCTGTGGCCGCTGGAGGACCTCGACTCGCGCCCCGACGGATGGCGCGTCACCACCGCGCTCACCGCCGCGCTGGCCAACACCGAGAGCGCAGCGCCACGGCTTTGGCTGGTCACCCGGAACGCGTTGCTGCCCACCGGCCACGAGGGCTTCCCCGACGGCAACCAGGGGGCGCACGCCGGACTCGGCCGCACTCTCGCGATGACGCGGCCGGACGCGTGGGGCGGGCATGTCGACCTGAGCCGCGGCAGCGCCGAGGAACTGCGCACGCTTGTCAGCCGACTGCTACGCGCTCCAGGAGATGAGCACATCCGTGTGGAGCACTCCTCGGTCCAGGTCGGGTCACTGATCCGTGCCGAGGCGCCGGACCTGATCCCGCACCGGGCGTTGTCCGCCGACCGCTGGCATCTGGTGACCGGCGCGGGTGGCACTCTGGCTCCCCCCACGGTGGACTGGCTGGTCGGTGCAGGTGCCCGGAGGATCGTGCTCGCCGACACAGAGCCCGCGGGCGAGGAACGGCTGGCCCATGAGGACCGGATCGCCGCCTGGCGCGCCCTGGGCGCCGAGATCCGCACCGTGCGCACCCACGGCTCCCGGGAGGAACTGGCTGAGCTGATCGAGCAGTTGCGGGCGGATGTCGGAATCGCGGGGGTGGTGTGCGCGGGCGCTCCGGGGGCGGCGACCCCGCTGGAGGAGACCACCGACGCCGCCCTGCGGGCCGAGTCGAACCGCGCCGAGACAGCCGAGCTGCTGCATCGGTTCACCGCCAAGGACCCCGTACGCCTCTTCGTCCTCCTCGGCTCCGTGCCGGGCACCTGGGGCGGTGCGATCACGGGCGCGGCCGCCCCGTCCGACTGGTCGCTGCGGGCGCTGGCGGCGCGGCGCAGGGCCTCAGGGCTGCCCGTGGCGCATGTCGAGCTGATGCCTCTCGAAGGCAGCCGGCTCCTCGACGAACGGACGATTTTACTGCTGAAGGCGAGCGGGGTCGCACCACTGCGCGAGCAGGACCTCGTCACCGCGCTGGACCTGCTGGCCTGGGACAACACGGTGCACGCGTGCGTGGCCGACGTCAACTGGGAGCTGTTCGGGAGCGCACTCGCCGACGCCCCGCACCGGGAGCTGTTCCGCGCGGTCCTGGGGGTCGCCAAGCGCGGCGGCGGCACGGCTTTCGTGGCCGGGCTCGGCGATCTCGACCCCGCGCAGCGCCGCGACCGGATGCTCGACTGGGTCTGCGCCCAGGTCGCCGAGGTCCTCTGCCTGCCGGAGGACGACCTCCAGGCCGAGCACGGCTTCTTCGAGCTCGGGATGGACTCGGTCATGTCTCTCACGCTGCGGCTGAAGCTCTCCCGGGAGCTGGAGACCGAGCTGTCCTCGACGGTCGCTTTCGAGCACCCCACCGCACTGGCGCTCAGCACGCACCTCCTTGAGCTGCTCGGACATCCGGCCGACGATCCCGGCTCCACGCCCATGGCCACCACGGACCCGGGCGAGCACGACGATCCCGGCGGAGCGGACGACCTCGACGACGACGAATTGCTACGCCAGCTGGAGTCGGAGATCTCCGACTCACTGAAGCTTGGGTTTGAGGAGAACCGATGACGAAGAGCCAGCCCGGGCAGGCGAGCCAGGATGTCCTCCGCGGCCGCCTGAAGGACTCCCTCGGCACTATCCGCAGCCTGCGCGCACGGGTGCAGGAACTTCAGAAGCCACAGCCACTGGCGGTGATCGGTCTCTCCTGCCGGCTCCCGGGTGGAGCGACACCCGCGGAGTTCTGGCAGTCGCTGTCCGACGGCCGCGACTCGACCTCGGAGTTCCCCGAGGAACGGCACTCGGTCGCCGGTTTCTACAACCCGGACCCCGACCACCCGGGCACCGCGTACACGCTGGCAGGGAACTTTCTCGACGGGCCGGTGGACACCTTCGATCCGACCGTCTTCGGCATCTCGCCCCGTGAGGCGGCGGGCATGGACCCGCAGCAGCGCCTGGTGCTCGAACTGGCTTGGGAGGCCATGGAGAACGCCTGCCTGCCCCCGAGCGGCCTGGAGGGCAGCCGGGTCGGGGTCTTCCTCGGCGCCAGTACCAGTGACTACGTGCGAATGCGTCAGCAGAAGGGCGCGATGGCGGACGTCGACGCCTACCAGCTGATCGGCGAGCCGAGCTTCCTGGCCGGGCGCGTCTCGTACACCTTCGGGTTCCAGGGACCCAGCATGGTGATCGACACGGCGTGCTCGTCCTCGCTCGTGGCGCTCGAGCAGGCCGTCCTGTCGCTGCGGTCCGGTGCCTGCGACACGGCGCTGGTCGGCGGGGTGAACCTGATGCTGTCGCCGTACGGCTTCGTGCTGGTCAGCAAGTTGCGCGCGCTGTCGCCCGACGGCCGGTGCAAGACGTTCGACGCCTCGGCGGACGGATACGCGCGCGGCGAGGGCGGCGCGCTGTTCGTGCTCAAGCGGCTGAGCGAGGCCGAGGCCGCCGGGGACCGCATCCTGGCCGTGGTCCGCGGCGTGGCGACGGAGCACGACGGGCGCAGCAGCGGCCTGACGGTCCCGAACCCCTCCGCACAGCAGAACGTCATCAGCTCCGCGCTCAAGGACGCCGGCGTCGCCCCCGCCGAACTCACCTACGTCGAGGCACACGGCACCGGCACCCCGCTGGGCGACCCGATCGAGCTGAAGGCCCTCAACGCCGTCACCAGCGCCGGCCGCCCGGCCGAACGGCCGCTGTTGGTCGGCTCGGTGAAGACCAACATCGGCCATCTGGAGCCGGCCGCCGGGGCCGCGGGTCTGCTGAAGGTCGTCCTGGCCCTCCAGCACGACACGCTCCCCCGGCATCTGCACCTGGACAACCCCAGCGCCCAAGTCCCTTGGGACGCCATCAACTTGAAGATCACCACGGAGAGCACCAGCTGGCCGGAAGGGCCCCGGATCGCCGGCGTGAGCAGCTTCGGCGCCAGCGGCACCAACGCGCACGCCGTGATCACCGAGGCACCGCAGCCCGTCCCCCGGGAGGGGACGCCCCGCAGGATGGGACTGCTGACCCTCAGCGCCAACAGTCAGGAGGCGCTGCGCGCCATGGCGACGGCGTACGAGGCCCCCGTACGGGAGGCGGATCCGCGCACCCTGTCGGACATCCGCTACTCGACCCACATCGGGCGGGCCCGGATGAAACATGGGCTGAGCGTGACCGGCGACCGCGAGCAACTCGCCGCGGGACTGGCCGCGTTCGCCGCGGGCGAGCGGGCCGAGCAGGTGACGGCGCACTCGCCGACGGGCACCAAGGCACGCCGCCTGGGCTGGCTGTTCACCGGCCAGGGCTCGCAGTACGCCGGGATGGCCTCGGGTCTCGCGGCCGCCGAGCCGGTCTTCGCCAGTGCGCTCGCCGAGTGCGTCGAGGCCCTGGACCAGCACCTCGACGAGCCGTTGGGCCCGGTCCTGGAGGGCAACGGGGACAGCGAGCGCATCGGCCGCACGGGCTTCACGCAGCCCGCGCTGTTCGCCGTCGAGTACGCGCTCGCGAAGATGTGGACGTCCTGGGGGATCCGCCCGACCGCACTGATCGGGCACAGCCTGGGCGAGATCACCGCGGCGTGCGTCGCCGGTGTGCACTCGCTCGAGGACACCGCCCGCCTGGTCACGGCCCGCGCCCGTCTCATGGAAGCGCTGCCCGCGGGCGGCGTGATGGAGACCCTGGTCTGCGACGAGGAGACGGTGCGCGCGGCGGTCACCGAAGCGGGACCGGTACCGCAGGTCGCACTGGCCGCGGTGAACGGCCCCACCGACGTGGTCCTGTCCGGCCCCGAGGAACAGGTGGGCAAGGTGATCGGGCTGCTCGCCGAGCGCGGCGTCAAGCACCGCCGCCTCGCCGTCTCGCACGCCTTCCACTCACCGCTGATGGCCCCGATGCTCGACGAATTCCGCAAGGTGACCGAGAGTTTGACGTTCCATCAGCCGAAGTATCCGATCATCTCCAACGTCACCGGCCGGGAGTGGGGCCCCGAGCAACTGCGCGCCGCGTACTGGTCCGAGCACGTCCTGGCACCGGTGCGCTTCGCCCAGGGTGTCACCACGCTGTACGAGACGGGCTGCCGTACGTTCCTGGAGCTCGGCCCCGCGCCCGTGCTTCTCGGCCTCGGGGCCCGCTCCCTGCCCGAGGACGGCGTCGCCTGGATTCCGTCGCTGCGCCGGGACCGCGAGGACGCCCACATCGTGGGCCAGGCGCTGGGCGCCCTGCACCACCGCGGCGTACCGGTCGACTGGAACGCCGTGCACAGCGATGAGCGGCCGCGCCGTACCCCCCTGCCCACCTATCCGTGGCAGCGCGAGCGCTACTGGTTCAACGACGAGGTCCCGGGCGGCAATCCGGAGCTCGCGGCCGACAACACCCCTAGTGCGCTCTTCGAGGGCCATCTGCTGTCCGGCTCGCCCACGTTCTCGCCTCGACTCGACGAGCTGTCCGAGATGTTCGTCCAGACCGGCCCGGACGGCCGCCGGTCCGTGTCGGCGGGCGGCTTCTGCAACTGGGCCCTGGCCGGCGCCGCGAAGCTCCCCGGCGCGCAGCCCCGGCTGGTCGACCGCTTCGTGGTGGGTGAGCCGCTGCTCCTGGACCCCGAGCACCGTCCGGCCCAGATACGGGTCTATGTGCTGCCGCAGGACGACGAAGGCCGCTCCCTGTTCCTGTGCTTCTCGCGGCACGGCGTGGAGTCCGCCGAGAGCGGGAGCTGGCGGCTGCACGCCCGCGGGGTCCTGGTGCGCCGTCCGACGGACCCACGTCCCTCCGACGGCGATCTGGACGCCGTACGGGCCCGGTGCGTGCTGGTCGACCCCGCCGACGTCGCGGTTCCCGGCTGGGCCGAGCCGGTCCTCAACGAGGTCTACCAGGGCTCCGGCGAGGTCCTTGCCGAAGTCAACCAGATCGCCGAGGAGCTTCCCCGGGGCGCTCTGCTCGACCTCACGCTCGGGCTGCTGCGCCAGTCGCAGAACGCACCCGATGCGGGAGGGGCCCCCTCGCCCACGGCGACGCCCGGGGGAACCCGCCGCTACATCCACGGCTGGCTGGACCCGGCCGAGGAGGACGGCGAGCTCCGTGGCGGCCTGGAGATCCTGGGCTCCGACGGCAGCGTGCTGATCATGATGCGCCATGTCCATCTGCGGTCGACGATGCCTGCTCCGCAGGACGTTCCGCGCGGCGCGCGCGAGGAGACCGTCTGGGAGCAGGTCTGGCAGCAGGCCGACCCGGCGACGTTCACCGAGCGGAGCCTGCGCGACGATCGGGTCCTGCTGATCGGCGGGGACGGCCCGGGCGTCTCCGCGACCGGCGCGGACGCCGGCCTGCTGGGCGCCGTGTCCAAGCAACTCACCCTTCGCGGAGCGGAGGTGAGCCACGTCGAGGCGTCCGTGGACGCGGCCCTGCGGGCGCTTGACACCGGCCGGCCGTTCGGGCATCTCGTCCTGCTGAGCGGCCTGGACGTGCCGGTGGCCGGGTACGACGCCGCGTCGGCGGAGCAGGTCCGGGAGCGGGCGGAGCACGTGTTTCTGGCCGTCACCCGGAAGTTGGCCGTCGAGGAGGCAGCCACCCAGTTGTGGGTGGTGACCCGGGGCGCCCAGTGGACCGGCCCCGAACAGAGCGAATTCTGCCTGCCGACGGCCCCGTTGTGGGGTCTGGGCAAGGTGGCCGCCCTGGAACACCCCGAGCTGTGGGGTGGTCTGCTCGACCTGGACCCGGCGGGCGCGGCGGACGAAGCGGAGCAGATCGCCGGGCTCATCACGATGCGGACCGCCGAGGACCTGACGGCCCGTCGCGGCGGCGCGGTCCTGGTACCGCGGCTGGTGCCGGTTCCCCCGGGCGACGAAGGGACGGAGCATCCGGTACCGCACCTGAGCGACCTCGGCAGCTACCTCATCACCGGCGGCCTGGGCAGCCTCGGCCTGCTGGTGGGCGAGTGGCTGGCGCGGACCGGCGCGGGCGCCGTCGTCCTGCTCGGCCGCACGGGCCTGCCGGAGCGCGCGGCCTGGGACGACCCGGCCCTCGACGACGCCACGGCGGCCAAGATCGCCGGCGTCCGCCGGATCGAGACGCAGGGCGCCGAGGTACGCGTGGTGGCGCTCGATGTGGCCGACGAGACCGCACTGCGGTCACTGACAGACCAACTAGGCCTGTCCGGAAGGCCGTTGCGCGGTGTGGTGCACGCGGCGGGCCTGTCGGAGCCGCAGTTCCTGCGGGAGAGCGACCCGCAGACGTACGACCGCTGCCTGCGCCCCAAGGTGGACGGCACCTGGGCGCTGCACAACGCCACCGTCGACCAGAACCTGGATCTGTTCGTCTCCTTCTCCTCGATCGCTTCGGTCTGGGGTTCGCAGCACCTGGCGGGGTACTCCGCGGCCAACGCGTTCCTGGACTCCTTCGCGCACTTCCGACAGCTCCGGGGCCTGGCCGCCACGACGGTCAGCTGGGGTCCGTGGGGCGCCGCGTCCGGACTCGCGGACGACTCGGTGATGGCCTTCCTGCGCTCCATCGGGCTGCACCAGCTCAACCCCGAGCACGCGCTCGAGCTGCTCGGGGAGGCCGTGGTCGACGGTGTCGCCAACCGCACGGTGTGCTCGGCGGACTGGGAACTGTTCCGCGACCTGATGGAGGCGCGCCGTGAACGGCCGATGCTCAGCGGGATACGCAGCGCCCCCGTCACGGACGGCGCACAGGACACCGAACTGGCACCGCTGACCGCCCGGTTGATCGGCCTCGGCCGCGAGGAGCGCCTCGACGAGCTGAACCAGTACGTCCGCGTCCAGCTGTCGGAGATCCTGCGGATGGAGCTGAGCACCCTCACCGAGGACACCCGGCTCGCGGACATGGGCCTGGACAGCCTGATGGTGATGGAGCTCATCAGTCGCTGCCGGGACGATCTGCGCCTCGACATCAACAGCCGTGACTTCTTCGCCTGCCCCGGCATCGACTGGGGCTCCTTCCTTCAAGGGCTGCTCGAGAAGAGGTATCCGGCCCCCGACGAGGCCGGTCCACAGCAGCCGGCAGACCTGACCTGACGGCCAAGAACCACGCCTTCTCCCCCACCCTGGAGGAACGAGCATCATGCAACCGCTGCCCGCACCCGACCGCCCCGGCGAGACTGTCCATGACGTCGCCGTCCTGGGCGCCGGAATCGCCGGTTCCATCCTCGCGGCGATCCTCGCCCGTAACGGGGTGAAGACCGTCCTGGTGGACGCCGGGGCCCATCCCCGCTTCGCGGTGGGCGAGTCGACCATCCCGTACACGTCCGTGATGCTGCGGATCCTGGCGGCGCGCTACCGAGTGCCGGAGATCGCGCACCTGAGCCACTTCTCCACCATGCGCTCCAAGGTGTCCTCGAACTCCGGCCAGAAGCGCAACTTCGGCTTCGTCTACCACCGCGAGGGCCAGGCCCAGGACCCTCACGAGATCAACCAGTTCGTGATCCCGGTGGCACTGTCCACCGAGTCCCACATGTTCCGCCAGGACGTCGACGCCTACATGTTCAATGTCGCGGTGCGCTACGGCGCGGTGCCGCGGCTGAACACCCGGGTGTCGGACGTCGATGTGGACGGCGCCGGGGTCACCCTCGCGGTCGCCGACGGGCCCGACATCCGCGCCCGGTACGTGGTGGACGCGAGCGGTCACCACTCGCCGCTGGCGCAGAAGTTCGGGCTGCGCGACGAGGTGCCGCAGCAGCGCACTCACTCGCGGACCCTCTTCACCCACATGGTCGGGGTCCGCCCGTACGACGACTGCCCGGCCGGGCGGGCGCACGACAACCCGAGCCCCTGGCACCAGGGCACCCTGCACCATGTCTTCGATGGCGGCTGGGTCTGGGTCATCCCCTTCGACAACCACCGGGGCGCCACCAACCGGCTGTGCAGCGTCGGTCTGACCCTGGACCCGCGCAAGCATCCCAAGACGGATCTGCCGCCCGAGCAGGAGTTCGCGCAGTTCCTGGAGCGGTTCCCCGCTGTCGCCCCACAGTTCCAGCACGCGAAGGCCGCCCGTCCCTGGGTGTCCACCGGCAGGCTGCAGTACTCCTCCAGCCAGGTCGTCGGCGACCGCTTCTGCCTGACCTCGCACGCCGCGGGATTCGTGGACGCGCTGTACTCGCGCGGCCTGACCAACACCACGGACGTGGTGAACTCGCTGGCCTGGCGGCTCATCGAGGCGACCAAGGACGACGACTTCTCCGCCGAGCGGTTCCGCCATGTCGAGACCCTGCAGCAGGGGCTCGTACGCGCCCACGACGAGGTGGTGGCGTCCTCCTTCACGTCCTTCCGGGACTACGGAATGTGGAACGCCACGTTTCGTATGTGGGCCCTGGGGACGGTGCTCGGCACGCTCAACGCCCAGGACGGCCTCGTCCGCTTCCAGCGCACCAAGGACCCCTTGATCTGGCGGGAGTTGGAGGCTCAGCCGCACCCCGGCGCCCTCTTCCCCGCCAGCGTCGGCTTCAACAAGATCACCGACGCCGCCTGGTCTGCCTGCCGGGACGTCGAGGCCGGTCTGATGACACCCGACCGGGCCACGGGCGAGCTGTTCGACCTGCTTCAGGACGACGCCTACGCTCCCCCGCCGTTCGGTCTGCACGACCCGGCGAACCGCTTCTACAACCCCAACCCGGCGCGCATGCTGCGCACCATGCACTGGGCCAGGCGCGGGTCCGCGGCCGCGGACACCGGACCGGTCGTCGCCAGCGCACTCGGCGGTTTCCTGCGCTCCCGGTTCCGCAAGAGCTCATGAAGGAGGACGGACCCATGCCCCTGGAGGAACACGCGGAACGACCGGCAGCCCGAGGTCCTGTGAATACGACGGGTCGGTCCTGGGCCGAGGACGCCGAGTCGGTGGGGGCGGCCGAGTCCGCCCTGCCCTTCGAACCGGCCGACGGGCCGCCGCCCCCGCCCGGGCGCGCGGCGCGGCACACCGTCGCCGTGCTCGGCGCCCACCTGGGCGGCTCCATGCTCGCCGCGATCCTGGCCCGCGCCGGGATCGACGTGGTCCTCGTGGACTCGCCCCACGACGCCGGCACCCCGGCGGGCGAGACCACGGTCCCGTACACCGCTGAGGTCTTCGAACTGCTTGCACGCCGCTACGAGATCCCGGAGCTGTCCGCGCTCGGGCACTTCGGGCAGCTTCCCGAGGAGCTCCGGAAGACCTCGGGGGTCAAGCGGAGCATCGGCTTCGTGTACGCGCGGCCGGGCAAACGCGTACGGCCGCACCAGGTGGTGCAGTTCAACGTGCCCGGCGAGCACGGCGAGTCGCATCTGTACCGCCCCGACGTCGAGGCCTGGGTGCACCGGCTCGCCGTCGGCTACGGAAGCAAGGTGCCGCAGGGCCGCCCCACATTCACCGAAGTGCGGGGCGAGGCAGGCGAGTTCACCATCGAGCTGGCCGACGGCAGCGCGGTCGGGGCCACGTTCGTGGTCGACATGTCCGGGCCGGACGCGCCGATGCTCAAACGTCTGGGCACGGGCCCTGCTCTGCGTCCACTCCGTCACTCGTCGCGGGTGCTCACTGCGCATCTGCGGGGTGTGCGCCCGCTGGAGCAGCGGGTGGACCCCGGCGCGGGAGGGACGCCGTGGACGGGCGGTACGACCCAGGTGGTGTTTCCCGGCGGATGGATCCAGCTCGTCCCGTTCGGGGATCAGCGGAGCGGCGAGGCCTCCCTGACCAGTGTGGCGGTGAGCCTCGACGCCAAGCTGTGGCCGCAGCGCTCGGCTTCGGCAGAGGACGACTTCGACCACCTGATACGTCAGTTCCCGGATCTGGAGTGGCAGTTCGAGCAGGCCACCGCGGTACGTCCCTGGGCGAGTGGGGAGCCCTGGCAGTACGGCGCCAACACCACCGCCGGCAAAGGCTTCATCGTCCTCGACCGCTCCGCCGTACGCTGCGATTTCACGCTCTCCCGTGACGTCACCCTGACCGCGGAGCTCGTCCACGAGGCGGCGGCACACATCATCGCGGCGGCGCTCGACGGCGACTGGTCCACGGAGCACTTCCGGGCGCTGGAGACATTCCAGGCGTCCCTGATCGAGCACGGGGACCGACTGCTTCGCTCGGCACTCACGGCCACGACCGACTTCCGGCTGTGGAACGCCTTCTGCCGGGTCTGGCTGCTGCACTCCATGTTCGCCGCCCTCTCTCTCAAGCGGGCACGCAATGACGCCCTGGCCAGCTCCGGCCGACCGGACCGGTGGCGGGAGTTGGAGCACTACCGGGGCGCCGGCATGTGGTTCCCCGTCTACCCGGGCTTCGTTGCGCTGTTCGACGACATGGAACGGCTGTTGCGGCAGGTCGCCGACAACCGCCTCGCACCGGGCGGAGCGGCGGAGCGGATTTTCGGCCAGTTGCGGAACGCCTGCTTCATCCCACCGCTCTTCGCCTTCGGTGACCCCACCGATCGCTACTACAACTTCACTCCGTTGAAGCGAATCAAGGTACTGCTGTGGGCCAAACGCAGGGCTCCTTACATGGTCCAGCGGGTCCTCACCCCAGGGGCCACCGTGCTGCCCAGCGTCGAGCGGTGAGAGGGGAACTCGCGGGTTCCCGAGGAGAATTCGCTGGCCACTGAAACAATCTCGTGAATTCCTGAGGGGATCCCGTGGGTCGCTGAAGGAATTCCGGATCAGGAGCCGTCGCCCCGCGCACGCTCGTATACGAGAGCGGCGGGGCGGCGGCTCCGCGCTGCGTACCTCTGCCCGTCGCCCCGTTCCCGTCCCGGTGCGGACCTCTGATCGGATCAGGCCAGCGGCCGTACCGCCACAGCGACGCCTTCTCGACAACCGTGCGAGGTGCCGGAATGCTCCCTACCGGGGAGTCATCCCATCTGGGATGCTGGTACCGTCGATTTCCACGAGACATGAATTAATACCCGAAGGGGGCCCATGAGCACCGGAAACGGGACTCGCTGGGTGGAGGAGGCCGACGCCCCGAAGGGCGACGGGGCCCACGGTGTCCAGCCGCCCTCGCCCCGCGGCGGCCGACGCCCGGGGCAGACCAGCACCAAGGAGCAGATCCTCAGCACGGCGCTGGAACTCTTCGCGGCCAAGGGCTACTCGGGCACCACCATGCGCGGCATCGCCCAGCAGGCCCAGGTCGACCCGGCCTTGATCCACCATTTCTTCAGTAACAAAGAAGGAGTTTTCCAGGATTCGGTCTCGTCCCGTCTCGACGTGTCAGCCCTCTTCGACTCCCTGACGGACCCCGGGACCGAGATATCCGTGGAGAACCGCGGTGAGCAGGTCGCCCGAACCTTCCTCTCCTTCTGGGAGGACGAGTCGACCCGGCCCGCGATGATCGCGATCTACCGTACCGGCCTGTCGGACGAGGCGACCTCGAAAACCTTCCGGGACCAGATCGAGGGCAGCTTCGCTGCGTGTGTCCGGCGGCTGGTTCACGAGGAGACCGACCGGACACCGGCCCTCACCTCACTTGTGTCCGCGCAGCTGGCCGGACTCGTGATGCTGCGGTACGTCCTCCGGGTCGAGCCGCTGGCCTCGCTCGACTTCGAGGAACTCCTCGACTGGTTCGTGCCGGCCCTCGAAGTGCACTTCGACCGGCTGTCCAAACCCTAGTCCTCCCTCCGGGGCAACCGTCTCGGTGTGCGCCAGGACGAACACGCCCCGCCCTGCCGCGACAGTCGCGGCCAGGGCGGCCAGCGCGCCGGGGATTTCCGTGACATAGCGGTCCCCGAGGACAACGACACCGATGACAGCTGCAAACACGGGATTGACGAGGGTGAGGGTGGCCAGCGGAGCCTCGAGGCCGCCCCGGTAGGCCAGTTGGCACAGGACGAGGCCCACGACCGCCAGACAGACCACGCCGACCGCGATGAGCACCGCCGAGAGCGGGAGCCGTATCCGGGCGCCCTCTCCCGTCAGCTGCAGAACGGCCGTCTGGGTCAGGGCCGACGCGGTGGCGAAAGCGACCCCTGCCGCGACCGCGTACCACAGGCTGCTGGTCATCGTCCGCCGGGCGGCGGCAGCCGCCGCCGTCGCGACGCCGAGAGCCACAGCGGTCAGGGCGGCGACGCCCGCCACCTCCGGCGGTTCGAGCACGTGGCTCGCCTCGGCGGAGCGGGTGAGGATGAGCAGTCCGGCTATGCCGGTCACGGTCAGGGCCGTGCCGGCGCACTGCACGGAGGTCATGCGGCGGCGCTCTATGGCCGCGGACAGCAGAGGCGCCGCGACAAGGGTGAGTGCGCCGAGCATCTGCACGGCGATGAGCGAGCCATGGCGCAGGGCCGCCGTATGCAGCACCGCGCCCAGCGAGTTGAGCAGCAGGGCGACCCACCACACACCCGAGCGGGAAAGGCTTCGGCGCCCTCGCTCAGCACCTCTCCTCGAACCCCGGCCCGGTGAGCCGGGGGCGTCCGGCACGTGCGACCGTGGGGAGGCGGAGCGTCCTCGCAGCCTCGCCACGAGGGTGCTGCGCCGGCGGGGTATCGGGGTGCCCCCTGCTCGCACCGAGCCGACAGCTCGCGGCGGCCCGTGCCAGGCGTCCCGCACCCGGCCGGGGTCCGACGACGGGCGATCGGCGGCTCGCGCGGCCGCCGCCCGCTGTGCGACGGCCGCGGCGGCATAAGCCAGGGCCGAGGTCACGCCGAGCGCCAGAACCGGGAACACGGTGTTCACGGTGTTCACGGAGTCCTTTCACCGCACGGTGCGCGGGCGTTGGGATACGCACAGAGGACCGGGGGTGGTGTCTCTCCCCCAGTCCCCGGCCCCGGCAGCGTTCGCCGGGGCTTCGCTCGGCCCGCCGCGGTCATGGTGCCGAGACCCGCGGGCAGGTCCGGTCAGGCGCCTCCCGGCACGTCCTGGACGTCCTCCGGGCGGATCTTCGGCAGGGCGAGCACGAGCAGGCAGGAGAGACCGAAGCAGCCGATCTGCCAGTACACGACCTGCTCGAAGGAGTCGCTGAAGTTGGCCTTGCGCGCTTCGGGCACCGCCGTCCCGGTCACCGCGTCCTGCACCTTCTCCTTGACCTCCTGCGGCGCGGGGCCGTTCGCCATCTCCTCCTCGATGCGCGCGCAGCTCTCCGGCGTTCCGGTGAGGTCCTTCTGGTTCATGCGGTCGTGGAAGCAGGTCTGGAACGCCGCGGTGACGTTCGCCTGCTCGGTCTCGGACAGCCCGGCC
Organism: Streptomyces sp. NPDC087263; assembly: GCF_044744645.1. Lineage (NCBI taxonomy): Bacteria > Bacillati > Actinomycetota > Actinomycetes > Kitasatosporales > Streptomycetaceae > Streptomyces > Streptomyces sp. NPDC087263. The sequence goes on from NZ_JBIUYT010000007.1 coordinate 566,173, forward strand.
ACCGCGAGCTCGCGGCGCAGTTCGGGCAGCGCCGAACGGCTGGCATCGTCGGCGTTCGAGCCGAGCAGCCCGTAGAAGAGGATGCCCGCGACCGCGATGCCGATGGCGATGCCGACCTGCTGCACGGTGGCGAGCATGCCGGACGCGGACCCTGCCTCGCGGGAGCGGATACCGGCCAGGATGATCCCGGTGCACGGAGCGAGGAAGAAGCCGCCACCGAGTCCGGCAATCATCAGCGAGGGGATCAGCTGGTAGCCGCGCAGGTCCGAACCGGCCCAGTGGAGGGTCCCGATCACACCTGCCATGCCGACAAGGAGCAGTCCGGTTCCCACCGCGAGGGTCTTGGTGCCGAGCTTCCGGACAACGGCCGCCGAACGGGCGGAGCCGACCGCGATGAGCACGGCGAAGCCGAGGCTGACCACGCCCGCGGAGATCGGGGTGTAGTCGAACCCGATCTGCAAGGTCATGAAGAAGGTCATGAAGAACGACGGGATACCGGCGAAGAACACCACGCTGATCAGGAGCCCGACGGTGAACGACCGCTCCTTGAAGAGCCCGGTCGGCACCAGAGGGGACTTGTCGGCCCGCTTCGACAGCCGGTTCTCGTACACGAAGAACTCGGCGAGCAGCAGCGGGCTCAGCGCGAGAAGCACCAGGCTCCAGCCCGGCCAGTCGTGCTCACGGCCGATCACCAGCGGCAGGATCAGGCTGAAGAGGCCGGCGCTCAGGATCGTTGCGCCCGTGACGTCGAGCCGTCGCGCACCTCCCGCCGAGGACTCGGGGATCTTGGCCATGCCGAGGAACAGGGCGATCAGTCCGACAGGCAGGTTGACGTAGAAGATCGCCCTCCAGTCGGTACCGAGGACGTCCATGTCGATCAGCCAGCCGCCGAGCACCGGCCCGAGCACGGTTCCGAGGCCCACCGAAGCGCCGTACATGGCAAGCGCCTTGGGGCGCTCCTTCGCCGAGAAGGTTACCTGGATGATCGACAGGACCTGCGGGAACATCAGGCCGGAGCACAAGCCCTGGAGCACCCGGGACCCGATGAGGAAGGCCGAACTGGGAGCCGCCCCGCAGAGCGCCGAGGCGATGGTGAACCCCAGCATGCCGATCAGGAAGATCTTTCGGCGGCCATAGATGTCGCCGAGGCGGCCTCCGGTCACGAGGGCGCAGGCGAACGCGAGCGAGTACACCGCGACGACCAGCTGGATCTCGGCGAAGGTGGCGCCGAGATCGCTCTGCAGCGAGGGCAGGGCGACCATCGTGATCGTGGTGTCCAGCATCTGCATGAAGATCGCGGACAGCGCGACCGCAAGGACCACCCAGCGTGCCGGGCTCCCGGTGTCACCCTGGTCGGGCGGGGCCGTCGTCTTCAGGCCCGCAGCAATCGAATCCATGTTCCCCTCCTGGGTCCGCCGCCCACTCTCCGATGGCAGCGTCCTGCGAATTATTCACTCTCCAATGAAGTCTACGAGTAATGAATTATGTTCCGCAAGCTCGATGGACGCGATCCGGACACCGACGGTCCGCTCAACCTCGCTGGTTGCACACCGATTTGACGCGGGACAGCACAGGCGGCCAGGCCGCGAGCACACACGGAGCGAGCGGTTGCGGAGCGGGAGGGACCTCCGAGTCCGGCCGCACCGAGCGCCCGGAAGGCCACGAAGTCAACAGACACCGAACCGGTTGACGTCGCGATGCCGCCCGGGGCCCCGGCCCCGGGGAACGCGCGGAGGCAGAACCGAAGGACGAGGGGCAGGGTGAAGCAGAACCCTGGGAACAACGGAGCTCGAAGAGGCAGAACCTAGAGAGCGTCGGGGCGGCCGCCGGTCGCCGGGCTCGCGGCGAGATAGGCGGCCACGACCGGGGTCAGTGCGCGCACCAGCTCACTGCAATCGCCACCCACCGTCAACTCGGGCGGAAGCAGATCCATATGACGAGCCGTCACCACACCCACGAACAGACTGCTGATCAGCGCCAGCCGGATCTCGTCCGCAGCCACGCCCGCGACACCTTCCGGAACCAGCGACTGACTCATCCGCTCCCTGGCGACCGGAAGATCCGGCACGGAGCGCAGAACGCCGAGGATGCGCCGCTGCTGCACCGGGTCGCCCCAGTCGGTCGCGGCATGCCGCAGCAGCCACTCCGCCGCCTCGGGATCCCTCCGGTCCATGGCCTCCTGGAGCACACCGGCCGGCCTGACCGTCTCCGCGACCACAACGGTGAAGAGTCCCTCCTTGGAGCCGAAGTAGTGCGCGATCAGCGCTGGGTCGCAGCCCGCGTCCGCGGCGATGCCGCGCAACGAGGCCTTACGGTAGCCGACTTCTGCGAAGAGATCCGCGGCAGAGCGCATGATGGCCTGCCGGATTACGGATATGCCTCTAGCCTCTGCCACGGAGCACTTCCTCTCCATCACGAGTCCCCCGAAGGACGTACTCCCGCCCCGGTGCCGACGAAGGCGCCCGCGACCTGCGAGAGCGTGCAACGTCACCCTTGACGATAATTCACCCGCCAATGAAGTCTACACAGAGTGACTTCTATGGTCAAAGCTTCCCGCCCTTCGATCATCCCCAACTCCCCAGAAAACAGGGGACGTTGATGATCCATCAGCATCCGCCGACACACCCGCCTCAACAACGCCCACGCTCACCCCCAACCCCCTCCGAACAATTCAACGTCCATTGAAATAATCGGAGGATGCCCCTAGGCTCACGGCGGGCGCCCAACCCTCGTCAGTGCGACGGCTATGCGGGTGCATACCTGCACACGCGCATTCCGCCCCAGGGAGAGGCACTTTGCCGGTGACGAAACAAACAGAGCGGCTCGATCGAGTCATCATCCGCTTCTCGGGCGACTCGGGCGACGGTATGCAGCTCACAGGTGACCTGTTCACGTCGGAGACGGCGTCGTTCGGCAACGACCTGTCGACGCTGCCGAACTTCCCGGCCGAGATCCGAGCGCCCGCAGGCACCCTGCCAGGCGTTTCCTCATTCCAGCTGCACTTCGCGGACCACGACATCCTCACACCGGGCGACGCGCCGAACGTCCTGGTGGCCATGAACCCCGCGGCACTGAAGGCGAACATCGACGACGTGCCGCGCGGCGGCGAAATCATCGTCAACACCGACGAGTTCACCAAGCGGGCGATGCAGAAGGTCGGCTATGCGAGGAGTCCGCTGGAGGACGGTTCGCTGGACAGCCACCGTGTGCACCCCGTCCCGCTGACGACGCTCACCGTGGAGGCGCTCGCGGGCTTCGCACTGGCACGCAAGGACGCGGGACGATGCAAGAACATGTTCGCGCTTGGCCTGTTGTCGTGGATGTACCACCGTCCCACCGAGGGCACGGAGCGGTTCCTGAAGGCCAAGTTCGCGAAGAAGCCGGAGATTGCGGCTGCCAATATCGCGGCGTTCCGGGCGGGCTGGAATTTTGGTGAGACGACGGAGGATTTCGCGGTCTCCTACGAGGTCGCCCCGGCCTCCTCCGCCTTCCCGGCCGGCACCTACCGGAACATCTCCGGGAACCTGGCCCTGTCGTACGGCCTGATCGCCGCGAGCAAGCAGGCAGATCTTCCCTTGTTCCTGGGCTCGTATCCGATCACGCCGGCCTCGGACATCCTGCACGAGCTCAGCAGGCACAAGAACTTCGGCGTACGGACCTTCCAGGCGGAGGACGAGATCGCCGCCATCGGGGCGGCGCTGGGCGCGGCCTTCGGCGGCTCCCTGACCGTCACCGCCACCTCCGGCCCGGGTGTCACGCTGAAGTCGGAGACGATTGGTCTCGCGGTGTCGCTGGAGTTGCCGTTGCTGGTGATCGATATCCAGCGGGGCGGGCCTTCGACGGGTCTGCCGACGAAGACGGAGCAGGCGGATCTGTTGCAGGCGATGTTCGGGCGTAATGGTGAGGCGCCTGTGCCGATCGTGGCTCCCCGGACTCCGGCGGACTGTTTCGACGCCGCACTGGAGGCAGCCCGTATCGCGGTCACTTATCGCACGCCGGTGTTTCTGCTTTCCGATGGCTATCTGGCCAATGGCAGTGAGCCGTGGCGCATCCCGGACACCGACGAACTCCCCGATCTGCGGGTGCAGTTCGCGCAGGGGCCCAATCACACGCTGGCTGATGGCAGCGAGGTGTTCTGGCCCTACAAGCGTGACCCGCAGACCCTCGCCCGGCCGTGGGCGATCCCGGGCACACCGGGCCTTGAGCACCGGATCGGCGGCATCGAGAAGCAGGACGGCACGGGCAACATCTCCTACGATCCCGCCAACCACGACTTCATGGTCCGCACCCGGCAGGCGAAGATCGACGGCATCGCCGTCCCGGACATGGACGTGGACGACCCGTCCGCGGCGGCCGACACCCTTGTCCTGGGCTGGGGTTCGACCTACGGACCCATCACCGCGGCGGTACGGCGGCTGCGCGCGGCCGGGGAGTCCATCGCGCAGGCCCACCTGCGCCACCTCAACCCCTTCCCGTCCAATCTGGGCGCGGTGCTGAAGCGTTACGACAAGGTGGTGATCCCCGAGATGAACCTCGGCCAGCTCGCCACCCTCATCCGGGCGAAGTACCTGGTGGA
>NZ_JBIUYT010000008.1:0-458583 GCF_044744645.1 Streptomyces sp. NPDC087263
GGTTGATAGGCCAGATGTGGAAGCCCAGTAATGGGCGAAGCTGACTGGTACTAATAGGCCGAGGGCTTGTCCTCAGTTGCTCGCGTCCACTGTGTAGTTCCCAGACAACGAACGGTTGTGCTGGCTGAACAGTTCCACTAATCAATTGAATAGTGTGCTTGTTCGCTGCCCGTTCAAGACCCCGCTTTGTTGTGGGGTGTCTGAAAGGGTTTCGGTGGTCATAGCATGAGGGAAACGCCCGGTTACATTCCGAACCCGGAAGCTAAGCCTTATAGCGCCGATGGTACTGCAGGGGGGACCCTGTGGGAGAGTAGGACGCCGCCGAACAAATCTTGAGGACCTCTGGTCCCAGCGACTCGCTGGGACCAGAGGTCCTTTTTTGTTTTTCCGAAGCGCGCCGGGTACCTGGCTGCGCGAGAATGACTTGCGGTACCGAAGACAGGAGTCACCATGTCCACCAACTCTCCCGATGAGCGACCGGAGCGCGACCAGCGAAGCCGGGACAGTGGTGACCGCGGCGGCTACCGCGGGGGCCCGCGCCGCGACAACGAGCGTCGTGACGACCGCGGTGGGGGGCAGGGCCGGCGCGACGACAGGAGCGGTGGTGACCGCGGTGGCCGCCCGCCGTTCCGGCGTGATGAGCGCCCCAGTGGTCCGCGCCGTGATGACCGCGGAAGTGGAACCGGTAGCGGTAGCGGTAGTAGTAGCGGCCGTGAGGGGGACCGTCCGGCGTTCCGTCGTGATGAGCGTCCCAGTGGTGGGCCGCGTCGTGATGACAACCGTGCTGGTGGCGGTTTCCGTCGTGATGACAATCGTGGCGGCGGGTTCCGGCGTGATGAGCGCCCTGCCAGTGGGCCGCGTCGTGACGACCGCCCTGCCAGTGGGCCCCGTCGTGACGATCGTCCTGTGAGTGGTCCGCGTCGTGATGACGACCGTGGTGGCAGTGGTTTCCGTCGGGATGATCGGCGTGACAGCGGTGACCGTGGTGGCAGTAGCTTCCGTCGGGATGACAGTCGTCGTGATGACAACCGCGGTGGCGGGTTCCGTCGTGACGAGCGTCCCAGCAGTGCACCGCGTCGCGACGACGACCGTGGTGGTGCCCGTCGTGACGACCGCAGGGACGACCGTCCGGCGTTCCGTCGTGACGAGCGTCCCAGCAGTGCACCGCGTCGTGATGACAACCGAGGCGGCGGGTTCCGTCGTGACGAGCGTCCCGCCAGTGGGCCGCGGCGTGACGACCGTCCTGCCAGTGGGCCGCGTCGTGACGACCGCCCTGCCAGTGGGCCCCGTCGTGACGATCGTCCTGTGAGTGGTCCGCGTCGTGATGACGACCGTGGTGGCAGTGGTTTCCGTCGGGATGATCGGCGTGACAGCGGTGACCGTGGTGGCAGTAGCTTCCGTCGGGATGACAGTCGTCGTGATGACAACCGCGGTGGCGGGTTCCGTCGTGACGAGCGTCCCAGCAGTGCACCGCGTCGCGACGACGACCGTGGCGGTGCCCGTCGTGACGACCGCAGGGACGACCGTCCGGCGTTCCGGCGTGATGAGCGTCCCAGCAGTGCACCGCGTCGTGATGACAACCGAGGCGGTGGATTCCGTGGGCGCGATGACCGGGGAGCCGGCCCGCGTCGCGACGACAGGGGCGGTCGCCCCGGTGGCTTCGGAGGCCGTGACGACCGGCGTGGCGACGACCGGCGCGGTGGTGGAAGTTTCCGTGACGACCGTGACCGGGACCGTGAGCCGATCAAGCGGCTGCCGATCCCCGAGGACGTCACAGGTGACGAGATCGACAAGGACGTACGGCAGGAACTGATGAGCCTCCCGAAGGGGCTTGCGGAGGATGTCGCCAAGAACCTGGTGATGGTCGCCCGGCTCATCGACGAGGACCCTGAGGGGGCGTACGGCTATTCGAAGGTCGCCCTGCGTCTGGCGTCGCGGGTCGCCGCCGTACGGGAGGCGGCCGGTTTCGCCGCGTACGCGAGCCAGAAGTACAGCGAGGCGCTTGCCGAGTTCCGGGCCGCTCGCCGTATGACCGGCGGCGTGGACCTCTGGCCTGTCATGGCGGACTGCGAGCGCGGTCTTGGCCGACCCGAGAAGGCGTTGGACATGGCCGGTGCGCCTGAGGTCCAGAAGCTGGACAAGGCCGGACAGGTCGAGATGCGCCTCGTGGCCGCCGGTGCGCGGCGGGACATCGGGCAGATCGATGCCGCCATCGTGACCCTCCAGGGCCCCGAACTCGCCTCCAACTCCGTGCAGTCCTGGACCGCGCGACTGCGTTACGCCTACGCCGACGCACTGCTCGCCGCCGGTCGGGAGGGTGAGGCGCGCGAGTGGTTCGCCAAGGCCATCGAGTCCGACAAGGACGGCAGCACGGACGCCTCCGACCGGCTCGCCGAGCTGGACGGCGTGGAGTTCCTCGACGCGCTCGTCGAGGATGAGGACGAGACGGAAGCGGACGCAGAGACGGAGACGGAGGCTGTGGCGGAGGTGCAGGCGGCGGCCGTGGTCGAGGTCGAGGTCGACGCAGCGCCTGAGGCCGAGGACGAAGTCGAGGTTCCGGACGGCGAGCAGACGTCCGACGAGGACGGCTCCAAGGGCGCGGCCCAAGGCTGACGCCATGCAAGCGACGTAGAACGAGCGCCGTAGAACGAGCGACGTAGAACAGGCAGCGTAGAAGCGGACGGGCGGGACTCCGGAAGGGGTTCCGCCCGTCCGTGCCTGTCAGCTCGCGAGTGTCCGCAGTACCAGGCCCGAAGCCGGTTTCGGGCCGAACGACGTCGACTTGCGGGGCATCGTGACGCCCTGGCGGGCCAGGTCGCGTACGACCTCCTCGCGGACCGGATGCATCAGGACGGCGGTGCCGCCGTCACGTTCGGCCTTGGCGATCGTGGCCGCCGTGTCGTGGATGTACGCGATGTGCTCGGGCGAGTCCTCCGGGATGCCCCAGACGTGTTCGAGGAGCGTGGCGTGCAGGACCGTGGCGTCCAGGGTGCGCCAGGCCTCGGGGTGGTCACCCGGGATCGTACGGGCGAGGAGGTCCGGGGACGGACGGTCGACGAGGTGGAAGGCGCCGTCGCCGGCAAGGAGGAAGGCGTTTCCGTCCGTGGCCGCGGTGGCCAGGGCTTCCATGGCCTTGGGAAGGGCGACGTCGAGGTGGCGTACGCGGAAGGAGTCCGTGAGAGGCGCCAGTGCTTCGGCGACCGGCAGGCGGTGCAGGAGGCGGTGGATCGCTCGGACGCGGAGCGGGTAGCGCGTGGTGTCGACCAGCAGGACCAGGCCGTAGTCCCAGGGGCTGGGGGAGGGGTGCTCCGCGCGTAGACGCAGATACGTCGCCCAGCGGTGGTGGCCGTCGGCGATGAGGGCCTGGTGGTGGCCGAGGTCTGTCCGGATCTCGGCCAGGTCGTCGGGATCGGTGACCGCCCAGAGGCGGTGGCTGGAGCCATCCTCGGTGGTGGTGGACAGGAGGGGCGGGTGCTGGGCGGTGCGTTCGATGACGGCGGCGGTGCCCACCCGGGAACCGTTGCTGCGGTACGTCAGCAGCAGGGGTTCGAGGTTGGCGGATGTGGCGCGCATCAGGGCCGCGCGGTCCGCGACGACATGTGGCATCACGTCCTCGTGGGGGAGGACGACGCCGTCCGACGGCTCCGACAGGCGCAGGGCGCCGATGATGCCGCGTTGCAGCATGGCCCCGTCGCGCTGTTCGTAGACGTACAGGCCCGGCTCGGCATCGGTGGTGAGGACGCCCTCGGACAGCCAGCGGTGCAGGGTTTCGGCCGCCTGCTCGTTGCGCGCGGTGGGGGTGGTGTCCTGCGGGAGGATCAGCCGGACGATGTTGTGCGGGTCGGCGGATTCCAGGTGGAGCAGACCGTCCGGCCGTACGACGACGTCGTACGGCGGCGAGGTCACGGCGGCCAGACTGCCGACCCGGTCGGGGTCGTAGCGCAGGCCCCGGAAGGGGTTCAGATCAAGGCCCATGCGTGCGGGTACGTGCGTGGGACCTGCATAGTTCATTCAGGCATCGTAAGTGTGTCAGTGGCATGCGCGATGATCGGGGCAAAGGGATCGAATGAGGAGCGATGCGGAATGAGCCAGACCGTCAGGACGCGGCCCGAGGGCAGTGCGCAGGCCCTGAGTGAGGCGTACGACACGGCTCTGCTCGATCTGGACGGAGTGGTGTACGCGGGCGGGAACGCCATCGCGCACGCCGTTGAGTCCCTCGGCACGGCCCACTCGGGCGGGATGCGTCTCGCGTACGTCACGAACAACGCGTTGCGTACGCCGGACGCGGTGGCCGAGCACCTCACGGAGCTGGGGATACCGACCGGAGCCTCCGACGTCATCACCTCGGCGCAGGCCGCGGCCCGGCTCATCAGCGAGCAGGTGCCCGCCGGCGCGCGCGTGCTGGTCATCGGCGGGGAGGGGCTGCGGGTCGCGCTGCGCGAGCGCGGGCTCGAACCGGTGGAGTCGGCGGACGACGATCCTGCGGCGGTCGTACAGGGCTTCGGCGGCCCTGATCTGCCCTGGGGGCGCTTCGCGGAGGCGTCCTACGCCATCGCGCGCGGGGTGCCGTGGTTCGCGTCCAACACCGATCTGACGATCCCCAGCGCACGCGGTATCGCCCCGGGGAACGGCGCGGCGGTGGAGGTCGTACGGATCGCCACGGGCGCCGAGCCGCAGGTGGCGGGCAAGCCGCTGCCCCCGATGCACCGGGAGACGATTCTGCGGACCGGCGCCAAGAGGCCGTTGGTCGTCGGTGACCGGCTGGACACGGACATCGAGGGTGCGTTCAACGGGGAGGTGGACTCGCTGCTGGTGCTGACCGGTGTCACGGACGGCGCGCAGCTGCTCGCCGCCCCTCCGCAGCACCGGCCGACGTATGTCGACGCCGATCTGCGTGGTCTGCTCACCGGGCAGCCGGAGGTCGGCGAGGCGGACGGCGGCTTCCGCTGCGGGGGCTGGACGGCCACGGCCGGGAACGAGCGGCTGGAGCTGGAAGGTGACGGCGAGGCCCTCGACGGACTGCGGGCGCTGTGCGCGGCGGCGTGGACGGCGGCCGGGGACGGGACCTGTGAGCTGGACGGGGGGAAGGCGCTGGCGCGGCTGGGGCTCTGAGCGCGGCCAAGCGCGCGGGGCAGGGGGCAGGGTGACAGGGGGAACAGGGCGCGGGGCACAGGGGGCACAGGGCACAGGGGCTCATCTGCGGTGACACGGGATCGAGCCAACATGGGAGGGTAGGCTAACCTAACCGGGTGTTGGTTGACAGTCCTCCCGAAGAGCGCGCGGAGACCGCCCCCGCGCCCCCAACCCGCCGGGCGATACGTACCTTTGGGCTTCTCGCGTCCGTGGCGCTGCTGGTGCTCGTCGCGCTGGCGAGTATCGCGATCGGCGCGAAGGCGCTGCCGCTGGATCAGGTCTGGCACGGCCTGTTCCACGATTCGGGGACGTACGCGGATGTCGTGGTCAGTGACCGGCTCTCGCGTACCGTCCTCGGGCTGCTGGTCGGCGCCGCGTTGGGGCTCGCGGGCGCCGTCCTCCAGGCTCTCACCCGTAACCCGCTGGCCGACCCCGGGCTGCTCGGGATCAACGCGGGCGCGTCCGCCGCGGTCGTCACCGCCATCACGTTCTTCGGCGTCACGAGTCTGAACGGCTACATCTGGTTCGCCTTCTTCGGGGCGGCCGCGGTGGGCGCCCTTGTCTGGTTCCTCGGCGGTAGCCGGGGGGCGACCCCGGTGCGACTCGCGCTCGCGGGTACGGCGATCAGCGCCGCGCTCTACGGCTATCTGCAAGCCGTGATGATCATGGACGACGCCGCGCTCGGCAAGATGCGGTTCTGGACGGTGGGGTCGCTGGCCTCGGCCACCGACACCACTATCAAGCAGGTGCTGCCGTTCCTGGCGGTCGGCACGATCCTCGCGCTGGCCCTCGCCCGCCCGCTGAACGCCGTGACCATGGGCGACGACACCGCCCGCGCGCTCGGCGCCAACCTGAACCGCACCCGCGCCCTGTCCATGGCCGCCGCGACCGTGCTGTGCGGCGCCGCTACCGCCGCCTGCGGGCCGATCGTGTTCGTCGGTCTGATGGTCCCGCACGTCGTCCGCTCCTTCACCGGGCCCGACCTGCGCTGGATCCTGCCGTACGCGACCGTGCTGTCGCCCGTGCTGTTGCTCGGCGCCGATGTCATCGGCCGGATGATCGTGCGGCCCGCTGAGTTGCAGGTCGGCATCGTCACCGCGGTCCTCGGCGGCCCGGTCTTCATCTATCTCGTACGACGGCGGAGGACGGCGCAGCTGTGACGACCACACGCAAACCGACCACACACGATCCGACCACACACGATCCGACCACACACGATCCGAGCACACACGATCCGGCCACACATGATCCGGCCACACACGATCCGGCGACACGCCATCCGGCTCCGCGCCCCCCGGCCCTCCGCGTCCGGGGCACCCGAGCCGTTCGGACGGGCCGCGGGCTGTCGGTCCGGATCGATGTCCGGGCGTTCACCGTCGTCGTGCTGCTGCTGGCCGCCGCGCTCACCGCGAGCGTCGTGCTGATCGGCACCGGCGACTTCCCGATCTCGGCCCCGGACGTCCTCAAGACGCTGTTCGGCGACGGGACCACGATCCAGGAGTACATCGTCAACGACCTGCGGCTGCCGCGGGTCATCGTCGGTCTGCTGGTGGGGGCCTCGCTCGGGCTCGGCGGGGCGATCTTCCAGTCCATCTCCCGCAATCCGCTGGGCAGTCCGGACGTACTCGGCCTCGGACAGGGCTCCACGGCCGGCGCGCTCATCATGATCGTGCTGTTCTCCGGGAGCGCGAACCAGGTCGCCCTCGGGGCGCTCGCCGGCGGACTCGTGACCGGGCTCGCCATCTATCTGCTCGCATGGAAACGAGGAGTGCACGGTTATCGACTGGTCCTGGTCGGTATCGGTGTCTCCGCGATCGTCACGGGGATCAACGGCTATCTGCTCACCAAGGCCGACATCGTCGACGCGGCCCGCGCCGTGGTCTGGATGACCGGCTCGCTCAACGGCCGTGACTGGACCCAGGTATGGCCGCTGCTCGTCATGTGCGTTGTCCTCGTACCTCTGGTCCTCGGCAACGCGCGCGGGCTGCGCATGATGGAGATGGGCGACGACGTCTCGTACGCGCTCGGAGTGCGGGTCGAGCGGACGCGGCTGCTGCTGATGCTCGCCGCCGTGCTGCTCACCGCGGGCGCCACCGCCGCCGCGGGCCCGGTCGGTTTCGTGGCGCTCACCTCGCCGCAGCTCGCCCGGCGGCTGACCCGCTCGCCGGGCCCGAACCTGGTGCCCTCCATGTGTATGGGCGCGGCCCTGCTGATCGTCGCGGACTGGGCCTCGCAGCGGGCCTTCGGCGCCGATCAGCTGCCCGTGGGCGTGGTGACCGGCGTCCTCGGAGGCGTCTACCTGCTGTGGCTCCTGGTCACCGAGCGGAAGGCGGGCCGGATATGAGCGCCGAGCGGAAGACGGGGCGGCCGCGAAAGGGCGCTGAGCGGAAGGCGGCCCAGCCGGAAATAGGCGCCACAGCCAACGAGAAGATCAAGAGGAGCACCAGCACCGTGAACCGCCTGTCCGCCGAGAACGTCACCCTCGCCTACGACCAGCGCGTCATCACGGAGAAGCTGTCGGTGGAGATACCCGACAACTCCTTCACTGTGATCGTCGGCCCGAACGCCTGCGGCAAGTCGACACTGTTGCGTGCCCTTTCCCGGATGCTCAAGCCCTCCCAGGGGCGGGTACTGCTCGACGGGCAGGTCATCCAGTCCATGCCCGCGAAGAAGGTGGCGAGGACGCTGGGGCTGCTGCCGCAGTCCTCGATCGCGCCGGACGGGATCACGGTCGGCGACCTGGTCGGCCGGGGCCGCTACCCGCACCAGGGGCTGCTGCGGCAGTGGTCCACGGAGGACGAGCGGGTCGTCCAGGAGTCGATGGCCTCGACCGGCGTCGCCGAGCTCGCCGATCGCTATGTCGACGAGTTGTCGGGCGGTCAGCGACAGCGCGTCTGGATCGCGATGGCCCTCGCACAGCAGACACCGCTGCTGCTCCTCGACGAGCCCACGACCTACCTCGACATCCAGCACCAGATCGACGTCCTCGACCTGTGCGCCGAACTCCACGAGGAACAGGGCCGCACCCTGGTCGCCGTGCTCCACGACCTCAACCACGCGGCCCGGTACGCCACCCACCTCATCGCGCTGCGCGAGGGCGAGGTCATCGCCGAGGGAGCGCCCGGCGACATCGTCACGGCCGACCTGGTCGAGGAGGTCTTCGGGCTGCGCTGCCAGGTCATCGAGGACCCGGAGACGGGGACGCCGCTGGTGGTGCCGGCGGCGCGCAAGGCACGTACGGCCGCCTCGGCCACGGCATCGGTCTCGGCCACGGCATCGGTCTCGGTTACAGAAGGGTCCTGAGCCGGAACAGATCGCGCAGGCCCGCCTCCAGTTTCACCCGGCCCGAGCCCCAGGCCTTCGCGAAGTTCAGCTCGCCGTTCACCATCGCGACCAGGTCGTCGCCGCTCATCGTGAGCCGGATCTGGGCCTTCTCGGCGGGCGGGCCCTGAAGTGTGTCCAGCACCTCGATCCGACCGCCCCTGAGACGGCCGACGAAGGTGATGTCCAGGTCGGTGATACGGCAGCTCAGTGAGCGGTCCAGGGCCGCCGCCTCGCGTACGTCCCCGTCGGCGCCCGCCATGTTGTCCGCAAGCTTCTCGAGCGCGCTGCGGCACTCCTCGATCGTCGCCATCGTGATCGACGGTACCGCAGCGCTTCGGGGTAGCGTCGGGGCATGAGCGACTCAGTGCCCCAGACCCCGTCTCCGCAGGGCGAGGTCCCGGAGCCGGAGGTTCCGGCCGATGCCGGCCCCGCGTACGACCTTGCCGCCCCGGCCCCGCTGAACGTGCCCCGCACCCCCACCGGCAACGCGGACGTCGACGACCGGCTCGACCGGCTGGCCGACGCCGACCACCTCGCCACCGAGGGACACGTCGAGGTGTACGAGGATGTACACCGGGGGCTGCGCGACGCGCTCACCGCGCTCGACGCCCGCCCGGGACCCCCGGCGCCCCCGACGCCGTACGACCGCAGGAGCTGAACCGAACGTGGCAGGAGTGGCACGCCGCCGCCTCGACGCCGAACTGGTCCGCCGCAAGCTCGCCCGCTCGCGCGAGCACGCCGGACAGCTGATCGCCGCGGGGAGGGTCAGCGTCGGCAAGACCCTCGCGGTCAAGGCCGCCACCCAGGTGGAGACGGCGGCCGCGATCGTGGTGACCCAGGACGACAGCGACCCCGACTACGTCTCGCGCGGCGGACACAAGCTCGCCGGCGCGCTGGAAGCCTTCGTACCGCAGGGGCTCGAGGTCGAGGGACGGCGGGCGCTGGACGCCGGCGCGTCCACCGGCGGCTTCACCGACGTACTGCTGCGCGCGGGAGCCGCCCATGTGCTCGCCGTCGACGTCGGCTACGGTCAACTTGCTTGGTCTCTGCAGAGCGATGAACGCGTCACCGTCAAGGACCGTACGAACGTACGCGAGTTGACGTTGGACGCGATCGATGGGGAGCCCGTGGATCTTGTTGTCGGGGATCTGTCCTTCATCCCGCTCGGCCTGGTGCTGCCCGCCCTCGCGCGGTGCACGGCGCCGGACGCCGATCTGGTGATGATGGTCAAACCACAGTTCGAAGTGGGGAAGGAACGGCTGGGCAGCGGCGGTGTCGTGCGCAGCCCGGAGTTGAGGGCCGAGGCAGTACGCGGTGTGGCCGCGCGTGCCTGGGGGCTGGGGCTCGGAGTGCAGGGGGTCACGGCCAGTCCGTTGCCCGGTCCTTCGGGCAATGTCGAGTACTTTCTGTGGCTGCGTGCCGGGGCACCCGAACTCGACCCGGCCGACGTTGACCGTGCAGTGGCGGAGGGGCCGCGTTGACACAGACCCGAGCTCGTACTGTTTTCCTGCTTGCCCACACCGGGCGGCCCGCTGCGATCCGCAGCGCCGAACTCGTCGTCCAGGGGCTGTTGCGCTCCGGGATCGGCGTACGGGTGCTGGAGGCGGAGGCGGCCGACCTGCCGCTGCCGTCGGCCGTGGAGCTGGTGAAGGAGGCCACACCGCAGTGCCTCGACGGGTGCGAACTGCTGATCGTGCTCGGCGGTGACGGGACGCTGCTGCGCGGCGCCGAGTTCGCCCGGGCGTCCGGGGTGCCGATGCTCGGCGTCAACCTCGGCCGCGTCGGCTTCCTCGCGGAGGCCGAGCGGGACGACCTCGACAAGGTCGTCGACCGGGTGGTGACCAAGGCGTACGAGGTCGAGGAGCGGATGACCGTCGACGTCGTCGTGCACCAGAACGGCGACATCGTGCACACCGACTGGGCGCTGAACGAGGCCGCCGTGCAGAAGGTGTCCGCCGAGAAACTCCTTGAGGTCGTGCTGGAGATCGACGGGCGGCCCGTGACCGGCTTCGGCTGCGACGGGATCGTCTGCGCCACGCCGACCGGCTCCACGGCGTACGCGTTCTCCGCGGGCGGACCCGTGGTGTGGCCGGAGGTCGAGGCACTGCTGATGGTGCCCATCAGTGCGCATGCGCTGTTCGCGAAGCCGCTGGTGACCTCGCCGGACTCGGTGCTCGCGGTGGAGGTGCTGCCGCACATTCCGCCGGGGGTGCTGTGGTGCGACGGGCGGCGGAAGCTGGAGTTGCCGCCGGGGGCGCGGGTGGAGGTCCGCCGGGGGGCTGTGCCGGTGCGGCTGGCCCGGCTGCATCACGCGTCGTTCACGGACCGGCTGGTGGCGAAGTTCGCTCTGCCGGTTTCCGGGTGGCGCGGGGCGCCGCACTAGTCGTACGACTGCTCGGATGGCCTGCACGGCCTGTACTGCTTTTGTACGGTGACCCACTCCCGCGGGTGACAACGGACCCTTTGTGGGTCCTTGTCACCTGCGCCTTCGCACCTGAGGGGTGGGGGCCGTCGCACATCCGGTCCCTGACCTCGTAAGGTCGGGGGCGTGTTGGAGGAGATGCGGATACGGTCGCTCGGAGTCATCGACGACGCGGTGGTCGAGCTGTCGCCAGGCTTCACCGCCGTGACCGGTGAGACCGGTGCGGGCAAGACGATGGTGGTCACCAGCCTCGGGCTGCTGCTGGGTGGGCGTGCCGACCCGGCCCTGGTACGGATCGGCGCCAAGAACGCGGTCGTGGAGGGGCGGATCACCGTGCCCCCGGGCGGGACCGCGGTGCTGCGGGCCGAGGAGGCCGGAGCCGAACTCGACGACGGGGCGCTGCTGATCAGCCGTACCGTTTCCGCCGAGGGGCGCTCGCGGGCTCACCTGGGCGGGCGTTCCGTGCCCGTGGGGGTGCTCGCCGAGCTCGCCGACGAGCTCGTCGCCGTGCACGGCCAGACCGACCAGCAGGGGCTGCTCAAGCTGTCCCGGCAGCGGCAGGCGCTCGACCGGTACGCGGGGGACGCGGTCGCCGTGCCGCTCGCCAAGTACGCCGGTGCCTACCGGCGGCTGCGCGCGATCTCGGCCGAGCTGGAAGCGATCACCACGCGTGCGCGTGAGCGGGCCCAGGAAGCCGACCTGCTGCGCTTCGGACTCGACGAGATCGCGGGGGTCGAGCCGCGGGAGGGCGAGGACGTGGAGCTGGCCGCCGAGGCCGAGCGGCTCGGCCACGCGGAGGCGCTGGCGTCGGCCGCCACGGTCGCGCACGCGGCGCTCGCGGGCAATCCCGAGGACCCGGAGAGCATCGACGCGGCGACACTCGTCGCGGGGGCGCATCGGGCCCTTGAGGCCGTACGGTCGCACGACTCCTCGCTCGGTGCGCTGTCCGGGCGGATCGGGGAGGTCAACATCCTGCTGCGGGATGTGGCCGGGGAACTGGCCGGGTACGCCGACGATCTCGACGCCGATCCGCTGCGGCTCGCGGCGGTCGAGGAGCGCCGGGCCGCACTGACCCAACTCACCCGGAAGTACGGCGAGGACATCAACGCCGTACTCTCCTGGGCCGAACAGGGCGCCGCGCGGCTCCTCGAACTCGACGGCGACGACGACCGGATCGACGAGCTGACCGCCGAGCGGGACACGTTGCGCGCCGAACTGGGCGGACTTGCCCAGGGGTTGACGGAGGCCCGTACGGAGGCCGCCGAGCGGTTCGCCGCCGCCGTGACCGCCGAGCTGGCCTCGCTCGCCATGCCGCACGCGCGCGTGTCGTTCGAGATCCGGCAGACCGACGACCCCGAAGGCGTCGAACTCGGCGGCCGTACGGTCGCGTACGGGCCCGCGGGCGTCGACGAGGTCGAGCTGCTGCTCGCCCCGCATCCGGGCGCGCCGCCCCGGCCCATCGCCAAGGGCGCGTCCGGCGGTGAGCTCTCGCGCGTGATGCTCGCGGTGGAGGTCGTCTTCGCGGGTACGGATCCGGTGCCGACGTATTTGTTCGACGAGGTCGACGCGGGTGTCGGCGGCAAGGCCGCGGTCGAGATCGGGCGGCGGCTCGCCCGCCTCGCGAAGACCGCGCAGGTCGTGGTCGTGACGCATCTCCCGCAGGTCGCCGCGTTCGCCGACCGGCAGTTGCTCGTCGAGAAGACCAACGACGGGTCCGTGACCCGGTCCGGGGTCAAGGTCCTGGAGGGCGAGGACCGTATCCGTGAGCTGTCCCGGATGCTCGCCGGGCAGGAGCACTCGGAGACCGCCCGAGCACATGCGGAGGAGCTCCTGGCCACCGCCCGAGCGGACGGGTAGCCGCCGGCGGGCGGGGGCGTCTCTCCGCGGCTCCGCGGCATGCCCTTGACCGCTCCGCGGCGTTGCCCTGACCCGCTCCGCGGTGTGGCTTTGGCCCGCTCCGCGGTCCGATCTCCGCCGACCCGCGGCGGTTTCCCCGCCGACCCGCCCCTTCGACCGCTCCGCGGCCCCCGTATCCGGACCGCTCCGCGGCCCTCACTCGTGTGAGTGACTCCAATCCCCAAGTTGGCCGGGGGCGTCGTGATCCGGTTCCGGCGGTGGTGTCTGAACGCTCGGGCGGACTGGCATCCTTGGCGTTGTGTGCGGAGCGCGACGTGCGGTACACGCCCGCTGTACGTTTCTCCGCACGATTCTTCTGTACGTTTCTTCGTGACCGTCCGACGCCGAACCAGGAGCCCCGGCCACGTGAGCCACGTGAGCAGCCACTCACCGCACGGCCAGTCGCCGCTGCGCACCGTGCAGGTGCTCGGCGGTGGGAGTGCGCGCAGTAGTGCGCATGTGCGGTCGCTGACCTCGGGTCTCGTCGCCCGGGGCGTGCGGGTCACCGTGTGCGCCCCCACAGATGCGGATCGCGCCTACGGGTTCACCGGCGTGGGCGCGCGGCATGTTCCCGTGCCGCGCAGCAACGACCCCGCCTCGGTGGCGGCGCTGCGGACGGCCTGCGCGGACGCCGATCTGGTGCACGCGCACGGGCTGCACGCCGCGCTGAGGGCGATGTTGGCGCTGAGCGGGCGGCGTGTCCCGCTCGTCGTCACCTGGCACACCCGTCCGCACGCCGAGGGTGCGCGAGCGCATCTGCTGCACATGCTCGAGCGACGGGTCGCCAGGGCGGCCGCGGTCGTTCTCGGCACGTCCTCCGATCTGGTGGACCGGGCCCGCAGCAGGGGCGCTCGTGACGCGCGGCTTGCCGCCGTCGCGTCCCCGGTGCCGCGCGGTGCCGTCGACAGCGGGGACCCCGACCGGCTGCGGCACAAGGCGCGGGCCGAACTGGGCGCCACCGACCGCCCGTTGCTCATGGCCGTCGGTTCCCTCGACCGGCACCGTGGGTACGGCATCCTGCTGGACGCCGCCCGCGCGTGGCGCGACCTCGATCCCCTGCCGCTGCTCGTGATCGCGGGGGAGGGGCCGCTCCGGACGGTGTTGCAGCGCCGAATCGAGGACGAAGGGCTGCCCGTGCGCCTGGTCGGGCGACGCGACGACATCACGGAGCTCCTTGCAGCGGCCGATCTCGCGCTGCTGCCGAGCAGTTGGGAATCCCGGTCCGTGCTGGCGCAGGAGGCTCTCCACGCGCGCGTGCCGCTCGTCACGACCGCCGTCGGCGGCATCCCCGATCTGGTCGGCGACGCCGCTGAACTCGTCCCGTACGGGGATGCGGAGGCGCTCGCCGGGGCCGTCGTACGCCTTCTTCAGGATCCCGCCCGCCGGGAGTTCCTGAAGGAGAAGGGCGTTCTCCAGGCGGCGACCTGGCCGACCGAGGACGAGACGGTTGCCCAGGTGCTCAGTGTCTACGACGAGTTGACCCAGCCGAGACCTCTTGGCTGAGGCGGCTGCCCGGTCAGGACACATGCCGCCGGGCCCGCAGCGCCAGGCTCAACGCCAGTACGCTCTGCGGGTCGTCCAGGTCGGTGCCGAGCAACTCCCCGATCCGGGCGAGGCGGTTGTAGAGCGTCTGGCGGTTGAGGTGCAGCTCGCGGGCCGTCTCCGCCTTGCGGCCCGCGTGGGCGAGGTACGTCTCCAGGGTCGGGAGAAGCGGCGGCTTGGAGCGGTCGTCGTGGTCGCGGAGGGGGCCGATGGCGCGGTCCACGAAGGCCGCCAGGTCCGGGTGGTCGCGCAGCCGCCACAGGAGCAGGTCGATGTCCAGACGGCGGGCGTCGTACCAGGGACGGTCGCTCAGGCCCTGCGCGGCCGTCGCCGTCTCCGCCGCGTGCCGCAGTCCCGCCGAGGCCGCCGCCCAGCCGCCCGCCACGCCGACGACCACCACCGGCGGCTGCGCGCCGGGCCGCTGCATGCCCGCGCGCTCCACACCCGCCCTGAGCGCCGCCGCGACCCGGTCGGCGACAGCCGGGCGTTCGGACTCCGAGCGCAGGCCCAGCAGGAGCGGGACACGGCCCTCGACAGGTCGTACGCCGAGCAGGACGGGCACTCCGACCGAGGCCAGCTCTTCCGCGACCGCGCGGGCCAGGACCGCCCAGCCGCCGCCGGGGGAGAGGCCGTCGGTGAGCCGCATCACGACCGGCAGGAGCGGGCTGTTGCCGGGCTTGAAGCCGAGCACCCGGGCCTGCGCCGGCGCGTCCTGCGCCTCGATACGGCCCTCGGCGAGGTCGGTGAGGAAGTCGCCGCGGCCGCGCGCCGCGAGCTCCTCCTCCTGGCGGGCCTGCATGAGGACGACGGCCAGGATCCCGGCGGCCCGCTCCGCCGCGAGCCGGTGCACCGGGGCGATCGGGGCGCTGACCGGCAGCATGACCAGCCGGGCCCGTACCGAGCCGGTGCCTGGACCGCCCCCGGGCACGTCCACGAGGGTCGTTCCGGCGGGCGGTTCCTCCTTGTGCTGGCCGCGCATCCCCTCCCACACCTGGAGCGGATCGGTGCCCGCGCCGCCCGACCCGGACCCGGCGGCGTACAGGAGCTGTCCCTCCGGCGTTTCCAGGAACACCGGATTGCCGCTGAAGTCCGCGAGGATCCCGAGGACCTGGGGTACGCCGCCCCCGCCGAGCAGCGCCTCGGTGCACCGTCGGTGCACCTCCTCGGCTCGCTGGAGCAAGGCGTAGTGGCCGTTGACGATCTCGGTGTGGATCTCCTCCGTGACGGCCACGAAGGGCACCTCGCGGTGCAGCTGGACGAGCGGGAGACCGGTGGATCGGGCCGTCTCCACGAGGGCCGCGGGCAGCCGGGTGAAGCGCGGGCCGAGCTCCACCACGAGGGCCGCGATGCCGCGCTCGGCCAGTGTGCGGACGAAGGCGCGCTGGTCGGCGGGGCGGGTGCCGAGGCCGTACCCCGTGGTCAGGAGTAGTTCGCCCCCCTTGAGGAGCGAGGCGATGTTCGGGACCTCGCCCGCGTGCACCCAGCGCACGGTGCGCTGCATCCGGTCGGCCCCCGCGAGGATCTCCGGGAGCCCACCGCGCAGCCCGGGCAGCTCCAGCGCCCGCTGCACGGTGATTCCGGCGCCCTGGGTGTCGTAACGGCTGTCCATGGTCCCGGACGCTACCCGCCGGCACGTTCCGGAACATCTCCGGCCCGTTGCGCGAGCGGGAGTGACCGCCGCGCTCAGCCGGGCACGGGGGCGATGTTGTGGTTGAAGCGGAAGACGTTGTCGGGGTCGTACTCCGCCTTCACCGCGGCCAGGCGGCGGGTGTTCTCGGCGCCGAGGCCGGCCACCACCCGGTCGTCGCCCTCGTCGCCGATGAAGTTGAGGTAGACCGCTCCGGTGCTCCACGGCTGGACCTCGGCGCGGACGCTCTTGACCCAGCGGACGCAGTTCTCGTCGTCGGCCGGATCCTCCCAGACGCCGAAGGGGTGCACGGCCCATGGCGCGTCCCGGTAGGGCACAGGGAACTCGGCGGGGCCCGTGGCGATCGCGCCGCCCAGCGGGAACAGGACGTGCTGGGTGCCCGTGGGTACGGGCATGGCGTTCCCGAGGGCGCAGAAGACGTCCACGAGTTCGTCGGGCAGGCCCGTCAGGTACTCGGCGGACCAGTGGTTCCGCATGCCGGGCGGGTCGTCGAGCATGCACTGGAAGTCGGCGTAGGGGAGGGCGGTGACGATCTCGGCCTCGTGCGGCAGGGCGAGGAGCGGCTGGGCGAGTTTGCGCAGGCCCTCCTCGCCGCCCGCGTACGTCAGGAGCGCGCCGCAGAGCCGCCTGCCGACCAGGTGCTCGGGGATGAACTCCTCGGGCGGGCCGGTCAGGTAGATGATGCCGCCGCTTGCCTCCGGCGGTCCCGTCGCGATGATCTCGCGATAGAGGCGGACCACCTCGGGGCCGCTCTCGGGCAGGTAGAACAGCATGGCGACGGAGAACTCGGGCAGCTCGTGCAGCTTGAGGGTCAGCGCGGTGGCGATACCGAAGTTCCCGCCGCCGCCGTGCAGGGCCCAGAACAGCTCCGGGTTCTCCTCGGCGCCGGCCCGGACCGTGCTGCCGTCCGCGGTCACCAGCTCGACGCCGAGCAGATTGTCGATCGCCAGGCCGAACCGCCGGTCCAGCCAGCCACTGCCACCGCCCAGCACAAAGCCGCCGACACCGGTCGTCGAGACCCGGCCGCCGGTGGTCGCCAGGCCGTACGGCTGGGTGGCACGGTCGAGATGGCTCATGAAGGCGCCGCCCTGGACCCGTACCGACCGGGAACGCGGATGGACCGTCACGTCGTGCATCGGGCGCAGGTCGACGACCAGACCACCGTCGTTCAGGGCCATGCCGGACACGCTGTGGCCGCCGCCGCGCACCGCGATCGGCAGGTCAAGCTCCCGCCCGAAGCGCACGGAACGGACGACATCGGCTTCGCTCGCGCACTGCGCGATCACCGCCGGGCGCCGGTCGATCATCCCGTTGTGGAGCGACCGGGCCTCGTCGTAACCCGGGTCGTCCGGGGCCAGCACCTCACCGGCCAGATCCGCGCGGAACGCGGCGAGAGCCGCGCCCGCTTTGGAGAGGGGAGCCATGGCAACCGCCCCTTTCAGCAGGGGACAGGACTGCCTCTCAGCCTAGGCGGGCACGGCGGATCGGGCGCGTTCAGATGTATTCCGATGTATTCAGATACATTCGGACGTATTCGGGCGTTTCCAGCGAGCGTTGATCGTGTTCAGCCGCCGTACGCTCCCGAAGCGGTCAGCCTGAGTGCCGTGTCGATCAGCGGAACGTGACTGAACGCCTGCGGGAAGTTCCCGACCTGGCGCTTGAGCCTGGGGTCCCACTCCTCGGCCAGCAGGCCCAGGTCGTTGCGGAGCGCGAGCAGCCTCTCGAAGAGCTTGCGGGCCTCGTCGACCCGCCCGATCATCGCTAGGTCGTCCGCCATCCAGAACGAGCAGGCGAGGAAGGCACCTTCGTCGCCCTCCAGGCCGTCCACGCCCGCGTCCTCGCCGCTGGTCGGGTAGCGCAGGATGAAACCGTCCGAGGTCGACAGCTCACGCTGGATGGCCTCGATGGTGCCGATCACCCGCTTGTCGTCCGGCGGAAGGAAGCCCATCTGTGGGATGAGGAGCAGCGAGGCGTCCAGCTCCTTGGAGCCGTACGACTGCGTGAACGTGTTGCGCTCCTTGTCGTAGCCCTTCTCGCACACGTCCCGGTGGATGTCGTCGCGCAGCTCGCGCCACTTCTCCAGCGGGCCGTCCGCGTCACCGGACTCGATGAGCTTGATGGTGCGGTCGACGGCGACCCAGGCCATCACCTTGGAGTGCACGAAGTGGCGGCGCGGGCCGCGGACTTCCCAGATGCCCTCGTCCGGCTGGTCCCAGTGGTCCTCCAGGTAGCGGATCAGCTTGAGCTGGAGGAGCGAGGCGTAGTCGTTGCGGGACAGGCCCGTCATATGGGCGAGGTGCAGGGCTTCGGTGACCTCGCCGTACACGTCGAGCTGGAGCTGACCCGCGGCGCCGTTGCCGACGCGGACGGGCGCCGAATTCTCGTACCCGGGAAGCCAGTGGAGCTCCGCCTCGCCCAACTCCCGTTCGCCTGCGATGCCGTACATGATCTGAAGGTTCTCGGGGTCGCCCGCGACCGCGCGCAGCAGCCATTCGCGCCAGGCGCGGGCCTCTTCGCGGTAGCCGGTGCGCAGCAGCGAGGACAGGGTGATGGCGGCGTCACGCAGCCAGGTGTAGCGGTAGTCCCAGTTGCGTACGCCACCGATCTCCTCCGGGAGCGAGGTCGTGGGCGCGGCGACGATGCCGCCCGTGGGCCCGTACGTCAGGGCCTTGAGCGTGATCAGGGAGCGTACGACGGCCTCGCGGTAGGGGCCGTGGTACGTGCACTGGTCGACCCAGTCGCGCCAGAACTCCTCGGTGGCCTCAAGGGACTCCTCCGGCTCGGGCAGCGCGGGGGGCGCCTTGTGCGAGGGCTCCCACGAGATGGTGAACGCGATCCGGTCACCGGGCGCCACCGTGAAGTCGGCGTACGTGGTCAGCGCCTTGCCGTAGGTCTCGCAGGCGGTGTCGAACCACACGGAGTCGGGACCGGCGACGGCCACCGTCCGTCCCTCGTGCTTGTGCACCCAGGGCACGACACGGCCGTAACTGAAACGCATCCGCAGCGCGGAGCGCATCGGGACCCGGCCCGTGATGCCCTCCACGATCCGGATCAGCTGCGGCGCGCCGTCGCGCGGGGGCATGAAATCGGTCACTCGGACCGTGCCGCGTGGGGTATCCCACTCGGATTCCAGGATCAGCGAGTCGCCGCGGTAGGTGCGCCGCGCCGCCATCGGCGGTTTGGCGTCGGCCGCGTGCGCCGGGCCGAGCCGCCAGAATCCGTGTTCCTCCGTGCCGAGCAGTCCTGCGAAGACGGCGTGGGAGTCGAAGCGGGGCAGGCACAGCCAGTCGACTGTGCCGTCCCTGCAGACCAGTGCGGCTGTCTGCATGTCTCCGATGAGTGCGTAGTCCTCGATGCGCCCGGCCACGTGCAACTCCAGTCGAACGGCTACCTCGCCCCCTGCGGGGCGGTCGCTCTTTGCGGTCAAGGGAACGTTGGTGATGCGTCGCTGCGAAACGTCAATGAGTTCGGTGCGATTGTCGTTGCGGAACGAACTGACGAGCTCTCGTGTTCCGGGATACGGACAGGGATGGTGCCGTGTGTCGGCCGGGCTCGGCAGCGAGTGTCCGAGCAGGATACGACGCACCTGGAAGATCCGCGTGCCGCTCCCGGTAACCCGGCTGGGCCGATCGAGTGAGTGACGTGTGGGGCGCGTGGCGACGTGTGTGCGGAGCGTGGCCGGAAGCGGCCTCTCCGCGTCGCTGATACCCTGGTAGCCCGTGGACCGGTGGGAGAAAAACCCCCGAACCGCAGCGACGGCACCTCCGGAGATCCCCGGACACCACGCCGGTACGCACCCCAGACCGCGACCACGGGAGCCCCCTCTTGGCCATGACGCCCGCTGCTTTTCGAAACAACGCAGCCACGACGACAAAGCACATCTTCGTCACCGGGGGTGTCGCCTCCTCCCTCGGCAAGGGCCTCACGGCCTCCAGTCTGGGTATGTTGCTCAAGGCGCGGGGACTGCGGGTCACGATGCAGAAGCTCGACCCATACCTGAACGTCGACCCGGGCACCATGAACCCGTTCCAGCACGGTGAGGTGTTCGTCACCAACGACGGCGCCGAGACCGACCTGGACATCGGCCACTACGAGCGCTTCCTCGACGTGGACCTGGACGGCTCGGCCAACGTCACCACGGGCCAGGTGTACTCCACGGTCATCGCCAAGGAGCGGCGCGGCGAGTACCTGGGCGACACCGTGCAGGTCATCCCGCACATCACCAACGAGATCAAGCACCGCATCCGCCGGATGGCCACCGACGACGTCGACGTGGTCATCACGGAGGTCGGCGGCACGGTCGGCGACATCGAGTCGCTGCCCTTCCTGGAGACGGTCCGTCAGGTCCGTCACGAGGTCGGCCGCGACAATGTGTTCGTCGTCCACATCTCGCTCCTCCCGTACATCGGCCCCTCCGGGGAGCTGAAGACGAAGCCGACCCAGCACTCGGTTGCGGCGCTGCGCAACATCGGTATCCAGCCGGACGCGATCGTGCTGCGCGCCGACCGCGAGGTGCCCACCGCCATCAAGCGCAAGATCTCGCTGATGTGCGACGTCGACGAGGCGGCCGTGGTCGCGTGCATCGACGCCAAGTCGATCTACGACATCCCGAAGGTCCTGCACACCGAGGGCCTGGACGCGTACGTCGTCCGCAAGCTGGACCTGGCCTTCCGTGACGTGGACTGGACGGCCTGGGACGACCTGCTCGACCGCGTCCACAGTCCGCTCCACGAGATCAAGCTCGGGCTGGTCGGCAAGTACATCGACCTCCCTGACGCCTACCTCTCGGTCACCGAGGCGCTGCGCGCCGGCGGTTTCGCGAACAAGGCCCGCGTGACGATCAAGTGGGTCACCTCGGACGACTGCAAGACCCCGGCGGGCGCCGCCAAGCAGCTCGGCGACGTCGACGCGATCTGTATCCCCGGCGGCTTCGGCGACCGCGGCGTGTCCGGCAAGGTCGGCGCCATCCAGTACGCCCGGGAGAACAGGATCCCGCTGCTCGGCCTCTGTCTCGGCCTCCAGTGCATCGTGATCGAGGCCGCGCGCAACCTGGCCGACATCGCCGACGCCAACTCCACCGAGTTCGACTCCGGCACCGCTCACCCCGTCATCTCCACCATGGCCGAGCAGCTCGACATCGTGGCGGGCGACGGCGACATGGGCGGCACCATGCGGCTGGGCATGTATCCGGCCAAGCTCGCCGAGGGTTCGATCGCGCGCGAGGTGTACGACGGCAAGGAGTACGTCGAGGAGCGCCACCGTCACCGCTACGAGGTGAACAACGCCTACCGCGCCGAACTGGAGAAGAAGGCCGGTCTGCAGTTCTCCGGAACCTCGCCGGACGGCAAGCTCGTCGAGTACGTCGAGTACCCGCGTGACATTCACCCGTACCTGGTCGCGACCCAGGCGCACCCCGAGCTGCGCTCCCGCCCGACCCGCCCGCATCCGCTCTTCGCGGGTCTGATCAAGGCCGCGGTGGGACGTAAGACAGGCAAGACAGCCAAGTAACACAAGGGTTGTACGGTGGCCGGGGTGTGTGCCTTTCGAGGGGTGCACCCCGTTTTCCGTCGCGGGTACCGGTAACGGTTTCCTGTGCGGGGCCGGTTTCTTTTTGCACGTGTGGGAGGACAGGGCATGACCATCAAGGACACCGCCGAGGAGTGGGAGATCAGGGCGAGCGAGATCCCCTTCGTCGGCAACAAGACCTCGGTCCGTACGGACGACGTGGTCATGCCCGACGGATCGGTCGCCCACCGCGACTACCAGGTCCATCCCGGCTCCGTGGCGATCCTCGCCCTCGACGATCAGGGCCGCGTCCTGGTGCTGCGCCAGTACCGCCACCCCGTGCGCCACAAGCTCTGGGAGATCCCGGCCGGACTCCTCGACATCCCCGGCGAGAACCCCCTGGACGCGGCCCAGCGCGAGCTCTACGAAGAGGCGCACATCAAGGCCGAGAACTGGCGTGTCCTCACCGACGTCTACCCCACGCCCGGTGGCTGCGACGAGGCCGTCCGCATCTTCCTGGCCCGCGACCTCTCCGAGGCCGAGGGAGACCGCTTCGAGGTCGAGGACGAAGAGGCCGACATGGAGCTGGCTCGGATCCCCGTCCAGGAGCTCGTACGGGGCGTGCTCGCCGGAGAACTGCACAACAACTGCCTCGCCGTCGGCGTGCTTTCGCTGGTCGCCGCGCAGCACGGCGACGGCCTCGACACACTGCGCCCGGCGGAGGCGCCGTGGCCGGCGCGCCCCTTCGAGGTCTGACGCCCGCCCCTCTGACGCCCTGACACCCGTCCGACGCCCACCCCTCTGGCGTCATGACGTCCGCCTGACACCCGTCTGACCCAGACAGTCCTACGATCGCCTGATCCGATCGGGGGATGTACCCGCCGCGCTCCGCACGGAACGTCGCAGAGCGTGAACTAGGCTCTGAAAACGCCCCGTCCGGAGTCCCGGCGGGTTTGCGCGCGCAGTGGGACGGGAGAGTGGCCCGTGACGGATCAGGCGGTGGACAACGACGGCACGAAAGTGTCGGCAGAGGGGCAGCGCCCGGCTGCCGAGTCCGCTCCTACGGAGAGTCAGTTCCTGGGTCGCACAAGAGAGTTGAAGGAACTCCGGGCCGACATCGAGCGCGCAGGCCTGGACACTCTCTCGGGCCGAAAGTCGCCACGCGCGCGCGTGCTGCTCATCGCCGGCAAGCCCGGCTCGGGCCGCACCGCCCTCGCCGAAGAGCTCGCGGAGCAGGTCGCCGAGAGTTACCCCGACGGCGTGCTGCGCGCCAAACTCACCGAACCGGACGGCACCCCGGTGCCCACCGAGCGCACCGCACGGGAGCTGCTCACCGCCCTGGAGCGGCCCACACCGCCCGGCGCGGACGCCGACGACCTCGGCGAGGCGCTGCGCGAGGCACTCGCCGTCCGCCGCGTCCTGCTCGTGCTGGACGACGCGGCCGACGCCGAACAGGTCGACGCCCTGCTGCCGGACACGCCGGATTGCCTGGTCGTCGCCGTGTCCGGCGGACCGCTGACCGGCATCGCGGATGTCCGCCCCTGCACCCTGGGCGGCCTGGACACCACGTCCGCACTCGAACTGCTCGGCCGCTTCACCGGCGCCGTGCGCATCACCGTCGACCCGTTCTCCGCCGAAAACCTGGTCGAGCTGTGCGCCGGCCAGCCCGCCGCCCTGGTGCTCGCCGGCGGCTGGCTCGCGTCCCGCCCCCAGTCGGCCGTCGCCGACCTCGCCAAACACCTGCGCACCGAGGGTGACGAGGGCTCGCCGCTGTCCCGCATGTTCCGGCTCACCTACGCCTCGCTGCCCAGCGCCGCCGCGCGGATACTGCGGCTGCTCTCGCTCGCCCCGGCCGGTCTGGTCGACCCGCACACCGCGTCCGCGCTCGCCGGCTGCTCGGTGAACGCCGCCCGCACCACCCTGGACGACTTCACCCGCCTCGGCCTCCTGCGGTCCGTACGGTCGCCGCTGCCGCAGTACGAGGTGCCCGGCTGCCTGCAACCGCTGCTGAGCGCCCTCACCGAGACCCACGACCGCCCCGCCGAGCTCCAGCTGGCCCGCGCCCGGATGCTGGAGCGGACCGTACGGCTGCTGGCGTCCTGCCGCGCCATCACCGAGACCGACAGCTCGCCCGCCCGCGAGAAGCTCGCCGGAATGCCCCGCGCCCTGCGCTTCCCGAACCCGCGGGCCGCCGCCGACTGGCTGCGCATCCGGCAGCCCGCACTGCTCGCCTCGGCCCGGCTCGCGGTCGCCGACGGCGAGCTGGACACCCTGGCCCGCCGCCTCATGGCCGCGCTGGTGCGGGCGATGGTCGCGCACATCGGTACGCAGGCCGCCGCTCCCGAGCTGTACGGCATCCACCGGCTCGTCCTGGATGTCGCCGAGCGCCGGAAACTGCCCCGCGAGATGGCCGCGGCCCTGCTGAACCTCGCGGATCTGGACGCGCAGACCGGCCGTACGCCCGAGGCGCTGGCCCGCTACCGGGCCGCGCTCAACGCCGGACGCGAGGCGAACGACCCGTATGCGACCGGTCGCGCGATGGAATCCGTAGGTGGCGCCCACCAGGAGCTCGGGGACTATGACCGGGCCGCCGACTGGTACGGGCGGGCGCTCGCCGAGCGGCTCGCGCGCGACGAGCGCGTGGACGCCGCCCGGCTGTACGGCCGTATCGCCACCGCGCACACCTACGCGGGCCGCTACGGCGAGGCGCTGCGCAACTGGCGGGCCGCCGTCACCGGACACCGCAAGAACGGCGATGTGGCCGCCCAGGCAAGGGCGTTGAGCGAGCTGGCGCGCGTCCAGGAGTACGCCGGGCGGCCCGAGGAGTCGCTGCGCACCTGCCAGGAGGCGGCCGAGTGGGCGCGCCGCGCAGACGACGTACGACTACAGGCCGCGTTGCAGCTCCGGCTGGCCGACACCCTTGACCGGCTCGGCGACCCGGCGGCCGCCCGGCTGCACCGGGGTGCGGCCGAGCGAATGCTGGGTGACGAGCTCCCGGAGAGCGCATCAACCAGGGAACAAGACGCTAACGCCTGCGAAATCCGTAGTACATCCGAAGAAGATTGATGCATTGAAAGGCTAGACAGAGGGAATCCCTTCATTAGACTGGCTCCGCCGCGTCCTTTCGTGGTGTCTCCCGGTGTGCTCCCGTACGTCGGGTATGACATGCAATGCCCCGGCTCGCACCGCCTCGGCATGCACAGCCCCAGAACCCTCTGAGCCAAGGACCGTGATCGACGTGTTGGTCGGCATCCCCCGCGAGGTCAAGAACAACGAGTTCCGGGTGGCCATCACCCCCGCCGGCGTGCACGAGCTGGTGCGCCACGGCCACCAGGTCCTCATCGAGCAGAACGCCGGTCTCGGCTCCTCGATCACGGACGACGAGTTCGTCGCCGCCGGTGCACGGATCCTCGCCACCGCCGACGAGGTCTGGGCCGCCGCCGACCTGCTGCTCAAGGTCAAGGAGCCCATCGCGGAGGAGTACCACCGCCTCCGCAAGGACCAGACGCTCTTCACCTACCTGCACCTGGCCGCCTCCAAGGCGTGCACGGACGCGCTCGTCGAGTCCGGTACCACGGCGATCGCCTACGAGACCGTCGAGCTGCCCGGTCGCGCGCTGCCGCTGCTCGCCCCGATGTCGGAGGTCGCGGGCCGGCTGGCCCCGCAGGTCGGCGCCTACCACCTGATGCGCTCGGTCGGCGGTCGTGGTGTGCTCCCCGGTGGCGTCCCCGGCACCCAGCCCGCGCGGGCCGTTGTCATCGGCGGCGGTGTCTCCGGCTGGAACGCCACGCAGATCGCCGTCGGCATGGGCTTCCACGTCACCCTGCTCGACCGCGACATCAACAAGCTGCGCGAGGCGGACAAGGTCTTCGGCACCAAGGTCCGGGCGATCATGTCCAACTCGTTCGAGCTGGAGAAGGCCGTCCTGGACGCCGATCTCGTCATCGGTGCCGTCCTCATCCCGGGCGCCAAGGCGCCGAAGCTCGTCACCAACGAACTTGTTTCGCGGATGAAGCCGGGAAGTGTTCTTGTCGACATCGCGATCGATCAGGGTGGCTGCTTCGAGGACTCGCGTCCGACCACCCACGCCGAGCCGACCTTCCCGGTCCACAACTCGGTCTTCTACTGCGTCGCCAACATGCCCGGCGCCGTGCCGAACACGTCGACGTACGCGCTCACCAACGCCACGCTTCCGTACATCGTGGAGCTCGCGAACCGCGGCTGGGTCGAGGCGCTGCGCCGTGACGCTGCGCTCGCCAAGGGTCTCAACACCCATGACGGCAAGGTGGTTTACCGCGAGGTCGCCGAGGCGCACGGCCTTGAGCACGTCGAGCTTGAGTCCTTGCTCGGCTAAGTCATCAACGGGTAAAAAGGCGATACGTCAACACGGCTCGTCAACACCGCACACCGGGCCGGACCTTGCCCGACAAGGTCCGGCCCGGTGTGTGTCGGGTCACTTTGTGACACTCGTTCAACTCGCCGCGAAGGTAACTCTTTAGCCGATTCGTACACCGGTGAAACCTGCTGTGCGACGGCCTTACGCCCTTGACAGAGGGGTGTTCGGTTGCCGACACATCGGGTCGGGTCCGGCGGATTGTGTTGCTGCGGACCGGTGACACGCCATAGAGTCGCCAACCGTCGGCATGGTGCCACGCTGACCTATCGAGAAGTTTCCTGGTCACCAAGGAGGTAAGACGACTTGTGAATGAGTCGACATTTACTCCCGGGGGTGGTCAACCAGGAATGCCGACGCGGGGCCAGGGCCCCACGGGGCTCGAGGCTGTCGGCTCCGTCGCTGTCCGCACCTTCGCAGCCCAGAAGAGTCCCCGGATGACTCAGACAGCACACCCGAGCATGGATGGCCATCACGTGAACGCCATGGCCGGCAACGGAAGTGGCGAGAACCGCACCCACTTCGCCGACTTCGACGAACTGCCCGAGGGGCACTTCTACGACCCCGACGCCGAGTACGAGCCCGATCCCGAGTACGCGGCCACGCTCGCGCCCGACGCGGCCCGTCAGCGCCGTGAGCGCGTGGGTCCGACCGGACGTCCGCTGCCGTACTTCCCGATCCCGGGCCCGCTGACCGATCACGGCCCCGCGACCATCGTCGCGATGTGCAACCAGAAGGGCGGCGTCGGCAAGACCACGTCGACCATCAACCTGGGTGCCGCGCTCGCGGAGTACGGACGCCGGGTCCTGCTCGTCGACTTCGACCCGCAGGGCGCGCTCTCGGTCGGTCTCGGCGTCAACCCGATGGAGCTCGACCTCACCGTCTACAACCTGCTCATGGAGCGGGGCATGGCGGCCGACGACGTACTCCTGAAGACAGCGGTCCCGAACATGGACCTGCTGCCCAGCAACATCGACCTGTCCGCCGCCGAGGTGCAGCTGGTGAGCGAGGTCGCACGTGAGTCCTCGCTCCAGCGCGCACTGAAGCCGCTGATGGCCGACTACGACTACATCTTGATCGACTGTCAGCCCTCGCTCGGACTGCTCACCGTCAACGCCCTGACGGCGGCCCACAAGGTGATCGTGCCCCTGGAGTGCGAGTTCTTCGCACTGCGCGGTGTCGCGCTGCTCACCGAGACCATCGAGAAGGTCCAGGAGCGGCTCAACCCCGAGCTGGAGCTCGACGGCATCCTCGCCACGATGTACGACTCCCGCACGGTGCACAGCCGTGAGGTGCTCGCACGCGTGGTCGAGGCGTTCGACGATCACGTCTACCACACGGTCATCGGGCGCACGGTGCGCTTCCCGGAGACCACCGTCGCCGGTGAGCCGATCACCACGTACGCCTCCAACTCCGTCGGTGCCGCCGCTTATCGTCAGCTCGCCAGGGAGGTGCTCGCCCGGTGTCACGCCGAGTGAGTCTGCCGGGGGCCGACGAACTGTTCCGTACCACCGGGGGAATGGCGCTCCAGTCGTCCTCGCCCTCACGCCGGACGAACGGCGAGGCCCGGGTGCCGGGTCCTGCGGGCGAGAGCGACTCGGCTGCCGCCGGGGAGGACGCGCCGCAGTCGGTGCCCGTCCAGGGCGGCGACGGCGAGGGCGACGAACACGTCGCCGCTGATTCCGGCGCGGGGGGCTCCCGCAGCCGGGGTGCCGCTCCGGAGCGCTCCGGGCCAGGTCAGGCGGCGCAGGAAGGTTCTGCCGCCGGGCAGTCGCGCAAGCGCCGGGGCCAGGGGCAGGGGCGTCGGCCCAGCGGGCGGGAGCGGCACGACGAGAAGATCACCGTGTACGTGTCCGCCGAGGAACTCATCGATCTTGAGCACGCCCGCCTCGTGCTCCGCGGTGAGCACGGTCTCGCCGTCGACCGCGGGCGGATCGTCCGCGAGGCGGTCGCCGTCGTGCTCGCCGATCTCGAATCCCGTGGGGACGCGAGCATTCTCGTACGACGGCTTCGTGGGCGCTAGGAGGTAGCCTGCGAGCGCTATGCCCTCGTATGACGCTTCCGTTCCCGCCTCCGGCCCCGGCGCCGGCCGTCGGCGTGTTCTGGGGCGGGGGCCCGGTGCGGCTCCGCCTCCGGGCGAGGAGCCGGGGGTGCCGGCGGCGGAGGTCGAGCCCGAGGCTCCCGTAGAGGCCGCAGTTCCCGCCGTATCCGAGGCTCATGCCGAGCCTGAGCCCGAAGTCTTTGTCGGGCCTGAGCCTGAAGCCCTTGTCGAGCCCGAGCCCGAGACTTCCGCCGGGCCCGAGCCCGAGACTTCCGCCGGGATTGAGGTCCTTGCCGCATCTGCGCCCGAGGCCGTCGCCGAGCCCGATGACGGTGTGTTCAAGGTGCGGCTCGTGAACTTCGAGGGGCCCTTCGACCTGCTGCTTCAGCTGATCTCGAAGCACAAGATGGACGTCACGGAAGTGGCGTTGTCGCGTGTCACCGACGAGTTCATGGCGCACATCAGGGCGATGGGGCCGGACTGGGATCTCGACCAGACGACCGAGTTCCTCGTCGTCGCGGCCACCCTGCTCGATCTCAAGGCGGCGCGGCTGCTGCCGTCGGCCGAGGTCGAGGACGAGGGGGATCTGGCGCTCCTGGAAGCCCGGGACCTGCTCTTCGCGCGGCTCCTTCAGTACCGCGCGTACAAGCAGATCGCTGACATCTTCAACGCCCGCCTGGAGGAGGAGGCCCGTCGCTATCCCCGTACCGTCGGGCTGGAGGACCACCACGCCGAGCTGCTGCCCGAGGTGGTCATCAGCATCGGGGCGGAGGGGTTCGCGAAGCTCGCCGTGAAGGCGATGCAGCCCAGACCCAAGCCGCAGGTGTACGTCGACCACATCCACGCGCCGCTGGTCAGCGTGCAGGAGCAGGCGGGGATCATAGTGGCGCGGCTGAAGGAGCTGGGGGCGGCCAGTTTCCGTGACCTGGTCGACGACACCGACGACACCCTGACCGTCGTGGCCCGCTTCCTCGCCCTGCTGGAGCTGTACCGCGAGAAGGCCGTGTCGCTGGACCAGGACGAGGCCCTCGAGGAGCTGGTCGTGCGCTGGACCGGTGGGGACAGTGACGAGCAGCCGAAGGTGACGGACGAGTTCGACCGGCCGCCCGAGGTGCCCAAGGAGGAGAAGAAGGCGTGAGCGAGGACACCACCGAGATCCCGGCCGGGCCGCGCACCGTCGCCGACCTCGATCTCAAGCCCGCCCTGGAGGCCGTACTCATGGTCGTGGACGAACCCGCGACCGTGGAGCACCTCTCGAAGATCCTGGAGCGGCCGAAGCGGCGGATCGCGGCCGCGCTACGTGAGCTGGCCGACGAGTACACCGTCCAGGGACGCGGCTTCGAGCTGCGGCTCATCGCGGGCGGATGGCGGTTCTACACCCGGCCCGAGTACGCGACAGCCGTCGAACGCTTCGTCCTGGACGGGCAGCAGGCCCGGCTCACCCAGGCCGCCCTGGAGACCCTGGCGGTCGTCGCGTACCGCCAGCCGGTCAGCCGATCCAGGGTCTCGGCGGTCCGCGGAGTGAACTGTGACGGCGTGATGCGCACCCTCCTGCAGCGCGGTCTGGTCGAGGAGGCGGGCACGGAACCCGAAACAGGTGCGATCCTGTACAGGACGACGAACTACTTCCTGGAGCGAATGGGCCTGCGCGGCCTGGACGAGCTCCCGGAGCTCGCGCCCTTCCTCCCAGAGGCGGACGCGATCGAAGCAGAGACGCTGGAAGGGGTCCCGTCGTTCGATCCGGACGCACCGGATGCAGATGCAGACGACACGACGACGACGGAACTTTGATGCGAAGCAGTGGCAGCGGTAGTGGCAGGAACAGCGGGCGCGGCACCCCCCGCGGGACCGGTGGGGGCAGTAACCCGCGCGGGTCCGGTGGAGGCGGCAGCTCCCGCGGGACCGGTGGAGGCGGCAGCTCCCGCGGGGCCAGTGGGGGTGGCAGTCCCCGCGGAGCCGGTGGGGGTGGCAGCTCTCGCGGGACCGGTGGGAGTGGCAGCGCCCGCGGCACCGGTGCGGGCGGCTCCCAGCCGAGGAGCGCGGGAGGGCGCGACGAGCAGCCGAAGCGCGCCGGCAAGCCCCGTCCCGAGGAGCGCCGCTACGACGTAGGCCCCGCCGCGTCCCACGAGGGACCGAAGTCCGGTCGCGGCAACGCGGCCCGCGGCGGCGCCAAGGGCGGTCCCAAGCAGGGCCAGCAGCGCGGCGGCCGTACGGAGCCCGCGCGTTCCCGCGAGTTCGAGACGCGGGCCGAGGAGCGCAACCGGGACCGGTACGCGGGCAAGCCGGAGATCAAGACGCCCAAGACGCACCCCGGGGCGGAGGAGGAGGGCGAGCGCCTGCAGAAGGTGCTCGCGCGCGCGGGCTACGGCTCGCGGCGTGCCTGTGAGGAGCTGGTCGAGCATTCCCGGGTCGAGGTCAACGGCGAGATCGTCGTCGAGCAGGGCATGCGCGTCGACCCGGAGAAGGACGAGATCAAGGTCGACGGGCTGACCGTGGCCACGCAGTCGTACCAGTTCTTCTCGCTGAACAAGCCCTCCGGTGTCGTCTCGACCATGGAGGACACCGAGGGCCGTCAGTGCCTCGGCGACTACGTGACGAACCGCGAGACGCGGCTCTTCCACGTCGGCCGGCTCGACACCGAGACCGAGGGCGTCATCCTGCTCACCAATCACGGTGAACTGGCGCACCGCCTGACCCACCCCAAGTACGGCGTGAAGAAGGTCTACCTCGCGCACATCGTGGGTCCGATCCCGCGCGACCTGGGCAAGCAGCTCAAGAACGGCATCCAGCTGGAGGACGGGTACGCGAAGGCGGACCACTTCCGTGTCGTCGAGCAGACCGGCAAGAACTACATGGTCGAGGTGACCCTGCACGAGGGCCGCAAGCACATCGTGCGCCGCATGCTCGCGGAGGCCGGCTTCCCGGTCGACAAGCTGGTGCGCGTCTCCTTCGGCCCGATCACCCTCGGCGACCAGAAGTCCGGCTGGCTGCGCCGCCTTTCGAACACCGAGGTCGGCATGCTCATGCAGGAGGTCGACCTCTAGGAGTGTCCTGGGGCGCCCGTAGGGGTGCCCGTCGTTTCGGCCGGTTCCGGGATTGCCCCGGGACCGGCCGATGCGTTTTCCGCTCGCCGGCGGTCTGTACCGGTGAGGGAAGGGGGCGCGCGATGGGCGCCACGAGGGAGACGTGTCCGCCGGCCCGGCGGTCGTACGAGGGGTACGCCGGGCCGGGCTGCTTGCACTTGAGTGTCACGCGTACGTGCCTGACGGCCCTGGAGGGCCGTGTGTGCCGTTCGCCGCACTCCGGGCCCGGTGGGCCGGGAGACGCGCCCGAGGAGCCTCTGAGGGCCTCTGAGACGGATGTGTCGACGTGAACTCCGCGGAGCTGCTGGAACGGTCGCTCGCGTACGCGCTGGGCAGCGTCGCCGTCGTGGCGCCGGGGAGCCTGGGGCGGCCCACGCCGTGCGCCCGGTGGGACCTGGGGGAGTTGCTCGGGCACCTCGACGACTCGGTGGACGCGCTCTACGAAGGGGTCGCCGCAGGGCGCGTCGGCCTGTGCCCCTCGCCGTGGGCCGCCGATCCCGTGTGCGCCTTCCGGAGGCGGGCGTGCGCGCTGCTCGGCGCCTGGGCGGTGATGTCCGGCGAGGTGCCGTCGGCCGAGCCTTCGGTGGGAGTGGGGGACCGGTTGCTGGATCTCGGGCTTCTGGCGTCCGTCGGCGCCGTCGAGATCGCCGTACACGGATGGGACGTCGCGCAGGCGTGCGGGCGGCCGCGGCCGATTCCGCCGGCGCTCGCGACCGAACTGCTTCCTGTGGCGCGGTGCTTGGTGGCGGACGGGGACCGGGGTGGGCGTTTCGCCGAAGCGGTGGGCGTGCCGTCGTCCTGGTCCCGGCCCGAGGACCGGTTGCTGGCCTTCCTGGGGCGGCGCCCGAGCCCGCCGCGATTCCTTGCCGGGCCGGGTCTCGCCTGCCTTCCCTGACCTCACCGGAGCAAGGGCGTGGGGCCCTTGTGGTGGGAGCGCCGGTGGCGGTGTCGTCACTGTCCCGACCTGCCGACAAACGCTCGAATCAGCCCACTTGAAGGGTTGTGTGAGCTCGCTCACCTCACTTATAGTCGTAGTGACTATTGGTCGTCCTGACCATAAACAGGGGGTGGGCGGACGTGCTCGCACGGGAAGGTCGAGCGCCTGGCGGCAACACACCCGAGGGCTACGACAAGTACGCGTTCGAGCCCTTCGCCGTCACCGTCGACCTGGCCGTCCTGACGGTCCGTGCGGGCGCCCTCCAGGTGCTGCTCGTCGAGCGCGGGCAGGAGCCCTACCTGGGCCGCTGGGCGCTGCCCGGCGGTTTCGTGCTGCCGCACGAGTCGGCGGAGACGGCGGCGCGGCGCGAACTCGCCGAGGAGACCGGCCTGTCGGACATCTCCGGGCTCCACCTCGAACAGCTGCGGACGTACAGCGAGCCTCGCCGCGACCCCAGGATGCGCGTCGTCTCCGTCGCCTTCGCCGCGCTGCTCGCGGACCCTCCCGAGCCGCACGGCGGCGGTGACGCGGCGCAGGCCCAGTGGCTGCGGTACAACGCGCTCGATCCGCTCGCCTTCGATCACGACCGGATCCTCGCCGACGCCCACGAACGTGTCGGCGCCAAGCTCGAGTACAGCTGTCTCGCCACGTCCTTCTGCCCGCCCGAGTTCACCCTCGGAGAGCTGCAGCAGGTGTACGAGACCGTGTGGGGAACCGTGCTCGACCGGCCCAACTTCCGGCGCAAGGTGCTCGCCACGCCGGGCTTCGTCGACCAGGTCCCGGGTGCCGCGCGCCTCACCGGGGGCCGCGGCAAACCCGCCGCGCTCTACCGCGCGGGCGGCGCCACCACCCTGCACCCGCCCCTGCTGCGTCCCACCCAGGAAGGACGACCCACATGACCACCACGACGCTCGCGAAACGTGCCGCCACCGGATCCCTGCTCGGTCTCGCCCTCGGCGACGCGATGGGGTTCCCGACCGAGTTCAACTCCGTGCCGGCGATCCTCGCCAAGTGCGGTCCCTGGCGCGAGATGGAGCTGCCCAGGCCCGCGATCGTCACGGACGACACCCAGATGACGCTGGCACTGGCGCGCGGCCTGCGGACGGCGATGGACCGCGGCCTGCTCGGCCCGTTGCGGATGGAACGGCCGGTGCGCGAGGAGTTCGTGGACTGGTACCAGTCGCCCGACAACAACCGCGCCCCCGGCCGCACCTGCCTCGTCGCCTGCAACCTCCTGAAGAACGAGAAGCGCCCCTGGCAGGAGGCCAGCCAGATCGGCTCCAAGGGGTGCGGCGCCAACATGCGGGTGGCGCCCGTCGGGCTGGTGCGCGGGCTGAGCGAGGAACAGCGCGCGGGCGCCGCCCAGTTGCAGGCCGCCCTCACCCACGGACACCCCACGGCGCTCGCCGCCGCCGACCTCACCGCGCACGCGATCTGGCTCCTCGCCAATGGAACCGAGCCGTTGGGGCTGGTCGGCCTGCTGCGCTCGTACGCGTACGAGAACCGCCACAACTACCACTCCCGCTGGCTCGGCGACCTGTGGACCCGCGGCCAGGACCCCACGGCGGAGCACTTCATCGGGCGCGGCTGGGACGAGTGCCTGGAGATCCTTGACCATCTCCGGCACGCACTGCGCACGGTCTCGCCCGAGGCCGACCCTTGCCTCGCCACCGGCGGGGGCTGGGTCGCCGAAGAGGCGCTCGCCACCGGCCTGTTGTGCTTCCTGATGTTCGTGGACGAACCCCTCACCGCCCTGCGCCGGGCCGCCTGCACCTCCGGCGACTCCGACTCCATCGCCTGCCTGACCGGTGCCTTCGCGGGGGCGTACCACGGTTCGGACGCGTGGCCGACCTCGTGGGCCGACCGTATCGAGTACCAGGGCGACCTCATGTCGCTGGGAGCGCTCTGGGACGCTTGAGGGATGACCGATCTTCTCGACATCGACCTGAAGGCAGTGGTGTCCGAACAGCCCGACCCGCTGCTGTTCGCCACCGTCTCCGGAGCGCACCTCTACGGATTTCCGTCGCGTGACTCGGACGTCGATCTGCGGGGCGTGCACCTCCTGCCGACGGCCGAACTGGTCGGGCTGCGCGACCCGGACGAGACCCGGTCCCGGATGTGGGAGCAGGACGGGACCGAGATGGACCTGGTTACCCACGACCTCCGCAAGTTCGTACGGCTGATGCTGCGCCGCAACGGCTATGTGCTGGAGCAGCTGCTCTCGCCGCTGGTCGTGCACACCACGGACGCCCACCGGGAACTGGCCGCCCTCGCCCCCGGCGTCCTCACCAGCCATCACGCCCACCACTACCGGGGGTTCGCGACCACGCAGTGGCGGCTCTTCGAGAAGACCGGCGAACTCAAGCCGCTGCTCTACACGTTCCGTGTGCTGCTCACCGGTATCCACCTGATGCGCAGTGGTGAGGTGCAGGCCGATCTGCGCACGCTCATCGGGGAGACCGAGGCCCCCGCCTACCTGCCGGACCTGATCGCCGCGAAGGCGGAGCGGGAGCACGGGACCGCGGACGTACGGCACGCGCGCGTGGAGGCCGATGTCGAGTGGCTGCACGGTCTGCTGGACGAGGCGCAGGGCGTGTCAGCGCTGCCGGACGCTCCGTCCGTGTACGACGCCCTGCACGCGTTCGTCGTGCGGGTCCGGCTGGAGGGCCTTCGGGGGCACGGCGAGGACTGAGGCGCGGCGGGTGCGGATCAGGAAGTCCTCGACGCGTGCCTGGTCGGGCTCGGCGGGGAGCGGGCTGCGGCCGGCCGCCTCGTCGGCCTCCGTCCCCAGCCGGGTCATCCAGGTCTCGAACCGCGGCCAGGAGACCTCGCCCCGCTTCACCGCGAGCAGCGGCTCGCGTTGGTCGCCGACGTCGATCGTCAGCTCGCCGGTGCGCAGCAGGTCACGGGAGCTCATCAGCAGGCGGAGGAGGTGCATGGCGTGCTTCCAGCGCGGGGCGCCGCGCCGGCGTACGTCCGCCTCCAGCTTCTTGCGCTGGCCGAGCGCGTAGCGGGTGAACGTCTCGTGGGCCCGCAGGGACAGGAACGCCTCGCGCAGGGCGAGGAGTTCGCGGCCGGTGTCGTCGGCGTGCTCCACGACTGGGGAGTGCAGGCACTCCAGGATGTTCGGGTTCGCGCGCAGGGCCAGCTCGCAGAAGCGCTCCAGCTCCCAGCTGAACTGCTCCTCCGCCGGGCCCTCGACGTGGGTCGGGGGCTTCTCGAAGCGCCAGAAGAGCGGGGTCGGGGCGAGGAACACGCCCCGGCGGTCCGTGTCGCTCGTGTCCGTGGCCAGGCCGAAGGCGCGCGAACCCATCACGCAGGAGTAGATCGTGTGGTCGCGCACCAGGGCCTCGGAGTCCATGTCCGGAGCGTACGTGCCGACCTCACGCCAGGGTGATCGAATTTCCCTCGACCTTGATCTGCTTCTCGGGCAGCGGCTTTGTCGCCGGGGAGTGGGCCACCGAGCCGTCCTGGATGCTGAACTTGCTGCCGTGGCAGGTGCAGTTGATGGTGCCGTCCGACACATTTGCCACCGGGCACAGCCGGTGGGTGCAGATGTTGGAGAAGGCCTTGAACTGGTCCTTCTCCGGCTGGGTCACCACGACCTGCGCGTCGTTGAAGATCTTGCCGCCGCCGACCGGGATGTCGGTCGTCTTCGCCAGTTCCTGTCCGGCGGAGGCGCCGGCGGACGCCGAGTCGCTGCTGCCGCCGTACTCGCTGCAGCCCGCGACGAGAGCTGCCGCGCCGCTCGTGAGGAGAATAGTGCGCCGCGTCGGTCGATGGGTCATGTTGTCACTCCGAAGGTGCGGAAGAACCAGAGGGCGGACGTCAGCCAGATGACGGTGAGGACGGTGAACACGAGTCCGCCGATGATCGGCAGCAGCCAGCCGGGCAGTCGCTCCGAACGGAGCAGCAGCATCTTGGCACTGAAGGCACCGAAGAAGAAGCAACCCAGGAGAGAGTGCCACAAAACGCGCGATTCGTACGTCTGGTAGCCGAGCGCGTACAGGCAGTGCACCGCGACCGGCACCGCCACCAGAAACGCGATCCGCCCCGACCAGCGGTGCAGCGCCGCCGACCAACCCGGCCCCGGCAGCTTCCCGTACACCATGAACGCCGAGACGACCTGGACGAGCGCGAAGGTGAACGCCACCGTCGCAAGCCAGGACTTCACGGCGCCCGTGCTGCTGAAGCCGGCGAGGTTGAAGGCGGTGCCCGCGGGGTCGTGGACCTTGCCGTAGACGCCGAGACCGACCGCCACCGCCGCGGCGACCAGGGCCGGGACGAGATAGCGGGCCGGGTGCGGACGGCCGTGGGCGGGTGGGGGAGCCGGGAAGCCCCGGGTGGCGGCGTTCGGATCCACGGTCATGAACGGCTCCCTGCGACAGCGGGGGTCGGATGATGGGGACGAGCGGGGGTCAGGGGGTGACGGGCCGGGCGGTGAGCTGCTCGCCGTCGATCGTCACGACGCCGGTCGACGGGTCGATCTCGGGCGCCGGTGAGGGCTTGTCGTCGCGCTTGAGGATGCCGACCTGATCGCCGCCGGGAAGCACGATCCAGCCGCCGTCGACCTTGGCGCCGCGCACGGTGGCCGTCGCCCGGTAGAGCCCGGACGGCTTGACCGCCTTGTCGGCGGTGAAGCCGTACCGCTGCCCGCCCAGGTCGACGGTGCCGCGGATCCGCCTGCCGTCCTGGAGCGTGCCGTTCAGCTCGGCGCCCTGCTTGCCGGTCAGCTTCATGGTGCCGTCGTCCTTGACGGCGCCCTTCAGCCACGACTCCTTGTCGTGGCCGTCGCAGAAGTACGCGATCGCCTTGCCGTCGCGCAGGGAGACCGCGATCGCCGAGGAGTTGTCGTCGGTACGGCCCGCGTAGTCGGCGTTGGGCTGCGCGGTCCTCGACGGTGTCGGCGACGGGGACGGCTTGCTCGCGCTGGGTGCCGGGCTGGGTGTCGCGCTCGGCGAGGCGGTCGCGGCTGGCGCCTCCTCCTGATAGGACGACGCGCTCTTCGTCCCCGTCGTCGCGTTGAGCGACAGCAGGAACAGGCCGAGCGCCAGTCCCGCGAGAAGGGTGACAAGGGGTCCTGGATGCTTCATTCGGGCCATGCGGGCCTCCCCCGAGGCGAGTCTCCCGGCCATGAGAGCGGATCCGCGCCCCGGCGTCCAGAGGCGCACAGGTACGTTCTCACTACAAGTGGCGGAATAGGGCAATTCGAGTGACATTGGCAGAGTTCGAGGCCGGGCGGTGACCTGCACCCGGTCGCATTCCTGAAAGGCGTGACCATGGCAGGTAACGATCTCGGCAGCCTGCTCGGCGGTCTCCTCGGGGGAGGCCAGGGCAGTACGTCCGGTGGTTCCGGCGCGGGCATCCTGGGGGCGCTGCTCCAGTCCCTGGCCGGCGGTTCGAGCACCGGTTCGAGCACCGGTTCGGGCGGCGGCAACCCGCTGGGCGGACTTCTGGAGATGCTCACCAGGTCCGGGCTCACCGCGCAGAAGGACTCCTGGGTCGGCACCGGCGAGAACCAGCCCGTGACCGGCGCGCAGATCCAGCAGGCGCTGCCCGACGAGACGCTCAAGCAGGTCGCCGAACAGGCCGGGGTCACCTCGGACCAGGCCGCGGGGGCGATCGCCCAGACCCTGCCCCGGGCGGTCGACAAGCTGAGTCCGGACGGCGTGCTGCCGGCCGCCTCCCTGGAGGACCTCATCAAGGCGCAGCAGGTCTGACACCTCGCGGTGCGTGCGCGGCCTCCGTCTCGTCAGCCGGGCGCCGCGCACCCGCGCGTTGCGGGCTGACTACGCTGGTGTGACAAGACGTATACGTACATCAGCAAGGAGCATCACCGTGGCGGTACGAGCGGTCCGGGGCGCCGTCCAACTGGAGCGGGACGAGGCCGGTCACATGGACGAGCAGGTCAGCGAGCTGCTCACCGCCGTCCTGGAACGGAACGGCCTCACCACCGATGACCTGATCAGCATCTGGTTCACCGCGACGCCCGATCTGCACAGCGACTTCCCGGCGGCCGCCGCGCGGGGGCTCGGCATCGTCGACGTGCCG
Source organism: Streptomyces sp. NPDC087263 (assembly GCF_044744645.1). NCBI lineage: Bacteria > Bacillati > Actinomycetota > Actinomycetes > Kitasatosporales > Streptomycetaceae > Streptomyces > Streptomyces sp. NPDC087263. Next base: position 37,976 of record NZ_JBIUYT010000008.1, read on the forward strand.
CTGATCTGCGCGCAGGAACTGGAGATCGAGGGCGCGATGCCCCGAGTCGTACGAGTCCTCGCGCACATCGAGTCCGACAAGCCCCGCGCCGACATCGCGCACGTCTACCTCGGCGCCGCGGGCGCACTCCGCAAGGACATCGCCCAGTGAGAACCGCCCTCGTCATCGGCACCGGACTGATCGGTACGTCGGCCGCCCTGGCCCTGGTGGCTCGCGGCGTCGTGGTCCACCTCGCCGACCACGACCCGGAGCAGGCCCGTACGGCGGCCGCGCTCGGCGCCGGCACCGACGAGGCGCCGGACGGCCGCGTCGACCTCGCCATCGTGGCCGCGCCGCCCGCACATGTGGCCGTCACCCTCGCGGACGCCATGCGGCGCGGGGTGGCCCGCGGCTACCTCGACGTGGCGAGCGTCAAGGGCGGCCCGCGCCGGGAGCTGGAGGCGCTCGGCCTCGACCTTTCGTCGTACATCGGCTCGCACCCCATGTCGGGCCGTGAGAAGTCGGGGCCGCTGGCCGCCACCGGGGACCTCTTCGAAGGGCGCCCGTGGGTCCTGACGCCCACCCGGGACACGGATACCGAGGTGCTCAACCTCGCCCTCGAACTCGTGTCGTACTGCCGTGCCGTACCCGTCGTCATGGACGCGGACGCGCACGACCGGGCCGTCGCGCTCGTCTCGCACATGCCGCATCTGGTGTCCAGCATGGTCGCCGCGCGCCTGGAGCACGCCGAGGAGGCGGCCGTACGTCTCTGTGGCCAGGGCATCCGTGACGTGACCCGGATCGCCGCCTCCGACCCCGGGATGTGGATCGACATCCTGTCCGCGAACCCGGGCCCGGTCGCCGACCTCCTCGCGGACGTCTCCGCCGACCTCGACGAGACGGTCCAGGCGCTGCGCGCCCTCCAGTCCTCCGACGAGGAGAAGCGCCGCGAGGGCGCCGACGGGATCTCGGACGTCCTGCGGCGCGGGAACGCCGGCCAGGTCCGTGTTCCCGGCAAGCACGGCTCGGCGCCGCGTGCCTACGAGGTCGTGGCCGTCCTCATCGACGACCAGCCAGGACAGCTCGCCCGCATCTTCGCCGATGCCGGGATGGCGGGGGTCAACGTCGAGGACGTACGCATCGAGCATGCGACCGGGCAGCAGGCCGGCCTGGTGCAGCTGATGGTGGAGCCGAAGGCGGCGCCGGTGCTGAGTGCCGCGCTGCGGGAGCGGGGCTGGGCGCTGCGGCAGTAGTGGTTCGCCGCGAGGGCGCGGTGCGCGGGCTCTTCTGCGCCGGCCCAGGAAGGGCCAGTAATACGGGGTCCGTGGAGCCAGTAACCTTGTGCGGGGCGCGATCGCGTCCCGCACAGACCTCCGCCCCGCACCAGGAAGGTGTTCCCACCGTGGAAAACGGCGCCGCCCGGACCGTACCGGCTGTGATTGTCGCGATTGACGGCCCCTCCGGCACGGGCAAGTCGAGCACCTCGAAGGCGGTGGCCTCGCAGCTCGGGCTGAGCTACCTGGACACGGGCGCCCAGTACCGGGCGATCACCTGGTGGATGGTGAGCAACGGGATCGACGTCACCGACCCGAGCGCGATCGCGGCCGCCGCGGGCAAGCCGGAGATCATCTCCGGCACCGACCCGGCCGCTCCGGCCATCACCGTCGACGGGAGCGATGTCGCGGGCCCGATCCGCACGGACGAGGTCACCTCCAAGGTGAGCGCCGTCAGCGCGGTGCCCGAGGTGCGCGCGCGGATCACCGACCTGCAGCGTTCGATCGCGGCAGGCGCGGAGGGCGGGATCGTCGTCGAGGGGCGTGACATCGGGACGACCGTGCTGCCCGACGCCGACCTGAAGATCTTCCTCACCGCGTCCGCGGAGGCGCGTGCCGCCCGGCGCAGCGGTGAGCTGAAGGGCGCCGACATCAACGCCACCCGGGAGGCTCTGGTCAAGCGGGACGCGGCCGACTCCAGCCGTAAGACGTCCCCGCTCGCCAAGGCCGACGACGCGGTCGAGGTGGACACCTCCGACCTCACACTCCAGCAGGTCATCGAGTGCGTCGTCACCCTCGTCGAGGAGAAGCGGGCCGCGAAGTGACCGAAGCACCATCGGTACGGGGTGCCGAGGTCGGGCGCCGTATCGGCGTCGGACTGATGTACGGCCTGTGGAAGCCGCGGGTTCTCGGCGCCTGGAAGGTACCAGCGAGCGGCCCGGTGATCCTGGCCGTGAACCACGCGCACAACATCGACGGACCGATGGTCATGGGCGTGGCGCCCAGGCCCACCCACTTCCTGATCAAGAAGGAAGCGTTCATCGGGCCGCTCGACCCCTTCCTGCTCGCCATCGGCCAGCTGAAGGTGGACCGCTCGGTCGCCGACCGCACGGCGATCACCCAGGCGCTCGGCGTCCTCGACAACGGAGGGGTCCTCGGAATCTTCCCGGAGGGCAGCAGGGGCGAGGGCGACTTCGCCTCGCTGCGGGCCGGGCTCGCGTACTTCGCCGTACGCGGCGGGGCGCCCATCGTCCCGGTGGCGGTACTGGGAAGTTCCGAGCGGAGCAGCCGGCTGACCAAGGGGCTGCCCCCGCTGCGCAGCCGGGTCGACGTCGTCTTCGGCGACCCCTTCGAAGCGGGCGACGGCAGCGGACGGCGTACGCGCAAGGCCCTCGACGAGGCGACCCTGCGCATCCAGAAGCAGCTGACCGCGCACCTGGAGAACGCCAGGCGCCTGACCGGGCGCCGGGAAAATGCCGGGCGCCCCATCGGGCACTAGGCGACACTTGAGTAGTGGATCTCCCGATATACGGGGGGCCACCGATCACCACGATGAACTACGAGGTACGGACTTCATGAACGACCACATCCAGCCCGACGGCTCGGCAGGTTCTGCCGAGCACGAGCACGGGGCGCTTGGCGATGCCGAGTACGCGGAGTTCATGGAGCTCGCCGCGGAAGAGGGCTTCGATGTCGAGGACGTCGAGGGCGCGCTCGGGGAGGCGGGCCACGGTCCGCTGCCCGTGCTCGCCGTCGTCGGCCGTCCCAATGTCGGCAAGTCGACCCTGGTGAACCGGATCATCGGCCGCCGCGAGGCAGTCGTCGAGGACAAGCCCGGCGTCACCCGCGACCGCGTCACCTACGAGGCCGAGTGGGCGGGCCGCCGCTTCAAGCTCGTCGACACCGGCGGCTGGGAGCAGGACGTCCTCGGCATCGACGCCTCCGTGGCCGCGCAGGCCGAGTACGCGATCGACGCGGCCGACGCGGTCGTCTTCGTCGTCGACGCCAAGGTCGGCGCCACGGACACCGATGAGGCGGTCGTACGACTGCTGCGCAAGGCCGGCAAGCCGGTGGTCCTGTGCGCCAACAAGGTCGACGGACTGAGCGGCGAGGCCGACGCCTCGTACCTCTGGGCCCTGGGCCTCGGCGAGCCGCACCCCGTCTCCGCCCTGCACGGCCGTGGCACCGGCGACATGCTGGACGCCGTCCTGGAGGCGCTGCCGGACGCCCCGGCGCAGACCTTCGGCGTTGCGGTCGGCGGTCCCCGCCGCATCGCTCTCATCGGCCGCCCGAACGTCGGCAAGTCCTCGCTGCTGAACAAGGTGGCCAACGAGGACCGCGTGGTCGTCAACGAGGTGGCGGGCACCACCCGTGACCCGGTCGACGAGCTCATCGAACTCGGCGGTATCACCTGGAAGTTCATCGACACGGCGGGCATCCGCAAGCGGGTCCACCTCCAGCAGGGCGCCGACTACTACGCCTCGCTGCGGACGGCCGCGGCGGTGGAGAAGGCCGAAGTCGCCGTCATCCTGATCGACGCCTCCGAGACCATCTCCGTCCAGGACCAGCGCATCGTCACGATGGCCGTCGAGGCCGGGCGGGCGATCGTCCTCGCCTTCAACAAGTGGGACACCCTCGACGAGGAGCGCCGCTACTACCTGGAGCGCGAGATCGAGACCGAGCTCCTCCAGGTCGCGTGGGCGCCGCGGGTGAATGTCTCCGCGCGCACCGGGCGGCACATGGAGAAGCTCGTCCCGGCGATCGAGGCGGCCCTGGAAGGCTGGGAGACCCGCGTCCCGACCGGCCGTCTGAACGCCTTCCTCGGCGAGCTGGTCGCCGCCCACCCGCACCCGGTCCGCGGTGGCAAGCAGCCGCGCATCCTCTTCGGCACGCAGGCGGGCACCAAGCCCCCGCGGTTCGTGCTCTTCGCCTCCGGCTTCATCGAGCACGGCTACCGGCGCTTCATCGAGCGCCGGCTGCGCGAGGAGTTCAGCTTCGAGGGGACGCCGATCCATATCTCGGTGCGGGTGCGCGAGAAGCGCGGCGCCAAGAAGAAGTAGTCATGGAAAAGGGCGGCTCCTCTCTTTGAGGAGCCGCCCTCTTCGCTGTGGTCTCAGAGCCCCGTGTTCTCAGATCCCCCTGCGCGGCGCGGGCGGCAGCGCGGGCGGCAGCGCGGCCGGGACGTGGTGCATTGCGGTGCTGTGCTGTTGCTGCCGTCCGCTCGTGTGCTGCCGCGCGGAGTACGCCCCCGCGCTGTACGAGCTGTAGGCGTTGTGCGGGCTGTAGGAGCCGTACGAACTGAACGAGCTGAACGAGTTCGTGCTCTGCGGGAGGTTCCCGAAGGCCGCGAAGCCCAACTCCTCCTCGCCGTGGCGGTCGCCGGGCAGGGCCCTGAAGGATCTGACCCACTCGGCGTAGAGCGCGTCGTAGATCGGCGTGGCCGATGGGCCGCCCGGGGGGTCCTGGGCCGGTCGCGCGACGGGGACCGGCTGGTAGGGCTGGCGGCGGGGGACGTCGTAGGTGTGCACGTACGTGCCAACGACCCCGGCCCCGCTACGGATGCGGCCAACGCGTGGCTTTCGCAGGTCACCTGGAGGGTGCGGCGCCTGTCCGGGGCACCTGGAGGGGTGCGGCGTCGGTCCCGGTCGCTGGGAGGGTGCGGCTCCTGTCCGTGGTCGCCGGGAGGGTGCGGTGCCTGTCCAGGTCACCTCACCGGGACGGTGCGGCGCCCGTGGCTGGTCGTGCCCGTGCGACGGAGCCGCGTAGGTGTCGCGGCCCCGCGCGCCCCTGTTGGGCGCCGCAGTCTCCCGGCTCAACCCGGCGGCGCGCTCAGGTCCCGGCGAGCGGCAGCGCGCTGGCGACGAGCTTGCCGTTGGCGGCGGCCTTGTCCAGGGCGTCGCGCAGCAGGTCCTCGCGGGGCTGGCGGCCGATCGAGCCGACCGGAGCCGCGAACAGGAGCACCTGCTGGTGCTTGTTGGCGGCCGCGCGCCAGCTGTCGGCGACCTGGAGCGCCTGGTGTGCCTGCCACCAGGCGACGGGCGAGCCCCCGCCGGTGCCCGGCTGGAGCACGGCGTGCAACTGGCCGGCGGCGAGCAGCACGGACCAGCCGTGCAGCACGGGCGGCACCGAGTTCAGCCCGGTCACCGGCATGAAGCCCTGCTCGATGAGGAGGGGCAGGAAGTCGTCGCCGATGTCGGTCGAGCCGGGGCGGACGATGGGCCCGGTCGGTTCGACGACCAGCGCCGGATGCAAGTCACCGTTGATCAGGAGGAGTCCGCTGGTGACACCGAGCACGGCCTGCTCGGGCCCGGCGCCCACCGGCCCGCCCTCGGCGGCGATCGAGCGGACGGCGCCCTGGAGTTGTTCCTCGGTGACCTGGACGACCTGCGAGGGCAGGCAGGTCGCGTGGGCGAAGGCAAGGACGGCGGTCTCGTCGCCGATGAACAGGACGGTGCTGGTGCGCTCCTGTTGCGAATCGCCCTGGGTGCGGCAGGACGTGCAGTCGTAACTGCCCGGGGCGTTCTCTCCGGCGAGCAGCCGGTCGGCTTCTTCGTCGCCGATCTCGGCGCGTACGTCGTCGCTGACGTCGAGCATGCGCGGCACGCTGGCTCCTCGGGATGCGGTGCGTGGCGATGCCGGGTGGCCCCGGCACCTGAATCCGGGGGTCCCCGGCTCATGAAGATGACAACGGGCGATCTGTGGCCGGAGTCACGCCCGGGAGCGAACGGAATCGAACCATCCGAAGCGCAGCGTGAGGTCGCCCGCGGAATCCGTCACTCCGAGCCAACTTGTCGGGGTACTAGGGAAGTTGAGCCGGTGAGCTGGGTCACAGATCACCGGGCCGACAGGTCGACATATCAGGAAATCACCCTATGAAGTGGGTGGCTGAATTTCGCCGATACCATCGGTAACGGTGAACTGGCCTCGAATGACAAGGAGTTGGTTGATATCGGTCGGCCGGCTCCATAGATTCCTCCGCCGTGTGCAACGAGCACCGCTCGGGTACGTCCGCCGGTCGAACCAGCCGGCTCGCAGCACAGCCTCCGGCGGACGGGGCGGAGCGCGACAACCGGCGTCATACGCGCGGGGAATCGCGCCCTGTCCTGGGGGACCCCGGGTCCGTGGAGAGGGATTTGTATGTCCGCATGTGCCGAGAACAACAGCACTCATAAGGTTCGTACGACGCGTACGACCGCGGTCCTCGCAGGGGCGGCCCTGCTCGCCCCGCTCGGACTGCTCGCCACGAGCGGCAGCGCCGCGGCGGCCGACAGCGGAGTGTGGGACCGCATCGCCCAGTGCGAGAGCGGCGGCAACTGGCACATCAACACCGGAAACGGCTACTACGGAGGACTGCAGTTCTCCGCCGGTACCTGGCAGGCCTATGGTGGCGGCGCCTACGCGTCGACCGCCGACAAGGCGTCCAAGGGCGCCCAGATAGCCGTCGCGACCAAGGTCCAGCGTGCGCAGGGGTGGGGCGCTTGGCCCACCTGTTCGGCGCGGGCCGGAGCGTCCGGCAGCGCGCCCGCGTCCTCGGGCGCCGGGTCGTCCGGAGGATCGGCGACCACGAAGTCGGCACCCAAGGCCGCACCTAAGTCCGCACCTAAGTCCGCGCCCAAGGCCGCACCCAAGGCGGCCCCGTCGAAGGCGCCCGAGCGTCCGTCGGGCGATCACGCGAACCGGAGTTCGTCCCGCGGCGACTACACGGTCCGCAGCGGTGACACGCTGAGCGCCATTGCGGCGTCGCACGGGACCACCTGGCGGAAGGTCTACGCCGCCAACAAGGCCGTCATCGGCGGCGATCCCGATCTGATCCTGCCCGGGCAGCGGCTCGACCTCTGAGCCCCTCCCGACGCTCTCTCGTGAGCGCGGGGTCCTGAGCACGAGCTCTTGGGTGTGGGGCCCTGTCCGGCCGGTCCTCCGACCGGGTGGGGCCCCGGCCTGGTCGGGCGCGGCTGGACGGGCGGCCCGGCCGGGCTGCTTAGCGTGGGCCGATGCACCCCCAGTGGCACTCATCGACCATGCCGGGCAAGTCCGTTCGCTACGCGGTCGTGGTCGCCGCCGCGCTGGCCGTCCTGGCACCCTCCAGGGCTGCCGCCGCGCCGCCGCCCCCGCTTCCCGGCCCCCAGGCGGCACGAGTGTCCTACGACTGTGCCAAGGACCAGTGGCCCTGGGGCTGTCTCGCCGAGTGCGAGAGCAGTGGCCGCTGGGACGCGAACACCGGGAACGGCTTCTACGGGGGGCTGCAGTTCTGGCCGTCGACCTGGGAGGGGTTCGGTGGCCTGAAGTACGCCTCGCGCGCCGACCTGGCCAGCCGCGCGGAGCAGATCGAGATCGCCGAGGGGGTGTTGGCCGCCCAGGGGTGGGAGGCCTGGCCCGTCTGTTCCAAGAGGTACGCGCTCCAGGGCCGTATGCATGCGGTGAAGCGCGGCGACACGCTCTCGTCGATCGCCCGCAGGTATCAGGTCAAGGGTGGCTGGCAGGCGCTCTACCAGGCCAACAAGCAGATGGTCGGGCTCCATCCGGACCGGCTGAACGTGGGCACCCTTCTCGTCATCCCGAAGGGTTCGGGCGGCGGCGCCCGGGCCTCGGACCGTGCCCTGTTCGGGCCGTCCCTGGCACCCCTGCCGTTCCCGCCGGCCTCCCTGGTTCCCGTCTCGCCTCGGCCGCCTCTCCGCTGAACACGACCGTGCCGCGGCGTAGTTCATGGACGTACGTCGTCCTGCCCGGCCTCTCGCGCAGGACGGGCGGCAGCCGCTGTTCCGCGACCACCACGCACGCGTCGAGGCCGCCCAGGAGTTCGTACGTGCGTGCCGCGACCGTCGGTGACATGCCCTGCGCGGGCTCGTCGACGAGCACCACGCGCGCGCGTGCCAGCAGGGCGCGGGAGAGGGCGAGCATGCGCTGTTCGCCGCCGGAGAGGGTGCCTGCGCGACGGGGGAGGAGGGGGAGGAGTTGGGGGTAGGCGTCCAGGGCGGGGGCGAAACCGTCCTTGCGGGCGGCCAGTTCGAGGTTCTCGCGGACCGTGAGCGAGCCGAAGACGGCACGGCGCTCGGGGACGAAGCACAGCCCGCGGCGGGCGCGTTCGTAGGCCGGCAGCCGGGTGACGTCCGCGCCGTCCCAGACGACTGTGCCGCCGGACAGGGGTACGGCCCCGGCGAGGCCGCGCAGCGCGGTCGTGCGGCCGGAGCCGTTGCGGCCGAGCAGCACGGTGAGGCCGGGGCCCGGGGCGACGAGGGTCACGCCGTGCAGGGCCTCCAGGGGGCCGTAGCGCACGCGCGCCTGGTGCAGGGCGATGCTCATCCGCCGTACCCCGTATCGAGTACGAGGCCGGCCGGACCGGAGGTGACGATCCGCCCCGCCGCCATGACATGGACCGTGTGGGCCAGGTCGGCGACCAGATCGAGGTCGTGCTCCACGACGAGCAGGGCCATGCCGTCCGCGGCGAGGGCCCGCAACACGCGCGCGAGGGCGGTCACTTCACCGCTGTCGAGCCCGGCGGCCGGCTCGTCGAGCAGCAGCACCCGCGGGCCGCCCGCGAGCGCCCGCGCCAGTTCGACGCGCCTCAGGGTGCCGGTCGGCAGCCCCGCCGCGGGCAGCGCCCGCACCGGCCCTTCGAGCCCGAACAGTCGCAACGCCCGCTCCACGGAACCCGGATCGGCGCTCCGCCCCTGCTCGGCGCCCACCCGAACGTTTTCGGCCACGGTCAACGAGGGGAAAATTGCCAGCTGCTGAAAGGTCCGCGCGATCCCGAGCCGGGTGCGGGCGTGCGCAGCCAGCCGGGTGATGTCTCTCTCCCCGAGCAGCACCTTCCCGCCCGCAGGGCGCAACGTCCCGGCCAGACAGTGGAAGAGGGTGCTCTTCCCCGCGCCGTTGGGGCCCACCACCGCGGTGACCTGGCCGGGCCGGACATCGAGGTCGACTCCGTCGAGGGCGGTGAAACCCCCGTACGTGACGTGCAGTCGGCGGGCGCGGAGGGCTTGCGTGGCCGTGGGCTCCAGCGGGAGGCGCGAACGGCGGGGCACGGCTCGGTCTGCGCCGCGGTCTGCGCTCCGCGATGCCGCAGCCCTTCCCGAGCCCAGTCGGCTCCTGGGCCTGCCTGGATCCTGGGCGGAGGAATGGCTCCGCGATGGTGTGCCGTAGACCGGTCGGCTCGGGCGTTCCGCCGGCTCCGAGACGGCCGCGGCGCCCCGCGGCTGGGCGGTGCTTCCCGGGTGCTCGGCGTCCGGTGTCGTGGTGCTGACGGGGGGCGGTTCGACAGAGGGTGTGTCGGTGGGTGTCGGTGTGGTGTCGGGCGGGCGGCCGGGGTCGGCGGGGCTGTGTTGTGGCGGGTGGGCCGCGCCTCCTGAGTGCTCGGTGTTCGGCGCCTGCGCGCCGGTGCCACGCTGTCCGGTGGTGCCGGGCGGTGCGGTTCCGGCAGGCGTCGGTGTTGTGCGGGGTGGTTGGCCGGGGTTGGTCGGGGCGTGTTGGGGTGGGTGAGCCGGGCTTCGGGGGTGCTCGGCGTTGGGTGCCTTCTCGTCGGCGGCATGTCGTTCGGCGGTGCTGGGTGGCTCAGTTCCGGCAAGGGGTGTGGCGGCACGTCCCGGGGTTGTGTCGGGCGGGTGGCCGGGCTCCGGCAGGGTGTTTTGTCTGCCGTGTCGGTCGGGGGTTTCCGGGGGCCGCTGCTCTGTGTGTCTCGGTCCGGTGGTGAGGGAGCGGTCGGAGTCGGTCGGGCTGCTGCTGCGGCGGCGCTCGCCCACCGCGGGTACTGCCGGGAGCCGTCGGCCAGGTCGCGCCGCCGCCATGGGGGCGGCCCCGGCCGGTAGTGGCCCCCTGGTCATCCTCGGCCGCACCGGCCGCAGTTGGCGTCGTACCCGGGTGCCCAAGGGGGTGAGTGTCGCCCGGCGGCGCAGGTGCAGCCGGGAAGCGGCGGTGTGCAGGGCCTCGTACGGGCCGCCGGGGAAGCGGCCGACGAGGACGGCCAGTACGCCGATCAGGGCTGCCGCCACCCCGCCGCGCGCCCCGGCGTCGAGTCCCACGAGCAGGGCCGCGGCGGCGAGGGCGCCGAGCACGCTGTCGGCGCCGAGGACGACGACCGCAGCGAACCAGAGCAGGCCGCGGACGGGGTCGTACGCCGTCGCGTCGAAGGCGCGCAGGCCCATTCCGAGCATGCCGCCGCCGAGGGCGGCCAGGGCGGCGCCCGCCACGAAGGCGGTCAGTTTCAGGGCCGGGACGCGGACACCCGCCGCCGACGCGCCCGACTCGTGGTCGCGCATCGCTGCCAGGGCCCGGCCCGTGCGGCCCCGGCGCAGCGCGCCGGCCGCCACCAACGCGCAGCCCAGCAGGGCCAGTTCGAGCAGGTAGTACGCGCGATCGCCGTCGAAGCCCGCCGGGCGGCCGAGGGACAGGCCCGAGGTGGCGTACGGCTGGGCGAAGACGAAGCGGCTGACGCCGACGCCCACCGCGAAGGTGGCCAGGGCGAGGGCCAGGCCGTGGCGGCTGATGGCGGGCCAGCCGGTGAGGAGGCCGAGCGGGGCGACCAGGATGACCGCGACCGCCAGCGCGGCCAGTTCCGGCAGTTGGGGCAGGCCGGGGAAGCGGCCCGCCGCGAGCAGGGCCGTGAAGAGGGCGCCGAGACCCGCGTACGCCGCCTGCCCGAGCGAGATCTGGCCGCCGCGGCCCGTGACGACGACCAACGACAGCAGCACCACGCCCAGCGCCGGGACCTGCACCGACGTATGCAGGTCCGAGCCCGCGAAGCCCAGGGGCAGGAGGAAGAGGACGACCGCCACGATCCACGCCCCCGGCGGGGTCGCGACGCGGGCCGTCGCCGTGCGCGGGAGCGCGTCGCGGGTGCCGATGCCGGGGAGGACGAGGGCCGCGATCAGCAGCGCGACCACGAACAGGTTCGCGCCGACCGCCTGGAGCAGGGGTTCCTCCCAGCCGGACGGGTGCAGGCGGGTCAGCTGGCTCTGCGCGACGCCGATGCCGAGTGCCACCACGACCGCCACCGGAAGGCTGCGCATCCGGGCGACCACGGCGACCGCGAGCACCTCCATGACGAGCAGGGGCATGCCGTACGGGTCGAGGCGCACGTACGGGGCGAGGAGTACGCCGGTCAGGCCGGCCGTGAACGAGCCGAACGCCCAGCCCGCCGCGGCCACCCGGTCCGCGTCGATGCCGCCGAGCACGGCGAGGGAGCGGTCGTCGACGACGGCGCGCAGCTCCGTGCCGATACGCGTCCAGCGCGTGACGGCCCCGACGCCCACGGCCAGCGCGACCGCCACCGCCAACTGCCCCCACGGATCCGCCGACACCGGCGTCGGTGCGTCCGCGCGTGCCCCCGTGCCCCACACCAGGGCCGCCCCGCCGACGAGCAGCACGAAGACGCCGATGGACGCGACCAGCGTCTGCGCCGGGTCGCCGCCCAGGACGGACAGCGGGCGGAAGACGAAACGTTCCAGGGCCACGCCGATCGCCGGGGCCACCACCAGCAGCGTCACCGCGGAGGCGAGCCCGAGTGGCCAGCCCCACTCGACCGTGAACTGGCGCAGCAGATACGCGCACGCCATCGCGATGGCACCGTGCGCGAAGTTGAGGACACCGGTCGCCCGGTGGGTGACGATCAGCCCGACCCCGGTCAGGGCGGCGGCGCTGCCGACCGAGAGACCGGCGAGGGTGAGGTCGTACGTCAGTGACGCCATCAGTCGTCCGGATCGGCGGCGGACGGCTCGCAGATCGGGCAGGGCCCCAGTTCTCCGCTCGCCAGGAGCAGCGAGTCCACCGGTACGGCCTGTGCCTTCCCGGCGACCAGCGGGCAGTCGGCGCGGTGCCACAGCGTGCCGCCCGGCACCGTCAGGAGCTCACCGCTGGTGGCGACGGGAACGACGGCCGGCTGCCCGGACTCGTCCATGTCGGCGGGCTCCGCCGCGACCAGGAGGCCGTACAACTCCTCGACGCGCGCCGCCGCCAGCGCGTTCCTGCCGTGGGTGAGGAGCACCGCGCCCGCGATGATCAGTGCGGCGCCGGGCACCGTGCACGACGCCAGAAACGGCAGTTGCCGTTCCGCGTACCGCTCGCCCGAGATGCCGTACCAGCCGATCACGCACAACACCGCTCCCGCGGCGAGCGCGGCCCACCCCGCCCACAGGACGGGGTGCACAGTCCGCAGTCGAGCTGTCCGCATCCGGGGCTCCAACACGTCGTGTGTTTTGGTCCGTTGACTGTCCATGTCAGCCGATGGCTTGCACTATGCCTTCTGCAAGCTGACCCTGAAAGCACCGGGCGCACCTGGCCCGGTCCGACACCCGGTGGTGAGCCAGATGGTTCTCGGGAGCGACCTCAGGCGGGGGAACGGCCGGGGGGTGGCGGCAGCGGCGGTCCTGTTCCTCGCCGCGGCCCTGACGGCGTGCAGCGACGAGAGCGGCGGCGGTGACACCGACCCGCCCACCCCCTCGGTGGAGCGGTCCACCGGCGCGGAGCCCAGCCCCACGGCTCCGGCGGACGCCGCGGCGGCCGAGCAGGCGGTGAAGGAGAACTGGGAGAAGTTCTTCGACCCGGCCGTCGCCCAGAAGGACAAAACGGCCGTTCTGGAGAACGGCGACCAGATGACCCAGGTCCTGGAGGGCTTCAGCGGAGATCAGCGCGGCCAGCAGGTGGCGGCCGTCGTCGAGAAGGTCGAGTTCACCTCGCCGGCCGACGCGAACGTGACGTACTCGCTGACCCTGAAGGGCGCGACCGCGCTGCCGGGCGCCGCCGGAACAGCGGTCGAGCAGGACGGCACCTGGAAGGTGTCCGTGAAGACGCTCTGCGCGCTGGTGCAACTGAGCGGCAATGAGTCGCCGGGCCCGGGCTGCTGAGGCGCTCGCCGCGGGGCTGCTGCTTCTGCTGAGCGCGGCCTGCGGCAGCCGCCTCCCGGAGAGCGACTTCGAGAACCGGTCCACGCCCGCCCCGCAAGGAGGCACCGCACCGATCCGTGTCGGCATCATCACCAGCGCCACCAGTCCCGTCGGCGGCTCCGCCTTCACCGGACCGCGCGACGGGGCGAAGGCCTACTTCGACCGGCTCAACGCGCGCGGCGGCATCGGCGGGCGCCCTGTCGAGGTGCGGCTGTGCGACGACGGGGGCAGCGGGGTCGGCAACAACGAGTGCGTGCACCAACTCGTCGACGAGGACAGGGTCGTCGCCCTCGTCGCCACCACCGCCCTCGACTACGCGGGTGCCCCTCGGGTGTCCCACGCGCGCGTGCCCGACATCGGGGGGCAGCCCATCGGGCCGGCCTACGACACCTATCCCTACCTCTACGGGATCTACGGGAGCCTCGCGCCCCGTGGCGGCACACACGGCTGGGACGGCGAGTTGTACGGCGGGACCGAGGTCTACCGCTACTTCAAGCGTGAGCAAGGTGCCCGCACCGCCGCCGTCGTCTCCTACAACCAGTCCGCGTCGGCCTCCTACGCCGGGCTTGTCACCGCGGGGCTGAAGGCCGAGGGCTACAAGGTCGTCACCGAACAGGTCGACTTCGCGCTTCCCAACTTCCGGGCCGCCGCGGCCGATCTGAAGGAACAGGGCGCCGATCTCGTCTTCGACGCCCTCGACACGCACGGCAACGCGCAGCTGTGCGAGGCCATGGACGCCGTCGGGGCCTCGGTCATCGCCAAGGTCACCAACGTGCAGAACTGGACGTCCGCCGTCGCCTCCGACTACAAGGGCTCCCCGCGGTGTCGCAACGCGCTGTGGGTGACGGGGGCCAGCCGTAACTACGAGGACATTGGACAGGCGGCTGTACGGGAGTTTCGCGACGCTACGGAGGGGCTGGAGGTTCACTCCCAGTGGCAGTTGGAGGGGTGGGCTGCTGCGATGTGGTTCTCGGATGCGGCGGAGTTCTGTGCGTCCTCGGGGGTCACGCGGGCGTGTGTCGACCGGTTCATGAACCGAGGGGAGCCGTACAGCGCCGACGGGCTGTTGGTTCCGGTCGTCTACGAACGGCTGGCCGTGCCGCCCGAGACGCGGAGGACTTGTGTGTCGGTGGCGCGTTGGGAGGACGCACGGGGGTGGGTCTCCCAGGGGGAGATGGACAGCAACTGTTTTGAGGTGCGGCAGTTGGCTTATCGACCTTGAGGGGTGGCGGGGTGGCGGTCGCGGGTGGTGGGTTTTCGCCCCCTCCGCCCCTGCCCGTCCCGTTTCTGGAGGCTGCCGCCCCCAGACCCCCGCTGTCGGCCTGGACGGCCTCGTCCTCAAACGCCGGACAGGCTGAAACGGGGCCGAGGGAACAGTCCTTGCGGACAACAGCTGTCCGCAAGGACTGTCAGACTCAGCCCATGTTGGAGACCTCCGCACGGCTGCTGCGTCTGCTCTCGTTGCTTCAGGCTCATCGGGAATGGTCCGGGGCGGACCTGGCGGACCGGCTCGGTGTCACGCCTCGTACCGTGCGCCGCGACGTGGACCGACTGCGGGAGCTGGGCTATCCCGTCAACGCCAGCCCCGGCACGGGCGGCGGCTATCAGCTCGGCGCGGGGGCGGAGCTGCCGCCGCTGCTCCTCGACGACGAGGAGGCGGTGGCTGTGGCGGTGGGCCTGCGGACGGCCGCGGGGCAGGGCATCGAGGGCATCGGCGAGACCTCCGTACGCGCACTCGCGAAACTGGAGCAGGTGCTGCCGCACCGGCTGCGCCGCCGGGTGAGCGCCCTGAACGCGTTCACCGTACCGATGCTGCGCGGCCCGCAGCCGTCTGCCGTTGCCATCGACCCTGGCGTGCTCACGGAGTTGGCCAACCTCTGCCGGGACGCCGAGCGGCTGCGCTTCGAGTACCGCAGTCATGAGGGTGCCTCCAGCCGCCGTACCGTCGAACCGCACCGTCTGGTGTGCACCGAGCACCGCTGGTACCTGGTCGCCTGGGACGTCGACCGCGACGACTGGCGTACCTTCCGGGTGGACCGCATCACGCCCACGCCGCCGCACGGACCGCGTTTCACACCTCGTCCGCCACCGGCCGAGGATCTGGCGGCGTACGTCTCCAGAGGCGTCTCCACGCGCGTGTACGCCTCGCATGCCGTCGTCAGGCTGCTGGTGCCCATGGAGGAGGCCGCCGAGCGGATCTCGCTCTCCGCCGGGATGCTGGAGGCGGAAGGGAAGAACAGCTGCATCCTGCGGTCCGGGGCCGCGAGCCTCGATGTGATGGTGCTTCACGTGATGATGACGGGCTTCGATTTCGAGGTGCTCGAACCCGCCGAGCTCACCGGGGCGATCAGGACGGCGCGGGACCGGCTGTCCCGGGCCCTTGAGCGGTCCGAGGGGCCCGGGAAACCGCCGGGTACTCGGGATGGTGCAGGTCGAACGGCGGGGACTCGGGGCGAATCCGGGGCGGCGTCGTGAAGTGGTGACTCGGGGGCGGACACGAGGTGGCCCACTCCAGGGAGCGGCCGAAGCCCCGGGGGACGTCGACGTCGACGTTGGCGCCGTACTTGGCGGTCTTCCGGACGCCGTAGAAGAGGCTCGGCAGGAAGGCGCCGTTCGTCGAGAGGGTGTTGAGCGGCGTGTGGGCGAACCAGCCCAAGGCGGCGGGGCCGTCGGGCATCAGGAGCGAGCCGAGGACGATCAGGCCGCCTGCGCGGTGCCCGTCCCCGTCGCTCGCCCCTTCGCGGTCGCGTTCCGGGTCTGCATGAAGCTCATGCCGTGATGCCCGTGCCGCACCTTGATCCGACAGCGGGCGTGCGGGGATTGTGTGCTGGAACCGTGTATTTCCTATGCGGTGTCAGCTCCCTGAGCACTCCCCGGAATCGGAATGGAAAGGCGCCGGCGCACGGCTGATCCGTACATTCCACGGGGCTATTCGAGGCGGCGTCGGGGGAGTCCCGAATTGAGTTCGAAGGTGCGCGAAACGCGTACCGAACCCCTCGTCCGTGTGACGGAGTTCGGCCGAAACGCGTGCCGTGATCCTGTGACAGAAGTGTGACCGGAGAGGGATAAGCGCGGCATGGTGCGGTGCCGGGCTTCCCCGGTGCCGGAGGGCCGCCTAACGTGGCGTTCATGGCACCCATTCCCACCCCTCCCGCAGAGCCCCAGGACAGCACGGAACCCTATGTCGGGCTGGAGGCGAGAAGCGCCGAGCGTCGTGCCCGGGAGCACGGCTGGTCCACGGTGCGCTCGCTGCCGCCCGGCACGATCATCACCATGGAGTACCGCGTGGGGCGGCTCAACTTCGAGGTCAGCCACGGCAGGGTGACCCGCTGCTGGAAAGGCTGACGGGCGCCGTCGGCGGTATGCGCGAAGGCCCCCGGCTCGTCAGGAGCCGGGGGCCTTCGCGGTGCGGGGAGAGGCTTGTGCGTACCGGCCCCGCGGGTTCTGTGTGCTCAGGGCCCCGTCGCGGGGCGGGCCGAGGGGTTCGTGGGCGTGCGTGGCACCCGGTCCGGCTGTGGCGGGCGGCGGCTGCCGACCGGGGTGACCGGGGTGCGCTCGGAGCGTGTCGTGTGCGGGCCGGGTGCCAGGGTGACCGGAGTCCGCGGCGCTCGGGCGCCGGCCGTCTCGTGGGCCGGCATGTCCCCTTCCGCGCTGATGGGCTGCGTGACCATGACGGGTGCGCCCACCGGAGTGGGGGCGGGAGTGTCCGCGGGAACCGGCGCGGTACGGGCGCGACGGGCGCGCCAGCTGTCGCGCAGGGCGAAGATCCAGACCTCCGCGCGGGCAATCAGCGGCTCGAACCAGGGCAGCGCCAGCAGGATCAGCAGACCCGCCGCCCAGCCCAGGACCACATCGCTCAGCCAGTGAGTGCCCAGATAGACGGTGGTCAGACCGACGCCCAGGGAGACCACGGCGGAGACCGCGGACAGCCACCGTCTGGCCCGCGGGGTCGAGGCCAGGTAGGCCAGGATTCCCCAGGTCACGACGGCATTCGCGGTGTGACCCGACGGAAATATATCGCCGCCGAGACCCATCTCGTTCGAGCCGATCGTGGTCGCGTAGTGCGGACCGAGGCGGCCCATGCCGATCTTGGCGGCGCCGACCGTGATGTTCAGCAGCAGCAGTGAGGCGCCCAGCGTGAGCAGGGGGCGCAGGGTGTGCTGCCGCCAGGAGCGCCAGCCCAGCCAGGCGGTGACCATCACCGCTGTGGGGCCGCGCTGGCCGAGTACTACGTAGTAGTCGAGGAACGCATGGATCTCCGGCCATTGCTGATAGGGGCGGAAGAACATGACCTGCCAGTCGAGCCGGACCAGCCATGAGGTGATCACGACGGCCCACACGATGGCCCCGTAGAAGACCAGGGTCGCGGAGAAGAGCACGACCCTGTGCCGGTTCATGACCGGCACATCGATGTGGGCCGGTCGTTCCGGCTCACGGTCCAGCCGGGCGAAGACCCGGTCAAGACGAGTCAGCAATCGTTCGGTACGCACTCAATCGACGTTACAGCGAGTGAGGTGTGTTCCAGGTCGAATCACTCGCTTTGTGATGACGATGTGATGTGGGATTCCTCTCAGGATGATGTCAATTTCCAATGAATCGCTAATCCGCCATGGTCGAACCCTTCAATTCCATTGATCAGGTGTGAGTTCGATTTACTGCTCTTGCATTTCCGTTCACCTGAAGATTGGATGAAATTACCCGCCTGCTCACCCGGCGTCACCGTGTTGATCATGGCGACCCGCGCCGCTCGGCTGCCCGCAGGTCCGGTATATGGGGCAATGTCACGAACGCGACGGCCTGCCTGGATGCCGGGGAGCGTGGCGTACGCCACACCCGGGTGGCAGGAACGTGAGAGGTCCACCACGCGTCATCGGTGAGAACTCGCGTACGCTGACGGCTCACTCGCCTTTGTTGCGTGGGCCGGGATTCCGCTCTCCCAGGCCGCAACCGCAGGGAGTCCCCACCCCGCGGTCCCGCCGAACGCGAGGGAACATCTGGGAGGTAGTACATGTCCGGGACGACTACGGCCGCTGTGCGATGCCGTCGGGAGGCGGGGCCCGGTGCCAACCGCTGGGTCGTCCTGGTCGTCCTCTGTGTGAGCCTGCTTCTTGTCGCCCTCGACGCCACCGTGCTGCATGTCGCGGTGCCCGCCGTCACCGAGGACCTCAAGCCCGGCGGGATAGAGCTCCTCTGGATCGTGGACGTCTACCCGCTCGTCTGCGCCTCGCTCCTCATCCTCTTCGGCACGCTGGGCGACCGCGTCGGCCGCCGCCGGATCCTCCTCCTCGGGTACGCGCTCTTCGGCGTCGCCTCCGGACTCGCGGCCCTCGCCGACAGCGCGCAGGTGCTCATCGGTGCGCGCGCCCTGCTCGGTGTCGGCGGCGCGATGATCATGCCCGCGACGCTGTCCATCCTGCGGCAGGTCTTTCCCGACCGGCGGGAGCGGGCACTCGCGATCGGCATCTGGAGTGCCGTCGCGGCCGTCGGGGCCGCGATCGGGCCGCTCCTCGGCGGATTTCTGCTGGAGCACTTCTGGTGGGGTTCGGTCTTCCTCGTCAACATCCCGCTGATGCTGGTCAGCCTGCCCATCGGGCGACTGCTGCTGCCCGAGTCGAAGGGCGACGGCAGGGGGCCCTGGGATGTCGTCGGCGCGCTCATGGGCGCCGCCGCGCTCTTCGGGCTCGTCCTCGGTGTCAAGCAGCTCGGCGGGGGTGAGTTCACCCCGTTCACGCTGGTGACGCTGCTGGCGGGCGGGGCGCTGATGGTCGCCTTCGTACGACGGCAGCGGCGGCGTGAGCATCCGCTGGTCGATCTGCGGATGTTCTCGCGGCCCGCGTTCACCACGTCCGTCTGCTGCATCGTGCTCGCCATGCTCGCCCTGGTCGGCCTTGAGCTGATCGCCGCCCAGTATCTGCAACTCGTGCTCGGTCTTTCGCCGCTGGAGACCGGGCTGCGGCTGCTGCCGCTCACCGTCGCCGCGATGGCGGCCGGGCTCGGCGGGGCGAAGATCCTGCGGCGGTTCGGGCCGCGCACGATGGTCTGCTCCGGGTTCTGCATCACCGCCGCCGCGGTCATCATGCTCACGCCGATGGGCGGGCACGACAACACCGGGTTGCTGCTCAGCGGATTCATGTTGCTCGGCTTCGGGCTGGAGATGACACTCTTCGGCGCGTACGAGTCGATGCTGAGCGAGGCTCCTCCGGCGCAGGCCGGCGGGGCCGCGGCGATCGGCGAGACCTCGTACCAGCTGGGCGCCGGGATCGGGATCGCGCTCCTGGGGAGTGTGATGAACGCGGCGTACACGCCACGGCTGTCCTCGGTTCCGGGGGTTCCTGCGTCCGATTCCAAGGCGGCGGGGCACTCTCTGGGGGAGGCGTACGAGGTTGCTGCGCGGCTTGGCGGGCATCCTGGTGCGGCTCTGCGCCACGCGGCTCGGGACTCCTTTGTGCACGGGCTGCATGTGACCTTGCTGGTCAGTGCGGGGTTGCTGCTGCTCGGGGCCGCCATGGCGTTGCGGTTGCCGCGGGTCATGGAGTGCGAGGCGCCCGCGGCGGAGATCCCTGCGCCGAGGCAGGTCGCGGAGTCCCGCGTGTCTGTGTAGTTCTCCCGCCCGCGCACCGCCCGTTCAACTTGGTCGAGAGGTGACCGTCTCTCGTGGGGGCGGGTCGCCGTCGGCGGCTGCCGGCTCGCTTGCCACATGGGCACGGCCACATCTACCCGGGTCACCGTTCCCCGGGCCGCTGCCCCCTTGGCCACGGTTCCCCCGGGTCACCGTCCCCCTGGCCACCGTCCCCTGGCCACCGTTCCCCGGGCCGCCTCCCCCGGGTCAACGGACGTAGGCCGCCCGCAAGGGGTCGCCCTCCCCGTACCACTGGACGTGCGGGAGACTGCGTCGTAGCGTCGGGGTCGTATCCGTAACTAGCGGCGCTAGTTTCAGAGTTTCGGAGGCTGTGTCATGTCCGCGTCCTCGAAGTTGCCCCCCTTCGATCCCGCCGATCCCCTGGGTGTCGACGACCTTCTGGACGCGGAGGACCTGGCGATCCGCGACACCGTGCGGGCGTGGGCCGCGGAGCGGGTGCTGCCGTATGTCGCCGAGTGGTACGAGAAGGGGGAGCTGCCCGGGATCCGGGAGCTGGCGCGGGAGTTGGGCGGGATCGGGGCGCTCGGGATGTCGCTCCAGGGGTACGGGTGCGCGGGGGCGAGCGCGGTGCAGTACGGGCTCGCCTGTCTGGAGCTGGAGGCCGCGGACTCCGGGATCCGGTCGCTCGTGTCGGTGCAGGGGTCGCTCGCGATGTACGCCATCCATCGGTTCGGTTCCGAGGAGCAGAAGCAGCGGTGGCTGCCGTCCATGGCCTCCGGTGAGGTCATCGGATGCTTCGGGCTCACCGAGCCCGACCACGGGTCCGACCCGGGCTCCATGCGGACGTACGCCAAGCGCGACGGCGGGGACTGGGTCCTGGGCGGGCGGAAGATGTGGATCACCAACGGGTCCGTCGCCGGGGTCGCCGTGGTGTGGGCGCAGACCGATGAAGGGATCCGTGGCTTCCTCGTGCCCACCGACACGGCCGGGTTCTCCGCCCCCGAGATCAGGCACAAGTGGTCGTTGCGGGCCTCCGTCACCAGTGAGCTGATCCTGGACGACGTACGACTGCCCGCCGATGCCGTGCTGCCGGAGGTCACCGGGCTGAAGGGGCCGCTGGGCTGTCTGTCACACGCGCGGTACGGGATCGTGTGGGGGGCGATGGGCGCAGCGCGGGCCAGTTTCGAGGCGGCCGTCGAATACGCGAAGACGCGCGAGCAGTTCGGGCGGCCCATCGGCGGCTTCCAGCTCACCCAGGCCAAGCTCGCCGACATGGCGGTCGAACTGCACAAGGGAATTCTGCTCGCCCATCACCTGGGGCGGCGCATGGACGCGGGGCGGCTGCGCCCGGAGCAGGTCAGCTTCGGCAAGCTCAACAACGTGCGGGAGGCGATCGAGATCTGCCGGACCGCCCGCACCATTCTCGGGGCCAACGGCATCTCGCTCGAATACCCCGTGATGCGGCACGCCACGAACCTGGAGTCGGTGCTCACCTATGAGGGCACCGTGGAAATGCATCAACTCGTGCTGGGCAAGGCGCTCACCGGACTCGATGCCTTCCGGTAGGAACCCACGACCCCGGAAGAACCCGCAAGGACCCCGGCAAGGCAGGGCCGGTGAGCGGCCCTGCCTCAGCTCTGGTTGAAGAAACCGTCGGCAGGACGGCTCGCGGCCTCGCCGCTGACGATCTCCGTGTTGGCAGGGGTCAGCAGGAAGACGCGGGTGGCGACCCGCTCGATGGTGCCGCGCAGGCCGAAGGTAAGGCCGGCCGCGAAGTCCACCACGCGCTTGGCGTCGGCGGGCTCCATGGACGTGAGGTTGATGATGACCGGGACGCCGTCCCGGAAGAGTTCGCCGATTCCGCGTGCGTCCCGGAAGCTGTCCGGGGTGACCGTGCCGATCCGGCGGCCCTTCTCCTCCGCCGTCTCGGACGCGACCTTCACGCGAGGGTCGGTGACCCAGGCATTGCCGGTCTCCTGGCTCTCGGCGTAGTTGTCGTCGTCGTAGTAACGCTCGTCATCGTTGTCGTCTACGAGGCCAAGCCAGGCACTCGCCTTGCGCACCGATCCCATGGACGCCTCCTCTCACAGCGGTCTGTCTTGCTTTCCGCATCCCCATGGTCGTCCATGATGCGGATGTAGCGCCAAGGGGATAGACGCCGCGCGGGGGTTTCGTGACGGTACTGGTGCACAGCGAATACGTCGAGAGCCCGCGTATCCCAAGGGTCTTGCTGTGTACGGCTGCTGACTGAGAGTGAAATATGATTCTCGACGGCGTTTGGGTGACGGCTGGTGCGTACGGGTGAACGGGGTGGTCGATACGATGCCGCACCTCAACTTCGTACACATCACGGGGGAGTGTCGTGTTCGGGATAGTGCGGCCTTGCAGCCATCGCCTCGGTGAAGGACTCAAGGCCCAGTGGATGGCGCATTTGTGCGGACTGTGTCTCGCGCTGCGCGGGGACCACGGCCAGTTCGCCCGGGTGGTCACGAACTATGACGGGCTGCTGGTATCGGTTCTGACGGAGGCTCAGGCGGAGCGCGCCACAGGATGGCGGCGTACGGCGGGGCCCTGTCCCCTGCGCGGTATGCGGACGGCGTCCGTCGCGCAGGGCGAGGGCGCGCGGCTCGCCGCCGCCGTCTCGCTGGTGCTGGCGGCGGCCAAGGTGCGCGATCACGTGGCGGACGGGGACGGGCTGTTGGCGCGCAGGCCGGTGGCGCTCGCGGCGCGCCGGGTCGCCAGGAGCTGGGGGCGCGCGGGTGCGCGTACCGGCGCGGAGGTCGGATTCGACACCGCTGTGCTGGTCGACGCCGTGGACCGGCAGATCGATGTCGAGGCGCTGGCCGGGCTCGGGACGCCGCTTCTGACGGTCACCGAGCCGACCGAGACCGCGACCGCCGCGGCCTTCGCGCACACCGCCGTCCTCGCCGGGCGCCCGGGCAACGGCGTGCCGCTCGCGGAGGCCGGGCGGCTCTTCGGGCGGCTCGCCCATCTCCTGGATGCCGTGGAGGACAGGGAAACTGACGCCGCGTCGGGCGCCTGGAACCCGCTGACGGCGACCGGTACCTCGCTCGCGGAGGCGCGGCGGCTCGCCGATGACGCGCTGCACGGCATACGGCTGGCGCTGCGCGAGGTCGCTTGGGGGTCCGGGGGCCGCTCCCTCGAAGGGCACGGCACGGACGGCAGGCTGGCGCACATCCTGCTCGTGCACGAGCTGCGGAACTCCGTGGACCGCGCCTTCGGTACGAGCTCGTGCGGACACCGGGTGGACGTATACGGCCCGCCGGCCGGACCGTACGCGCCGCCCGGCGGCCCGGGCGGCTCGCCGCTTCCCCCGGAGCCGCCGCGCCGCGACCGGCGCGGGCTCATCGCAGGCTGTCTGGTGTGGGCGGGGCTGGCCTGTACGTGCCAGATGTGCTGTGGCGAGCACGAGGACCCGTGGAGCCGGGAGCGCAAACAAGGGTTCTGTAGTCAGTGCGACTGTGGCTGCGATGGGTGCGGCGACTGTTGTGAGTGCGGTGACTGCTGCGGCAATTGCTGCGACGGGTGCGACTGCGGGTGTGACTGCGGCTGCTGAGGGACGCCCTCCACCGCCGGAGCCGGCTGGGGGCGGGCGGCCTGTCACCGGCAACGGGTGTCTTCCCGCGCCCCCAACGGGTTCCGTGAAAGGCGACCGCGTCAGTCCTTGATCTCCGGCGGCGAGATCTGCGACTGCTCGATCTCCGAGCCGGTCGTGCCCCACTTCTTGAGGATCTTCTCGTACGTCCCGTCGGCGATGAGCTCGTTCACCGCGGCCTGGAAGGCGGGCGCCAGCTTCGTGCCCTTCTTGAAGGCGAAGCCGACATCGAGGCGGTGGTACTCGTTGAGGAACTTGACGCCCTCCTGGTGGGCGACCGCGTAGCGCAGGCCGTTGATGGTGCTCATCACGATGTCGCTGCGGCCCTGTTGCAGCGAGGACCAGATCGCACCCTGCTCGCTGTAGGTCTGCACCTTGTACGCGTCCTTGCCGGCGTCCGTGCAGACCTTCTTGTTGTCCTCCAGCGTCGCCTCGAAGGTCGTGCCCGCGGTGGTCGCGACGTTCAGGCCGCAGAGCTGCTTCAGGTCGGTGATCTTCGTCAGCTTGCTGTCGTCGCGGGTGGCGAAGCCCTGGCCGTCGTTGACGTAGGTGACGAAGTCGATGGTCCTGCGGCGCTCGTCGGTCACGCCGAAGTTGCCGACGCCGAGGTCGTACTTACCACTGTCGAGGGCCGGCAGGATCGCCTCGAAGCTCGCGGCCTCGTAGTCCAGTTCGATGCCGAGGGTCTTCGCGACCGCCTTCGCGAAGTCGACGTCCTGACCGGCGAGGGTCTTGCCGTCCTCCAGGTAGGAGGTGCCGGGCGGCTGGCCCGAGACGCTGACCGCGATGTTGAGACTGCCGACCCCCGAGGGGAGCAACTTCGCCGCCGCCGCGTCCTTCTTGACGGACGAGACCACGTCGGTCGTCGGGATCCCGTCGCTGTTGGCCGCGGCCTGGGCGTCACTTCCGCCGGAGCCCGTGCCTCCCGAGTCACCGGAGCCGCATGCCGTGAGCAGCAGCGTCGCGGAAGTTATCAGGGCAAAGGGGATGAAATGACGGCGACGCGGTCGCGAGGGCGTACTCATGGCGTGCGGGTCTCCTGAGCAGGCGGAAGGCAGGCAGCGGTGAGGAAAGTGAGCTGTGCGCGAGGGGGGCGCGGGATACGCGTGTGAAGGCGTGGGCAGCGGCGCTCGGACGGCGCCGGAAAACGCAGAAAGCGCCCGTCAGAAAGGGCGCAAGAGGTCAGCTCAACAGGAAGAGGACCACACTCGACCGAAGTCGATGTGGGAGCGCGTGACCAGCCACTGCTGCGAATGCATGGGGCAAGTGGAACAGGCATCCGTTTCCGCGTCAACTGACATGAGACGTACCGCTCACAGTGTGGACACCCTTGACAGGGACGGGAAACGCCCCCGTACTCTCGACGGACGGCCATGCTGAGGGGCTCGGCCGTGGGGCGTCCTAGTGACGCGCTGTGTGGCCTGTCCGGTCCCTGGGGCCGTACGGCCCCGTGTGAAGGCATCACCGTGTTCGACTCGACGCATCACGGAGCCTTCGCATGTCGTCCGACACCCTTACCAAGGTGGCCGCACCGGAAGACGCGGTGCCCTTGCGTATCGTCCCGCAGCGCCGTCTCGGCCAGTGGACCGCCGCCGTTGCCGTCCTGGTCCTGCTCGGACTCGCTCTCAACTCCGTAGTGCGCAACGACGCGTTCCAGTGGGACGTCGTCGGCGACTACTTCACGACCGCCTCGGTGCTGCGCGGACTCTGGCTCACCCTCTGGCTGACCGCGTTCGTCATGGTGCTCGGCTTCGCCCTCGGCACCCTGCTCGCCGCGTTCCGGCTCTCCACCAACCCCGTACTGCGGGCGGTGAGTTGGGGGTACGTCTGGCTGTTCCGGTCGATGCCGATCCTGGTGCAGCTGCTGTTCTGGTTCAACATCGGAGTGCTGTACCCGGAGATCCTCGGGATCAGGACGGTGAACCTGCTCGGCCCGGTCACCGTCGCCATCGTCGGCCTCACCCTGCACGAGGCCGCGTACGCCGCCGAGGTGGTGCGCGGCGGCATCCTCTCCGTCGACCGCGGCCAGATCGAGGCCGCGCAGGCGCTCGGCCTGAGCAGGTGGCGCCGCTGGTGGAAGATCGTGCTGCCGCAGGCGATGCGCTCCATCGTGCCGCCGACCGGGAACATGCTGATCGGCACCCTCAAGGGCACCTCCATCGTCAGCGTCATCGCCGTACAGGACCTGCTCTACTCGGTCCAGCTCGTCTACCACCGCACCTACCAGGTCATGCCCCTGCTGATGGTGGCCACCCTCTGGTACGTCATCGTCACCTCGGTACTCAGCGTCGGCCAGTACTACGTGGAGCGGCACTACGCCCGCGGTTCGGAGCGCACCCGATGAGCGCCGGGCGGCCCTCCCTGGTGATCGTCGGCGCCGGGCCCCGGGGGACCGGTGTCCTGGAGCGGATCGCGGCCAACCTGCCTGAGCTGTACGGGGATTCGGGCACCCGTGGAACGCAGGGCGCGCATGGCCCGGTGGGTTCCGCGGGGTTCGACATTCATCTCGTCGATCCCTATCCGCCGGGCGGCGGACGCATCTGGCGTGAGGAGCAGTCGCCGCTGCTGTGGATGAACTCGCAGGCCCAGGACGTCACGATGTTCACCGACGAGACGGTGGCCATGGACGGGCCGGTGCTCGAAGGCCCCACGCTGCACGAGTGGGCGGTCCTCGACGGGCGGGTCTTCGCGGACCGGCAGCGTCAGGGCACGTATCTGCGCTGGGTGTACGAACGGGCCGTGGCCGCACTGCCGTCGGGCGTCCGGGTCCACCATCACCCGCGCCGAGCCCTGCGTGTCGACGGGCCGCGCGGGGGCCGCCAGCAGGTCTGGCTGGAGGGTCTGACGCGGCCGCTCGACGCCGACCTGGTGGTCCTGGCGCTCGGTCACCTCGACGCCGAACTCGACGACGAGCAGCGGGAATTGGCGGTGTACGCCGAACGCCACGGGCTGGTGCACCTGCCGCCGGACTTCACCGCCGACAGCGACCTGTCCGCGCTGGCGGCGGGCGAACCGGTTCTGGTCCGCGGCTTCGGGCTCGCCTTCGTCGACCTGATGGTGCTGCTGACGGAGGGGCGCGGCGGACGCCACGAGGGCGAGACGTACATCCCGTCCGGACGCGAGCCGATCCTGTACGTCGGCTCCCGGCGCGGGGTTCCCTACCACTCCAAGATCGGTTACGACTGGACGGGTGAACGGCCGCCGCTGCCAAGGTTCTTGGGGCCCGCCGAGATCGACGGGCTGCTCGCACGGCCGGAGGGTTTCGACTTCCGGCGGGATGTCCAGCCGCTGGTCGAGAAGGAGCTGGGGTTCGCGCACTACCACCGGCTGTTCGCGGCGCACCCCGAGCGGACGCGGATGGCCTGGACGGACTTCGAGGAGAAGTACGCGGCCTCGGACGCCGTCGAGGTCCAGGCACTGGTGGCATCCGCGGTGCCCGATCCGGCCGACCGGCTCGACCTCACCGCCCTCGACCATCCGCTCGACGGGGTGCGACACACCTCGTACGAGGAACTCCAGACAGGCCTGCGTGCTTACATCGAAGGGGACTTGACGCGGCGTCACGACCCGTCGAACAGCCCTGACCTGGCCGTCTTCCTCGGACTGCTCTCCGTGTACGGCCAGTTGGTCCGGCTCGGTGACATCGGCCCGTGGTGGCACGGCTTCTTCAGCTATCTCGCGTCGGGGCCGCCCGGGCCCCGGCTGCGGCAGATGCTGGCGCTTTCGCGGGCCGGGATCCTGAGGTTCGTGGGCGCCGACATGACCGTC
The DNA here is from genome assembly GCF_044744645.1 of Streptomyces sp. NPDC087263. Taxonomy (NCBI): domain Bacteria; kingdom Bacillati; phylum Actinomycetota; class Actinomycetes; order Kitasatosporales; family Streptomycetaceae; genus Streptomyces; species Streptomyces sp. NPDC087263. The sequence goes on from NZ_JBIUYT010000008.1 coordinate 65,066, forward strand.
GTCGCCGAGGACGGCGTCTTCCGGGGCGGCAGTGCCACCGTGCCCGGCGCGACGGTCGAGGCCCGCGCGCTCGTCGAGGCGCGGCTGCCGCACCCCACGGTCGAGCGCACCAGCGACCTGCTGCTGCGCGAGCTGTACGCCGACGGGGCCGCCGCGACTCCCGAGGGACTGCTCGCCGTGGACCCCGCCGACGGCCGGGTCCTGGACCGCTCCGGCACCCCGCACCCCCGGCGCTTCGCACTCGGCCCGCACACCGACGCGCGCGGCTCGGGGGCGTTCACCCGGCCGCGTACCGGAGGGCCGGCCTTCCGGCAGAACGACGCGGCGGCGCGTGCCGTGCTGGCGTTCCTGCGCGCGCTCTCCTGTCGGGCCGCGGCCTGAAGCTCCGGCCCTGACGCGTTTTAGGGCTCTGCCGCTCCACCTGCCCGGCCTTCCGCTCACTTCCCCTCATGCCCCGAGGAACCCTCATGTCCCTGACCAGTGATCCACCCCGCACGAAAACGGCCCCCGAACCCGAGGATCTCGGCGCGCTCAAGGTCGTGCCCGTCCGGCACCCCTGGCGCTGGGTCGCCGTGGTCGCGACCGCCGTGCTGCTCGCGCAGTTCGCGCACGGACTCGCCACCAACGCCGGCTGGGAGTGGGATGTGTTCGCCGAGTACTTCGCGGCGGACGTGGTCCTCAAGGCGGTCTGGGTCACCCTCCAACTGACCTTCTACGGAACGGCGTTGGGCTTCGCGCTGGGGATCGTGCTCGCCTTCATGCGGCTGTCGGCCAGCCCGTTCCTGAAGGCCGTGGCCTTCGCGTACATCTGGGCGTTCCGCTCGATCCCGCTGATCGTGCAGCTGCTCTTCTGGTTCAACCTGGCCTACCTCTACCAGGAGTTGCAGTTCGGCATCCCGTTCGGGCCCGGCTTCTTCTCCTTCCCGACGATGGACCTGGTCGGGGCCATGAGTGCGGCCGTGCTCGGGCTGGCGCTGCACCAGGCGGCGTACGCGGCGGAGATCGTGCGCGGCGGTGTACTGGCCGTGGACAGCGGGCAGTTGGAGGCGGCGGCCGCGCTCGGCATCCCGAGGCTGCGGCAGATCCGGCGGATCGTGCTGCCGCAGGCGATGCGCTCGATCCTGCCGAACGCCGCCAACGAGGTGATCTCCCTCTTCAAGGGGACCTCGATCGTCTCCGTGATGGCGATCGGCGAGCTCTTCTACCAGGTCCAGGTGATCTACGGCCGCAACGGCCGGGTCGTCCCGCTCCTGATGGTCGCCACCGCCTGGTACATCCTCCTGACCACCGCACTCTCCATCCTCCAGTACTACGTCGAACGACACTTCTCGAAGGGGGCCACACGATGAGCGCCACGGTCACGCAGGACGAGGGCACGCAGGACGAGGGCAAGGAGGACGAGGGCAAGCAGGACCGCACGGCACCGATGGTGGACGTCAAGTCCGTGCACAAGAGCTTCGGTTCGCTGGAAGTGCTCAAGGGCGTCGACCTCGAAGTGCGGACCGGGGAGGTCACCGTCATCCTCGGCCCGTCCGGGTCGGGCAAGTCGACGCTGCTGCGCACCATCAACCACCTGGAGAAGGTCGACCAGGGCTGGATCAGCGTCGACGGCACCCTCGTCGGCTACCGGCGCTCCGGCGACAAACTGTACGAACTGCGCGAGCGGGAGATCCTCAAGCAGCGCACCCAGATCGGCTTCGTCTTCCAGAACTTCAACCTCTTCCCGCACCTCACCGTGCTGGACAACATCGTCGAGGCGCCGGTGTCCGCGCTGAAGCGGCCCCGCAGGGACGCCGTGGAGAACGCGCGGAAACTGCTCGACCGGGTGGGGCTCGCCGACAAGGCCGACGCCTACCCGAAGCAGCTGTCCGGCGGTCAGCAGCAGCGGGTCGCCATCGCCCGCGCGCTGGCCCTGGAACCGAAGTTGCTGCTCTTCGACGAGCCGACCTCCGCGCTCGACCCCGAGCTGGTCGGTGAGGTCCTCGACGTCATCAAGGACCTGGCCCACCAGGGCACGACGATGATCGTGGTCACGCACGAGATCGGCTTCGCCCGCGAGGTGGCCGACACCGTCGTCTTCATGGACGACGGCCGCGTCGTCGAGCAGGGCGCCCCCGGCGACGTACTCGACAATCCGCAGCACGAACGGACCCGGGCGTTTCTGTCCAAGGTCCTCTGAAGCCCCGTTTCTTCTGACCTTTCTGAAACGGCCCGTCACATCCCTTAATCCTCACAGGAGTTCGCCCATGCTGTCCCGACGTACCTTCGCAGCCTCCATCGCCGCCCTTGTCGCCGCACCGCTGCTCAGCGCCTGCGGTGGTGACAGTGACGCGGCCACCGGGACGGGCGGCTCGGACACCAAGAAGGTCGGCAACATCAACATCGGCCCCGACCAGAACCGCGTCCGCGGCAAGAAGGTCGACTCGATCGCCGCGCTCGTGCCGGCGGCCATCCGGGAGCGCGGCACGCTGAAGCTCGGCCAGAGTGCCGACGCCTCGCCGCCACTCGGGTTCTACGCGACCGACGACAAAACCAGAATCGGCTCGGAGATCGACATCGCCACGCTGGTCGCGGACACCCTCGGTCTCAAGCTCGACAACGAGGAGGTCTCCTGGGAGAACCTCTTCGTCGGGCTCGACAGCGCCAAGTTCGACGCCGTGTTCTCGAACGTCACCGTCACCGAGGAGCGCAAGGAGAAGTACGACTTCGCGACCTACCGACTCGACAACATCGCGTTCGAGGCGAAGAAGGGCGTCGACTGGACGGTCAAGGAGCCCAAGGACGTCGCGGGCAAGACCATCGCCGTGTCCTCCGGCACCAACCAGGAGAAGATCCTCGTCGACTGGAGCAAGCAGAACGAGGACGCCGGTCTCAAGCCCGTGGACATCAAGTACTACCAGAAGGACACGGACTACTACCTGGCGCTCCAGTCGGGACGCATCGACGCCTATCTCGGCCCGAGCCCGTCCGCCGCGTACCACGTCGCGTCCGCCGGCCAGACCGTGATCGTGGGCACGCTCTCGGGTGCCGGTGACAAGCTCCAGGGCAAGATCGCCGCCACCACGAAGAAGGACAGCGGCGTGGTGGACGCGTACGCCGCCGCCATCGACCACGTGATCGAGAACGGTCAGTACGCCGAGGTGCTCAAGCGCTGGGGGCTGACGAGCGAGGCCGTCGAGAAGTCCGAGATCAACCCTCCGGGTCTGCCGAAGACCGAGTCGTAGTCCACCCGCGGGCGGCGGGATCCGCACAGATCCCGCCGCTCTCCTGGGGGGTGTCGTTCGGATCACCTCGGGTCCGCGACGTCCGGCACGGCACCTCGCCGCGTTGTCGCATCACCCGAGTACGCCCAGTACGCGGGTCATGCGCCGCCTTGCGACGCACGCACCATGCACCGCGTCATGCACCGCGTCATGCACCGCGTCATGCGCCGCGGCCTGATCCGAGGTGATCCGAACGACACCCCCTGGCTCCCCGCTGAAAGGTCCCACTCCATGACCGCACCGAACGGCCGGGGGCTTCTGCACCTGGCCGCCGCCCTCGATCAGCAGGCGGCCTACGACGCCGCCTCCCATGTGGAGCTGGCGCAGCTCGCGGAGCGCGGGGCGCTCGACTTCGTGACGCTCGGCGACACCTTCGCGCGCCCGGGACCCGACGCGCTCGCCGTCCTCGCGCGGGTCGCGCCCGTCACCCGCAGAGTCGGGCTGGTGCCGACCGTGACCACCACACACACCGAGCCCTTCCATGTGCAGGCGGCCGTGGCGACCCTCGACTGGGTCAGCCGTGGCCGGGCCGGCTGGCAGATCGAGGTGTCGACGTCCGAGGGCGAGGCACGGCTGTTCGGCCGCCGGCACGCCGCGCCCGCCGACGCGCTGTGGCGGGAGGCCGGCGAAGTCGCCGACGTGGCCGCCCGGTTGTGGGACAGCTGGCAGGACGACGCCGAGATACGTGACGAGGCGACCGGCCGCTTCGTCGACCGGGACAAGCTGCACCACGTCGACTTCGCGGGCCCGACCTTCTCCGTGAAGGGCCCCTCGATCGTGCCGCGCCCTCCGCAGGGTCACCCGGTCAGGGTCGTCGACGCCACCGAGGGGCACGCCCGGCAGACCGCGGCCCGGTACGCCGACGTGGCGCTCGTCCGGGTCGCGGGCCCGGCGCAGGCCCGTACCGTACGGGCCGAACTGCGGGACGGAGCCGCGCGGTTCGGCCGCGACCCGGACGGCCTGCGCGTTCTCGCCGGGCTCACCGTCGACCTCGGTGACGGCGAGCACGCGGCCGTGCCGGGCCATGGCGGCGGGGGACCCCGGCAGACCGCGCAGGGCCCGCTGTACCGGGGCGGTCCGGTCGATCTCGCCGAGCTGATCACCTCTTGGCACCAGGCCGAGGCCGCCGACGGCTTCCACCTCACGCCCGTCGAACCCCTCCGTGACCTGGAGCGGTTCGTCAACGGCACGGTGGCGCTGCTCCAGCACCGCGGCCTGTTCCGCACCTTCTATCCGGGCAGCACGCTCCGGGAACACCTGGGGCTTGGCCGGCCCGCCAACCAGTACGCCGTGGCAGGGGGAACGTCATGACCGTACGCAAGCAGGTGCACCTCGCCGCCCACTTCCCGGGCGTCAACAACACCACCGTCTGGGCCGATCCCCGGTCGAGGTCCCAGATCGACTTCGCGTCCTTCGAGTACCTCGCACGCACCGCCGAGCGCGGTCTTTTCGACTTCTTCTTCCTCGCGGAGGGGCTGCGGCTGCGTGAGCACCGGGGACGTATCCATGATCTGGACGTGGTGGGACGGCCGGAGTCGATCACCGTACTCAACGCGCTCGCGGCCGTCACCGAGCGGCTCGGGCTCGCTGCCACGGTCAACGCGACCTTCAACGAGCCGTACGAACTCGCCCGCAGGTTCGCCACGTTGGACCACCTGAGCGGCGGCCGGGCCGCCTGGAACGTGGTGACCTCCTCGGACGCCTTCACCGGGGAGAACTTCCGACGCGGCGGCTACCTGAACCGGGCCGACCGCTATGCACGCGCCGCTGAATTCGTCGCCACCGCACGGGAGTTGTGGGACTCCTGGACCCCCGACGGACTGCCCCGTCCCTTTGCGCACCGGGGTCAACACTTCGACATCGCGGGCGAGTTCACCGTGCCGCGCTCCCCGCAGGGGTACCCGGTCGTCATCCAGGCCGGGGACTCGCCGGAGGGCCGCGAGTTCGCCGCGTCCACCGCCGACGTGATCTTCACGAGGCACGGGAGTCTGGAGGCGGGCCGGGAGTTCTACGCCGATGTGAAGGGGCGGCTCGCGAAGTACGGGCGGACGCCCGAGGATCTGAAGATCATGCCCGGGGTCACCGTCGTGCTCGGCGACAGCGCCGCCGAGGCTCAGGAGCGGGCCGCCGGGATCCGCCGCCTACAGGTCTCGCCGCAGAACGCGATCCTCGCGCTGGAGCAGATCTGGGGCGTCGACCTCTCCTCGTACGACCCCGACGGGCCCCTCCCCGACATCGACCCGGAGCCCGGATCGACCCTGGTCCAGGGGCGGGTGAAAGTCGCCGACCCCTTCGCGACCGCCGAGAAGTGGCGGGCCCTGTCGCGCGAGAAGGGGCTGTCCATCCGGCAGACCGTGATCGAGGCGAGCGGCCGGCAGTCCTTCGTCGGCACTCCGGAGGCCGTCGCCGCCGAGCTCGACGAGTTCGTCACGAAGGACGCCGCCGACGGCTTCATCCTCGTACCGCATCTGACACCCGGCGGCCTGGACGACTTCGTGGACCGGGTGGTGCCGCTGCTCCAGGAGCGCGGCGCGTTCCGTACGGAATACACAGGCACGACGCTGCGCTCACACCTCGGGTTGCGGGATCCGGTGTGGAAGGGTTGATCACATGACGACGGACGCATCCGAGGACTGGAAGCACTGGCACGAGCACCGCACCGAGAAGGTGTCCGCGCCCTACGGACCGCTCGCGCTCACGGGCACCCACTGGATCGAGGACTATCCGGAGGGGCAACTTCCGGGCATCCCGGGGCGCTGGGCCGCCGGTGGTGACGCGGTCGTACTGACGGCGACGGCCGAGGACGGTCTCACCCTCGGCGGGGAGCTCTTCACCGGCGAGGTCACACTCGGCGCCGACCTCGGTCCGGCGGACGGGGCCCGCGTCGGGCACGGCGAGCACCGGTTCGTGGTGCTCGTGCGGGAGGGGATCTGGGGCGTACGCGACTTCGACCCCGGCTCACCCGCGCGGGGGGCCTTCAAGGGCATCGAGGCGACCGACCACGACCCGCGCTGGTCGGTGCCGGGGCACTTCACGCCGTACGGCGAGAGTCGCACCGTGCGCGTGGAGAACGCGGACGGGCGAGCGCGCGGTCTGGGGCTCGGCGGGGTGCTCGCATTCACCCTCGACGGACAGGACCTCACGCTCCAGGTCTCGGTGGAGAGCGACGGCTCGCTGTGGGCCGTGTTCGCCGACTCCACAAGCGGGCAGGGCAGTTACCGCTTCCGGTTCCTGCGGCCCGCGGCGCCCGACGCCGAGGGGCGTACGACGGTGGACTTCAACCGGGCCGTGCTCCCGCCGTGCGCCTTCGCGGACCACTTCATCTGCCCGTTCCCGCCGCCCGGGAACACCCTGGATGCGGCGATCGCGGCGGGGGAACGGAACCTGCTCTGAGTTCTCCGGTCCCAGGCCTGCGCGCGCCGACGGTGGTCTTCGTCGGCGCGCGTTCCCGTGGCCGGACGTATCTCTCTGTGAGACGGCTGTGCGCATGGCAGGAACACGCCATTCTCGGCCAGTGGCCCGCTCGCCGGGTTGCCGCGGCCGCCGAGGGTGGCGCTCGCCGGTGGTCACTGCGGTGACATGGTCAATGCCTGTCAACACGCGTAGCTCGGGGGTGTCTTCGATGCAAGATCAACCTACTTGTGTCGTTGGTCAGTTGAACCCTGCATGACCGAAAGGTGCCCTTGCGGACATTGGTCGCGCGGTCGAATACTCCCCCTCAGCGCTTCCCAGGAGCACGGCTTGTCCGGAATCCGGGCAGGGGTGTCCCTGGCTGCGCCTCACGGGCCCCGACCCCACGCGGGCCCCCGACACCCCCCTCGGAGGGACGAACGTGAGGATCAAGCGCACCACCCCCCGCAGCGGTATAGCGAGACGGGTCCGGCTGATCGCCGTCACCACCGGACTCGTGGCCGCAGCTGCTGTCACCATCCCCACCTCCAGCGCGAGCGGCGCGGAGCCCTTCACCGCGTCCGAACTGAAGAGCGCCGGCGCCTCGGTGCTCAAGGCCGATGTTCCCGGCACCGCCTGGGCGGTCGACGCGAAGACCAACAAGGTCGTCGTCACCGTCGACAGCACCGTCTCCGCGACGGAGATCGCGGAGATCAGGGCGACCGCGGGCGACAACGCCGGCGCCCTGCAGATCAAGCACGTCCCCGGCAAGTTCAACAAGCTGATCCAGGGCGGCGACGCCATCTACGCGAGCAGCTGGCGCTGCTCCCTCGGCTTCAACGTCCGCAGCGGCACCACGTACTACTTCCTGACCGCCGGTCACTGCACCGACGGCGCGGGCACCTGGTGGTCGAACTCCACCCACACCACGACGCTCGGCACCACGGCGGGCTCCAGCTTCCCGACCAACGACTACGGCCTGGTGCGCTACACCAACACCACGGTCGCCAAGGCGGGCACCGCGGGTGGCGTGGACATCACCAGCGCGGGCACCCCGGCCGTTGGCGCCACGGTCTACCGCGACGGTTCGACCACCGGCACGCACAGCGGCCGGGTCTCCGCCCTCAACGCGACCGTCAACTACGGTGGCGGCGACGTCGTGTACGGCATGATCCAGACCAACGTCTGCGCCGAGCCCGGCGACTCCGGCGGCTCGCTCTACTCCAGCTCCGGTATCGCCTACGGTCTGACCTCCGGCGGTAGCGGCAACTGCACCTCCGGCGGCACGACGTTCTTCCAGCCCGTCGTGGAGGCCCTGAGCGCCTACGGCGTCAGCGTCTTCTAGGCCGGTACTCACCCCCCACCGGCTGTCGCGCGACCTGGCCTTGCAGCCAGCAGAAGGCGAGCCCCCGCACGTAACTGACGTGCGGGGGCTCGCCCTTGCTCGGGTGACGGAGTTACCGTCGACGTACATGCCTGATGCGCCCACTTCGGACCCTGGGGGCCGTAATGGTGGAGGAGCTGGTGGCGGCGGGAGTCTCCGTCGCGTCCGTGGGGCTGGTCTATGTGATGGCCGGGGCCCGTGTCGTCAAACAGTACGAACGGGGCGTCGTGCTGCGGCTCGGCAGACTGCGCTCGTCGGTGCGCACCCCGGGGTTCACGATGGTCGTGCCCTTCGTGGACAAGCTGCGTAAGGTCAACATGCAGATCGTGACGATGCCGGTGCCCGCGCAGGACGGCATCACGCGGGACAACGTCACGGTCCGGGTGGACGCTGTCATCTACTTCAAGGTGATCGACGCCGCCGACGCCGTCATCCAGGTCGAGGACTACCAGTTCGCGGTCTCGCAGATGGCGCAGACGTCGCTCCGCTCGATCATCGGCAAGAGTGATCTCGACGATCTGCTCTCCAACCGCGAAAAGCTGAACCAGGGCCTGGAGTTGATGATCGACAGCCCGGCGGTCGGCTGGGGTGTGCAGATCGACCGCGTCGAGATCAAGGACGTGTCCCTGCCGGAGACGATGAAGCGCTCGATGGCCCGGCAGGCGGAGGCCGACCGCGAACGCCGCGCCCGGATCATCAACGCCGACGCGGAACTCCAGGCGTCCAAGAAGCTGGCGGAGGCCGCCGAGGTGATGTCCGAACAGCCCGCCGCGCTCCAACTGCGCCTGCTGCAGACGGTGGTGGCCGTCGCCGCCGAGAAGAACTCCACGCTCGTACTGCCCTTCCCGGTGGAACTGCTGCGGTTCCTGGAACGGGCGCAGCCGGGTACGCCGAGTGCGCCACCCGCGGCGGCAGTGCCTCAGCAACCGGTGCAGGAGCAACTCCCGTCCGGCGAGGTCCCGGTGGAATCGGACCCCGAGGGGTCGAAAACCGGACAGGACTAGACCTCACAGACTGCGCAAGGGGTACGCGCACGCAGTGTTTGCACAGGGAACCCAGGTGGAGTGACCACGCACAGTCAAGACACAGGGGGCGTACGCCCCTTGGCGCACGCGAGTCCTGAAGTCGACCTTGTGTGCCCCCGGTAAGTCTCGGAATAGTGGGCATCGAACTATTGGCATGGACGCGGCTTTTTGCTGTACTGCGGCTTCATGTCCGTACACCTTCCGGCCGAAGAGGTCCCCACAACCTCCAGGCCGGTCCCCCACAGGAGGACGTAAGTTGAAGCACCGACGCATATCCAGGCGGCGTGCCGCCATCGCGGGCGCGGGAATCACCGCACTGATCGCCACGGGAGTAACCTTCCAGACTGCGAACGCCAGCGAGACCCCGACGCTGCGGACTTTCTCGATCGAGGCGGCCGGAAAGCTCGCCTCGACCCTCGGCAAGGACCTCGGCACCGACGCGGCGGGAACGTACTACGACGCGAAGACCCGGAGTCTCGTCGTGAACGTCCTCGACGAAAGCGCCGCGCAGACCGTCCAGGCGACCGGCGCCCAGGCGAGAATCGTCGAGAACTCCCTCGCCGAGCTGACGAGCGCCCATACGACGCTCCAGAAGGACGCGACCATCCCCGGCACCTCGTGGGCGACCGACCCGGAGACCAACAAGGTCGTCGTCACCGCGGACGGCACCGTCTCCAAGGCTGAGCTGGCCAAGCTGACCGAGGTCGTCGACGGGCTCGGCTCCACGGCCGAACTCCAGCGCACGAAGGGGGAGTTCAAGCCCTTCGTCGCGGGCGGCGACGCCATCAGCGGCAGTGGCGGACGCTGCTCGCTCGGCTTCAACGTGGTCAAGGACGGCGCGCCGTACTTCATCACGGCCGGCCACTGCACCGAGGCCATCTCCACCTGGTCGGACTCGTCCGGCAACGTGATCGGCCAGAACGCGGGATCCAGCTTCCCGGACAACGACTACGGCCTGGTCAAGTACACCTCCAGCGTCGCCCACCCGAGCGAGGTCGACCTCTACAACGGGTCCGCGCAGGCCATCACCCAGGCGGCCAACCCGACGGTCGGCCAGTCGGTGACCCGCAGTGGTTCGACGACCCAGGTGCACAGCGGCACGGTCACCGGCCTGAACGCCACCGTGAACTACGGCAACGGCGACATCGTCAACGGGCTCATCCAGACCAACGTCTGCGCCGAGCCCGGCGACAGCGGCGGCTCACTCTTCTCGGGCTCCAGCGCGATCGGACTCACCTCCGGCGGAAGCGGTGACTGCACCTCGGGTGGCACGACGTTCTTCCAGCCGGTCACCGAGGCGCTTTCGGCCTTCGGGGCGGCCATCGGCTGACGGCTGCGGTGTGTGTCGGAGCCCCGTTCCCGCTTTTGCGGGGGCGGGGCTCTCGTCCGTGCGGCGTCGCCTTTGTGGGGCGTGAGGGGTGGCGGTCTACGGGGTTGAGGGCGGCGGCCTACGGGGGTGGGGGGTGACGGCCTACGGGGGTGAGGGGTGGTGGCCTACGGGGTGGAGGGTGGCGGCGCCGCCAGCGCTCGGGTTGCCCGCGATCACGACCAGCAGGGTGGCCACGCCGATGCCGACGATCCCGAAGGCGCCCTGTGCGGCGCGCCCATGTGGGAGGTGATGAACAACAGCTGTAGGGCGGTCGCGCCGGGGGCGAGGAGGGTGGCCCGCGGGGTGACGGCGTCCCTCACCTCGGAGCGGAGGCCGGTGTGCTGTGTCAGGTCGCCACGGTCCGTGCGGGGAGCGGTTTCCGCAGGTGAGAGACGGCCGGATGGTAGTCGTACGCATGCGCTACGTAATTGTTACGTGTTCGAAACTTCAGACGGCTCACGCTGCTGTTGGGGTGCTGGTTACATTTGGGGCCCGCGGGGCAGCAACTTCCATGGCGATAGCGGAAGTTGACCTTCCATTAGTTCCCTTCGTCGAGTTCTCGACCAGTTCTCGTCGTCGGTCTCCGCGGGGGAGTCGTACAGCCGATCATCGGGGGAGTGCTGTGCAGAGAATCCAGCTGACCTATTGGTGGAACGGGCATGAGCCCGGTGACGTCGTCGAGTTGGACGACGCGACCGCGCGGGAAGTCCTCGGGGTGATCGCCCTGCCCGCGCCCGAGTCGGATGCCGAGCCGGATGCCGATCCGGCCGCTGCGTCGGATGCCGAGGCGGAGTCCCGGCGATGACCGAGCCGTACATCACCTTCCCGGACGTCGAACAGCTGGTCGTAGATCTCCTGAAGGACCGCAGTGAGCTGGCCGGTGTCCTGGTAGATGTCCAGCCGCCCTCCGGCTTCGACGGCTCGCAGCGCGCGGTACTGGTCTCCCGGGTCGGCGGAGCCTGGGCGGAGGATCCCCGGCTGGACAACCCGCTGGTCGACCTGGAGGTGTACGGCCCGTCCAAGGCCGCGGCGCACACCGTCTCCCTCGTCGCCCGCGCCCTGGTGCTCCAGCTCCGGGGAGCGGTGTACGGCGAGGCGACCGTCGTGGACGTCGTCGAGGAGGACGGCCCGCGCTGGCTGCCCGACTACCGGCACGCAACCGCCAACCGCTATGTCTCGACCACCCGGCTGGTGGTCCGCCCGGCCTGACCGCCGGCTCCGAACGCACTCCCGGCGCGGGGCGCCCGCTCCACCCGGCGCCGCGCGCATCGTCCGCACGCATCCGCAGCACGTCATGTCCCACTCCCACCAAGGAGCAGTGATGGCCGGAACGAACGCCAAGGAGATCAGGGTCGCGGGCAGCGGCCGGGTCCTCATCGCCCCACTCGCCACCGCACCGCCCGCCGACACCAGCGCGGCGTGGGGCGCGGCCTGGAAAGACCTCGGCTACACCAGCACCGACGGGGTCAAGATCACCAAGAAGGACAAGCTGGACCCCGTCGACACCTGGCAGAGCGTCAGCGCGGCGCGGTTCGTCTACTCCGACCGTGACCTCAGCTTCAAGTTCCAGCTCCTTCAACTCAACGAGGACACCATGCCGTTCTTCTTCGGCGGAGGGTCGGTGAAGGAGACGGCGACCGGGTCCGGGCTGTACAAGTACGAGCTGGAGGCCGAGCCGAAGTTCGACGAGCGCATGCTCGGGCTGGAGTTCGTCGACGGGACCGACGTGTCGTACCGCCTGATCGTCGCCCGCGGCCAGGTGACCGAGACGGAGGAGATCTCCCTCGTCCGTACGGCCCCCGTGAAGCTGGGCGTCACGTTCACGGCGCTGGCCACGGTGAACGGCGCCCCGCTCGCGACGTTCCTGATGAAGGACCCGAGCTTCAGCGCGGCCTGAGCGATCCCCCTGCCCGTTCCTTGTGAGGAGCTCTACCCGTCATGGCCCGTTTCAACGTCAACGCCGCTCGCGCCCAGCGCCTCGAAACCGTCGGGAAGGACTGGGAGTTCGAGGTGGACACGGATGTGTTCCGCCTGCCCACCGAGTTCCCGCGCAGCATCGCCAAGCAGATCGCCACGCTGGAGGACAACGACATCGACGGTCTGCTCGCGTTGCTGCTCGGGCCCGAGCAGTTCGAGCGGTTCGGCAAGTACGACGTCAGTGTCCAGGACGTGTCCGCGATCCTGGAGGCGTACGGCAGCGAGACGGGGATGACGCTGGGGGAAGGCTGAGCCTCGGCGCGCTGGTCGACGAGCACGCCGAGGCCCTGGAGGCGGACCTGCTCCGCCACTACGGCGTCGACCTCCTCGACTGGCACCGGGGCCGCCTCTCCTCGCGCCGCCTGCGCGTCCTGATCGAACACCTCCCGGCCGACTCGTCCTTCGCCCGAGCCGTCCACGGCGAACAGGCGGACTGGACGATCACCGACCACCTGCTGGCCTCGGTCGTCGACCAACTGGCGGTCGCCAACTGGATGTTCGCGACGGTCAACCGCGACGAGGACACGGAGCCGGCGCCTTATCCGGAGGCCCTGCCGCGACCGGGCAACGGCAGCAACGGGGGCCCTGAACAAGGGAGTCCGACTGCGGAGCACGGCGCGTCGGCGGCGGCGATCGTGGCCTTCCTGAGCTCGCCCGCATGAAAGGAGGAGAACTTTGCCCCCCTCGGAGCAGACCGGAACCATTCCCCTGTGGCTCTACGACTATGTGACGTCCAAATCCTTCAAGGACGCCGTACGAAAAGTCGTGGACGCCAAGTGGCTTGCCGACAACGTGCCGGTCACCGGTGCGAAGGCCGAAGTCTCCGGAGCGAAGGCCGAAGCCAACGCCGGCGCGCTCAACGTGTTCGGGGTCCAGGCCGAGTACGGCCTGGTCAAGCACGAAGCCGCGGCCATCGATCTGAACAAGATCTTTGAGCGTAAGGCTCAGGAGAGGGTGGACAACGAGCAGGACAGACGGCTTCACGGTCTCACCATGAGAGCCGTGGCCACCCAGGACCTGTTCGGCGCGGTGAAGCGGATCCTGGACACCGCCACGGCCGATATCCGCCGCCTCCAGGCCGACGAGCAGCGGCTGACCAAAAGGGGCACCGCCCTCCAGAACGCGATCGGTGACATCCGCCGAAAGCTGACCGCCGACGATCAACGTCTGCGTACCCAGCTCAGTGCCCTCAGCGCCAGGATCGGCAAGGTCAGCCAGGTCGCCAACGCCGCGGACCAGCGCAGCAAGTCCGTGCGGATCAGGACTCAGGAGGCCCTCAAGCAAGTTGGAGTCCTGGACCGCGCGGTCAGGAAGGGCCTGCAGAAAATCAGCGACTTGGACGAAGAGACCACAAGCACGCGCGGCTCCGTCCATCGCCTGGACAACGCGCTCAAATCCCTCGAACAAACCCTACGTCGATAGCGACCCGCACGACACCGACCCCAACGGCGACACCGACGGAGCCAACCCACCATGCAGACGTCACTCGTATCGGTCACCCGGGCGCTGAACCAGATGAGGTCCGCCGCCACCAACACCGGCGGTGCCGTCACGCGTATGCGTACCGCGGTCACCGGCGCCACCGGCTCGGTCGACCGGCTCAGGACCGCGGCGACTCAGTCGGGCACGGCCACCGGACGGCTGCGGACCTCGGCCACACAGGCGAGCGCCGGCCTCAACCAGATGCGGACCGCAGCGGTCCGGGCCTCCGGTGATGTCCAACGGGCGGGCCAGAGCGCGGCGTCGGGCGGCGGCCTCTTCAACCGGTTCAGTCAGGGACTGCGGACCGCGACCACCGCCCAACGCGGCCTGAACACCGCGATGAAGGCCAACATCATGGGCGCGATCCTCGCCCTCATCATGCCGCTCATCACCAAGCTCATCGACATGGCGATGCAGTCGAAGACCGTGCAGGCCGTCATGCAGGCGGCGTTCAAAATCATCGGCCAGGTGGTGGGCGTGGCCATGAAGGCGGCGTCGGTCGCGATCCGCTGGCTGATCGACTCGGGGAAGAGCGTCGTCAACTGGCTGAAGGCCAACTGGCCATTGCTCGTGGCCATTCTCACCGGCCCGGTGGGCATCGCCGTCATGGCGATCGTGAAGCACTGGGACCGGATCAAGGAGGCGGTCGGATCGGTCCGTAACTGGATCGTCGACAAATGGAACTCCGTTGTCGATTTTCTGCGGAGCGTACCCGGGAAGATCGTGAGCTTCTTCGCCGAACTGCCCGGCAAGCTCAGGAACATGGGCGGTGACATCGTCCAGGGCCTCATCAACGGCATCCGCGACAAGGCTTCCGCCGTCCTCTCCGCCGTCAAGAACTTCATCGTCGACAAGATTCCCGGCCCCATCCGCAGCGCGCTGGGCATCTCCTCGCCCTCGAAGGTGATGATGGGCTTCGGCGGGGACATCGGCGAAGGCCTCGCCCTGGGTATGGAAGGCGCCGGGAACCGGGTGGCGGGCGCCGCCGGGCGGCTCGCCACCGCCACCGCGCGCAGTGCGATCGGCCCCGGCTACAGCCTCGCCGGCACCGCCGCCCGGTCGGGGACCCGTACCGGCGCCGCCGCCGCGTCCGCGCCCGTCACCGTCAACGTCCACCCCCGCCCCGGACAGTCCGAGTACGAGATCGGCCGGATCACCGCCCGCGAACTCGCCTGGGCGGCCAAGCGATGACCGGACAGCAGCTCCAGCAGCCGGTGTTCGAGGTGGACGGCTGGGCCGGGAACACAGTCGACGACTCCGGCGTCGAATGGTGGGTCACCAGCGAGCAGGGCTGGGCGTCCACCCCGCCCGTCCGGCTCACCCTGATCGACCGCCCCGAACGGCACGGCGCGTTCGACGCGCCCTCGTATCGAGGCTCTCGTGTGATCACCCTGGAGGGCACCGCCGTCGCCCCCGAACGGATGGCACGGGAAGCGGCCAAGGACCGGCTGGCCGCCGTACTGGCCGACGGCAGCGCGCTGTTGCCGCTCGTCGTCACCGAACCGCACCGCACCCGCAGGGCGTTGGTCCGGCTCACCGCCGAGACGAAGATCGTCGATCGCAAGTCCGGCTCCTTCGAGTTCTCCCTGACCATGACCGCGCCTGACCCGCTGCGGTACTCGTACGGGCTCAACGCGAGTACCTGCCCGCTGCCCTCCTCCAGCGGCGGTGTCACCTTCCCGCTCTCCTTCCCCCTGAACTTCGGGCCCGGCTCCTCCGGTGGCCGGCTGCTGCTGGAGAACAAGGGCACCGCCCCCACCTGGCCCACCTGGCGGATTGCCGGGCCCTGCGTTCAGCCGGTGATCACCAACACCGCGACCGGCGATGAACTCGCCTTCGAACTCACCCTCCAAGAAGGCGAGTTCCTGCTTATCGACACCGACGCACGCTCGGTGCTGCTCCAGGGAACGGCCTCCCGTCGCTCCACCCTGCGGCCCGGCTCGGACTGGTTCCCTCTCCGACCGGGCGCCACGCCCGTCCTCTTCCGCGCCCGCGACTATGCCCCGGCCGCCCGGCTGACCGCCGAATGGCGCGACGCCTGGCTCTGAGACCGCCCCAGAAAACGGCTACGGAAGGAACGCCCCGCATGGCTGACTTCGAGCGTGACTCCGGATGGCTCTCCGGCAGTGTCGTGGACGCGGAGGACGCCCGCCTCGCCACCGGCGTGCTCGCCGCGGCGTCCGCGAACCCCGGCAACCCGATCGCCGCCCGCACGGGAATCAGACCCGGCCCCGGCAGCCCCGGCAATGTCGAGGCGACCTCGACTCCCTCGCGCAATGTGACGGTACGTCCCTTCCAAGGGGTCATCCAGGGCACTCGTACCACCGCCGCGGGCGCGTATCTGATCACGCTCGCCCAGCAGAAGACCCTCGACGTGCTCACCGCGGCCCCGGCCCACGCGTCCAACCCGCGCATCGCCCTCGTCGTGGCCCAGCAGACGGACCGGCAGTACGGCGACGAGAGCGACGGGATGCTCGTGCGGGTCGTGGCCGGGGAGCCCGCGGTGACGCCGGTGCCGCCCACCGTGACCGGTGACTGGATGCCGCTCGCCGAGATCACTGTCCGGGCGAACGCGGGGTCCGTCACCCCCGCGGACATCAAGGACCTGCGTGCGTACACCGTCGCCGCCGGCGGGGTGCTTCCCCTCCAGGTCCAGGAGTCGTTACCGGCCGACGGTTACTCCGGACAGCGCCTGTACGACCTGGAAACAGGGCTCGACATGGTCCGCAGAGGCACCTCCTGGCGTCCCGCGGCGACCGGTGCGATCGAGTTCTTCGGCCCGGCCGACGCGGGCTGGCCGCAGACCGGTGGCTCGGCGGGTGCCGGCTCGTACACCTTCAACCAGGTGACCGTGCCGACCGCGCCCTACCCCCGGATGCTGCTGATCACGGCGCAGGTGACCGTGCAGACCTCGGGCACCGACGAGCGGTGGGACCACGTGGCGCGCGGACTGGACGGGGTGGTCTCGGCCCTCGCCTGCTTCCACGGCGGCCCCACGAAGATCATCACCAGCGTCGCGAGCGGCCACCGGCTGCTCCTCGCGGCGACACCGCTGGTGGTGACGCAGTCCTTCGGCCGGGGCGGCGGCGTCACCACCGGCACCGCGTCCGTGTTCTCGGCCGCCGCGCACTACACCGGCCTGCGCGTCCTGGCGTTCCCCGTTCTGTGACCCTCCGACCGGAAGAGGCACTTCCATGAGTACGCCCACCCCAGAACGCGACTCCGGCTGGATCTCCGGCGGTGTCGTCGACGCGGAGGACGCCCGGCTCGCCACCGGCGTGCTCGCCGCGCCCGGGGCAAGCCCGGTCCAGGCCCGCAGCGGCATCCGGCCGGCCACCGCCGACCCCGGCAAGGTCCAGCCCACCGCCACCGTGTCCGGCAAGGTCACCGTCAGCCCCTTCCAGGGCGTGATCCAGGGGACCAGGGCCACCGCGACCGGCGCCTACCTCGTCACGCTCGACCAGCAGAAGACCCTCGACGCACTCGGCACGTACCCCGCCGACTCGGCCAACCCGCGCAACGACCTGATCATCGCCCGGCAGCGCGACACGCAGTACGGCGACACCACCACCGCGATGACCGTCGAACTCGTCAAGGGAACCGCCGCCGCCACTCCCACCGACCCCGCGGTGACCGGCGACTACATCCCGCTCGCCCGGCTCAGGATCGCGAAGAACGCCACCTCCGTCGCCGCCACCGACATCGACGACCTGCGTGTCTGGACCACGGCCGCCGGCGGCATCCTGCGGGTCTGGGGCGAGGGCGGCCGGCCCACGTACCCCTACAGCGGCATGTACATCCACCGCTTGGACACCAACCACCTGGAGTGGTACGACAGTTCGGCGAACTGGCGGGCGGTCAACGACGACACCGGCTGGACCACGCTCCCGCTGCTCCCCAACTGGACGGTCTACAACGGCGAGACACCGGCCGTACGGCGGATCGGATCCGTTGTCCACCTGCGCGGTGCCATCCGCACCTCCGTCGCCGTCTCGGTCAACGGCACCTCCATCCTCACCGGCCTCCCTGTCGGCGTCCGCCCGACGATGGGACACCACTGGTACGCCGTGCTGGGCGGGGTGACGCGGGGCCTCGAACTCATGTTCCGCATCGACGGCACCGTAGGAGTGTTCCCCCAGGACACGCCCCTCCCGGCCAACCAGCTGCTCTACCTCAACACCACCTGGCTGGTGGGCTAGTGGCCTCCCGCCCGACCCGCTACACCTACTACACCGCCGACCTCGCCACCGGCGCCATCACCGACGAACTCCCTTTGTACGACACCACGTTCAGCACGGAGCTCAACGAAGCCGGCGAATTCCGCGCCCGGTTGCCCCTCGGCGACCCCCGGGTGACCGTCCACCGCCCCCGCGAACTCACCGAACCCGGACGGGCCGCCCTCTACGTCGAGCGCGACGGCGTGCTCGTCTGGGGCGGGGTGATCTGGACCGCCAAGTACACCTCCGCAGACCAGCACCTGGAGATCGGGGCGGCCGGTTTCCTCTCCTACTTCGACCACCGCCGCGTCCTGCCCGCCGACTTCGATCCGAACGCCACCGACCTGGCCTCCGTCGACGTCTCCTTCACCAACGCCGACCAGTCCGACATCGCCCGCACCCTCGTCGCCGTCGCCCAGGCCCACCCGGGCGGCGACATCCAGGTACGCCCCGAGTCCACGGCCCCCTCCGGCATCACCCGCACCCTCGACTACCCCGGCACCGGCCTCAAGAGCACCGGCGAGGCACTGCGCGAACTGGCCAGCCTGGAGGACGGCCCGGACTTCCTCTTCGACATGGCGTACGGCACCGACGGCCGCCCCGTCCGCAGACTCCGCGTCGGCACACCCCACCTCGGCCAGCAGGGCACCCCGCATGTGTGGGAGTACGGGGCCAACCTCATCGGTTACGCCTGGCCGGTCGACGGCGCCTCCACCGCGAGCCGCGTCTTCGCCCTCGGCGAGCAGGGCGAGACCAGCCAGTTGGTCGCCGTCGCCGAGGACCGCACCACCGGACGCCCTCTCACCGAGACCGAGGTCTCCTACGTCAACCTCACCGACGTCAACCTCCTGCGCTCCCAGGCCCGTTCGGCCCTCGCCGCGGTCTCGGCCCCCGTCGTCCTGCCCGAACTGACCGTGCGCGCCGACCTGGAACCCGTACTCGGCTCCTATCAGGTCGGCGACGACGCCACGGTCGTCATCAAGGACGTGTTCTTCCCGGAGGGCACCCACTTCGACGTACGGATCATCGGGATCGAGGTCACCCCGGGCAGCGACGCGGGGGAGGAGCAGGTCCAGCTGACGGTGACACCCACCACGAACACCCCCTGACCCAGGAGTACACCGTGACCAGGATCAACCGCCCCGACACCCTCCTCACCGAACTCCGGGACATCAAGCGCCGCCTGCACGCCCTGGAGACCGCGCAGCGCACGACGACCACCGCGATCACAGCCCAGGCGATCGCCGCGGAACCGGAAGCCACCGAGACGGACACTCCCGAGCCCGAATAGACCCGAGTCGTCACGCAAAGTAATTTGATTACCGCAATCCGTCACTCACTTCCCAACTGCTCTGCCCCGCCAGGGAGATGGCGGGGCAGCCCTGTTTCGGCCGTTGCCCATCTCGCCAAGCAATCGCCAATGTGTTCGAATCGAGTCGCTGACCGGTGCTGATGAGGTTAGAGTAATCGAACGAACGTACGACGACGATATCGGGCTTCTGGCTGAAAAGGGGCGGAGTGATGGAGGTGCGGCATGGCGGGCTTCGCCCATGTGCACGTCGCGTCCGGTTACTCCGCCCGCTACGGCGCCTCGCACCCCGAGCAGCTCGTCCGACGGGCGGCCGACCGCGGCATGGCGTCCCTCGCACTCACCGACCGGGACACGGTCACCGGCGTCGTCCGCTTCGCGCGTGCCTGCGAGAAGGAGGGGGTCCGGCCGGTCTTCGGCATCGACCTCGCGGCCGAGGCCCTGGCGCCCCCGCCGCCGACCCGGCGCCGACGCACTCCGGCACGCGGCGGCGCGTATGTCGTCGAGCCGCCGCTGCGGTTCGTTCTCCTCGCACAGAACCGGGCGGGCTGGGCACGGCTGTGCCGCATCACCTCGGCCGCCCATGTCGGCGCCGTGTCCGGTACGGCGCCCGTGGTGCCGTGGGAGGCGCTGCGCGAGTACGGCGGCCCCGGTCTGATCGTGCTGCTCGGTCCTCTCTCGGAGCCGGTGCGGGCGCTGTCGGTGGGCCGGGAGGACGTCGCGATGAAGCTGCTGGAGCCGTGGCGGGAGGTCTTCGGGGACGGGGTCCGGTTGGAGATTGCCGCGCAGAAACGTTTCAGCACGGGGCCGGGATCACTCCGCCTGGCCGCCCGCACCCTGGCGCTGGCCGACCGCACCCGCACCACCGCGGTGCTCTCCAACGCCGTCCGCTACGCCGACCCCGACCAGCACCGCCTCGCCGATGTCCTGGACGCGGCGAGGCTGCTGCGGCCGGTCGACCGGCGCCGGCTGGACAGCGGACAGCGCTGGCTCAAGGACGAGCGAGGAATGGAGACCGTCGCGCGCATGATCGTCGAATGCGCCGGAGGGGACATCCCTCGGGCCCGCCGTCTGATGGCGGACACCGCCGCCACGGCGGCCGCCTGCACCCTCGACCCCCGAGCCGACCTCGGCCTCGGCACACCCCACCTCCCGGAACCGTCGCTCTTCGGCGTCGGGCCCGGAGCGGGCGGCACGGCCCGGCTGCTGCGCCGGAGATGCGAAGACGGCCTGGCCCGACGCGGCCTCGACCGCGACCGAGCGGCACTCGACCGGCTGGACGAGGAACTCGACGTGATCTCCCACTGGAACTACGACTCGTACTTCCTCACCGTCGGACAGGTCGTGACCGACATCCGGGCCAAGGGCATCCGGGTCGCGGCCCGCGGTTCGGGCGCCGGTTCGCTGGTCTGCCACGCGTTGGACATCGCCACCGCCAACCCGCTCGACCATCGCCTGCTGTTCGAACGCTTTCTGAGCAAGCGCCGCGAATCGCTGCCGGACATCGACATCGACGTGGAGTCCGCCCGCCGCCTGGAGTGCTACGACACGATCTTCGAGCGGTTCGGGAGGGAGCGAGTGGCGGTCACCGCGATGCCCGAGACCTACCGCGCCCGCCGGGCCCTGCGGGACACCGGCCTGGCCCTCGGCATCGCGCCCGCCGACGTCGACCGGATCGCCAAGAGCTTCCCGCACCTGCGGGCCTCCGACATCAGCAGTGCGCTCGCCGAACTGCCCGAACTGCGGCAGCTGGCGGCCGAAGCAGGCCGCTACGGGCCACTCTGGGAGCTCGCCGAAGGCCTCGACTCGCTGGTCCACGGCATGGCCATGCACCCCTGCGGCGTGGTCATCAGCGACGCGACACTCCTGGACCGGCTGCCGGTGCAGCCCACTCCGCAGGGCGACTACCCGATGGCGATGGCGGCGAAGGAGGAGATCGAGGCGCTGGGCAACATCAAACTCGACGTCCTGGGTGTACGGATGCAGTCCGCGATGGCCCACGCCGTCGCCGAGATCGAACGGACGACCGGCAACCACATCGATCTGGACGACCCCGAGCAGGTGCCGCTCGACGACGTCTTCGCGTTCAAGCTCATCCAGGAGAGCCAGACCCTGGGCCTGTTCCAGCTCGAGTCGCCCGGCCAGCAGGACCTGTTGTCCCGGCTACAGCCCCGCGACCCGCAGGACGTCATCGCCGACATCAGCCTCTTCCGCCCCGGGCCGGTCGCCGGCGGCATGCCCGAGCGGTACATCGCCGCCCGGCACGGCGGCACACCGGACTACGCCCACCAGGACCTCGAACCCGTGCTCGCCGACACCTACGGCGTGACCATCTGGCACGAGCAGATCATCGAGACGCTGCATGTGATGACCGGCTGCGACCGGGCCTTCGCGGAGATCACCCGACGAGCACTCGGTGACAAGGACCAACTGCCCAGGATCAAGGACTGGTTCCACCAGAAGGCACGCGTACGTGGCTACAGCGCGGCCGTCCGGGACGAGGTGTGGAAGACCGTCGAGGCCTTCGGGGCGTACGGCTTCTGCCGCGCCCACGCGGTCGCCTTCGCCGTACCGGCCCTGCAGAGCGCCTGGCTCAAGGCCCACCACCCGGCGTACCTGCTGGCAGGTCTTCTCGAACACGACCCCGGTATGTGGCCCAAGCGCGTCCTGGTCTCCGACGCCCGTCGGCGCGGGGTGCAGATCCTGCCCGTCGACATCAACCACTCCAAGGTGAAGCACACCGTGGAGAAGACCGACGGGGAGCAGTGGGGTGCACGGCTGGCGTTGTCCGCGGTGCACGGCATCAGCGAGGAGGAGTGCGCGCGGATCGAGGAGGGGCAGCCGTACGGATCACTGTCGGACTTCTGGCAGCGGGCCCACCCCAGCCGGCCGGTCGCCGAACGCCTCGCGGAGATCGGCGCGTTGAGCCCTCTCCATGACGGGCGTCTCACGCGCCGTGATCTGCTGCTTCAGATCGCCGAACTCCACCGGGCCTCCCGCACCCGGTCCGCGGGCAAGGGCCAACTGCCCATCGAAGCAGACGCAGTGGGGGGAGCGGAGCCGAGCGGTCTGCCGGAGATGACCGGACGTGACGCCCTGAGCGCAGAGTTGGGCACCCTCGGTATCGACGTCTCCAGGCATCTGATGGAGCATCACCACCGGCTGTTGCGCGAGATCGGCGCGACCGACGCGGCGCACCTGGCCGGGCTGCGCGCCCATCAGCAGGTCCTGGTCGCCGGTGTACGGGCCTCCACGCAGACCCCGCCGATCGCCAGCGGGAAGCGGATCATCTTCGTCACCCTGGAGGACGGTTCAGGGCTGGTCGACCTCGCCTTCTTCGAGGACTCCCACCCGGCCTGCGCGCACACCGTCTTCCACAGCGGTCTGCTCCTTGTCCGCGGCACGGTCCAGGTGCGCGGTACCCGCCGTACCGTCGTCGGCACCATGGCCTGGGACCTGGACGAGATCGCCGCCGCCCGCCGGGACGACGGCCCCGGGGCCGCCCTCGCCCTGCTCGGCGCCGACCGCCCGCACCCGACCCCCGCCCAACCGGCTCCGGGACAGCCGCCGCCCGCCGCCCCCGCCCAGCCGCGGCGCACCCTGCCCAACGGCACCACCGGCGCCCGCCTGCACCCGTACGCCGATCTCCAGCCCGCCGGTACCCGCTCGGCCGACCTGAAGAAGTTCGGCCATCGCAGCCCCGGGAGCGCGGGATGACCACACGTCAGCGGCATATCGCCCACCTTCATCTGCACACCGCGCTGATCGAGGATCAGTACGATGACATAATCGAACTGATGTCTGGTGTCACGCCCCATGTGCAGGCCATCCCGCCCAACGCCCTTCAGCTGGACCTGACTTCGGCGCTCAGATACTTCGACCTGTCCCCCTACGACATGGTCCAGACGGTGATGATGAGACTGCGGGCCCACTGCGGCATCGACAGCAGCGCAGGCCTCGCGAGCAACCGCATGCTGGCGGCCATGGCGGCCGACGCGTCCGCGCCCGGCGAGACCACCTGGGTCCCGGCCGAGCGGGCCGCCGACTGGCTCCACCCCCGCCCGCTCACCGCACTGCCCGGGATCGGCCGCGCCACGGCGACCACCCTCACCAGGTACGGCCTGCACACCATCGGCCAGATCACCGACATACCCGCGGCGACCCTGCAACGTCTCCTCGGCGTCGGCCAGGCACGGCTGTTGGCCGAACGGGCCCGTGGTCACGACCTCCGTCCGGTCGTCCCCGCGGAACCAGCGACTCATCTGGCCGCCGATCTCCTGCTCGACCGGGACTGCCTCGATCCGGCACAACAGCACCGAGCCGTCCTCGGCCTGGCCGAACAGATCGGCGCCCGCCTGCGCGGCGAGAACCAGGTCGCCGGCCGGCTCACCCTCACCGTCCGGTACGCCGACCGCAGCTCCACCACGCGCACGCGCCCGCTGCCGGAATCCACCGGCCACTCGCCCGCCCTCGCCGCGGCTGCCCTGGGACTGCTGGCCTCCCTCGGACTGCAACGGGCAAGGGTCCGTGCCTTCGTGATCCGTGCCGACGATCTGCGGCCGGCCGGCGACGCCCATCGCCAACTCACCCTGGACCCCGGTGAGGACCGTGCCCGCGCCGCCGAAGCAGCCGCGGACCGGGCCCGCCGCCGCTTCGGGCCGGGGGCCGTGCACCCCGCGGCGCTGGCTCACGCCCCACGTCATCGGGGCGATGACCGAGTGGCTCGGCTGCCCGGATGTAGGGGTCCGATTTAGTTCGGCAATCGGCGCCCCATCTCAGCAGCGAGCCAGCAGTGTTGAGTGGTTCAGCAGTCGGAAACCTCGATGGATCGCTGCCACTCAACTTGATGGACCGGGTCAAACCGTCGCCTGGATGCGGTCCCCGTGCCGCAGTTCTCCTTCCATGGAAGCTATTGGAGCTTCTGCGGCGAGGGGAAGTTGTGGGTGTCCAGACGATGGAGTCGGGGTCGGGCAGGGCTCCGGCGTGGAGGGTGTCGGCCTCATCCGGTGAGGTCGGGGATGCGCTGGTTTCGCTGCGGGCGTTGGACGGCAGCACTGTCGACAGGCTCATGGGGCAGCTTTGCTCGGCTCATGTGATGCGGGCGAAGCCGTGGCGTACGTCCCCGAGTCCGGCCGGCCGTTCGGGCTCCACCACGACGGGCGCCGCCACCTGCACGGTGTGGACTGGATCCGCGGCCGGCAGAGCATCGTCTCGATCGCCCGCGATGTCGCGAAGTTCCTGCGCATCCGGGGGTTCACCGGCTGACCGCCGCAGCGCGCACCAGCCAGTGCTCAGGGCTTGAGCGCCACTCCGCCGTACATCCCGATCCGGTCGTCCCCGGCGAGGACCTGCTCGTCCGGCCGCCACTGCGACAGCATCACCAGGCCGGGGTCGACCGGCTCCAGGCCGTCGAAGAACGCGGCGATCTCCTTGCCGCTTCGCACGGCGGTCTTCACCGACGATCGGGCGTAGGCCTTCGCCGTCGCGCGCATCCCTTCCGGGTCCAGGTCGGCGGTCACCTGCGACAGCACCAGCACACTGCCAGGGGCGACGGCGTCCATCAGGGTGCGCACCGCGCCGTAGGGGTCGTCCTCATCGATGACGAAGTGCATGACCGCGACCAGCAGCACCACGACGGGCCGGTCGAAGTCCAGGCGGCCGCGTACCTCGGGATTCTCCAGGATCTCCGCCGGGCGGCGGACGTCCCCCGCGACGATCGTCGCGGGGGACGGCGCGGGCTCCTCGCCGTGAGCGCGGGTGTGCGCCAGGACTATCGGATCGTTGTCGACGCCCACGATCCGCGCGTCGGGCCGCACCGACAGCGCGGTCTCGGCCGTGCCGCCGGGGGCGGGCAGACCGACGCCTATGTCCAGGAACTGATCCAGGCCGATCTCGGCCAGGTGCCGTACGGCGCGGGTCAGGAAAGCGCGGTTGACGCGGGCGAAGTCCCGGACCGGCATCGCCTCCAGGGCCTTCTCCGCGGCCGCGCGATCGGCCGGGAAGTGATCCTTGCCGCCGAGCAGATACGAGTAGATGCGCGCCGACGTGGCCACGGTCGGGTCGATCGTCGGCGGCGTCCACTGCGGGGCGATTTGGTCGCCGTTCAACGGCTCCGCGTCCGGCACGTCGTCCTCCACCCCGTCGACATTCCTCCGATGACCTGAGCGTAGCGCGGGGTCGTCAACGCCGCCGACTCGGGTTGGGAATCGCCGCAACGCTCAGAACGTGCTGAACTGGCTGGAGCCATCGGCAAGTTGACGTGCTCAACCACCCATGGATTACGGGCGGACGTGCTGGTCTGAATCGGTTCCCCACACCGGAACTGGACGGACTCGGATCGGCCGGTTCCCGGATCTGACGCGCTGCGATCCCGCCCGTCGGGTCAGTTGGCCCACGGCGGAGTGAGGACCGAGCCGTCGGCCAGCTCCGCGGTGAGGCCGATGGACGTGGTGACCCAGGAGATCGCGGTCTCCTGGGTGGGGTTCTCGACGCCGAACGTCGCGCCCGGGTTGATGATCACCGTGTCGCCCGCGGTGATCCGCTCGGTGCGGCCGTCGAGGGTGATCAGCAGTTCGCCGGAGAGGAGATGAAAGATCTCCTCACGGCTGACGGTGTGGACCGGGGCCCTGGTACCGGCCGGGATCTCGCCCCGCCAGGCGCACAGCTCCTTGCTGCCGCTGAGGGGAGTGGCGTGCGAGACGAAGCGGACGCCGTGTATCTCGTGGACGACGGCCTGGGACGGGTGGATGACGGGCACGGCGGATCTCCCTCTGGATGGTCAAGTAGGTTGACTATATGGTCAACCTACTTGACCAATACGTCAAGGGTGTTTCAATGCCTGCGTGCAGAAATCCGAGGCCATGGCCCTGACCGCCGTGCTGCTCGCCGCCGCCGGTGAGCTGACGCAACGTATCCACGAGGGTGTCGTCGCCCGGGGATTCGAGGGGGTGCGGCCCGCGCACGGCTTCGCGTTCGCGCGGCTCGCGCCGGGCGGGGCGACGGTCACCGACCTCGCCGCACATCTAGGGGTCACCAAGCAGGCCGCGAGTCAGCTCGTCGACGAGGTGGTGCGCAAGGGGTACGTCGAGCGGCGGCCGCACCCCGATGACGCGCGCGCCCGGCTGCTCGTACTGACCGAACGCGGCTGGGCCTGCACGCGTGCCGCGGAAGAAGCGGCGGCGGAGGCCGTTCGACCGTGGGTCGAACTGCTCGGTGAGGGTGAAGTTCGGGCGTTGCGCGACCGTTTGGAGCGGATTGCGCCCTACGGTCCCATCAAGCCCGCCTGGTGACGGTTCGTCGGTTGCCCTATCACGGCTTCTGACTACCGCTGGAAGTTTTTACTGACGCGTAACTTCACACTTGGACTACTCACTCGTAACTTGAAGAGTGAACAGCATCCTCGTGATCCGGATCACAGGGCGTACGTCGTCGCAACTCCCTTGAGCCGCAAGGAGATCACTCGATGCTGCCCTGGAAGCGCTTGCTCAGACCGCTGGCCGCAGTACTGCTCACCGCCACGGTCGTCATCGCCCCCGCTGCCACCGTCACCGCTGCTGAGGCCGCCGCGCCGAGCCGAGGCTGGAATGACTACTCCTGCAAGCCCTCCACCGCACACCCCCGCCCCGTCGTCCTCGTTCACGGCACCTTGGGGAACTCCGTCGACAACTGGCTGGCCCTCGCGCCCTACCTGGTGACCCGGGGCTACTGCGTCTACTCCCTCGACTACGGGCAACTGCCCGGCGTCCCGCTCTTCAACGGCCTCGGCCCGATCGACAAGTCGGCCGAGCAGCTCCAGGTCTACGTCGACAAAGTGCTCGCCGCGACAGGCTCCGCCAAGGCCGACCTCGTCGGCCATTCGCAGGGCGGCATGATGCCCCGCTACTACCTCAAGTTCCTCGGCGGAGCCGCCAAGGTGAACGCCCTCGTCGGCATCGCGCCCGACAACCACGGCACCGACCTCAACGGCCTCACCAACCTGCTGCCGTATTTCCCCGGTGCCCAGGATCTGCTGTCCACCGCGACCCCGGCACTCGCCGACCAGGTCGTCGGCTCCGCGTTCCTGGCCAAACTCAACGCCGGCGGCGACACCGTCGCGGGCGTCCACTACACGGTCATCGCCACCAGGTACGACGAGGTGGTCACGCCGTACCGCTCACAGTTCCTCACGGGTTCCGACGTCAACAATGTCCTGGTGCAGAACCTGTGCGCCCTGGACCTCTCCGAGCATGTGGCGATCGGCCTGCTCGACCGCATCGCCTTCCACGAGGTGGCGAACGCGCTCGATCCGGCGCACGCCACCCCGACCACCTGCGCGTCGGGGCTCGGCTGAGGCCGAGGCCGAGGCCGAGCACGTGGCGGGGGTCTGTCCGGCCTGAGCCGTCGGACAGACCCCGGAGTTCCTTCGTCCTAACGTCCTAACGTCCTAGCGGCCGTGGCGTCCGCCGCTCACCGCGCGGCGGCGGACCGAGGCGAACAGGGTCGCCGCACCGAGCGCCAGGGCGGCGGCGCCGCCGACAGCGAGGTACGAGGTGGTGCCGTCGCCGCCCGTCTCGGCGAGGTTCTCCGAGGTGCCGGCCGCCTGGACCTCGGTCTGGTTGGCCGGCGTGGTGGTTTCCGGGGCCTCGGCGCTCGGGTCGTCGGCTGCCGCGTCCGTGGTGGCCGTGGTGGGTTCCGCGGACGTACTGGCGTCGTTGTCGCCGTGGCCGTTGTGCTCGACGGTCGACTTGTCGGCACCGGCCTCGATCTGTTCCTCGGAGGGCGCGGAGGCGGTCGGGGCGGGAGCCGGGGAGGTGCCGGTGGTCGTACCGCTGCCGCTGTCGGCGGCGCCAGTGGTGGCGCCGTACGTGATGTCCGAGCAGGAGTAGAAGGCCTCCGGGCTGTCCGAGCGCTGCCAGATCGCATACAGCAACTGCTTGCCGGAGCGTTGCGGGAGGGTGCCGGAGAAGGTGTAGAAGCCGCCCGCCGCGGCCGGGTCGGTGGCCGTGGCGACCGGATTCTGGAGATCCAGATCGTCCCAGGCCAACGGCTGCGACGGGTCGTAACCTGCCTTGGTGACGTACACCTTGAAGGTGCCCTTGTGCGGCGCGGTCACCCGGTACTTGAAGGTGTACGAGCCGCTGCTCACGCTCGTGGCCGGCCAGTCCTCGCGGGCCAGGTCCAGGCCCTTGAACTCGTCGCTGTTCGCGCTGCACAGCTTGCCGTCCGGGATCAGCGCCTGGTGCTGCCCGTTCGCGTCACCGATGCGTATGCCGTTCCAGTCGTAGAGCGCCTGGGCGCCGCCCGCCGCTACGACCGCCTTGCAGGCGGCCGACTTGGGGCTCTCCGGACCCTCCGCGTAGCACTGGGAGATCCGGCTGACCGGGTCTCCCATCGTGCCGTGCGCGGCGGCCGGCCCGGCGGCGAGCGCGGTCAGGGCGAGCGGGGCGATGCCGACGACGGCGATCGCGGCGGCCTTGCGGCGCGGGGGCAGGGCGGCGGTCATGGGGAACTCCTCGAAACGGTCCCGGAAGCTTGGGCTGAACCCGTGGGGTGATCAGCAAGCTAGCCCGAAGAAACCGCGAAATCGCCTGCTGGAGGCAGGAGAAGGAGATCCTTATGGCGCCGTTAAGGGAGCGCTGAGACTGCGATCAGGTAGGCAGCGTTCGCTGCCATAGCAGAGCCCCAGAGAGAGACAGATGCTCCGACCATGTGTTCCTCGACAGCGTCGCCGTCCGTCCCGACGCCCATGGCAAGGGCGTGGGGCGGCGACTGCCGGCGTTCGTGGAGCGGCGCGTGGACGGGCCCGTACGACGGTATCCACTACCGCAAGCGGCTCGCCCGACACTGCTCACGGTTCTCATGGCCGGGGGGGCAGGCGCCGCTCACCCGTCCGGCCACCACGTGCGGTGGATGTCCTTTCGGACCTCCGGGCGCTCGGCCGGGCGCTGGTCGGCCTCGTCCCGCACGCGGCGGGAGTCCGACTTCCTCAGGGGCTTCTGCAGGGTTACGCGGCGCATGGCTGCCTCCTTGCGTCTACCTATGTCCATGGTGATACGGAGGTAGACCCTTTCGGGGAGAGTTCCTCATCGGTCGCGATCTGTCTGTGGTGCCAGTCACGATTCGACTGTCAGTGGTGACTGTCACCCTGGTGCGCATGGCGAGTAACAACGAGATGAATCCAGTGATTCCGGGGACTGACGTCGACTGGGACGCCGAGTCCGTCACCTTCGACGAGGAGCCGGACCACGGGCTGCGTGATCCCCTCGTACGGGAGGCGTGGGCCGCCCGGCTGCGGGCCTGGCTGCCGGAGCGGGCCGCGGACGTCCTAGACCTGGGCTGCGGCACCGGCAGCCTGTCACTCCTCGCGTCCGGATGGGGGCACCACGTCACCGGGGTCGACCTCTCTCCGGGCATGGTCGGCCTCGCCCGCGCCAAGCTCGCCGGGCGTGACGCGGTGTTCCTGGTCGGTGACGCGGCGGCACCGCCCGTCGGTGAGCAGCGGTTCGACGTTCTGCTCTGCCGCCATGTGCTGTGGACGCTGCCCGACCCCGGGCGCGTCCTGCGGCACTGGTGCGGCCTGCTCCGCCCCGGCGGGCGGCTCGTTCTGGTCGAGGGTGTGTGGGGGACGGTGAGCCCGGTCGGTATGTCCGCGGACCGGCTCACCGCCCTCCTCGAACCCCTCGCGGCCGACGTCAGGGTGGAGCGGCTTTCCGACGACTCGCGGTTGTGGGGGAGGGAGGTCGAGGACGAGCGGTACGCGGTGGTGGCCCTCATTTAGCCGAGCAGGTCCTCGAAGTCACCCTTCCGGGCGAGGAGTTCGAGTTCGTCCAGGGCGTTCTCGGCGGCGGCGGCGGACACCGGATCCGTCGTCGCCAGGCCGCTCGCCGCGAACTCGTCCTCGTCCAGGCGGAGTACGGCCGTGCCGTCGGCGGAGCGCCACAGGTCCAGGTCGAGATCCTCGACGAGCAGTTCGGTGCCGGCGACGACGGCCGGGCGGGTGATGTCGCAGTACCAGCCCTTCAGGGTGCCCTCGGCGTCGCGGACCTCCTTCACCGCGTACCAGCGGTCCCGCCAGTAGTACTCGGTGAAGACATCGCCCGGCTCGAAGCGGACGAAGCCGAAGTCGCGGACGCCGTCGCCCGCCCACGGGGCGCGGACGGTGACGCGGGTGCCGTCGTCGGCGAGCAGCTCGGCGGGGTAACGGATCTTCGTACGACCCGCCTTGACAAGGACGATCTCCCACTGCTGCTTCGCATCAGCCGAGTTCGCGGACATGGCGCACCTCCGTGGCACAGATCTCGTAGCCGAACCACTTGTTGATCGCGATCATCGGTTCGTTGCCGGCGTCGTTGCCCGTGAACGCCTGCGTCAAGCCGGCGGCGCGGGCCCGGTGCAGGGAGTCGTTCTTGGCGAGCTTGGCGAGGCCGCGGCCGCGGTGGGCTCGGGCGGTGCCCGTCATCACCGTGCCGTAGCGGGTGCCACCGTCCGTGCGGGCGGCGCTGAACGCCGCCGGGCGGCCGTCGACCACCGCGACCGAGGTCAGCTCCGGGCTGAAGAGGGGGTGCTGCCAGGTCTCCTGGAGCCAGGCCTCGTAGTCCGTGAACTCCTGGGCGACGTCGCTGGGTTCGTCCGCCATCGTCTCCGCGTCCAGGTCGAACAGGGGTCGCGGATCGGCGGCGTAGTCGGAGCCCTTGCGGAGTTCGACGTCCGGCGGGAGGGCCTGCCGGGGAGGCAGGGCGCCGTTCGCCAGGTCCAGGCGGAGGAAGTGCGCGGAGCGGCTCGCGCGGTAGCCGTGCTTCTCGGCGAAGGCTCGGTTGGCGGGGGAGTCCAGGACCCAGGCGAAGAGCTTCTTGGCGCCCAGGGCCGTCAGGTGCTCCTCGGCGGCCCGAACCAGGAGTGAGCCCGCGCCGCGCCGAGTGCGGTCCGGGGCGACGTACACGTTGAGATAGCCCTGCCCCGGCTCCGGGCTGTCGTGCACGATGCCGACCTGGGCCGTGCCGATCAGTTCGCCGTCCTGCTCGGCGAGCAGGGGCCGGTAGCGGGCGTCCGGGTGGGCGTGCGTGACGTCGTACCCGACGGAGTCGGGGGTGTGGAGCACGAAGGGAAGGGCGAGGGTGCGGACCCGGGCGAAGCCCTCGGCGTCCCGCCGGTCGCCGGGGCGGACATCGCGAACGATCACTGTCATGGAGTCTGACGCTACGTGGGGGCTGTGTGCGGGTGCCTCTCATTTTTCCGCCGGGTACGGGACAATCGGCCCGTGACGTTGAAGATCCACATCGATGAGGGGGCCGCGCCCTACGAGCAGGTGCGCGCCCAGATCTCCGAGCAGGCCCGGTCCGGGGCGCTGCCGGTCGGCTACCGGCTGCCCACCGTGCGGGGGCTGGCCGAGTCGCTCGGCCTCGCGCCCAACACGGTCGCCAAGGCGTACCGGGCCCTGGAGGCGGACGGGGTGATCGAGACGCGGGGCCGCAACGGAACGCTGGTGGCTGCCGCAGGTTCGGCCGCCGATCGCGAGGCCGCGGTCGCGGCGCAGGCCTACGCCGAGCGCGTACGCCGCCTCGGTCTCACGGAGTCCGCCGCACTGGACGCGGCACGCGATGCCCTGCGGGCGGCGTACGGGGAGTAGCGCCTGTCCGCGGGCGCGGCGGCGGGCGGCGTTACGGGAATGGGGTGCCCAGGGGCCACAGGGTCACAGGGGCCTCTGCCGGGTCCGGTGGCTGCCGCCCAGTCCGGGCCCGCTGACGCTGACGTCGACGCCGGCGCTGCCGCCGGTCGCCTTCGTGGCCGATCGCCGCCGCGACGGAGTGCAACTGGCCGTCGGTTTCGTGGGTTCGGGAGTGGCGCCGGCTGGCGGGATTCGAAGCGGACGCCGACCTCACGGCGTCCGAGACGGCCGAAGGCACCAAGAGACGCCGAAGGCACCTAGAGACGCCGAAGGCACCTAGAGACGCCGGATGCCCCTACAGATGCCCGGTCCCCTACAGATACAGCCCCGCGTCCGCTCCCTCCCGCGGATCCGGTACCTGCGTCGGAGACGTTCCCCGGCGCAGCGCGTACAGCTCTGCCAGAGTCGCGCCCTCGCGGGCGACGCCCTCCTCCGTGCCGAGCCAGTTCACGGCCTCGCGGCGGGTCAGGGGGCCGACCTCGATGCGGGCGAGGCAGCGGCCGGGGCGGACGACGGCGGGGTGGAGGCGCTCCAGGTCCTCGTTGGTGGTGACGCCGACCAGGACGTTGCGGCCCTGGCCGAGCAGGCCGTCGGTGAGGTTGAGCAGGCGCGAGAGGGCCTGCCCCGCCGTGTGCTTGGCCTCGCCGCGGATCAGCTCGTCGCAGTCCTCAAGGAGGAGGAGCCGCCAGCGGCCCTTGCCCGTGCCGTCCTCCTCGCCGATCGCGATGTCCATCAGATAGCCGACGTCGGAGAAGAGCCGCTCGGGGTCCAGGACGCAGTCCACCTGGCACCAGTCGCGCCAGGAACGGGCCAGGGTGCGCAGGGCCGAGGTCTTGCCCGTGCCCGGCGGCCCGTGCAGCAGGAGCAACCGGCCGGCGATGTCCTCCGGCGTCGTCTTCATCAGGGTGTCCATCGCGTCCGCGACCGGAGTGGTGTAGTTCGGCCGGACCTCGTCCCAGGTGCCGGCCGAGATCTGTCGTGTGGTGCGGTACGGGCCGCGGCGCGGGGACACGTACCAGAACCCCATCGTCACGTTCTCCGGCTGGGGTTCGGGCTCGTCGGCCGCGCCGGTCGTCGCCTGGTCGAGGATCTTCTCGGCCAGCTCGGTGCTGGTCGCGGTGACCGTGACGTCGGCGCCGCGGTTCCAGCGGGAGACGAGGAGGGTCCAGCCGTCGCCCTCGGCGAGGGTCGCGCTGCGGTCGTCGTCGCGGGCGGACCGCAGCACGCGGGCGCCCTTCGGGAGCAGCGTCGCCCCGGACCGTACGCGGTCGATGTTGACGGCGTGCGAGTGAGGCTGCTCGCCCGTCGCGAAGCGGCCGAGGAACAGCGCGTCGATGACGTCCGACGGCGAGTCGCTGTCATCGACGTTGAGCCGGATCGGCAGAGCGTCGTGTGGGTTGGCAGACATGCCGCCATGATCCGTCACCGGGGGAGCCTGTGCACGGGATTTCCGGTGCCCGGTCCGGGTGTCCTTCGCGAGGGGGCCCAGCTCAACCGGCTTTCGACCGGGTGTCCGAGAGACCGTCGCGCGCTCGCCGGTGTCAGGACCGCCGGAGAGAAGAGGCGGGGCCGCGGCCATCCGGAACCTGTTCCACCGCCTGTTCCCGCCATTACTGTTGCCCTTGATGGGACGGCATGGGTGGAATTCGGGGACTCGGCGGTGGCGGCTCACCGCGGTGCTCGGCGTGGGAGCGGTCGCTCTGGCCCTGCTGGTGACCCTCCTCAACACCCTGCCCGGGGACGGCGCGGGCACCGAGGGAACGACCCTTGACGGGGACAAGGTGCACGGCACCCCCGCCGCCCCCGCGAAGGCGGCGGAGCCGGCGGTCGGCTGGGGCTTCACGCACACCCAGTTCAGCGCCGACGAGGGCAGTACGGCGGCCACGGAGCGTGTGGAGGGACTGCTCGCCCAGCAGCCCCTGCCACAGATCCAGCACATCATGGGCTGGGGAGCCGGTAACCCCGAGCCGGTCAAGGGGCGTTACGACTTCGTCGAGATGGACCGCCGTATCGACTTCATGCGCGCCTCGGGCGGCACCCCGGTCGTCACCCTGTGCTGCTCCCCGGACTGGATGAAGGGCGGCAAGTCCGGTGACACCGACTGGAGCCAGGCCGCCCTGGAGACCGCCCCGGACCGCGCCCACTACGACGACTTCGCCGCGCTTGCCGCGACCGTCGCCAAGCGCTATCCGGACGTACGCCACTTCATCGTCTGGAACGAGTTCAAGGGTTTCTGGAACGACGAGAAGGCCCGTTGGGACTACGAGGGTTACACCGAGCTCTACAACCTGGTCTACAAGGCGTTGAAGAAGGTCAACCCGGACATCATGGTCGGCGGGCCGTATCTCGTCATGGACAGCCTCGACCCGCGCCAGACGCATGACGCGTCGCCGACGGTGAAGGGCACCTGGGGCACCATGGACCAGCGGGTCCTGGATGCCTTCGACTACTGGAACAAGAACAAGGTGGGCGCGGACTTCGTCGTCGTGGACGGCTCCAGCTACACCAAGGACGATGACCTGCTGCCGGACGAGTTCGCGGCCACCGACAAGTTCACGGCCGTCGGCGCATGGGTGCGGGAGCGGACGGATGATCTGCCGCTGTGGTGGGCGGAGTACTACGTCGAACCGGCCGACGGGAACGACGAGCGCAAGGGATGGTCCGAGACCCGCAGGGTCGCCGTCCAGGCCGCCGGGCTGATCGCGATGGCCCGCGGCGGTGCCACCTCCGGTTTCTACTGGAACCCGGAGCAGGAGAAGGGGCCCGACTGTGCGGGCTGCCTGTGGACGCCGACGAGCAGCGGTGACGGGGGCGAGGCGATGCCGATGTTCGGCCTCCTCTCCCGGTTCGGCGCGGAGTTCCCGCCGGGGACCGCGTACGAGACGGTGTCCGTCGCCGCCGCCGATGTGCCCCGGGTGCGCGTCCTCGCCACCGGCACGACGGTCCTCGTGGTCAACACGCAGGACCGGTCGATCAGCGTGAAGATCGACGGGCAGCAGGTCGAGTTGGGCGCGTACGAGGTGAAGTGGCTGGCACGCTGAGCCACTTCACGCTCGTACGCCTTCAAGGAACAACCTTCACGCTCGTACGCCTTCAAGGAACAACCTTCACCCTCGTACGCTTTCAAGGAACTACTTCATTGTCAGGAACCGCTGCACCAGTGAAGCCAGCAGTACCGCCAGCAGTGGCAGTGCGAACCAGAAACTGCTTTGCAGCCACCGGAGTTGCCGCACGCCGGGCCGTACGGCGACCCGTACGACTTCCCGCGTGCTCAGCATCAGGATGAGCGCGACGGCCGCGAGGCCGCCCACCACCGACCACGGCGTCCATGTCACCTGAGGCCCGATCGGCCCCGGATCGGCCTTCGGGATCTCGCCCGCGGGCTGCTCGCGCAGCGCGTAGACCGTCGCGTCGTCGTTGACGAAGACCTTCGTCAGTTCCGGGCGTTGGTCGAGGTTCTTGAGGAGCCGCGACTCCCAGTTCGGCGAGTAGCCGACGTCCAACTGGAGATAGACCACCTGACTGCGGTTGATCATCAGGTACGAGTTGGGACCCGCGTCCCTGAGCGCCTTCACCAGGCTTGAGACCAGGACCGGGTCGACGGGCGCCAGGGTGGGCAGGTACTCCACCTTCTCCATGTCCCGTGAGCCCCACGGGATCGAGGGCGTCACGTTCTCGACCGTGTCGTTGCTCATCCACAGCAGGCGTGCGGTCGGATCGTCGTGCGCGTACACGTAGTTCATGGCGGCGACCTCGCCCGGCCTGATCCGTTCGAAGGACTCGTTGCCCCAACGGGCCACCAGGAAACCGCCCATGAGGACCAGGCCCGCCATGAGAGCCGCCAGCGGCGCGAGGCTCACGCGGTCCCTGTCCCGTTCCTTCGCGGTGACGCCGGTGCGCGGGAACAGGGCGAGTGCGGCGAGCAGGGCCGCGCCCGGGAGGGCGAACATGAAGACGCGCAGGGCCATTTCGCCGCCGTACGACTGCATGCCGAAGCCCAGGAACGGGACGAAGGTGAGGACGAGCAGCGAGCGTTCGCGGTACTTGTTCTCACGGCGGCGCCACCAGCCGTAGCAGGCGAGGGTCAGCACGCCGCCGGCCAGCAGCACGCGCGCGTAGAGGACGAGTTTGTGGGTCGAACTGCCGCCCTCGATACGGCCGGAGACCGACGAGGACACATTGCCGCCGACTCCGCCGATCCCGCCGAACAGGTCGTCGAAGTGGCCCGACCAGTAAGGCTCGGCCATGAAGCCGACCCAGGCGGCGACCAGGACGGCGAACAGGATGGGCAGGCCGCGCAGTTCGGAGCGCCCGACCAGGACGAGGGCCGCGAGGACACCCAGCATCACGAACGGGGTGAGCTGGTGCGCCGGGACGGTCACCGCGAACAGGCCGATCAACACCATGAGCAGGACGGCCTGTTGGCGGCGGTCCGTCGGCTCGACCTCCGCCTCGCCCGGCCGCCGCTTCGTCCAGAGCACCCGTGGTGCCCGGAACCAGACGAGGAGGATCGCCACGAAGACGAGGTACAGCAGATAGGTGAAGCCCTGCGGGGAGAAGTAGTCCTGGCCCACCCAGCCGCTGAGCACGAAGATCCAGATGCCGGTCCACTTGGCGCGCCAGCTCGCCCGCATCGAGCGGACGAGCAGGAACATCGGTGCCAGGTAGAGGAGTTGCATGGTCAGCGGCCACCAGCGGATCACCTCGGTGAGGTCGGTGACCCCGCAGGCCTTCGTGACGAAGGCGGCCGCCGCGAAGAAGCCCGGCCAGCTCCAGCGGGCGTCCAGGTCGGGTACGGCGGATCCGGTGCGGTCGATGTAGTCCAGGAACCCGAGGTGCTGCCAGGCCGTCGCGAACCGTGGCTCGGTCTCGATCACCGCCGGAAGCGCGTGCAGCGAGACCACGGTGGCGAGCAGCGTGACGAGCAGCAGCCCCTTGTGCTCCCGGCCCATCCAGAGCAGCGAGGCGAACACGATGACCAGGAGGGCGGCGCCGACGAGGGTAGGCAGGGGCAGCACCGAGATGAGCCCGAGCCCACCCATTCGGTCGAGGGCGCCGTCGTTGAGAGTGAGTGCGGGGACCCAGTAGAGGAGCAGGGCGGCGATCAACAGACAGCCGAGGATCAACCCTGGTCTGGTCGGGGGCGTCAACCGCTTGTGCGGGGCATCCGTCTCGTCCGCCGGGACCGGGACCCCCGTGGCAGGCCGCGCCCACCCGCCCGAGTCGCCGGGTGCCTTGCCCTGGACCTCCGAAGGGGCGCTTTCCGCCTCCTCCGCCTCGAAGGGCGCGTCTATCTCCGGAACCTCGGCCGGGCCCAGCGACGCCTCCGAACCCGGCTCGCGTGCCTCGACGGGCAACCCGACCGCCGGCTTGCCCAGCGCCCACGTCGGGCGGTGGTCCGGCCGTACCTTCGGTGTCCCCGTGGGCGGCGTCCCCGGCCCGGGCCGCACGTCCGGCCGGCGCTCCAGGTGGTCGAAGTCGACATGGATGCCCAGCGCGAGGGTGTCCGAGTCCAGCGCCCACGCGGGCCCGCGCTTGGGCGTGGGGACCTCGCCCGCCCCCAGGTCGGCGAGGTCCCCGTCCGGTGCCGCGCCCGCGGGCACCTCGGCGGGTGCGGTCCGCAGAATCCTGTACAGCCGGGGCGCGGAGATCGCCACGATCACCGCGAGGCTGACGACCTCCGCGACACCCGCGCCGGTCAGACCCATGCGGGGAAGGAGGACCACCGTCAGACCGAGCACCAGGGCGCACAACAGGCCCTGGAGCCAGGCGAGTCCGGCCGTGCGGCTCTGCGCGCGCAGGACCGCGAAGTACGTCTCCATGACGACCCGCAGCAGTCCGCCGACCGCGAACCAGCGCAGCAGTGGCGTCGCCGCGTCCGCGTAACCCTGGCCGAAGACGCGCAGGATGAACGGCGCGCCGAGGAACAGCAGCGCGCCCACCGGCAGCATGATCCGCGCCATCCGCCTGAGCGCGGCCCGGGTGTTCGCGGCGAGGCGTGCCGGGGCGTGCGAGCCCTCGACGGTGAGGGAGGCGCCCATGTTGATGGCGAGCAGGTTGACCGTGCCGCCGATGGTCGCGGTGATGTAGAAGTACGCGTTGTCGGCGGAGCTGACCTGCGAGGCCACGATGACCGGGACGAGGTAGACCACGGCGAGCGAGAACAGCGAGCCGGTGTAGTCGCCCGCGAGGAAGCGCCCGATCTCCTTCACCGAGGGCGGTTTGGTGTCGTCCTTGGTCGCCTTCACATGGCGGGGGACCAGGCGCCGGAAGACCAGCCAGCCGAGCGGCACCGCGGACATGGCGATCGCCGCGACCCACGACACGAAGACCCCCGTCGCGGGGATCACGGAGGCCAGGACGACGAGCAGCACCAGCTTCACCGCGGAGAACACCGTGTTGCCCACCGGCACCCACAGCGCGCTGCGCAGGCCGGTCAGCACACCGTCCTGGAGCGTCAGCAGCGACCAGGCGACCACCGCGACGACGAAGCCGAGGCCGGCCAGTGATCCGTGCAGGAACCGGTACGAGGGTCCCCAGATGTTCAGCGTGAGCAGGAAGGCGCCGGCGGCCAGCGCGACGACCACCGAACTGCCCAGGTACGTACGGAAGATGAGGCGTCCCGTGGCCCGGCCGGCGACCGGGATGAAGCGGGCCAGGGCGCCCGTCAGCGTCACCGCGGTGAGCCCCGCGAGGAGCTTCATCGCGGCGATCGCCGCGGAGCCCTGGCCGACCGCGGTGTCGGTGTAGTAGCGGGCGGCGATCAGCCAGTAGCCGAGCCCGAGCACCGCGGAGATACCTGTGTTGAGCATCAGGGCGTAGGCGTTGCGGAACAGCTGGTTTCCTCCGCTTCCGCCCCCGCCCCTGCCTCGGCCGGGCAGGCGGAGGCGGCGGCCCGTGCGCTGTGCGGGCGCCTCGGTCGTGGGCGATGAAGCCTTGGCGGTGGTCGTCGTGTCAGACACGGGAACTGATGGCCTTCCGGCGGACCTGATCTGCTCTTCGGACCATGGCGTACCCCTTGGTGAGGGCGCGGTCCCTGGCGAAGTTGAGGGCGATCGCGCGGCCTTGGACCAGCCGCTCGAACTCCTCGATACCGGTGCTCCGGCGCACGGTGACGCGCCGCAGGGCGTACGGCCCCTGGCGGCGGCGGGCGAGGGCGTTGCCGACGGCGAGCGACTGGGCGAAGCCCGCCTCGCGCACCGCCTCGCGCACCCGGCGGCTGGAGTAGCCGTATGGGTACGCGAACGAGGCGGGGCGGGTGCCCAGTTCGCCGGTGATGATCTCCCGGCAGCGCCGTACCTCGAACCGGAGCGCGTCCTCGGAGAGCTGGTCCATCTGCGGGTGCGTATGACTGTGCCCGCCGATCTCCACCTGCTCCGCGGCGAGTTTGCGCACCTGGCCCCAGTCCAGCATGGTGTCGAGGCCGCCGCCGGTGTCGTACGCGCCGCTGATCCACCCCGTCGACACGAACAGCGTGGCCGCGAAGCCGTACCTGGCGAGTACGGGCAGGCCGTGCCGGTGTACGCCCTCGTAGCCGTCGTCGAAGGTGACCAGGACCGGCCGCTCCGGCAGCGGTCCGCCATCCCGCCAACTCGCCCCGAGCCGCGCCGTGTCGACCGGGGTGAACCCCTGCGCGTCGAGCAGCGCCATTTGCTGGGCGAAGGCATCCGGGGTGACGGACAGTTCGCGCGTCGCTGTGTTGGGCTGCGGCGCGATCGAGTGGTACATGAGGATCGGCACCGGCTCGTTCATGCCGCGGCCCCCTTGTCGTCGGCTGCCGGAGAGACCCCCTCGATCTCCACGACGGAGAAGGTGGCGCCGCCCCTGCGCGCCCGGATGCTCCCGAGTGCGTACCCGCCCGCCGCAGTCAGCACTCCGGTCACGATGGCGCCCGCGCGTCCGGCGCCACCCGGGCGGGCCAGCACCGCGTCCCGCAGCCCGCGGACGACCCCGGCCGGCAGCACACGGGTGGCGTAACGGCGCTCGGACTCAAGTCCCTTGTCCGCGCCGACACTTCGGGCGACGAGGGCTTTGGAGAGGCCCTCGGCGTACGCGCGGGTGCGGAAGTACGCGAAGTGCTCGCGCACCTTGGGCACCCGGTGGTGGATGACCGCACGGTCGTCGATCAGGAGAATCGCGTCCGGTCGGGCGCGGGTGAGACGGATGCACAGCTCCGTCTCCTCACAGCCCAGCGGGCGCTTGTCGCCGTCGCGGCCGATGCCGGTCGCGAAGCCGCCCGCCGCGTCGAAGGCCGTACGGCGGAACGAGGCGTTGCCGCCCAGGACGTTGCGGACCCGGACCCGGCCGGGGGGCAGCCCCCTGTACGTGCAGCCCACCACCCAGTCGAACTCCTCGGGGAACCACGTGGGCCGGCGACCCGACGCCCAGATCGGCATCGTACGGCCGCCGACGGCCATGACCCGCGGATCCTGGTACCCCGACGCGAAGTGGCGCAGCCAGTCCCGTTCGGCCACGGCGTCGTCGTCGAGGAACGCGATGATGGCGCCGCGCGCGACGGCGATCCCGGTGTTGCGGCCCGCGGACAGGCCGCGGGGGCCCGCGTTGGCGAGCACCCGCACCCCGTCGGTCTCCTTGTACTCCCTGGTCAGCCGCTCCAACAGCGCGGTGTTGTGATCCACGACGAGGAGTGTTTCCAGCGCGGGCAGGGACTGCGCCCGCACCGAGGAGACCGCCGCGAGGATGTCCTCCCAGCGGTCCTCGGTGTACACGCAGATCACCACGGAGAAGTCCTGCTCGCTCAAGACACCTCTCCCCGGCCCGAGTCGAGCTGGGAGGCGTGCGGTGTGCGGCGCAGCGCACGCCGGTTGGAGCGCTCCTTGAGGATCACCTTGAGCACCCGGATCCCGTCCCGCACGGCTCTCAGATTGCTCGAACCGTGGATGCGGAGGTACTCGTGGCTCGGAATCTCCTGCACCTTCAGACCTGCCTTGACGACCCGGATGTTCATCAGGGTCTCCACCTCGAAGCCGGTGCAGTCGAGGTCGATCTTGTCCAGGCAGTGCCGCCAGAACGCGTTGTAGCCGTAGCAGAGGTCGGTGTAGCGGGCCCCGAACTTGGCGTTGACGGCCGCGCACAGCACATGGTTGCCGAGCTTGCGGATCGGCGTCATGTCGGATGTGCCGCCGCCGTTGGCGAACCGCGAGCCCTTGGCGAAGTCGGCCCCCGACACCAGCGCGGACACATAGGACACGATCTCGCTGCCGTCGGCCGAACCGTCCGCGTCGACCATCACGATGATGTCGCCGGTGCACGCCTCGAAACCGGTGATCAGGGCATCCCCCTTGCCCTTTCCGTGCTGCTTGACGACCTTGACGTCCGGCCACAGTTCACGGGCCACTTCGACGGTGTTGTCGGTGGAATTTCCGTCGACGAGAACCACTTCGTGTATCCAGCTCGGAAGGGTCTTGAAGACGTACGGGAGATTCTCGGCCTCATTCATGGCCGGAATCACGACGCTCACCGGTGGCGCTATGGCCAGGTGAGAGGAGATCGGCCGGTACTTGCCGACTGCGGTCTGATCTTCGCCCGAAATCGCTGGGCGCAGGACTGAACTCATGAGTCTGGTCCCTCTCGTCCGGTGGACCGCCCGCCCCTGGGCGGTCCGGCTCTTTGTCCGGTTCGAAAGGGGGGTTCTCACTTACGGCATAACGAAATAGATCTCCGTGCGTGCCGGGTGAGCTGGCAAAGCTGCCGGCTTTCGGAAAACGCGAAAGCCGGTCGCGCGGACGACTCGGCACAACTGGTCACCGAGCACGGCACCCCCCTACCGCGCCCCGCGCCGGACCATCGTCGCGATCTTGAGCCCTCCCCTAGATCGCATATACCTTGATGAACCGATGCGGGTGAGATGTACGACGGTATTGATGAATGAGACCTTATGGCAAGGCCTGGAACGAGGCCTCACGTTTTTGTTGGTTTGACCGTTACCTAACGCCTCGACCGGATCTTTCCCATCCGCTTGAGGATCCTGTCGGCCGATTCGAACAGCTCCGGCCTGGCCAACACCGCATTACGCAGTGCCCGGACCGGGGCGCGGCGCGCCCTGTGCCCGATGGCGATCGGATGACGTCGTGTCACCCACCCTTCGGAAACGGCGAGTTCCCGTGTCTTCAGGGAGTCCTTGTATTCCTTCTGGCCCCGCCCAAGATCCAGATAGGCGATTCCGTCGGCGGCGGCCGCCTCGGCCATGCGCAAATGCAGGATCAGCCCCGGCGAGTATTTCGAGAACGCCGGATCGTATGCCGGGAACCAGCAGGCCAGCACCCGCTCGGAGCGCAGCCCGAAGTGCGCGGCGACCGGCTTGCCGTCCGCGTACAGCACCGACAGGATCCCCGCGAACGGCTCGGAGCGGGTGTGGAAGAGCTGCTCCACCAGATGGCTGATCCAGGGGTGCGCGAAGCGGTCGCTGCGCCCGGTCCTGCGGTACTGCGCGGACTTCCAGTCCATCAGCGTGTGCAGTGCCTCGGGGTCGCGTTCGTCGTGGACGTAGCGCATTCCGTCCGTGTCCCGGCCGAGCTTGCGCTCCTTGGCCAGCGTCGACTTGGTGAACTTCGGTGACCGCTCGCGCAGTTGGCGCAGGAACGTCTCGTAGCCCTGGTCGATGTCGATGACCGGGGAAGGGAAGGTCCCGGAGGCTGCCGCCTCGAACGGCGCCTGCCCTTCGACCAGATGATCGAACTCCCACACGGCGAGCCCGCAGGCCCGCAGCAGTTCGTGGGCGTCCCAGGTGAAGCCGGGCCGGTGCACGGCGCCCTGGCAGTCGGAGACCCCGAGGCCGACGGCCCGGCCGATGCCGGCTCCGGTGCGCTGGAACGGGAAGTACGCCGCGGGCTCGCCGTTCTCCCGTACGACCGCGATCCGCACGCCGCGTCGGCAGCGGCCCATCGCGAGCGTGAACTCGGGGGACAGGAAAGGGTTCGCCAGCCCCGGCGAGCCGTTCAGATGGGCCTTCACCTGGAAAGCCGTCCACGCCGCCCGGTCGGCGGCGGTCAGCTCGCCCGGGCGGTACACGCTGATGTCCACGTCAGGAGGCCCGCCTTCTCGCGGCACGGCCACGCAGGCGCCGTACCAGTACCAGCAGGAGCATGAAGGTGCTGATCGCGGTCACGGCCACGACCCCACCGGGCACCGACCACCGGTGCAGGGCCAGCATTCCCTGGGCCACCAGCATGTTGACGGCGACTCCTCCGGCGACAGACACCAGCAGCCGGCCGAACGGTTCCAGGCCGTGCAGCGCGGCCGCGACGGCGACCGACGGAGCGGCGAGCAGGAAGAACAGGGTGAACGGACCGCGCAGCGGCGAGTCCACGTCGGCGAGTGCGAGCACCGCGCCGACCAGCGCGACGACCGTCGCGGCACCGCCGAGCAGCGGCAGCAGGTCCCTCCCCGGATCCTGCCCCGTCGCCTCCGCGGTGCCTGATGAAGGTTCCTTGATGCGTCGTA
Source organism: Streptomyces sp. NPDC087263 (assembly GCF_044744645.1). Lineage (NCBI taxonomy): Bacteria > Bacillati > Actinomycetota > Actinomycetes > Kitasatosporales > Streptomycetaceae > Streptomyces > Streptomyces sp. NPDC087263. The sequence continues at coordinate 108,588 of NZ_JBIUYT010000008.1, forward strand.
TGGTCTGCATTGGCGACTTTGCCCCCCGAAGCGCCGGATGCCGGGCTTCAATGTCGCGCAGCTACGGCGGGTCGTCAAGATGCGGAAGCCGTCCGTGCGACCCACTCCCGTTCGTGAACCGCCGTCCGCAAACAGCAGTTCCCCGGAGGCGCCGACGGCCTCCGGGGAACTGTGACTCGGCTCAGCCGAGTTGAAGCACTTACGGGACGATCTTGAGGAGCTTGTTCGGCGAGCCGGTACCCGGGCTGGTGACCAGGTTGGACGTGGCACCGTTCACGAGAGCCGTGGAGACCTGCGCCGGGGTGGCGGAGGTGTGGCTCGCGAGATAGATGGCGGCCGCGCCCGCGACGTGCGGCGTGGCCATCGACGTACCCGAGAGCGTGGCGGTGGCGGTGTCGCTGGTGTTGTAACCGGCGAGGATCGAGGAGCCGGGGGCGAAGATGTCCAGGGTCGAGCCGTAGTTGGAGTAGCTCGCCCTGGCGTCCGTGCTGGTGGTGGCGCCGACCGTGATCGCCGTGGCGACCCGGGCGGGGGAGTACGAGGAGGCGTTGGCGTTGCTGTTGCCCGCCGCGATCGCGTAGGTCACGCCGCTCGCGATGGAGTTGGAGACGGCCGTGTCCAGCGTGGTGGAGGCGCCGCCGCCCAGCGACATGTTGGCGACCGAGGGGCCACTGTGGTTGCTGGTCACCCAGTTGATGCCCGCGATGACGCCGGCGGTGGTGCCGGAGCCGGCGTTGTCGAGGACGCGGACCGCCACGATGTTCGCCTTCTTGGCGACACCGTAGGTGGAGCCCGCGATGGTGGTGGCCACGTGGGTGCCGTGCCCGTTGCCGTCCTGGGCGACGTTGTCACCCTCGACGGCGTCGTAGCCGTTCGTGGCGCGCCCGGCGATCTGGGTGTGCGTGATGCGTACGCCGGTGTCGATGACGTACGCGGTCACGCCGGCGCCCCCCGTGTCCGGGTAGGTGTACGTGGTGGAGAGCGGCAGCGACGTCTGGTCGATGCGGTCCAGGCCCCAGGGGGCGCTGGACTGCGTGGCGTCGACGTGGACCGTCTGGTTCTGCTCGACCGTGGCGACCGCCGGGTCGGCGGCGAGTCTCGCGGCCTCCTGGGCCGAGAGAGTGGCCGAGTAGCCGTTCAGCGCGGCGCCGAACGTCCTCTTCACCGTGCCGCCGTACTCGCTGATCAGACCCTTGCCCTCGCTCGAGGAGGCCTTGAAGCCGGCCGTCTTCTCGAGCGTGATGATGTAGCTGTCCTTGATGGCCGTGGGGGAACCGGCGGCGAGCACCGTGCCCGTGGCCGGGGCGGCCTGGGCAGGGAGCGCGGTGAATCCGCCTACAAGGGCGGCGGTCGCCACGGAGGTTATCGCGGCGATCCTGATCTTCTTGCTACGGAGTTGTGCCATGACGAGGGAGTCCTCCTCGGGCGGCGGGCGCCTGGGTGGGGCGCGCGCGGTGTGGGGGTGCACGTGATCGGGCGCACAGCTCGGAGTGTCGCGTTCCACCCCGGGCTGAGGTAAAGACTCGGTGATCTCCCCGCGCGACTCAAGGGAGTTGACCCCTTGTCACGACGCTGTCATGAACACGCAATCAAATTCATGGCGAACGCACAGGATGGGGCCCGAAAAGGGCCCGAAAGTCTTGGCATGGACACTTCCTGTCAACACGCGTAGCTGGTACGAAAGTTATGCAGAGATCCTGCTAAAGGGAGGTTCCATGAGACGTTCCCGAATTACGGCATACGTGACCTCGCTCCTCCTCGCCCTCGGCGTCGCCCTCACCGGGTCAGCGACGGCGCAGGCGTCCCCCGCCCTTGCGGCCACCGGCTATGTGGCCCTCGGCGACTCCTACTCCTCCGGTGTCGGCGCGGGCGGCTACATCGGTTCCAGCGGCAACTGCAAGCGCAGCACGAAGGCGTACCCCTACCTCTGGGCGGCCGCCCATTCACCCTCGTCGTTCAACTTCACGGCTTGCTCCGGCGCTCGTACGGGTGATGTCGTCGCCAACCAGTTGACCCCCCTCAACTCCTCCACCGGCCTCGTCTCGATCAGCGTCGGCGGCAACGACGCGGGCTTTGCCGACGTCATGACGACGTGTGTGCTCCAGTCGCAGAGCTCCTGCCTCGCGCGGATCGCCACCGCGAAGGCGTACGTCGACTCGACACTTCCCGGCAAGCTCGACACCGTCTACGCGGCGATCAACAGGAAGGCCCCGTCCGCCCATGTGGTCGTCCTGGGCTATCCCCGCTTCTACAAGCTCAACGGCAGCTGCCTGACCGGCCTCACCGAGGCCGAGCGAGCCGCGATCAACGGCGCCGCGGACTATCTGGACACCGCGATCGCCAAGCGCGCCGCCGACCACGGCTTCACCTTCGGCGACGTCAGGAGCAGGTTCACGGGTCACGAGATCTGCTCGGGCGGCGCCTGGCTGCACAGCCTGAACCTGCTGAACATCGGTGAGTCCTACCACCCGACCGCGCCGGGACAGTCCGGCGGATACCTGCCCGTGTTCAACAGCGCGGCGTGACCGCCCAGGACAAGTCCTAGGGAGACCATCTAGGGCCGGACTTAGGGAGACCACCTAGGACAGGCCTGAGGGAGGCCACCTCGGACAGGCCTCAGGGAGACTCGGAAGCGGAGGCCCCGTCCGTCGGGGTCTCCGTCACGCACGTCACCGAGAACGGCACCGAGTTGGACGTCGCGTGCACGGGACTGCGGATCTCCACGCCGATCGCGTTCTCGTAGGTCCCCGACTCGTCGTACGTCGTCACGATCACCGTCTTCTGCTGGGTCCTGTCACCGCTCGCGGGGAACGACAGGGTCTTCCAGCCCGGGTCCGACACCTCGCCGGTCTCCGTCACCCAGCGGTACTCGACCTCGGCCGGGACCCGCCCGACCGTGAACGTCGCCGTGAACGTGGGTGCTTGCGCGTCGGGCGGCGGGCAGGCGCCGGAGTACGCGGTGTGCGCACCCGCGACCGTGACCTGCGCGGTCTGGGCGGGCGGAGGTGTGGTCGTCCGGCTCTCGGTGGCCGGCGCGCTGGTGGAGGGGCTCCCGCCGCTCGCGCCCTGGCCGCTCCCGCTGTCGCTGGTCTCCGGGGTCGAACTCACGCCGCCCGAACCGCTGCTGACGGCGGCCCCGCCGCCGCCGTCGCCGTTGTCGCGGTTCAACAGGGCGTACGTCAGCCCTCCCAGCGCGAGGACGAGTGCCACCACCCCCGCGATCAGAACGACCGCCGCGCGGCGATTGCGGTCGGGCTCGGCCGTGGTGCCGGCCGAGGCAACAGTGGCGTCGGCCGGCCCGTACGGCATCGGCGGTGTTGATCCTGGGGAGGTCTGGGGGAACCCCGCGAGCGTCGGCGCCTCCGCGATCAGGGGCGGCGGACCGAAGCCGGGGCCGGCCAGGGTGCCGCCCGCCGCGACGATCCGCAGCACGTGCTCGGCCTGCTCGGCGCCCAGCCGCTCGGCCGGGTCCTTGGCCAGCAGCCCCTCGATGACGGGGGTGAGCGGACCCGCGCGCCGCGGCGGCGGCAGCGGCTCGTCGACGATCGCGCGCAGGGTGCTCAGTGGGGTGTTCTGACGGAACGGCGAGTTGCCCTCGACCGCCGCGTACAGCAGTACCCCGAGCGACCACAGATCCGACTCGGGCCCGGGAGTCCGGCCCAACGCCCGCTCCGGGGCGAGGAATTCGGGCGAGCCGATGACCTCGCCCGTCATGGTCAGCGCGGAGCTGCCCTCGACCATGGCGATGCCGAAGTCCGTCAGCACGATCCGTCCGTCGTTCGACATCAGGACGTTGCCCGGCTTCACATCGCGGTGCAGCACCCCGGCCTCGTGCGCGGCACGCAGCGCGGTGAGCACCTCGGCACCGATGTGCGCGGCGCGCGGCGGGTCGACCGGGCCCTCGGCGTCCAGGAGATCCGAGAGGGCGACGCCGCGGATCAGCTCCATCACGATCCAGGGGCGACCGTCGTCCGTTGCGACGTCGTACACCGTCACCACGTTGCGGTTCGAGATACGGGCCGCCGCCCACGCCTCGCGCTCCAGCCGCGCGTACATCCGCTCCGCGTCGTACGCCGGGATCCCCGTGGGCGCACGGACCTCCTTCACCGCGACCTCGCGCTGGAGCACCTCGTCACGGGCGCGCCACACCGTGCCCATGCCGCCCTCGCCCAAGGGCGACAGCAGCCGGTAGCGCCCGGCGATCACACGTTCACTGCCCGGATCTTCGGACACGGGTGTCCCCCCATTCGTATCCGTTGTGCATCCGCGTGATTTCTCCCCAAAAGTAGCTCAGCCGAGGACGGATGCCGCCCCCCTGAACACCAAGCCGGCCCCAAGCGCCACGACCACCAACGCCGATCCCAGCGGTGCGGTCCTGCGCAGCAGGGCCACGATCGGCCCGCCGGCCCACCGCGGGCGCCCGGCCAGTGCCCGGTTCACCCCGTCGCCCAACTTCACGACGGCGAATCCGGCCGCCGTGAGCGTCAGGGCGAGCCCGACGCCGTACGCGAGGACGAGGAGCAATCCGAACCACGCCTGTCCCAGCGCCGCGGCGCCCACCAGGACGACCACGGCGGAGGGGCTGGGCACGAGCCCGCCGGCGAAGCCGAGCAGGATCGTGCCGCGGAGGGTGGGGGCGGTGGGGTGGGTGTGTGTGAAGCCGCCGTGGGTGTGTTCGAGGGGGGCCCGCTTCTCCTGTGGGGCGGGGGCGTGCGGGTGACTGTGCCGGCGGACGGGGGGTTGGGGGTGGGGGCGGGCTTCCACGGACGCGGACGCGTGGGCGTGCGCGAGGACCAGGGGGCGTTCACGCTGCTCGGCGTGCGGGTGCTCGTGCGCACGCTCATGCTCGGCGTGCGGATGCTCCGAGTGGGCGTGGTCGTGGCTGTGCAGGTGGTTACGGTCCTGGTCCTGGTCCTGGTCGTGATGGTGGCGGTGCGCGTGGCCATGGTCCTGGTCGTGATCGTGGCGGTGCGCGTGGCCGTGGTCGTGCGTGCGGCCGTCTCCGTGGTCGTGTGTGTGCCCGCTCCCGTGGGAGTGCCCGTGTCCCCGGTTGCGCCAGGCCCGGCGTACGAGTGTCGCGCCCGCAAGCGTCACCAGGAGCCCGCTCGCGACGCCCAGCCAGGCGATTACGGAGGGCGCCGCGGCCGAACCGGCCGTGATCAGGAGGCCCAGGGCGACCACGCCCAGGGTGTGGGTGACCGTCACCGAGGCGGCCAGCGGCAGGACGTCGCGCAGGCCCGCCCGGCCGCCGCGAGCCGCTGCCGTCGCGGCCATCAGGGTCTTGCCATGACCGGGTGCGAGCGCGTGCAGGGCGCCGAGGCCCACCGCGATGAGCAGGGCGAGAGCGCCGAAGCCGATCGTCAGGTCGTGGTGGGCCACCAGGGAGTCGAGCGCCTGGGTCCAGCGGTCGGCGCCGCGCGGGAGGACCGAGTCGGCGGGCGCGTCGCGGCCACTCTCGACCAGCGCGGGGCCACCGGCCCGCACCCGCAGGGACGCGGAGGCGATGTCGGCCGGCGACGAGAGCAGTTCCTGCGGGTACTTGGTGAGCTGCCGTGACACCGACTCCGTGGGTACGTCCGAGGAGGCGAGCGTCATCCGGTCGCCGCGCGCGGTGATCTCCCGCCAGCCCGGCCCCCTGTCGGTTCCCGCGCCCCGGAACTCGACGTCCACGGTGTCCTGTTCGGGGAGCGCCGCCGTCAACCGGCATTCCACCCGGAGGGTGTTGAGCCCCGCCTGCCCCGGCCTTACGCGCGCGACGCTCGTGCCGACGGTGAGCGGGACCTCGCCGCCGCCGACGGTGACCGCACTGTCCTGTGCGGCCGTCTCGCACCGCTGACGTGCCCAGTCCGTCAGCCCGAGCTTCTCGATCTGCGGCTCGGCCTGGGTGGCCGGGATCTCCGCGAGGTCCTCGACATGGTCGACCCGCAGTTGCCCGGGGGCGGCGACCAGACCGTCGTACCGATTGACGGTGAAGTTGCCGAGCGGGTGGGCGCTCGCCTGTCCGGAGGGGACGAGGACGAGTGCGCAGGCAGCGGCGAGAACGGCCGTTGCGGAGCGGAACACGCGGCGGAGTCCAGGGGTCACTTGTCGGCCTCCAGTGCCTTGCGGGCCTCTGCGGCGCCCAGCGGTGAGAAGCCCGGGTTGAGGTCGAGGGCCGATTTCAGCGAGGCGTCGGCCTCCTTCTCATGGCCGGTGGCGCGCTCGATCATGCCCCGGTGGTAGAGGAAGGACGCGTTGCGGTAGCCGGTGGCCGTCGCCTCGTGGGCGTACGGCAGGGCCTCCTCGTCGCGGCCGTTGACGTGCAGTGCCCAGGCGAGGGCGTCCGCGGTGTGCACGGTGTGGCGGCGGGCCCACTCGGCCTGGGCCGCCTTCAGCGCGGCCTTCTTGTCGCCGTGGTCGGCGGCGGCCAGAGCGGTGTCGAGGTCGGCGTTGACGCCGTTGGCCCGGGCCAGCGAGACCCAGGCGTTCACCAGCGCGTACTGGTCGCGGGCCTTCCCGGCGTCGCCCTCCGCGCCGCGCGCCTCGTACAACTCCCCGAGTTCCACGAGTGGTTGGGGCAGCGGATACCGCTCCACCACCTGCTCCATGCCGCTGATCGCCGCCGCGCGGTCGCCCTGCGCGGCCTGCGTGCGGGCGCGGCCTTCGAGGGCCGGGAGATAGGTGTCGTCGGCCGCGAGCGCGCGGGCGTAGTACGTGAGGGCCGTCTTGTACTCGCCCTGGTTCCAGGCGAGTTGGCCGAGCGCGGTGGCCACGTACGTGACGTCGCCACGGGTCGTCGCCGAGTCGAGTGCCTGCTCCAGGACGCGGCGGGCGGTCTGCGCATCGCCGCGCAACTCGTTGACGTACGCGTACCGCGTGAAGACCGGGACGCCCGGGCGGCGCGAGTCGGCCGTGTCCGCGGCCTTGGACGCCTCGTCGTAGCGGCCGAGTTCGACCAGGGCGTCGATACGGGAGGCGAGGGCGCGCTCGCTGTACGGGTTCTGTTTGAGCGCCTGGTCCGCGTACTTGAGGGCGCCGGTGAAGTCGTGCCGGGCGGCGGCCAGGGCGGCACGGCCCGCGAGCGCGGGATCGTTGTCCGGACGCAGCTCGAGGGAACGGGCGAGCGCCTGCTGTGCCTGCGGGTACCGGGAGGGATCGCCCTTCGTGCGGGCCTGCTCGATGTAGGCGAGCCCGAGCGTCGACCAGCCGCCGAAGTCCTTGGGCTGAGACCGGAGATGAGCCTGCAACGAGGTGATGCTCGCGTCGAGATCCGCGCCGGCGAGCAACTGCGGCGAGACGCCGGCGGGCGCCGCCGCCAGGGTGGCCGCTCCACCGTCGTCCTGGAGGGCCCCGACCACTATGGCCCCGGCGGTGAGAGCGACGGCCAACGCGGATGCGCAGAAGGCGAGTTGGGCCGCACGCCAGCGGCGCCCGGAGGCGGACAGCCGCCGGACGGCGGCGACGCGCTCGTCGGGCGCTTCATTGGTGACCTCGGTGACCTCGGTGACCTCGTCGGTCAGGTCACCGGAGGCCGGACTCGGCGCCGCTGCCGCCTCGACATCCGCCGGATTCTCCTCGGGCATGGCCTCCGCGGCGCGGTCCACGGGCTCGGCGCCGCGTTCGCTCTCCGGCGCGCTGTCGTTCGCAGGCGGCAACATGCCCTCTCCTCGAAGTCCTTGGTTCCTTGGGGGAAACGCTCGTTGTGGGGGCTGGGCGGCGCGGCCCGCGCCGTGGGGGATGAGTACGCGCGGGCCGCGCCAGTCGGTGAGCCGGGCCGACAGGCCCGGTCGGGGGATCGTGCGGCCGGGTCAGTGGCCCGGCCGCGGATCCGTGAGCCGGGTCAGTAGGCCCGGTCGTTCACCCTCCGGCGCCACCACATCAGCCCGGTGCCGATCAACAGGAAGCCGGCCGCGCCCGCCGCCGCGGAGGCCGCGATCAGCATGGTGTCGGTCTCGCCGGAGGCACTCGTGGGCTGGAGCGCGTCACCGAGCTGGTTGCGCACGTCGGTCCCGCTGGTCGTGCCCTTGGCGAGGGTTCCGCGGGAACCCGCGGCCGGGTTGGCCAGGTAGGGGAAGGTGTGGCCGAACTTCTTGTCGTTCTTGTCGACCGCGTCGCCCAAGTCGTTCTTGGAGCCGACCAGTTCACCCTCGACGACCTGCAGTGCGATGTCGAGCACGTCGTCGGTGAGCCGGCGTCCGTTCGGGAAGCCCGCGGTGTCGCCGTCCAGCACACCGAGCCGCTTGGGCGAAGCCACCGGCTTGATCGAGGTGTTGAGCCGCAGCTCCTCCGCAGGGGTGACGTGGGGCGGCTGGTTGAGGCCCTCCACACCCTTCAGGAACACGTCGACGAGGTCGTTGCGCGGTTCCGTCGGCGCCGGGATCTTGTAGATCGCCTCGATGAGCTTGGGCAGCTCCGGGTTGGTCACGTTCGTCAGGAAGTCGCCGTCGTTCCAGGGCGAGGACGCGTTGAACTTGTCCTTGTCCTTGATCGGGTTGACGACCTCGTTCACCAGCGGCATGCCCAGCCGGGAGACCTGCGTCCAGTCACCGTGCGCGTCCTTGCGCTGGGTGGTGGACCAGATGCCGACGATGGGTTGCTCGGCCGACTCCTGGATCATGTTACTCGGCACCTGGAGGGCTATCGAGTTGACGTTGTAGCCCCTGAGGGTGTCCCGCCCGACCTCGGTCAGGTTGCCGCCGTACAGCAGGTCGAAGACCCGCAGGTCCAGGAAGAACGGGTCGTCCGCCTGTCCGGCGAACGTCGTTGAACCGCCCGCGAGTTCGTGCACTGCCTGGTCGCGCAGCTTGCCGTAGTCCGGCATCGACGCCTTGCCGACGTTCGACGGCGCCACCGGAACATCGTCCGCGACCTTCGTCTTCGACACCAGCTTCTGGTTCTTCAGCCGCAGCAGATCGATGTCGTACGTCTGCGTGATGTTGAGGTCGGGGTCGTCGAGGCTGTCGACCGCACCCGTGTTGTAGAGGAAGGTGTTGCCGTTCTTGACGTGTGTCTTGAAGGTGTAGCGGTAGAGCAACTCGCCCTGCGCGTCACCGTTGTTGTCGATGTGGATGTCGTACTGGGCGTCCTCGGCGAACGTGAAGAAGTTCGGTCCGCCGGCCGGTTCCTCGAAGGGGATCCAGTTCGCCACGATGGTCGTCGTATCGGGCTTGTCCGGGCTCACGAACGCATACACGTCCGTGTTGTCGTACTGCGGAGCCCCCGAGATCAACGGGGCCTCCCGGTGGCTGGAGGCGGAGGCCGCCCCCGGTACCAATAGCGTCACGCCGGCGGCTGCGAGCCCCCCGGCGGCCAGCGCACCACAGACGAGGGTCGCGAGACTCCTGCGCCCCGCGCCACTCCTGAAGATAGGTGTCATGCCGTCCGTCCTCACGTCCCAATTGCCTGACGCACGCCATTCGGAGCGGTCGCCGGGGTGGATTGGTCAAATCCCAAACGTTCTTACGGCGGCCTTCGCAGGTTGTTTCAGCGACGGGCTCAGTTTCTGTGGCCGGCCTGTCGCAGCCTGACTCCCCGACAGACCCGTTTCCCTGGCGGCGGACCCGCGTTTTCGGTTCGCTGATCCGTAACCCATCCGGGAGCGTGCTCGCTGCGAACACGTAAGTGACGGGACGGCCCTGCGGGCCGGAGAGGGGGAACGGGTGGAGGCGGACGAACTCCTGGTGCTCGTGGCCGGAGGCAACCAGAAGGCATTCGAGGAGCTGTACGGACTGGTGTCCGGGCCGGTGTTCGGACTGGTACGCCGGGTGGTGCGCGACCCCGCCCAGTCGGAGGAGGTGGCCCAGGAAGTGCTGCTCGAACTCTGGCGCTCCGCCGGGCGGTTCGACCCGCGGCGCGGCAGCGCCCTCTCCTGGGTGCTCACCCTCGCGCACCGCCGGGCCGTCGACCGGGTCCGCAGCGCCCGCGCCGCCACCGAGCGCGAGCAACGGGAGGGACAGCGCGCCCACCACCCCGCCTTCGACCAGGTCGCCGAAGAGGTCGAGGCCGGACTCGAACGCGAGTGGGTCCGCCGCTGCCTCGACCGGCTCACCGCTCTGCAACGCCAGTCCGTCACCCTCGCGTACTACGACGGCTACACCTACCGTGAAGTGGCCGAACGGCTCTCTCTGCCGCTCGGCACGGTCAAGACCCGTATGCGCGACGGACTGACGCGGCTGCGTGACTGTCTGGGAGGTGTCGCATGAGTGTCCCCGACCCCCTGCTCGACCGCCTGCCCGGCCCTGATTCCGATGTACGACCGCACGGAGGTCCGTGTGTACGAGAGGGAGATGCCGGATGAGCCTCCTCGACCGGTTGCTGCGGCGCGATCTGCACTCCCTGGCCGCGCCCTACGCGCTGGACGCCCTCGAACCCGACGAGCGCCGCCGCTTCGAACGCCACCTGCGCGACTGCCCGCTCTGCACCGCAGAGGTCCGGGCGCTCACCGAGGACGCGGTGCGCCTCGCCTGGTCCACCGCTGCGCCGGCGCCGGCCGCGCTGCGCGACCGTGTGCTGACCGCCGTACGGACCACGCCGCAGGAGCCGTCGCCCCAGCACGCGCCACGCGCGCGTGCCCCCCATCAGGCGGCGCATCCGACCGCACGCGGGCGTGCCCCCCGCTTCCGCCCGCTTCTCGCCCCGCTCGCCACCACCACGGCCGCGGCGGCCCTCGTCGTGGCCTCGCTCTTCGCCGTGCAGGCGACGCGGACCCAGGACCAACTGGACCAGGAGCGCGCCCAGGCACGTGAGATCGCCCACGTCCTCGCGGCCCCGGACGCCCGCGCGGCCGGCGACCGGGACGCCCAGGGACGCGGTATCGGTGTGGTCGCCTCCGCGTCGGAGCGGAGCGCCGTCGTGACACTGAGCGGGTACGGCACCCCCGCCGGGGGGCGCGTGCACCAGCTGTGGCTCATGCGCCCCGATGAGAATCCGCGCTCCCTGGGGCTCTTCGACGGCGACACGCCCCTGGTCGCCGACGGACTGAATACGACCGCGACGTCACTCGCTGTCACCGTCGAGCCCAAAGGTGGCTCGGTGCAGCCCACTACCGCCCCAGTTGTCCAACTCGCCCTGGAATCGGTTGGATTCGGAGAGTAATCGTCAACACCCTTATAGGGAAGGTGAATCCTGCGCCTGCGATACACGAGTGCCACGAGGGGGCGATAGGGTTAGCCTGCCCGGGCCGGGTGGACTCGTACGGGTGGGGAGTGACATGGAACAGATAACAGTGCGCAGCAGGGCACGCGTCCCTGCGATCACGTGCGGGAGCAGCGCGACCAGTTCGCGCCTCGACCGCCATCTCGCGGTGCTGGGCGGTCCTCCGATCCCGCAGCGTGAGACAGCCGAGGCGACCTCGCTGATGCGGGAGCTCACCTCGCGTGACACCGCGCACGAGAGCAGCAGCAGGGTTGCGCGAGTGAGGCGGGTCTCGCTCTTCGCGCCGCTGAAGCGGCTGAGCCGTTCACTGTTCGGCGGTCGCTGAGCAGGGCGGCGGCACCGGCGTTCCCGACCCGCGCTCCGGCGGTCCCACCGACCCGGCGCAGCGCCGCTTTTCCGCGTCCGTCACCCCCACGGCAGGCGGCGACGCTCGGTGTATCACCGGGCGCGGGTCCGGTCTTGCTCAAACCGGTCAACCTCAAACCGGTCAACATCCGCTTTCCCGCCGCCTCTCCGCCCGGCGGCAGCAGGACGCGCGGCTCCACCCGATGTGCGGGTCCGGCCCAGCTCGTCTGAGCCATCACCTCTCGGCAAGGGCCCGGCCCGCCCCCTTACCGAGCCACACCGTCCCGCAGCAACTCCGCGACGTCCTCCTTCGTCATCCCCAACTCCCGCAGCACCGCCCCGGTGTGCTCTCCCAGCTCGGGCACCCCTCCCATGCGCGCCTCCGCACCGCCCGGCAGCGTGATCGGCGGCAGCAGTGCGCGCAACGGCCCCACCGGTGAACCCACTTCCCGCCACCGGTCCCTGGCCGCCAGCTGCGGATGGTCCGCGACCTCCCGTACGTCTCGCAGGCGGGCGCACGCGATGCCCGCGCTCTCCAGCCGGGCCACCGCCTCATCGGCGGTGAGCGGGCTCAGCGCCTTCGCCACCAGCGCGTCCGTACGCTTCCGGTCGGCGACCCGCGCCGCGTTCGTCGCGTACGCCGGATCGTCCGCCAAGTCCGGCTGCCCAAGGACCTGTTGGGCAAGCCGCCGCCACTCGCGGTCGTTCTGCACCGACAGCAGTACCCGGCCGCCGTCCGCCGTCGGATACGCGTCGTACGGCGCGATGACGGCGTGCGCGAGACCTGTGCGCGCCGGGGGAGTTCCTCCGTGCATCACATGGTGCAGCGGATGCCCCATCCACTCCGTGAGCGCGTCCAGCATGGACACCTCCACCGGGCCCCCGCGCCCCGTCGTACCGCGCCGCACGAGCGCCGCGAGCACCCCGGAGAACGCGTACATGGCCGCCGCGATGTCGGCCACCGGAATCCCCGCCTTGACCGGCTGCTCCGGCGTCCCCGTCACCGACACGAGCCCCGCCTCGCACTGCACGAGCATGTCGTACGCGCGTTTGCCGGCGTACGGCCCGGACGCCCCGTACCCCGAGATGTCCACGGCGACCAGCCGCGGATGCGCGGCGCACAGGGTGGCCGCGTCCAGGCCGAGGCGCGCCGCCGCGCCCTGCGCGAGGTTCTGTACGAAGACGTCCGCGTCCGCGACGAGCCGGTGTACGACGTCGAGGCCGCGCGGATCCTTCAGGTCGAGGGCGACGGACTCCTTGCCCCGGTTGCACCACACGAAGTGCGAGGCGAGGCCGGCCGCCGCGGTGTCGTAGTCGCGGGCGAAGTCCCCGCCGTCGACCCGCTCCACCTTGATCACGCGGGCGCCGAGGTCGGCGAGCTGACGGGTCGCGAAGGGCGCCGAGACGGCCTGCTCGACGGCGACGACGGTGATGCCCTCAAGGGGGAGTGGCTGCATGCGGGGGATCATGTCTCCCGCGTAACACCTTTGTCATCCCGGGATGTTGACGGGGCAACCTCATGGGTCCAGGGTGGCTGATCGTTTACAGGATTCGTTTGGCCGATACACCCAACCTCACCCTCGGAGGATGCGCGTGTGTGACCTGCACGATCAACACGAACACGAGTCGCTGACCGCGAACGGCCAGGTGCTGAGCCGCCGTCGCATCATGCAGCTGCTCGGCGCCGCCGGTGTCACCACGGCCGTGATGACGGCCGAGGCGGACCCCGCGATGGCGGCATCGGCCGACTCCTCGGAAGCCGAGTACACGGCTCCGGAGGGCCTCGCCCAGGACAGCCCCGCCAAGACGGCGGCCCTGGACTGGATCACCTCCCACGCCGACTCCGTCACCGGTCTCAACTCCGAGATCTGGGACAACGCCGAACTCAGCCTGCGCGAGTGGAACTCCTCACTCGCCGAGGCCGGCTTCCTCGAGAAGGCCGGATTCCAGGTGAAGTTCGGCACCGCCGGCTTCCCGACCGCGTTCACCGCCACGTTCTCGTACGGCAGCGGCGGCCCGGTCCTCGGCTTCAGCGGCGAGTACGACGCTCTGCCCGGCCTCTCGCAGAACAAGGGCGTCGGCCACCACGACCCGCGCGAGTACATCCACGACCCGTTCGCGCCCAGCTACGGCCCGGGCCACGGCTGCGGACACAGCGCCCTGGGCACGGCGGCAGCGGCCGCCGCCGCTGCCGTCGCTCAGGCGGCCAACAAGCACAAGCTGCCGGTCACCGTGAAGTTCTTCGGCTCCACCGCCGAGGAGACCCTGATCGGCAAGACGTACGCGGTCACCCAGGGCGTGTACGACGGCCTCGACGCGTTCCTCGACTGGCACCCCTCGACCTCCAACGCCACCGGCTGGGGCACCACCACCGCGATGACCGCCGTGACCTTCACCTTCCTCGGCGTCGCGGGCCATGGCGGCACCCCGCTCGGCAACAAGAGCGCCCTGGACGCCGCCGTGATGATGGCGACGATGTCGGAGTTCCTGCGCGAGGAGAACCTGGCGCCGAGCGGCCGCCTGCACTGGGTGATCAACAACGGCGGCGACATCCCGAACGTGACCCCGGAGATCGCCGAGATCAGCTACTACGTACGGGAGGGCAGTCCCGCCCGGGTCCAGGTACTCCTCGACAAGGTGATCGCCGTCTCGGAGGCGGCGGCGAAGGCCTCGCAGACCTCGGTCCGGCACCGCGTCACCTCCGCCTGCTGGAACCAGCTGCCGTCCAAGTCCTTCGCCGAGCTGCTGCACGCGAACATGAAGCAGCTCGGGCCGCCCGAGTTCACCGACGAGGCCCATGCGTTGGCGAAGGAGCTTCAGGAGTCCCTCGGTCTGCCCCAGCAGGGCATGCACGCCGCGATCGCCGAACTCACCGCGCCCAACCCGGTGTTCCTGGGCGGCGGTTCCACGGACGTCGCCGACATCAGCTGGAACGTGCCGACCGTGTCGATGGGCGCAGCGCTCGCCCCGATCGGCACCAAGATGCACACCTGGTCCACCGCGTCCTGCGCGGCCGCCGCTCCCGGCCAGGCCGCCGTCATCGCCGCAGCCCGCTATCTCGCGGCGACAGCCGTCGACCTGCTCACCCAGCCCGAGCGCCTCAAGGCCGTCAAGGACGAGTTCAAGGAGCGCACCAAGGACGTCGAGTGGAAGACGGCGCTCCCCGACGGCTATGAGCCGCCGATGTACGAGCCGCCGGCCTGGTTCCTGAAGAAGACCGGCCAGAAGTGGCCTCCGGAGAACATCACCTGGCCCCCGAAACGGGTGGTGTCCCAGGAGAAGTTCTCGTCGCTGGGGCCCGAACTCGCGCCGCAGAAATAGCGTTCGCCGACCGGCCGTGGTTCACCGTCCGCCGTGTGTGTAGCGGCGGACGGCGAGCGGCAGGAACACCGCGATGAGCAGGGCGCACCAGGCCAGCGACCCCGCGACGGGATGGGCCACCGGCCAGGCGCCGTCCGTCGGCACCGGCGCGTTCCCGAAGAGGTCCCGCAGCGCCGTGGCCACCGCGCTGATCGGGTTCCATTCGGCGATCGTCCGCAACCAGCCCGGCAGATTGTCGGTGGGAATGTAGGCGTTCGACAGCAGCGGCAGCATGAACGTCGCGGCGCCGAGCTGCCCGGCCGCCTCCTCACTCCGCGAGGCGAGTCCGAGCAGGATGCCGACCCAGGTCATCGCGAACCGGAACAGCAGCAACAGGCCTACGGCACCGACCGTTTCGAGAGCGGACCCCTCGATCCGCCAGCCCACCGCGAGCCCGACCAGCATCAGCGGGAGCATGCCGACGGCCGTGACGACCAGGTCGGCGGCGGCCTGGCCCAGCGGTACCGCGGCCCGGCTCATCGGCAGGGTCCGGAAGCGGTCCATCACACCCCGGTGCGAGTCCTGGGCGGCCTGGAACATCCCGGTCATGATCCCGTTGGCGGCGGTCGCGACCAGCAGACCCGGCACCAGGAAGGCGCGGTAGGCCTGGCCGGGTGTCGCGAGTGCGCTGCCGAAGACATAGCCGAAGAACAGCAGCATGTTGATCGGCATGGTCTGGGTGAGGATGAGGAGCCCGGGACTGTGCTTCATCCGTTGCAGGTTCCGGCCCAGGATTGCGGTGCCGTCGTACGCCAACGTACTCATGTCACAAGCTCCTTGTAGTCGGTCATGCCGTCTGTCCTGTCGTGGGTCAGGCGCAGGAACACGTCGTCGAGCGTCGGCGGGCGAAGGCTCGCATCGAGCAACGGCACCCCGGCGGCGTCGAGTTCGCGGACCAGTCGGGGAAGCGTCAGCGTCGTGTCGGTGGTGACCGCGCCGACCGCGTGCCGGTCCTGGTCGAACGAAGGTGTGTTGCCGGTCAGTTGGTCCAGGACCGCCGCGGCTGCGGACATCGCCTCAGCGTGGGCGACGACCACTTCCGCGTAACTGCCGATGAGCGCCTTGAGTTCGGCGGGTGAGCCGGTGTGTGTGACCCTGCCCCGGTCCACGAGTGCGATGTCGTCGGCCAGTTGGTCGGCCTCCTCCAGGTACTGCGTGGTCAGCAGCACGGTGGTGCCCTCGTCCTTGAGCGCGCGCACGGCCGCCCAGATCTGGTTGCGG
Organism: Streptomyces sp. NPDC087263; assembly: GCF_044744645.1. Classification (NCBI taxonomy): domain Bacteria; kingdom Bacillati; phylum Actinomycetota; class Actinomycetes; order Kitasatosporales; family Streptomycetaceae; genus Streptomyces; species Streptomyces sp. NPDC087263. The sequence continues at coordinate 124,647 of NZ_JBIUYT010000008.1, forward strand.
CTCGCGGGGTCGAGCCCGGCGGTGGGCTCGTCCAGGAAGAGCACCTCGGGGCGCCGGATCAGGCTCGCCGCCAGATCGAGGCGGCGGCGCATTCCGCCCGAGTACGTGGACGCGGGCCGGTCGGCGGCCTCGGTCAGCCCGAAGCGGTCGAGGAGTTCGGCCGCCCGCGCCGCCGTCCCGCGCACCCGGAGCAGCCGCGCGAACAGCCGAAGGTTCTCGCGCCCGGTGAGGTCACCGTCCACCGAGGCGTACTGCCCGGTGACCCCGATCGAGCGGCGCACGGCTCCCGGCTCCCGCACGAGATCGTGGCCGGCGACACGCGCGGACCCCGCGTCCGGGCGCAGCAGGGTGGTGAGCAGCCGTACGGCCGTGGTCTTGCCCGCTCCGTTCGGCCCCAGAATTCCGCAGACCGTGCCCTGGGCCACCGCGAGATCCAGCCCCCTGACGGCATGGACCTCCCCGAAACGCTTCTCCAGACCTTCACTAAGTACAGCGTACGTAGTTGTCATGGGTAGACCATAGTGCATTACGTACGGTGTACGTAACTACGATGGTTGCGAGGTGATCGACCGATGTCAGGGCGCAGTGCCGTACCCGAAGTGATCTGGGCTCGTCCCGAGCGTGCGGGCCGTGGTCCGCGGCCGGCCCACAGCCGCGCGGACATCGCGGCCGCAGCGGTGCGGATCGCGGACGCGGAGGGGCTCGACGGAGTCTCCATGCGGCACGTCGCGGCCGAACTGGGCTGCGGCACCATGTCGCTCTACAACTATGTCCCCCGCAAGGAGGACCTGTACGAGCTGATGGTTGACGCCATCGGCGGGGAACACGACCTCTGGGAACCCTCGGGCGACTGGCGTGCCGACCTGCTCCGGGTCGCCCATCAGACCCGCGCCCTCATGCACCGCCACCCCTGGCTGCCGCGCCTGATGTCCCCGGTCTACGGCTTCAGCCCCAACGCCCTGCGCTACCTGGAACACTGTCTGACCTGCCTCGACCCCCTCGACGCGCCCTACGGCACGAAGTTCGAGCTGATCGCGATGCTCAACGGTGTCGTGACGACGTACGTCGGCAACGAACTGGCCACCGCCGAACGGACCCGCTCGCTGCCCTGGTCCGAGGAGCAGGAGAACGCGGTCCGGATCGGCTATCTGGGCAGCCGGATCGCGACGGGTGGGTATCCGCGGATGGCGGCGGCGTTCATGGAGGACAACGGCCCGATCGACCTGGAGGCGGTGTGGGAGCGGGCGCTGGGGCGGGTCCTGGATGCGTTCGAGCCGAAGGGTCGGTAATGAAGGGCTAGATTAGCGCGAACTGGCCCTCCGGGCCTTCCTCGTGGTGGTCCAGTACCGACGCCGGCCGTCGGGCCGTGTCCGGCACCGGGAGTACCCCCGCCTTGTGCAGCTCGGCCGTCGTGATCGGGGCTTCCACCTTCAACTCGGCCTGCTGAGGCCGCAGTTCCGCCAGCAGTGCCAGCACGGTGACGATTTCGAGCAGCTCTGACGTCCAGGCCTGGGGCCAGGTGGCGGGCCGGATCGCCTCCAGGGTGCCCGGCTCGGGCGGCTGCGTCCGGGCCGCGAACCACTGCTCCAGTACGCGGACTCCGCCCACCTCGAAGTCCCAGGCCTCAGGCGGAACGGGGGAGATCCGGCCCTCGTCGAGCTGGAGGGCCTCCTCGGCGCGGTCGTACTGCACGTCGACCGGGAGGACCGGGAGCGGTGAGCGGACGTAGGGGCGACGGCCCCCGGGGAGCTTGGGCCGTTGGCCGTCCCGTCGCATCAGCCACAGCATCCGGCGGCCCAACTCGACGCCGTGCGACCAGAGTCCGGGGTCGGCGGTGAGGGGGACGGCCAGCCCGGCACGGCCCGCCCGGGTGACCGCCACCGTCCAGGCGAGGACGTCGACGGGATCGGGGGAGTGACCGAGGCGGCTACGGAGGTGCTCCAACAGGCCCGGTGCCAGGTTCGGTTCCACAGCGCCGGGGCGGCGGTAGAGGGGGCGGACGCGGCCTCCGCGGCCGGCGCTCAGCGGGAGGACGGAGGCGACCAGCAGTACCGGTCCCGACGACTGGGGAACCACCGTCTGCTCGACGGCGAACAACTGCCTTTCGTCGGCGACCCGCCACAACTCGGGCCGCGCCGCGTCGATCAGCCGGTGGTCCGGGATCAGCCACTGCTCGTCGAAGGGACCGCCCAGCACCCGGACCGGCTCCGCACAGGGCCCCGACTCACGCGCCAGCCGCCCGGTCCCGCTCGCCTGACCCGGCAACTGGGCCACCGCCGAATGCAGAGTGCGCGAGCGGGTGACGCCGAACAACGCCTCGCGCTCCGGCCCCTGGGCCTTCACCAGCGCGTCCCACCGAGCCTTCAGGGACGCGGCGTCGGGAGCCGTCGGCCACCCCCGGCCCAGCCTCGCCGGAGCGGCCGACCACGGCATGAGGTCCGCGAGCAGCGGAGCGTCGTCGTCCTGCGTCACGCTCGGCATCGTACGACGTGGTCCACGAGGTGGTCAGTGGGCGTCGAAGGTGACCGTGAAGGAGAAACGGTCGCCGCGGTAGTGGATACGGGCCACGTCCAGGGCGCGGCCGTCCTCCCCGTGGATGACACCCGTGTAGTGCAGGATCGGGCTGAGCAGCGGGACCTGGAGCAGTCGCGCCGTCTCCGGGTCCGCGAGTGTGGCCTCCACGGTGTCGGTGATCCGGCTGATCCGGATGCCCACCACATCGCGCAGCACCTTCGTCATGGGCCAGCGCACCAGGTCCTCCGGATCGATCAGCGCCGCGAGTTCGGGACGTACGAAGTTGCGCGCGTGGTTCGTCGGTTCGCCCGTCTTCTCGTCGCCGCGCAGCCGGTGGTACGAGGCGACCTCGGCCAGATCCGGGAAGTACTGGGCGAGTTCGGCGGACACGGGCACCGTGCCGTGGTCCAGCAGCTCCGTCGTCATCCCCGACTGCTGCGCCACGATCGTGTCGACCGAGCCGAGGAGCCGTACGGGCGCGCCGCGTTGAGCGCTCGGCTCGATGAAGGTGCCGCGCCGGCGGTGCCGCGTGATCAGCCCCTCGTCCTCCAACTCCTTGAGCGCCTGCCGCATGGTCAGCACGCTCACCCCGTAGTGCTCCGCCAACTGCTCCTCGGTGGGCAGGCGCAGCGGGTCCTGGGCGGTGCGGCCGAGTATCGAGGCGCGCAGGGACTGCGACACCTGATACCAGAGCGGCAGCTTGCGGTTCAGGACGATCGAGTCCGGGGCGAAGGAGGTCACGAGGGTTATCCGTACCGGTCGGGGGCGTTCAGTGCAACGTGCGAGAGGGATGAGCGCGACGGGCGACGGCGGGCAGTACGACGGGCGGCGGCGATCGGCGGAACGGGCGGGGGCGGTCAGCCGTTCTGGCGGAAGTTCCGCTGAAGGCCCTGCCACACGTCGTCGTACGCGTGTTGCAGGTGCTCCGCCTGTGCCGCCCGTGCCGTGGCGGTCACCGGCCAGCGGGTCTCGAACATGAAGGCAAGCCCGTCGTCGACCTTCTGCGGCCGGAGCTCGGCGGCGCTGGCCCGGTCGAAGGTGTCCCGGTCCGGGCCGTGCGCCGACATCATGTTGTGCAGCGAACCGCCACCCGGCACGAAGCCACCCTTTCCGGCTGTCTTGGCGTCGTACGCGCCCTCGATGAGCCCCATGTACTCGCTCATCACGTTCCGGTGGAAGTACGGCGGCCGGAAGGTGTTCTCGCCCACCAGCCAGCGCGGCGCGAAGACCACGAAGTCCACACCGGCCAGTCCCGGGGTGTCGGTCGGCGAGGTCAGCACCGTGAAGATCGACGGGTCCGGGTGGTCGTAGCTGATGGTGCCGATCACATTGAAACGGCGCAGGTCGTAGACGTACGGCAGATGGTTGCCGTGCCAGGCGACGACGTCCAGCGGTGAGTGGTCGTACGTCGCCCTCCAGAGGTTGCCGCAGAACTTGTTCACCACCTCGACCGGGCCCTCGACGTCCTCGTAAGCCGCGACGGGTGCGAGGAAGTCCCGGGCGTTGGCGAGCCCGTTGGCGCCGATCGGGCCCAGGTCGGGCAGCTGGAAGGGTGCCCCATAGTTCTCGCACACATACCCGCGGGCACTCTCGTCCAGCAACTCCACACGGAAGCGGACACCACGGGGGATGAGCGCGACGTGGCCGGGCTCCACATGGAGCAGCCCGAACTCGGTGCGCAGCAGCAGCCCGCCGTGCTCGGGCACGATCAGCAGCTCGCCGTCGGCGTCGCTGAACACCCGCTCCATCGAGGAGTTGGCGTAGTACAGGTGCACGGCCATGCCGGTGCGCCGGGTGGCGTCGCCGTTGCCGCCGAGAGTCCAGAGGCCGGTCACGAAATCGGTGCCGGCCGGGGGCTCGGGCAGCGGATCCCAGCGCAGCCGGTTGGGGTCGGGCACCGTCTCCGTGAAGGGAGCCGTGCGCAGCGCGCCGCTGTCCGTACGCGTGAACGGCGGGTGGGCGGCCGACGGGCGGATCCGGTAGAGCCACGAGCGCCGGTTGTGCGCCCTCGGCTCGGTGAACGCGGAACCGCTCAGTTGCTCCGCGTACAGCCCGAGCGGTGCTCGCTGCGGCGTGTTGCGGCCGATCGGCAGGGCGCCGGGGACCGCCTCCGAGCTGTGTTCGTTGCCGAATCCGGAGAGGTGGGCAAGCCCCTCGGCCGCCTTCCTCGCGTCCCCGCCCAGGATCGCCGCGTCCCCGCTCATGACCACTCCCTCGGACTCGATTCCTATGCTTCACCATAGGAATGGATTCCGGTGCGCGCAAGAGGCCGTACGACACGGGGTCGTCGGACCTGGAGAGCTGTACGACACAGGGTCGTCCGACTTGGAGAGCCATATGACAGGGGGTCGTCCGACTCGGAGAGCCGTCCGACTCGGGGCCGTGGGACCGGAGGGCCGTACGGCTCGGCGGGTCGTACAACTCAGGGCTTGGTCCGCGGCTCAGGAACCCGACCCCAGGGGGATCCGAGTGTCAGTGCGATGTTCTACGCTCCCCGGCATGTCGTGGAAGCGTGGACTGCTCGCCGCGCTCGCGGTCTGTGCCCTGCTCGGCGGACCGGCGGGCTGCGGGTCCGGCGCTGCGCACGAGCCGACGGACGGGGTGTCGGCCTCGCCGGTGGGTGAGCTGCTGGAGAAGACCGACGAGGCGGGACGGCACTACCGTGAGATCCAGGAGGAAGGCGCACCCGAGGTCGCGATCGAGGTCCAGCCGGAATCCGACAACGGCTGGGACGTGCGGCTGACCTTCAAGCGCTTCCGCTTCTCGCCCGCCGGCACGCGCTCGGTGGCCGTCGCGGGACGCGGGGTCGTCATCCTCTACCTCGACGGCCGCAGTATCGCCACGCTCCGCACGGCCGAGTACCACCTCCCCGGCGAACTCGTCCCGCGCGGCACGCACCAGGTCACCGCCCGCCTCTACGCGGACGATCAAACCCTGTGGGCCGTCAACGAAGAGCCGGTCGGGAGCACCGCGGACATCACGTCGTCGCAGGCCAGGCAGACGACGGACGCGACCGAGGCGCCGGAACCCCCGATGAGTACGAGCGGCAGTCAGGCCCGTACCGATACCGGAGGTTCACCGGACCCCGGCGGAGAGGCATCATGAAGCCTGTGCCCCATGCGACCTCGCTGCGCCGAGCGCCCGTGCAGCGCCGCAGCGCAGAACGACTGACCCGCATCCTCGACGCCTGCGCCGACCTTCTCGACGAGGTCGGCTACGACGCCCTGAGTACCCGGGCCGTGGCCCAGCGTGCCGGCGTACCCATCGGCTCCGTCTACCGCTTCTTCGGCAACAAGCGCGCGATGGCCGACGCGCTCGCCCAGCGCAATCTGGAGCGCTACGCCGAGCGCGTCACCCTCCGGCTTCAGGAGACCGACGGCGAGGGGCGGGTCGCGAGCGGCTGGCGTGCGGCCGTGGACGCCGTGCTCGACGAGTACATAGGCATGAAGCGCACCGCGCCCGGCTTCTCCCTCGTCGACTTCGGCAACCAGATCCCGGTCGGCTCCCGTGCCGAGCCCAACACCCGCGTCGCCGACCGCCTCACCGAGCTCCTCGCCGGCTATCTCGACCGCACCCCCGACGAGGATCTCCGCCGCGTCTTCCTGGTCGCGGTGGAGTCCGCCGACACCCTCGTCCACCTGGCCTTCCGGCTCGCCCCGGACGGCGACGAACGGATCATCGAGCAGACCCGTGTGCTGCTGCGGGCCTATCTGGAGCGAGTGCTGGACTGAGGGGCCGGAACTGAGCGAGTGCTCGGCTGAGGCACCGGCGCCGGAGGCCGGCCTGCGGTGATCCGCTCGCGAATATCCGACCTGACCCCCAGCGGACCCTCCCCTCCATGCATACCGGTCGGTATGCTCGGCCCCAGTCCGTGTGCCAACGCTGCCACCGCCCTCCGGGAGGACCCCGTGTCCCGCACCACCGGCACCACCCCCGATTCCCGCACCGCCCTGCGGATCTGCCCCCTCTGCGAAGCCACCTGCGGGCTGACGCTCACCATCGAGGGCACCCGGGTGACCGGCGCCCGGGGCGACCGCGACGATGTGTTCAGCAAGGGGTTCATCTGCCCGAAGGGCGCCTCCTTCGGGGTGGCCGACGGGGACCCGGACCGGCTGCGCACCCCTCTCGTACGCAAGGACGGCGAGCTGTGCGAAGCAAGCTGGGAGGAGGCCTTCGACGCGGTGGCCGCCGGGCTGCGGTCCGTCGTCGACCAGCACGGGCCGCACGCCGTCGGCGTCGTCCTCGGCAACCCGAACGTGCACACCATGGCCGGTGCCCTCTACCCGACCGTCCTGCTCACCGCCCTCGGCACCCACAGCATCTTCACCGCCTCCACGGTCGACCAGATGCCCAAACACGTGTCGAGCGGCCTGCTGTACGGCGACGCCAACGCGATCCCGGTGCCCGACCTGGACCACACCGACCACCTCCTGCTCATCGGCGCCAACCCGGTGGAATCCAACGGGAGCCTGTGCACCGCCCCCGACTTCCCCGGCAAACTCAAGGCGCTGCGGGCACGCGGCGGCACCCTGACCGTCATCGACCCGCGCCGGACCCGTACGGCCAAACTCGCCGACCGGCACGTGGCGATCCGGCCCGGAACCGACGGGCTGTTGCTCGCCGCCGTGGCGAACGTCCTCTTCGAGGAGAAGCTCGTCGAGCTCGGCGACCTCACCCCGCACGTCCAGGACATCGACGAACTCGCCCACGCCGTACGGGACTTCACCCCCGAGGCGGCAAGCGAGGCCTGCGATGTGCCCGCCGACACGATCAGGGCGCTCGCCCGCGAACTCGCTGCCGCACCCACCGCCGCCGTCTACGGCCGCATCGGCAGCTGCACGGTCCCGCACGGCACCCTGACCAGCTGGCTCGTCGACATCATCAACATCCTCACCGGCAACCTCGACCGGCCGGGCGGTGCCCTCTTCCCGCAGGCCGCCACCGACAGGACACCCCGGGCCGCCGGCCCCGGCCGCGGCTTCGCGCTCGGACGCTGGCACTCGCGGGTGAGCCGATACCCCGAGGCCAAGGGCGAGTTGCCGCTCGCCGCCCTCGCCGAAGAGATCGACACCGCCACCGAGCAGGGCGGGAGCACCATCGAGCAGGGCGGGAGCACCACAGAGCAGGGCGACACCGCCGTCGAGCAGGGTCGGACCGCCACCGAGCAGGGCGGAAGCACCACCGCACAGGGCGAACCGATCCGCGCGGTCATCGCCGTCGCCACCAACCCCGTACTCTCCGCACCCGACGGCGACCGCCTCGACAAGGCCCTCGGCTCGCTGGACTTCATGGTCAGCGTCGACCCGTACCTGAACGAGACCTCACGCCACGCACACGTCGTGCTCCCGCCGCCCCCGCCCTCGCAGAGCGCCCACCACGACTTCGCCTTCAACACCCTCGCCGTACGCAACCAGGTCCGCTACACCCGCGCCGCCGTCCCCCTCGAGCCGGGCCGCATGGCCGAGACCGAGATCCTCGCGCGGCTGACCCTGGCCGCGACCGGCATGCACGGCGCCGACCCGTCCGCCGTGGACGCGATGGTCATCGGCAGCACACTCGGCAAGTCGGTCACCGAGGCACACTCCCCGGTGCACGGCCGCGACCCACAGAAACTCGCCGCACAGCTCACCGGCGACAACGGCCCCGAGCGGCGGCTCGACATGATGCTGCGCCTTGGTCCCTACGGCGACGGTTTCGGCGTACGACCTGACGGGCTGAACCTGGAGAAACTGCTCGCGCAGCCGCACGGCATCGACCTCGGGCCCCTGCGGTCGCGACTGCCGGGGCCGCTCAAGACCCGCAGCGGAAAGATCGAGCTGCTGCCGACACCGATTGCACACGATCTTCCCCGGCTGCGGGAGGCCCTGCGTGAGCGCCCGTCCGCCCTCGTGCTCATCGGCCGCCGCCACCTGCGGTCCAACAACAGCTGGATGCACAACCTGCCGGCCCTCACCGGCGGCACCAATCGCTGCACCCTGCACATCCACCCCGAGGACGCCGCACACCTCGGGATCGGCGACGGCTCGGCGGTCCGCGTCAAGGGCGCCGGGGGAGAGGTGACCGCCCCCGCCGAAGTCACCGACGCCGTACGGCGCGGGGTGGTGAGCCTGCCGCACGGGTGGGGACACGACCGCCCCGGCACCCGGATGAGTCACGCCGCGCTCGACCCCGGAGTCAACGTCAACCAGCTCCTCGACGGCAGCCTCCTCGACCCCCTGTCGGGGACCGCCGTCCTCAACGGCGTACCCGTGGAGCTGACGCCTGTGAGCTGAGCAAAGCTGTGACCTGGAGTTTTGCGCTTATTGCTCACGTGTCAACATCTTGTTAAGACTTGCGCCCCCGACCTAACGTCACACGCACCGCCGTCCCAGGCGGGAGTTCAAGGGCGAACGTTAGGTATCCACCCATGCTGACCATCCTCGGCTTCACCATGATCGCGACCTTCCTGGTCCTGATCATGCTGAAAAAGATGTCGCCGATCGCGGCGCTCGTGCTGATCCCGGCGCTCTTCTGCGTGTTCGTCGGAAAGGGCGCCAAGCTCGGTGACTACGTCATCGACGGCGTCACCAGCCTCGCCCCCACCGCGGCGATGCTCATGTTCGCGATCGTCTACTTCGGAGTGATGATCGACGTCGGGCTCTTCGACCCGATCGTGCGCGGCATCCTGAAGTTCTGCAAGGCCGATCCGCTGCGCATAGTCGTCGGTACGGCCGTGCTCGCGGCGATCGTCTCCCTCGACGGTGACGGCTCGACGACCTTCATGATCACGGTCTCGGCGATGTACCCGCTGTACAAGCGCCTCAAGATGAGCCTCGTCGTGATGACCGGCGTCGCCGCCATGGCCAACGGCGTGATGAACACCCTCCCCTGGGGAGGCCCGACCGCCCGCGCCGCCACCGCCCTCAAGGTCGACGCCAGCGACATCTTCGTACCGATGATCCCGGCCCTCGCCGTCGGCCTCCTGGGCGTCTTCGTACTCTCGTACGTCCTCGGTCGCCGCGAGCGCACGCGGCTGGGCCTGCTGACGCTGGAGGAGATACTGGAGCCGCAGGAGGCCGAGACGGTTCTGGTCGGCGCGGGGTCCGGTGCCGGCGGCAGTGGCCCGGTCGACCTTGCGAAGAAGGCCGTGGGCACGGGCGGTTCGGGCTCCGGCACGGACGCGGACGCCGAGGGTCCCGAGGAGGACGACGGCTTCGCGGTCCTCGACCCCAACCGCGCCACCCTGCGCCCCAAGCTCTACTGGTTCAACGCCCTGCTCACGCTCACCCTGCTCACCGCCATGATCATGGAACTGCTGCCGATCCCGGTGCTGTTCCTGCTCGGCGCCGCCCTCGCGCTCACCGTCAACTTCCCCCACATGCCCGACCAGAAGGCCCGCCTGGGCGCCCACGCCGAGAACGTCCTCAACGTCTCCGGCATGGTCTTCGCCGCCGCCGTCTTCACCGGCGTCCTCCAGGGCACCGGCATGGTCGACCACATGGCCGAGTGGCTGGTCTCCAACATCCCCGACGGCATGGGCCCCCACATGGCCTTCGTCACCGGCGTCCTGAGTATTCCGCTCACGTACTTCATGTCGAACGACGGTTTCTACTTCGGCATCGTCCCGGTCCTCGCCGAGGCGGGCCAGGCCCACGGCGTCTCCACCCTGGAGATCGCCCGCGCCTCCCTCGTCGGCCAGCCGCTGCACATGTCGAGCCCGCTGGTTCCCGCCGTCTACGTCCTCGTCGGCATGGCGAAGGTCGAGTTCGGCGACCACACCAGGTTCGTGGTGAAGTGGGCGGCGCTCACTTCGCTGGTGGTGCTAGGGGCGGGGATCCTGTTCGGCATCATCTGACGTGTGTCGGACGTCGATGCCGCGCGGACGTCTGACAGACGCGCATGCATGAACGTCTGACTGACGCGCACGTACGGACTCCTGACTGATGCGCACCTACGGATCCCTGTCGCTCGTCACCGGATGGAGGATTGCAATGGCTGTGGGGCCCGGTGAAAACCGTGGCTGGTTGCTGCGCCTCGTCATCGCTTTCAGCTTCGCGCAGGGAGCGGTGTCGATGGCGCGGCCCGCCGTCTCCTATCGGGCCCTCGCCCTGGGCGCCGACGAGCGCGCGATCGGCGTCATCGCGGGCGTGTACGCCCTGTTGCCTCTCTTCGCCGCGGTGCCGCTGGGCCGCCGTACCGACCACGGCCGTTGCGCCCCGCTGTTGCCCGTCGGCGTGGTTCTCATCGCGGGCGGCTGCGCACTCAGCGGCAGGGCGGACTCGCTCACGACGATGGCCGCGTGGAGCGGAGTGATGGGCCTGGGCCACCTCTGCTTCGTCATCGGCGCCCAGTCGATCGTCGCCCGCCAGTCCGCGCCGCACGAACAGGACCGCAACTTCGGCCACTTCACCATCGGCGCCTCCCTCGGCCAACTGGTCGGACCGATCGCCGCGGGTGCTCTCATCGACGGCTCGGACATGGCGGGCACCAGCGCCCTGGCCCTGCTCGTCGCCGGCGGGGTCGCGGCGGTCTCGTTCACCTCGCTGTGGCGCATCGAGCACCGTACGGCGGCCAAGTCCCGTACGGCACAAGGCGACCGCGTCCCCGTGCGCCGCATACTGCGCACCCGGGGTGTCCCCGCGGGCATCTTCATCAGCCTTGCCGTGCTGTCCGCGACGGACATTCTCACGGCGTATCTGCCGGTCGTCGGTGAACACCGGGGTATCGCGCCGTCCGTGGTCGGCCTGTTGCTGAGCCTGCGCGCCGCGGCCACGATCGCCTGCCGACTGGTGATGACGCCGATGCTGCGACTGCTGGGCCGGACCGCGCTGCTCACCGTGACCTGTCTGGCGGCGGGGCTGCTGTGCGCGGGCATCGCGCTGCCGGTGCCGGTCTTGGCGCTGGCCGCGATGCTCCTGGCCCTCGGGTTCTGCCTCGGCGTCGGTCAGCCGCTCTCGATGACGACCGTGGTCCAGGCCGCCCCCGACAGTGCCCGCTCAACGGCCCTCGCCCTCCGCCTGACCGGTAACCGCCTCGGCCAGGTCGCCGCACCCGCCGCCGCGGGTCTGATCGCCGGAGTCGCGGGGGTGGCCGCACCGTTCGTGATGCTGGGTGCGCTGCTGCTGGTGTCCTCGGGCATAGCGCTGCGCTCACCCGCGAAGCCGGGCACCGCGGCCCCCGGCGAGCCCTCGCGCCGCCGGGTACCCGTGCGCCGCAAGAGCGACATCTGAGCGTCTCCCTACCCGCCCGGGGAAGGGCTTTTCAGCCCGTCCGGCGTTTGAGGACGAGCGCGTTCAACGCGATGCGGGAGTCAGGGGGGGCAGCCCCAGGTACGGGACGGGTAGGGGCGGAGGGGGCGAAAACCCGTCCCCACCTCAGCCACGTTCCGGCACACGCTCCGCCACCCCGGCCCTCGGCCGGGAACGCGACACCGCCACCCCGGCCAGGCACAACACCCCGCCGGCGAGCGTCAACAACCCCGGGACCTCGCCCAGGAACAGCCAGGACATCATCACCACGAGCGCGGGCACCGCATACGTCGTCGCCCCCATCCGACTCGCCGTCGTACGGGCCAGCGCGCACGCCCACGTCGTGAACGCGAGCGCGGTAGGAAACACCCCCAGATAAAGCATGTTGAGCGTCGCGGACACAGGCGCGTCTGCCGCATCATGGACGAGCTGTCCCGCAAACGGCAGACACGCCACCGCCCCGATCAGGCAGCCGAACGTCGTGGCCTGGAGCGGACTCGCCACACCGAGAACCGGCTTCTGAGCGACGACACCGGCCGCGTAGGTGACCGCCGCGAGCAGACACAGGGCGACCCCGAGGACCGAGGACGAACCTCCCTCGCCGGACATCGACAGCCCCACGGCCACCGCCCCCGCGAACGACACCGCCATCCCGGCGAGCAGCCTCGGCGGCATGGCGTCGCCGAGCAGCCGGGCCCCGAGCAGGGCGATGAGGATCGGTCCGATGTTCACGATCAGCGCCGCCGTACCCGCGTCCACCTGTTGCTCGCCCCAGTTGAGGGCGACCATGTAGACGCCGAACCAGAGCACCCCGGACACGGCGATGCCCCGCCAGGCCGCACGTGGTGGCCAACCCGCCCTGCGTATCAGGCAGATGACCCCCAGCGTGACGGCTCCCGCCAGCAGCCTCCCGAGGGCGAGCGCGCCCGGTGAGTACGCCGCCCCTGCACTCCGGATCGAGACGAACGCCGAGGCCCACAGCACGACGGTGACGGTTGCGGCGGCCGCGGCGCGCGGGTCGGTCCGCCGGGCGGGCGCGGGGGCGGGGTCGGGGTCGGGGTCGGGGGAATGGGTGGGGGAGTGGGCCGGGGTGGACATCATGCTCCTGAGGCTAGACGGGCGGTGGAGGCAAGGTCTGGCGGGTTTCGGACGCCGCGTCCAGGCTCTTGGGCAGTCAGGTTCATCTGGTGATTCGGCGGCTTCGCCCGGATCGATCGAGCTCAGTGCAGCACCGTGGCCTCGACACCGAGAAGGTCGGTGAAAGCGCGTTCGCCCTCGGAGGTGACCTTGACCGCCCGCTCCGAGCCGATCCGTACGCACCAGCGTGCGTCCAGCGCATGACGGCAGAGGGCCGCCCCGGCGGTGCCCGCGAGGTGGGGGCGGCGCTCGGTCCAGTCGAGGCAGGCACGGGCGAGCGGGCGCCGGCCGGTGCGGTCGAGGTCGATTCCCGCCGTGTCGAACCAGCGGAGTCCGGCGTCGGTGAGAGCGAAGCCGGTGTCCTGGCGGAGGAGCCCGCGGCTGGTCAGCGCGTCGGTGAGGGTGATGCCGAGGCGTCCGGCGAGGTGGTCGTAGCAGGTGCGGGCGCGGGCCATGGCGGATCCGGCGCCGGACTGCCGCAGGGTGCGGGGGCGCGCGGCGGTGGGTGCGACCTGGGCGGCGAGGTCCTCGACGAGTTGAGCGACGCCGGTGTCGGCCAGCCGTACGTATCGGTGCCGTCCTTGCCTCTCCTCGGTGAGCAGGCCGCCCGCGACGAGTTTGCCCAGGTGTTCGCTGGCGGTCGACGCGGCGACTCCGGCCTGCCGGGCCAGTTCACCGGCGGTCCACGCCCGCCCGTCGAGCAGCGCCAGCAGAAAGCCGGCCCGCGTCTCATCGGCGATCAGCCCCGCCAACGCCGCCAGCCCCGGTCCCACCGGGTCCTTCGCCTTCGTCATGCCGTCCAGCATGCCCCGGGAACACTTCGGCGCCCGCCGAAGGGTGGTGGGTGGTGATTTATTCGCCCTTCGCCCCTGCCCGTCCCATGTTCCTGGGGCTCCGCCGCAGGCCCCGCTTCTCAAACGCCGGAGGGGCTGGATCCTTCCCTGGCCGACGCTGGAGATCTTCAGCCCGTCCGGCGTTTGAGGACGAACGCGTTCAGCACGATGCGGGGGTCTCCGGGCGGCAGCCAGCCCCCAGGAACAAGGGACGGGCAGGGGCGGAGGGGGCGAAAAACCCCACCTCACTCCTCCCGCCCCAACCCCTCAAACCGCACCGCCAACCCGTCCAGCAACGCCCGCAACCCGGTCTCGAACGCCCGCTCGTCGACCTTCTCCTGCTGCTCCGCGAGGAGATGCGCCTGCCCGAGGTGGGGATAGTCCGCGGGATCGTACGCCGCCACGTCGTCCACGAATCCGCCGGCGAAGGAGCCGATGGCGGACCCCATGATGAAGTAGCGCATCAGCGCACCGATGGACGTGGCCTGGGACGCCGGCCACCCCGCCTCGACCATCGCACCGAAGACGGCGTCCGCGACCCGAAGCCCCGCGGGCCGCCGCCCAGGCCCCCGCGCCAGCACCGGCACGATGTTCGGATGGTCGCGCAACGCCGCCCGGTAGGACATGGCCCAGTCGTGCAGAGCCGTACGCCAGTCGCGGCCGTCCTCGAACATCGACAGGTCGACCTGCGCGCTGACCGAGTCGGCGACCGCCTCCAGGATCTGGTCCTTGGTCGGGAAGTGGTTGTAGAGGGACGGACCGCTCACCCCCAGCTCGGCCGCGAGCCGCCGCGTCGAGACGGCGGCCAGGCCCTCGGCGTCCACCAACGCCCGTGCCGCGTCGACGATGCGGTCTCTGCTGAGGAGGGGCTTGCGCGGTCGGGCCATGGCGCACATAGTAGGGCTGGACCTGAAAACTAGCAGTGCTAATTAAAGTGTAGTGGGTGACTCGTCATGAACCTGGAGCTCAGCGAGGAGCAGATCGCCGTCCAGCGGCTCGCGAAGGAATTCGTGGACCGCGAGATCGCCCCCCATGTCATCGAGTGGGACCGTGCGGAGGACATCGACCGGTCGCTGGTGAAGAAACTCGGCGAGGTCGGCTTCCTCGGGCTCACGATCGACGAGGAGTACGGCGGCAGTGGCGGCGACCACCTCGCGTACTGCCTGGTGACGGAGGAGCTGGGCCGCGGCGACTCCTCCGTGCGCGGGATCGTCTCCGTATCGCTGGGCCTCGTCGCCAAGACGATCGCGCACCGGGGGAGCGAGGAGCAGAAGCGGCGGTGGCTGCCGGGGCTGACCTCGGGTGAGTACGTCGGATGCTTCGGTCTCACCGAGCCCGGCACCGGCTCGGACGCGGGCAGCCTGTCGACGAAGGCCACGCGCGAGGGCGACCACTACGTCATCAACGGCACCAAGATGTTCATCACGAACGGCACTTGGGCCGATGTCGTACTCCTCTTCGCCCGGTCGACCGACGCCCCGGGGCACAAGGGCGTCTCCGCCTTCCTCGTACCGACCGACACGCCGGGTCTGTCCCGCCGCACCATCCACGGCAAGCTCGGACTACGCGGGCAGGCCACGGCGGAGCTGGTCCTGGAGGACGTACGCGTCCCCGCTTCGGCGATGCTCGCGCCGGAGGGCAAGGGCTTCGCCGTCGCCATGTCCGCGCTCGCCAAGGGGCGGATGTCGGTGGCCGCCGGCTGTGTCGGCATAGCCCAGGCGGCACTGGACGCGGCGGTGACGTACGCGACCGAGCGGGAGCAGTTCGGCAGGACCATCGCCCATCACCAGTTGGTACAGGAGTTGCTCAGCGATATTGCCCTGGACGTGGACGCGGCGCGCCTGTTGACCTGGAGGGTGGCCGATCTCGTGGACCGCGGGTTGCCGTTCGCCACCGAGTCCTCCAAGGCCAAGCTCTTCGCGTCCGAGGCCGCCGTGCGCGCCGCGAACAACGCCCTCCAGGTCTTCGGCGGCTACGGCTACATCGACGAGTACCCGGTGGGCAAGCTGCTGCGCGACGCCCGCGTGATGACCCTCTACGAAGGCACCAGCCAGATCCAGAAGCTGGTCATCGGACGGGCGCTGACCGGGGTCTCCGCTTTCTGAGCTTGTCCTTCCAGGCGTGGGTCTGAGCTGGTCCTTCGTTCTTCAACCTCGGGTAGTTGCGGTTGCGGAGTGCCTGCCGGTGGAAGAAATTGCGGTGCGTGCCGGCCGCACCCTGGTCAGACTCGCGTACATGACTGAGAAAATCACCCGCATCAACCCCGAGCAGTTGCATGAAACGCCTGGCTACCACCACGTCACCGTGGTGGAGACCGGCCGTACGGCCTATCTGGCGGGGCAGTGTCCGCTTGATCGAAACGGCGACCTCGTCGGTTCCGGTTCCCTTGAGACGCAGGTCGACCAGGTGGCCGCCAACGCGTTCACTGCCCTCACGGCCGTGAGGGCCCAGCCGCACCATGTGGTGCGGTCGGTGATCTACGTGCGGAGCGACGACAGGGACGCGCTCTCAGCCGCGTGGCGTCGGCTCACCGACTCTGCCATCGGCCCGGCGTTCACCACCGCCAGCACGCTCCTGGGGGTCGCCCAGTTGGGCTTTCCCGGACAACTCGTCGAGGTGGATCTCACCGTGGCTCTGCCTGAGTGAGTTTGCTCATCAACGGGCCTCGAGCAGCGTCTCGAACTGGGTAGCCCTGCTGGGTGTTCGCCGGACGCCAGGGCGGCCTTCGTCTGATCATGTGCTCCGACCAAGGGGCACGTGACCCGTCTACGGCCGGCCGAGGACGGCCTCACAGTTCATTCCCGGCCGGCCGTATTCCTTTGTCGCCGTACTGGAGATGGGCGCCACGTCCTGGACGCAGATCCTGGACGCGGTCCGCCTCGGTCCGGCCGACGCCGCTACCGCCATCGCCGTAGCGGAGACCTGGCCCGACCCGGCCGTCACCACCCGCACGGCAACATCGAAATACGGCAAGGCCGTCACACAGGCATGGGACCGGGTCACCCGAGGCTGCCCCACCACTCATCCTGGCTCGACCACAAAGGCGAACTTCCGCTGGTCGACGGCACGTTGATCCGGCCTGCGGGAACCGGAAGCGGCCGACCGAGCGCCGAAACTCCACGGCCCCGGACGACCACCCGGCACGAGAAATGGCACCGGCAACCGGTTACGACGTGGGCAAAACCGTCCGACGCGAGAAGACACCCATCGCCCTACAAGGGTTGAAAGCTTAAAGAACAAGCTGAGTACATGTCTGAGTATCCGGGCGGATACGGTTCCCCGGGCCACGGCCGATTCTGGACCCCATGAGTGAGTCACCGGTCAAGCAGCAGTCCACCGCCGCCTTCTACGGCCAGGCGGTCGCCTCTTTCGCCGTCGCCATCGTCGCGACCGCCATCGGCATCTTCAAGCTGGACGCCAACGCCTGGGTGCGCTCCTTCCTGGGCATCGCCGTCCTCTATCTGGTGACGTCGTCCTTCACGCTGGCGAAGGTGATCCGGGACAAGCAGGACGCGCAGTCGGCGAGTCGGCTCTACAGCCCCTTCGAGAAGCTCTGACGGGTTTCGTGCTGCGCTGAGCGGGCGGTCTAAGCGCTCGCTCAGGTTCGGGGGTATGGTGTCACCCTGCCAGTGGAAGGGGCGAACCAGCGATGAGTACGGCGGAGGGGACGGCCGGCACCGAGGTGCAGCCGTGGGCCGAGGTCACCCCGGACGCGGCCCGGCGGCTGCTCGTCGCCGCAGTGGAGGCCTTTGCCGAGCGCGGATACCACGCGACGACTACCCGGGACATCGCGGGCCGCGCCGGTATGAGCCCGGCCGCGCTGTACATCCACTACAAGACCAAGGAAGAGCTGCTCCACCGGATCAGCCGGATCGGGCACGACAGGGCGATCGACATTCTGCGGACCGCGGCGGAGCGTGACGGCAGCGCCGCCGAGCGGCTCGCGGATGCCGTGCGTTCCTTCGTACGGTGGCATGCCGCGCAGCACACCACCGCGCGCGTCGTGCAGTACGAGCTCGACGCGCTCGGTCCCGAGGCCCGCGCGGAGATCGTGGCCCTGCGCCGTCAGACCGACGCCGCCGTGCGCGGCATCATCCAGGACGGCGTCGCGGCGGGCGAGTTCGACGTCCCGGACGTGCCGGGCACCACACTCGCCGTGCTCTCGCTCTGCATCGACGTGGCGCGCTGGTTCAACGTCAACGGACCCAGGACCCCCGACGAGGTCGGCGCGCTCTATGCCGACCTCGTACTGCGGATGGTGGGAGCGAAGCCGTAGCCCGTGCGGGCCCCGGCCCCTGGGTCACCCCCTGGCCCACTGCACGCCCACGCCCCTGGGTCCCCGGGAATCGGCTCAGAAGTAGTAGCGCGACACCGACTGCGCCACACACACCGGCTTGTCGCCGCCCTCGCGCTCGATCGTCACCGAGGCCGTGACCTGGACGCCGCCGCCCGTCTCGGTGACCTCCGTGAGGACGGCGGTGGCGCGCAGCCGTGAGCCCACCGGGACGGGCGCGGGGAAACGGACCTTGTTGGTGCCGTAGTTGACGCCCATCTTCACGCCGTCGACGCGCATCACCTGCGGTACCAGCGCGGGGAGCAGTGAGAGCGTCAGATAGCCGTGCGCGATGGTCGTGCCGAAGGGGCCCGCGGCGGCCTTCTCGGGGTCCACGTGGATCCACTGGTGGTCACCCGTGGCGTCCGCGAACAGATCGATCCGCTTCTGGTCGATGTCCAGCCAGTCGCTGTGGCCCAACTGCTCGCCCACCGCGGCCTTCAGTTCGTCGGCGGACTCGAAGATCCTCGGCTCTGCCATGTCCCTGGCCTCCCGCGTCTCAATGTCTAAGCGACTGCTTAGCATGGTCGGGTGCGGGTCTGATGTCAATGACCTCACGTGTGGCGAGGTCGGTAGGGTTGGAGGGGTGCCCCAGATCCCCGAGAAGATCCACGAGCTGACCGTCGGCCAGCTCTCGGCGCGCAGTGGCGCCGCCGTCTCCGCCCTGCACTTCTACGAGTCCAAGGGCCTCATCAACAGCCGCCGCACCACCGGCAACCAACGCCGCTATCACCGGGACGCGCTGCGCCGCGTCGCCTTCGTGCGCGCCGCGCAACGCGTCGGCATCCCGCTTGCCACCATCCGTGAGGCGCTCGCCGAACTCCCCGAGGAGCGCACCCCGACGAAGGAGGACTGGGCCCGCCTCTCGGAGGCCTGGCGCTCCGAACTCGAGGAGCGCATCAAGCAGTTGGGCCGCCTGCGGGACCATCTGACGGACTGCATCAGCTGCGGCTGCCTGTCTCTGGAGACCTGTGTGCTCTCCAACCCGGACGACGTCTTCGGCGACCGACTGACAGGATCCCGCCTCATGGCGGAACGCGCCCGCCCGGCCGAGGGACCGGACAAGCGGGCCGACGCTCAGCGAAAGGAGCGGGAGGAGTGCGGCTGAGCCGCACTCCGAGCCCCGTATGTCGCAGATGCCCTTCCCGGCTCTACGACGTGCGCCGTTCCCGCCCGTACTGGTGCTGGTGCTGGTGCTGGACGAGTCCTTCCGCCACCAACTGGCCGTTGGATATGGCCCGTTCGCCGTCCGGCAGCAGCAATGTGTCCTCCAGGCCGATCCGGGTGGCGAGGCCCAGCCTCCCCGCGAGGCGCAGCACCGGCCAGGTGCCGCCCTCCATGCCGTGCAGCAGGATGGGGCGGCCGTGGGCCGTGCCCAGGTCGGACAGCAGGGCGTGGGCGGACTCCTCCGCCGTGTCGGCGGAGGTGTCCAGCACCTCGGCCAGTACGCGCAGCACCTGTGGACCCAGCGGCGACGCCGCGAACCGCTCCGCGCCGTCCGTGCCGGACCAGATGCCCGCCTCCACGCCGATTCCGCGGTCGAGGAGCGCCGCCGCCACCTCCTCGGCGCCCGGCTCATGCCAGTTGACCGAGGCGTGGTCGGGCAGCACCGTCCAGGAACGCACGCGCTCCACGCGGGCCGCGGGATCCGGCTCGGCCCACGCGCCGGTGGTCACGCCGACCGGGACGCCCACCCGTGCCCGTATCGCTTCGAGCGTCGGCGTAAGGGCCCTCGGTGACAACGTGTCGTGCCCACAGGGCGACTTGGGATGGACATGGATGTCCGATGCGCCGGCCGCGACAGCCTCCGCCGCGGACGCGGCCATCGAGCCGGGCGACAGCGGCACGACGGCACCGTCACCGGCGCCCCGGGTTCCGTTCACACAGACCTGCACCATGCCTCGATAGTGCCAGCCGGCACTGACAACACCGCTTCGCGCGCCGCGCCCGCCGGGAACGCGACATCGTGCGGAGGGACGCGGCATCGTGCGGCTGGGCGCCCAGCCGCAGCCGCTCCGCAGCGAACGGATCACCCTGCAGCCGTCCACCCTGCGGCGGACGGCTCACCGGCAGGCAACCCGCGTCGGACTGCTCACCCGCGGGAAATCCGCAGCGAACGGCTCACCCGCAGCCGCTCCTCGGCGAACGGCTCTCACGCAGCCGCTTCACGGCGAACAGCTCACACGCAGCCCTTCACGCCGAACAGCTCACCCGCAAGCAACCCGCGACGAACAGCTCACACGCAGCCCTTCACGCCGAACAGCTCACCCGCAAGCAACCCGCGCCGAACAGCTCACCCGCAGTTCCCGCACCCAGAGGTGCCCGCACGCACCCGGGATGCACGCACGCACCCAGCGGCGCACTCAGGAACCCAGTCGCGTACTCACGCCGATATAAGAAGCCGCCGCCCGCGCCTGGCCTCCGCCAGCGCCTCCGGGGTGAGAACAGGTCGCGGAACCACGATTCCGCAACGCGTGCAGACAGGACCGGACGAGGGTTCGTGAGCCAGGTCGTACTTCCAGTCGAGGCGCTCGCCCACGCACACCGGGCACACCGCGCCCGGTTCGCGCTCCAAGGCGGTGATCAGCCGGCGCAGCACCTCGGCCAGCGATTCATGAGGGTGGATCCGTGGGTCGTCGCACCAGGCGACCCCGAAGCCGCCCCAGGTCAGCCGGTGCCAGTCGTCGACGGTGCCCGGCCTGCGCAACCCGTCGTGCTTCTCCTTCTTGCGCCGTTCCGCGAACCCGACCTCGTAGGCGAGCCATACGGAACGGGCTTCCTCCAGCTCGTCCAGTGCGGCCACGAGCCGCGCCGGATCGGGGGAGCGGTCCTCGGGGCCGAACCCGGCCCGCGAGGACAGATGGTCCCAGGTCGCCCGATGTCCGTAAGGGGCGAACCTTTCAAGGCACTTGCGCAGTGAGTAGCGCCGCAGTGCCAGATCACTCCTCGGATCTCGCACCTGTCTCGCCAGACTCCGGAAACCGGCCATCGCCCTGCACCTCCGTCACACCTGCACCTGTACTTCGGTCACTTCGGCGTTGTCGCGCGGACTTCGCCGAATAGACGTATCGACAAGCGATTCGGCTCCATCCGATTTCCGATGACCTTCAGGAGGTCATCTGCCGAACCCCTTATGACCTACCTCCGAACGCTGTGAGCTGCCTGTTGTCCGCCCATCAGTTGCCTCGGCGGGGCAGCGCCGTGGCGCCGTCGCTCCCTGGGGAGTACCCGATCCCAAAAAGTGACGCATGTTCATCTTCAAACACGGGGATACCGGCGGTAACGTCCGGCCCACCCCCCATCGCGAGGAGCTGTCATGCCACGGCGCACCGCACGCACCATCCTGGACAGACTGAGAACTCCCCGCAGATTGCCCAAGTTCCTGAAGGCGACATCCGTATGCCTTCTCATTGCCGGCCTTTTGTCTCCCCTTACCCAAGCGTCGGCCGCGGGTACGGCGGTCACGGCGGCTGCGGCAAACGACTACTGCGGCAATCAGTGTTCCGACATCATGCCGCCCGGTGAGAACGGCAACGCCACCCTCGCTCAGGTCCTGCTCAACCAGGTCCTCGGTATCCAGCCGGCCCACGCCGAGGACCAGCTCGGCCCCTACGCGAACCTGGCCTCGGGCTACACCGGACTCACCGACACCAAGATCAACGACTTCTTCAACGACGCCTCGTTCGGTGTCGCCGCCGACCAGGTCGAGTCGACGACGAACCCCGGCGGGCGCACCGACGTCACGATCGTCCGTGACAAGAAGACCGGCGTTCCGCACATCACCGGCACCACCCGCTACGGCACCGAGTACGGCGCCGGATACGCCGCCGCGCAGGACCGGCTGTGGCTGATGGACGTCTTCCGGCACGTCGGACGCGGCACGCTGACCCCCTTCGCGGGCGGTGACCCCTCCAACCAGGGCCTTGAGCAGCAGTTCTGGCGTACAGCGCCCTACACCGAGGCCGAACTGCAGGCTCAGATCGACAGCGTCACCACCAACAACGGCGCCCGTGGCCAGCAGGCGCTCGCCGACGTCAACGCCTACCTCGCCGGCGTCAACGCCTACATAGACGCCTCCGACAGCGGCCGCTACTTCCCCGGCGAGTACGTCCTGACCGGACACAAGGACTCCATCACCAACGCCGGGACCATCGACCACTTCAAGCTCACCGACCTGGTCGCGCTGGCCTCCGTCATCGGCTCGCTGTTCGGCTCCGGAGGCGGCGGCGAGGTCAACAACGCCGTCTCCCTGCTCGCCGCCCAGTCCCAGTACGGCGTGGTGGAGGGCACCAAGATCTGGGAGTCCTTCCGTGAGCGCAACGACCCCGAGGCCGCCCTCACCCTCCACGACGGCCAGAGCTTCCCGTACGCGGCCAAGCCCGCCGTCGCGCAGGGTCAGGCACTGCCCGACGCCGGTACGTTGACCGAGGAGCCGCTGGTCTTCGACCGCACCGGCAGCGCGGCCAGCGCGACCGCGAGCAGCACCTCGGCCACGGCGGCCGCCACCGCCCTCTCCTCGGCCAAGAAGGGCATGTCCAACGCCCTGGTGGTGAGCGGCGATCACACGGCGAGCGGCCACCCGATCGCCGTCTTCGGTCCCCAGACCGGCTACTTCGCGCCACAGCTCCTGATGCTCCAGGAGATCCAGGGCCCGGGGCTCAGCGCCCGTGGCGCCTCGTTCGCGGGTCTGAGCTTCTACGTCGAACTCGGGCGCGGCCAGGACTACTCCTGGAGTGCCACGACCTCCGGCCAGGACATCATCGACACGTACGCCGTCGAGCTGTGCCAGGACGACTACCACTACCTCTACCACGGCACCTGCACGGCCATGGACAAGGTCGAGCACACCAACGCGTGGGTACCGACCACCGCCGACCCCACCGCCGCGGGCTCGTACCGCATGCAGGTCTACCGCACCAAGTACGGTCCGGTGACCCATCGGGCGACGGTCGGCGGCAAAAAGGTCGCGTACACCACCCTGCGCTCCTCCTACATGCACGAGGCCGACTCGATCATCGGCTTCCAGATGTTCAACGACCCGGACTACGTCAAGAGCCCGGAGACCTTCCAGTCCGCGGCACAGCACATCAACTACACCTTCAACTGGTTCTACGCGGACTCGACCCACACCGCGTACTACAACAGCGGCAACAACCCGGTGCGCGCCGCCGGCGTAGACGCCGAGTTCCCGGTGTGGGCGCAGACCGCGTACGAGTGGCAGGGCTGGAACGGGGCGACGAACACCGCCACCTACACCCCGGCGTCGGCGCATCCCAACGACATCGACCAGGACTACTACGTCTCCTGGAACAACAAGGTGGCCGCGGACTACGCGACAGCCCCCTGGGGCAACGGCTCCGTCCATCGAGGCAACCTCATCGACGACCGCGTGAAGAAACTCGTGACCGCGGGAGGCGTGACCAGATCCGCGCTCGTGAAGGCGATGGCGGACGCCTCGCTCGCGGATCTACGGGCGGAGGACGTGCTCCCGGACCTGCTGAAGGTCATCAACAGCCAGCCGGTCACCGACACCGCGGCCGCGGCGGCCGTCAGCCAGCTCTCCACCTGGGTGACAGCGGGGTCGAAACGCACGGAGACCGCGTTCAATTCGAAGACCTACGCCAATGCCGACGCCATCCGCATCCTGGACGCGTGGTGGCCACTGCTGGTGGAGGCCGAGTTCAAACCGGGCCTCGGCACCGGTCTGTACACCGCCATCACCAACAACCTTCCCATCGACGAGGCGCCCTCGGCCGGACACGGCCCGACCGGCTCGCACGCGGGAAGCTCCTTCCAGTACGGATGGTGGAGCTACGTCGACAAGGACATCCGAGCGGTGCTCGGTGAGTCGGTGCAGGGCGGTCTGGCGCAGAAGTACTGCGGCGGCGGCACCCTCACCGGCTGCCGGGACGTCCTGATCAACACCCTCAAGACGGCGGCCGGCAAGACCGCGGCTCAGGTCTACCCGGGCGACGCCAGTTGCGCCGCGGGCAACCAGTGGTGCGCCGACTCGGTCATCCACCGTCCGCTCGGCGGCATCAAGCACTACAGCATCAGCTGGCAGAACCGTCCGACCTTCCAGCAGGTGGTGGAGTACACCTCGCACCGGTGACGGTGCGATACCGGTACGGCTAGCGGTAGCGCTACCGCTACCCGTACCTACGGCTGTTGGCCAACGAGTGTTCCCCCACGCTCGTTGGCCAACGGTCATTGGCCAACAGTCGTTGACGAGTGGTTCCTTGATCAGCCGATCCTTGACCAGCGGCTCGTTTGTCAACAGTCGTTTGCTAACAGTCGTTTGCCAATAATCGGTGGCCAACAGTCGGTGGCCAACAGTCGTTGACCCCCAGGCGCTGCACACCTCACCGATACACCAGGTACTCCTTGCGTACGCGTCGGAACGCCGCCAGCTCGTCCTGCCAGGCGGCCACGACCTCGTCGGCCGACGCCCCCGCGTCGATCATCGTGCGGACGCTCGTGGACCCGGTCAGCTTGTCGATCCAGTTGTCGGCGCGCCAAGTGAAGCCGCTCCAGACCTTCTTGGCGGTCACCAGGAGCGCGACACCGGTGCGCACGGGGTCGTACGCGCCCCGGTCGTGCACGTGGACCTGCACCCCGCCGATGGTCCGGCCCTGGAACTTGGAGAAGGTGGGCGCGAAGTACGCCTCCCTGAAGTGCACGCCGTCCAGCCCGAGTTGTCCGACCGCCTCGGCCCAGCTCCGGTCGATGCCCTCCGCGCCGAGCAGCTCGAACGGGCGGGTCGTGCCCCGCCCCTCCGACAGGTTCGTCCCCTCGAAGAGGCAGGTACCCGAGTACACCAGCGCGGTGTCGGCCGTCGGCATGTTGGGGCTGGGCGGCACCCAGGGGAGACCCGAGGCGTCATAGAAATCCGAGCGCCGCCACCCCGACATCAGTACGGTCTCCAGCGGCACCGGCGTCGCCAGGAACTCCCCGTTGAACAGCCGTGCCAGCTCCGCGACCGTCATCCCGTGCGCCTGCGCGATGGGTTCTCGTCCGACGAAGGTCGCGAACTCCTTGTGCAGGACGGGACCTTGGGCCGCCCGGCCGGTCACCGGGTTCGGCCGGTCGAGCACCACGAAGCGCTTGCCCGCCAGCCGGGCCGCGTCCATGCAGTCGTACAGCGTCCAGATGTACGTGTAGAAACGCGCGCCCACGTCCTGGATGTCGAAGACGATCGTGTCCACGCCGGAAGCGGTGAAGATGTCGGCGAGCGGCTGACCGCTCTTCAGATACGTGTCGTAGACGGGCAGCCCGGTCGCCGGGTCGTCGTAACGGCCCTCCGAGCCGCCCGCCTGCGCGGTGCCGCGGAAGCCGTGCTCGGGGCCGAAGACGGCGATCAGGTTCACCC
Source organism: Streptomyces sp. NPDC087263 (assembly GCF_044744645.1). Taxonomy (NCBI): domain Bacteria; kingdom Bacillati; phylum Actinomycetota; class Actinomycetes; order Kitasatosporales; family Streptomycetaceae; genus Streptomyces; species Streptomyces sp. NPDC087263. The sequence goes on from NZ_JBIUYT010000008.1 coordinate 150,060, forward strand.
GGTCGTCGGCGTGCATGACGTCGACGATGTGGCGCACGTCGCGGGTGATGCCGGTGGGGTTGGTGACGACGCCGACGCGCTGTCCGTCGAGGGGGGCGTAGCCGCCCGCGGCCAGGCGTTCGAAGCCGGTACGCAGCTGTCTCTCTCCCGCTGCGGCAGCCGGAGGGGCGGTCAGGCCCACCGCGCCCGTGCCGGCGGCGAGCAGGGTTCGTCGGGACAGGCGCATGATGGGGGACCTCCGTGATCGCGGAAGGTTGGCACAGGCACGCTAAGCGCTTCCGCCGGAAGTTCGTAGCCCGCAGGCAGCCCTGGCTGGTCGCGTCCGCGCGGCGGAGCCGCAGACGTCACGGCCCGCGCCCCGAAGCGGCCCTTTCCTCACGACATACCGACTGGTTAGTCTGGTGCGGAGACAGACCGATTCTCGTCGCCTCGAAGGAGACCGATGGTGGAAGCCGTGCAGGATGCCGGAGTGATCGTCACTGGAGCGGGGGGCGGAATCGGAGCCGCGCTGGCCCGCCGCTTCGCCGCCGCGGGGGCCAGGGTCGTCGTCAACGACCTGGACGCCGCCAAGGCGAAGACAGTGGCCGACGAGATCGGCGGCATCGCGGTGCCGGGCGACGCGTCCGCGATCGTGGCGGAGGCCAGGGACGCCCTCGGCGGCACGGTCGATGTGTACTGCGCCAACGCGGGCGTCGGCTCGGGCGGGACGGAGGCGGCCGCCGAACAGGTCTGGGCGCTCGCCTGGGACGTCAACGTCATGGCGCACGTACGCGCGGCCCACGAGCTGCTCCCGGCCTGGCTGGAGCGCGGCAGCGGCCGTTTCGTCTCCACGGTCTCGGCGGCCGGACTGCTCACCATGATCGGCGCCGCGCCGTACGCCGTCACCAAGCACGGTGCGTACGCCTTCGCCGAGTGGCTGTCGCTGACGTACCGCCACCGCGGTCTGAAGGTCCACGCGATCTGTCCGCAGGGCGTGCGCACGGACATGCTCGCCGCCACCGGCAGCGCGGGCGCCCTGGTGCTCCAGCCCAGCGCCATCGAGCCCGAGGACGTCGCCGACGCACTCTTCGCCGGGATGGAGGAGGACCGCTTCCTGATCCTGCCGCACCCCGAGGTCGCCGAGTACTACCAGGTGCGGGCCGCGAACCCCGACCGCTGGCTGACGAACATGAACCACATCCAGCAGAAGTGGGAGGCCGGTCAGTGACCGACGCCCGGCTGTACGTGGTCAGCGGTCGGCCGGGCGTGGTCGACCGCGGGGACGGGCGCCCGGCCGCTCACGGTTTTCCGCGGCGGGTGGAGATCCTGCCCGACCCGCCGAAGACGGCGAGTGGCAAGATCCTGCATCGGGAGCTGCGTTCCCGATCGCACAAGAGCCCGTAGGACAGCCACAACATCAAGGAAGGCAGGTGGCGGCAGTGCCCAGAACGACGGACGGTGACAGTACGCCCGTGCCGCAGCGGCTGCTGGCCGCCGCCACCAGGCTCTTCGCCGAGCAGGGCTACGACCGGACCTCCGTGCAGGAGATCGTCGAGGCGGCGGGCGTCACCAAGGGGGCGCTCTACCACTACTTCGGCTCCAAGGACGACCTCCTGCACGAGGTCTACGCGCGCGTGCTGCGCCTTCAGCAGGAGCGACTGGACGCCTTTGCGGGCGCCGACGCGCCCGTCGAGGAGCGGCTGCGGGGCGCTGCGGCCGACGTGGTCGTCACGACCATCGACAACCTCGACGACGCGTCGATCTTCTTCCGCTCCATGCACCACCTCAGCCCGGAGAAGCACAAGCAGGTACGCGCCGAGCGCCGCCGGTACCACGAGCGCTTCCGCGCGCTCGTCGAGGAGGGCCAGAAGAAGGGCGTCTTCTCCACGGCCACCCCCGCCGACCTCGTCGTCGACTACCACTTCGGTTCCGTGCACCACCTGTCTACGTGGTACCGGCCCGACGGCCCGCTCACCCCGCAGCAGGTCGCCGACCAGTTGGCCGACCTGCTGCTGCGCGCGCTGCGGCCCTGAGGCGCCCTGAGGCCCCGCGGGGTCACGGATCCACGGCCGGCCCGAGTCCCGCGTCGCGGGCCCAGGCCACCGCCTCCGTGCGGTCCGCCACGCCCAGCTTCGCGAGCACGGCGGACATGTGGTTGCTGACCGTCTTCGGGGACAGCCCGAGCCGGGCCGCCACGGTCGCGTTGGGTGTCCCCGCGGCGATCAGCGTGAGGACGTCCCGTTCGCGCGGGGTGAGCGCCGGGCACGGGTCGGGCTGTGGCAGCGGACGGCTCAGCTGGCCGAGCACGCGCCGTGCCACGCCCGGCCCGAAGATCGCCTCTCCGGCGGCCACCGCTCTGATCGCCCGGACGATCTCGTCCTGCCCCGCGCCCTTGAGCACGTAGCCGCGGGCCCCGGCGCGCATCGCCGCGAACACCGAGTCGTCCTCCTCGACCATGGTGAGCATCAGCACCGCCACCGCGGGCGCCACCCGGCCGATCTCCCGCGTCGCCTCGATGCCGTTCATGTCCGGCATCCGGATGTCCATCACGACCACATGCGGGCGCAGCGTCACGGCGGCCCGCACCGCCTCCCGCCCACCGGAGGCGACCCCCACGACGGACACCCGCGGCGTCCCGTCCCGCACGGACTCCAACAACGCTGCCAGCCCCGTACGCACGACGGGGTGATCGTCAGCGAGCACGACCCTGAGCACACCCTCCGCCTCACCACCACCCCGGACGGGCCGCGAGTTGTCCTCCGTCCCGCCGCCGCGGCCCCGGACCGGCTGCGCGCTGTCCCTCGTCCTGCCGTCATCGCCCCGTCCGGGTTGTGGGTCGTCTTCCGTCTGGCCACGGTTGTTCTGGCCTGCCTGTAGGTCGTCTTCCGTCTGGCCACCGCCGTTCTGCCCGGGCTGCGGGCCTCCCTCCGTCTCACCACCGCCGTCCCGGACCGGCTGCGCGCCGCCTTCCGTCTCGCCACCCCTCGCTCGCACCGGCTGCGGGCCGTCCTCGCGTGTGGGCCCCGCGCGCTCCGACTCCGATTCCGACTCCATGCCCCGCCTCCGCAACTCTTCAGGCTCTCCCGGGCTTCCCGGGCCGCCGTGCCGTTCGTGCCCCGTCACGGCGGGTCCCCGAGCGGCAGGGTCGCCACCACGCGGCCCCGGCCCGCCACGCAGCTGCCGCCGAGCTCCGCGGCGCGCTCCTGCATCGACGTGATGCCCACGCCGGGGCGCCACGCGGTCTCCTCGTCGACGGGGGAGCCGTCGTCGCACACCTCCAGGCGCAGCCCGTCGCCGATCTCGATGCGAAGGTCGACGCAGGAGGCCCGGGCGTGCCGGGCCGCGTTGGTGAGCGCCTCGGTCGCGATGCGGTAGGCCGCGACCTCCACGGCGGCGGGCAGCGGCGGCAGCAGCTCAGGAGCCTGCATCCGTACGACGACGGGTGTGCCGTCCGCTCTCCAGGACAGCCGTGCCGAGCGTTCGCGCAGGGCGCCGAGGAGCCCCAGCTGGTCGAGGTCCGGCGGCCGCAGCCCGTCCACCAGGCGACGGATCTCCCCGACCGCCCCGCCGATCTCGGCCCGCAGCTCGACGAGCAGTCCTGCCGCCCGCTCCGGATCGAAGGCGAGCAGATTGCGTACGGCGTCGGCCTGGAAGGCGGCCCCGGCGAGCGTAGGTCCGAGCCCGTCGTGCAGATCCCGGCGGATCCGGCGGCGCTCCTCCTCCCGCGCGGCCACGATCCGCTCCCGGGAGAGCTGGAGCTGGCGGGAGAGGTCGGTGGCGTGCAGGGCGGCGGCCAGCGGCACCGCGAGCAGTTCGAGCACCGCCAGATCGGCCGGTGCGGGCTGCTGCTCGCCGGGGCGCAGCCCGATCACCAGCTCACCGACCGCGCGGCCGTCGTACTCCAACGGCACGGCATGCGTGAGTTTCCCCGGTGTTCCCCAACTGCCACCCGCCACGCCGGACTTCGCGGCCAGCCGCACATACGGCAGACGCAGCCCCTCACCCACCGCCTCGGGCACTGCACCGACACCACCCCCGGCGAGCCGCTCACCGATCCGGGAGACCGCCCGGACGGGGTCGTGCCGGTCCCCGTAGAGGGCTCGGTCCACTGTGCGCTGCAATCGGCGCCGGGCCGGTTCGAAGGTGACGGCGAGGACGACGGTGATGAAGGCGGGCCCCAGCAGCCCGGGTTGGGGGTCGATGAGCGTCTGGAAGAAGGTGACGAGGCCGACATAGGCGGCGACCACTCCGACGGTGAGCGCCCCGTACAGCAGGCCCCTGGAGACGACGAGCCGAATGTCGAGCAGTTCGTGGCGGATCACGGCGATCACGATGGCGACCGGCAGCAACAGGGTGCCGTACGACGTGTAGACGGGAGGGAAGCCGAAGGCCTGCAGCATGACGCTCAGCACCAGCGGCAGTACCCCGGCGAACAGCCACAGCAGCTGACGGCGGTCCTGTTCACCGCCGCGCCGGTATCGCAGCCACATGACGGCGATGATGGTGGCCAGCACGAGACAGGCCTTGGCTGTCACCACACGCTCGATGACGGACAACCAGCCGGGTGGCACCGGGAGGTACGAGGGCTGGGCCGCGGTCCCTTGGAACAGCCCCCAGTCGTATCGGGCCCAGACCGCGAAGTCCATTGGCGATGTCACCAGTTGGACGACCAGCGCCCACCGCCAGCGGTGGCCGGGCAGCCGTCCGTCGGGAAACAGGAAGAACACGAACACGAACGCGGTCGAACTCGCGACGATCCAGGTGTGACGGCCGATCGTGGTGAGCGCGTGCAGCGCCTCCGGTGACCAGCCCGCGCGCAGTCCCACGACCGCGAGGCCGATGGACAGCCCGGTGAACGCGTGGCCCAGCCCGTAGACGATCAGCAGCCATCCGATGGGGTTGCGCGGGCGGTGCAGCGCGATCACCGTGCCGCAGACGGGATAGGCGAGACCGTTCGCCATGTCGATGACCATGTCGTAGCGGACCAGGTCCGCCACGGAAACCCCGGCGACCGCCAACGCCCCCGCCCCCACGGCCACTTGCGTCAGCGCCAGGACCAGCAGGACATACGCGATGACCGTGCGCCGCCGGGTCCGCCCGTACTGGTCGTCCATGTGAGCCATCGTCCTGGTCGGCCGCCCGGGTGTCATGGGAACGGTTCCCGGTCCACCCGGGAGAACTCCCGGCGACCGCCCGGCCGCACCCTCTCAACTCCCGGGCCCCCGTGGCCCGATGCTCGTTGCAGCGGGCCGGTGGAAGAGCCGCCGGCCCGGCTGACGGGGGAGAACAGTGATGCTTTCAGTGAACCGGCGTCTGACGGGCCTCGCGGTGGGCTCGGCACTCGCGCTCGGCGGCACGGCGGCGGTGCCCGCCGCCACGGCCGCTCCCGCAGGGCCGCCGACGGCGTGCGGACACCAGCTCAGCAACAGTTACATCTACGAGCGTTGGAGCGATCTGGGCGGTGTGAACGGCATGCTCGGCTGCCCGCGGAGCGAGGTGCTGATCGTCAAGTCGACGAACGGGACGAAGCTCGGCAAGCGCCAGTACTTCGACAGCGGGAACGTGACCCTGTCGCCCCGCCAGGGCCCGGAGATGGTGGTCGCCGCCTGGGAGCGCAACGGCTACGCGTACTTCAACTGGGGCCCCACGGACCCGTACCACTACGGCGTCTTCCTGGTCCGCTACACCAGCGCCGCCGACGCGGGCGGCACGCAGGTCACCCTGCGCGGCGGCACCTCCGGCGGAATGTGGGTCCGCAAGCACACCACCGGGACCTACAGCTTCAAGGTCGAGGGCTGCGACAAGGGCACGTTCGGCCTGAAGTGCCGACAGGGCTGGACGCTCAGCGCGACCACCCGAAACTGACCAACACCGCTCGGGGGACAGGGCCGGTGAGGGCACACGCGCCCTCACCGGCCCTCCCGTCATGCACCTTCACCGGCCCCGGTGCCGTGATCGCCCTTCACCGGCCTCGCCCGCCTCACAGGTGCTTCTTGATCTCCTGCCGCGCCAGCGACCGCTGGTGCACCTCGTCGGGACCGTCGGCGAGCTGCAACGTCCGCGCGCTCGCCCACAGTTCGGCCAGCGGGAAGTCCTGGCTCACGCCACCCGCGCCGTGCAGCTGGACCGCCTTGTCGAGAATGTCGACGACCGTACGGGGAGTGGCGATCTTGATGGCCTGGATCTCGGTGTGGGCGCCCTTGTTGCCGACCGTGTCCATCATCCAGGCGGTCTTCAGGACCAGCAGGCGCAGCTGCTCGACGGCCACCCGGGCGTCGGCGATCCAGTTCTGGACCACGCCCTGCTGGGCCAGCGGCTTGCCGAAGGCCGTACGGGACACGGCCCGGCGGCACATCAGCTCGATCGCCCGCTCGGCCATCCCGATCAGCCGCATGCAGTGGTGGATCCGACCGGGGCCGAGCCGCGCCTGCGCGATGGCGAAGCCGCTTCCCTCCTCGCCTACCAAGTTGCCCACGGGGACCCGGACTTGATGGAAGGAGACCTCTGCGTGCCCGCCGTGGGAGTGGTCCTCGTAGCCGTACACCTGCATGGCGCGCCGGATCTCGACACCGGGAGTGTCGCGCGGCACGAGCACCATGGACTGCTGACGGCGGAGGTCGGACCCCTCCGGGTCCGTCTTGCCCATCACGATGAAGATCTTGCAGTCCGGATTCATGGCCCCGGAGATGTACCACTTGCGGCCCGTGATGACGTACTCGGCGGAGCCGTCGGAGGACCGCTCGATGCGGGTGGTGATGTTCGTGGCGTCGGACGAGGCCACCTCGGGCTCGGTCATCGCGAACGCCGAACGGATCTCACCGGCGAGCAGCGGCTCCAGCCACTGTTTCCTCTGCTGCTCGTCGCCGAACTGCGTGAGCACCTCCATGTTGCCCGTGTCGGGCGCGGCGCAGTTCAGCGCGGTGGGCGCCAAGTGCGGGCTGCGGCCGGTGATTTCGGCGAGCGGCGCGTACTGGAGGTTGGTGAGTCCGGCACCGTACCGGGAGTCCGGCAGGAAGAGGTTCCACAGCCCCTGGCTGCGGGCCTCGGCCTTCAACTCCTCGACCACGGCCGGGGTGTCCCACGGCGACGCCAGCTGAGCGCGCTGCTCCTCCGCCACGGTCTCCGCCGGATAGACGTACTCGTCCATGAAGGCGAGCAGCTGATGGCGCAGCTCCTCGGTGCGCGCGTCGAATGCGAAGTCCATGGCGGATCAGCCTTCCTGAAGGGTGGTCAGGCCGTGCTCGATGAAGACGGGGGTCAGTTCGCCCATGCGGTCGAATCCCGCGCCGACCGTCTGGCCCTGCGTGTAGCGGTAGTGGATGCCCTCCAGGATCACGGCGAGCTTGAACCACGCGAACGCCGTGTACCAGGAGATGGCGGACACGTCGCGCCCCGAGCGCGCGGCGTATCGCTCGACGAGCTCGGCCGGATCCGGGTGCCCGAGGGCGGAAGCCGTCGTGCTGATGGGGGAGTCGCCCGTTTTGAGAGGGATGCTGTACATGACCAGCAGCCCCAGATCCGTCAGCGGATCGCCGAGCGTGGACATCTCCCAGTCCAGGATCGCGTTGATCCGGTCGTCGGCGCCGATCAGTACGTTGTCGAGCCGGTAGTCGCCGTGCACGACGGTCGGTGCGGGGGAGTCGGGGAGCGCGCGCCCCAGGGCCGCGTGCAGTTCGTCGATCCCGGCCAGCTCGCGGTTCCGGGACGCTTCCAACTGCTTGCCCCAGCGCCGCAGTTGGCGTTCGAGGAAACCCTCCGGACGCCCGAAGTCCGTGAGTCCCACCTCGGCCGGATCCACTGCGTGCAGCTCGACCAGCGTGTTCACCAGCCCGAGCACCGCGTCGCGGGTGCGCTGCGGTCCGAGCGGGGCGAGCTGCTCCGCGGTGCGGTACGGCGTGCCCTCCACGAACTCCATGACGTAGAACGGTGATCCCAGCACCGACTCGTCCTCGCACAGCAGCACAGGCCGCGGCACCGGGACCGCCGTCGGGTACAGCGCGCTGATCACCCGGTGCTCACGCTTCATGTCGTGCGCGGTGGCCAGCACGTGCCCGAGCGGAGGCCGCCGGACGACCCACTTCGCCCCGCCGTCCGTGACCGTGTACGTGAGGTTCGACCGTCCGCCTTCGATCAGCCGGCCGGTCAGCGGGCCGTTCACCAGCCCGGGCCGCTCGCGGTCGAGCAGGCCGCGCAGCCGGTCGAGGTCGAGACCTCGCGGATGGTCTGGGGACATCGTCGCTCCTACGCGCGGGGAAACAGGACATGACCATGATGCCGACCAGTCGGTATGTCGTCCAGCGCGGAAACAAAACGTGATCGGCGTCTCCCCCGCAACCAAGGAAACCAGGGAGCCAAGGGAGCCAAGGAAGCGGGGGAGCGGGGGAGCCAGGGAAACCAAGGAAGCGGGGGAGACGCTCAGTGGACCGGACGGTCCCAGTTACCGAACCGTCCTAGTGGTCGTCCCAGTGCCCCTGGTGCTCGGCGTGCCGGTGTCCGTCGTGCACGTAGTCGACGTGGTCGCCGTGCTCGACCGCCGGGTGCCCGCAGCCGTCGCCGTGCTGATGGCCGTGCTCGGCGTGCGCGGTGTGGCCGCTCGGCTCGCACTCGTCCCAGTGTCCGGAGTGCTCGCGGTGCAGATGCCCGTCGTGCGCGTAGTCGACGTGGTCGCCGTGCGGCACCGCGGTGTGACCGCAGGTGGGGCCATGGGCGTGCTCGTGTGCGGAGTGCTCCGCGTGGAGGGTGGTCATGGTGCTCGCCTTCGGAGGTGGTGGGGTGGGGGCCGTGGGGAACAACGGCTCAGGCTAGCGGCAAAAAGCCGCTCAAATCATCCCATTCCGGCTTGCGTGGCGCCTGCATACCTCGGAGGGTCGATGGCATGAAGGCCATCAGCTACAGCCGGTACGGCGGGCCGGACGTCCTGGAGTACGGGGAGGTACGCGAACCCAAGGTCGGTCCCGACGCGGTCCTGGTGAAGGTGCGCGCGGCGTCCGTGAACCCGGTCGACGGGAAGTGCCGCGAGGGGCACCTCGACGGGATCCTGGACGCGGTCTTCCCGGTGATCCCCGGCTGGGACGTCTCCGGTGTGGTGGTCCAGCCCGGCGCCTCCGTCACGGAGTTCGAGGTCGGCGACGAGGTCATCGGGTACGCCCGCGAGGACTTCCTCTCCCGCGGCACCTTCGCCGAGTACGTGGCGGCCCCCGTGCGCACCCTCGCCCGCAAACCGCTGAACCTCTCCTTCGAGGAGGCGGCGGGCCTGCCCCTGGTGGGGCTCACCGCGTACCAGGTGATGATCAAGGTCCTCGATGTGCAGGCCGGCGAGACCGTACTCGTCCACGCGGCGGCGGGCGGCGTCGGCTCGATCGCGGTCCAGCTCGCCCGGCACCTCGGCGCCCGCGTGATCGGCACGGCGAGCGAGCTCCACCACGAGTTCGTGCGCTCCCTGGGCGGCGAGCCGGTCACCTACGGCGAGGGTCTCGCCGAGCGCGTACGGGCCCTCGCACCGGAAGGTGTCGACGCGGCCCTCGACACGATCGGCGGCGACACGATGAAGCTCTCGGCGGCCCTGCTCGCTCCGGAGGGCCGCCTGGTGTCCCTCGCCGACCCGGACGTCGTCGGTTTCGGCGGCCGCTACTACTTCGTCCGCCCGGACGCGGACGACCTCCAGCACCTGTCCGACCTTGCCGAGCAGGGCGTCATCTCGGTCCATGTCTCCCGGACGTTCCCCCTGGAACGGGCGGCCGAAGCCCAACGTCTGAGCGCGGAGGGCCGTACGCGGGGGAAGATCGTGGTCACCGTCGACTGGACGGATTGAGACCTCTCGGACCCGGATTGAGACCTCTCGGACCCGGATCGAGACCTCTCGGACCCGGACGGCGACCGCCCGGACGCGGATGGCGACCTCTCGGACCCGGACGGCGACCGCCCGGACGCGGATGGAGGCCGCCCGGACGCGGAGCGGGACCTCTCAGACACGGGACGATCTCGCTGAGGCGCGGACGTGACCTCTCGGACTCAGTGGGCGGTTCTCAGAGCACCAGCGCCGCGGCGCACACCGCCAGTGCCACCGTGCACAGCGTCGCCGCTGTCGCGTGGCGGGGCGCCAGTGCGGGCGGCCGGTCCGAGCCGGACACCGCCGCGAGCACCTGGATCCGGCGGTGGGCGATGGCCAGAAAACCCAGCCAGAGCGCGCAGCACAGGGCACAGACCACGACCCCGGTGACCGACCCGCCGCCGTGCAGTGTCGTCTTCACCGCCAGCACGGTGGCCACCGTGCTGGACAGGGTCGTACGCCGCCACGCGAGGCGCGTGCGCTCCGGTTGCAGGCCCGGGTCACGCCCCTGTTCCCCCTCCCGGGCGGGCATGGCCATCATTCCCGGCCGAGGAGTACGACGACGACCATGGCCACGGCGACGATCGCGACCGCGATGCTCAGCACGGCCGGAAAGCGTGACACAGGCAGGTCCTCGCCCTTCCGCATCGCCGTCTCGCACCGCACCCAGTGGTTGACGGCCCGCAGCGAGCAGAGCACGCCCGCCGCCAGGAGGGCCAGTGCGAGGCCGACGCGCCAGCCCCGCCCCAGGTCCGGCAGGAACTGATCCACCGCGAAGCCGCCGCCGATCAGCGCCAGCGCGGTGCGCAGCCACGCCAGAAAGGTCCGCTCGTTCGCCAGGGAGAAGCGGTAGTCGGGCGTGCTGCCCTCCGCTTCGGCGTCCGGGGGCGTGAACCACAGCTGGACGTTCCGTACGATTTGGATCACGCCCTGGACCCTACCGGGAGCGTTGTCAGTGCCGCTCGCTACCGTTCGGCGCATGGACGTTCCCATGTCACTGGCCCGGTACGCCGTGCCCGGCCACGGCATCGCCCCCGCCGAGGAGCTGCTCGGGCTGGCCGGATTCTGGCCCGCCTACTTCCTCCCGGCCTGGGACGAGTTCATGGAGGAGCCCGCGCTCTTCGGCGCCGACGAGGCGGACGTCGACGCGGCGACCGAGGCGCTGTACAGCGCACCCGAGGCCTGGCCGGCCTACCGAATACCGCTGACCGGCGGGCACCTGCTCTGGGTCGTCCACCGCAACTTCCCGGACGACCCCGGCACGGACTACCTGCTCACACACCCGGACTGGGACCGGGACGCGCCCCTGGCCTCGCTGGAGGGTCACTTCAGCGGCCCGGGGCTGTCCTGGCCCGAGTTGGTGGCCGTCGCCGACTCCGCCCCGGCGCGGGACGAGGGCGTACGCGACCCCGCGCTGCGGCTCCTCCTCCTGCTGCCCGTGTTCGGTGACGCGGACGTGCCGGTGGCCGAGGCGATCTCCCGGATATCCGGCGCGCTCACCACCGTGGGGGTGGCGGCGGGGGCGGCACCAGGCGTGGCCGAGCGGCTCCTCGACCACCCGTTCTGGGACGGCCCGACGTGGACGACGCAGAGCGAGAGCCCGCTGAGCGGTGGCGCGGTCGGGCCGAGCCCTCTCGGGGTGTGCGACGGGCAGTACAGCCCGCGCACCCTGCCCCTCGACCTGGGCGGCACCCCGGCCCACGCGCGGGCGCTCGCCGACGCGCTCACCGGCAGCGGGTCGGTAGCGGGTGCTGGTGTGGGTGCGTCGGGAGTGGGTCAGGCCTGCGCGCGGTAGCCCTTGAGCCGCCTGAGGCCCTTGAGCCGCTCGTACGCCTCCAGGCCGTCCGGGACCCAGTTCCAGTCGGCGAGATGCCGCTCCACCTCGTCCTCGGGAAGGAAGTCGTGCCAGGCGACCTCCTCGACCTGCGGGTCGACCGGCAGCTCGCAGCGGACCTCGTAGACGGAGGACCACCAGGTCTGGCCGGCGCCGTTGTCGTACAGGAACTTGAAGAGGGGAACGGGACGCGGGAGCCCGGAGACGCCGAGTTCCTCCTCGGCCTCCCGCAGGGCCGCGTCCTCGTAGGTCTCGCCCGCGCCGACGACTCCGCCGACGAACATGTCGTACAGCGAGGGGAACACGAGCTTCGTGGGTGTCCGGCGGTGGACGAAGATCCGGCCCTCGGCGTCCCGGGCCTGGACGAACACGGCCCGGTGGCGCAGGCCGAGCGCGTATACCTCCCCGCGCGGAGACTGCCCGATGACCTCGTCGTTCTCGTCCACGATGTCGAGGATTTCGTCAGCGGCACTCATACCCCCATCCAAGCAGGACCGAGCCACGCCGACGGGCCGCCCCAGATCAGCTCGCCGTCGATCAGAATGAGGCGTGAACCCGGACGAGGCGTGCATCCGGATGAGGCGTGATTCTGGATGAGGCGTGAATCCGGCTGCGCAGGGAATCCGGCTGCCATGAATGCCGAGGCATCCATGCGGAGGCCTCAATGCGGAGGCTTCAACGCGGCTGAAGATCCAGCGTCGGCTTCGCCTTGGACGTCCCGCGCGGCATCGCCGGATGCAGCCCGAGCAGCACGATCCCCACCACGACGGCCGCGAGCCCCGCCGCCTCCCAGGCGAGTGCCCCGGCATCCGTACGCAGTCGGTCCCCCAGGAACCCGACACCGCAGAGGATCCCGGCCAGCGGCTGGGCCGCCGTGAGGGCCGGCAATGACATGCGCAGGGGCGCGGTCTCGAAGGCGCTCTGCACCAGCACAAGGCCCGTCACACCGAGGACGAGAACCCCGTACGGCTGCCAGCCGGTGATCAGTTCGGACCAGCCGCCCTCGCCGAAGCGCTGCCCGCTGATCCGGGTGAGCGCGTCCTGGACTCCGTACAGCAGGCCCGCGGCCAGGGAGAGCAGCACGGGCGTGGAGCTGCGCAGGGACCGCTTCGCGTAGGTGGTGAGCAGGAGCGCGAGGCCCACCATGATCCCGATGATCAGCCAGTGCCGCACGGGATCGCTGACGGCGTTTCCGCCCTCCGGCTGCCCGGCCACGATGAACGCGCTGACCCCGCCCGCGAGCAGCAGGAGCCCGGCCCAGCCCTGCCGGCCCAGCGGCTGCTTGGTCTGATGGCGGGAGAGGGCGAGCGCGAAGAGCAGGTTCGTCGCGAGGAGGGGTTCCACCAGGGAGATCTCGCCCTTGCCCAGGGCGACCGCGCCGAGGATCATGCCGCACGCCATGAGCCCGATGCCGCCCAGCCACCGGGGCACCCGGATGAGGTCGAGCAGCAGGCGGGGGGAGAGGAAGTCGCTCAGGGGGGCGTGCGAGGCGGCGTTCTGCTGGAGCACGAACCCGAAGCCCAGGCAACAGGCCGCGCTCACAGAGAGGACCAGAACGAGAACCGACACGCTGTGTACCTCGATACATCGGGAGTCAGTGCGGGCCACGGGTGCGTATCGCGCCGACTTTAGTGCCACGGGCCGGGGCCTGCCCCGACAGTACCCGGATCCGGGCAGTTGACTCGGTCACTCTTCTTGCCGAAGGATCTGACCGGTCAGTAACAACGAGTGGTCGAGCACCATCGGCGACCACCGCATTCCGTACTACCAATGTCTCATCAACCCGCGACGAAGCCGATCGGTTCGTGACGAACTTCATGACCAGCCTCATGGGGAACCGCATGCCGCCACCGGTCCGACCCGTCGGAATGCCGAGAGGACGGGCCCCATGGCCTACGACGCAGATGTGATCGTGATCGGAGCGGGTCTCGCGGGGCTCGCCGCGACCGCGGAGCTCGTCGACGCGGGCCGCAAGGTGATCCTCCTCGACCAGGAGCCGGAGCAGTCCATAGGCGGCCAGGCACACTGGTCCTTCGGCGGGCTCTTCTTCGTGAACTCGCCCGAGCAGCGCCGTCTGCGGATCAAGGACAGCCACGCGCTGGCCCTCCAGGACTGGATGGGAACGGCCGGTTTCGACCGTACGGAGGACCACTGGCCGCGTAAGTGGGCCGAGGCGTATGTCGACTTCGCGGCCGGCGAGAAGCGTTCCTGGCTGCACGGGCAGGGCGTCCGCTTCTTCCCGGTGGTCGGCTGGGCCGAGCGCGGCGGCTATGACGCCAACGGGCACGGGAACTCGGTGCCCCGCTTCCACATCACCTGGGGGACGGGACCCGGCCTGGTCGCCCCCTTCGAGCGGCGCGTGCGGGCCGGCGTCGCCCGTGGTCTCGTACAGCTGAAGTTCCGCCACCGCGTCACCGGTCTGTCCCGCAGCACGGGCGCCGTCGACACGGTCACCGGCGAGATTCTGGAGCCGTCCGGCATCGAGCGCGGGCAGCCGAGCAGCCGTACTGTCAGCGGCGCCTTCGAGCTCAAGGCCCAGGCGGTGATCGTCACCTCCGGCGGCATCGGCGGCGACCACGACCTCGTACGCGCCAACTGGCCGGAGCGGCTGGGCAGTCCGCCGGAGCGGATGATCGCCGGGGTACCCGCGCACGTCGACGGCAAGATGCTCGCCATCGCCGAGGAGACGGGCGCCCACCTCATCAACCGCGACCGCATGTGGCACTACACCGAGGGCATCCAGAACTGGAACCCGATCTGGGAGAACCACGGCATCCGCATCCTGCCCGGCCCGTCCTCGCTCTGGTTCGACGCCCGTGGCAAACGGCTGCCGGTCCCGCTCTTCCCCGGCTTCGACACCCTCGGCACCCTCGAACACATCATGAAGACCGGGTACGACTACACCTGGTTCGTGCTCGACCAGAAGATCATCGGCAAGGAGTTCGCGCTCTCGGGCTCGGAACAGAACCCCGACCTCACCGGCAAGTCCGTCAAGGGTGTCTTCCAAAGGGCACGCGCCGATGTGCCCGGTCCGGTCAGGGCGTTCATGGACAACGGCGTGGACTTCGTCGTCGAGAAGGACCTGGGCGCGCTCGTACGCGGCATGAACGCGCTCACCAAGGAGCCGCTCATCGACGAGGCCGCGCTGCGCAACGAGATCGTCGCGCGCGACCGGGAGATCGCGAACCCGTTCACCAAGGACCTCCAGGTGATGTCGATCCGCGGCGCGCGCACCTACCTCGGCGACAAGCTGATCCGTACGGCGGCCCCGCATCGCATCCTCGACCCCAAGGCCGGCCCGCTGATCGCCGTCCGCCTCAACATCCTCACCCGCAAGACCCTCGGCGGCCTGGAGACCGACCTCTCTTCCCGCGTGCTGACCGAGGGCGGGGAGCCGCTGGAGGGTGTGTACGCGGCGGGTGAGGTCGCCGGGTTCGGCGGCGGCGGAGTCCATGGCTACCGCTCCCTCGAAGGCACGTTCCTCGGCGGCTGTCTGTTCTCCGGGCGTACGGCGGGCCGGGCGGCGGCCAAGGCGGTGAACTGACCGGCGGCGGCCCGTGCGTCGCGAGCACTGCGTGTGCTCGACGGCGCGTTTGCTCAACCGTGCGTAATAAGTGGTTACCGATTTCTGACGAGCACCCGTTGCCCCTGGCCCTTTGGGGGTCGCGGGTGCTCGAATCGATAGGTGAACTCTGAACATCCCGAAGCGCGGGAGCCGGAACGGCCGCGGGCACGGGAACCGGAACATCCTGAAGCTCGGGGACCGGAACGGCCGCAGCCGCGGGAACGGGAACATCCCGAAGCGCGGGAACCGGAACGCCCCGAGGAGCGCGGCGTGGCGGTCGGCCGCCGGGTGTTCCTCGGCACGCTCGGACTCGGCGCGCTGGGCGTGCTCGCCGCACCCACACTGCAGCGCGGCCTCGAATCCGTCCTCGCCGGCGCGTCCGACAAGGACCCCACCGGCCTGACGGGTCTCCTCCCCAACGGCGGCGGCTTCCGCTACTACTCGGTGGCGTCGTCCGTCCCGAACAAGGACGCCGCCGACTACCGCCTCACCGTCGACGGCCTGGTCGATCACCCGACCTCGTACACCCTCGCCGATCTGAAGGCCCTGCCCCAGACCCGGCTCGTGCACGACGTCCAGTGCGTCACCGGCTGGCGGGTGCCGGGCACGCCCTTCGAGGGGGTCCGCCTGTCCGCCCTCCTGGACGCCGCGGGAGTGCGCTCCACGGCCGGGGCGATCCGCTTCACCTGCTTCGACGGCATGTACACGGAGAGCCTCACCCTGGAACAGGCCCGGCGCTCCGACGTCCTGGTCGCCCACCGCATGCAGGACAAGGCCCTCGGCCACAGCCACGGCGGCCCGGTCCGCCTCTACGTCGCCCCCATGTACTTCTACAAGTCCGCCAAGTGGCTCTCCGGCATCACAGTCACCGAGGACGTCCGTCCCGGGTACTGGGAGGACCGGGGCTACGACGTGGACGCCTGGGTCGGCCGCTCGAACGGACGCGACGATGCACCTACGAGTTGACGAAACCCCGGCCCTGGCCTCCCGCGTCCGGCGCTTCAGCCGCGCGGAGCGGTGGGTGCACCGGGTGACGGCCCTGCTCATGGGCGTGTGCGTGGTGACGGCGGCGTGCTTGTACGTGCCTCAGTTCGCCGAGCTGGTCGGCCGCCGCGAGCTGGTGGTCCGTATCCACGAGTGGGCGGGCCTGCTGCTCCCGGTGCCGGTCCTGGCGGGCCTCGCCTCCCGCGCCTTCCGCAGGGACCTGGGCCGCCTCAATCGCTGGGGGCCGCACGACCGTACGTGGCTCCGCGCGGTCCTGCGCCGCGATGCCCGCCCCTCGTCCCGTCCCGCCGCCAAGTTCAACGCCGGTCAGAAGACCTACGCCGCCTGGATCGCCGGTGCGAGCCTCGTCATGCTCGGCACGGGGTTGTTGATGTGGTTCACCCACCTCACCCCGCTGATGTGGCGCACCAGTGCGACCTTCGTCCACGACTGGCTCGCCCTCACAATCGGCATCGTCCTCGCGGGCCACATCGGCATGGCCCTCGGCGACCCCGAAGCCCGCCGCGGCCTGCGCACCGGCTCCGTCAGCCGCGAGTGGGCGGAACGGGAACACCGCCTTTGGCGGCCCTGACGCCGGCCCGTCCCGCCCGGCCCTCGCTCCGGCGCGAGCCCGGCGCCGCGACTGGACCCGGTGGCCAGTGCCGTACGGCCGCTGATGTCGAACAGAGGACGACTGATACACGTATCCCTGAGTGACGAGCTGAATGCCCCGCCGTATGCGCCGCTAGATCACGAGTGACAGAAGCAGGACGAGGCCGCCCGCAACCACCGAGATGATCGTCTCCATGACCGACCACGTCTTGATGGTCTGGCCGACGTTCAGCCCGAAGTACTCCTTGACCAGCCAGAATCCCGCGTCGTTGACATGGCTGAAGAAGAGCGAGCCCGCGCCGATCGCCAGCACCAGGAGGGAGACGTGCGCGGTGGACATGTCGGCCGCGAGGGGCGCGACGAGGCCGGCCGCCGAGATGGTGGCGACGGTCGCCGAACCGGTCGCGAGCCGGATCGCCACGGCGATCAGCCAGGCCAGCAACAGCGCGGGGATCGACCAGTCCTTGGAGATGTCCAGGATCATCTGGCCGACACCGGAGTCGATCAGCGTCTGCTTGAAGCCGCCGCCTGCGCCGACGATCAGCAGGATGCCCGCGATCGGGGCGAGCGACTTCTCGACGGTCGTCGACAGCCGTTCCTTGGTGAAACCGGCCGCGCGGCCCAGCGTGAACATGCCGACGATCACGGCCGCGAGCAGCGCGATCAGCGGCGAGCCGATGACGTCGAAGACCCGCTGCACCCTGTGCGTGGGGTCGTCCACGACGATGTCCACCAGTGCCTTGGCCAGCATCAGCACGACCGGGAGCAGCATGGTGGCGATGGTGGCGCCGAAGCCGGGGCGCTTCTCCAGCTCCTCGGAGGCGCGGGCGGGGATCATGCGGTCGGGAGCCGGGACGTCCACCCAGCGGGCGGCGTACTTCGAGAAGACCGGACCCGCGATGATCACCGTCGGGATGGCGACCAGGATGCCGAGAGCCAGGGTGAGGCCGAGGTTGGCGCCCACCGCGTCGATCGCGACCAGCGGGCCGGGGTGCGGCGGGATCAGGCCGTGCATCACGGACAGGCCCGCCAGCGCCGGGATGCCGATGCGCATCAGGGAGTAGTTGCCGCGCTTGGCGACCATCAGCACGACCGGGATCAGCAGCACGATGCCGACCTCGAAGAACAGCGGCAGGCCGATCACCGAGGCGATCAGAACCATCGCCCACGGCATCGCACGGCCGCCGGCCTTGGCGAGGATCGTGTCGACGATCTGGTCGGCGCCGCCGGAGTCGGCGAGCAGCTTGCCGAGGATCGCGCCGAGGGCGATCAGGACGCCCACACCGGCGACGGTGGTGCCGAGTCCGGTCGTGAAGCTGACGATGGCCTTGTCGAGCGGTGCTCCGGCGAACGCGCCGAGCGCGAGCGAGCCGATGGTCAGGGCCAGGAAGGCGTGCAGCTTGAACTGGGTGATGAGCAGGACGATGACGGCGATGCCCGCCAGCACGGCGATGCCCAGCTGAGCATGGCCCGCCGAGGTGATCGGCTCGACGGTGTCCGCTGCCAGCGACTCGACGCTGAGTCTGGTCACGGTGGTTCCCTTACGTGAGAAAGATAGAAAAAAGAGGGGTCAGAGGCAGGGCTGAGGCAGGGCGCGGAGCGCGGCCACGGCCCGCTCGGTGATCTCCCCGGGGCCACCGGAGACATCCACGGCGACGCCCGCCTCGTCCGCCTGGAGCGGCTGGAGGGTGGCGAACTGGGAGTCGAGGAGCGCCGCCGGCATGAAGTGGCCCTGGCGCTGCGACATCCGGTCCTCGATGAGCGCACGGTCTCCGGTGAGGTGCACGAACACCACCTCCGGGGCGGCCGCCCGCAGCCGGTCCCGGTAGCCGCGCTTCAGCGCCGAACTGCTGACCACCCCGCCGAGCCCCGCCCGCTCCTGGGCCCAGCGCCCGATGGCGTCGAGCCACGGCCACCGGTCCTCGTCGGTCAGCGGGGTTCCGGCCGTCATCCTGGCGATGTTGGCCGGCGGGTGGAAGTCGTCGCCCTCGGCGTACGGAACGCCGAGCCGGGCCGCCAGCAGGGGACCGATGGTGGTCTTCCCGGTGCCTGCCACGCCCATGACCACGACGACATGGGGGGTACGCGTCAGCTCCATCGTGCTCTCGCTGTCCTCATCGTCTTCGTCGATACCTGAGACATCTGAACCTGAGACATCTGAACCTGAGGCGAACCTGAGGCATCCGATGCCGACGACACTGAAACCCATTAGGTAGGACAAATTCAAGGGTCTGTGACATATAAGTCTGACTTTTTGTTCCGAGCGCCGGACTCGTACGCTGGCCCCATGAGCACACGGGGCCGGGGCCTGCACGAACACGTACTGGGAACCCTCGGGCCGGCGATCACCGCGGGCGAGTACCCGCCCGGGAGCGTCCTGCGCACGGACGAACTCGCGCAGCGCTTCGAGGTCTCGCGTTCCGTGATGCGCGAGGCGGTGCGCGTCCTGGAGTCCATGCACCTGGTCGAGTCCCGCCGCCGCGTCGGCGTGACGGTCCTCCCCAAGGTCGAGTGGAACGTGTACGACCCTCAGGTCATCCGCTGGCGGCTGGCCGGCGCCGACCGCCCCCACCAGCTGCGTTCGCTCACCGTCCTGCGCTCCGCCGTCGAACCGATCGCCGCCGGCCTCGCCGCCAGGCACGCCACCGCCGCACAGTGCGCCGAGCTCACCGAGTGCGCCCTTGGCATGGTCGCCAACTCACGCGGCCACCGACTGGAGGGCTATCTCGTCCACGACGTCGCCTTCCACCGGGTGATCCTCAACGCCTCGGGCAACGAGATGTTCGCCCGGCTCGGCGACGTCGTCGCCGAGGTCCTGACGGGCCGTACCCACCACGAAGTCATGTTCGAGGACCCCGACCCCTCGGCCGTCACCCTGCACGTGCGGGTCGCCGAGGCCGTCCGCGAGGGCGACGCCGCCCGCGCCGAGGCGCTCACCCGCGAGATCACGGTCGGCGCGCTCCAGGAGCTGGACGTACTCGCGCCGTAACCACCCTCGACTACCCGACGAAGTCGCCGTCCACGTACACCCACGCCCCCTCGACCCGCTCGAAACGGCTGCGCTCATGCAGCGAGCCGCCTCGGTAGGAGGCCCGGAAGGTCACGGTCCCCACCGAGTGGAAAGCGGACCCGTCACCCGTCTCCAGGATCTCAAGCCCGGTCCACCGCATCCCGGGATCGAAGTCGACGGAAGAGGGCCGTGTGCGCGGGTGCCAGGTCCGCAGCAAGTACTTCTCGTCCCGCCGTACGAAGGCGGCGTACCGCGACCGCATCAGCGCCTCGGCGCTCGGCGCGGCCGCGGCACCGGAGTGATAGCGCCCGCAGCACCCCTCGTACGCCTGGGGCAGCCCGCACGGGCAGGAACGACTGGGCGTGGCTTTCATGGCTGTCATGATTCCGCGAAACTCTCTGGGGCTACGCCGAGTCGGCGTTGGTCGGCGGATACGTGGGCCGCGCCGGAAGCCGGGTCTCCGGTGTGGGCAACGGAGGGAGCGCCGTCTTGTACAGCCACGCCGTGAACAGGTCGTCCAGGGGGTCGGCCGCGAAGCGGGTGACATGCGCGGTGAAGACCGCCGTCGTGACGGCGCCGCCCCGGTGCTGGCTGGCCCAGCCGCGCAGCATCCGGAAGAAGGCGTCGTCGCCCAGCGCGCAGCGCAGTGCGTGCAGGACGAGCCCACCGCGCTCGTAGAGCCGGTCGTCGAACATCAGCTTGCGGCCCGGGTCGGACAGACACAGATCCTGCGGAAGCGAGGACAGCTTCCGGTGCGCGGCGGCGGCGAGTTGATGCGCCCCGCGGCCCCCGGAACGCTCCGACCACAGCCACTCCGCGTACTTGGCGAACCCCTCGTTCAGCCAGATGTGCCGCCAGTCCGCGATGGACACGCTGTTGCCGAACCACTGGTGCGCCAGCTCGTGCGCGACCAGCCGCTCCGAACCCCGCTTCCCGTCCACGTGGTTGGCGCCGAACAGCGACAACCCCTGTGCCTCTACGGGGACATCGAGCTCCTCCTCCGTCACCACCACGGCGTACTCGCCGAACGGATACGGCCCGAAGAGGGTCTCGAACAGCTCCATCATCGCGGGCTGCCGCGCGAAGTCCCGGGAGAACTCGGGGAGCAGGTCCGCGGGCAGATGACCGGTCTGCGGCACGCCGCCGAGGCCGGGGTCGCCGAGCAGCACCGTCTGGTACTTCCCGATCGACAGGCCGACCAGATAGCTGGACGTCGGCGCCGACTGCTCGTAGACCCAGGTGGTCGTCGAAGCCCTCGTCGTACGGGTCAGCAGCCGGCCGCCGGCCACCACGGAGTACGAGGACGGCGTGGTGACCGAGATCTGGTACGAGGCCTTGTCGGCCGGGCGGTCGTTGCACGGGTACCAGGAGGGTGAGCCGATCGGTTGGCTCGCCACCAGCGCCCCGTCCTCCAGCTCCTCCCAACCGATCCCGCCCCAGGGGCTGTTCACCGGCTTGGGATTGCCGGCCCAGTGCACCTCGACGGTGAAGGCGGCGCCGGCCCGGACGGGCTTCGGGGGACGGATGCGCAGTCTGCCGCCGCGGTGCGTGTAGTGCGCCGCCTTGCCGTCGACCCGGACCCGGCCGATCCGGAAGTCGGCCAGGTTCAGCTGGAACTCGGTGAGCGGGGAGCGGCCCGCTATGGCGTTGAGCCGCGCGGTGCCGGAGAGCCGGTTCGGGCCGGGGCGGTAGTCCAGCGCGAGTTCGTACCGGTGCACCCGGTAGCGGGGATCACCGTTGGCCGGGAAGTACGGGTCCGATCCCACTGTCTGCTGAACGCTCACTGCTGCGTCTGCTCCCTGCCCTGTGCTCGTACGACATGCCGGTACACCGCCCTTCGTATCCGATCCGGCCATCTCTTCTATGAACGCCATGACTCAATCGGGTTGCCCAGCCAGCGGGTGTCGTCGGGTACGGACTCCGCCGCCATCACCAGCGACGCGGGACCCAGTGTGGAGCGGGCCCCGACAGTGCTGCCGGGCAGGACGATTCCGCCCGGGCCCAGGGTGGCGCCCTCACGGAGGACAACAGTATCCGTCCGCAAGATCCGGTCGTGGAAGAGGTGAGTCTGCAGGACGCAGCCCCGATTCACCGTAGAGGCGTCGCCGAGCGTCACCAGGTCCGTCTCGGGCAGCCAGTAGCTCTCCACCCAGGCGCCCTTGCCGATCCGGGCACCGAGCCCGCGCAGCCACGCCGTCATCAGTGGCGTACCCGGCACGGAACCGGCCAGCCACGGCACGGCCACCACCTCGACGAAGGTGTCCGCCAGCTCGTTGCGCCACACGAAGCTGCTCCACAGCGGGTGCTCGCCCGCCCGGTGCCGCCCCACCAGAACCCACTTGGCCACGATGGACAGCACGCAGGCGAGCACACCCACGCCGAGCAGGACCGCCCCGGCGAACGCCCAGGCCCAGGCGCCCAGCGCACTCAGCGCGGCCACGGTCAGCACGGCGAGGGCCGCCGAGCAGAACACCGGCACGATCCGGCACAGCTCCACCAGACCGCGCGCCCACAGCAGATGCGCGGGCGGGTCGTACGTACGGCTCTGATCGCCGCCCTGCGCGGCACGCGGCAGCTTCATCGGCGGCAGCCCCAGGTAGGAGCTGCCCTTCTTCGCCTTCTTCGGCGTCGCCGACAGCACCCCGACCAGTCCGCCGTCCGGCACGCTGCGGCCCGGCGCGGTCATCCCGGAGTTGCCGAGGAACGCCCGGCGCCCGATCTCGGCCCGCCCGATCTTCACCCAGCCACCACCGAGCTCGTAGGGCGCGGTGAGCGTGTCGTCGGCGAGGAAGGCGCCCTCACCGACAGTGGTGAGACTCGGCAGCGCCAGCACGGTGGACACCTCGGCGCCCCGCCCGATCTTCATGCCGAGCAGCCGCAGCCACACGGGCGTGATCAGCCCGGCGTACAGCGGGAACAGCGTGTCCCGCGAGCGGTCCATCAGCTGCGTGACCGTCCAGGCCTGCCAGCCGATCCGGCTGTGCGTCGGATACGTGCCCGCGCGCAGCCCCAGACTGAGCAGCCGTACGGCGATCAGGAGCAGCAGCGCGAACGCGAGCCCGAAGGCGAGTGTCGCCGGTACCAGGGCCACCGCGGCACCGCGCAGCGCCTCGCCGAGCCCGGCGTCCGCGCTCACGAACACCTGGGCCACCAGCAGCGCGGCAAGGCCCGCGACCAACGGCAGCGCGGACAGCGCGAAGCCCGTGACGCCGTACATCACGCGCCAGTACGTGCCACGCGCCGGCCGCTCCTTGGGCCAGGCCCGCTTCGCCCTGCCGAGCTTGACGGCGGGCGCTCCGGCCCAGCGCTGCCCGGTCGGCACGTGCCCCGCCACGGCGGAACCGGGGGCCACCTCGGCCCGCTTGCCCACCCGCGCACCGGGGAAGAGCAGGCTGCGCGTGCCGACCACGGCGTGCGCGCCCACCTTGACCGGGCCGATCTCCAGCCGGTCACCGTCCAGCCAGTGCCCCGACAGGTCCACCTCGGACTCGACGGCGGCACCCCGGCCCAGCTTGAGCATCCCGGTCACCGGCGGCAGCGAGTGCAGATCCACGTCGGGGCCGATCCTGGCGCCCAGGGCGCGCGCGTACCGCTCCAGCCAGGACCCGGTCAGCGAGGTCGCGCCACTGAACTCGACCAGCCGCTCGGCCGTCCACAGCCGCAGATGCACACTGCCACCGCGCGGATGACGGCCCGCCTTCACACCCCGCAGCAGCAGCCGCGCACCGCCCGCGGCGATCGCGAGCCGCCCCGGCGGGCTGAAGAGGACAAGGGCCCCGGCGCCGACGAGCCACCACGACGCGGTCGGTGCCCACGGGTACGGCCCGAACCAGCGAGTGACGTTCCCGAGCGCGGCCAGCGCCACCGTCCAGCGCAGGCCCATCAGGGTGAACAGCGGGATCAGCAGGAGGAGTTGGGCCGCCTTGGTCCGCAGCGGCACGGGCGCGATGACCCGCTCGGCGCCGTCGCCCTGCGCGGACTCCTCCAGGTGGCGGGCCAGCTTGCGCAGGGTGGGCTGCTGGTAGATGTCGAGAACGGCGGCGCTGGCGTAGCGGGTACGCAGTCTCGTGGTGAGCTGGGCGGCGGCGAGGCTGCCGCCGCCGATCGCGAAGAAGTCGTCGGACGCGGTGGCGACCGGGATGCCGAGGACCTCGCTCCACTGCTCGGCGAGCCAGGCCTCGGTGCCGTACAGCTGCTCCTTCGCGCCGCCGGTCGTCAGGTTCTCCAGCGGCCAGGGCAGCGCGTTGCGGTCGACCTTGCCGGACGTCCGGGTCGGCAGGTCGTCCACCGGTGCGAGCAGCGGGACCAGGGCGGCGGGCAGCTCGGCGCGCAGCTTCTCGACGGCCGCGGCTTGGTCCCAGCCGTCCTGGGTGACCACATAGCCGACGAGCAGCTGGTTGCCGCTGCGCGCGGTCCGTACGGCGGCCGCGGCGCCCGCGACTCCGGGCAGGGCCTGCAGAGCGGCGTCCACCTCACCGAGCTCGATCCGGCGTCCGCCGAGCTTGATCTGCTCGTCGGCCCGGCCGAGGAAGATCAGCCCCTCGGGCTCCGCCTTGACCAGGTCACCACTGCGATACGCCCGCTTCCAGCCGAGCGACTCCAGCGGCGCGTACTTCTCGGCGTCCTTCTCGGGATCGAGGTAGCGGGCGAGTCCCACTCCGCCGATGACGAGCTGTCCGCTGTCGCCCATCGCCACCGGCTCCCCGGCCTCGTCGACGACGGCCAGCTCCCAGCCGTTCAGCGGCAGCCCGATCCGGATCGGCTCCTTACCGGTCATGAGAGAGGCGCAGGCCACGACGGTCGCCTCGGTGGGCCCGTACGTGTTCCACACCTCGCGTCCCTCGGTCACCAGCCGCTGGACCAGTTCGGGCGGGCAGGCCTCGCCGCCGAAGATCAGCAGCCGGACCTCGTTGAGGGCTTCCGGCTCCCAGAGCGAGGCCAGCGTCGGCACGGTCGAGACGACGGTGATCTCCTGCTCGACCAGCCAGGGCCCCAGGTCGGCGCCGCTGCGCACCTGGGAACGCGGTACGGGCACCAGGCAGGCGCCGTACCGCCAGGCCAGCCACATCTCCTCGCAGGAGGCGTCGAAGGCGACGGAGAGGCCCGCCATCACCCGGTCACCGGGCCCGATCGGGTCGTCGGTGAGAAAGAGGTCCGCCTCGGCGTCGACGAAGGCGGCGGCACTGCGGTGACTGACGGCCACGCCCTTGGGCCTGCCGGTGGAGCCGGAGGTGAAGATGATCCAGGCGTCGTGCTCGGTGCCGGGCCGTGCGGCGGGCGTTTCGCTCCTGCCGGTGACGGTCAGCTCGTGCCCGGCCCCCACGACCGCACGCACCTGAGCCTCACCGAAGACCAGCTCGGCCCGCTCGTCCGGGTCCTCGGCGTCCACCGGCACATAGGCGGCACCGGCGGCCAGTACGGCGAGGATGGCGACGTACAGATCATTGGTACCGGAGGGAACCCGGACGCCGACCCGGTCGCCCCGCCCGACACCTGCGTCCGCGAGGCCGCGCCGGAGGGTCTCCACCTCGACGGCCAGCGCGCGGTAGGTGAGGGAGTGCACGCCGTCGTCCAGGGCGGGCTCGTCGGGGTACGCCCTGACAGAGGCATCGAGAATGTCCACAAGGGTGCGCGGGGAGGCGGCGGCGGAGGCGGAGAAACGCGCCTGGTCACCGAACTCCGCGCGCACCTCCTCGTCGAACAGAGCGAGCGCAGGGCCTTGCTCTAGGGCTGCCATCGGGTCCTCACGTGGTGTTCCCGGAGCGTCCGGGGCGCTGGTGGGCCCGCAGGTACGCCTGGGGATGTTCCGGTCCAGCTCCAAACAAGCGTGAAATTTTAGTACGACGCTAGTCGCGTCGCTGCACGTCAGCCAGGTGAGGAGGCGTCGGGAGGGCCCCGGAACCGCCAATTCCGGGTTGCCGTCGCTGCCCTGACGTGGGGGTATGTCATCCTGACGAGATCTGCCCCACATCTTGCCGTAACACGTCGTACGGCAAGGGAATGGGTGTGGTTCCGCTCGGAGTTGGTGACGTCCGCTCCGCCGTCCCTCGCACGTCAACGGGGTTCGAGGGCCCCGCAGGGGAGTACGGTTGAGGTACCGAGCGCATCCCGCACGCCGTCATCCGTCACAGCGTCGCCCTCGGGGAACGGCAAGGCCGGAGGCAGTCACGCCCCGGCGGAAATGAGCCGCCCCATGACTGCTCGCTCGCACTGTCGCGCCGAGTTCCGCATCCCGTCCCGCGCCCCGAGTTAGCGGACTTCCTGGTTCACAAGGTGCTCCGAACGACAACAACTCAATGACGAGGAAGCGTATGAGCCGCAAGAGTCCCACGAGCCTGCTGAGTCTGGGCGTACTCGCCTCGTCCCGCAAGGAGAACGAGCTCCGACTGCCGTTGCACCCGGGCCACCTCGGCCGGATCGCCCCGGACATACGGGAGAACATCTTCCTTGAACAGGGCTACGGCGAGCGGTTCGGCGTCGGTGACGACGCCCTGCGACCGCTCGTCGCCGGCCTGCGCTCCCGCGAGCAGCTCATCGCCGAGTGCGATGTCGTGATGCTGCCCAAACCGATGCACGACGATGTCGCCGAGCTGCGCCAGGGCCAGGTGCTGTGGGGATGGCCGCACTGTGTGCAGGACGACAAGATGACCCAGCTCGCCATCGATCGGAAGCTGACCCTCATCGCCTGGGAGGCCATGAACCACTGGACCTCCACGGGCGCCTTCAGCGTCCATGTGTTCCACAAGAACAACGAACTCGCCGGCTACTCCTCGGTGTTGCACGCTCTCCAGCTCGGCGGACTGACCGGCAGCTACGGGCGCCGCCTGCGCGCGGTGGTCATCAGCTTCGGCGCCACGGCGCGTGGAGCCGTCACGGGCCTGGGCGCCATGGGCGTCTCCGACGTCACGGTGCTCACCCAGCGCGCCGCGGCGGCGGTGGCCTCGCCGATGCCGTCGGTCGTGATGGGGCACTTCGAGGAGCAGGAGGACGATCCCTCGCGGCTACGGGCGATCACCGCGGCCGGGTCCGCGCCGCTGGCGGAGTACCTGGCCGGGTTCGACATCATCGTCAACTGTGTCCTTCAGGACACCGACGCCCCGCTGATGTTCGTCACCGACGAGGAGCTCGCCCTGTTCCGGCCGGGCACCTTCTTCATCGACGTCGCCTGCGACGACGGCATGGGCTTCGAATGGGCCCGCCCGACCACCTTCGGCGAGCCCATGCCCACGGTCGGACAGGGCTGCCACTACTACGGGGTGGACCACAGTCCGTCCCACCTGTGGAACTCGGCCACCTGGGAGATCAGCGAGGCGCTCCTGCCGTACCTCCGCAAGGTCATGAGCGGTCCCGCTGCCTGGGAGGCCGACACCACGGTCAGAAAGGCCATCGAGATCCGCGACGGAGTCGTCCGGAACCCGAAGATCCTCTCCTTCCAGCACCGGACAGCCGCCTACCCGCACGCCCGCGAGGTTCCGGCCACGGCATCGGCTCCGG
The DNA here is from genome assembly GCF_044744645.1 of Streptomyces sp. NPDC087263. Lineage (NCBI taxonomy): Bacteria > Bacillati > Actinomycetota > Actinomycetes > Kitasatosporales > Streptomycetaceae > Streptomyces > Streptomyces sp. NPDC087263. Next base: position 177,367 of record NZ_JBIUYT010000008.1, read on the forward strand.
CGCTCTCCAGCTGATGCCCGCGCGGAGTTGACGTACGACGGGGAAACGCGAAGGGTGCCGACCAGAACTTGTCGGCACCCTTCGCGTGGAACAACTTGTGTCCGAGGGGGGACTTGAACCCCCACGCCCGTTAAAGGGCACTAGCACCTCAAGCTAGCGCGTCTGCCATTCCGCCACCCGGACAAGGTGTCTGTCGCACGGGGCTGCCCCCGCGGCGACAGAGAAAACATTACCAGGCCTCCGAGGGTGTCCGATCACGCCCCGTTCCCGCGTGAACGGCGTGTGACGGGCCGGGTCCGGCCTTGGTCGCGGCGTGGGTCGGAGGGAGGATGGAGGGGGACCACCAGCAGTGACAGTGGGAGGAAGCAGCGTGAGCGAGTCGAACACGGCCAGGGGCGTCTCTGGCGAGGACGAGGTCGTGGACCTCTGTCGCGACCTGATCCGGATCGACACCAGCAACTACGGCGACCACTCCGGGCCGGGCGAGCGCAAGGCCGCCGAGTACGTCGCGGAGAAGCTCGCCGAGGTGGGACTCGAACCGCAGATCTTCGAGTCGCACCAGGGGCGCGCCTCCACGGTCGCCCGGATCGAGGGCGAGGACCCCTCGCGCCCCGCGCTGCTCATCCACGGTCACACCGACGTCGTACCGGCCAACGCCCAGGACTGGACGCACCACCCCTTCTCCGGCGAGATCGCGGACGGCTGCGTGTGGGGCCGGGGCGCCGTCGACATGAAGGACATGGACGCCATGACGCTGGCGGTCGTACGGGACCGGCTGCGCAGCGGGCGCAAGCCGCCCCGTGACATCGTCCTGGCCTTTCTCGCGGACGAGGAGGCGGGCGGTACGTGGGGTGCGCGGCACCTCGTCGACAAGCATCCGGACCTCTTCGAGGGCGTCACGGAGGCGATCGGTGAGGTCGGGGGGTTCTCCTTCACGGTCAACGAGAACCTGCGGCTGTATCTCATCGAGACCGCCCAGAAGGGCATGCACTGGATGAAGCTGACCGTGGACGGCACCGCCGGGCACGGTTCGATGATCCATCGCGACAACGCCATCACCGAGCTGTCCGAGGCTGTCGGGCGGCTCGGGCGCCACAAGTTCCCGGTCCGGGTGACCAAGACGCTGCGGCACTTCCTCGACGAACTCGGCGACGCACTCGGTACGGAGCTCGACCCGGAGAACATGGACGCGACGCTCGCCAAGCTCGGCGGCATCGCCAAACTCATCGGCGCCTCACTCCAGAACACCGCCAATCCGACCCAGCTGGGCGCGGGTTACAAGGTCAACGTGATTCCGGGGCAGGCGACCGCGCACATCGACGCGCGTTATCTGCCGGGCTACGAGGACGAATTCCTCGCCGACCTCGACCGGATTCTCGGCCCGAAGGTGAAGCGCGAGGACGTGCACGCCGACAAGGCGCTGGAGACCACCTTCGACGGCGCTCTCGTCGACGCCATGCAGACCGCGCTGTCCGCCGAGGACCCGATCGCGCGCGCCGTCCCGTACATGCTGTCGGCCGGCACCGACGCCAAGTCCTTCGCCGACCTCGGCGTCCGCTGCTTCGGCTTCGCGCCGCTGAAGCTGCCGCCGGAGCTGGACTTCGCGGGCATGTTCCACGGCGTCGACGAGCGGGTGCCGGTCGATGCGCTGAAGTTCGGTGTGCGCGTACTGGACCGCTTCATCGACGCCTCCTGAACGGGCCCGGTGATGTGGCGAATTGGCCCACTGAAACGAAACTTCACTATTCGCCAGCCTGTGCGGAATTGACTGAGAAGAGTGAATGAGACGATAAGCTCGTAGCCCCATTACTTCCTCCTCGTTACAGCTGATGCGATCCGAAGCTGGGATCGCATTTGCCAACAAGGAGGAATAATGATCAAGAAGATCGTCGCCGCTGCGGCTGCCACCGGTGGTCTGGTTCTCGCCGGTGCGGGCCTGGCCGTCGCCGACTCGGGTGCCCAGGGTGCCGCTGTGGGCTCCCCCGGCGTCGTCTCCGGCAACGTCATCCAGGTGCCGGTTCACGTCCCGGTGAACGTCTGCGGCAACACGATCTCGGTGATCGGGCTGCTGAACCCCGCCTTCGGCAACACCTGCATCAACAAGTGACGTTGTGCCTCATCCCATGAGGACCTGTCCCCACCGGGGGCTGTGCTCATGAGGATCTGACTCCATGAGGCTCTGAAGTCCGTCGGCTCCGGAGCGCGCGCCATGCGCTCCGGGGCCGACCGGCTTTCCGCGCACGCGTCGGACGGGTGCGTGCGCGTTCCGGATGGTCCAAGCCAAGGGCGAAGGCAGGGATATAGCTATGCGACAGGTCACCCGCAAGGGCCTGATGACCGTGGCGGCGGCGAGTGGCGTACTCGCCGCCGCCGGCGGCCACGCACATGCCGACTCGGGTGCGAACGGCGCCAGTTCGGACTCGCCCGGTGTGCTGTCGGGCAACACGGTGCAGGCGCCGGTGCACGCGCCGGTCAACGTCTGCGGCAACACCGTGAGCGTCGTCGGGCTGCTCAACCCGGCGATGGGCAACAAGTGCGCCAACCAGGGCGGTGGCCGCGGTTCGTCCGGGGGCGGCTACGGCGACGAGGGCTCCCACTCCGGCGGTGGCTCGGGGGCCGGCGGGCACGCGAGTGACTCACCGGGGGTCGGCTCGGGCAACCACGTACAGGTGCCGGTCGAGGTGCCGGTCAACATCTGCGGCAACAGCGTGAACGTGGTCGGCATCGGCAACCCCGTGACGGGCAACGAGTGCGGGAACGGGACGGGCGGCGGCCACTCCACCACCCCGCCCGGCGGCGGACCCGAGTCGCCGACCCCGGGCAAGCCGTGGCAGCCGGGACACCCGGGCGAGCCCGGCACTCCTGGTACACCGGGCACGCCTGGTCACCCGGGCACCCCGGCGGGGCCGGCCGACTGGAGCGACCAGAACCTGGGCGGCTCCGCGGCGCATGCGGACCACCTGGGCGCGCGGTCCGTCACCCAGCCGCAGGGGGTCGGACAGCTCGCCCACACCGGCGGTGACCTGCCGCTGGGCGCGATCATCCCGGCGGGTGTCGGCGCACTGCTCGGCGGCGCCGTGCTGTACCGCAGGGCGCGCTCGGCGGCGTAACGGCACAAGTGTGAACACGACGCCACGAAGCTCTCCGTGGTGAGCGGAACGGAGCGGGCTCCGCGTCGGCGGGGCCCGCTCCGTTTCAGCCTCTTTCGCTCACCATGTCGCGCGCACCTGGCGGATGATCCGCCGACGCAACCGCACCTTGCGGCTGCCGTCGCGCAGCAGGCTCAGACGGTCCAACTCCCAATGTCCGTACTCCGCGTGGTCTGTCAGCAGGCGTGTGGCGTCCTTGCGGGAAACCCCGCGCGGTACGTACACGTCGACAAATTCGTATTCCGGCATCGCATCTATTGTGCGGGCAGAGGCCCTGTACGGATAGCGTCTGCACTATGTCTGATGCTGTGCAGCCCACCGCTGCCGAGGTACGCGCCGCCGCCGAGGCGATCAAGACCGCGCTCGACCGTCACCTGGCCGCGGTCGAGCGCAGGACGGGCGATGACGATCCGGCCGTCTACGAGGCGTTCAACGAGCTGGCTTCCGCAGCCGAGGAGTACGACGAGCTTCTCTACGAACGTTATGACGAGGTCACACCCTTTGAGATCCCCGGTTCGGAGGACACGCTTCCGCCGTACACGGGCCCGGAGGAGCCGAACGCGCTGAGCGTCCTGATCCGCCGGGACTACGCGGTGGTGGAGCCACAGAGACTGCTGGCGCAGGCCCAGCGGGTGGAGGCCGTCGAGGAGGACGGGGCCAGTGTCAGCGCGGCCTTCGACGCGGCGGCCGGCACGGTGCACGGGGCGCTCGGTGTCCTGTTCGGCGAGTTCGAACCGGACGAGATCGCCTCCCGGCACAAGGAGTTCGGTCTGGAGGAGGGCGACTCCACGCTCTGGGTGACAGCCGCCGACGAGGCCGCCGACCCCGGCGAATGGCTTGAGGCCCCCTTCGATTCGATCGACCCGCAGCGAGTCGTCTGCCGTTTCGACGTCAGTGCCGTCTTCGACGACGACTCGGACGACGAGGACCTTGAGGACGACCTCGGCGCCGACGGGGATCTGGAGCCGCTGGACGCGGATCGCTGAGCCTGTCCTACGAGGTGGCGGTCACCGGGCGCCGGTGACCGCCACCTCTGTGCGTACGGGGCTCAGCCGGCCGCTGCCGGCACCGGCACCTGCGCCGTGAGCAGGGCGGACAGACGGGTCGTGCGCGGCTTCTGCGGGACCTCCGCCACCGCATGCGCCAACGCCTGGTCCACTCCGTGGACCACGGACAGGTGCCGCTCGGCGCGGCCGAAGGCCGTGTAGATCCACGGCCTGGTCAGGGACTGCGCGGCGTCACCGGGAAGCACCACGACCGCGGCGGGCAGGCGCAGACCCACCGCCTGGTGTGCCGTGAGCGCCCAGCCGAGCCGCACGGACTGCTCCACCCGCTCCTTGGGTACGACGACGGGGGCGCCCGCGCACTCCAGGTGCAGCCCGTCCGCGTCGGCCTTCACCACCTGCCCCGGCACCGTACGGCCCGGCGCGGGGGAGTACGCGATCCGGTCGCCCGGGTCGAAGCCGCCGAAGCGGCCGGGACCGGGGTTGAGCCGCTCCTTGAGCGCGATGTTCAGCGCGCGGGTGCCGGCCGCTCCACCGTGTCCCGGAGTGATCACCTGCGTCTGCTCGGCCGGGATGCCGATCGCGCGGGGCACCGAGTCCGCGACCAGCTGCACGGTGCGGTGCACCGCCTCACCGGCGTCACGCACCGGGACGATCACGACCTCCTTGCCGGGCGCCTCGACCTGGTTCAGCTCGCCGATCCCGATGCCGGACACCAGCTCGCCGATGGGCCCGGGGTCCGGTGTCCGCGAGGCCACCTGTGGGCAGACCCGGGCGGCGAGCAGGTCCGCGAAGACCCGCCCGGGGCCCGCCGACCACAGCACCCCGGGGTCCCCGCTCAGTACCAGCCGCGCCCCGTCCGGCAGCGACTCGGCCAGCATCGCCGCCGTCTCGATGTCGAGCTGCGGCGCGTCCAGGACGACGAGCAGGTCGAGGGCGAGGGCGCCTTCGGGGTCCCGCCCGGGGCCTTCGGCTCCGGAGAGCAGACCGGCGACGGTGACCTCGGGCCGGCCGGGGTCGTCGGTGTCCTGAGGTGCTGCCGTGTTGTCCGTCGTCCCGAGCAGTGCGGCGAAACGGCGGCGGCCGTCCGGCGTGTGCGTGGCGGCGTACGCACGCAGGCCGAGCTCCCGCGCTGCGGCGACCAGCGCCGCCGGTTCCGCGCGGGACGCCTCGCCGCCGGTGTGCAGGACGACACCGTGACCGGCGACCGCGCTGATCAGCTCGGCGGTGGAACCGGACGCCGAACCGGCAGCGGACGCCCAGTCGGTCGCGTCCTCCTTCGGCAGCGCGTTGACCACGCGGGCGAGGCCGTCGGCGAGGCTCTCCTCGGCCAGCGCGTACCGCTCCAGGGCGACGAGGACGCGGACCGGGCGCTCCTCGGTCTCCTCGTCCTCCGCCGCCACCGGCGCGGCGGTGTCGAGCGCGTCATGGAAGACCAGCGCCTCCCCCTCCGCCAGGGTGCTCTGTACAGCCGCGTCCGGGTCCGGCACCGAGCGCTGGGCGAGCGCGGCGGTGAGCGCCTCGGAGTCCAGGGCGGTGTGTCCGGCAAGGGCCGCCTGCTCGAGGAGCCAGACGGTGACCGCCCGGCCCCGCCGCTCGTCGTCCGGGCCGCACTCCGCGCCGAGCAGCGCCCGGGCGAACCCGTCGGCCTGCTCGAGCCGCACCCCGGAGACCCGCAGCAACTGCCAGGGGTCCTCGCGCAGTTGCTCGTCCGCGCCCTCGCCCAGGGCGGTGACGACCTGCGGTACGAGCGTGTCGGGGGCGCCGCCCTCGGTGAGGACCGCGCGTACCGTCTCGACGGCCTCCGGTGCGACGGCGGAGGGTGCGCCGGTCGGGGCCGTGGCGGGCTGGGTCGGGCGCACGGGCTCCGGCGCGGCTGCTCGGGGGGTCGGCGACGGCTCACGGAACGCCCTGGCCACCGGCTTCTCGCCGCTCTCCACGGCCCGAACCGCGGCCAGCAGATCGGCGGCCGTCCCGCTGAGCTTGCGGCCGGCCTCGACCGGCCCCTGCTTCTCGGCCTTCCGCCGTGCGATCCGCTCGCGCTCCAGTCGTTGGGCGGCCAACTCGGCCGCGGCCTCGGACAGTTGCTTGGCGGCGCTCTCCGCGCCCTCGACGGTCGCGACAGAGCCGTCGTCCGAACCCGCGTCCGAGCTGTCGTCCGAACCCGCGCCCGTGCCGGCGTCCGTGTCCTCGCCCTCGGGGGCGTCCGCACCAGGCGCCCCCGGCTCCGCGTCCTCCGTGGTCTCGGGCTCCGTGCTCACAGCGTGCTCCAGTCGTGATCGGGATAGTGGTGCACCGGTGCCGACACGTCGTCGAGCGCCCGGCAGATCTCGTCAGGAAGACTAAGGGTCTCCACTGACAACGCGGCCGTGAGCTGCTGCGCGTTGCGCGCGCCGATGATCGGGGCGGCGACACCGGGCCGGTCGCGGACCCAGGCGAGAGCCACCTGTAGCGGTGTCACCGCGAGGCCGTCCGCCGCGGTCTTCACGGCGTCCACGATGCCGCTCGCCGTCTCGTCCAGGTACGGCGCGACAAAGGGTGCCAGGTGTTCGGAGCCGCCCCGCGAGTCGGCGGGCGTCCCGTTGCGGTACTTGCCCGTGAGCACGCCCCGCCCGAGCGGCGAGGAGGGGAGCAGGCCGACGCCCAGGTCGAGGGCGGCCGGCAGCACCTCCCGCTCGACGCCGCGCTGGAGCAGGGAGTACTCCATCTGCGTACTGGCCAGCCGGGTCCGTACCCCGGGCGCCGCGAGCTGCCAGGTCGCCGCCTTGGCGAGCTGCCAGCCGCAGAAGTTGGACACTCCCGCGTACCGCGCGCGCCCGCTGCTGACGGCCAGGTCGAGCGCCTGGAGGGTCTCGTCCAGCGGTGTTCCCGGGTCGAAGGCGTGGACGTGCCACAGATCCACATAGTCGGTGCCGAGGCGGGTGAGGGAGGCGTCCAGGGCCGACAGCAGATGCCCGCGCGAGCCGTCGAAGCGGCGATCCGGGTCGGGTACGCTCCCCGCCTTCGTCGAGATGACCAGATCCCGGCGCGGCACGAGCCCTTCTATGAGCTGTCCGAGCAGATACTCGGCCTCCCCGTCCCCGTACACGTCCGCGGTGTCGACGAGGGTCCCGCCCGCCTCCCAGAACGCCTTCAACAGGTGCGCGGCGTCATGCTCGTCGGTGTCCCGGCCCCATGTAAGGGTGCCGAGTCCGATCCGGGACACACGCAGGCCTGTACGGCCGAGATGCCTCTGCTCCATGGACGCCGAGATTACTGGCCATGACTCCCTGCGTGGGGGGCCTGTGGACAACCAGAATCACCCGAGGCCGAACCCGTCCCTGCCACGGCGCCCACCAGCGCGCTAGTGTCTCGGACACAAGGGACGTTACTGATCGGTAAGGGGAATCGGCCATGCAGCTCGGGATCAACCTCGGCTACTGGGGCGGCGGAATGGACGCGGACAATCTCGCCGTCGCCCAGGAGGCCGACCGGCTCGGATACGCGGTCTGCTGGGCCGCCGAGGCCTACGGCTCGGACGCGGCCACCGTGCTTAGCTGGGTCGCCGCCAAGACCGAGCGCATCGACGTCGGCTCGGCCATCTTCCAGATCCCGGCCCGCCAGCCCACGATGACCGCGATGACGGCCGCCACCCTGGACTCGCTCTCCGGCGGCCGCTTCCGCCTCGGCCTCGGTGTCTCCGGCCCGCAGGTCTCCGAGGGCTGGTACGGCGTCAAGTTCGACAAGCCGCTGGCCCGCACCCGCGAGTACGTGGAGATCGTCCGGAAGGCCATGACACGCGAGCGGCTCTCGTACGAGGGCACGCACTGGACGCTGCCACTGCCGGGCGGCCCCGGCAAGCCGCTCAAGCTGACCGTGCACCCGGAGCGCGAGCACATCCCGCTCTACATCGCCGCGATCGGCCCCAAGAACCTGGAGCAGACCGGCGAGATCGCCGACGGCGCGCTGCTGATCTTCCCCTCGGCCGACCACCTGGAGGACACCGCGATCACGCACCTGCGCGCGGGCCGCGAGAAGGCCGGCAAGACGCTGGAGGGCTTCGACATCTGCCCGACGCTGCCGCTCGCGCTCGGTGACGACAAGGACGTGACCGCGCTGGCCGACATGTTCCGGCCGTACACGGCGCTCTACGTCGGTGGCATGGGCAGCCGCAAGCAGAACTTCTACAACCAGCTCGCCCAGCGCATGGGGTACGAGAAGGAGGCCGCCGAGATCCAGGACAAGTACCTGTCCGGCGACAAGGAGGGCGCGGCCGCGGCCGTTCCGCACTCGCTGATCGACCAGACCACGCTGCTCGGCTCCGTCGACCGCATCGCCGACCGGATGAAGGCGTACGCCGCAGCCGGGGTCACCACGCTCACGCTGGCGCCCGCGGGCTTCTCGCTGGAGGACCGGATCGCCTCGCTCCGGGCCGGTACCGATGCCCTGGAGCGCGCCGGTCTGGCGTAACGCGGCGAAAGCCCTCTGAAATAGGTTTCTGCGGCCGTGGTGGGGGCTCGGGGGTCTCCCCGCCACGGCCGTCACCGGGAACAACGCGCCAGAGCCCCTTCGGGTTACGCCCCTGAGTGTCCCTCTCCGTCCTTCGTTTGGCGGAGTTGTCCGACATATCGGTTGCCGCGCTCCTGCCAACCCATTTGACTCGGTTTCTGCGGAAACCCTGTATGGAGGTGGCAGCGATGCTTTCGGCCAAGAGTCTGTTCAAGGAAATCCTCGACCACGACGAGTCGTTCAGGCTCTTCTGCTCCATCGCTGCCAGCGGGGAGTCGCAGGGGGGCTGGGAGAACGCGCGGATCGCCGCGCTCGTCCCGCAGAGCGAACGGGAGCTCGCCCCCAGGATCACCCGGCACGGCGCCGACGAGGACAAGCACGGGCGGATCTTCAACGCCCTCATGAAGAAGCGCGGCCTGACACCCGTCGAGGTCCCGTCCGACACCGACTACACCATGCTCCTGGAGCGGCACGGGATCGGTCTCGCGCACGACAAGCTCAAGAGCGACGAGCCGCTGAGCGTGCAGGACATCGTCACGTATCTCGCCCACAGCAGGGTCACCGAACAGCGCGCCTCCGAGGAGATGGAGCTGCTGTGCAGGTACTTCGCCGACCATCCCGATATCGGCCGCGCGGTGAGGATGATCTCGAACGACGAGGACAACCACCTCGCGTACTGCCACGAGGAACTGCTGCGCTTCGCGAGCGCCGGGCACGGCCGTGCCATCCAGCGGACGCTGCGGGAGTGCGCGCACGCCGAGATCCGCGTCTACCGGGACGTCAGCCTCGCCGTGATGGCCCACATGGGGCGCATTCTCGGCTGGTCCGGGGCCAGGTCCGCGACACTCGTCGCGGCGATCCACGCCGTCTACGCCTACGAGCGGGCCCTGGGCTGGCGCCGAATGGTCTCTCTCCGCATGCCCGAGCGGCGCGACGCGCTGGGCGGGCCCGCGGCCGCGGCACCCGAGTTCGCGTAGCCCACCGCCACGCGCGCGTGGAGCCCGGTTTTCAACAATCCCGTCCCTGAAGGGCCCTAGTCTCCGGCGATCCCGCCCCTGAAGGGCCCGCCTACAGCCAGCCCCGCCGCTTGAAGAGCCGGTACAGGACGATCTCCAGGACCACCATCAGCAGGATCACCGCCGGATACGACCACAGCCAGTGCAGCTCGGGCATGTGGTCGAAGTTCATGCCGTAGACGCCTGCGATCATCGTGGGCACCGCGGCCATGGCCGCGAACGCGGAGATCTTCCGCATGTCGTCGTTCTGGCGCACGCTCATCTGCGCCAGATGGGCCGAGAGGATGTCCGAGACCAGTCGGTCCAGGCTCTCCACGGACTCGTTCACGCGCATCAGATGGTCGTTGACGTCGCGGAAGAAGGGCTGTGCCTTCTCGTGCACGAAGGGCACGGCCGTCCCGTAGGGGCCCGTGCCCGCGAGCCTGGTCAGCGGGACCGACAGCGGGACCGTGGCCCTGCGGAACTCCAGGATCTGCCGCTTGAAGGTGTAGATCCGTGCGGCGGTCGTCCGTGAGCCGCCGACATTCGGCGAGAAGACCTCCGCCTCCAGCTCCTCCAGGTCGGTCCCCAGCTCGGTCGCCACCTCCAGATAGTGATCGACGGTGGCGTCGGCGATCGAATAAAGCACTGTGGTGGGGCCGAGCCGGAGCCGTTCGGGATCCGCCTCCAGGTGGTGCCGTACCGCCGCGAGAGGCGATTCCTCGCCGTGCCGGACGGTCACCACGAAGCAGTCGCCGATGAAGACCATGACCTCGCCGGTGGTGACGGTGTCGCCGTCCGGCTCGTACACGACCGGCTTGAGGACCATGAACAGCGAATCGTCGTACACCTCCAGCTTGGGCCGCTGGTGCGCCTTCAGGGCGTCCTCGACCGCCAGCGGGTGCAGCCCGAACTCCTCGGTGACGAGGTCGAACTCCCGCTCCGTCGGGTCGTGCAGCCCGATCCAGAGGAACGCGTTGCCTGCCGCACGGGCCTCGGCCAGGGCGTCGGAGAGGTCGTCGGGACCCTCCGTGCGGTGCCCGTCGCGGTAGATGGCGCTGTCGACGATCACGGAGCGTATTCTTCCGCCGAAGAGGTCGGGGCGCACTCCGGCCACCTCCTCCCGCGGTCCGGACCTGGTCCCCGGGGCGCCCGTTTACGCTGGGCCGCATGCCCACCCTGATCCTTGTCCGGCACGGACGTTCCACCGCCAACACCTCCGGACTGCTCGCCGGCTGGACGCCCGGCGTCGCCCTGGACGAGCGCGGCACCCAGCAGGCCTCGGCCCTCCCTGGTCGGCTCGCCGCGCTGCCGATCTCCGAGGTCGTCACGAGCCCCCTGCAACGCTGCCAGGAGACCGTCCAGCCGCTCCTCGACGCGCGGCCGGAGCTGCGGGCGCACACCGAGGAGCGCATCGGGGAGGCCCACTACGGCGACTGGACCGGCCGCAAGCTCGCCGAGCTGATGGACGAGCCGCTGATGGAGGTCGTCCAGACCCATCCGTCGGCCGTGGCGTTTCCCGGCGGCGAGTCGATGCGGGCCATGCAGACACGGGCCGCCGAGGCCGTACGCGAGTGGAACGCGCGCGTGGAGCGCGATCACGGCAGTGACGCCGTGTATCTCATGTGCTCGCACGGCGACATCATCAAATCCCTTGTGGCGGAAGCACTCGGACTTCATCTCGACCTCTTCCAACGGATCTCTGTCGAACCGTGTTCCATCACCGCGATCCGCTACACACGAATGCGGCCGTTTCTCGTGCGCCTCGGAGACACCGGTGATTTCGCGTCCCTGGCGCCGCGCGAGGAACCCCCGAGCGGTGACGCCACGGTCGGGGGCGGTGCGGGCGCACCGTGATCGTCGGCCGCAGTAGGGTGAAGCGGTCCAAGCAGCGCAGTAGTTGTCATCCGTAAGTGCATCCGTAGTTGCCAGCAGACTTGTCAGCAGCCGATGCGGGCCGACGCTCGTCAGCCGGTCCTCATGCCGAATCAATGGAGACAGGACGTGTCCCGTCAGGTGTTCCTCTACGACCCCCCGGACCGTTTCGTCGCCGGTACGGTCGGGTTGCCCGGGCGCCGTACCTTCTTCCTACAGGCCACCTCGGGCCCCCGGGTGACCAGCGTGGCTCTGGAGAAGACCCAGGTGGCCGCACTCGCCGAACGCATGGACGAGCTCCTCGACGAGGTCGTACGGCGTACGGGCGGCAGTGCGCCGGTGCCGGCCGTGGCCCCTTCCGAGGTGTCCGACACCGCCCCGCTCGACGCCCCCGTCGAGGAGGAGTTCCGGGTCGGCACCATGGCGCTGGCCTGGGACGGTGACGAGCAGCGCATGATCGTCGAGGCGCAGGCCCTTGTGGAGCTCGACGCCGACTCGGACGAGGACCTCGCCGAGGCCGAGGAGCGGCTGCTCCAGGACGACGAGAACGGTCCGCCGATGCTCCGGGTCCGGCTCACCGGCGCGCAGGCCCGTGCCTTCGCCAAACGCGCCCTCGACGTCGTCAACGCGGGCCGGCCGCCCTGCCCGCTCTGTAGCCTCCCGCTCGACCCGGAAGGACACGTATGTCCGCGCCAGAACGGATACCGCCGCGGAGCGTGACCACGGCCGAGCTGCTCGCCAAGGGAGAGCTGAAGGTACGCGGACGCATCCGCGAGGCCTCGAACGCGGTGCTGTACTGCTCCGTCTCCTACGAGGGCCGGGACGCGTTCTGCGTCTACAAGCCGGTCGCCGGGGAGCGGCCCCTGTGGGACTTCCCCGACGGGAACCTGGCGCAGCGCGAGGTCGCCGCGTACGAGGTGTCCGAGGCGACCGGGTGGGGGCTCGTGCCGACCACCGTGCTGCGGGACGGGCCGTACGGCGAGGGCATGTGCCAGCTCTGGATCGAGGCGGCGCCCGAAGCGGAGCTACTGGCCCTGGTGGACGGCGAGGAGCCGTCCGAGGGCTGGAAGGCGATCGGATTCGCCGAGGTCGCCGAGGGGAAGACGGCGCTGCTCGTGCACGCCGACGACGCGCGGCTGCGCAGGCTCGCCGTGCTCGACGCCGTGATCAACAACGCCGACCGTAAGGGCGGCCATCTGCTGCCCGCCGGTGAGGGGCGGCTGTACGGCATCGACCACGGCGTCACCTTCAACGCCGAGAACAAACTGCGGACGTTGCTGTGGGGGTGGGCGGGGGAGTCGCTGCCCGCCGAGGCGGTCTCGGTGCTCTCCGCCCTGCGGGACGGACTGGCGCCCGGCGCACCGCTCGCCACCCGGCTGGCCGAACTCGTCACCGCCGCGGAGGTGGACGCCACACGCGCGCGTGTCGAGGCGATGCTGGCGTCGGGGAAGCATCCCGAGCCCAGCGGGGAGTGGCCGGCCATTCCCTGGCCACCGGTGTGACGGCGTCCACGGAGCTTCGGCGATCCCCGGAACGCCGTAGACGCATAGCGCCGCGCTTCACGCAAGACCGCCTTCCCGGCCATCAGGAGTGGTCCGGTTCGTATACGTAACTTCCGGCCGGTTACGCTCATTGCATGTATGCCTGGCCCGCTTCTGACGTCCCCGCCCTGCCTGGTGAGGGCCGCGACCTCCGGATCCACGACACCGCGACCGGTGGTCTCGTCCGTCTTGACCCCGGTCCCGTCGCCCGTATCTACGTGTGCGGCATCACGCCGTACGACGCGACCCATCTGGGGCACGCGGCGACCTACAACGCGTTCGACCTCGTTCAGCGCGTGTGGCTCGACACCAAGCGGCAGGTTCACTACGTCCAGAACGTGACCGATGTCGACGATCCGCTGCTGGAGCGCGCGGAGCGGGACGGCATCGACTGGGTGGCGCTCGCCGAGAAGGAGACCGCCCTCTTCCGCGAGGACATGACCGCTCTGCGGATGCTGCCCCCGAAGCACTACATCGGCGCCGTCGAGGCGATACCGGGGATCGTTCCGCTCGTCGAGCGGCTACGGGACGCGGGAGCGGCGTACGAGCTCGAAGGCGACGTCTACTTCTCCGTCGAGTCGGATCCGCACTTCGGCAAGGTGTCCCACCTGGACGCCGCCGCCATGCGCCTGCTGTCCGCCGAGCGCGGTGGCGACCCGGACCGCCCGGGCAAGAAGAACCCCCTCGACCCGATGCTCTGGATGGCCGCCCGCGAGGGCGAGCCCAGCTGGGACGGCGGCTCGCTGGGGCTCGGCCGCCCCGGCTGGCACATCGAGTGCGTCGCCATCGCCCTCGACCACCTGGGGATGGGCTTCGACGTCCAGGGCGGCGGCTCCGACCTCACCTTCCCGCACCACGAGATGGGCGCCTCGCACGCCCAGGTGCTGACCGGCGAGTTCCCCATGGCCAAGGCGTACGTCCACGCGGGCATGGTCGCGCTGCACGGCGAGAAGATGTCGAAGTCCAAGGGCAACCTCGTCTTCGTGTCCACGCTCCGGCACGACGGGGTCGACCCGGCCGCCATCCGGCTCGCACTGCTCGCGCACCACTACCGGGCCGACTGGGAGTGGACGGATTCGGTCCTCGACGAGGCCCTCGCGCGGCTGGAGAGCTGGCGGGCCGCGGTGTCGCGCCCGGACGGACCGTCCGCCGACGCGCTTGTCGAGGAGATCCGCGAGGCCCTCGCGGGCGACCTGGACGCGCCGACGGCGCTCGCCGCGGTCGACCGCTGGGCCGCGCTCCAGCACGAGCAGGGCGGTACCGACGAGGGCGCCCCCGGCGTCGTGTCGCGCGCCGTGGACGCCCTCCTCGGAGTGGCTCTCTAGCAACGAGTGGCTCTCTAGCAACAGACGGGCGCCGGGCGGGATTTCACCCGCCCGGCGCCCGCTGTGTTGCGTGAGCCGTCCGCCGTTACTTGTTCCCGTTGTTCTCCTTGTTCTCCTTGCTCTACTTGTTCACGATGACGGCCTGGATGGCGTTGCTGCTCGACTCGTAGATCCCGATGACCTGCTGCCCGAAGGCGAAGGCTTCCTGGACCTCGTCATGCGTCACCTGGTTCGGGTTCACCAGAGGGCGCCACGCCTGGTTGACGTACAGGTAGAGAATCGACGGCTGGCCGGGCAACGGGGTCACGACGTCCCAGAAGTGCTCGGCCACACCGCTCACCAGCGCCTGCGCCTCGACGGCGCTGCGCACGACCAGCGGCTGAGCTTGCTGCTGCGCGCCGAACTGCTGCCCGCCAAGCTGTTGAAGCAGCTGCTGGAACGGCGGCTGCTGCCCGAGCTGCTGCAACTGTTGCTGCAGATGCTGCGGGATCTGCTGCTGCTGGCCGATGCCGCCCTGTTGACCGACGCCCTGCTGCCCGTACGGCTGCTGCATCTGCTGTCCGAACGGTTGCTGCTGTCCGAACGGCTGCTGTTGACCGAAGCCCTGCTGCTGCCCGTACGCCTGCGGGGGCGCCGTGCTGGGGCCCTGCTGGCCCTGTCCTTGCTGCCCCTGCTGTCCTTGCTGTCCTTGCTGCTGTCCCAGTTGGCTCATCTGCGGGGTGGTGCTCATGCGGGTGCCACCTTCCCTCATTGGTTGAGCATTGATCGGTCTCGTCAGCCCGTGACCACCAGGCCGACGATCTCGTCGTCCGAGAACCAGACACGTACGTCGGGCCGTCCCCCCGCGAAGGAGGAGTGCACCGCCTGGCGGATCTCGGGGGACGGGTTGTTGAGGTTGCGCCAGTCGCCGGCCACGAACAGCCGGAGCCTGGGCGGGAGTTCACGCGGGTACGGCACCAGTTCGTCCCAGTACCGCTCGGCCTGGCCCGAGCCGACCGCGTCCGGCAGCAGATGGGTGACCGCCGCCTTGATGTCGGGCCGGTTGCCGATCCGCTGGGAGGCGGGCCGGCCGGGCGCGTCCTGCTGGGGGGACCCCGTGGCCCGCAGCAACGCGCGGGCACTCTCAGGGGAGATCGGCTCCTGCGCGGCCGCCCTGAGCATGCCCTGTAG
Source organism: Streptomyces sp. NPDC087263 (assembly GCF_044744645.1). NCBI lineage: Bacteria > Bacillati > Actinomycetota > Actinomycetes > Kitasatosporales > Streptomycetaceae > Streptomyces > Streptomyces sp. NPDC087263. The sequence goes on from NZ_JBIUYT010000008.1 coordinate 192,914, forward strand.
CGCGGCCAGGGCGCCCACCACCACCGGGGAGGCGGAGGAGGTCCCGGAGAACGTGTCCGTGTACCAGCCGATCTCCTCGGCCCCGCCCTGGAGGTCACCGGGCCGGTCCCAGGTACCGCCGGTGGTCGTGACCTCACGTCCCCAGCCCTGCGCGTCCACGCGTGCCCCGTAGTTGGAGAACGCGAGCCGCGAGCGGTCCGGGCCGTGGTCGCGGCCGTGTGTGCCGGGCGGTGGTGCGCCCGCGCCGACCAGGATCGCGCCGGAGGACTGGTTGGAGGGGTTGAACGGGTTCCGCCACCACTCCGGGAACTCGGCGGGGCGGCGCTCGTACACGCCGTCGTCGAGCGACTCGGCGCCGTTGCCCGCGGCCGCCACCACGATCACGCCCTTGGCGGTCGCGTACCGGACGGCCGCGAAGGTGTCCGGCCACCACTCGATCGGAATGTAACCCTGCTGGTCGTCGCGCGTCTCGAAGTCGAACCGTGGGCCTGGGGCGTGCAGTTCGATCAGGATGATGTCGCCGGGGCCGAGGCGGTCGGCCGCCGAGTGGATCGCAGGCGCGGTGCCGATGCCCTGGAAGGACGCGGCCGCGGTCACCGTGTCCGGCACGATGCCGGTGATCCCCTGCTCGTTGCGGTCGCCGCCGATCACGCCGATGACGGCCGTGCCGTGGTTGCGCCAGGCGAGGTCGGCCAGCGGGGTGCCGACGACGACACCCGCGAGCTTCGCTGCCAGGTCCTGGTGGCCGAGTTGCCAGGCCCCCTCCACGTCGATCACCGTCACGCCCTGGCCCGTACCGCCCGGCCGCTGCCAGGCCCAGTACGCGTCGATCCCCCCGGGCGCCGGGCGCAGATATCCCTGGCGGCTGGTGAAGTCCGGGGTGACGGGCGCCCCTTCCTTCACACGCCGGCTGTCGTCGGCGCTCTCCGCCGCCCGCCCCACCGACCCCACGGACGCCGGTACGGCGCCGGGCTTCACGTACGCCGTGTCGATCTCCGGCAGTGCCGCGATCCGTGAGCGCAGTTCCTGGGCGCGGCTCTCGATGCCGCGCACCCGGTAGAAGAGCGCGAGGTCGGGGCCGCTCTGGGTGGCAGCCGCCGTGGACTGCCGCAGACGTTCCTCGCTGCCGAACAGCGGCTCCAGGGAGAGCTGTTCGTCGCTGAGGAACATGTTGAGGGCCGACACATCGGCGCCCGCCGCCGAACGAACGCCCTCGGCCCGGGCGCGAAGCCTGGCCTCGGGACGTGCGACGACGATCAGCTCCTGCTCGGCTCCTCGGTAGGTGAATCCCGCTCCGTCGGGCCCCGGCCCGGACGTTCCCGGGCCCTGCGCCGGCTGTACCTGGTCGGTCATCGCGTACCGCTCCCTTCGGTCCATGCGGGTGCTCTTGGCTCGGTCCATACGGGTGCTCTGTCGCGGGATGACGCGGTGCCATGTCCCGTCCCCGGGCCGCGCCTTCGAGGCACACCCTGCTACGCGGAGGGCGACTCGTCCACCCCTGTCCGCATCAACTTGGTTTGAAAACAAGTTGAATTGGGAACCCTGTGCAATCCGTCCTGAAACAGATGTCACGAGGCAATCCGGCCAAATGCTGAGGAGACGGATGTCAAGTTCTGGGGCGGCAGGGCCCGTTGACCGCTCGGACGGACTCCTGAGCAGGAGGGCATGACGACTGAGGGGCGGTACGCGTACTGCGTACCACCCCTCAGCCGTCGAGCCGTCGTTCAGTCCTCCGAGGAATCAGAGGGATCCGAGGGCTCCCTGGACTCCTTCGAATCCTTCGAATCCTTGGAATCCGTGGGCTCTTTGGAGTCCGTGGGCGTGTCGTCGGGACCCTCGTCCTCCGTCCCGGTCTCGTCCGACCCGGTTCCGGCCTCCGCCCCCGGCAGCTGCGGCTTCGGTGGCCGAGGGCGGCCGCCGGGGCCGTCCCGGAGGAAGGAGGCGGCTGTGTCGCCGGTCTCGGTCGCGTGGCCCCCGGCCTGCGCGGCAGGTCCGCCGCCGTCCCGTCTGCGCAGATAGCGCTCGAACTCCCGGGCGATCGCCTCGCCGGACGCCTCCGGCAGGTCGGCGGTGTCCCGGGCCTCCTCCAGCGACTGCACGTACTCGGCGACCTCGCTGTCCTCGGCGGCCAGCTGGTCGACGCCCAGCTGCCAGGCCCGCGCGTCCTCGGGCAGCTCGCCCAGCGGAATGCGCAGGTCGATCAGGTCCTCCAGGCGGTTGAGGAGGGCCAGCGTGGCCTTCGGGTTCGGCGGCTGCGACACGTAGTGCGGTACGGCCGCCCACAGCGACACGGCCGGTACGCCCGCGTGCGTGCACGCCTCCTGGAGGATGCCGACGATGCCCGTGGGGCCCTCGTACTTGGTCTCCTCCAGGTCCATCGTGCGGGCCAGATCCGCGTCCGACGTCACCCCGCTGACCGGTACAGGACGTGTGTGCGGGGTGTCGCCGAGCAACGCGCCCAGGATCACCACCAGCTCCACGCCGAGCTCGTGCGCGAAGCCGAGCAGCTCGTTGCAGAACGAGCGCCATCGCATCGACGGCTCGATACCTCTGACCAGTACCAGGTCACGCGGCTTCTCACCGCCGACCCGGACCACCGACAACCGTGTCGTCGGCCATGTGATCTTGCGGACACCGCCGTCCAGCCACACGGTGGGGCGGTTCACCTGGAAGTCGTAGTAGTCCTCGGCGTCCAGCGCCGCGAACACCTCGCCCTTCCATTCCTTGTCCAGATGTGCGACCGCGGTGGAAGCGGCGTCGCCGGCGTCGTTCCAGCCTTCGAACGCGGCCACCATGACCGGGTCGATCAGCTCGGGAACCCCCTCGAGCTCGATCACCCAGTGCCTCCTTCCGACGTGCCCTCACGTACGCCTCAACCTTACGGCGTACGAAGGGGGCCTCCGCAGCCCCCTTGCACGGGGGAGTGAACGGATCACTGCCCCACCGGGGGGCCGGAAACACGCGTGACCGCCACCCGGCCTCGTCGGGCTGCCGAGGGACCTGGTGGATGCCCGGGGCGCTTCACAGGGTCGAGCGCAGCCACTGTTCCACGCTCGCGATATGCACCGTCGCCCATGAGCGGGCCGCCTCCGCGTCACGGTCGCGCAGGGCCGTGAGGATCGCACGGTGCTCGTGCAGGGTGCGGCTGACCGCGTCCTCCTGGGTGAGTCCCCGCCAGATGCGGGCTCTGGTGGTGGGCCCGGAGAGGCCGTCGAGGAGCGAGCAGAGCACCGAGTTCCCCGAGCTCTGCACGATGCCACGATGGAACTCCAGGTCGCCGGCGACGAGTTCCTCCACCGAGGGTGTCTCGCCGAGCGCGTCCAACTGGGCAGCCAGTGCCTTCAGTTGCTGCTCGCTGATGCGCGAGGCGGCCATCGCCGTGGCGGCCGGCTCCAGAATGCGGCGGACCGCGAGGAATTCCAGCACCGTGTCGTCGCGGTGGAAGTCGACGACGAAGCTCACCGCCTCCAGGAGGAGTTGGGGGTCCAGGCTGGTGACGTACGTGCCGTCGCCCTGCCGGACGTCCAGGATGCGGATGAGCGACAGGGCGCGTACCGCCTCGCGCAGGGAGTTGCGGGACAGCCCGAGTTCGGCGGCGAGTTCGCTCTCCTTGGGAAGCCGGTCGCCGGGGCGCAGCGAGCCGGAGACGATCATTTCCTTGATCTTCTCGATCGCCTCGTCGGTGACTGCCATGGCGGGTCTCCCTGTCGTTCAGCATGCCGTTCGGGATGTCGCCAAGGCATCCGCTCAGACATCCGATGTCTCAGCTCATTATGCGGGTCGGCGGACTCACCAGGACACGGAATCCGACGTCGGCGCAGCCGAGGGCCGACGGGCCGGCCTCGTCGAGGGGCCCTCTGTTACCGGAAGCGCGTGTGAGGGGCGGCTCCCGTCGCAGCCGCCCCTCACACACACCGCAGGGTCTACTTCTTGTCGAGCAGATCCTGCACCTTGCCCCGCACCTCGTCCGTGGCAAGCCCACGGATCGTCAGCGTCGTACGACGGCGCAGCACGTCGTCCGCCGTCTCGGCCCACTCGTTGTCCCGGGCGTAGACGACCTGCGCCCAGATCTCCGGCGCATCGGGGTGGACGCGCTCGGCGAGCTCCGTGTTGTCGTTGGCGAGGCGCGCGATGTCGAAGGCCAGCGAACCGTAGTGGGTCGCCAGGTGCCTGGCGGTGTCGGCCGCCATCCGCGGGCCCGGCGCCGGGCCGTCGGCGAGCAGACGGTGCGCGACCGCACGCGGGTTGGCGACACCGGGCAGCGGCATCTTCTTCGGCAGCGAGGAGATCGGCTCGAAGTCGTCGCCCAGCGGGTGCCCGGGCAGCGACTCCAGCTTCTTCATGACCGTACGGCCGATGTGGCGGAAGGTGGTCCACTTGCCGCCCGCGACGGACAACATCCCGCCGCGGCCCTCGGTGACGACCGTCTCGCGCTTGGCCTTCGAGGTGTCGCCGGGCCCGCCGGGCAGGACACGAAGCCCCGCGAAGGAGTACGTGATCAGGTCACGGGAGAGCTGCTGGTCGCGGATGGAGAACGCGGCCTCGTCCAGGATCTGGGATATGTCCTTCTCGTTGACCGCGACATCCGCCGGGTCACCCTCGTACTCCTCGTCGGTGGTGCCGAGCAGCAGCATGTCCTCCCAGGGGAGGGCGAAGGTGATGCGGTACTTGTCGATGGGGGTGGCGAGCGCGGCCTTCCAAGGGGCGGTGCGCTTGAGGACCAGGTGCGCGCCCTTCGAAAGGCGGATGGAGGGAGCCGAGTCGGGGTCCTCCAGCTTGCGCAGGTGGTCGACCCAGGGGCCGGTGGCGTTCAGCACCAGGCGCGCCGACACCCCGAACTCGTCACCGGAGAGCCGGTCCCTGAGCTCCGCGCCGGTCACCCGACCCTTGGTGAAGCGCAGCCCGGTGACCTCGGCGTGGTTGAGGACGACGGCACCGGACTCGACGGCCGCGCGGACCGTCATCAGGGCCATCCGGGAGTCGTTCATCTGGTCGTCGCCGTACACGGCCACGGCCTTGAGGTTGTCGGTGCGCAGCTCGGGCACGTCCTGCGCGGCCTTCGAGGGGCTCAGCAGGTGCCCGACGCCGTCGCCGAAGGCGGACAGCGCCGAGTACGCGAACACCCCGGCACCGAGCTTCGCGGCGCCGTGCGGGCCGCCCTTGTACACGGGGAGGTAGAAGGTCAGCGGGTTCGCCAGGTGGGGGGCCACCTGGCGGGAGACCGCACGGCGCTCGAAGTGGTTCTCCGCCACCAGCTTCACCGCGCCGGTCTGCAGGTAGCGCAGACCGCCGTGGAGAAGCTTGGAGGAGGCCGAAGAGGTGGCGCCGGCGAAGTCGCCCGCGTCCACCAGGGCCACCCGCAGCCCGGACTGCGCCGCATGCCAGGCGGTGGAGATGCCCAGGATGCCGCCGCCGATCACGAGAAGGTCGTACGAGGCCTTGGAAAGCTGCTCCCGGGTTTCGGCGCGACTGGGGTTCGAGCCGGGGGCCGGGCGCGTACCGAGGGCAGGTACGGACTGCAGGGTGGACTGGGTAGTCATGCGGGTTCTTACTCCTCGCCAGTGTTGTCGTCGAGCCAGCCCATGGACCGCTCGACGGCCTTGAGCCAGCTCTTGTACTCACGGTCACGCGTCTCCGCGGCCATGTTGGGGGTCCATTCCGCGGCCCGGCGCCAGTTGGCGCGCAGGTCCTCGGTGTTGGTCCAGAAGCCGACGGCGAGACCGGCGGCGTAGGCGGCGCCGAGGCAGGTGGTCTCGGCGACCATCGGGCGCACCACGGGGGCGTCCAGGACATCGGCCAGGGTCTGCATCAGCAGGTTGTTGGAGGTCATGCCGCCGTCGACCTTGAGGGCCGTGAGCTCGACGCCCGAGTCCTTGGTCATGGCGTCGCTGACGTCACGGGTCTGCCAGGCGGTGGCCTCCAGGACGGCGCGTGCGATGTGCGCCTTGGTGACGTAGCGGGTCAGCCCGGTGATCACGCCGCGGGCGTCCGGACGCCAGTACGGGGCGAACAGGCCGGAGAAGGCCGGTACGAAGTAGGCGCCTCCGTTGTCCTCGACCGAGGACGCGAGCGTCTCGATCTCGGCGGCGGACTTGATCAGGCCCATCTGGTCGCGCATCCACTGCACCAGCGAACCGGTGACGGCGATGGAGCCCTCAAGGGCGTAGACCGGCTTCTGGTCGCCGATCTGGTAGCCCACGGTGGTCAGCAGCCCGCTGTAGGAATTGATGATCTTTTCGCCGGTGTTCATCAGCATGAAGGTGCCGGTGCCGTACGTGGACTTGGCCTCGCCCTCGGAGAAACAGGTCTGGCCGAACAGGGCCGCCTGCTGGTCGCCGAGCGCGGAGGCGACGGGGATGCCGCCGAGCAGCTCGCCGAGCCTGCCGCCGGTGATCTCGCCGTACACCTCGGCGGAGGAGCGGATCTCGGGCAGCATGTTCAGCGGAACGCCGATGGACTCGGCGATCTTCGGGTCCCACTTCATGGTGTGCAGGTTCATCAGCATGGTGCGAGAGGCGTTGGTGACGTCGGTGACGTGCCTGCCGCCGTTGACACCGCCCGTCAGGTTCCAGATGACCCAGCTGTCCATGGTGCCGAAGAGGATGTCGCCGGCCTCGGCGCGCTCACGCAGGCCCTCGACGTTGTCGAGCAGCCAGCGGGCCTTGGGCCCCGCGAAGTACGAGGCGAGCGGCAGGCCCGTCTCGCGGCGGAAGCGGTCCTGGCCGACATTGCGGCCGAGCTCCTTGCAGAGCGCGTCGGTGCGGGTGTCCTGCCAGACGAGGGCGTTGTATACGGGCTCACCGGTGTTCTTGTCCCACAGCAGCGTGGTCTCACGCTGGTTGGTGATGCCGATGGCCTTGATGTCGTCGCGAGTGATGCCGGCCTTCTCGATGGCCGAGGCGACGACCTCCTGGACGTTGGTCCAGATCTCGGTGGCGTCGTGCTCGACCCAACCCGGCTTCGGGAAGATCTGCTCGTGCTCCTTCTGGTCGACGGAGACGATACGGCCGTCCCGGTCGAAGACGATGCAGCGGCTGGACGTGGTGCCCTGGTCGATCGCCGCGATGAACGGCCCTGTGCCGTGCGAGGAAGTGCCTGTGGTCTGTGCTTCGGTCACGGTGTGCTCCTGAAGATTCCGTGTGAAGGGGCTGTATCTACGGCGCTGTGCTCTGCGGCGGTGCTGTGTGAAGCGGTGCAGTGAAGCGTGCGGCTCTCGGGCGGTGCTCACAAACGGTGCTCACAAACGGTGCTCTAAGCAAAGGCGACGTTGTAGATGCCCGCAGCGATCGCGCCGCCGATCAGTGGACCGACGACCGGGATCCAGGCGTAGCTCCAGTCGGAACCGCCCTTGTTGGGCAGCGGGAGCAGGGCGTGCACGATGCGCGGGCCGAGGTCACGGGCCGGGTTGATCGCGTAGCCGGTCGGGCCACCGAGGGAGAGGCCGATGCTCACCACGACGAGCGCGGTGATCAGGGCGCCCAGGGTGCCGAGGCCGTCGCCGTTGCCGTTCAGGCCCTGCGTGAGGATCGCCAGGATGAGCACGAAGGTGCCGATGATCTCGGTGGCGAGGTTCTGCCACGCCTTCCGGACCTCCGGGCCGGTGGAGAAGATGCCGAGCACGGGGCCCGCGCCCTTCTCCTCGGCCTCGACGGCCTTGGTCTTGACGACCTTCTCGCCCGGCTCGCCGACGACCTCGGGGTCGGTGAGGTGCGCGTGGAACTGGCCGTAGTACGCGACCCAGACCAGGGTGGCACCGATCATGGCGCCGAGCAGCTGACCGCCCCAGTAGATGGGGACGTTGTCCCATCCGCCATCCTTGATGGCGAGCGCGAGAGTCACGGCCGGGTTGAGGTGAGCGCCGGAAAGGGGCGCCGAGATGTAGACCGCGGTCAGTACCGCGAAGCCCCACCCGAAGGCGATGGCCAGCCATCCGGCGTTGCGTGCCTTGGAGGCCTTCAGCGTGACGGCGGCGCACACGCCACCGCCCAGCAGGATGAGAACGGCGGTACCGATGGTCTCGCCGATGAAGATGTCGGAGCTGGACACCCGCGACTCCTTTGTCGTTCGTCCAGGGGAAGCCGAACCCCGGGTCCCTCCGGTGGTTCGTGCTCTCAGGGAGAGAGAGCGATGCGGCCCTTGGCGTTGTCACACTCTAACGCGTATGGCCGTTAAGTGTTCGACAATGCCGACCGATGGACGGGAGTCTTGCTCTCGTGTTACCGGCACGTCAAGAGCACTGTTGTCGAAAACACGATCGTTATTGATTGCTGTGAGCCATCGATCTTGCGAGCGAACGACGAGGGCCGGGACGCCCTTGGCATCCCGGCCTTCTCCTGTACGAACGTAAGAAATCTGTGGGTTTCAGAAGCGCCCGGCGCCGAGGTCCCGCGACACCGCGCGGGCGCAGTCCCGTACCGCCGCGATCAGCTCGGGGCGCAGCTCCCCGTCCGTGCAGACCCGCTCAACGGCCCCGGTGATGCCGACCGCGCCGACCGGCATCCGCCGCCGGTTGTGGATGGGGGCGGCGACCGAGGCGACGCCTGTCCAGGTCTCCTCGACGTCGTCCGCGTACCCGCGCGCGCGGGTCAGGTCGAGCACGCCCTCGAACTGCTCCAGCTCACTCACGGTGCGCGCCGTAAACGGCTTGCGCTCGGCCTCCAGGACCTCGCTGTGCGCCACCGGGTCGTACGCGGACAGGACTTTGCCCAGCGCCGTGGAGTGCAGTGGCTGCATGGCCCCGACCTCCAGGACCTGGCGGCTGTCGTCCGGCCGGAACACGTGGTGCACGATCAGTACGCCCTGCTGGTGCAGCACGCCCAGGTAGACGCTCTCACCGCTGGAGCGGGCCAGATCGTCCGTCCAGACCAGCGCGCGCGCCCGCAGCTCGTGCACGTCGAGATAGGTGGTGCCGAGCCGGAGCAGCTCGGCGCCCAGCTGATAGCGCCCGGAGAGACCGTCCTGTTCGACGAAGCCCTCCTGCTGAAGGGTGCGCAGGATGCCGTGGGCCGTACCCTTCGCCAGGCCGAGCGAGGAGGCGATGTCGGACAGGCCGAGCTGTCGCTCGCCGCCCGCGAGGAGCCGCAGCATCGCTGCCGCCCGTTCGAGCGACTGGATGTTCCGTGCCATCGCCGTGCTGCCTCCGTCCCCTTCGACCGTCGGCGGTCGATTCACTGCCGTCGTTCGGCAATGTCGAACACTACCGTTCCCTGTCGACCTCTCGCTAATGGATGGTCGCCACATATTTCGTCCGTCCGGGCACCGCAGCCGCATCCGCCACGCCCGTCCGTCTCCTGGACGCCCCGACCCTATGGCCGTGCTCCGGGCTACCCTGACCGGGTGCGCGTTCCATGGGAAGCGCAAAGCCGACAGCCGTCGCACTCCAGGGAGCATCTTCATGGCCTCGTTGCCGAACCCGTCCCTTTCGTCCGCGCTTGCTGAGAGCCGGGCGCGTGCCGGAGCACTCCGCCAGGCCCTCGCCACCCGCGTCGTGGTGGCCGACGGAGCGATGGGCACGATGCTCCAGGCACAGGACCCGACGCTGGAGGACTTCCAGCAGCTCGAGGGCTGCAACGAAATCCTGAACCTCACCCGCCCCGACATCGTCCGGTCCGTCCACGAGGAGTACTTCTCCGTGGGCGTCGACTGCGTGGAGACCAACACCTTCGGCGCCAACCACTCGGCGGCGACCGAGTACGAGATCGCCGACCGCATCTTCGAACTGTCCGAGTCGGGCGCCCGGATCGCCCGCGAGGTCGCCGACGAGTTCGGCGCCAAGGACGGCCGTCAGCGCTGGGTCCTCGGCTCGATCGGACCGGGCACCAAGCTGCCGTCGCTCGGCCACATCGCGTACGACGTCCTGCGCGACGGCTACCAGAAGAACGCCGAGGGCCTGCTCGCCGGCGGCGCGGACGCCCTGATCGTGGAGACCACGCAGGACCTGCTCCAGACCAAGTCCAGCCTGGTCGGCGCGCGCCGCGCGATGGAGGCCCTCGGCCTGGAAGTGCCGCTGATCTGCTCGCTCGCCTTCGAGACCACGGGCGTCATGCTGCTCGGCTCGGAGATCGGCGCGGCGCTCACCGCGCTCGAGCCGCTCGGCATCGACCTGATCGGGCTGAACTGCTCCACCGGTCCGGCCGAGATGAGCGAGCACCTGCGCTATCTGGCCCGCCACTCGCGTACGCCGCTGATGTGCATGCCGAACGCCGGTCTGCCCGTACTGACCAAGGACGGCGCCTACTTCCCGCTGACCGCGCCCGAGATGGCCGACGCGCAGGAGACCTTCGTACGCGACTACGGCCTCCAACTGGTCGGCGGCTGCTGCGGTTCGACGCCCGAGCACCTGCGCCAGGTCGTCGAGCGCGTGCGCGACATGGCGCCGGGGGCCCGCGACCCGCGCCCGGAGCCGGGTGCCGCCTCCCTCTACCAGACGGTGCCGTTCCGTCAGGACACCGCCTACATGGCGATCGGCGAGCGGACGAACGCCAACGGGTCGAAGAAGTTCCGTGAGGCCATGCTGGAGGCCCGCTGGGACGACTGTGTGGAGATGGTCCGCGACCAGATCCGTGAGGGCGCGCACATGCTCGACCTCTGCGTCGACTATGTCGGGCGTGACGGTGTCGCCGACATGAAGGAGCTGGCCGGCCGCTTCGCCACCGCCTCCACGTTGCCGATCGTGCTGGACTCCACCGAGGTCGACGTGCTCCGCGCGGGCCTGGAGAAGCTGGGCGGCCGGGCGGTCATCAACTCGGTCAACTACGAGGACGGCGACGGCCCTGAGTCCCGCTTCGCGAAGGTCACCCGGCTGGCCCGCGAGCACGGCGCCGCGCTGATCGCGCTGACCATCGACGAGGAGGGCCAGGCCCGCACCGTCGAGCACAAGGTCGCCATCGCCCAGCGGCTGATCGAGGACCTGACGACGAACTGGGGCGTCCACGAGTCGGACATCCTCATCGACACCCTGACCTTCACCATCTGCACCGGCCAGGAGGAGTCCCGCAAGGACGGCATCGCCACCATCGAGGCCATCCGCGAACTCAAGCGCCGCCACCCGGACGTACAGACCACCCTGGGCCTGTCCAACATCTCCTTCGGCCTCAACCCGGCCGCCCGCGTCCTGCTGAACTCGGTCTTCCTCGACGAGTGCGTCAAGGCGGGCCTGGACTCGGCGATCGTCCACGCGTCGAAGATCCTGCCGATCGCGCGCTTCGACGACGAGCAGGTCCAGACGGCCATGGACCTGATCTACGACCGTCGCGCCGAGGGTTATGACCCGCTGCAGAAGCTGATGGCGCTGTTCGAGGGCGCCACCACCAAGTCGCTGAAGGCGGGCAGGGCCGAGGAACTGGCCGCGCTGCCGCTGAACGAGCGACTCAAGCGGCGCATCATCGACGGCGAGAAGAACGGCCTCGAACAGGATCTGGCCGACGCCCTGGAGCTCCGCCCCGCCCTCGACATCGTCAACGAGACGCTCCTGGACGGCATGAAGACCGTCGGCGAGCTGTTCGGCTCCGGCCAGATGCAGCTTCCGTTCGTGCTCCAGTCCGCCGAGGTCATGAAGACCGCGGTGGCCTACCTGGAGCCGCACATGGAGAAGTCGGACGCGGAGGGCAAGGGCACCATCGTGCTGGCCACGGTCCGCGGCGACGTCCACGACATCGGCAAGAACCTCGTCGACATCATCCTGTCCAACAACGGCTACAACGTCGTCAACCTGGGCATCAAGCAGCCGGTCTCGGCGATCCTGGACGCCGCCCAGGAGCACCGGGCCGACGTCATCGGCATGTCAGGACTGCTGGTCAAGTCCACGGTGATCATGAAGGAGAACCTTCAGGAGCTCAACCAGCGTGGAATGTCCGCCGACTACCCGGTGATCCTTGGCGGCGCAGCACTGACCAGGGCGTACGTCGAGCAGGACCTGTACGAGATCTACCAGGGCGAGGTTCGCTACGCCCGCGACGCCTTCGAGGGCCTGCGCCTGATGGACGCGCTGATCGGGGTGAAGCGGGGGGTGCCGGGAGCGGTGCTGCCCGAGCTGAAGCAGCGCCGGGTGCGGCCCGCGGCCGTCGCCACCGAGGTCGAGGAGCGCCCCGAGGAGGGGCACGTACGCTCCGACGTCGCCATCGACAACCGCGTGCCCACCCCGCCCTTCGCGGGCACCCGCGTCATCAAGGGCATCCAGCTCAAGGAGTACGCCTCCTGGCTCGACGAGGGCGCGCTGTTCAAGGGCCAGTGGGGCCTGAAGCAGGCACGCGCGGGCGACGGGCCGACGTACGAGGAACTGGTCGAGACCGAGGGCAGGCCTCGGTTGCGCGGCCTGCTGGACAAGCTACAGACCGACAACCTGCTGGAAGCGGCCGTCGTCTACGGCTACTTCCCGTGCGTCTCCAAGGACGACGACCTGATCATCCTGGACGAACAGGGCAACGAGCGCACTCGCTTCACCTTCCCGCGCCAGCGCCGCGGCCGCCGACTGTGCCTGGCCGACTTCTTCCGCCCGGAGGAGTCCGGCGAGACCGACATCGTCGGCCTCCAGGTCGTCACCATGGGCTCGCGGATCGGCGAGGAGACCGCCAAGCTCTTCGAGGCCAACTCCTACCGGGACTACCTCGAACTGCACGGCCTGTCGGTCCAGTTGGCCGAGGCCCTCGCCGAGTACTGGCACGCCCGGGTGCGCTCCGAACTCGGCTTCTCCGGAGAGGACCCGGACGCGATGGAGGACATGTTCGCCCTGAAGTACCGGGGCGCCCGCTTCTCCCTCGGCTACGGGGCCTGCCCCAATCTGGAGGACCGCGCCAAGATCGCCCAGCTGCTTGAGCCGGAGCGCATCGGCGTCGTGCTCTCCGAGGAGTTCCAGCTCCACCCGGAGCAGTCCACGGACGCGATCATGATCCACCACCCGGAGGCGAAGTACTTTAACGCGCGCTGATCGGACAGGCCGTACACTGGTCGGTCCACTGCAGGCCGGTTGCCCCCTTGGTAAAAAAGGGCGACCGGCCTGGTTGTCCCTCAAGGAGGTGCGCCAGGATGACCAGTACGGTCCCCGCGCTCGGTACCCGTACGGCCGAAGGCTCTGCCCTGGAGGCTGTGCTCCTCGACATGGACGGCACTCTGGTGGACACCGAGGGCTTCTGGTGGGACGTCGAAGCAGAGGTCTTCGCATCCCTCGGCCATGTGCTCGACGACTCCTGGCGGCATGTGGTGATCGGAGGTCCGATGACCCGCAGCGGCGGGTTCCTCATCGAGGCCACCGGAGCCGACATCACCCTCGCCGAGCTCACGGTGCTGCTGAACGACGGGTTCGAGGCCCGGATCGGCCACTCGCTGCCGCTGATGCCGGGGGCGGCCAGACTGCTCGCCGAGCTGGCGGCGCACGAGATTCCCACCGCCCTGGTCTCCGCCTCGCACCGGCGGATCATTGACCGCATCCTGGCCTCCATCGGCCCCCAGTACTTCGCGCTCACCGTGGCGGGCGACGAGGTGGAGCGGACCAAGCCGTTCCCCGACCCGTATCTGCTGGCGGCCGCGGGACTGGGCGCGACACCGGCCCGGTGCGCTGTCATCGAGGACACCGCGACGGGGGTCGCCGCCGCCGAGGCGGCCGGCTGCCGGGTGGTCGCGGTTCCCTCGCTGGCCCCCATCGCGCCGGCCGCCCGACGCACGGTCGTGACCTCTCTGGAAGAGGTCGACCTGCCTTTTCTCCGGGGCCTGATGACGGAAATGCGCTAGGCATTCACCCTGCGTGCGGAACTGAATACGCGATCGGGTCCGACTGGCCCTCGGTGGATCCGCGGCGAGGATCCGTGGCGAATCCTCCCGAGGAAATTGGACACGGGCCGGATGGCCGAATTCCAGTACGCCTTACCTGAGTTACCTGTGTGACGTTCGCCACTCGACCGGGGGTCGACATCAGGTCTGGCATATGCCGCCAACTCCCTTTCGGAGATGGGTGACGTGCCCTTGTGTCCCGATTGGTGAATCGCTGCACGAATCCTTCCGCTGTCGGGTTGTCGGTGTGTCCACACCCGGTATCACAGCGTGAGGGGAACTCAACTCCAGTCCCTGGGGGCCGGGGTGGCGGTGCGGACTAATGTCGTCGCGAGAACATCGCCGTATCCCCGCGACCCGCAGCACCACCCCTGCATGCCGGGCTCGCGGGATCTACAGCTCTGGAGAAACTCGAGCATGAACCGCAAGACTTTGGTGCTGCCGGCCGTGATCGGCCTGCTCGCCCCGGTGCTCGCCGCGTGTGGGGGGTCCGACGGCGGGAGCGGCAGTGGCGACCCGATCGTTGTCGGCACCACCGACCGGTTCATCGCATCGAAGGATGCCCCCGCCCCCGTCGACCCGGCGTACGCGTACGACGTCGGCACCTGGAACATTCTCCGCCAGACCGTGCAGACGCTGATGATCATTCCGCGCGGTGACGGCGAACCAGAGCCCGAGGCCGCCGAGGAATGCGGCTTCACCGACACGGGCAACGAGCGTTACGCCTGCAAGCTGCGCAAAGATCTGAAGTTCGCGAACGGCGATCCCGTCACCGCGAATGACGTCAAGTTCTCGATCGACCGGGCCCTGTCGATCCAGGCCGACAGTGGTGTGTTCGCGCTGCTGTCCACCATCGACACCGTCGAGACCCAGGGCGACCGCGATGTGATCTTCCACCTCAAGACCGCGGACGCCACCTTCCCCTTCAAGCTGTCGACCCCGGTCGCCGGCATCGTCAACCCCGACGACTACGACAAGGGCAAGCTGCGCGACGGCTTCAGCATCGACGGCTCCGGCCCGTACACGTTCAAGGCCGAGGTGAAGGACGACGAGCTCGTCAACGCCGTCTTCACCAAGAACCCCAACTACAAGGGTGTTCTGTCGATCAAGAACAGCCAGGTCGAGATGCGTTCCTTCGCGGACGCCGACACGATGGGCGACTCGCTGAACAAGGGCGACATCGACCTGATGACCCGCTCGATGACGCCGGAGCAGATCAAGAAGCTCGGCGGCGCCACTGACAGCAACATCGACCTGATCGAGACGCCCGGCCTTGAGATCCGCTACCTGGCCTTCAACACGGACGACCCCTCGGTGAAGTCCGCGGCGGTCCGCCAGGCCATGGCCCAGGTCATCAACCGCGGCGAGCTCGTCTCCAAGGTCTACGGCACCTCGGCCGACCCGCTCTACTCGCTGGTCCCGGCCACCATCACCGGCCACTCCAACTCGTTCTTCAACAAGTACGGCGAGCCGAGCGTGAGCAAGGCCAAGACGCTGCTGGAGCAGGCCGACATCACCACGCCGGTGAAGCTCACCCTGAACTACACGACCGACCACTACGGCTCGGTCACCGCCGACGAGTTCGAGCAGCTGAAGCAGCAGCTCAACGCCAGCGGCCTGTTCGACGTCGACATCAAGGGCGCGCCCTGGGAGACGTTCCGCCCGGCTGAGCAGAAGGGCGAGTACCAGGTCTACGGCATGGGCTGGTTCCCGGACTTCCCGGACGCCGACAACTACCTGGCGCCGTTCCTCGACAAGGACAACTTCCTCGGCTCGCCCTACGCGAACACCGAGATCCGCAGCACCCTGATCCCGGAGTCCCGCCGCGAGGCCGACCGTCTCACCGCTTCGAAGAGCATCACCGAGATCCAGGACATCGTGGCCGACGACGTACCCATGCTGCCGCTGTGGCAGGGCAAGCAGTACATCGCCGCGCGAGACGACATCACCGGTGCCGAATGGGCGCTCAACTCCTCCTCGACCCTGCAGCTGTGGGAGCTCGGTCGTGGAGTGAGCGGCTGACGGACCTGCCCTCGCCGGGGCTGACGTCGGGTCCGACACCGGCGAGTTCCGGCCACCCCCTGAGGACCAACGACAAGGCGCAGCACGTGAACCTCCGCAATCAGTGGCCAGTCCTGTCCGTCACGACAGGGCTGGCAGTCGGCCTGCTCACCGGCTGCGGTTCGCAGTCCGGCGGCTCGGGGGGCACCGGCTCCTCCATCGTGATGGGGATGTCCGACGACGTCCTGGCCACCGACCCGGCGTCTGGCTACGACCCGGGCTCATGGCTGTTGTTCAACAACGTCTTCCAGTCGTTGCTGAGCTTCCCCAAGGGCGGTACGGAGCCTGAGCCGGAGGCCGCCAAGGAGTGCTCGTTCATAGACGTCACCACGACGGTCTACTCGTGCACTTTGCAGAGCGGGCTGAAGTTCAGCAACGGTGACGCGCTCACCTCTGAGGACGTCAAGTTCTCCTTCGACCGCATGCTGAAGATCAACGACGACGCCGGTCCCGCGATCATGTTCCCCATGCTCGACCAGGTGGAGACACCGGACGCCAAGACCGTCGTCTTCAAGCTCAAGTACGCCGACGCCACCTTCCCCAGCAAGATCGCCTCCGGCGCCGGCTCGATCGTGGACCACCAGCAGTACGCCGACAACGGACTGCGTACCGACAACAAGGCGGTCGGCTCGGGCCCGTACAAGCTGGACTCGTATCGCAAGGACGAGGCCGTCTTCTCCGTCAACACGAGCTACCGGGGCACCGCCAAGGTCAAGAACTCCGGTGTGACACTGAAGTTCTTCCACGGCGACCGGACCGCGCTGAAGAAAGCCCTGGAGAGCAACGAGATCGACATCGCCTACCGGGGCCTCGCCGCCGACGACATCGCGGACATCGAGAACGACACCTCCACCGGCACGGGCGTCAACGTCGTCGAGGGCACCAGCGCCGAGGTGCAGCACCTGGTCTTCAACATGAACGACCCGGTGGCGGGCAAGCTCTCGGTACGCAAGGCCATCGCCTATCTGCTCGACCGCCAGGCCCTGGTCGACGAGGTCTACAAGGACACGGCGACACCGCTCTACTCGATCATCCCGGCCGGCATCGTGGGCCACAACACGGCCTTCTTCGACACCTACGGCGCCAGCCCCTCCCGGTCCAAGGCCGAGGCCGAGCTGCGCGCCGACGGCATCGCCGACAAGGTGAAGCTGACCCTCTGGTCGACGCCGTCGCGCTACGGACCCTCCACCGACCAGGAGTTCAAGGCGATAGCCGAGCAGCTCAACGCCAGCGGCCTCTTCGACGCGACCGTCAAGTCCGTCGCCTTCGACCAGTACGAGAAGGACATCGCCAACGGCAAGTACGGCGTGTACGTGAAGGGCTGGGTGCCCGACTACCCGGACCCGGACAACTTCACGGCCCCCTTCTTCGGCGAGGGCAACGTGCTGAGCAACAACTACACCGACAGCACGATCACCGGACAGCTCATCCCGGAGACCGCCGCCGAGAGCAACCGCGGCTCGACCGAAGCCGACTACGGCAAGCTCCAGGACATCGTGGCCGACGAACTGCCGCTCATCCCGCTCTGGCAGGCCAAGCAGTACGCGGTCGTCCGCGACAACGTCTACGGCCTGGAGTACTGCCTCGACGCCTCGACCGTCTTCCGCTTCTGGGAGATCAGCAAGGACTGACCCCGGCCCGGCGTACACAGACCGGCGTACACGGCCCGGCGTACACAGAGGGCGGCCCCTTCCTCCAGGAGGAAGGGGCCGCCCTCTGTGCCGTGCGTGCGGTCTACTGTGCGCCGGGGCGCACCAGCCCGCTCTCGTACGCGTACACCGCGGCCTGCACCCGGTCGCGCAGCCTCAGCTTGGTCAGGACGTGCCCCACATGCGTCTTGACCGTGGTCTCGCTGACGAACAGGTCGGCAGCGATCTCGGCGTTGGACAGTCCGCGGGCCACCAGCTTCAGCACCTCGACCTCGCGCTCGGTCAGCGTGTGCAGTGTGTCCGGCACAGGGTCGTCGCCGGACGGCAGATGGCTCGCGTACTTGTCGAGCAGGCGGCGCGTGATGCTCGGCGCGAGCAGCGCCTCGCCCGAGGCGACCACCCGGATCGCCTGCACCAGCTCGTTGGCCGGCGCGTCCTTGAGCAGAAAGCCGCTGGCGCCCGCGCGCAGCGCCTCCACCACGTACTCGTCAAGGTCGAAGGTCGTCAGCACCAGCACCTTCGCCGGACCGTCCCGGCCGGGGCCGGTGATCTGCCGGGTCGCCTCGACGCCGTCCATCCTCGGCATACGGATGTCCATCAGAACCACATCGGGCTGCAGGGCACGGACCTGGTCGAGTGCCTGGAGACCGTCACCGGCCTCGCCGACGACCGCAAGATCCTGCTCCGCTTCCAGGATCATCCGGAAGCCGGTGCGCAGCAGCGGCTGGTCGTCGACGAGTAGGACGCGGATGGCCACGTGAGTCTCCTTCGCTAGTCCGGCCCCATTCTGCCCTGCTGGGCGCCCTCGGACTCCGGCGCCCTGACCGGCAGGGGGTACGGCGGGGGAGTACCACCGAATTCCGGACATACCGGCTGGTGGTCGCACCAGCCGCAGAGCTTGGTGGGCCGGGGCCGCCAGTCACCCGACTCGGTGGCCTCCCGGATCGCCTCCCACAGCGCGTGCAGCTTGCGCTCGACGCGCTCCAGGTCCGCGATCACCGGGTCGTACGTCACTACGTCGCCGCTGCCGAGATAGACGAGCTGGAGCCGGCGCGGGACCACCTGCTTCAGCCGCCACACCACCAGGGCGTAGAACTTCATCTGGAACAGGGCACCCTCGGCGTACTCCGGCCTGGGGGCCTTGCCCGTCTTGTAGTCGACGATCCGCACCTCGCCCGTCGGTGCCACGTCGACGCGGTCGATGATGCCGCGCAGCTTGAGCCCGGAGTCGAGTTGCGCCTCGACGAACAGCTCCCGTTCGGCGGGCTCCAGCCGGGTCGGGTCCTCCAACGTGAACCAGCGCTCCACCAGCTGCTCGGCCTCGGTGAGCCAGCGCGCCAGCCGCTCGCCCTCGGGGTCGTCGGCGAACAGCTCCACGACCTCCGGCCGGGTCTCGCGCAGTCTGTCCCACTGGCCGGGGATCAAGGACTTCGCGCGCGGCGCCGTACGCTCCGTCGCCGGTGCGTCGAAGAGCCGCTCGAGCACCGCGTGCACCAGCGTGCCGCGGGTGGCCGCCTCGCTCGGCTTCTCGGGGAGCTTGTCGATCACCCGGAACCGGTAGAGCAGCGGACACTGCATGAAGTCGCTGGCGCGCGACGGCGACAGGGACGCGGGCGGCAGGGCCGCCACCGTCGCCACGGCCTCGGCGGGTGCGTCCGCGGCGTCGGTCCCGGCCGCGCCCTCGGTGCTGGTTTCCATGACGACAGACCTTACGGCTCGCCACTGACAGTGATACGGCAGCGGCTCCTGCAGCACCGCGGAAAACAGAGGGGGTGCCGGGGCGGAACGTGCCGCGACGGCCGCATACCATCGACCACAGACCCTGCTCTGCATGATCGGGAGCGGAGGACGCTTCGAACGAGGGGACATCGTGGACGAGAGCGGCGAGAGCGGGAAGCCGCGCTCCGGTACCGACGAAGCGACCGAGCGCCACGAGGGGCCCCAGGCCTCCGGGGGCCCGGCCGCGGACGCCACGCGCCCAGAACGGGAACGGTCGGAGGACTCCACCGGGCCCACCCCCACGGAGCCGGGCGCCGACGCCGAGACTCCCCGGCCCGCGTCCGAAAGCGAGCCCGCCTCGGCCGCCTCGGGTGAGCCTGCGTCCACCTCCGGTCCTTCGGGTGAGCCTGCGTCCACCTCCGGTCCTTCGGATGAGCCTGCGTCCATCTCGCGTCCTTCGGGTGAGCCTGCGGACACCTCCCCACCCGTGGCGGGGACCGAGCCCACCACCGCCACCTCGGACGAGTCCGCGTCCAGCCCCCGTCCTTCGGACGAGTCCGCGTCCAGCCCCCGTCCCTTGGACAAGCCCGCGTCCAGCCCCCGTCCCGCCGACGAGCCCCAAGTCGGCCGAGCCCCCACTGACGACGCCCGTCCGGACGCCGCTGCTGCACGTGAAGCCGGGGCCGAGGACGCTGTCAGGACGCGTGCCGAGTCCGGTTCCGGCAAGGGGCGGTCGCCGCGCCGCGAGAAGGGGCCCGGCGGTGGACTGCTCATGGGCCGCCCGTTCGGGGTGCCCGTGTACGTCGCGCCCAGTTGGTTTCTCGTCGCCGCCCTGATCACCTGGGTGTTCGGCGGCCAGCTCGACCGGGTGCTGCCCGAACTCGGCGCCCTGCGCTACCTCGTCTCCCTCTTCTTCGCGGTCGCCTTCTACGCCTCCGTACTCGTCCACGAGTTGGCCCATACGGTCGCCGCCCTGCGCTTCGGGCTGCCGGTGCGCCGGATCCAGTTGCAGTTCTTCGGCGGGGTATCGGAGATCGAGAAGGAGTCCGAGACCCCGGGCCGGGAGTTCGTCCTGGCCTTCGTCGGGCCGCTGCTCTCCCTCGTCCTCTCGGGCGTCTTCTACCTCGCCATGCAGACCGTCGACCCGGGAACCGTGCCGGGTGTCCTGCTGGGCGGCCTGATGATTTCCAACCTCATCGTGGCCGCCTTCAACCTGCTGCCCGGACTGCCCCTCGACGGCGGCCGGATGCTCCGCGCGGTGGTCTGGAAGATCACCGGCAGGCCGATGAGCGGCACGATCGCCGCCGCCTGGGTGGGCCGCGCCCTCGCCGTCGCCGTACTCATCGGACTGCCCCTGCTCACCCAGTCCGGCGCGATCGGCGGGGCCCCCGCCGACATCGGCGGCATGGACACCGTCACGGACGCCCTGCTCGCCGCCATCCTCGCCGCGATCATCTGGACCGGCGCCGGCAACAGCCTCCGGATGGCCCGCCTGCGCGAACACCTCCCGGACTTGCGTGCCCGCGCGCTCACCCGGCGCGCGGTCCCCGTCGAGACCAGCACCCCGCTCTCGGAAGCGCTGCGCCGCGCCAACGACGCCGGCGCCCGCGCCCTGGTCGTGGTCGACGCCGACGGCCAGCCGCTCTCCCTGGTGCGCGAGACCGCCATCGTCGGCGTACCCGAACACCGCCGTCCCTGGGTCGCGGTCAGTGGCCTCGCCCAGGACCTCACGGACGGCATGCGGGTCTCCGCCGAGCTCGCCGGCGAGGATCTCCTGGACGCCCTGCGCGCCAACCCCGCCACCGAGTACCTGGTCGTCGAGGACTCCGGCGAGATCTACGGCGTCCTGTCCGCCGCCGACGTGGAGCGCGCCTTCGTGAAAGCCATGGCCCGGCCCGCCTAGGTCCTGCCGGTGCTCCGGGCGATGGTCGGGTGGTCCTTGCCGGACCGGTAGGCTGGTCACATGTCCGAACCGACCGGTGCCGCCCGCAGGCGCGGGCCCTTCAAGGTCGGGGACCAGGTTCAGCTGACCGACCCCAAGGGCCGCCACTACACGTTCACGCTCGAAGCCGGAAAGAACTTTCACACCCACAAGGGTTCTTTCCCGCACGACGAGCTGATCGGTGCTCCCGAGGGCAGCGTTGTCCGCACCACGGGGAACGTCGCCTATCTCGCGCTGCGCCCCCTGCTCCCCGACTACGTCCTGTCCATGCCCCGCGGCGCCGCCGTGGTCTACCCCAAGGACGCGGGGCAGATCCTGGCCTTCGCCGACATCTTCCCCGGCGCCCGCGTCGTGGAGGCGGGCGTAGGCTCCGGCTCACTCAGTGCCTTCCTGCTGCGCGCCATCGGCGACCAGGGAATGCTGCACTCCTACGAGCGCCGCGAGGACTTCGCCGAGATCGCCCAGCAGAACGTGGAGCGCTACTTCGGCGACAAGCACCCCGCCTGGCAGCTCACCATCGGCGACCTCCAGGACAACCTGTCGGACGCCGACGTGGACCGCGTCATCCTCGACATGCTGGCCCCCTGGGAGTGCCTGGAGGCCGTCTCCAAGGCGCTCGTCCCCGGCGGCATCCTCTGCTGCTACGTCGCCACCACCACCCAGCTCGCGCGGACCGTCGAGTCCATCCGCGAGATCGGTTCCTTCAACGAACCGACCGCCTGGGAGTCGATGGTCCGCAACTGGCACGTCGAGGGCCTGGCCGTCCGCCCCGACCACCGGATGATCGGCCACACCGGCTTCCTGCTCACCGCCCGCCGCCTCGCGGACGGTGTCGAACCGCCCATGCGCCGCCGCCGCCCCTCCAAGGGCGCCTACGGCGACGACTACACCGGTCCGAACGCCGACGGCGGCATGGGCCGCTGACGTAACCAACGCACCACAACTGTGGCCGAGTTCCCGGGACAGCCGGGGAACTCGGCCACAGTGCTCTCCTGTTGGCGCGCCGCCAAAAGTCCGCCAAATGTCCGTCAGAAGTGCGGACCCCGCCGTTCCGCCGCACTGTGACGTGTGGCACCATGCGGGGCACCCCCACCGGCACAGCCCTCACGGGAGACACTCCTAGTGCAGCAATCCGCCGTCCCGGAATTGGCACACACGCACACCAGCCCCATCCAGTGGGTCGCCACGGCCACCGCCGTCGCCGGAGTCGTCGCGTTCTCCTCCCTGCTGCAGCCCGACCCGGCCACGGCGGCTCAGGCCGGCTCCGATGCGAAGCCGGCCCAGGCCGCCGTCGCGGCCCCTGATCCGTCCGCCGTCGACTTCCCGCTCGAGTGCGGGCCCACGAAAGTCCTCGTCCAGAAGAAGGCCTCCGGAGACCTCGACGGCGATGGACGCCCCGAGACCGTGGCCGTGGTCCGCTGCGACGCGGGCTCAGGCACCCCGCCCAACGGTGTCTACGTCCTCACCCAGGCCAGGGACGAGCCCAAGCCCCGCATCGTGGCCACCCTGGTCGACCCCAAGGACCGCCTGAGCGTCACCGACTTCGCGCTGAGTGACGGCGTCGTGACCGCCACCCTTCTCGGGTACTCCTCGTCCGACGTGCCGAGTTGCTGCCCGGACGTGAAGGATCTCGCCAAGTGGCAGTGGAAGAACGGTGCGTTCGTCCGCTCGACACCCTCCGGAGCCCAGAGCGTGTGAACGCCCCCCGCAGCTCCGGACATATGAAAACACCCTCCGCGCGGCGAAGGGTGTGAGCAAGCAGACACTGGTGACGCAGGGCGCCCATGGCGTCACTCCGCGTCAGGCCCGTAAACCTCGACCCTGTCCGAAACCCGACGTACGTGGATACAGTCGCCCGGGCACTCCTTCGCCGAGTCCGTCACATCGCGCAGAAGCGGCAGCGGTACGGGCGTTGTGGCGCCCGGGTTCTGCAGCAGTTCGTCGCCGGAGCCCTTCACGTACGCCAGGCCGTCGATGTCCAGCTCAAAGACCTCGGGCGCGTACTGGACGCAGATTCCGTCTCCGGTACAGAGATCCTGGTCGATCCAGACCTCAAGCGCCTCGCCGTCGACTCCGGCCTCCTGCTGCACGGTCTTTCTCCTGCCGTTTCCTGTGCCGAGTGACCCGATATCCCTGCAAGTCGGGCCAGCCCTGACGGGTGTTGAACACTTCGACCCTACCTCCGTCCGCTTCCCAACCATGTTGGGTGGGTATTCCACTGGCGTGAGGGAGAGCGCAAGGGTGAAGATCGGACACACCCCGACAGTCTTTATGATCTAGGGGTTTCAATCGACACCCACCCAGGTAGGGTCTGGAAGCGTCCAGCTCCCCTTGGAGGAGGTGAGGACCGTGGCAGCCCACGACGACGACATGAACCGCGGCATCCGCCCGGGAAGAGGGTCCGATGACCCCGCCGGGCAGGTTGCCTACCTTGAGCAGGAGATCGCCGTCCTGCGACGCAAGCTCGCCGACTCTCCGCGACACACGAGGATTCTCGAAGAGCGGATCGTCGAGTTGCAGACGAACCTGGCCGGCGTGTCCGCACAGAACGAGCGGCTCGCCAACACGCTCCGTGAGGCCCGCGACCAGATCGTGGCCCTCAAGGAAGAGGTCGACCGGCTCGCACAGCCGCCGGCAGGCTTCGGTGTCTTCCTCGTGGCCAACGAGGACGGCACGGCGGACATCTTCACCGGGGGCCGCAAGCTCCGGGTGAACGTCAGCCCCAGCGTGGAGCTCGAAGAGCTCAGGCGCGGCCAGGAAGTGATGCTCAACGAAGCCCTCAACGTGGTCGAGGCCATGGAGTACGAGAGCGTCGGCGAGATCGTCACCCTCAAGGAGATCCTTGAGGACGGCGAACGTGCCCTTGTGCAGGGGCACACCGACGAGGAACGGGTGGTACGGCTCGCCGAGCCGCTCCTGGACATCGTCATCCGCTCTGGCGACGCCCTGCTTCTCGAACCCCGTTCCGGCTATGTCTATGAAGTCGTTCCGAAGAGTGAGGTCGAGGAACTCGTCCTCGAAGAGGTCCCGGACATCGGCTACGAGCAGATCGGCGGCCTGGGCAACCAGATCGAGGCGATCCGCGACGCGGTCGAGCTCCCGTACCTCCACCCCGACCTCTTCAAGGAGCACGAACTGCGGCCGCCCAAGGGCGTCCTGCTGTACGGGCCTCCTGGATGCGGCAAGACGCTCATTGCCAAGGCTGTCGCCAATTCGCTGGCCAAGAAGGTCGCCGAGGTGACCGGACAGGCCACGGGCAAGAGCTTCTTCCTCAACATCAAGGGCCCCGAGCTCCTGAACAAGTACGTCGGCGAGACCGAGCGGCAGATCCGCCTGGTCTTCCAGCGTGCACGTGAGAAGGCCAGCGAGGGCACCCCCGTCATCGTCTTCTTCGACGAGATGGAGTCCCTGTTCCGGACCCGTGGATCAGGCGTCAGCTCGGACGTGGAGAACACCATCGTCCCCCAGCTGCTCGCCGAGATCGACGGCGTCGAGGGCCTGGAGAACGTGGTTGTGATCGGCGCCTCGAACCGCGAGGACATGATCGACCCCGCGATCCTGCGCCCCGGACGACTCGATGTGAAGATCAAGATCGAGCGCCCGGACGCCGAGGCGGCGAAGGACATCTTCGCGAAGTACCTCACAGAGCGCCTTCCGCTGCACTCCGACGACCTCGGTGAGCACGGCGGCGACCGTGCGGCCACGGTCAACAACATGATCCAGACCGCCGTGGAGCACATGTACGACGAGTCCGAGGAGAACCGCTTCCTCGAGGTCACCTACGCCAACGGTGACAAGGAAGTCCTGTACTTCAAGGACTTCAACTCCGGCGCCATGATCGAGAACATCGTCGGCCGTGCCAAGAAGGCGGCCATCAAGGCCTTCCTCGACCAGAACCAGAAGGGCATTCGGGTCTCCCACCTCCTCCAGGCTTGCGTGGACGAGTTCAAGGAGAACGAAGACCTGCCGAACACCACCAACCCGGACGACTGGGCCCGAATCTCCGGCAAGAAGGGCGAACGGATCGTGTACATCCGTACGCTGGTCACCGGAAAGCAGGGCGCGGACACCGGACGCTCCATCGACACGGTGGCCAACACCGGTCAGTACCTGTAAAAGACAGGGCGGCTGCGGGTGCCCTCCGTGGGTACCCGCAGCCGACTGTTTTCCGGGTCACGGCTGGAGCGAGGCAATGACGCAAATGATCTCCCCACCAGTGCAAAGGCGTTCTAGGCTCTTTCGTACCGCCGAGTCGCGCAGTGCGGGGACGGGCACCGCACACGCGCCGGAGCACCAGCGGTACTTGAGCAGCGCCCCCGACCGAGGGCACTGCCGGGCAAGGAGGGCCGCATGACCGTACGGCGAGTAATGGGCATCGAGACGGAGTACGGGATCTCCGTCCCCGGCCACCCGAACGCCAATGCCATGCTCACCTCGTCCCAGATCGTCAACGCGTACGCGGCGGCGATGCACCGGGCGCGCCGCGCCCGCTGGGACTTCGAGGAGGAGAATCCGCTGCGGGACGCACGGGGCTTCGACCTCGCCCGCGAGGCCGCCGACTCCAGCCAGCTCACCGACGAGGACATCGGCCTGGCCAATGTGATCCTCACCAACGGCGCGCGGCTGTACGTGGACCACGCACATCCGGAGTACAGCTCGCCGGAGGTCACCAACCCGCTGGACGCCGTCCTGTGGGACAAGGCCGGCGAGCGCATCATGGCCGAGGCCGCGGAGCGCGCGGCCCAGCTTCCGGGTGCCCAGCCGATCCACCTCTACAAGAACAACACCGACAACAAGGGCGCCTCGTACGGCACGCACGAGAACTACCTGATGAAGCGGGAGACCCCCTTCTCGGACATCGTGCGCCACCTCACGCCGTTCTTCGTCTCACGTCAGGTCGTCACCGGAGCGGGCCGCGTCGGTATCGGGCAGGACGGGCACGAGCACGGCTTCCAGCTCAGCCAGCGCTCCGACTACTTCGAGGTCGAGGTGGGCCTGGAGACCACCCTGAAGCGCCCGATCATCAACACGCGCGACGAGCCGCACGCGGACGCCGAGAAGTACCGCAGGCTGCACGTGATCATCGGCGACGCGAACCTCTCCGAGATCTCGACCTATCTGAAACTGGGCACGACGGCCCTGGTCCTCTCGATGATCGAGGACGGCTTCATCGCCGTGGACCTGGCGGTCGACCAGCCCGTACGCACCCTGCACCAGGTCTCGCACGACCCGACGCTCAAGCGTCTGGTCACGCTCCGCAGCGGCCGGACACTCACCGCTGTGCAGCTCCAGATGGAGTACTTCGAGCTGGCCCGCAAGTACGTGGAGGAACGGTTCGGGTCGGACGCCGACGACCAGACCGTGGATGTCCTGCTCCGCTGGGAGGACACCCTGAACCGCCTGGAGAACGACCCGATGAGCCTCTCCGGAGAGCTCGACTGGGTCGCCAAGCGGGAGGTCATGGAGGGCTACCAGCGCCGTGACGGTCTCGACTGGGACGCCGCCAGGCTGCACCTGGTCGACCTCCAGTACGCCGACGTACGGGCCGAGAAGGGCATCTACAACCGCCTGGCGGCGCGCGGCAAGATGAAGCGCCTCCTGGACGAGCAGGACGTCGAGCGGGCCCGTACGAAGCCGCCCGAGGACACACGCGCGTACTTCCGCGGGCGCTGCCTGGAGCAGTACGCGGACGACGTCGCGGCGGCCTCCTGGGACTCGGTGATCTTCGATCTGCCGGGCAGGGACTCGCTCCAGCGCGTCCCAACCCTGGAGCCGCTTCGCGGAACGCGTAATCACGTCAAGGAGCTCCTCGACCGCTGCCGTACGGCTGAAGACCTGGTCAAGGTCCTGTCGGGCGGCTGAGCGGTCACGGCGGGGCCCGCACGGCCCAAGGGGCCGGAGCGGCGGATCGGGGTGGAAAGAAGCCGTGTCCGGGAATCATCGAGGTGGCTCCCGGACGTTGTAGCAACTGCGGGGCCGATGTCGGACCCTGCTTGTAGGGTCTGATCAAGAACGTCGAACCGAGCGGGGTGAGGGTTTATGGCGACCAAGGACACCGACGGCGGACAGCAGAAGGCCACGCGTTCCACCGAGGAGGCCGAGGAGCAGGCGCAGGACGCGCAGGGTTCCGAGGACCTCAAGGAGCGCCAGGAGAAGCTGAGCGACGACGTGGACTCCGTCCTCGACGAAATCGATGACGTGCTCGAAGAGAACGCTGAGGACTTCGTGAGGTCCTTCGTTCAAAAGGGCGGAGAATAACGCCAGTTGTCCGCCCCGGAGTCGGCCTGATCCAGCGGGTCGGCGCCGGGACGGATGATCGGCGTTCGCGCGGGTATGGTCCGTGCACAGATTTGATGATCGGCTCGGCCGTCCACGGCGGGCCGCAGCCTACGTGGAAGGAATCGCGTGGAAGCCAACCCTCGTAGCACCGGGCGTCTGCCGGCTGCCTTCCTGACGCCCGGGTCGGCGTCCTTCATGGACTTCCTCTCCGACCACCAGCCGGACATGCTCCCGGGCAGGCGGCAGCTGCCGCCCACGCAGGGCGTGCTCGAGGCCCCGCACGGGACGACCATCGTGGCCGTCACGTTCCCCGGCGGTGTGGTTCTCGCCGGTGACCGGCGGGCGACCATGGGAAACGTCATCGCGCAGCGTGACATCGAGAAGGTCTTTCCGGCCGATGAGTACTCGGCGGTGGGCATCGCCGGTACGGCGGGTCTGGCCGTCGAGATGGTGAAGCTGTTCCAGCTGGAGCTGGAGCACTTCGAGAAGGTGGAGGGCGCCACGCTCTCCTTGGAGGGCAAGGCCAACCGCCTGTCCACGATGATCCGTTCGAACCTCGGCATGGCCATGCAGGGCCTCGCCGTGGTCCCCCTCTTCGCGGGCTACGACGTGGACCGTCAGAGGGGTCGGATCTTCTCGTACGACGTCACCGGCGGCCGCTCCGAGGAGCACGGCTTCGCCGGCACCGGCTCCGGCTCGGTCTTCGCGCGCGGTGCCATGAAGAAGCTCTACCGCAAGGACCTTTCCGAAGCGGAGGCCACGACCCTCGTCGTCCAGGCCCTGTACGACGCGGCCGACGACGACTCGGCGACCGGTGGTCCTGACGTCGCCCGCCGGATCTACCCGATCGTCACCGTGATCACCGAGGACGGATTCCGCCGTCTGGGCGACGAGGAGTCCTCCGAGATCGCCCGCTCGATCCTGGAGCGGCGTCTTGAGCAGCCCGACGGTCCGCGGGCGGCGCTGCTCTGACAGTGGCTGCCTGGTAGTGACTGCTTGGTGGTTGCTGCCCCGTGGTCGCTCTGACAGCGACTTCTTGGAAGGTGATCCAGTGACTTCGACAGAAAGGGACGGATAGCCGGTGTCGACGCCGTTCTATGTCTCACCCCAGCAGGCGATGGCCGACCGGGCGGAATACGCCCGCAAGGGCATTGCCCGTGGCCGCAGCCTTGTTGTGCTGCAGTATGCCGACGGCATCGTGTTCGTCGGCGAGAACCCGTCCCGTGCGCTGCACAAGTTCAGCGAGATCTATGACCGGATCGGCTTTGCCGCCGCCGGCAAATACAACGAGTACGAGAATCTGCGGATCGGCGGTGTGCGTTATGCCGATCTGCGGGGTTACACCTACGACCGTGACGATGTGACCGCCCGCGGTCTTGCCAACGTTTATGCCCAGACGCTGGGCACGATCTTCTCCAGTGCGGCCGAGAAGCCGTACGAGGTGGAACTCGTGGTCGCCGAGGTGGGGGACACCCCCGAGGGTGACCAGATCTACCGGCTGCCGCACGACGGGTCGATCGTGGATGAGCACGGGTCGGTCGCGGTGGGTGGTAATGCCGAGCAGATCAGTACGTATCTGGATCAGCGCCATGAAGACGGCATGTCGCTTGCCGAGGCGTTGAAGCTGGCCGTGCAGTCCCTGTCGCGTGAGGCGAACGGGGGGGAGCGGGAGATTCCGGCGGAGCGGCTCGAGGTGGCGATTTTGGATCGGACGCGGCCGCAGCAGCGGAAGTTCAAGCGGATTGTTGGGCGGCAGTTGGCTCGGCTGCTTGAGGCGGATGGGGCGTCCACGGCTACCGAGGCGGAGGATCCTGAGGACGACGAGTGATCTCGTCTTTGACCTTGCTCATCGCGTGCCCCGGTCCGTAGTGGCCGGGGCGCGCGGCGTTTGGGGCGTCTGCGGGTCGGGCGTCTGCGGTTCGGTGGGGGGTCGGGGCCGGGGGCCGGTACATCCGCCCGTCGCCGATGGGCACTGTGGTTTGTTGTAGGGCTGGGGGCGGTGTGACCACGTTGGCGACGGGCATTTGATGTACCGGCCCCCGGCCCCTTCCGCCGGTGGGCGGGTGCCGGTCTCTCGGCCACCCGGTTCCTGCCGCCGGTGGGTGTGTGGGTGTGTGGGTGGCAGGTCCACCGGGCCTCCGGCTCCTGTCGCCGTGTGTGGGGGGTGGGTGGGTGGTGGGTCTCTCGGGTTGTGGCTGCCGGGCTCTCGACTTGCTGATGGGGTGGCGGGGCCTGGATTTAGGGCTCTGGGGGGCGTGGTGGGGCTGTGGAGCCTCGTACGACCAGGTGTACTGGGATGTCGCCTTGGAGGGGGGTGTGGCCCTCCAGGACGGCCAGGAGGGCCTGCATGCCGCGTTCGCCGAAGAGTTCGGCGTTCAGGTGGACTGTGGTCAGTTCGGGGTCGATGGCCCTGGAGAGGGCCAGGTCGTCCAGGCCGGTGATGGAGAGGTCGTCGGGGATGTGGAGACGTAGGCGGCGGGCCGCCTTGTAGGCGCCGGCCGCCAGGTTGTCGTCGTCGCAGACGAGGGCGGTGGGGCGGGGACCGGGGGCTGCCAGGGCGGTTTCGGCGGCCTTCAGGGCACCCTCGATGGAGAGCGGGGCGCGTGCGGTGCGGAGGTGGGTGCCGGGGACCTCGGCCAGGCGTGTGGTGAGTTCCTGGGCGCGTACCTCGAAGGTCCAGGAGGGGATGTCGGCCGCCAGGTGCAGGAAGTGGCGGTGGCCCAGGGCGAGGAGGTGCTCGGCGACCTGGCGTACGCCGTCCTTGATGTCGAGGTTGACGGTTGCGGCGCCCAGGCTGCCCTCGGGGTTGCTGTCGAGCATGACCAGGGGGAGTTGGTCGCCGCGGATGGCGGTGAGGGCGTCGGCGGCCATGGAGGAGGCGATCACGCCGTCCAGGGCGGCGCGTGCCGAGCCGAAGGGGTCGCGGGCGGGGCCGATGCCCTCGGGGGAGGGGTAGAGGACCACGCCGAAGCCGTGTTCGGCAGCCACCCGGGCGGCGCCCGTGTAGACGCCCGCGAAGAACTCGGTGGTCAGGGCGGGGACCACGAGGAGGACGGTGCGGGTGCGGCCCAGACGTAGGTTGCGGGCGGCCAGGTTCGGGCGGTAGCCGAGCTCCTGGGCGGCTTCCCGGACCCGTTCGGCCGTCGCTTCGGAGACCCGGCCGCGCCATTTGTCTCCGAGCACCAGCGAGACGGCGGCCTGGGAGACCCCGGCGGCCTGGGCGACGTCCCGGCTCGTGGGGCGCGTGCTACCTCGTGCCACCGTCGACCTGCTCCCTCGTCTGGACTCGCGGACTGCGCACATGGTACGTATGGGAGAGGAAGTTATACGTAAAACTTCGGACGCCACGGGATTACGAGAAGGGCGCCTCATGGCCGCGGGATATGTGGAGATCCTCCGGGCGCGGCATGCGGCCCGGCTGCTCACCGGGACGCTCATAGGGCGGCTGCCGAACGCGACCGCCGCCATCGCCGTCGTGCTCTTCATCCGCGCGGAGGGCGGCACGTACAGCCTGGCGGGTGCGCTGGCCGCCGCGTACGGGGTGTCCAACGCCGTGGGGCAGCCGCTGCTCGGGCGGCTCGTGGACGTGTACGGGCAGCCGCGGGTCCAGTTGCCCGCCGCGCTCGTCTCGGCCCTCGGGATGGCTCTCTTCGCGTTCTCGGGTACGGACCCGCTGCCGCTCGCGTATGTCGCCATGGTGATAGCCGGGCTCTTCACGCCGCCCCTGGAGGGCGGTCTGCGGGCGCTGTGGCCCTCGATCCTCCGCAAGGAGGAGCAGGTGCACACCGCGTACGCGATGGACGCCGTGGCGCAGGAAATCATGTTCACCGTCGGGCCGTTGCTCGTGACGCTGTGCGTGGCGCTCTGGTCCGCCCAGGCCGCGCTGCTCGTCCTGAAC
The DNA here is from genome assembly GCF_044744645.1 of Streptomyces sp. NPDC087263. Lineage (NCBI taxonomy): Bacteria > Bacillati > Actinomycetota > Actinomycetes > Kitasatosporales > Streptomycetaceae > Streptomyces > Streptomyces sp. NPDC087263. The sequence goes on from NZ_JBIUYT010000008.1 coordinate 224,226, forward strand.
GTCATAGGCGTCCTGGGTGCCCTTTCTGTGGTCGTGTCGCCCCCCTCGCGCGCGTGGCGCTCGGCTCCGCGCGAGGCGCACTGGCTCGGCGCGCTGCGTTCGGCCGGGCTGGTGGCCCTGCTCGGCGCCTTCCTGTTCGTCGGGATCGCGCTCGGCTCGATCACGGTCGCCTCCGTCTCGTACGCGGACGGACACGGCGGGGACGCGGTGTACGGGTGGCTGATGGCGGGGATCGGCTTCGGTGCGCTCGTCGGTGGCACCGTGTACGGCGCGCGGCAGTGGACCGGTGCGCCGGAGCGGCGGCTGCGGCTGCTCGTGGCGCTCCTGGCGGTGTGTTACGTGCCACTGCTGCTGGTGCCGGGTCCGGTCGCCATGACGGCCCTCACCACCCTCGCCGGGGTGTTCCTGGCGCCCTGTATCGCCTGCGCTTTCGTGCTCGTCGACCGGCATGCTCCCAAGGGCACGGTCACCGAGGCGTTCTCCTGGCTCGTGACCACGTTCACCGTGGGAGCGTCCGTCGGAACGGGCCTGGCGGGCCCCGTCGTCGAGTCGGGCGGGGCGGTGTGGGGCTACGCCGTACCGGGGGCCGCCGGCGCCGCCGCGCTGGTGGTTCTGCTGTCCACGGGACGGGTCCTCGCAGCTACCGGGAACACGGAGGTGGTTGCGGTCTCATCGGAAAATGATCCAAACCGTGCCGTCGAACCCCGTTTGCGGTCAGTGGATCGGGCGTAATGTTCAGTCATGGACCGCCGCATTTTCGGGCTGGAGAACGAGTACGGCGTCACGTGTACGTTCAGGGGACAGCGCCGCCTGTCTCCCGACGAGGTGGCGCGGTACCTCTTCCGCCGTGTCGTGTCATGGGGCCGCAGCAGCAATGTCTTTCTGCGGAACGGTGCCCGCCTGTATCTCGACGTGGGATCACATCCGGAATACGCCACACCCGAATGTGACAACCTGATCGAACTGGTCACCCACGACAAGGCCGGCGAGCGCATTCTCGAAGGACTCCTGGTAGACGCCGAACGACGCCTGCACGAGGAAGGAATCGCGGGCGACGTCTACCTGTTCAAGAACAACACCGACTCGGCAGGAAACTCCTACGGGTGCCATGAGAACTATCTGGTGGCCCGGCACGGGGAGTTCTCCCGGCTCGCAGACATCCTCATTCCGTTCCTCGTGACGAGGCAGCTCCTCTGCGGTGCCGGCAAGGTGCTGCAGACCCCGCGGGGCGCCGTGTACTGCGTCAGTCAGCGCGCCGAGCACATCTGGGAGGGTGTCAGCTCCGCGACGACCCGCTCCCGGCCGATCATCAACACACGCGACGAACCGCACGCGGACGCCGAGCGCTACCGCAGGCTGCACGTCATCGTCGGCGACTCGAACATGTCCGAGACGACCATGCTCCTCAAGGTCGGTGCCACCGACCTGGTGCTGCGCATGATCGAGGCGGGCACGGTGATGCGCGACCTGACCCTGGAGAACCCGATCCGGGCGATCCGCGAGGTCAGCCACGACATCACGGGCCGGCGCAAGGTGCGCCTGGCCAGCGGCCGGGAGGCCTCCGCCCTCGACGTGCAGCGTGAGTACTACGAGAAGGCCGTGGACTTCGTGGAGCGCCGCGGCATCCGCACCGGAGTGGTCGAGCAGGTCCTCGAACTGTGGGGCCGCACGCTCGACTCGATCGAGTCCGGGGACCTCGACCGGATCGGTACCGAGATCGACTGGGTCATGAAGTACCAGCTCATCGAGCGGTACCGGGCGAAGCACAACATGACCATGTCCAACCCGCGCGTCGCGCAGATAGACCTCGCCTACCACGACATCCACCGTCGGCGAGGTCTTTACTACCTCCTGGAGAGGAAGGGACAAGCCGCCCGTATCTGCAACGACTTGAAGATCTTCGAGGGCAAGTCCGTGCCCCCGCAGACCACTAGGGCGCGGTTGCGTGGCGACTTCATCCGGCGTGCTCAGGAACAGCGCCGGGACTTCACGGTCGACTGGGTGCATCTCAAGCTCAATGACCAGGCGCAGCGCACCGTGTTGTGCAAGGACCCGTTCCGCAGCGTCGACGACCGGGTGGAGAAGTTGATCGCGGGAATGTGAGCGGAGCGTTCCGGCCTTGATCGCGGAACGCAACGTGGGGCGTCGTACGTTTTACGTACGGCGCCCTTCTCATGTGGACAGTGCTGCCCCGGGTGACAACCCCCGGAGCCCCGACCGGAATCCGGGGCGGGCCGGAACCCCGGGCGGCGCCTAAACGTCAGTAAGGTAGCGCGCACGCCATCAACCAAGATCGACCGAACGAGGGCCCCCACCGTGCGCCGACGCTCACTTCTTCTAGCCGTACCCGCTGGACTTGTCACACTCGCCGGTTGCGGTGACGACAAGTCGGACACGGCTGAGTCCAGCAGCAGCCCGTCGGCTTCGGCCTCCGCCTCGGCACCCCCGCCGCCGAAGATCGTCGACGGTCCGCTCCCGGCCGTCACGGCCGGTGCGAAGTTCGGTGAGAAGCCGACCGTCGCCAAGGGCAGCGGCGATCCGTCGAAGGACCTGGCGGTCAAGACGGTCATCGCGGGCAGCGGCAAGACGGTCGCGGAGAACGACTACATCGAGGCCCACTACCTCGGCCAGGTCTGGGCGACCGCGAAGGTCTTCGACAACTCCTACGACCGCAAGACGCCGCTGCTCATCCAGCTCGCACAGGGCAGCATCATCGACGGCTGGCGCTACGGCCTGGTGGGCAAGAAGGTCGGCAGCCGCGTCGAGCTGTCCGTGCCGCCGACCTGGGGCTACGGCACGGAGGGGAACACGCAGGCGGGCATCAAGGGCACCGACACCCTGGTGTTCGTCGTCGACGTGCAGAACACGTTCAACTCCAAGAGCTCCGCTCAGGGCAAGACGGTCGCGCAGGACAACATCGACCTCCCGAAGGTCGGCACCAACACCGACGGCAAGGCCCCCTCCATCGACGTACCGAAGTCGGACGCCCCGACGAAGCTCGTGGCGAACTACGTCATCGAAGGCGACGGCGCGGAGGTCGCGGCCGACAGCACCGTCCTGGTGCAGTACAAGGGCGTGCTCTGGGCGGACGGCAAGGACTTCGACTCGACTTACAGCCGGGACTCGCTGACGTCGTTCTCGCTCACGCAGGTCGTCAAGGGCTGGGCCCAGGGTCTGACCGGCAAGAAGGTCGGCAGCCGCGTCCTGATCGTCGTACCGCCGAGCCTTGGCTACGGCGACAGCCCGCCGGAGGGCAGCGGCATCCAGAAGGACTCCACACTGGTGTTCTCGGTCGACATCCTGGCGAAGATGTAACGCATGCGGGGATGTGAGACTGTCGGAGTTGCTTAAAGGCCTTTACGCGAACAAGCAGGAGCAAGAGACGTGAGCATCGACAAGCCCGAGATCGACTTCCCGGGCGGCGAGCCCCCGGCGGACCTCGAGATCAAGGACATCTGGGAGGGCGACGGGGCGGTGGCCAAGGCCGGCGACTTCGTCAAGGTCCACTACGTGGGCGTGGCCTTCTCCACCGGCGAGGAGTTCGACGCCTCCTGGAACCGTGGCACCCCGCTCGAGTTCCAGCTCGGCGTCGGCCAGGTCATCAGTGGCTGGGACAAGGGCGTGCAGGGCATGAAGGTCGGCGGCCGCCGCCAGCTGGTCATCCCGGCGCACCTCGCGTACGGCGACCGCGGCGCCGGTGGCCGGATCGGCCCCGGCGAGACGCTGATCTTCGTCTGCGACCTCGTCGCGGTCTGAGTCGCCGTCTGTCTGAGTCGCCGTCTGATCGACAGAGTCGCGGGTCGAGAGAGTCGCCGTCTGATCGTCGTACATCATCTGGCGAGGTCTGACCGGACTTGATCATCTGGGGCCCATGCCTGTCCGGGCATGGGCCCTCGGCTTTTGCCACGACACTCCGGAGCGGTACGGTCATCGGTCGGAAGCACCATAGGAAGGGCGTCGATGGCCATTGCCAAGGCCGAGCGGCTGATGAACCTGGCGCTGTGTCTGCTCGGGACACGGCGGCCGCTCAGCAAGCGCGAACTTCGCGAGTCCATCGAGGCCTATCTGGAGGCGAGTTCGGACGACTCCTTCAACAGGATGTTCGAACGGGACAAGGACGATCTGCGCGAACTCGGCCTGGTCATCGAGACGGTGGAGAACCTCGACGGTGAGGTCGGCTATCTCGCACGCCGGGACAGCAACCGGCTGCCGGCCATCACGCTCGACGCCGAGGAGGCCGCCGCCCTCGGCCTCGCCGCCAAGGTCTGGCAACAGGCCCGTCTCGCCGGTGCCGCGAGCGGCGCTCTGCAGAAGCTGCGCGCCGCGGGCCTGCCCGAGGACGTCGACCCGTACGAGCCCCATGGCGCCCTGGAACCGTACATCCCCGTGCACGAGGCCGCCTTCGAGCCGCTGATGCTCGCCTGCCGCGACCACCGCCCGGTCGCCTTCGACTACCGCAAGGCCACCGCGGTGCGCCCCGAGCCCCGCCATGTCGAACCGTGGGCCCTCGAATGCTGGCGCGGCCACTGGTACCTGGCGGGCTGGGACCGCGACCGGGGAGCCGAGCGCGTCTTCCGGCTCTCGCGGATCACCGGCAAGGTCCGCACCCGGGCGGGGCGGTACACCGCCGACGTGCCCGACGTCGTCACCGTGCGCGAGACCGTCGCGAGCTGGGCCGGCGAGATCGCCGACCGCTCCGCGCTGATCCGGCTGCGTACCGGCGCCGGCTACCCGCTGCGGGCGAAGGCCGTCTCCGTACGGGAACTCGGGGGCGGGTGGGACGAGTTGGAGATTCCGTACGGGCACGGTCTGGACGCCTGGCTGGTCGAGTTCGGGCCCGACGTGGTGGTCCTGGAACCGGCCGAGCTGCGGGCGGACGTCGTGGACCGGCTGCGCGCCGTGGCCAAGGGCTGAGGGGAAAGTTAAGAAAGTGGCAGGAAAACCGGCCAGGCCCACGAACGCGATCGACCAGACCCGGCGGATGCTCTCGCTGGTGACGTATCTGCGTGAGCGCCCCGGCGCGCGCGTCAGCGACGTCGCCCGGGCCTTCGGGATCACCGAGGACGAGCTGATCTCCGACCTCGACGTACTGCCGTTGTGCGGGACCAGCTTCCGCGGCGGCGACCTGCTCGACATCGACACCGACGGCGACCGGATCTGGTGGCGCAACCCCGGTGCCCTCGGCGCGGACGCGGCCGAGCCGCTGCGGATCGCCGCCGACGAGGCGACCGCGCTGCTGGTGGCCGCCCGCGCGGTGTCCACGCTGCCCGGCCTGCGCGAGGGCGACCGGCAGGCGCTGCTGCGCGCCACCGCCAAGGTGGAGGCCGCCTCCGGGGAGGCGGCCGGGGCCAGCTCCCGGCTCTCGGTCACCTTCGAGTCCGAGGGCGGGGTCTTCGCGGACGTCGACCGGGCCATCTCGGAGCGGCGCCGGCTGTGGATCCGCTACTACTCGCCCTCGCGCGACGAGCTCTCCGAGCGCGAGATCGACCCGATCCGCCTGGTCAGCGTCGGCCACACCTATGTGGAGGCCTGGTGCCGTCGCTCCGAGGCGCGCCGCACCTTCCGGCTGGACCGGGTAGCCGAGATCCGCATCCTGGACGAGCCGTCCGCGCCGCCCGAGATCGAGATGCGGGACCTCTCCGAAGGGCTGGTGCAGCCGGCGGCCGATGACCCCGAGGTGGTCGTGGAGGTCGGCCCCGGCGGACGCTGGGTCGCCGAGTACTACCCGCACGACAGTGCGGACGAGCTACCGGACGGCGGACTGCGGATCACCTTGCGGACCCCCGATCCCACCTCGCTGCGAAGACTGGCGCTGCGTCTGGGCCGCGACGGCCGGATCGTCTCACCGCGGGACCTCGCGGACAGCGCCCAGCAGGCGGCCCGCGAGGCACTCACGGCCTACGACGGGCCCCAGGGAGCTCAGGACGGGTCGTACGACAGGCAGGAGCAAGGGCTTTGAGCACGTCGACGATGTCTGGTGTGCCCGAGAGGACCGGCGTGGCGGATCGGGCTGCCGGTGCCTCTGCGGGCGGTCCGGAGGTGTCCGCCGTCACCGCCTTCGCCGGGATGAGAAGGGTGGTCGAGACGGTCTTCAGAGCCGGTTGTCCCGACTGCCGGGCCGCTTTCGAGCTCCGGGCGAGCGCCCTGATGCTGGCCATCGGCGCGTCGAGCCGCACCACCTTCTACTCCTTCACCTGCCCGGAGTGCGGCGCTGCCGTCCGCAAGCCGGCCGGTGAGCGCATTGTCGAACTCCTCACCGGGGGCGGGGTGCGGACACTGCGCCTGCACAGCTCCTAGGCCTGCACAGCTCCTGGCACAGGACCTGGGTCTGCACAGGTCCTGGGGGATGGCCGAGGGCGGTCCCCGGGTCAGCCGGGGTCGTCTAGGGTCGTCGTCATGTTCTGGCCGATGTTTGCGATCGCTGTGGGTTTTCTGGGAATCGCGGTTCTCGGTGTGCTGTCGGTCCGTGTGTTCCTCGAAGCCGAGCGTCTGGGCAGACAGGTTTCCGATTCCGCACAGCGCATCAACAGGGCCGCCGAGGATCTGGAGCGCGCGGCCGTGACCACGGCGCGCTCCGTGGACGCGTTGTAAGTCACGGGTTCGCCGCGCTTTGAGTGGCTTTCGCCCTGTCACCTTTGCGGGAACGGCAGGTACGCTGCTGGTCGCGGCCCCGATAAACGAGGCGCGGGTCGCGAACTGGGAGTACGCACAGGGATTGCCCCGCGTTTACCCCTGAGCGTTACGATCGCTGTCAGCGCGACGCTCGGACACATGTCCGATCGATCGGACAGCCCCCAATCCATGCCGCCTCGGTGAGAAGGTAAAGACTTATGTTCGGAAGGCTCGGAGCTCCCGAGATCATTCTCATCCTCGTCGTCATCATCCTGCTGTTCGGCGCGAAGAAGCTTCCGGACATGGCGCGCTCCCTGGGCAAGTCGGCGCGCATCCTGAAGAGCGAGGCCAAGGCCATGAAGACGGAGGGCCAGGACACGGCCGCCGCTCCGGCCGCCCCGCCGGCCACCGACGAGCAGCCCGCGGCTCAGCGCACCATCCAGGCCGCACCCGGCGACGTGACCAGCTCCCGCCCGGTCACCGAGCCGACGGACTCGACGACCAAGCGCTGACGCAGGGCCGGTGACCTCCGGCCCGCCGCACGAGATGGGAACGTGGGTTGCTGAAGCCTGCCCGCCAGAAGGAGAAGGATCCCGAGGGGCGCATGCCCCTTGCGGAACACCTTCGTGAGCTCCGCAACCGGCTTGCGAAGGCCATGCTGGCGATCATCGCTATCACTGTCGTCGCCGCCTTCTTCTACAACGACATCATCAATCTCATCACCAAGCCGATCCTCGACTCGGTCGGTTGCAAGCAGAGCTTCGAGCAGTTGGCGAAGTCGTCGTCCGCCGCGCCGTGTGCGCAGATCACCATCAACGGTCTGCTCACCCCCTTCACGCTGGCACTGAAGGTGTCGCTGACGGCCGGTGTCGTGCTCGCCTCGCCGGTCTGGCTCTACCAGCTGTGGGGTTTCGTCGCCCCCGGTCTGCACCGGCACGAGAAGAAGTACGCCTACGCGTTCGTCGGCACGGGTGCCCCGCTCTTCCTGGGCGGCGCCTACTTCGCCTACACCGTGCTGCCCACCACGGCGAAGGTGCTGCTCGAATTCACGCCGGAGAGCACCTCCAACCTCCTGCCGCTGGACGATCTGCTCGACCTCGTCACGCGCATGGTGCTCGTCTTCGGGCTCTCCTTCGAACTGCCCCTGCTGCTGGTCTTCCTCAACCTCACCGGCGCGATCACCGGCAAGCGGATGCTCGGCTGGTGGCGTGGCATGATCATGGGCATCACGGTCTTCGCGGCCGTGGCCACGCCCAGCACCGACCCGCTGACCATGCTGGCGCTCGCCGGTCCGATCTGGGTCCTGTACTTCGGCGCGGTCGCCTTCTCGCTGCTGAACGACCGGCGCAGGCGTCGGCGCGAGGCCTCGGGACCGGCCGACGACGAGGCCTCCGAACTGGACCTCACCCCCGAGGCCATCGGCGAGGTCGAGGCGGTGTCGGCCGGCCGGGCGGCCCTGCCCGAGCAGGCGAGCTCGGAGCGCGTCAACGGTTATGACGACGTGACCTGACCACGCGCGCAGAGATCATGGGGTCGGGCTCGTGACCAGCGAGATCACCCTTTTCGTCAACCCCACCGCGGGCCGCGGCCGGGGCGCCCACGCGGCGCAGCCGGCCGCTTCCGCTTTGCGGGCGGCGGGATTCTCCGTCCGTGCGGTCCTTCCCGCCGGGACGCGCACCCCGCTCGGCCTGGTCGCCGTGGGCACCGGGAACGACTTCGCGCGGGCCCTGAGCCTGCCCGTAGGCGATCCGGCGGCCGCGCGCGGATGATCGCCGAGACCCTCAAGAGCGCACGGCTGCGGGACGTCGACCTGGGCAGGTCGGCGGCACCTGGTTCGGCATCGTCCTCGCCTCCGAGTTCGACTCACGGGTCAACGACCGTGGCAACCGCATGCGTTGGCCCACCGGCCGCTTCAAGTACGACCTCGCGACGCTCGCTGAACCGGCCGCCCTCAAACCCGTCCCCTACCGGATCACGCTGGGCGACTACTAACTGTTCGATGTGACGGTGGTGGGGCCTCTTGCCTGAGCTGCGGGGACCTCCGGGTTTCGCGGGTGTGGATCCGGATATTGATCGTTGTGTTGTCAGTGGCTGCCGGTAGTCTCAAAAGCACGATGACAGAGGAACTCTCTCCGGCCGAGCGGTACGCGGCAGCACGGAAGCGCGCTGTCGAGCAGGCCACCGCTCTCGCCGGCTTCCGCGAGATGTACGACTTCGGCCTCGACCCCTTCCAGATCGAGGCCTGCCAGGCGCTCGAAGCGGGCAAGGGTGTACTTGTGGCCGCGCCCACCGGCTCCGGCAAGACGATCGTCGGCGAGTTCGCCGTCCATCTCGCCCTCCAGCAGGGCAAGAAGTGCTTCTACACGACGCCGATCAAGGCACTTTCCAACCAGAAGTACGCCGACCTCTGCCGACGTTACGGCGCGGACAAGGTCGGCCTGCTCACCGGCGACAACAGTGTCAACTCCGAGGCTCCCGTGGTCGTGATGACCACCGAGGTGCTGCGCAACATGCTGTACGCGGGTTCGCAGACCCTCCTCGGACTCGGCTACGTCGTGATGGACGAGGTGCACTACCTCTCCGACCGGTTCCGTGGGGCCGTCTGGGAAGAAGTGATCATTCACCTTCCCGAATCGGTGACCCTGGTGTCGCTCTCGGCGACGGTGTCGAACGCGGAGGAGTTCGGTGACTGGCTGGACACCGTGCGCGGTGACACCCAGGTGATCGTCTCCGAGCACCGGCCCGTGCCGCTGTTCCAGCATGTACTGGCCGGACGGCGGATGTACGACCTCTTCGAGGAGGGGGAGGGCCACAAGAAGGCGGTCAACCCCGACCTCACGCGGCTGGCGCGGATGGAGGCGAGCCGCCCGTCGTACCAGGACCGCAAACGGGGTCGCGCGATGCGCGACGCGGACCGGGAGCGCGAGCGCAGACAGCGCTCACGGGTGTGGACGCCGAGCAGGCCCGAGGTCATCGAACGGCTGGACGCCGAAGGGCTGCTGCCCGCCATCACGTTCATCTTCAGCCGCGCGGCCTGCGAGGCCGCCGTCCAGCAGTGCCTGTACGCGGGCCTGCGGCTGAACGACGACGACGCGCGCGTGAGGGTGCGCGAACTCGTCGAAGAGCGCACGGCCGCCATCCCCACCGAGGACCTGCACGTCCTGGGCTACTACGAGTTCCTTGAGGGCCTGGAGCGCGGCATCGCGGCCCACCATGCGGGCATGCTGCCGACGTTCAAGGAGGTTGTCGAGGAACTCTTCGTACGCGGCCTGGTGAAGGCGGTGTTCGCGACCGAGACCCTGGCGCTGGGCATCAACATGCCTGCCCGTTCGGTGGTGTTGGAGAAGCTCGTCAAGTGGAACGGCGAGCAGCATGCCGACATCACACCCGGTGAGTACACCCAGCTGACCGGCCGCGCGGGGCGCCGCGGCATCGATGTCGAGGGCCACGCGGTGGTGCTGTGGCAGCGCGGCATCAGCCCCGATCACCTGGCGGGACTCGCGGGCACCCGCACGTACCCGCTGCGCTCCAGCTTCAAGCCGTCGTACAACATGGCCGTCAACCTGGTCGAGCAGTTCGGGCGGCACCGCTCGCGCGAGCTGCTCGAGACGTCCTTCGCGCAGTTCCAGGCCGACAAGTCGGTCGTCGGGATCTCCCGGCAGGTGCAGCGCAACGAGGAGGGTCTCGACGGCTACAAGGAGTCGATGACCTGCCACCTCGGGGACTTCGAGGAGTACATGCGGCTGCGCCGCGAGCTCAAGGACCGTGAGACCGAGCTGGCCAAACAGGGTGCGGCGCAGCGGCGCGCGGAGGCGGCCGTCGCGCTCGAGAAGCTCAAGCCCGGCGATGTCATCCACGTCCCGACCGGCAAGTACGCAGGTCTCGCACTGGTGTTGGACCCCGGGCTGCCCGCCGGGCGGTCCAACGGCCACCGGGGGTTCGAGCAGCACGACGGCCCGCGCCCGCTGGTGCTCACCGCCGAGCGCCAGGTGAAGCGGCTGGCCTCGATGGACTTTCCGGTGCCGGTCGAGGCGCTGGAGCGGATGCGGATCCCGAAGAGCTTCAACGCGCGTTCGCCGCAGTCGCGCCGCGATCTGGCGTCCGCGCTGCGTACCAAGGCCGGGCACATCGTCGCCGACCGGCACCGCAAGAAGCGGGCCGAGGCCGCCGACGACCGCGAGATCGCCCAGCTGCGTACGGCTATCCGGGCGCATCCCTGCCACGGGTGCAACGACCGTGAGGACCACGCCCGTTGGGCCGAGCGCTACCACCGGCTGCTGCGGGACACCTCACAGCTGGAGCGGCGTATCGAGGGCCGGACGAACACCATCGCCCGCACCTTCGACCGGATCGTCGCGCTCCTCACCGAGCTCGACTATCTGCGGGGCAACGACGTCACCGAGCACGGTAAGCGGCTCGCGCGCCTGTACGGCGAGCTCGACCTGCTCGCCAGTGAATGTCTGCGGGCCGGCGTCTGGGAGGGGCTCAGTCCGCCCGAACTCGCCGCCTGCATCTCGGCGTTGGTGTACGAGTCCCGGGTCGCCGACGATGCGATGGCGCCGAAGGTGCCGTCCGGCAAGGCGAAGGCCGCGCTCGCTGAGATGGTGCGGATCTGGGGGCGCCTCGATGCCCTGGAGGAGGACTTCGGGATCACCCAGACCGAGGGTGTCGGGCAGCGCGAGCCGGATCTGGGGTTCGCGTGGGCCGCTTATGAGTGGGCCTCCGGCAAGGGGCTCGACGAGGTGCTGCGGGAGGCGGAGATGCCTGCGGGGGACTTTGTGCGGTGGTGCAAGCAGGTGATCGATGTGCTGGGGCAGATCTCGGCCGCTGCGCCTGTTTCCGGGGCGGCGGCCGGCTCTACGGTCGCGAAGAACGCGCGTAAGGCGGTGGATGGACTGCTGCGGGGGGTGGTGGCGTACTCGTCGGTGGGGTGACTTTTGGTGGGGGCGGGTGGGATCTGGCGGAGCGGGTGGGTGGGGGAGGGAGAGCGGGGGAGTTTTTCGCCCCCTCCGCCCCTGCCCTTCCCGTTCCTCTGGGGCGCTGCCCCAGGCCCCGCCAGGGGGCGCTGCCCCCCTGGACCCCCGCCAGGGGCTGCGCCCCTTGGATCCCTGCCTAGCGGCGCTGCCCCTTGGACCTCCGCCAGGGGCTGTGCCCCTTGGACCCCTGCCAGGGCTGTGCCCCTTGGACCCCTGCCAGGGGCTGCGCCCCCTTGAACCCCCGCTCCTCAAGCGTCGGAGGGGCTGAAAATTTCAGGTGTGGGCCCGGAGGTAAGAGCGCCAGCCTCCGTACCTGGTGATGTCCTCGGCTCCATCGAGCGCCGATGGTTCGCACAGGAAGCCGGGGACGTGACCGCCGTCGGCCAGTTCGACGCGGCCGAGGGTCATCGGGCGGGGCAGTTCGGCGAGCAGGCGGCCGAGGCCCTCGGCGGGGAGACGCCACACTTCGGCCTCGATGGCGGCGCCGCCTTCACCGATGTGGACCAGGCCGGGCTTGGGCGGTGTGGTGGACAGTGCGTGCAGGCGGTAGGCGGGTGCCGTGGTTGTCGTACGTTCCCACTCGGCTCCCAGGGTGAGGAGTTGGCCGTTGAGGGGCTGGCCCGACAGGTGTGCGCCCACCACCGCGATCCGGAGCTGCGGCTGGAGCAGGCGGGCGATTCGCGCGAGGCGCTCGTCGGTGAATGCCGGGCCGATCAGCATCACGCCGAAGGGCAGTCCGTCCACGGTGCCGGCGGGTACGGCGACCGCCGCGAGGTCGAAGAGGTTCGTGGAGTTGGTGAAGCGGCCGAGGCGGGCGTTGGCGCCCAGCGGGTCGGCGGCGACCTCGGCGAGGGTGGGGTGGCCCGGGGCCGTCGGCAGCAACAGGGCGTCTGCCTCGGCGAGTTGGGCGAGGGCGCGGGTGCGCAGGGCCGCCAGACGGTCCTGGTCGGCGTACAGCTGGTGGGCCGGAATGTCCCGGGCGCGGGTGATGATCCCCGCGACCGTCGGATCGAGACCCTCGCCACCCTCGCTGATCAACTTGTCGACAAAGCCCCCTACGGCGGTGTAGCGCTCGGCCACGAACGCGCCCTCGTACAGCATCGCGGCCGCCTCGGTGAAGGGGCTGAGGTCGATGGTGTGCAACTCGGCTCCCGCCGAGCCGAGTTGGTCGGCCGCCCTCTCGTACGCCGTCGCCCAGCCCTCGTCCAGCTCGCCGAGTTGTGCCGGGGTGGCGACGGCGATACGCCATGGGCCGGGCGTCCGCTGGGGGAGTGCGGGCAGGTCGCGGTCCGGCGGCGAGGTCATGTGCGCGAGGGCCTGCTCGGCCTCCGGGAGCGTACGGGCGAAGACGGTCACGCAGTCGAGGGAGGCGCAGGCGGGGACCACGCCGGTCGTGGGGACCAGGCCGCGGGTGGGTTTGAGGCCGACGATGCCGTTGAAGGCGGCGGGGACGCGGCCTGACCCCGCCGTGTCGGTGCCGAGGGCGAAGTCGACGATTCCCAGGGCTACGGCGACGGCTGATCCCGAGCTGGAGCCGCCGCTGATCCTGGCCGGGTCGACGGCGTTCCGTACGGCGCCGTGGGGGGAGCGAGTGCCGACCAGGCCGGTGGCGAACTGGTCGAGGTTCGTGGTGCCGAGGACGATCGCGCCGGCCGCGCGGAGGCGGGCGACCACCGGGGCGTCGCCCTCCGGGGTGTACGCGTATGCCGGGCAGCCGGCGGTGGTGCGGAGGCCCGCCACGTCGATGTTGCCCTTCGCGGCGAAGAGCTTGCCTGCGAGGGGGAGGCGGTCGCCTGTGGCGACTCGCTCGTCGATGACGCGCGCCTCCATCTCGACCTCTGCCCGGGGGCGCAGGTCGATCCAGACCTCGGGGCGGTCGGTTGCCTCGATGCGGGCGTAGGCCCTGTGGACTCGGGTGAGGGTGGGGGTGGGGGACGACATCGGTGGTGCTCCTTGGCTGGGGTCTCGTGCTCGACTGCGGGCCGGTGGGTGGCGTGTGCCCACCCGTTCCGCCCTGCGGAACGCCTGCCCACACGCCGTGCGCGGGATTAAGGGTCTGCCCGCACGCCGTGGGCGGGATTCAGGGTGCTGCCCACCCGCCGTGCGGGGGATTCAGGGTGCTGCCCACACACCACACCCAGGGGGACTTCAAGACACTGTCAGACTCGCCGGCGCCAGGACCATCAGAGCCGTCCCCGCCTCCACCTGGTCCCCCGGTTTTGCCAGGATCTCTGCCACCACGCCGCTCATCGGGGCGGGGACTCTGGACTCCATTTTCATGGCCTCCAGGGAGAGGAGGGGCTGGCCGAGGGTCACCTCGTCGCCGGGGCGGACGTTCAACTGCCATACGGAGGCGGCGAATTCGGCCTCGATGAGGCGGCCGCCCGCGGGGACGGTCACCTCGGTGGCCGGAGATGCCGGAGCCGACACGGCCTCCGCCCGGGTGAACTCGCCGGCCGCCTCCCAGGCGTCCCGCTCCGCGGAGAAGGCGCCGCCCTGCCGGGCCCGGAACTCCGCGATGGAGTCGGCGTTCTCGGTGAGGAAGGACTCGTACGCGGCGAGGGAGAACTCGCCCTCCTCGATGCGTGGGACGAAGCGGCCGGAGAGGATGTCGGCGCGCAGGTCGAGGAGTTCGTCGGGCTCGACGGGGTACCACTTGACGCGGTCGAAGAAGCGCAGCAGCCAGGGCGAGCCCGGCTCGAACGCGCCGCGCTGCTGCCAGGGCGACCACACCTGGGTCGTACGGCCGACGAACTGGTAGCCGCCGGGACCTTCCATGCCGTAGATGCAGAGGTAGGCGCCGCCGATGCCGACCGAGTTCTCGGCGGTCCAGGTGCGTGCCGGGTTGTACTTGGTGGTGACGAGACGGTGGCGAGGGTCCAGTGGCGTCGCCACGGGGGCGCCCAAGTACACGTCGCCGAGGCCCAGTACGAGGTATTCGGCGTCGAAGACCGTGCGGTACACGTCGTCCACCGAGTCGAGGCCGTTCACACGGCGGATGAACTCGATGTTCCACGGGCACCAGGGCGCGTCGTCGCGGACGCCCGTCATGTAGCGGGCGATCGCCTCACGGGTGGCGGGGTCGTCCCAGGAGAGGGGGAGGTGAACGGTGCGGGAAGGGACCACCAGTTGGTCGCTCGGCGGGAGGTTCTCGACGATCTGCCGTACGGCCGCGAGGAGTTCGCGCTGTGGCAGGCGTCGCGGATCCAGCTGGATCTGTAGGGAACGGATGCCCGGGGTGAGGTCCGTGACGCCGTCCAGTGCGGCTTCGGCCACCGCCTCCATGAGGGCGTGCACGCGCATGCGCAAGGCCAAGTCCAGCTGCATGGGGCCGAATTCGACCAGCAGGTTGTCGTCGCCGCTGCGCCGGTACGTCACGTCGCCGTCCCGCGCGAGGACGCCGCCGTCGACGATCGCGGCCCGCGTCGAGCCGTCCTCGGCGACCGGCGCGAACCGTACCGTGTCACCGGGGCGCAGCTGCCCCAGCTTCCAGCGTTCCGAGCCGGCGACCGTCGCCGGGCAGACGAAGCCGCCGAGCGAGGGGCCGTCCGGGCCGAGCAGCACCGGCATGTCACCGGTGTAGTCGACGGCGCCCACCGAGTAGGGCGTGTCGTGGATGTTGGACGGGTGCAGGCCCGCCTCACCGCCGTCCTTGCGTGCCCAGCGGGGTTTCGGACCGACCAGCCGTACGCCCGTGCGCGCCGAGTTGAAATGGACCTTCCAGTCGGCGGCGTAGAAGTCGTGGATGTCCTCCTCGGTGAAGAACTCCGGTGCGGCGTGCGGCCCTTCGAGCGCGCCGACGTGCCAGCGCGCGCCGAAGACCGGTCGGTCGGCAGCCGGCACCGGAGTGCCCGGGACCACCGAGCCCCCGTGCAGCACGTCGCCCGTCCGCAGCGCCCGCCCCCCGTGGCCACCGAACCGGCCCAGCGTGAAGGTGGAGGCGCTGCCCAGGAACGCGGGCACGTCCAGGCCGCCGCCCGCGAGGAGAACGTACGTGCGCAGTCCGTGTTCGGCGGGAGCGCCGATCTTCAGGACGGCCCCCGCAGGCACCGTGACCGGCTCCCACTGCGCAACTGCCTTACCGTCCACGGTGACCGGCGCCGGAGCGCCCGTCACGCACACGGTCGTGGCGTGGGTGAAGCGCAGGGCCGGCCCCTGGAGCGTGCACTCCAGACCGGGTGTGCCCTCGTGGTTGCCGAGGGCCCGGTTGCCGAGGCGGAAGGACAGGTCGTCCATCGGTCCGCATGGCGGCACGCCGACCTGCCAGTAGCCCGTGCGGCCCGGCCAGTCCTGGACGGTGGTGAGCGTTCCGCCCGAGACGACCTCGACCCGCGGGGTCGGATCGGCGATCTCGGCGAGCGTCGCCGTCGAATGCGTGGCGGCCCGGAAGGACTCCTGCGACAGCGCCGCGCGCACCAGCCCGAGGTTCGTCTCGATACCGTCGACCCGGGTCCTGGCCAGCGCCTCGTCCAGCCGTTCCAGCGCGTGCGCCCGGTCCGAGCCGTACGCGATGACCTTCGCGAGCATCGGGTCGTACGAGGTGGTGACCTCCGTCCCCGTCTCCACCCAGCCGTCCACGCGGACGCCCCCGGGGAACTCGACCCGCGTCAACAGGCCCGCGCTGGGCCGGTGTTCACGCGTGGGATCCTCGGCGTACACCCGCGCCTCGACGGCATGACCGCGCGGCGCCCCGGGTTCCCGTACGACATCCGACTCCCCGCGCGCCAGGCGCAGCATCCAGGCGACGAGGTCGACCCCGTAGATCTCCTCGGTGACCGGATGCTCCACCTGGAGACGGGTGTTGACCTCCAGGAAGTACGCCTCCTCGCGGACGGCGTCGTACACGAACTCGACGGTGCCGGCCGAGCGGTAGTCCACCGAAGCGCACAAGTCGCGTGCTGCCGAGGCGAGTTGCTTGCGCACGGAGGGAGGGAGGCCGGGTGCGGGGGCCTCCTCCAGCACCTTCTGGTTGCGGCGCTGGAGCGAGCAGTCGCGGTCGCCGAAGGTGACGACGCGGCCCCGGCCGTCGCCGAAGACCTGCACCTCGACATGGCGGGCGCGCTCCACGAGCCGCTCCAGGAACACCCCTGCCGAGGAGAAGGAGGCCGCGGCGACGCGTTGCACGCTCTCCCAGGCCTCGGCCAGCTCGTCGGCCGAGCGACAGGCCGACATGCCGATGCCACCGCCGCCGCCGGTGGCCTTGAGCATCACGGGATAGCCGATGCGCCCGGCCTCGCGCAGGGCCTCGGCCAGGTCGGTGAGCAGCCCCGTGCCCGGCGCCAGGGGCACTCCGGCCGCCTGCGCCGCCGCACGGGCCGTGTGCTTGGCCCCGAACAGCTCCAGCTGCTCCGGCGTCGGGCCCACGAAGACGATTCCCGCCTCCGCGCAGCGCCGCGCGAAGGCCGCGTCCTCGGAGAGGAAGCCGTAGCCGGGGTGGATCGCCCCGGCGCCGGTGTCCTTCGCCGCCCTGAGGACGAGTTCGGCGTCGAGGTACGACTCCTTGGCGGGCGCGGGTCCGAGCCGTACCGCCTCGTCCGCGAGCCGTACGTGAGGTGCCGAGCGGTCCGGGTCGGAGTACACCGCCACCGTGCGCAGGCCGAGTTCGCGCGCGGTCCGGATGATCCGGACCGCGATCTCGCCCCGGTTGGCGATCAGCAGCGTGTCGAAGGTCATTCCGAAGCCCCAAGGGTCATCTGGACCGCGGTCGGCTCGAAGCCGTTGCAAGGGTTGTTGATCTGGGGGCAGTTGGAGACCAGCACGAGCACGTCGCGCTCGGCGCGCAGGGTCAGTTTCAGGCCGGGGGCGGAGATGCCGTCCACGATGCCGAGGGTGCCGTCCTTCTCGACCGGCACGTTCATGTACCAGTTGATGTTCGAGACCAGATCCCGCTTGCCCAGGCCGTACTTGGCGCCCTCCGCGAGGAAGTTATCCACGCACGCGTGCTGCGACCAGGTGTGATGCCCGTACCGGAGGGTGTTCGACTCCTTGGAGCAGGCGCCGCCGACCGTGTCGTGCCGGCCGACCTCGTCCTCGACGACGGTCATCAGCGGGGTGTGCTCGTTCGACATGAGCACGCTGCCGGTGGTGAGGAAGAGGTTGCCCTGCGCGTGGATCGTGTCGGGCGCGCTGTAGCGGACGGCCGTGTCGTGGGCGTCGTACACCAGGAAGTCGACGGCCTGGTTGCCGTGCAGGTCGGTGATGGTGAGCGTCTCGCCCTCGCGCAGGACGGCGGACCAGGCGGCGCGGGCCGGTACTTCCACGGTCTTCATATGAGCCCCCTCGCGGCAAGGAATTCGGCGGTGTTCAGGAAGGCCCGGCGGCCCTCGGGTGTGGCCTCCCACAGCGGATCGCCCGGCTTGGTCGCCTCCGAGCGCCAGGCGAGCACCTCCAGCGGTGAACTGACGTACTCCGCACGCGGATCGGCCGGGTGCGGCACGTTCGCCAGCAGCACGGTGACGTCCTGCTCGGCGCGCAGGGTCATGCTGCCGCCTTCACCGGCCGAGCCGGTGAAGTCGAGGGAGCCGTCGTCGCGTACCTCCACGCCCTGGAAGAAGGAGAGCGAGGGCGGCAGATCGCGCGGTTCGAGTCCGTTCTTGGCCGCGGCCAGTTTGAACAGCTCGCGGCCGGCCGGGGACGCGGACTGCGGCGCCCCGTCCCCGTACCGCTCGGTGTTGCGTACGAGTGTGGAGGTGCCGCACAGCGCGTCGTGCCGTCCGGAGGTGTCGGCGATCAGCGAGGCGAGCACGCGGCCCTGGTCGGACAGCAGGAGCTGTCCCTCACCCAGGTACGCGTTCCACTGGACCTTGACCGTGTCCGCCACGTTCAGGCGCTCCCACGGGCGGTCGGCGACGTACAGGAGCAGATGCGCGCAGGCATCGCCGGTCAGGTCGGTGAGGCGCAGCTCGGTGCCGCGGGCCAGCACCCGGTGCGTGTAGTTGCCGCCCGCCACCGTCTCCGCCCACACCAGATGGCCCGCCTCGCAGGGCGGCGCGGGCCAGCCGCTCGCCGGGACCACGGGCATGGCCTCGGTGCGGGTCCCGTCCTGGGAGCGGGCGTGGGCGCGTGCGCCGTGTGGGGTTGCTGTCGCCATCGCGGGCCTCCGGCTCCGGTGTTTCCTTCGGTCGACGATCTCTGGTGTTTCTGTCGGTCGAAATCATTTCTGTCGCTCGACAGAAATTAGGAGCGGGGAGGGTCGGCGCCGTGTCTCATGCGTTGCCGTCCGGTTACCGATCCCTCACGATGATGGCCGCGTGACCCGGTGTGCGAGGATCGAACACATGGGAACCGGTGGTGGACGACGGGTCGGCCGACCGCGGGCGGATCAGCGGCCGGACAGTGGTCTGTCGCCGCGCGACGAACTGCTCGACGCAGCCGCCGAGTTGTTCACGACCCGGGGATACGCCGCCACGACCACGCGTGCCGTCGCCGAACGGGCGGGCATGCGCCAGGCGTCGATGTACCACTACGTCTCCGGCAAGGAGGAGCTCCTCGCCGAGCTCCTGGAGTCCACGGTCACACCCTCGCTCGCCCTCGCCCGGGAACTTCTCGCGGACGACGCGATCCCGGCGGAGGGCCGCCTCTGGGAGCTGTGCCGCACGGACGTCGAGTTGCTCTGCGACGGCCCGCACAATCTGGGCGGGCTCTATCTGCTGCCCGAGGTGCGCACCGAGCGCTTCGCCGGCTTCCATGCCGTACGGGCCGAACTCAAGGACACCTACCGGCAGTTGCTCGCGGCCACGGCGGCCGGGGGGGTGCTCGCCAAGGGTGAGCTGGACCTTCGGACGGATCTGGTGTTCGGCCTCATCGAGGGCGTGATCCTCGTGCACCGCTCCGATCCGGAACGACCGGTGTCCGCGTTCGCCGAGGCCACCGCGGACGCGGCGCTCCGCATCGCCGGAGTCTGACCACTCGGGACGCTCGGCGTGCGGTTTCGTATGCCCGTACGTCGTCACACGCCGTGTTCGAATGGACCCGTAGCGTGTAAATGGAGCCGAGAGTACTCCAGTCCCGAGGGTGATTTCAGGTGCTTGCTGAATATGACACGGCGATGATCCGGTCGGACTAAGCTCGCCCGCAGCGCACCGAGTTGAGATGTATTCGTGCGCTTGTTCCCAAAAGTTACGAAGATTCGGTTTGACCCATGCCGTTTTACCGGCAAACCTCCCCGATTCCCCAGTCGACTTGTCTCAGAGGGCATACATGGTGAGTGTTCAATCGCCTCCCGGTGGCCGCGAACTTCCCTACGCGCGCGTGCTGTTGCTGCCGGCCATAGTGATGGCCGTGGCGACCGGAGCCGCCGTCGCCGTGGTGACGGATCCGGCCCGTGCCGCCGTCGGCTGGTGCGGAGCCATCGCGACGCTCCTGGTCATCGCGATCGGCGCCGAAGCCGTCCGGCGCGGCCGCGTCGCCCGCGATCTGCGCGCGGATCTGGCCCGGCGCACCGCATACCTGCAACAGCGCATCGCCGCCCATGACCAGGAGATCCTGTTCTTCACCCACGAGGTGCTGCCCGTCGGGCTCGCCCGGCTGCACGCCGGCGCGAATCCGGCGGAGGTTCTCCGCACCCTGCACGAGACCGATCCGGACCTCGGTGAACTCCCCGGGCCGCAGCGCGAGTTGCTGAAGACCGTGCTCAAGATCATCGACCGTGAGGAGGCGATGCGCGACTCCGCGCAGCGCGCCTTCGTCAACATCGCCCGGCGCGTCCAGGCGATCGTCCACCAGCAGAACAAGGAACTCCGCGAGATGGAGGAGGACCACGGCCGCAACCCCGAGGTCTTCGACGACCTCCTGCGCATCGACCACGGCACCGCGCTGATCGGCCGCCTCGCCGACTCCATCGCGGTGCTCGGCGGCGGCCGTCCAGGACGTCAATGGCCCGAGCCCGTACCGCTGTTCAGCGTGCTGCGCGGCGCGATGTCACGCATCCTGGAGTACCGCCGCATCGAGCTGCACAACGTCGTCGAGGTCGCCGTCAACGGCGTGTCCGTCGAACCGCTCATCCACGCCGTCGCCGAACTCCTCGACAACGCCACGCGCTACTCGCCGCCGCACACCAAGGTGCACGTCACCGCCCTGGAGGTGCAGACCGGCATCGCCATCGAGATCGAGGACGGCGGCGTCAGCCTCAGCGACGAGGCCCGCGGCAAGGCCGAGGAGATGCTCCGGCAGGCCGCCCTCGGCGTCGACATGGACTCCCTCGGTGCGAACCCGCGGCTCGGCATGGCCGTCGTCGGTCGCCTCTCCAAGATGTACAACCTGCAGGTCTCGCTCAGGCAGTCCGCGTACGGCGGTGTCCGCGCCGTCCTCGTCGCGCCGCGGGTCATGCTCACCACCGACGACGCCCCCGGTCTCGCGCACGGCATCGGCATCGCCTCCGTCCCGACCATGGACACCGACGGAGTCGAGGGCCCCAACCGCAAGCCCAAGAAGCGCCGCCCGACCACCGGCCCCCGGGTCTCCACCCCGCTCGGCGCCATGGAGGACGACGTCCCGCAGGTCACCGAGTGGACGGCCAACGGCCTGCCGCAGCGCCGCAGTCGGGTCAAGGTCTCCTTCAGTCAGCGGATCGCCGAGGCCCGGGCGGACGCCGAGGCCGCGGAAGCGGCCGCCGCGGCGACGCCCGCGTGGGCGGCCGCACCCGTGCCGGAGGAGAAGGAGCCCGAACCCGGCCTGTGGGTCGAGGCGTTCATGGAAGGGCTCAAGGGCGACCCGGACCCGGCGGCCGCATCCGGCACGAACACCAAGCCGGCCCCTGTGGAGGCCGACGACGAAGGGGACCTCAAGTGATCCAGCAGCGCGCCAACTTCGACTGGATGCTGAAGGAACTCGCCGACGGCGTACCGGGGGTCCAGCAGATCGTGGTGCTCTCCGCCGACGGACTGCGTATCGCCCGGTACGGCGGTGACCCGGACGCTGCCGACCGCGTCGCCGCGGCCTGCGCGGGCCTGCAGAGCCTGGCCGGAGCCGTCGCGGGCGAGATCCCCAATAGCGACGGCCGGATGCGCATGGTCATCATCGAGATCAACGGCGGCTATTTCTACCTGATGTCGGCAGGGCCCAACGCCTATCTCGCGGTCCTCGCCAACCAGACGGCCGAGCCCGGACTGATGAGCAACCGCATGCGCGACCTGGTCGTCCGGATCGGAGCCCATCTGACGAGTCCGCCACGGCGCAACGGGCAGACCGTATGACTCCTCCGCAACGCCGACGGCGCTACCCCAAGGAAGAACCCGTTGGACCCCCCGGCGAGGGACTCCCCAGCGAGGATCCCTCGCAGGGGGGACCCCCGAACGAGGGATCTCCGCAGGAGGGCCAGGACCCGAAGAACCCCGAGCGCTTATATCTGCTCACGGGCGGGGCCGAGGGTGGCGACCGGGCCGCTCTCGACCTGGTCACGTTGATCGTGGCGCGCGCCGAGGCGCCGCCGCCCAACGCCCAGCCGGAGAAGTCGGCGCTGGTCCGGCTCTGTACGGCCCCCCTGTCCGTGGCCGAACTCTCGGCCTATCTCAACCTGCCGGTCAGCGTGGTGACCGTGCTGCTCACCGAGTTGCTGGCGGCCGAACTGGTACAGGCGCGCGCCCCGATCGTCCGCTCGGCGCTCCCCGACCGTTCCCTCCTCGAAGCGGTGATGCATGGACTTCAAAAGCTCTGACACCATCACGGGCCCTCGCGCCGAGGACCATCTGCCGCACACCACCCAGGCAGCCGTGAAGATCGTCATCGTCGGCGGCTTCGGAGTCGGCAAGACGACCATGGTGGGCTCCGTCAGCGAGATCAAGCCGCTGACCACGGAGGAGACCATGACACAGGCCGGGATCGGAGTCGACGACAACTACGGCTCCGAGACCAAGACGGCCACCACCGTTGCCATGGACTTCGGCCGTATCTCGATCACGGAACAGCTGGTGCTCTACCTCTTCGGAACGCCGGGCCAGGAGCGCTTCTGGTTCCTGTGGAACGGCCTCTTCGAAGGAGCGCTCGGCGCGGTCGTCCTGATCGACACCCGCCGTCTGGAGGTCAGCTTCGACGTGATCGGCCGCCTGGAGGAACGCGGTGTGCCGTTCGTCGTCGCCATAAACACCTTCCCGGACGCCCCCGACTACCCGATCGAGGACCTACGGGCCGCACTCGACCTGGCCGAGGAGATCCCGATCGTGCAGTGCGACGCGCGCCGCAGGGCCTCCAGCCGGGACGTCCTGATGACGCTGATGCGCTTCCTGCACTCGCTGGCGATGACCTCGTCGAGCGCCTGAGCCCCGTACGGAACCGACAAAGACGCGCCCCCGCACCGGCACGTACACCAACTCCCAAGACACCGGATCCACTTCAGCTTCGGAGCGATCACCGTGACGCCTGAATCCCACTCCCCGACCGGTATGTCCCCGACCGGCACGGACGACCTCACGCTCGACCCGCCGCCCGGCTGCCCCGCCCACGGCCTCGGTCCCGGCGGGCTGCGCCGGCTGTACGGACCCGAGGCCGAGGACCTGGGGGCCCTGTACGAGAAACTCCGCGCCGAACACGGTGCCGTCGCCCCCGTGCTGCTCCACAACGACCTGCCGATCTGGGTCGTGCTCGGCCACGGCGAGAACCTGCACATGGTGAGCACCCCCTCGCACTACGCGCGCGACAGCCGTCTGTGGACCGCGGTCCAGGACGGCACGGCGGGCCCCGACCATCCCCTCGCGCCGCACATCGCCTGGCAGCCCATCTGCTCCCACGCCGAGGGCGACGAGCATCTGCGGCTGCGCGGTGCGGTCACCGGCGCCATGTCGACCATCGACCACCGCAGTCTGCGGCGCCACATCAACCGTGCCACCCAGCGTCTGGTCAACGAGTTCTGCGAGCAGGGCAGGGCCGACCTGGTCGGCCAGTTCGCCGAGCACCTGCCGATGGCCGTGATGTGCGAGATCCTCGGCATGGCCGAGGAGTACAACGACCGCATCGTGCAGGCCACCCGCGACCTGCTCAAGGGCACCGAGACGGCGATCGCCAGCAACGAGT
This sequence comes from Streptomyces sp. NPDC087263, assembly GCF_044744645.1. NCBI lineage: Bacteria > Bacillati > Actinomycetota > Actinomycetes > Kitasatosporales > Streptomycetaceae > Streptomyces > Streptomyces sp. NPDC087263. The sequence goes on from NZ_JBIUYT010000008.1 coordinate 247,820, forward strand.
ACGTCCAGGGCGTCCTGGCACGGCAGACAGCCCGCCGCCGCGCCCAGCCCGAGGAGGACTTCACCAGCCACCTCATCAACCACCCGGCGCGGCTCACCGACGACGAGGTCACCCAGCACCTGTGGCTCGTGCTGCTCGCCGCGTACGAGGCCACCGCCAACCTGATCGCCAACGTGCTGCGCATGGTCCTCACCGACCCGCGTTTCCGCGCCCAGTTGAACGGCGGGCAGATGACGGTGCCCGAGGCGGTCGAGCAGTCCCTGTGGGACGAGCCGCCGTTCAGCGCCGTACTCGGCTACTTCGCCAAGCAGGACACGGAGTTGGGCGGCAAGCACATCCGCAAGGGTGACGGACTGCTCTTCGGGATCGCGCCGGGCAACGTCGACCCGAAGGTACGCCCCGACCTCGCCGCCAACATGCAGGGCAACCGGTCCCACCTCGCCTTCGGCGGCGGCCCCCACGAGTGCCCGGGCCAGGACATCGGCCGTGCCATCGCCGACGTCGGTGTCGACGCGCTGCTGATGCGCGTACCCGACATCCAACTCGACTGCGACGAACACGAGTTGCGCTGGCGGGGGTCGATGTCCTCGCGCCACCTGGTGGAGCTGCCGGTGCGCTTCGAGCCGAAACCCCCGCAGGACGTCACGCAGTTGCCCGCCCTCCACGCGATGCCGCGTCAGCGGCCGAACTGGCAGGTCACGACGGAGAGCACGGAGTCGCCCGCGCCGCAGCCGGTGGCCCCGCAGCCCGCGCCGGCACCGGAGCCCGCCCACCGCCTCGGCGCCTGGCAGCGGTTCCTGCGCTGGTGGCGGGGTTACTGAGCCGACTCCGCCAGGGGGCCCGGGGACGCCCAGTCGTCGTACGAGGCCCAGGCCTTGAGCACCCGCCCGCTGACGAACCGGTGCTCGTGCCCCGTGACCGGATCGGTGAACTCCAGCCTCCGCGCCAGCAGTTGGAGCGGACGCCGGAAGTCACCGGACGGCACGGGGCCGGTCACCACCGGGTAGAGGGGATCGCCGAGGATCGGCACGCCCAACGCGTTCATATGGACCCGGAGTTGATGGGTCTGCCCGGTGCTGGGCGTCAGCCGGTAGCGCCCGACGCCGTCGCGACGGTCGCGCAGCTCGACCCGGGTGACGGCGTTCGGCTCGCCCTCGACCTCCCGGGCGGCCATCACCCCGCGCTCCTTCAGGATCCGGCTGCGGACGGTACGTGGCAGAGCGAGGCCGGGGGAGTACGGGGCGAGGGCCTCGTACTCCTTCCTGACCAGCCTCGCGCCGAACAGCGACTGGTATGCGCCGCGCTCCTCGGGCCGCACCGTGAACAGCAGGAGTCCGGCCGTCAGCCGGTCCAGGCGGTGTGCGGCGCCGAGCGCCGGGATACCGAGGTCCACTCGCAGCCGGGCGAGGGCGGTCTCCCTTACGTGACTGCCGCGCGGATTGGTGGCGAGGAAGTGCGGCTTGTCGACCACCACGATGTGCTCGTCGCGGTACACGACGTCGAGCGCGAACGGCACCCGCTCCTCGTCGGGGGGCTCACGGTGGAACCACACGAACATCCCCGGCTCATAGGCCGTGTCGCCCGTCACCGGCCGCCCGTCCGCGCCGACGATCAGCCCGTCCGAGAGCATCCGGTCGACCACCTCGGTCCGCGGCGCGAGCCGTTCCACCAGATGCTCCCGGACGGTGACCCACCCCCCGGTCTGCGGCAGCCTGATCCGCACGGGGTCGACCCCGTCTCGCTGCGGCAGGGGGGAGGGCGGGATCCGGGATTTGCGTCTCACCTGGTCAAGCGTACGAGGCCGGAACCGCGTCGTACGGCCGAGGGCGCTGCCGCCGCTACGGAGTGTCGCCTGTCGTCGGCGTCGTGTCGGCGAGGAAGTCGAAGGCCAGGCCGCTGGAGCCCTCACCGCGGCCGATACCGCGACTGGCGCTGAGCCAGACGGAGACCCGGCCGTCGTGCCAGCGCGTGCGGTTGTAGGAGACGGAGATGCGGGTGCCGGACTGCGGCACCTCCTCCTCGTTGACGAAGTACTGCTCTCCGGCGTCGAAGCCCTCCCGCAGCAGGCCGGTGCGGGGGTGGACCGGGTTGCCGTCGACCACGCCGGGCATGGCGGCGCGCTGTAGGCGGATGGCGCGGTCCTGGTCGGGGACGTGCACCGGGATGAAAGGGATCCAGTTGTCGGGGACGGAGTTCATGGCCTCGTAGGCGACGGGGGCGACCGGGTCCAGGGGCCCGGTCGGCGGGCTGAGGCGGAGGCGGTGGGCGAGGATCTCCGCCGCCACCTCGCTGCCGCGGCGGGGTTCGCCGGTGGGAAGGCGCACGGTCGTCTCCACGCCCCAGACCATGTTGGCCATCTCGTCGCGGATGAGTGCGACCTCCTCCAGAGCCGGACCGTCCGCGACCTTCGGCACGCTGGGCGGCAGCAGCAGGCCGGTGTCCGCGGGGACGTCCGCCGAACCGATGGTGTCCAGGGTGAACATCGACCAGCGCTGCCAGTCGGCGTCGCTGCCCGTACCGGCCGGCGTGATCCACACCTGCTCGCCGAACACATCGGTCATGGCCAGGCCCTGGATCGAAGCGAACGTCCCCGCGGGCAGGTCGCAGGGCAGCTGGAACCAGTCGTTGCTGTAGACGAGCGCGAACTCCAGGAAGACCAGCCGGGCCAGGTCCGTGCTGTCCGGCCGGACGGCGGCGAAGTTGGTCGCGCCGTCCTCGACCGCCCACCACCGCGGCAACGGCATCCCGGAGTACCGGATCGGAGCGGGGAAGACCGTGCGGTGGAACGAGGCGGAGGTCGGGTCCACGCCGCCGAGCGGAGCGCCCGGGTCGATGGAGAAGGCGTGCCAGTCGAGCGTTCCGCCCGGGTATTCCTGCACGGTGAGGACCTTCTCACCGCCTTCGGGCGTGGCGGCGCCGACCGAGAAGCGGTGCTCAAGACGCTGGGGATCCCAGGTGGCGTTGGTGGCGTGTGTGTCGGGGTCGACGGTGGGCTGGTCGATGAGCTGCCGGTCGAACCAGGTCACCAGTTTGGCGCCCAGTTTCACCAGTTCACCCCGGAGCAGGAGGGCCGGGATGAGGCCGGTGAGGCCCTCGTACGCCAGGTGACCGGCCTTGAGACGCAAGTAGAACTCGTACCCGTCCATCCGTCGTCCCGCGACCGCCTGCATCGTCGACCAGACCTCGGGGTGCGCCACCCGCGGTGTGTCCGCTTCCGCCGTCGGGTCGGGCAGGGCGATCGGATACAGGGCGATGTACTGCTGACGGATGTTCAGGCCGAGCACGTTGAGCAGCGTGTTCTGGCCGATGAGCTTCATCCAGCGACGGCCGATGGCCAGCCGCAGGTCGAAGGAGATCTTGTCGGCGCCGAAGGCGAACGGAAGTGCGCGCCGCTCGGCGACCGTTTCCAGCGGCCGGTCGTCCGGCAGATCCTCGACCGCGCCGTCGCCGGCCGGCTTGAAGCGGCTCGGGGAGACGGTACTGACCGAGTACGTCGCGGTCACCGGCGACCCGGCGTCCGCGCCGCGGAACTCGCCGAGTTGCCACTGGCGGGTGAGCATCCACAGCGGGTCGCGCACCTCCACCCGTAGCGCCCTGTCGAAGTCGGTGGTGCGGGGCCTGCCCTCCAGCCGGTTCCACACGCCGACCGCAGGGGGCTCCCGGTCGTCCAGCGCCTTCTTGAGGTCTTCGATCCGGATCTCGGTCATCGGCCCAGGCCTTCCACACGGAGCGTACGGGGCACGCGGGGATCAGTCATTGGCCTCGGCCTTCCACCGCAGGTTGGCCACCGCAAGATCGGTGGACAGCGTGACGGGCTGCCGGACCGCGGACATCACGGTCGCCGGCAGGAGTTGCGCGTAGGCGGTGTCGTCCAGGTGCCCGGGCTCGACGCCCCGCAGCTTCGCCAGCTCGAAGGTCTCGTGGACGGCGGCGACGAGGTCGTCCAACTGCCAGCCGCCCGGGCGCCGCACCGGCGGGACGACGAGCAGCATCGCCTGCGGGGGTTCGGAGTCGGGCCGGTCGAAGTGCACGGCGATCCCGGTGGTCTCCTTCGTGGCCGGGATGACTTCGGTCCACTCGTCGAAGAGCAGGCCGCAGCGGTTCGCGGAACCGAGCAACGGCTCGGCCGCGTAGTGCGCGGTGAACAGCAGCCGGTCCTCGGTGATCTCGGTGCCCGCCTTGAACTCCATCGCCAGCCAGGCGTCATCGGGCCGGTAGGGCAGCTGGACCGGGGTCAGCGGGGGCTCCTGCCAGCCGACGATGTTGCTCAACAGGCCGCCCGGCCCGCGCAGGGCGTCGCCGAGCGCCACCGCCTTCTCCCACAGCCGCGGCTTGTCCCGTACCCGGGCGATGCCGTGCACCCAGTCATCCACGGGGAAGTCGCGCTTGACGACCTGGGTGAGGTGGGTGGTCAGCTTGGCGCTGTCGTTGCGTGCCTTCCGCCAGTCGTCGGCGAGCTGCTGGGCGGGGGTGAACTCCGGGACGACCAGCACGTCCGTTCCGATCATCGCCTGGAGCGCGTCGGTGGCGGCCTGCACCTTGTCGGGACCGGTCACGGCCGCGTCGTACGCCTCGAAGGGCTTGACCGTGGCGCCGATCCGCCGGGTGATCCCGGCCGCCAGGGCCTGGGTACGGGTGAGCAGATCGCGGCCGTAGACGACGATTCGATCCTCGTACGGAGTCAGGTCCAGGCCGGTGGGGTCGAAGTCGCCGAGCGGCAGCAGGGCGCGCACCTTGGTGAGCAGACCGCTGAGCGTGGTCTCGGTCGTCCTGGCGATCGCCACCAGGGCCCGTAGGCGGTTGTCGAAGGCCGACCGGCGCAGCGTGACCGTCACCCTCAGCTGCGACGGACGGGCCGGACGGGGGCTGGTCGGCCTGGTGGTGAGGAGCTGTTCGGCCTGTTCCAGGAGCTTGAACCGATCCTCGTCGGGGGTCGCGGACGGCAGCGCGTCGTACTGGGCGATGAGGACGTCGGCCGCCGCCAGTGAGCGGCCCATGCGGGCCGCGGTGTCGGCGACCGCGGCCAGCACCTCGGTGAACACCCCGCGCCGCCAGGCGGTGAGTTCGCCCCACCCGCTGCGCACCATGCCGAAGCCACCGGCAGTGGTGATCAACTCGGCGTACTCGCTGAGAAATCCGTCGATCCCGGCCAGCACTTCGGCCCGCTGTGGGGTGCCGGGGTCCGGCGGATAGAGCGGGGTCAGGTCGGTCAGCAGGTCGTTCACCGCCTCGCCCAGGTCGGTCAGGGCGTCGCGTACGGCGACCGGTCGTTCCTTGGGTACGGAGACGGCCTCGTCGGCAGTCCGGTCGAGGGCGGTCGTCCCGGCGGCGGCCACCAGATCGCTGGGACGCAGCGGGCGGGACGCGGTGAGCAGCGTCCGCAGCGCGTCCACCAGCGGAGAGAGCTCAAAGAGGGTGATCTTGCCGTTGACGCGCTGGGTGTAGCGGATGGTCAGCACCGCGTCGGGGCGCGGGTGGTCGCGGTCGATGACGACGCCGATGATCCGGTCGTCGAGGTCGGTCATCGCGGACTCGCCGACCGGGCGCAGCGCCCACAGCAGGTCGATCGGCTGAAGCCCGAGGTCGGCCTGGGTGACCAACCGGCTGCGCGTCTGCCCGCTGACCGGGTCGGTCCAGCCGACCAGGACGACCACGTCCTGCTGGGCCGGCAGCAGCGCCGGCAGCCAGGCGTTGACGGCGGGCTCGGCCTGGGCGCGCGGGCCGTTGCCGCTGAACAGGCCGGAGCCGTGGTTGGGGGTCAGCCCCGGGGTGAGCTGTAGGCCGAACCGGTGGGTCAGGGTGATACCGCTGCGTGGGGTCTCCACCACGGCGGGCGCGGGCGGGAAACCCTCCTTCGCATAGGCGTCGAAGGTCGCCGAGGCGCGTTCGGGGTTGCCGAGCAGGGCCTGATGGGTGCCCTCGGCGACGGCGAGGTCGGCGAGCGCGTCATGGAGGTTCAGCAGGTTCCGCACCTCCTGGTTGATGGCGTCCTGTTCGGCGGGAAGGGGGTCGGGTCCCATGCCCGTGGCGCCGAAGGGCCACTCGGGAGTGCCACCGCGGGTCGCGCGCTGTACCAGTTCCAGACCGTCGACGACGTTGCGGGCCTCGACGATCTCGGGCTCGCCGTCCGGGTCCTGTACGTTCGACAACTTGCCCGAGCGCAGCGGGAACGCGGCCCGCAGCACCGGAAGGTACTGGTCCAGCTCGATCCCGGGGTGGTTCTCGTGCAGGCCCCGCTCGAAGCGGTAGCCGAGGAGCGCGCTCAGCGACTGCCCCTGGCGCAGCCCGTCGAGCAGGGTGAGCGCCATCCGGACCCGCTCGGAGCTGAGGTTCACCGCGAAGGCGTTCTGGTTCTGCGGGGAGCCGTTGGCGAGGTATCCGGCGCGCAGCACCGCGGCGGTACGGGCGTGGGCCGGCGAAGGGGTGTGCAGGTAGCCGCCGTTGAGGGGGTCGTGCGCGATCGAGTCGGTCTTGAAGACCTCGGCGAGCTTGCCGGTCAGGGGGACCTGGGTGAGGTTCCTGGTCTTCGGCCGGACCTCTTCGAGCCAGCCGTACGCGCCGATGTGCAGCCCTCGTTGTGGGGTGCCGCTGCCGTCCGCGCCGTAGCGGAGCTGGGCGAGCCGCTCGTTGGCCTGGCCCAGCCGCCAGGCGTCCAGGCGGTAGGTCGCGCAGTCCAGGTGTTCGGCGAAGACCCGTTCCAGACGGGCGGTGGGCAGGCCGGCGAGGAGGGCGGCGGCGTCGATCTGCTCCTTGAGCGGGGCGGTCTGCGGACCGGTGTCCAGGACGTCGGGGATGTACTGGTGGACCAGCCGGTCAGGGTCCCCGGTGATCGCGGGGTCCGGCGCGTACAGCTGCCGGTAGCGGCTCTCGCTCGGCGGCAGTTCGGTCTCGTCCCCCCGCAGCCTGCGGAGGTGCAGGAAGAGCGGGTCGGCGAAGGACGCGGGCGGGTGGCCCGCGGTGACGGCGAGGCGGCGGCCCGCGTCCTCCCAGCCGAGCAGCAGGGCGTGCCGCAGCAGCAGGTACAGCAGCGCGGCCGGCGGGCGGCCGTCGGTGAAGCCGTTCTCCAGCCGGAGGGTGTCCAGGTCGGTCCGCGCGCTCTGCACCAGCCACTGGAGGTAGTTGAGTTCCTGGGGCTTGGGGGTGTACGCGCGGACCGGGTCGGTCTCGGAGAGCGGGCGGTCGTCGATGAGCGGACCGAGCAGCGGGTACTGCGTGCCCACGAACAGCCGGCGGACCAGGTCCGGGTCGGGCACGTCCGGCGGGTTCGCCGGGTACCCGAACCGGGCCAGCAGATCCCGGATGGGCTGCGGCATCCGCAGCTCCGTCTCCAGGATCTCCGTCACGCGGGGGCCGTCGGCGCCGAGGTTGCGCCGGTTGTAGAGGTCCTCCACGCTCTCCGCGTACCGCTGGTGGAACTCGGCCGAGGTCGGGTGCAGCGCCAGGATGTCCAGCAGCTGCTGATGCGGGTCGCCGGGGACCGGCACCGGGTTCCGCGGGTCCGCGGGTGCCACGAAGGCGACCTTCCCCTTCGCCTTGTCCCAGTCGGCCTGCGCCGCGTCCAGCACCCGGTGCAGCGCGCGCCGGTGCTTGGCGGTGTCCGACTGGTCGTCGGCCGGCCAGGCCAGGCGGGAGAAGGCGGTGGTCGGCAGGATCCCGTACGGCTGCCGGCCGATCTTCACCGCGGGCAGCGGGCCGCGTCCGGAGACGTACGAGACGAAGAACGCCCGGGTCTCCTCCACCGCCTGCGGCGACAGGACGGGATGCAGGGTGGTGCGCAGGAAGTTGCCCCAGGTCGCGGGCCACAGGGCGGTGTGCGCGGCCCGGGCTTCGCGCTGGTCGGTGCGGTCGGCGTTCGGCAGGCCGGTCAGCACGGCCGTGTCCAGGCCGAGGAGTTCGGCGAACCACTGACCGTCCGTCTTCGCCGTCCAGTCGGCGGTCGCCGCCGCGGCGCGCAGCCCGGAGCGGACCCGCAGTCCGGCCGCGGCCTCCTCGGTGGGACTCTGCCCGGCCGGGGCCTGAGTGGTGTTGTTGGTCGGAGTGCCCTGCGGCAGCAGGCTGTAGCCGGCTGGGCTCTGCGACTGCCGGGTGATCAGCGCGGCCAGTTCGGCGGCGGAGACGTCCGCGGTCTGCTGCTCCCGCAGACCGATCACGACCAGCCGCTGTACGCCGTCGCGGGTCCGGTCCTCGAGTGGGACGCGCACGCCCATGCCGACCCGGACGGCCTCGTCGAAGTCGGTCAGCCAGAGCAGGGCCGCGGGGACGTTCAGCACGCCGGTGTCCTCGTCCAGCTCCAACTGGTCGCTCTCGCCGGGGTCGGGGCTCACCGCCAGGTCACCGGTGATCGGCGCACCGGTCGCGGTCAGCACCTGCTCCCCGTTCACGTACCCCATGAACACGAAACGGTCGGGCAGCAACTGTGCCTTGGCCGGTTGCGTCCAGGAGTCCGAGGCGATGGCGGCCGGGCGGGGCAGCACGAGGAAGGCCAGCACCACCGCGTCGGAGGAACTGAGCGGTGCGCCGTCGATCCCGGTGGGCAGCACGCCGCGGATGGTGGCGGCGCGTTTCGCGCCCACCGAGACCAGCAGGGCGTTCTCGGCGGCCCGCAACCGGGCCCGGTCGCCGTGCGCCCGCCAGACGGCGGTCCAGTACGTGACAGTGGGGGCGCGGTCGGCCGCGGTCGGCGCCGCGGCACCGGCGATCACCAGGACAGCGGTCCCGTCCTGCACGTTCGCCGGTTTCTCGCCGGGGTTGGCGGGCGGGTAGGTGTTCGTCAGCCAGGTCGCCCGGCCCACCGCGACCCGTCCGGTGAACTCCTGCCAGGCCGCCTGCTCGGCGAGCGGCAGACCGGCGGCCCGCCACAGCGCGGTCCAGTACGCGCGCAGCGCACCGAACTCGGCCTCGCTGGGGTGCGGTTCGGACTTGTCGATGGCCCACTCGTCGGGGAACACCCGAACCAGCAGTTCGGTCTCGGTGAAGCGGGTCTCCAGCCGCACCGGGCCGAGCAGTACCGGGAAGTCGTCACTGAGTGACATCGCGCAGCATCTCCTGTGCGTGTACGGCGATCAGGACGGGCGCCTGAAAGAGCATGTAGGCGATGTCCGCGGAACTCAGCTTGTCGTGCCAGGAAGGCAGTTCGATGTCCTCACGCCGCTGCTCCTCCTTCTCCTGGTCGTCCTCCGAGCCGTCGAAGTCGTGCAACGGGACGACCACGGCGGGATCCAGCCGGATGAAACGGGTTTCCAGCGGGTCCACGTCCTTCCAGGACAGGTCGTTCCACACTTCGACCAGATCGGTTCCCTGGCCTTCCTCGTCCACCCCGAACCGGGGGTCCCCGGGGCGTTCCTTGATCACGAAGAACCAGCCAGGGTCGTCGGGAATGTGCCCGCGCGCCACGTCGGCGGTCAGGTCGAAGCCGAGCAGGGTGATGTCCGGTTCGACCTTGGCCTCGTAGATCGGCAACTTGACCAGGTCGGGCGGCGGATGCTCCTGGTCCGGGACGGTCGCCAGCACGCGCTCCCGCTCCGGAAGGGGGGCGCCGTCCTCATCCCGGTCCCAGTCGGCCCTGTGCGCGTAGATCGCCGCGGTCGGGTACTTCTTCAGCAGGTCCCCGCGGATCACCAGGACGAGTTCCTCCTGCTGGTTGCCGGCCGCGTCCCGGTTGTCGTGGTCGCCGAGGACCGACCCGGGAGTCCAGTCGGCGATCCGCGTGATGTCGTAGAGCCGTTCGGTGCGCTCGGCCGGCTGCTCGCCGGGCAGGGAGAGCGCGGGGCGCGGATCCCAGAACTGGCGGAAGGGGGTGCCCCGTTGGTCGGTCGGGTACTCCCGCCACAGCAGTTCGCGGGCCATCTCCTGGTTGAGGCCGACCATGAACGCCTCGATGAACTCCTGGTCGGTCGCCAGCAGCGTGATGGTGTTCTGCGGCACCAGATCCAGCCGGGGCACGAAGGTGTCGACCGAGATGTCGATCAGCGACTGGAACATCGGCAGGTCGATCACCGGGTACGCCATCGCCTCCAGGAACCGTGCGGCGAACGGCTGTAGCCGCTCGGGCAGTTGCACCGAGCCGAGCAGGTTCTTCGGCACCGTGGTGTCGGACTTCAGTCCGGTCAGCAGCTGGTCGGTGGTCTGCGCCACTCCGAGTTGCCCGCGGACCTCCGTCCGCCCGCCGACGTTCGCGTCCAGCGCGCTTCGGTAGTTGTCCCGCAGGCCGTCCTTGAACCGGAGTGCCTCCAGGCTGTCGCCGCCGCCGGTCGCGGGGACGATCCCCTCCTCGGGCAGGCTGATCACGAAGGCCGTGCTGGTGGGCAGGTCCTTGGTCGGGTCCTCCTCGGGGTCCCCGGCCGCCGTGGCCGGGGCGTCCGCGCCGACTGCCTCCGGCGCCGCTCCCGGTCCGGCGGGTCGGCCGAGCCGGTCGGTGAGTTCCCTCACGGTGACCACCGCGGACGGGGTGGCCTTCGCCACCGCCGCGGTGACCGCGCCGGACGTCCCGGCCGGGCGGTCCATCTTCGGCAGCAGCTCGTCCGGTGATCCGTCGCCGAACGGCAGCGTACGGATCAGCCGCGAACCCGGCCGGAGCATCCGCCGCATCTCCGGCGAGACCGGCGCCGCGGCCACCTGGCTGCTCGCCACCTGGAACCCGACCGCGATGTTCTCGGCGGCTTCGGCCAGGGCCGCCGCCGGGGACGGCAGTTGGGTCACGCGGGAACCGGCGGGCGCGGCCAGGCGCAGTGCCCTCGCCGCGGCGGTGTCGGCGGCGCCGGCTGCCACGCCCTGGGGCGCGGGCGGCGGATCGAGGTGCTTCTGCTGGAGCACCAGCCCCACCTCCAGCGCCAACTGGGCCGCCCGGATCCGCTTGTTCGCCTCCAGTACGTCGCCCACCTGCTGCCAGGCCGCCGCCATGAACTCCTCCTGGCGGGCCTGCACCACCTGGGTGCCGAAGTTCGCGGCGATCCGGAACCGGGGGTCCAGGTTCAGCCGGTGCACCCAGTTCTTGTTCACCGGCTCGGGGATCGGTGTGCCGTCCGCACCGGTCAGCAGCCGGGAGGTCCGTGCGTGCCATTTCCCGTACAGGGGTGGGGTGATGACCGGGTCCACCTCGCCTGCCAGCGTCCGCACCTCGGGCGCCCCGGCCGCGGCGGCCAGCGAGGCGTGCGCCACGGCGGGCGCAGTCTGCTGGTACTCCTCGGCCAGGTTGACCAGCCCCGCCAGCGCCCACTGGAAGGGGTGCGGATACGGCGGCAGGACGGGCGCGGGCGGCGGCAGGGGGAAGCGGCCGTCCCAGTCGTCCCAGATGTCGAGGGGCCGTTCGGGTACCCGCAGCGCCCCGCCGAGCTTCAGCACCCCGCCGAGTTCCGGCGGCTCGGTGATCCCGGGAAGGTTGCCGCCGGGCGGGTTGCGCACGTCCACATCGCGCCGGGCCACCTTGTCGTCGGCCTTGCGCGGTTGCAGCAGCCGGACCAGGTACTCGAAGTCGCCCGCGCTCCCCGTGCCGAAGAACCAGCGGTAGTAGTACGGCAGTTGCCCGGCACCCTGCCGACCGTCGTAGTTCTCGCCCCAGCTGGAGTACAGCGCGTCCTTCCCGGCCGCGGCGACCAGACCCGGGTCGTAGCCGAGCCCGGCCAGCCGCCCGGTCTCGAAGGCCGGTACCAGGAAGGCGTGGTAAGGCCGGTTCGGCAGCAGGTGCCGCGGGCACATCAGCCGGGCGCAGGCGTTGTCCGCGTTGGTGCGCAGCACCTCGCGCAGGCCGTCCAGGGCACCCGCCATCCGCCCCTCGTCCGATACGACCGAGTCGTCGATCTGGCCGTTGACGTGGACGTGCGCCCACGCGCCCAACTGCGTGGCGTCGGGCAGAGTCGAGGCCGGGTCGGCGACGGTGATGAACGGCAGCGGCCGGTCCGGGAGCGCGCCCTCCTCGAACTCACCCGGCTGATCGTCCCGCGGCCCCTCCAGCACGATCAGCGCGAGCCACGGCAGCAGTCGGCCGGTCACCGGGTCCGGCGCCGCCGGGCTGTAGCGCCAGGGGAAGTTCTCCTCGTAGAACTCGATGTGCGCCAGGTAGTTGGGCTCCACATTGGTGATCCAGGGGCGCGGTTCGGTGCGTGAGATCGCCCGCGGGTCGATGCCCACCACGTCGCCGGGCCCGTACAGCTGGACCGGCTGCTGCACCGGCTTGTCGATCCGGTCGCCGCCGGCCAACGGGTCCGCGGAGACCAGCAGTTTGACCGGGATGGTGGCGCGGGTGGACGGGGCGACCGGTGTGTCCTTGATCTTGGTGGAGATGCCGGAGCGCAGCCAGGGCAGGAAGGAGTACGCGTTCGCGGTCACGGCGTGCCTCCGAGGGTGAACACCTCGGTGGTGGCCGCCAGTTCGGCGCTGTCCGGGTCGGCGGCGGCGATCCCCGCGGCCAGGGTGCCGCCGGTGACGAGCACCTTGCCGGCGGCCAGCGCGAGGGCGCCGAAGGCCCAGCGGCCGTCGGTCGGTCCGGTCGCGGCGCTCCAGGACTTCGCGGACTCGTCGTAGATGAGCGCGCTCTGGTAGCCGGCGCCGTCGCGGTCGTCGGCGGTACCGCCGATCACCAGGAACTGACCGGAGCCCAGTGCCACCACCCGGTGTTGGGCCCGGCCGCCCGGCGTCAGCGGCGGGCCGACCGCCGGCAGCGGCGCCCACTTGCCCGCGCCCAGCTCGAACCGCTCGCCGGTGAGGCCGCGGTACGGGTCGAAGGTGCCGTCGCCGGCGAGGCCCGGGGTGGCGCCGCCGATGACCAGAGCCGTGGTGTCCGAGGCGAATACGGTCTGGTGGCCGCTTCTGGGCTGTAGCAGACTCCCGGTCGGCGTCCAGGTCCCGGTGGTGTCGTTCGGCGTGTACAGCTCGCAGAAGGCGAGCGAGGTCCCGCCGGTGGGCGAGACCGGCGCGGTGCCCCCGGCCACCAGGACCTGACCGCCCTTGAGGACCACCGCGCTGTGGCCGCTGCGGGCATCGGTCATCGGGGCGGCGCCGGTCCAGGTGCCCGCGGCGACGTCGTAGATCTCGGCCGAGGCGAGCGCTCTCACCGAGTCCCCGGAGCGGACCGTGGTCCCGCCCGTGACCAGCACCCTCTTGTTGTCCGCGAGCAGGACGGCGCTGTGGCCGTAACGGCCTTCGCGCAGGCTGGTGACCGTCTTCCAGGAGCCGCCGGTGTCGCTCGGCGTGTACAGCTCCACGGAGGTCAGCCCGGCGGAGGTGGGCGAGGAACCGCTGGTGCCGCCGGTGACCAGGACCTTCCCGTCGGCGAGCAGGGTCACCGTGTGCAGCCGCCGCGGGGACTGCATCCGGGGCCCGGCCGTCCACTTCGGGGTGGTGCCGGTCTGGTCGAACAGAGCGGTCTTGTTGGTGGCGGCCGAGGCGGCGTCGCTGCCGCCGACGAGCAGGACCTTGTTGTTCTTCAGCAGGACGGGGCCGTCGTGCTGCCCGTACCAACTGGCGGCGGCGGGCAGATCACCGGCCTTCGTCCAGGCTCCGGTGGCCGCCAGTGTGGGACTGGTCATCGCGTCGAACCTCTCCTGGGGCTGCCCGTGGTCATGGGGTGAAGATCTCGGTGGTGGTGGTCAGCACATCGATTCCGCCGGGTGCCGCGGCCCCGGACCGTACGACCCCGCCGACGGCCAGCACCCGGCCGTCGGCCAGTTCCACCGCGGCGAAGTCCCGGCGTCCGGTGCCGAGGCCCCCGACGCCGGTCCACGCGCGCGTGTCCGGGTCGTAGACCGTCGCACTGCGGTATCCGGTGGTCCCGGCGGGGCCGGTGGCGCCGCCGAGGAGCAGGACCCGTCCGGTGCGCAGCGGCACGGCGCGGTGTCCGGTCCGGCCGCCCGCCGGGGCGGCGGCCCGGGTCCAGCTGTCCGCGCCCGGGTGGTACGACTCCGCGGCGGCCAGCGCTGCGGGATCGAACCGTCCCGCGGCCCCGGTGGCGGTCGCCTCGCCACCGGTGACGAGGACCGAGCCGTCGGCCAGGACGGTCGCCTGGTGGCCCCTGCGCGGGGTGGCCAGGCTCGCGGCCGGCGTCCAGGCGTTGGCGTCCGGTTCGTACAGCTCGCAGTACGCCAGCGCCGTCTCGCCGCCACCCGTGGCGAGGGCGCCGCCGGTGACCAGGACGCGGCCGGAGTCCGGTAGCAGTACGGCCCGGTGGCCGGCGCGGGCCTCGGTCATCGGCGGCGGCTGCTTGGCCGGGTCCGTGACCCATGCCCCGGTGCGCGGGTCGAAGAGTTCCGCCGTGGACAGCGAGCGCTCACTGTCCGCCGAGCGGGTCGCGGCGCCGCCGGCGACCAGGACCAGGCCGTTGCCCAACTGGGTCGCCGAGTGCCGGTGGCGGGCCGTCGCCATGGGCTCGGCCACCGCCGTCCAGGCGCCGGCCACCGGGTCGTACAGCTCCGCCGAGTCCAGGGGTGCCCCGTCCGCCCCGCGTCCGCCGGTGACCAGGACACGGCCGTCGGCGAGCAGGGTGACGGCGTGCCCGTGCCGGGCGCTGCCCAGTTCCGGGGCAGCCGTCCAGGTGCCCCGGACCGGGTCGAAGACGGCCACCGCGGCGAGTGCTTCGCCGGTCGGCCCCCGTCCGCCGGCGATGAGCACCGCGCCCCCGGCGAGCCGGACCGCGCCGGTGTCCGCGGCCTCGAAGGGCGCCGGGTTCGCGGCCGTCCAGGTGCCCGGGGCGGTCAGCGGGGCCGCGACCTCGGCCTCGCGGATGACGTGCAGCTTGCCCGCCAGGCTCGGATCCGCCGCGACCCACTCGTCGAGCGCGTCGGCGGCGGTGGTCTGGCTGCGGAAGGTGGTCGCTCCCCGGGCCACGCCGGCGGTCGGCGGGAGCGCCTGGAGGTTGTTGCGTACGTACGCCACCACGAACCGCTGCGCGGTGACCTGGACGGTGTCCTCGGCCGCGAAGTGCTGTTTGCGCCGGGCCTCCTGCTGGGAGAGCGGCGAACGGCTGGTGGAACTACCGCTGAGGAACTGGTTGAAGACCGCGCTGCTGACGTTCTGGAACCGCTTGGGGGTGCTGGACGTGCCTGCCCCGACCGGGGCGGCAGCGGCGGTGGCGCTCGTGCCCGGTGCGGCGGCAGCCTTGGTGCGACTGTCGAAGACGTGCGTCTCGTAGCGGGCGCTGCGGCGGACCACGCGGGGTGAGCTGAGTGCTTCCAGCTGCGCGCTGAGTTCGAGACCGGCGTCCTGGTCCTCGTACGCGGGCTTGGACAGCTTGGCCGCGTCGTCCATGTCCTGGAACTGGGCCATCGCGAACTTCTCGTCGGGTACGGAGAGTTGCACCAGGCCGCTGTCCGGGTCCGGGGCGATGGTGAACCGCTTGCCGTCGCTGGGCTTCTGGGAGCCCACCCGGTCGACCCGCACCCCGAGCGGGATGCTCCGCTGCCGGACGAAGAGGGTGCCCAGCGGGTGCAGGACCAACTGGTCGGTGTCGGGCAGGGGGCGCAGGTTGACCAGCGGGTTGGTGCCGCCGGTCGGCAGCCGGGTCTGCCAGCCCTCGGTCTTGGCGACCTCGGCCGCCAGCAGGGGCAGCACCTCGACGGGCGGGAGCGTGGTGTTGTGGTCCTCGCCCCAGCCGATGTCGAAGTCGGCGGAGATCTCGAAGAACAGCAGCGAGATGGAGCCGCGCCCCTGCGCCCGCCACGGCGACGGTCCTTCCAGCTGGAATCGCAGGTCGATACCGAACAGGCCGACGCCGAACGCCTTCAGCGAGACACTGGCGGAGATGCCGATGACGAACGCGAACGGCGAGAACCGGAACAGCGCGTCGAAGCTGAGGTGCCCCTCGATGCCGAAGTCCGAGAATCCCAGGCGCAGTTCCGCGGCGGCCCCGAACTGGGCGGTGTTGCTGGTGACCGCGAAGTAGCCGGAGACCCGGATCAGCGCCACGGACGTGTGGATGATGTCGATCGACAGCCGGGGAGGCATCGGGAACGGCAGCGCGGGCGGTGTGAACGACGGATGGAATCCACCGACTGTCAGCACCAGGTCGGGGTTGTCCCCCCAGGCGACCAGGAGCCCCATGCCGCCGTCGATCGACATGGTCAGGATGCGGGAGTCGAAGAGCTGCGCGTAGAACCAGAGCCGCGACTTGTCGAACTCGATCGCTCCGATGAAGGCGACCTGGATGACGACCAGGGGCAGTTCCTTGGTGGGCAGGATGCACTTGAGGACGCCGAGGACGGCGAGATTCCCGGGAATCTCGATGATGACGCCGAGCGAGACGCTGATCAGGGTGGGTGTGCCCCAGCCGATCTTCGCCATCGGCCCGATCAGGAACTTGCCCTGTTCCGGCGGGAAGAACAGTTGCAGGTCGCTGATGATCCGCGGCGCGTTCGCGACGACGTCCTGCGGGAACATCACCGATTCGATCCGGCCGGTGCGGACGCCTTCGGTCAGCATCCGCAGGTTCATGCTGCGGTTCAGGCCGATCAGACCGCCGACAGCGAGCAGTGTGAATCCGTACCCGAGCTGGATACCGCCGCCGCCGAACTCGGCGGTGATGATGATCAGCAGCGAGAACCCGTCGCTGCCGTCCGGCATCCGCGTACTGATCAGGCCGATCGCCTTCAGCGAGAGGAAGCCGGCGAACTCCAGCTCCAGCGCCCCCGCGTACTCTCCCCGGTCGGAGTCGACCTTCAGGTACCCGCCGCCGGAGATGACGCCGGCGTCCACCGCGAGCCCGACCCCGTCGGGCGGTTTGAACGCGAAGTCGAGATCCAGCGGCCCGAGGTTGCCGCCGTCGCGGAACCTCGCGGAGACGATCAGGCCGACCCGGTCGACGGACGCCGTGATCGGGCCGAGTTCCGCGGTGAAGGCGCCGGAGATCTCCAGCGGCAGCGCGCCGCCGGAGCCGATCCCGGCGCTGATGTACAAGGTGGTGATCTCAACCGGCCCCAGCTCCAGATGGACCGGGATCGCGAGGTCGAGTGACCCGCTGCCCTCCAGCCGGAGCCCGGCCGAGGGTGCCCACAGCGCCCGCAGCGCGAAGTCCGACTCGATCTTCCCGCCTCCCGTGATGGTGGCGATGAAGCCGTCCCCGGAGGAGAGGTCGATCAGCAGGTGGCCGCCTTCCAGGGCCAGTTGGGCGGAGGGCTCGGCGGTGACGCTGCCGCCGGCGTTCGCCGTCGCCGCCAGCCCGAGCGTCACCGCGAAACGCTGGAACTCCAGGCGGGAGGCCCCGGCCTGGCCGAGCAGCAGGACGGGGGTTTCGTCGGCGTGTTTGGCCTCCAGGCCGAGCGAGACGTTCAGGGCCAGTGCGGCGGCCGACTGGAGGGTGATGTTGAGCGGCGGGGCGAGGTGCGCGGTCGCCTCGGAGGTGACGGTGGCGCTCGCGTCGAGGAGGAGGGTCCACAGGGGGCTCAGCTCCGTCCTGCGGGAGATCGTCTCCCCCTCCATCACATGGAGTTCCGCGGTGAGGCCGGGCGGGCTGACGGACGTGTCGGCGGTCATCCGCGCCAGGTACATGTCCAGCGTCGGCGGGGTGTCGGGGGTGTCGGGCGGCCCCTTGTAGAAGTAGTTCTGGTCGTGCTTGAGGAACTGGTCGGCGAGCAGCCGGAACAGCTTCATGCCGTCGAACGCGGTGCTGCCGAAGTCGAAGACCTCGCTGAGCAGTTCGGCGGGATCGGTGAAGAGGGTGAGCAGCCGGTCGAGGTGCAGCACCTTGCGCCGTACCGGCAGCACGGTGAAGTCGTTGGGGTCGAAGAACGCCGGAAGGTCCTCGATGATGCCCACCATCGTGAGCGCCTCGACCACGCCGGTGCTCTTGCCCTCCAGATAGGTGATCAGGACGTAGTCCAGCAGCCGCTTGGGCAGCTGCTCCATCTCGGCCCGCAGGCGGGTCCGTTGGGCGTCCGTCAGGGCGGACGCGTTGGCCACCGCCGTGTCCAGCGCCGGCCTCAGCTCGGTGATCGCGGTGAGGACTTCCTTCAGGGCGCCCAGGAGGGCGCCGCCCTCCTGAATGATCGGGCCGGGCTGGCCACCCTGGATCGCGGCGCTGAGCCGCAGGATGATCGGTGACAGACCGGCCGCCTGGACGGCCACCGTGCCGATCGCCCCCGCGGCGTCGTCCAGCCCCCCGGGCAGCCACAGACCCAGATCCTGGAAGAACTCGATCCGCCGGTCGGCGCTCAAGTGCTGTTCCAGGGGCTGCAGAGCGGTGGCGATCTCGCACGCCACCAGTTCCACCGTCCCTGCCCGGCTCGCCGTCATGTCAGCTCACCCGCATCTGCTGGTCGAGTTCGGACAGCCGCGCCCCGGGCAGGGCCAGCGTGAAGTCGCGGTGCCTGGCGATGTCCGCCCGCAGCGCGGGACTTGCGACCCGTGCCAGTTCTTCCAGCAGCGCGGCCAATCCGTCCGCCACGGAGATTCCGCCGAGCCTTTTGGGCACCGGCACGTCGGGATCGAGATCGCTGAGCAGTACCAGCCGCAGGACGAGCGGCCCGTTCATCCGCTGCCAGGCCGCGGCCACCTGCTCCTGCGTTGCCACCAGCCGCCCCACCTCTTCGTGGTGCGCGGTGATCAGTGCGACCGCCAGTCGCCCCGCCGCACTCTCCTCCACCCGCTCGCGCAGGACCCGCAGCCGGGTGGCCCGCGGTACGTGGGCGGCCGGGTACGCGGCCTCGGGCAGCACGTATGACTCCTCGTCGGCGCTGGCGGCGGGGCCGGGAGGCGGGGGTTTCACCGCGTCGACCGCCAGCTTGGGACAGACCGGGCCCGCGCCCCAGCCGTCCTCCAGGGTGCGGGGCAGGGGCAGTTTCGTTTTGTCGCAGGTGGCGATAAGCGCGGCGAGGATGGCGCCGTTGTCGAGGTTCTCGTTCATCTGGAACATCAGCGCCACGACGCCCGCCACATAGGGCGTGGCTTGGCTCGTACCCCACATCAGCGTCCAGGGGGCGGACGTCCCCCCGCCACTTTTCGCCGATCTCACCGCAACGCCGGGCGCGCACACGTCCGGTTTGGGTTGGAGATCGGTGCTCGGTCCCCGGCTGGAGAAGCCGGCGAGTTGGTAGTTGTTCCCGTCGTACGCCCCGACGGTGATCACGTGGCGTGCGGCGCCGGGGGTGTTGATGGTCCGGCCCTGGTACTGGTCGGAGCGGATGAACCGGGCGGGCGGATCCGGTGATTCGTGGCCGAGCCAGATATCGAAGGGCGTCTCGAAGCCTGCGGTCTCGTGGAGCGTGATCGTCCAGGTCCCCTTGGTGATCGCCGCGCCGGTCGGCGGTTCCAGGTTGAGCATGAGGCGCCGTTTGCCGCTCGGGGCGACGGACTGCGCGTAGTCGTACCACACCGTGTGGCCGTTGGTGCCGCCGAGTTTCACGCTTTTGTACTGTGGCAGGTCGTCGCCGCCCGGATTGTTGGCAGGGTCCGGTTTGAGCACGAACGGTAGCGACGGGCCCACGGTCGGTGCCGGCGCGCCCGGCGCGGTGGGCGGCGCGGCCAGGTCGACGCTGAGACTTCCGGCGCCGGAATACCAGAGGTAGAACCAGTCGCCGCGCAAGTCGTTCTGTTCGATGTTGAAACGGATCCGCACGGCGTTGTCCGTTGGCCCCGGTGCCGGCGCCCTGCCGAACGCGTGTTGCCCGCCGCGTACCTGCGGCGGCGGGGGCACGGGCAGCGGTGGGGACGGGGTCGGCGGGGAGGGAGGAGGGGCCGACGGCGTGTAGAAGGCTCCGTCATTGCCGGCGGCTACGACGATCGACCTCCTGGTCGTGCCGACCAGTAAGTCGTCCAGCATGATCTCCATGGGGTCGGTGCCGTCATGTGCGGTGCTGGAGTCGCCGACGCTGAGGTTGACCACGGCGCATTTCTTCGGTGTCCCCGTGGCAAGCCACGGCTGGTCGAAGATGTGGTGCGCCCCTTGCAGGTTCTGTGCGGTCTGCAGGTCCGAGTGGACCACGACGAGATCCGCCTCGGGGGCGATCCCCAGAGGCTGGGCCGCCGTGCCGATTCCCGCGGCGATGCCCGCGACATGGCTGCCGTGGCCGTTCACGTCACGGGAGATGAAGGGCGCGGGCGTCGCCGCCTGGAGTGCGGTGTTGATCTCGGCCTGGGTGATCATCCGGCCCCGCCTGATGAGCGCCTTGGGGTTGGTGCCTCCGGTGAGGGTGGGGATCGGGCGGATGGCAGCGATTGTCGCGCTGTCGATGACAGTGCTGTCGTACTTTCCGGTGAAGTCGATCTGGATCGGGGTCCCCGGGAGCGGTCCGCCCGTCACGTTGACGTCTCCAGGGGCGATCGAGTTGAACCCTTGCAGGGCGGTCTGCACCGTGGCAGCGGTCAGCGGGAGGTTGAGCGGCCCCGTCGTCTCGTCCGGCAGCGCCGGCGCCTGCCACTTCAGTTCGACGGCGCCACCGGTGGGGTTGCCCTGGAATTCCAGGGTCTGCCGGAGCGTCGCATCGAACAGGGAGGTGATGCGGGTCTGCGGGGGGATGGTGCCGGTACCGGTGCCGGGCTGGATGAACGCCGGGTGGAAGATGTCGATCCCGGTGTCGATGATGCCGACGACCACGCCCTTCCCGGTGAATCCCGCGGGCAGCGGGGGGAGTACCTGGGCCTGGAGAGTGTCCGGGCCGTCGGTCGTCCCGGTGCTTTCGTTCAGTCGCATTCGTCGGTTGCCCTGGATCGACACCACGTCCGCGACCGCGGCGACCCGTTCGAGATCGGCCACCTCGATCGTGCCGACCGCGGCCCGTGCGGTGTGGAACTCGGTGCAGAATCCGGCCGCTTCGACTGCTTCGAGATTGCCCTCGAAATGCAGGATGACCTGGACCGGCTCCCGCCGCTCGGACTCCACGGCCCGAGCGGCATCCGCAGCCGCGACCCCCTTGGCGCCCTCCGGGGCTGCTGCGGCTGCGACAGCTTCCTCAGCGGCGCGGGTGAGTTGCTTCAGCGCATGCACACGCATTGCCAGCGGCCCGTCGAATTTGCTGCTCACTTACCCGAACCCCCCATGCCCAATTCACCTGATCTCGGATCAAATGTTTTCGGACAGAAATTCGACTGACGTTCCGGGTGGTCGACCGGAACGCGAAATGCGGCGAGGGGAATATGCCGCAAGCTTCCCGTCATCGCAAAGCCGACCTTGGGGCTCACGAAGTCGGGTGTCAACGCGTCGGTAGAAAGTGCCGTGTGGGTGCATCGCGGACTGGACACCAGGCCTGACCGGCCCAGACGCGGTCAGCCATTACCGCGGCGTTCCGGTGAGTGGAACACTCACCCATTGGAGTCAATTGCTTTGGCGGATTTATCTTCGCTTCCGCAAAATCGGTGTACACTCTGCGCGCTTGTCCCGTTGCGCACCAGAAATCTCACCGTGTCACTCGAAAAGGTGGCGCAAAATCTTCCCTCGCGCGGCGCCGCTTCGGCCTCTTTTCCTGGCGGCTCAGGTCCCCCCTCGGGCGAGGAGGGACCCGACCACGCCGGCTATCGAATCGGTTCCGGAAGAGCGGGAACGGGTTCTTCGGCCGGGTGCGCGCGTTGTGCGCTCCGCCACCGGTACAGGGCCCCGGCACCTACGGTGACCAGCAGGAACAGCACGGTGAACCACTGGAAGTACCAGTGCCCGCCCGCCGGGTCGTACACCGCGGCGCGGGGCCAGGCGAGGTTGACGGTCATGAAAAGGCCGTAGACGAGAGCGATCGCGTTGACCGGGACACCCCAGCGGCCGAGGGAGAAGAGGGGGCGGCCCTCCTCGTCGACGCCGTCAGGGCCCGGGAACTGCCCGCGCAGTCGTCGCACAAGGAGTGGGCCGGTGACCATCGCGTATGCCAGGTACAGCATCACGATGCAGGTGGTGCCGATGGCCAGAAAGGCTTCCGGGGAGGCGAAGTTGAGGAGCAGTACGGCGGCGGCGAGGACGCCGACGACCAGGGCCGGGGCGTTCGGCATACCGGTGCGCGGGTTGACCTTGGCGAGGCGGGCGGAGAAGGGGAGTCGGCCGTCGCGGGCCATGGAGAACAGCATGCGGGAGGCGGCCGTCTGGATCGCCAGGGTCGCCACCGCGATGGCCACCACCACGTCGGCGAGCAGGGCGCGGCCGACTCCGTCGCCGAGGGTGCTCGTCAGCACGTAGCTCAGGCCCTCCACCCCGAGGCGGCCGTCCGTGAGGCTCGGGGCCGCGAGCAGCCCGCCGAGGACGATCAGCCCGCCGAGCAGACCCGCCGCGCCGAGCGCGGTGAGGATCGTACGGGGCGCCGTACGGCGTGGATCGCGGGTCTCCTCGCTCATCTCTCCCGCGCTGTCGAAGCCGATCATCACGTACGCCGCCATGAAGGAGCCCACCATCAGTGCCCCGAACAGACCGGTGCTGCCCTCGGCGGTGTGGAAGGTGATGCCGGGGGAGCGCTCGGAGTGGGTCAGCAGCAGCACGATGATCAGGACCGCGCCGATGATCTCGGCGGTCACGCCGACCCGGTTGACCAGGGACATCACCCGGTTGTCGAGCAGGTTCACCAGCGTGGTCAGGACGAGCAGGATCACCCCGAAGACCGCCGCGTTGGCCGCGCCGTCGGCACTGGTGGGCGTCGGGTCGCTGCCCACCAGCTGGAAGCCGGACCAGATCGCGGGCAGCACCATCTGCAGCGCGAGCGCCGCCGCCGCGACCACCACGATCTGTCCGATCACCATGATCCAGCCGGCGAACCAGCCGAAGGAGAGGTTCGAGAGCCGCGAGGACCACTGGTAGATCACGCCCGAGATCGGATAGCGGGCGGCCAGTTCGGCGAAGCATGCGGCCACCAGCAACTGGCCCACCAGGACGGCCGGCCAGGTCCAGAAGAAGACGGGGCCGCCGAACGCGTACCCGAAGGCGAAGAACTGGAAGACGGTCGTCAGTACGGAGATGAAGGAGAACCCGGCGGCGAACGAGGCGTACCGGCCGAGACTGCGGTGCAGTTCCTGGCGGTAGCCGAACTCGGCGAGGGATTGGTCGCCGGGGGACTCGGGTGGGTCCGGGCGTACGTCGGAGGGGGCGGTGGTGGTCACGGTGGCACCTGCCTTCGGCGCGGAAGGGTGGGCGGGCGGTAGTCCGGCGGTATTCCTGTCGGGTGACAGAAATTAGGGAGGGCCTGTTTCGCTCGCGTGACGCGGCCATGTCCGCGGCGGGCCGAAGTCCTCACGGCCTTGCGGGTGGCCTGGAATCGCGATACATCGTGTGTGTTGACGGGTTCACTCAGTCGCGATATGTTCGGCTACGGATATTCGGAGACGAGGTGAGGGTGTCATGGCGATGAAGCGGCGCAAGCTGAGCAACCCGCTGGCGCTTGCCGTGATGACGACCCTCTTGCAGAAGCCGATGCATCCCTACGAGATCGCCCAGACGCTGCGCCGCCAGGGCAAGGACACCAGCACGAAGATCAATTACGGCTCGCTCTACACCGTCGTGCAGAACCTGGAGAAGCACGGCTTCGTCGAGGTCACGGACGTGGAGCGGCAGGGCAATCGTCCGGAGCGCACGGTCTACGGCATCACCGCGGCCGGGCGTGAGGAGATGACCGAGTGGCTCTCCGACCTGATGGCCGTCCCGGCGCGGGAGTATCCGATCTTCGAGTCCGCGCTCTCTCTGATGGGTGCGCTGCATCCCGACGAGGTGACCCGGCTCCTCGAAGAGCGGCTCAACTCCCTTGACGTGCAGGCCGCGAGTGGCCGGGGGGCGCTGGAGAAGCTGTACGAGACGCTGCCCCGGATCTTCCTTGTGGAGACCGAGTACCAACTGCACATGGTGCAGGCGCAGGCGGAGTGGGTCCGTGGCTTCCTGGGCGAGCTCAAGGCGGGCGCCCTGTCCGGTGTGCAGGCGTGGCGGAGCTTCCACGAGACCGGCGAGATGCCGTCGGAGTTCCAGGAGCTCCAGGAGCCGCATGAACTCCAGGGCTTGGAGGGCCGACCCATCGACGAGTGACCCAGACACGAACGGACCCCGGCAGGGCTGTTGGAGCAGCCCCGCCAGGGTCTCGAACCCCGGACCGGACCCGCGGTGAAGCAGGCCAGGCGATCGAGGTGCGGCACACCCAGGATAGCCCGGCGCTCTTCACACGGATCGGTCCACATCCGCTGCCTGCGGATGTGTTGTCATCCGCTCACAAGGAGAGCAGTCGTCATGAATACCCGTGCGCCCGCAGTGGAGGCGCGTCAGCTGATCAAGACCTACCCCGGTGGTGTCACCGCGTTGCGCGGCATGGACGTCACCGTCGAGGCGGGCACCGTCTTCGGACTGCTCGGCCCGAACGGCGCCGGAAAGTCCACCACCGTCAAGATCCTCACCACCCTGGCCCGCCCCGACTCAGGCACTGCCACCGTCGCCGGCCACGATGTGCTGCGCCACCCGGACCGGGTGCGCCGCGCGATCGGTGTGGTTGCCCAGAGCTCGGGCGCCGACCCGGTGGCGACGGGCCGGGAGAACCTTCAACTCCAGGGCAGGCTCTACGGGTTGAAAGGCGCCGGCCTCGACCGCCGGGTGGACGAGCTGCTCGACCGCTTCAAGCTCGCGGACGCGGCGAAGCGTCCGGTCAAGGGCTACTCGGGCGGCATGCAGCGGCGCCTCGACGTCGCCCTCGGCCTGGTCCACCGTCCCGAGGTGCTCTTCCTCGACGAACCCACCACCGGCCTCGACCCCGAGGCGCGCACCGCGATGTGGGACGAGATCGCCCGCCTCGCCGGGGACGAGGGCCTGACCATCCTGCTCACCACGCACTACCTCGAAGAGGCCGACCGGCTCGCCGAGCGCATCGCGATCGTCGACCGCGGCCGGGTGGTCGTCGAGGGCACACCCGACGCCCTCAAGGGCGAACTTCGCGGCGACGCCGTCCACTTGGAGTTGCGGGAAGCGGTTGGCGAAGCCGGTCGTACGCTGTTGAGCGGTGCGCTGACCGGCCTGCCCGGTGTGCACGAAGCGCTGGTCGACGGTCGCCGGATCAGTGTCCGTGCCGACGACGGCGCGGCCGCGATGCCCGCGCTCCTTGCGGCACTTGACCGCGCCGGGGTCGGTGTCGCCACCGCGACCGTCGCGCGGCCCTCCCTCGACGACGTCTACCTCCGCTACGCGGGCCGCCGTTACTCCGAGGCGGAAGCGCCAGGTACCGAGGGCCTCGTCCTCGCCGGAGGTGCGCGATGAGCACAGCCGTCTCCCAGACCTGGTACATGACCCAGCGGCAGCTCATGGTGTTCGTGCGGCAGCCGGCGTTCCTGCTGATCACGCTGATCCAGCCGGTGGTCTGGCTGTTCCTGTTCGGCAACCTCTTCAAGAAGGTCGTCGAGCTGGGCGGCTTCGGCACCACCTCGTATCTGGACTACCTCGTCCCCGGGGTGGTCGTGATGAGCGCGCTCAGCTCCAACATGTGGGCGGGCATGACCACGCTCGACGAGATCCAACGGGGCACGCTCAACCGCTTCCTGACCACGCCGGTCAGCCGGGCGGCCCTGATGAACGGCAATGTCGTCAACAACGGTCTGGTGACCGCCCTTCAGTCGGTCATCATCGTGCTGCTCGGGCTGCTGGGTGGCGCGGACTACCCGGGCGGGATCGGCGGCGTCGCGATCCTGGTCGTCGCCTCCGTGCTGCTCGGCACGGTCTTCGGGGCCTTGTCCAACGCGCTGGGCATGCTGGTCCGGGAGCGTGAGTCGATCATCGGCATCAACACGTTCCTGCTGCTGCCGCTGACGTTCCTGTCCTCGGCGTTCATGGCGCCGTCCCAGATGCCGGGCTGGATGCGGCACGTCGCGGACTTCAATCCGCTCAACTGGGCGATGGTCGCGGGGCGTTCGGCACTGTCCGAGAACCCCCACTGGAGTGACGTGATCGGCAGGGGCGGTGCGCTGCTCGCGCTGGCGATCGTCGCGGTGTGGCTGTCGATCCGGACGTTCAGGTCGTACCAACGGTCGGTGTGACCCGACCGGAACGTCAGGGGGCGGCCTCGCGTGACGCGTGGCCGCCTTCCGCCGTGCATGCCTCCCTGCGGTCAGGCGGACGTCTCCTGCTCCGCCTCCACCTGCGCGTTCCACTCCCGCTTCGACGCCTGCCAGCCGTCCTCGTTGTGCCCGAGCCGCCAGTAGCCGGAGATCGACAGGTCCTCGCGCGGGAACTCGTGCTCGACCCGCAGCAGCCGGCGCAGCTCCTTCACGAAGCCCGCCTCGCCGTGCACGAACGCGTGTACCCGGCCCTCGGGGAACTCCAGGGCGCGTACGGCCTCGACGAGCGCCTCGCCGACGGGCCGCTCTCCCCGGTGCAGCCAGACGACGTCCACATCGGAGTCGATCTTCTGCTCCTCGTCGGGGTCCGAGATCTCCACGAAGGCGTGGGCCACGGAGCCCGCGGGCAGCGCCTCCAGAGCGGCCGCGATCGCGGGCAGGGCGCTCTCGTCACCGGCGAACAGATGCCAGTCCGCGCTCGCGTCGGGGGCGTACGCGCCGCCGGGGCCGTTGAACCGTACGAGCTCGCCCGGTTGGACGTTCGCCGCCCAGGGCCCGGCGAGGCCCTCGTCGCCGTGCACCACGAAGTCGAGGGTCAGTTCGCGGTGTTCGGGGTTCCAGTGGCGCACCGTGTACGTGCGGGTCACGGGCCACTGGTCGCGCGGGAACTCCTCGCGGATGACCTTCATGTCGAAGGGCTCGGGATAGGTGACGCCCTCCACGCCGAACAGCAGCTTCACATAATGGTCGGTGCTGGAGCCCGCCGTGAATTCGGCGAGGCCCTCGCCGCCGAGGACGACCCGCTGCATGTGCGGGGTCAGTCGCTCGGTCCGCACGACCCGCGCGGTGTGCGGCTTCGGAGTCCTGCGTTCCGGACGCTCTGCCATGACGGCCTCCCATTCAGCGAGCTAAGGCTTACCTAAGCTAGCACCTCTCTCCAGTTAACACCTCAAACCTGAAGAGTCGAGAGCAACCTTTGCAACGAACCGCCCAAACCCCACCGTACGGCCAGTTCGTCCAGCGCGGCCGGGTTGCGCGGCGCGCGCGGCAGCGCGGTGTCGACGTCCGGCAGGGGGACGTCACCGGCGACCTTGACAACCGTGGGCGCCACGGCGACGTACGGTCGTGACTCGTCGAGGCGCTTGCGCTGCGAGGGAGTCAGCCTGGCCTTCGGGTCGTCCACCGCCGCCATGATTCCTGCCAGGTCACCGAACTCGGCGAGCAGCTTGGCCGCCGTCTTCTCCCCGATGCCGGGAACGCCGGGCAGTCCGTCGCTGGGGTCGCCGCGCAGCAGCGCCAGATCCGCGTACCCCGGGCCGTCGACGCCGTACTTCTCGCGCAGCCATGCCTCGTCGGTGAGTTGGAGCAGGCCGACGCCCTTGAGGGGATAGAGGACGCGGATCTCCCGCTTGTCGTCGACCAGTTGGTACAGGTCGCGGTCGCCGGTGACGATGTCGACCGGACCGGTGGCGCGTCCGGTGAACGTGCCGATCACGTCGTCCGCCTCATAGCCCGCCACTCCCACGCGCGCGATGCCCAGCGCGTCGAGGACCTCCTCGATGACGGGCACCTGCGGGGACAGGGTGTCGGGCACCTCCTCCTCGTCCGGTCCTGTCTCGGTCTCCACGGCGACGCGGTGCGCCTTGTAGGACGGGATGAGGTCGACCCGCCACTGCGGGCGCCAGTCCGCGTCCATGCAGGCCACCAGGTCGTCGGGGCGGTGGTCCTTGACCAGGCGGTCGATGAACTCCAGCAGCCCGCGCACGGCGTTCACCGGCGTGCCGTCCGGGGCCTTCACCGAATCGGGGACCCCGAAATAGGCCCGGAAGTACAGGGAGGCGGTGTCGAGCAGCATCAGGCGTCTGGTCACGTCTCGCATCATGCCGTACGGCACTGACAGCGACTGCCTCCGACAGTGACCTGAACCACTCTTGCGTTTGCTCCGCATAAGCGGGGGCAGGGGCCGCCTCTGAACAAAGCCGGTTGCGTCTTCAATCGTCGTTCGACCGACGTTCGACCGACGTTCAGCGGATCAACCGTTCAAGCGCTCCACCGCCGAAGCGCTCAAACTGTCCCGACGAGAGGCACACGTGTCATCCAGGCTAGAAGCCGAGCACCTGTACAAGGTGTTTGGCAGACGACCCGAAGAGGCGATGGAGCGGCTCCATCAGGGAGCGGACCGTGAGGAACTCCGCGCCGACGGCACCACCGCCGCGGTGATCGATGTCTCCTTCACGGTGGAGCCCGGCCAGACCTTCGTCGTCATGGGCCTGTCCGGTTCCGGAAAGTCGACGTTGCTGCGCATGCTCAACGGACTACTGGAGCCGACCGGCGGCCATGTGCGTTTCGACGGTCAGGACCTGACGCAGCTCAGCGCCCGCGAACTGCGCGAGGTCAGGGCGAGGAAGATCAGCATGGTCTTCCAGCACTTCGCGCTCTTTCCGCACCGCAGCGTCCGTGAGAACGCGGCGTACGGCCTCGAAGTGCAGGGCGTGCCGCGCGCCGAGCGCAACGAGCGCGCCACCAGGGCCCTGGAGCTGGCCGGCCTCGCGGGCTGGGAGAAGTCCTGGCCCGACGAACTGTCCGGCGGTATGCAGCAGCGCGTGGGCCTGGCCCGCGCGCTCGCCACCGATGCCGACCTGCTGCTGATGGACGAGTCCTTCAGCGCCCTCGACCCGCTGATCCGCCGCGACATGCAGGACCAGCTGATCGAACTCCAGAAGAAGCTCAAGAAGACCATCGTCTTCATCACGCACGACCTCAACGAGGCCATGCGGCTCGGTGACCGGATCGCCGTGATGCGCGACGGCCGCATCGTCCAGATCGGCACCGCCGAGGACATCCTGGTGCGCCCCGCGGACGACTACGTCGCCTCCTTCACCCAGGACGTCGACCGCTCCCGCGTGCTGACCGCGGAGTCCGTCATGGACACCGACCTGAACGGCGACGAGGCGAACTGCGCCTGCGAGACCGCCACGTCAGACACGCCGTTCAACGAACTCTGCGCGATCAGCGCCCGTGTGCCGCACGCCGTCGCGGTGCTCGACAAGAAACAGAAGCTGGTCGGTGTCGTCGCGAGACAGCGGCTCGTCGGCTACCTGGGCGATGAGCAGGGGCCCCCGGTCCCCTGTGTCACTCCGCGCGACGAGGCGGTGAAGGCCGGTGCCTAGGATTCCGTTCGGTGACTGGGTCAACGACACCGTCGACTGGCTGCTCAACCACATGGCGTGGTTCTTCGACTTCCTCAAGACCGTGTTCGACGGTGCCTACGACGGCGTCAACGCCGTTCTCCAGGCCCCCGAACCGCTTCTCCTCGCGGCCATCCTCGCCGTGATCGCGTTCTGGCTGCGCGGCACCTCCGCCGGTGTCCTCACCTTCGTGGGATTCGCCTTCATCGACTCCCTCGAACTGTGGGACGACGCGATGGTGACCCTCTCGCTCGTCCTCGTGGCGACCGTCATCGCCCTCGTCATATCGGTGCCCGTGGGCATCTGGGCGGCGCGCTCGGACCGGGTCAGCAGCGTCGTCCGGCCCGTGCTCGACTTCATGCAGACGCTGCCCGCGATGATCTACCTCATCCCGGCCATCCTGTTCTTCGGCACCGGCGCCCCCGCGGGCATGGTCGCCACCCTGATCTTCGCGTTGGCCCCCGGCGTCCGCATGACCGAGCTGGGTATCCGCCAGGTCGACAAGGACCTGGTCGAGGCCGCGGACGCGTTCGGCACCACCCCGCGCGACACGCTGCTGCGCATCCAGCTGCCGCTGGCCCTGCCGACCGTCATGGCGGGCGTCAACCAGGTCATCATGCTGGGCCTGTCCATGGCCGCCATCGCCGGCATGGTCGGCACCGGCGGCCTCGGCGGCGACGTGAACCAGGCCATCGGCCAGCTGAACGTCGGCCTCGGCTCCGAGGCGGGCGTCGCCATCGTCATCCTGGCGATCTACCTCGACCGGATGACCAGCGCGCTGGGCACCCAGGTCTCGCCGCTCGGCCGCCGCACCGCCGCCAGGCTGCGGGCCGCGCAGGGCCTGAAGCTCTGGACCTACCGCCCCCGGCCGGTCGTGGCTGTCGTCGGCGTCGTCGTGCTCGCGCTGGTCGCGGGCGGCATGGGGATCTTCGGTGGCAGTGCCGCCACGTCCACCGCCGCCGACGGCAAGGACGTAGGCCAGGGCAAGAAGATCAGCATCGGCTACATCCCGTGGGACGAGGGCGTCGCCTCCACCTTCCTGTGGCAGGAGATCCTGGAGGAGCGCGGCTACGAGGTCGAGACGAAGCAGCTCGACGCAGGCCCCCTCTACACCTCCCTCGCCCAGGGCGACATCGACTTCGAGACGGACTCCTGGCTGCCGACCACCCACGAGCAGTACTGGAAGAAGTACGGCAAGGACCTCGACGACCTGGGCTCCTGGTACGGACCGACGTCGCTGGAGCTGAGCGTGCCCTCGTACATGAAGGACATCAACTCCCTGGCGGACCTCAAGGGCAAGGCCGACGAGTTCGGCGGCAAGATCACCGGCATCGAGTCCAGCGCCGGAATGATGAGCCTCCTCAAGACCAAGGTCCTCAAGGAGTACGGGCTCGACAAGGAGTACAAGGTCGTCGACAGCTCCACGCCCGCGATGCTGGCCGAGCTGAAGCGCGCGTACGCCAAGAAGGAGCCCGTCGTCGTCACCCTGTGGTCGCCGCACTGGGCGTACAGCGACTACGACCTGAAGAAGCTCAAGGACCCGAAGGGCGCCTGGGGCTCGGGCGACGGTGTGCACACGCTCTCCCGCAAGGGCTTCGCCCAGGAGAACCCGGTCGTCGGCGACTGGCTCAAGAACTTCAAGATGACCGAGCAGCAGCTCACCAGCCTTGAGTCGGAGATCAACAAGGCCGGCCAGGGCAAGCAGCAGGACGCCGTGCGCGCCTGGCTGAAGAAGAACCCCGGGCTCGTCGACAAGCTGGCCCCGGTCAAGACCACCACGGCCAGTGCCGAGACGAAGCGTGCGCTGGACGTCGCCTGGTTCCCCTGGGACGAGGACGTCGCCGTCACCTATCTGTGGAAGAACGTCCTGGCACGGCGCGGCTACACGATGAACCTGAAGCAGATGGACGTCGGCCCCGTCTACACGGGACTGGCCTCCGGGGACCTCGACCTCAACTTCGACGCCTGGCTGCCGTACGCCCAGTCCAACTACTGGGATCAGCACAAGAACGACCTGAGAGACCTCGGCACCTGGTACGAACCGACCTCCCTGGAGATCGCCGTCCCCTCGTACGTGAAGGACGTCAAGTCCCTCGCGGATCTCAAGGGCAAGGGCAGCACCTTCGGCGGAAAGATCATCGGGATCGAGCCGGGCACCGGCGAGATGAACCTGCTCAAGACGAAGGTGCTGCCCGGCTACGGCCTGGACAAGGAGTACAAGGTCGTCGACGGCTCCACACCCGCGATGCTGGCCGAGCTGAAGCGCGCGTACGCCAAGAAGGAGCCCGTCGCGGTCGTCCTGTGGTCGCCGCACTGGGCGTACAGCGAGTACGAGCTCACCAAGCTCGCGGACGACAAGAAGTTGTTCGGCGAGGGCAACACGATCCGGACGATCTCCAGCAAGAACTTCCCGGAGCAGTATCCGCAGCTCACCGAGTGGATCAAGAACTTCAGGATGAGCGAGAGCGAACTCGGCAGCCTGGAGGCCGAGATCAAGGATCAGGGCCAGGGACATGAGGAGGACGCCGTGGCCGCGTGGCTGAAGGAGCACCCGGACATGGTGGAGCGGATGACTCCGCAGTAGTCCGCAAGGAGTTCCCAGGTGGTTCGGCGAGGGGTGGACCCTCGTCACGCGGGTCGCGTCTCCCGTGTGGCGAAGGCCACCCCTCGCGGAGTTCCCGGAGCCCGTGACTCGTCCGTACGCTCGGCTCCCCTCCTCCCTGCGTTCCTGTGAGACCCCGTGCGATCCCTGCTCCGCCCCGGCCGCTTCGTCGGCCTCCTCGTGGTGCTGCTGACGGCTGTGCCGCCGAGCGCGCACGCGGAGCCCGCGTCCGCCGTCACGGCGCGGCTCGAGTCGCTGGCCGGGGATGTGCGCGAGGCCGACGGCTACGCGTACGGCCTGCGGGACGACTCCGGCCACACCATGGACACCGCGGAGATCACCCAGGCGCCGGACGGCACCTATCTCGCCGTCTACCACTCGACCCTCGCCGACGGCCGCTTCCACTCGGCCCTCGCCACCTCCACGGATCTGCTGACCTGGACCCGCCGCCACGACTTCGGCGCGGGCACCAGTCAGCCCACACTCGCCGCCGACGGAGCCGGTGGGTACGTACTGGCGTACGAGAAGGATCCGGACAACCACATCGCCGTACGCGGCTACGCCGATCTCACCGCCCTGCTGGCCGGGGACGCCGACCACGCCTACGACGCGCCGCGCACCCTCTCGCGCTGCGCCGAGGGCACGCCGGACATCACCTCCGTGCAGGACGGCACGGTGGAACTCACCGGCCACTACCGGGCGGGATGCGACACCGACCGCCAACTCCGGGCCACCCTCACGGACTTCACGACCTGGCGGGCCGAGCCCGACCAGCGCCTGGACCGGGCGCTGGAGGGCTGGGGGAACAGCGGAAACATCGGCGACCGCTCGTCCCTCGAACTCGGGGGAGCGGAGCTGGTGTTGATAGAGGGGCAGCGGTGGCGCGAGGACTTCGGGAGCTGGCGGACGTATGCCTACGATCCGGCGACCGGACGGGCCGAACGGCTGACTCTGCGCACCCACGGCGGCAGCCGGGCCTTCGCCAACCCGACGGCGACCCTTCTCACCGACCCGCAGGGGCATCCGGCGCTGCTGGTCAGCCTTTTCGTCCCGAGCGAGGGCGCGGCGCCCGGCGAAGCGGGCCAGCTCCTCTATTGGCGCGAACTGTAACCCTCACCCTCCTTCTGCGTGTCAACGATGTGACGGGTGCGTGAAACGGTTTGCCGAACATGCGTAGGGTGCAAACAACTCTTCAGAAGTAGTGGGCCAAAGCGCTTGCTGTAGTAGGGACCGACGACGCAAGGGAGGGAGCCGAAGCGATGGGCGACCACAAAGAACAACCCCTTCGGGTGGGCGCGGCAGTACGGCGCCGCCGCCGTGCCCTGGACCTCACCCTCGCCGTCGTGGCCGAGCGCAGCGGCCTGTCGGTGCCCTTTCTCAGCCAGGTCGAGAACGAGCGCGCCCGGCCCAGCAAGAGCTCCCTGGAGAGGGTCGCCGACGCGCTCGGCACCACCGCCGTGGAACTGCTCGCCGCGGCCGACCCGGCGTGCAGCGTCGATGTCGTGCGCGCGGAAGCCGCCGAGTACGCCCCCGACGCACGGGTGCGCCCCCTGGTGCGCGGTCACCACCAGCTGCACGCCACCGAATTCACCGGCGACCACGACGAGGGGCGTGAACTCCAGCTCCGCAACGACAAGTTGATGTACGTCGTCGACGGCGCCGTCGAGGTCGAGGCGGAGGGCCGTGCCCATCGCCTCGGGCGCGGCGACACCATGTATCTGACCGGCGGCGTGCGGCACCGGTGGCGGGCGACCGTGCCGGACACCCGGGTGATCGTGGTGGAGGTCGCCGACCACATCGACGCGGTGGAGGACCGCCACAACTTCGGCAGGCGCTGACGCCGGGGCTGACCCGGCCGTGACCGGTCCCCGTTCCGGGTGCCGCTGACGCCGGGGCTGATCTGTCCGTGACCGGTCCCGGTTGCGGGTACCGCTGCGATACTGACCGCATGTCCGGTACCTCCGGTTACGCCTTCGACAACACCTCTGAGCACGCCGGCGGGCGCTTCGACGCCCTGGAGACCTGCTACGACCCGGTGACCTTCGCGCGCCTCACCGAGCTGGGCGTCGGCGTGGGGATGCGCTGCCTGGAGCTGGGCGGAGGCGGTGGCTCCGTCGCCGGCTGGCTCGCCGACCGGGTCGGCCCGACCGGCTCCGTCCTCGTCACCGACATCGAACCGCGCTGGATGGACGGCCTCCCCGAGCGCGGCAACCTGCACGTCCTGCGGCACGACATCAGCACGGACGAGCTGCCGGAGGACGAGTTCGACCTCATCCACGCCCGGCTCGTCCTGCTGCACGTGCCCGAGCGTCTGGCGGCCCTCGACCGGCTGGTGCGGGCGCTGCGGCCCGGCGGGTCACTGGTCCTCGACGAGTTCGACTGCGGGTATGTCCCCGTGCTCGCGTCACCCTGGCCAGGGGCGGCCGAACTGTTCGAAAAGATGCACGACGCGGTCATGGGCGTCGTCACGCGGGCGGGCGCCGACATCCACTGGGGGCTGCACGCGTACGCGGCACTGCGCGGGGCGGGGCTCGTCGGCGTGGCGTCGTCCACGTACGCCGAGTCCTGGCGCGGCGGCTCGCCCGGCTCCCGGCTGCACCAGGTCAATATGCGCCAACTGGAGGGCCGGCTGGTCGAGGAGGGCCTGACCGAGGAGCAGCTGGACCGCTGTCTGCGCCTCCTGGACGACCCCGCCTTCGCGGTCAACTCCTATCCGCTGATCACGACGTGGGGGAGGCGCCCGTGATGCGTGTGGTGTCTCTCGTACCGTCGCTGACGGAGGCCGTGGCCGTCTCCCTGCCCGGCGCCCTGGTCGGCGCCACCGACTGGTGCAGCCATCCGGCGGACCTCGACGTCGCACGGATCGGCGGCACCAAGAACCCCAAGGTCGACAGGATCGTCGAGCTCGCCCCCGACCTGGTCGTCGCCAACGAGGAGGAGAACCGCGAGCCCGACCTGACGGCCCTGCGCACGGCGGGCATCGAGGTCCTGGTCACCGAGGTACGGGACGTGCCGGAGGCCATCCGCGAGTTGGGGCGGGTGCTGGGCGCGTGTGGCGCGAAGGCCTGGCCGCGATGGCTCGACGAAGCGGAGAGCGCCTGGCAGGACCCACCGGTTCCGGACCGTCGTACGACCGCGATCGTGCCCGTCTGGCGGCGGCCCTGGATGGTCCTCGGCCGTGACACCTTCGCGGGAGATGTGCTGGCGCGCCTGGGTGTGGACAACGTGTACGCGCACCACGAGGAGCGCTATCCGCGCATCCCGCTGCCCGAGCTCAAGGCGGCGGCCCCCGAACTCGTGGTCCTGCCCGACGAGCCGTACCGCTTCACCGCCGACGACGGACCCGAGGTGTTCGAGGGCGTGCCCTGCGCGCTCGTCGACGGTCGCCTGCTCACCTGGTACGGGCCCTCGCTGGCGCAGGCTCCGCGGCTGCTGGGCGAGGCGCTGCGAGCAGCTTGCCGCTGACGAGGCCGCGGGCCGTGTGGACGGCTGCCACCGACCAGGCGGCCACGAGCAGGACGTACAGCGCGACCGCGAGGACGTCGAAGGCGACGAGGCCGGTGTGCCGCGCCAGGCCCTCCGCGCCGGTGACACAGGTCCCCACCGGGAAGGTGAACGCCCACCACGTCATCGTGAAACCCATGCCGCGACGGCGGGCGCGCAGTACCAGCGCGGCGGAAAGGGCGAGCCAGAGCAGCGCGAAACCCATCACGGGGACGCCGTAGAGGACGGCGAGATCGCTGAAACCCTGGGCGTACGGGGCGGGCACCACGCCGGGCGCGACGTCCGCGAACTTGCCGACCGCGGTCGTGGACTGGCCCAGCGGACCGAGCACCAGGAACAGGGCCGGAGTCAGGGCGAGCGGCAGCGGACCACCGGTGATCAGCCGGGCGAAGATCAGCGGCAGCATCAGCGAGGTGGCCAGCA
The DNA here is from genome assembly GCF_044744645.1 of Streptomyces sp. NPDC087263. Lineage (NCBI taxonomy): Bacteria > Bacillati > Actinomycetota > Actinomycetes > Kitasatosporales > Streptomycetaceae > Streptomyces > Streptomyces sp. NPDC087263. The sequence continues at coordinate 283,445 of NZ_JBIUYT010000008.1, forward strand.
GGCTCAGCCCGAACATCGCGAGGCAGCCGAGGAGGAGGGTCTCCTGCGCCTGGCCGGCCGGGAGATACGGGACCAGGAGCGGGCCGAGGGCCGCGGACACCATCGGGGCAACGACCGGGAGCAGCCATACGGGGCTCGCCTGCCCGGGTTCGATCCGGTGCCGGACCACCATGAGGTACGGGATGGCCACGGCGCAGGTCAGGCCGATGACCGTACCGGCGCTGAACAGGACCGCGTCCAGCGCGACCGCCGCTTCCAGGCCGATCCAGTCCTGGCCCACGACCAGGGCGCCGCCGCCCACGGCCAGCAGAGCCATGGGCAGACAGCCGTAGAACGGGGCCGTCGCCGGATCGAGGAAGCCGGCGCGCGCCTGCTCACGATGGTGCGTCCAGTGCAGGGCCCGGGCGGCGAGCAGGACCACGAGCATCGCCAGCGACAGCGCCCACACCGTGGCGCAGACGGTCCGCAGGCCCGGCACGGCCCCGGGGAGTCCGGCGCCCGCCGTGGCCACGATCGCGGTGCCCATCACCGCGGCGTACCAGTTCGGGCCGAGGTACCGGAGGGTGGTGCCGTGCCGGGTACCGGCCTGGGGGAACGCTGTGGCGGGCTGGACTGCGGTGACCATGCTTCCAAGGTCCCGCCGCGACGCGCTGCCCACCAGGGACTGCCGCCCTATGAGGGCATAAGCTGGGGTTATGAGTGGTAAGGCTGAGGAGCGGACGGGGATCGCGCACCGGGTGCCGGATCTGGGGGCGATGGAGCTGCTGCTCGCGGTGGCCCGGCTGGGAAGTCTGGGGCGGGCCGCGCGGGAACTGGGGATCAGCCAGCCGGCCGCCAGCGGCCGGATCCGCTCGATGGAACGCCAGCTGGGCGTGGCCCTCGTCGACCGCTCACCGAGCGGGTCGCGCCTCACTGACGCCGGGGCGCTCGTCACGGACTGGGCGCGGCGGGTGGTGGAGGCGGCCGAGGCGTTCGACGTGGGCGCGCACGCGTTGCGGGACCGGCGGGACTCGCGGTTGCGTGTCGCGGCGAGCATGACGATCGCCGAGTATCTGCTGCCGGGCTGGCTGATCGCGCTTCGCGCGCAGCGCCCTGACACGGCGGTGTCCCTCCTCGCCGGCAACTCTGCGGCCGTCGCCGAACGTCTCCTCGCCGACGAGGCCGACCTCGGTTTCGTCGAGGGGCTGTCCGTGCCTGCCGGCCTCGACGCGGTGGTCATCGCCCATGACCGGCTGATCGTGGTGACGGCGCCGGACCATCCGTGGGCGCGTCGTCGATCGCCTCTGTCCGGTGCGGAGTTGGCGGCGACGCCACTCATTCTCCGGGAGGAGGGGTCGGGCACTCGGCAGGTCCTCGACGCGACCCTCGGCGGCCTTGCCCGTCCGCTCATCGAGCTGTCCTCCACCACGGCGGTCAAGGCCTACGTCGCCAGTGGCGCGGGCCCCGCCGTCCTGAGCGAACTGGCCCTCGGCGAGGAACTCTCCGCCCACCGGCTGGTCAGCATTCCGCTGTCCGACGTCCAACTGCGGCGGTCCCTGCGGGCGGTGTGGCCCACGGGGCATCGGCCCACGGGGCCGGCGCGGGATCTGTTGTCGTTGACGCGGGGGGTTTGAGGGGATGCCCGCGGCGGAGCCGCTGATGGATGCAGCTCGCCCCCGTTTCAGCCCGTCCGGCGTTTGAGGACGAGGCCGTTCAGGCCGACAGCGGGGGTCTGGGGGCGGTAGCCCCCAGGAACAAGGGACGGGTAGGGGCGGAGGGGGCGAAAAACCGCTGGCGCTGCTAAGCGCACCCCCGCACCATGCGGGACATGACCCCGACCGCTCCGCCCGCCGCAGGCGTCCGCACCCCATGGGGAGACCTGCCCCAGCCAGTCCGCGACGCAGTCGCGCGGCTGCTCGGTGCCCCCGTGACCGAGGCGGTCACGCAGCCCGGCGGTTTCTCACCCGGCGTAGCCGCCCGCGTCACCACGGCGGACCACCAACGCGCGTTCGTGAAGGCGGTCAGCGCCGACATGAACCCCCAAAGCCCCGAACTCCACCGCAGGGAGGCGAGAAACGCCGCCGCACTGCCGTCCGACACCCCCGCACCCCGCCTCCTCGGCACCTACGACGACGGCACCTGGGTTGCCCTCGTCTTCGAGGACGTCGAGGGCCGCCAGCCACATGTCCCGTGGCGCGCAACCGAGTTGAGGCTGGTCCTGGACGCCGTGGGCGAGCTGAGCCGCACGCTCACCCCGTCACCGGTGGACGCGCCACCGGTGACGAAAGCCATGACGCATTCCTTCCGCGGCTGGCAGCACATGATCGACGCGGGCGACACCGGCGACGGCCTCGACCCGTGGACCGCGGTTCGTCTGCACGAGCTGGCCGAACTCGCCGCTCCCTGGGGCGAGTTCGCCGTGGGCGAGACCCTCGCGCACAGCGATCTGCGCGCGGACAACCTGCTTCTCACGGCTGACCGTCGGGTGGTCTTCGTCGACTGGCCGCACGCCACGAGGGCAGCGCCCTGGTTCGACCTGCTGGTGATGCTGCCGTGCGTCCGCGCCCAGGGCGGCCCGGACCCGGAATCGGTGTTCGCCACCCACCCGCTGGGCAGTGGCGCCGACCCCGAAGGCGTCACCGCCACATTGGCGGCCCTGGCGGGCTTCTTCATCCAGCAGTCCCGGCAACCACCGCCCCCGGGTCTGCCGACCCTGCGCCCCTTCCAGCGCGCGCAGGGCGACGCCGCACTGGAATGGCTCAGGAAGCGGCTTGGACCAGCCCCCGCATGACCCGCAGATCCTCCCCCATCTCCGGATGCCACTGAACCCCCAACACCCACCCGGGGCCGGGAAGTTCGATGGCCTCCACCGTCCCGTCCACCGCGTGGGCGGAGGCCAGTAGCCCCGCCCCGACCCGGTCCACCGCCTGGTGGTGATACGTAGGCACGGCGACCGGCTCCGGCGCGAGAGCGGCGTACAGACTCCCCGGCACGGGAGTCACGTCGTGGCGCCCGAACACGCCGACGTCCTTCACATGACCGTCAAGGTGCTGGACGAGCGTCCCGCCCAGGGCGACGTTGAGGAGCTGCATGCCACGGCAGATGCCGAGGAGCGGCGTGCCGGAGGTCAACGCGGCCTCGATCAGGGCGAGTTCCCAGGCGTCGCGCTCCGGAGCGGGCGGCCCGGTGCGCGGCGAGCGCTCGGCGCCGTAGCGGGTGGGATCGACGTCCGGCCCACCGGCGACGACGACCCCGTCGAGGCGGGCGACGGCCTCCGCCGCGCACGCCGGATCGTCCGGCGGCAGCAGCACGGCCAGCCCGCCGGCCCGCTGCACGAGCCGCGGATAGCCGACCGGCAGCAACGCCGCCTCCAGCTCCCACACGCCCCAGCGCGCCTTGGACTCCAGATACGTACTCACACCGATCAGCGGTCTGCCGCCCACGCTGCCTCCTCCTCACTCAATGGAATATCCGCATACCTTTGCGGGGGCCTCACGTCAGGAACCCCCGAAGCAGCGCCGCCGTCCCTCCGCAGTGCTCCCGCATCATCTCCCGCGCCCCGTCCGCGTCCCCGTCCAGGACCGCCTCGACCAGCGCGCCGTGCTGCAGCTGGGAGTGCTCCAGGTTGCGTACGAGGAGCGGGATGCAGTCGAGGAGGTCGTTCACGGAGGCGCGTACGGCCGCGTACTGGGCGGTGAGCGAAGGGGAGCCGCACAGTTCGGCGAGGGTGAGGTGGAGCCTGGTGTCCAGGCGGCGGTAGTCGGCCAGCGGAGCGTCCTGGGTGCGGGCGAGGGCCTCGCGTAGCCGGCCGGCCTGCTCGTCGTCGAGGCCGTGCGTCGCGCACAGGCCGGCCGCGCCCACCTCAAGGACCTCGCGGAAGCGCAGTACGTCCTCGACGTCGACCTCGGCGACCCGGCGCCGCAGCTCGTGCTCGCCGGGAGCGTCGGCCCTCGGCAGCACGAACGTGCCGCCGTACCGGCCGCGCCGCGACTCGACGAGTCCCTGGTCCTGGAGCACCTTCAGCACCTCGCGCAGCGTCACCCGGCTGATCCCGAGCCGCTCCGCCAACTCCCGCTCGGCGGGCAGCCGTTCACCGCCCGGCACCAGGCCGAGCCGGACGACCTGGAGGATCTGCTCCAGCGCCTCCTCGAAACCGTTGCCCGCCCGGACCGGCCGCAGCACCGGCGTCAGCCGGTCGTCCGTCCCGCCGTCGGTTTCCGCCCAGGTCATCTCGTCGCGCCCCCTTCCCAAGCAATGGTTCTCAGCAATACCTTATGACTCTCGGCTGACCCAAGGAGGCTTTTCCGGTGGCAGACCGCACACCCCCGCTCACCGTCGAGGACTTGCGCAGCCTGGTCGCGGGCGGCGAGATCGACACGGTCGTCCTGGCCTTCCCCGACATGCAGGGACGGCTCCAGGGCAAGCGGTTCGCCGCGCGCTTCTTCCTCGACGACGTCCTCGAACACGGCACGGAGGGCTGCAACTACCTCCTTGCCGTCGACACCGAGATGAACACGGTCGACGGGTACGAGATGTCCTCCTGGGAGCGGGGATACGGCGACTTCGCCATGCACCCCGACCTGAGCACGCTCCGCCGGGTGCCCTGGAACGAGGGCACGGCGCTGCTGATCGCCGACCTCGCCTGGAGCGACGGCTCCCCGGTGGTGGCAGCGCCCCGCCAGATCCTGCGCCGCCAGCTCGACCGCCTCGCCGAACTCGGCCTCACCGCCCAGGTCGGCACGGAGCTCGAGTTCATTGTCTTCAAGGACACCTACGAGCAGGCCTGGGACGCGCGCTACCGCGACCTCACCCCGGCGAACCAGTACAACATCGACTACTCGGTGCTGGGGACGGGCCGGATCGAGCCGCTCCTGCGCCGTATCCGCAACGAGATGCAGGCGGCGGGCCTCATCGTCGAGTCCGCCAAGGGCGAGTGCAACCCCGGCCAGCACGAGATCGCCTTCAAGTACGACGAGGCCCTCGTCACCTGTGACCAGCACGCCGTCTACAAGACCGGCGCCAAGGAGATCGCCTCCCAGGAGGGCGTCTCGCTCACCTTCATGGCGAAGTACAACGAGCGCGAGGGCAACTCCTGCCACATCCACCTCTCGCTCGCGGACAAGGACGGCACCAATGTGATGGCCGGCTCCTCCGACGACCCGGGCGGCATGTCGGAGATCATGCGGTACTTCCTCGCCGGGCAGCTCGCCGCGCTCCGCGACTTCTCGCTCCTCTACGCCCCGAACATCAACTCCTACAAGCGGTTCCAGCCGGGCTCCTTCGCCCCGACCGCCGTCGCCTGGGGTTACGACAACCGCACCTGCTCCCTCCGTATCGTCGGCCACGGCCGTTCGATGCGCTTCGAGAACCGGCTCCCCGGCGGTGACGTCAACCCGCACCTGGCCGTCGCCGGACTCGTCGCGGCCGGCCTGTACGGCATCGAGCAGAAACTGGAGCTGCCGGACGTGTGCGCGGGCAACGCGTACGCCGCCGACTACGAGCACGTCCCCACCACCCTTCGCGAGGCCGCCGAGCTCTGGGAGAACAGCCCCATCGCCCGGGCCGCCTTCGGTGACGAGGTGGTCGCGCACTACCGCAACATGGCGCGCGTCGAGCTGAACGCCTTCGACGCCGCGGTGACCGACTGGGAGCTGCGCCGCTCCTTCGAACGTCTGTGAGGCCCTTCTTGTCGCACGAGCATGAGCTCCAGGTACTCAACCCGGCGACCGAGGAGGTCATCGCCACCGTCCCCGGCGCCACTGCGGAGGACGTCGACACCGCCGTCGTACGGGCGGGAAGGGCACAGGCCCGATGGGCCGCCCTCGCTCCGGGCGAGCGGGCCCGGCTGCTGCGCCGCTTCGCCGTCGTCGTCGACGAACACCTCGAAGAACTGGCCCGGTTGGAGGTCCGCGAGGCCGGTCACGTGATCGGCAACGCCCGCTGGGAGGTGGGCAACGTCCGTGATCTGCTCGACTACGCGGCCGGGGGAGTGGAGCGGCTGACCGGTCGCCAGATCCCGGTCTCCGGCGGCCTGGACATCACCATCCTCGAACCGCTCGGCGTCGTCGGGATCATCGCCCCCTGGAACTTCCCCCTGCCGATCGCCGCCTGGGGCACCGCACCGGCCCTCGCGGCCGGGAACGCGGTCATCCTCAAGCCCGCCGAGACGACACCTCTGACGGCTCTGAGACTGGCCGAACTGGGCCTGGAGGCCGGTCTTCCCGAGCACCTCTTCCAGGTACTTCCTGGCGCGGGTCCCGTCACGGGCAACGCGCTGGTCGAGCACCCCGGCGTTGCGAAGATCGTCTTCACGGGATCAACGGCCGTGGGCAAACAGGTGTTGGCAAAGGGTTCGGCCCTCCTCAAGCGCGTCACCCTCGAACTCGGCGGCAAGAGCCCGAACATCGTCTTCGCCGACGCCGACATCGAGGCCGCCGCCGCTGCGGCTCCCATGGCCTTCCTCGACAACTCCGGCCAGGACTGCTGCGCCCGCACCCGCATCCTCGTCCAGCGCTCCGTGTACGACCGCTTCCTCGAACTCCTCGCCCCGGCCGTCGCGTCCGTCGTCGTCGGCGACCCGTCCGACGAGCGCACCCAGATGGGCCCGCTGATCTCCAAGGTCCAGCTGGAACGCGTACGTTCGTACGTCGCCGCCGACGCGCCCGGCATCCACGGCAAGGCCCCCGAGGGGCCGGGCTTCTGGTTCCCGCCCACGGTCCTCACCGATGTCGAGCCCCGCGCGCGCGTGGCCGTCGAGGAGGTCTTCGGCCCGGTCGCGGTCGTCCTCCCCTTCGAGGACGAGGCGGACGCGATCCGGCTCGCCAACGCCACCGAGTACGGCCTGTCCGGCTCCATCTGGACCCGTGACGTCGGCCGCGCCCTACGCGTCTCGGGGGCCGTCCGCGCCGGGAACCTGTCCGTCAACTCCCACTCCAGCGTCCGCTACTGGACCCCGTTCGGCGGCTTCAAGCAGTCGGGGATCGGCCGCGAACTCGGCCCGGACGCCCTCACCGCCTTCACCGAAACCAAGAACGTCTTCATCAGCACGGAGGGCCCCGCACAGTGACCGCAGACACCCCTGACATCATCTGCCGCCGCCTGGTCGGCCGTACCGCCGTCATCACCGGCGCGGGCAGCGGCATCGGCCTCGCCACCGCACGCCGGCTAGCCTCCGAGGGCGCCCATGTCGTCTGCGGCGACGTCGACGAGACGAGCGGCAAGGCGGCCGCCGAGGAGGTCGGCGGGATCTTCGTGAAGGTCGACGTCACCGACCCCGAGGAGGTGGAAGCCCTCTTCAGGACGGCATACGACACCTACGGCTCCGTCGACATCGCCTTCAACAACGCGGGCATCTCACCACCCGACGACGACTCCATCCTGGAGACGGGACTTGAGGCCTGGAAGCGGGTCCAGGACGTCAACCTCACCTCCGTCTACCTGTGTTGCAAGGCCGCGATCCCCTACATGCGGCGCCAGGGCAAGGGCTCGATCATCAACACGGCGTCCTTCGTGGCCCGGATGGGCGCGGCGACCTCGCAGATCTCGTACACGGCCTCCAAGGGCGGTGTGCTGGCCATGTCCCGTGAACTGGGCGTGCAGTTCGCGAGGGAGGGCATCCGGGTCAACGCCCTGTGCCCCGGACCGGTCAACACCCCGCTGCTCCAGGAGCTGTTCGCCAAGGACCCCGAGCGGGCGGCACGTCGGCTCGTGCACATCCCGGTCGGCCGGTTCGCGGAGGCGGACGAGATCGCCGCGGCGGTCGCGTTCCTCGCCAGCGACGACTCCTCCTTCGTGAACGCCAGCGACTTCCTGGTGGACGGCGGAATCTCGGGCGCGTACGTCACGCCGCTGTAGCGGACGCCGTGGGCCGGACACCGTGTACTGATCTTCGACGTACGTCCTAGAGTGCCGGGATGAGCATGACGCCTCCGCCCGGCTGGTACCGCGACCCGTCGTACCCGCTCGTCGAGCGCTGGTGGGACGGGACCGCGTGGACCGACCACCGACGTCAGCCCGAGGCGCTCCAACAGCCCTTGGCGCGGCCGGAGTTCCCCGACGGGAGCTCCGGGCGTGCCAAGGCCGTCGCCCTCGTCGTCGCCGGAGCCGTGCTGGTCTCCTCGATCGTCACAGGCGCCGTACTCCTCGGCCGGAACGACGACACCGCCGACGCGGCGACCAACACGGCTCCGACCGCCCCGTCGCAGCCCGAGCCGACCCCCTCCGAGTCGCCGACCGACGATCCGGCGTTCGTCGTGGACGAGCTCAACGGCATCACCCTTCCGCTGCTCGACGGCTGGGAGGGGCCGGAGAACGTCGTCGAGGACGATGTCGTGATGACCACTCCGGGGACGTACGACTGCCCCGGCGACCCCGGTCTCTGCCACCACGGACGGGTCATCTCGCGCACGGTCACCGGGGACGACGAGAAGTCCCCGGAAGCCCTCGCCCGGAAGGACATCGGGGACGCGGCGGACAGGGCGTACGACCGCGACCTCCTCGACCGGCGCCCCTACCACGGCATCGACTCCCACAAAGAGGTGAAGGCGGGTCCGGTCGCCGTCGCCGGGCGTGCCGGGTACTTCGTGCGCTGGCAGGTCAAGACCGCCGCGGGGCCCGGGGGTTACGTGCAGTCGCTGGCGTTTGCGTCCAGCGTGGGTTCTGAGGCACTGGTCATCGTCCGCTTCGCCTTCGACGCGGGTGGGGACGGGCCGCCGCTGTCCGACATGGACCGCATCACCAAAGGGATCCGTCCGGTGGACGACGCGGACACCGGTGGGGGTGTGGGCAGCAGCATCGGCCCGTCCCGGTAGACGCTGGACGCCCGGGGCGTCAGAGGAAGGTCTGCCCCTCCCCGCGATACGTCGGGACGGCCGCCGTCACCGAGTCGCCCGCCACCAACTGGAGCGTGTCGAACCGCTCGCACAACTCCCCGGCCTTGGCGTGCCGGAACCACACCTTGTCGCCGATGAGCAGGTCGTCCGCGGGGGCGCCGATCAGCGGCGTCTGCACCTCGCCCGGACCCTCCTGGGGGTCGTACTTCAGCCCCTCTGGGAGATAGGGCACGGGCAGCCGGTCGGGACCGGCGGCGCCCGAGGCCGGGTAGCCGCCACCGAGGACGGTCACGATTCCGACGCCCGGGCGACGAACGACGGGCTGGGCGAAGAGCGCGGCCGGACGCCCGCTGAACGAGGTGTAGTTGTCGAAGAGCCGCGGTACGTACAGTCCCGACCCGGCCGCGATCTCCGTGACCGCGTCCTCGGCCGCCGTGTGCTGCACGCTGCCGGTGCCGCCGCCGTTGACGAACTCCAGGTCTGGCTCCACGGCCCGGACGGCGCGGACGACCTCGGCACGCCGCTGGACGAGTTCCTTGCGGGCCGTGGCCTGCATCAGGCGGACGGCACGCGAACGGAAGGGCCGCCCGTCGACCGAGTCGCCGACGCCGGCGATGTGACCCTCGTACGCCATGATTCCCACGAGCTTGAACCCGGGCCGCCGGGTCACCGTACGGGCCATTTCGGCGAGTTGGGCGGGGGAGCGCAGCGGCGAACGGAGGGCGCCGACGCGGACGCGCCCGCCGAGCAACTGGAGTGAGGTGTCCAACTCCAGGCAGACGCGCACGACTTCGGTGCCGCCCTGGCGTGCCTCGTCGATGAGGTGGAGCTGGGCCGGGTCGTCGACCATGACCGTCACGGCGGCGGCGAGCTTGGGGTCGGAGGCCAGCTCGGCGAAGCCCTTGGTGTCGGCGGACGGGTAGGCGAGCAGGATGTCCTCGAAGCCGGAGCGGGCCAGCCAGATCGACTCGGCGAGGGTGAAGGACATGATTCCGGCGAAGCCGTCCCGCGCGAGGACGCGTTCGAGCAGGGCGCGGCAGCGGACGGATTTGCTGGCGACGCGGACCGGTTTGCCACCGGCCCTGCGGACGAGATCGTCCGCGTTCGCGTCGAAGGCCTCCAGGTCCACGATCGCGAGGGGGGCGTCGAGGTGAGCGGTGGCCCGGTTGTAGCGGGCCCGGTCTGCGGCGCGGGCAGTCATGACCGAAGCCTGCCAGACGGGATTACCGCTGGGTAGGGGGACGATCCGGGCAGATCCCCCGGGCCTGCGGACTGGTTCCCTTCGGGCCCACGTCAACCCGTAGAGTGACGCGCACGCAGGGAGGAACGACCTTGCCCGGGCGGGGTGCGCCCGGGGTGACGGCCCCCCGGTGCGGGTATGCGTGCCCGTGGCGGGCGACCCGGACGGACGCCCTCCCCGCAACAGCTACGACGGCCCGGAAGAGCTCCGAGGCGAGCCGATGGCCCGGGTACGAGGGAACGGGGGGTGCATGAGCACGGAAGCGCGCCGCGCCTCAATTCCCCCACGCCCGCCGGCCCCACCTCGCCCGGCAACCCCTCCCCACCCGGACCGGCCGCCGACTCCGGACAACCCGCAGACCCCGGACGAGCCTCCGATTCCGGACAACCTGCGAACTCCGGACCAGCCTCCGAGCCCGGACCACTCACCGCCTCCGAACCAGGCACCGACGTCCGGTCCCGCGACGTCCGGCCAACCGCAGAGGCCGGACGGGCCACCGACGTCTGGTCAGTCCCCGATGTTCGGTCAGCCCTCGATGTCCGGTCAGCCGCCGAGGTCGAACCAGCCGCCCAGGCCGGACCGACTGCGGACTCCGGACCAGCCCCCGAGGTCTGGTCATCCGCCGAGCCCGGAGCAGTCATCGGCGGTCGGTCAGCGTCCGACGGTCGGTCTGTCACCGACGGCGGGTCAGTCGGCGAGGCACGACCAGCGTCCGACGGTCGGTCAGTCGTCGAGGCCGGATCAGCGTCCGACGGCCGGTCAGTCACCGATGGTCGGTCAGTCGTTGAGGCCGGACCAGCCCCCGAGGGCCGGTCATCCGCCGAGTCGGGACCAGTCGCCGGAGGTCGGTCAGCGTCCGACGGCTGGTCAGCGTCCGGCGGTCGGTCAGTCACCGACGGGCGGTCAGTCGGCGAGGCCGGACCAGCGTCCGGCGGTCGGTCAGTGGTCGAGGCCGGATCAGCGTCCGACGGCCGGTCAGTCACCGACGGCTGGTCAGTCGGCGAGGCCGGACCAGCGTCCGACAACCGGTCAGCCGGCGAAGCGGAACCAGCCCCCGGCGGCCGGGCAGTTCCCGATGCCGGGTCAGTTGCCGTCGGCGTCGGGCGGGTCGGGGACTCCGGGTCGGCCCTCGTCGTCGGGGCGGCCCGCCGTGCCGGAACGCAGCCCTGCGCAGGGGGCGGTTCCTTCATCTGGAGGCTCGCCTTCCAGGGCGGACGCCCTGCCGCCCACCCGTACCCAGACCCCGCCGTGGGGACGCCCCCCGACGGCCGGGCGCCGTCCGGTGCCCTCGCAGCCCGGCGATGCCCCGACGCGCCCGCCCCGCCCGCAGGTGCAGCCGGTGGGACCGACTTCGGCCGGGAACGGGATCGGCTCAGCCCCCGCGCAGCCGGAATCGCAGCCCCGGGAGGACGACGGCGGCCCCCGGTCGTCCGGGGTGGACGCGGGCGCAGGGCGCGGTCCTCGCGTACCGTCGCCGCCCAAGTCGTTCGACTTCTTCGACTTCTCTGCCGACACCGATGCCGATGTCGATGCGGAGGCGCAGCCGCCGACTCCGGACGCGACACGGGCCCCGTCGCCGGCGCAGTCGCCCGGCGAGGCTCCTCACCGCGAGGAGGGGAGCCGGCGATTCCCGGGCCTGCGCCCGCCCCGGCGGCCCGGCCCGGTGTCCCCGCCCCCGCCGGCGGCCTCCGCACGGTTCCCCGACGCGCCCCCGGCGTCCGGTGAGGGTCGGCGTACCACCGTGCCCGAGGAGAGCGCCACGGAGACCACCAGGCGGCTCCGGCCCATCCCGGCCGAGGAGACCCCCGCACGGCCCCCGGTCCCCGCACCCCCGTCGGAAACCCCGGTCGTGGAGCGCCCGTTCGTGTCCTTCGGGCAGCCGGAGACGTTCGACGACACGGTGCGCGTACGCCCGCACGGTGGACGCACCCGACCCCGGGCGCTGGCCGCCGCGGCCTGCGTCGTGCTGGGCCTCGGCCTCATCGGCGGGGCGGTGACCGGGAGTTGGCTGACCGGGGAAAGCTCGGCCGGCTCCGACGCGCGGACCGAGTTCGTGGCGTCCGGCGAGCTCTGGCACAGCGTGCCGGTGGACCAACTCTTCCCGCCCACCGTGCAGGGCGAGGGCGCCGGACCGGGCGGCGCCGACCGCACCTGGACGCGGGTCGCCGTCGCCCCGGACACCGACTGCGCGAACGCCTTCGACCCCCTCCTGCGCGAAGCCCTCGCGCCGGTGGGCTGCCTGCGCCTGCTGCGCGCCACGTACACGGACGCGACCCGGAGCCTCGTCACCACCGTCGGCCTGCTGTTCACCAAGGCGGACGCGACGGCCATGACCTCTCTGAAGACCCGCTTCCAGAAGGACGGCCTGGACCGGCGCACCGACCTGATGCCCCGCCCGTACGCGGTCGAGGGCACCGTCGCGGCCGGCTTCGGCGACGACCAGCGTGCGTCCTGGACGGTGTCGGTCCTCACCGACGCCCCCGTCGTCGTCTACGCCGTCTCCGGCTTCGCCGACGGTCGCGCCGTCACCGACCCGCAGGCCGCCGAGGACGCCATGGAGCCCGGCGCGACCACGGCTCCGGCCCAGGCCGGCCTCGGCCACGAGGCACAGGGCCTCGCCGACCGCGTCGAGCGAGGCTTCCGCAAGACCGTCACCTCGGCCACGGAGAAGCCGTCATGACCCGCCGGGCGGCAGACCGCACAAGGATCCGCAGGGCCGGGCTCCTCAGCGTCCTGCTGGCCGCCTCCCTCGCCCTGGTCCCCTCCACCACCGCCCACGCCGACGGCATCCGCGCCCAGCAGTGGGCCCTCGACGCGATGCACACCCAGGAGGCCTGGCAGACCACCAAGGGCCAGGGGATCACCGTCGCCGTCCTCGACACCGGCGTCGACGACCAGCACCCGGACCTGGAGGGCAACGTGCTCACCGGGAAGGACATGGTCGGCTTCGGAGCGGCCCGCGGCGACCGGGCGTGGGCCAGGCACGGCACCGCCATGGCGGGGATCATCGCAGGCCACGGACACGGGCTCGACGACGCCGACGGCGTCATGGGCATCGCTCCCGAGGCCAAGATCCTCCCCGTCCGCGTCATCCTCGAAGACGGCGACGACTCCCGTACGAAGGCCCGCAACACCCGCGGCAACGCCCTCGCCGACGGCATCCGCTGGGCCGCCGACAACGGCGCCGACGTCATCAACCTCTCCCTGGGCGACGACTCCGCCTCCGCCCACCCCGAACCCGCCGAGGACGAGGCCGTCCAGTACGCCCTGAAGAAGGGCGCCGTCGTCGTCGCCTCGGCAGGCAACGGCGGCGAGAAGGGTGACCACATCTCCTACCCCGCGGCCTACCCGGGCGTGATCGCCGCGACCGCCGTCGACAGCAACGGCACCCGCGCCTCCTTCTCCACCCGCCGCTGGTACGCCACCGTCAGCGCCCCCGGTGTCGACGTCGTCATCGCCGACCCGGACGAGAAGTACTACGAGGGCTGGGGCACGAGCGCGGCCTCCGCGTTCGTCTCCGGCGCGGTCGCGCTCATCAAGGCGGCCCATCCGGACCTCTCCCCGGCCCAGATCAAGCAACTCCTGGAGGACACGGCCCGCAACGCCCCCGCAGACGGCCGTGACGACTCACGCGGCTACGGTTTCATCGACCCTGCGGCCGCCATCAAGGAAGGCGGCCTGCTCAAGCCCGAGGGGCTGCGGGCGGCGTACGGCCAGGAGTACTTCGGACCGGGCCCCGACACCTCCGACGACGACACGGATCCCGCCGGCTGGGTCGGCCCGCTCGCGGGCGGTCTCGGCGCGGTGCTGCTCGCCGCGGCGGTCGTCCTGTGGCGCGGCCGCAGACGACCGCGCGGCTACGACCACTTCTGACCGGACGGTTTTCGTCCGCACCAACCGGACGCCTTCGTACGAACTAGTCGGTGGCCGTCGCCGTAACGCTGGGATCGGCGCTTGTGTCCTGGAACACCGACACCGCCGCCTTCGCCACCGACTCGACCAGCGAGATCCCCTTCGTCTTCGTCGTGGTGCCGTTGGACAGCACCGCGACCAGGTAGTCGTGGCCGTCGACGGTGACCCGCCCGATGCTGTTGATGTCCCACAGACCGGTCGTACTGCGCGCCAGCCACCCGTTCTTCAGGGCCCAGTCGGAACCGTCGGCCGCGGCCGACACACCCCAGTGCTGATCGACGGCTATCTCACTCATGAGCCCCTGCATGTACGTCCGCGAGGCCTCGCTGAGTTTCGCTTCGTCGTCGCCGAACACCTGCTGCAACAAGGTGAGTTGATCGGCCGCCGTGGTCTGCGTCAGCCCCCACAGCGCGCCGTCCCCGCCCGCCGTCCCCGTCAGCCCGAAGCTCTTGTTCGCGCTGTTGAGGCCGTCCGCCTGGCCGATCTCGTTCCACAGCGTGGTCGCGGCCGTGTTGTCGCTGTTCTCGATCATCAGGGTGGCGTTGGCCTTCTCCGTCGCCGTCAGCTGCCGGTCCGCGTCCTGCGCCTGGAGCAGCAGCGTGGCCAGGATGTCGACCTTGACGATGCTCGCGGTGTCGAAGGCACCCTTGCCGTACGCGGCGCTCTCGCCGGAGTCGACGTCGAGGACGGACGCCGAGGTCTCGGCGCCGCTGGGGACCGTCACGGACTTCAACGCCTCGGCGAGCAGCGCGTCCCGGTCCACCGCGGGTACCGTGACGGGTTCCACCGACGCCTCCTCGCTGACGCTCGGCGAGGCCGAGGCCGAGGCCGAGGCCGAGGCCGAGGACGGAGAGGACGACGATATGAGGTCCTGGCCGTCGTGCGCCTGGGCCTTCATATATACGGCCCCGGCCGCCGTACCGCCCACGAGGATGACGGAAGCCACCGCGGCGTAGACGAAGGGCCTGCGGCCGGACGGGCGGGCGCGGCGTCGACTGGCTCTGTGACGGTCCATTCCGCGATGCTGGGCGCCGGGCCTGTGCCCATGGTTAGACGCATGTGAAATCTGCGTCAGGGATGTATGAGAATTCCATGAGACCTGTCAAGTCCATGTTTCAGGGGCCGCACAAGCCCAACTGCATCCCACCGATAGGGTCAGGGACCGTGGCGAACAAGAACATTCCCGACTCCGGCTTCTCCGACGACGACGGCTCCGCCGATCCCCGGCTGAGCGCGGCACTCACCGCCTGGGCCGAGGACCGCACCGCCGTGGGGCCGGTCCTGGAGGCCCTCAGGGGCGCCCGGCTGCTCGTGCCGGTGGTGGCCGTGCTCGGCGAGGTGGAGGAGGACGAGAACGGGCTGCGCCACGAGAAGACCAGCGACATGGCCGTGCCGACCCTGAAGGCCGGGAACCGTACCGCCCTGCCCGCCTTCACCTCCACCGAGTCGCTGGCCCGCTGGGATCCCGAGGCCCGCCCCGTGGCCGTACCCCTGCACCAGGCCCTTCAGGCCGCCGCGCACGAGAAGGCCGACACCGTCGTCCTCGACCTGGCGGGTCCGGTGCCGTACGAGCTGACCGGCCCTGCACTGCTCGCGCTCGCCGAGGGGCGTACGAACACGGATCCCCTCGCCGATCCGGCCGTCACCGAGGCCGTCCGCGCGGCCGTCGCCGCCGAGCCGGCCGTGCTCCGCGCGCATCTCGGCCCGGGGCAGGCGGACGGCACGCTGGCCCTCGTACTGGGCCGGTCCGCGTCTCCCGCCGAGACCGCCCGCGCGATCGCCGAACGGCTGGCGGCCGACGAGACACTGAGGGCCCGCCTGGTGCGCGGCCTCGACCTGGCACTTCTGCCGGCCGGGGCGACGCCGCCGGGCGAGCCCTTGTACGTACGAGAGGTGTGAGTCGCTCGTCGACCGGCGAAACGGCCGCGGACCGGGTGAGTCAGCCGTAGACCGGGCCCGTGTACTTCTCGCCCGGGCCCTGGCCCGGCTCGTCCGGGACGATCGACGCCTCGCGGAACGCCAGCTGGAGCGACTTGAGACCGTCGCGCAGCGGTGCCGCGTGGAAGGAGCTGATCTCGGTCGTGCTCGCGTCGAGCAGCCCGGCCAGCGCGTGCACCAGCTTCCGCGCCTCGTCCAGGTCCTTGTGCTCGTCGCCCACCCCTTCTTGCGGGGCCAGGCCGAGCTTCACTGCGGCGGCGCTCATCAGATTGACGGCGACCGTGACGATCACCTCGACCGCGGGGACCTCGGCGATGTCGCGGGTCATGGTGTCGTAGTCGGGCGTCTGGGGAGGGGTGTCACTCATGGCCTCCACGATAGGTCCCGGGCGGGGGCCGACCCCCGTTGGCCTCGGTTAGCCCTTCTCAGTCCTAGCTGCTAACCTTGTGTTACGACCGGTCGGACGCGCCAAGAAGTATGTCAGCGTGCCCGGCCCACAAGTGGAGGCTCCGATCTCCCACCTGACTGTCCTCCGGGACGGCGGGTCACCCGGTCAGGCGGTCACCATCGTTCCGTACGGACGATGGAGTCGCCCGATGTGCGCCCCGCGGTTCACCGTGGCGGTGCTCCGGTAATCCTTGGAGCCCTGCCTGTGTCCCGTCCGGGGCATTTTTCATGTCCCGCGGTGGTTGGTCCAACTGTCATCAGAGACATACGCGGTGGTCCGCCAGACCGCCGTGTGGTGCTACCGAGGAGGATCCATCAGCACCGAGCCCCGCATCAACGACCGGATTCGCGTTCCCGAGGTCCGACTTGTCGGTCCCAGCGGCGAGCAGGTCGGGATTGTTCCGCTTGCCAAGGCCCTGGAGCTTGCGCAGGAGTACGACCTCGACCTGGTCGAGGTGGCGGCGAGCGCTCGTCCGCCCGTCTGCAAGCTCATGGACTACGGGAAGTTCAAGTACGAGTCGGCCATGAAGGCCCGTGAGGCGCGCAAGAACCAGGCGCACACGGTCATCAAGGAAATGAAGCTCCGGCCGAAGATCGACCCGCACGACTACGACACCAAAAAGGGTCACGTCGTCCGGTTCCTCAAGCAGGGCGACAAGGTCAAGATCACGATCATGTTCCGTGGTCGCGAGCAGTCCAGGCCGGAACTCGGCTACCGACTGCTGCAGCGTCTCGCCACGGACGTCGAGGACCTCGGGTTCATCGAGTCGAACCCGAAGCAGGACGGCCGGAACATGATCATGGTTCTCGGTCCGCACAAGAAGAAGACCGAGGCCATGGCCGAGGCCCGTGAGGCCCAGGCGGCTCGCAAGGCCGAAGCGAAGGCCAACCCGGGCAAGTCGCAGAACCACGCGGGCGACGACATCCCCGAGGTGGACGAGGTGGACGGGGTCGACGAGGTGGACGAGGCCGACGAGGTCGACGCCGAGACCGCCGAGACTCCGGCCGCGGCTTCCGCCGAGGTCTAGACCCCAGGGCGAACGCCCCGGGAGCCCGGGACGAGAGTCCGGGGAGTCCCGGGACAACCGTCCAGGGATGCCAAGCAATGGATATGACGTTCCACCGTGCCCGGTTTCACGACCGGGCACCGGAACGCCACTGACGAGGAGAGAACGGCGCTATGCCGAAGAACAAGTCGCACAGCGGTGCCAGCAAGCGCTTCAAGATCACCGGCTCCGGCAAGGTGCTCCGTGAGCGTGCCGGCAAGCGCCACCTGCTCGAGCACAAGTCGTCCCGCCTGACGCGTCGCCTCAGCGGCAACGCCGAGATGGCCCCGGGCGACGCCAAGAAGATCAAGAAGCTTCTCGGCAAGTGACGCATCGGCGCCTGATCATTCGATCGCCGCGCGCCGTACGTCAGGACCGGGACCCCATCGATTTCGGGCCGTGTGAGTCCCACCACGGCCCCGCTACAAGGAGTTAACAAGTGGCACGCGTCAAGCGGGCAGTCAACGCCCACAAGAAGCGCCGGGCGATCCTCGAGGCCGCCAAGGGCTACCGCGGTCAGCGTTCGCGTCTGTACCGCAAGGCCAAGGAGCAGGTCACCCACTCCCTGGTCTACAACTACAACGACCGCAAGAAGCGCAAGGGCGACTTCCGTCGGCTGTGGATCCAGCGCATCAATGCCGCTGCCCGCGCCAACGGCATCACCTACAACCGCTTCATCCAGGGTCTGAACGCGGCCAACATCGAGGTCGACCGCAAGATCCTCGCGGAGCTGGCCGTCAACGACGCCAACGCGTTCGCCGCGCTCGTCGAGGTCGCGCAGAAGGCGCTGCCGTCGGACGTCAACGCGCCGAAGGCCGCGTGACGCTCGCGCTGGCTTGAGCCGGATGTACATCGGACCCGCAGGCCTCCACGGCCTGCGGGTCCGTTTGCTTACGGCTATGGCTACGGCCATGGCTGCGGCAACTGCTCCGGGTTCGGCGAACGCCCGGCTGTCCTGCGGTCGGCGTGAGCTGTGAACCGGAAGAGCGGAGAGCGGCGGACTCGCACGCCGGCCCGGGCTGTGGCTCCGGGGCAATGCTTCGCGGCCCGTCTCCGTCCGTGGCGCGTCGATTCCCACGCTGCGCGCGGGGCGGTCGAGCCGGCACCGCCGTAAGCCGCCGTCACGGCCCGGCAGCGTCGCGGCGCACACCACGGCAAGGGCCCGGTACCGTCGCGGCGGAAGCCACCGCAAGGCCGGTACCGGCCCGGCGGAAGCCACCGCTCCCCATCGCGGGGAACGGGAAGCGGGTTTCCCCCCGCCGTCCTGGGCCCGTCCCCACCCCGAAGCGGAGGGCGGTGCCGTTCCGCCGAGGCCGTCGCCCCCCGTGGCGGACGAGAACACCCCTCCGTAACCCTCTGAAGGTGGCCGCATGTCCTCCGCTCCCGAGCTGATCTCCCCACGTTCGTCCCGCGTGGCTGCCGCGCGGCGGCTGGCCAGGCGGAACTTCCGGGGGAAGGAGCGGCTGTTCCTCGCCGAGGGGCCGCAGGCCGTGCGGGAGGCGGCGGCGCATCGCCGCGAGGGGACCGCGACCCTCGTCGAGCTGTTCGCGACGGTCGAGGCCGGGGAGCGGTACGCCGACATCGTCGCGGATGCCCAGAACGCCGGCGCGCGGGTGCATCTCGCCGCCGAGGAGGTCATCGCCGACATCTCGACGACCGTCACACCGCAGGGGCTCGTCGGGATCTGCCGCTTCTTGGACACGCCCTTCGAGGAGATCCTCAAGGAGAGGCCCAAGCTCGTCGCCGTACTCGCGCACGTGCGCGACCCCGGGAACGCCGGCACCGTGCTGCGCTGCGCGGACGCCGCCGGTGCCGAGGCCGTCGTACTCACCGACGCGTCCGTGGATCTCTACAACCCCAAGGCCGTACGGGCCTCGGTGGGGTCCTTGTTCCACCTTCCCGTCGCCGTGGGCGTGCCCGTCGAGCGGGCCGTACAGGGGCTCAAGGACGCCGGTGTACGGATCCTCGCGGCCGACGGCGTCGGGGCGGTCGACCTCGACGACGAGCTGGACAAGGGCACCATGGGCGGCCCGACCGCCTGGGTGTTCGGTAACGAGGCGTGGGGGCTTCCGGAGGAGACGCGCGCGCTGGCCGACGCCGTCGTGCGCGTACCCATTCACGGAAAGGCCGAGAGCCTGAACCTCGCCACCGCCGCGGCCGTATGTCTCTACGCGTCCGCCCGTGCACAGCGCGGCTCCGGAGGGTGCCGCTCCGTCACCGAGAGCTAGTAGGGTGACCTGCTCGGGGCCCACTGCCGGATGAGAGGTGGGAGACGGGGATGAGTGTCGGCACGAGTGGTGCGCACAAGGCACCGCGAGCACGGGACGTGCGCGGTACACCCGCGTCCCGGCGCGGTGACGCCGCCGAACTCGGAGCCGAGCAGGAAGCCGCTCAGGGAGCCGGGCTCCTGGCCGGCCTCGGATCCGGTCTCGGCATCGACCCCGACGACCTTCCCGACGGACTCGTCGTCGCCGACGAGCGCGGCCGGGTGATCTGCTTCAACGCCGCCGCCGCCCGAATCGCCGCCGTGTCCGCCGCTGACGCGCTCGGACACCCGCTCGAATGGGCGCTGCCCTTAGAGGACCTCGAAGGGCGCAGATGGTGGCAGCTGACCGACCCGTACGGCGGTCTCGCCATCCGGGTCGGACAGCCCGAGCGGAATCTGCTGCTCCCCGGCGGGCGCGAGGTGCTCGTCTCCGCGCGGTACGTGCGCACGCGTCCCACCGGCCCGGTCCAGCGCGTCGTCGTCTCCCTGCGCGACACCGAGGCCCGCCGCCGCACCGAGCGCAGCCACGCCGAGCTCATCGCCACCGTCGCCCACGAACTGCGCTCGCCGCTCACCTCCGTCAAGGGCTTCACCGCCACGCTGCTGGCCAAGTGGGAACGGTTCACGGACGACCAGAAGAAGCTCATGCTGGAGACCGTCGACGCCGACGCCAACCGGGTCACCCGGCTCATCGCCGAGCTGCTCGACATCTCACGCATCGACTCCGGCCGGCTCGAAGTGCGCCGCCAGCCCGTCGACATGGGCGCCGCCGTCGGCCGCCACATCCAGGCCTACGTCGCCTCCGGCCAGTCGGCCGACCGCTTCCTGGTGCGCATCGAGCATCCGCTGCCCGCCCTCTGGGCCGACCCCGACAAGGTCGACCAGGTCCTCAGCAACCTGATCGAAAATGCGGTGCGCCACGGCGAGGGAACCGTCACGATTGACGTCACGCCCTCGGCCTCCCCGCGTGAAGGGGAGGACGGCAGGAACGCGGCCACATCGGTCACGGTGAGCGACGAGGGCACCGGCATCCCGGAGGAGTCCATGAACCGCGTCTTCACCCGCTTCTGGCGGGGCAGCAAGCGCGGCGGCACCGGCCTCGGGCTGTACATCGTCAAGGGCATCGTAGAAGCCCACGGCGGCACCATCACGGTCGGCCGCGCCCCCGGCGGCGGCGCCGAGTTCCGATTTACGTTGCCCGTGGGCACCCCGGCGTATCTGCTGTAACGCCGAGCGAGGACCCACGGGCGCATTCCTCCACTTCACCCCCCGTTAGACTCGGCCTCTGGCACCTTTGCGTCTCCATTTCAGGGACGCTGCGTCTCCGAGTCGTAGACGGGGACCCCAGCCAGCCAACCGGAAGCACGGGAAGAGATGTCGGCACCGAATAAGTCGTACGACCCTGTAGAGGTCGAGGCCTTGAAACCGGAAGAGATCGAGCGCATGCGGGACGAGGCGCTCGCCGCCTTCGCGGCCGCCGGTGACCTCGACGCGCTCCAGGAGGCCAAGGTCGCCCACACTGGCGGCACCTCCCCGCTGGCCCTCGCCAACCGCGAGATCGGCGCCCTGCCCCCGCATGCCAAGGCCGCCGCCGGCAAGCTCGTCGGCCAGGCCCGCGGCGCGGTGAACAAGGCGCTCGCCACCCGCCAGGCCGAGCTGGAGGCCGACCGCGACGCCCGGGTACTGGTCGAGGAGGCAGTGGACGTCACGCTGCCGTACGACCGTGTACCGGCCGGCGCCCGGCATCCGCTGACCACCATGATGGAGCGGGTCGCGGACGTCTTCGTGTCCATGGGATACGAGATCGCCGAGGGCCCCGAGGTCGAGGCGGAGTGGTTCAACTTCGACGCCCTCAACTTCACGCCCGACCACCCGGCCCGGCAGATGCAGGACACCTTCTTCGTCCAGGG
Organism: Streptomyces sp. NPDC087263; assembly: GCF_044744645.1. NCBI lineage: Bacteria > Bacillati > Actinomycetota > Actinomycetes > Kitasatosporales > Streptomycetaceae > Streptomyces > Streptomyces sp. NPDC087263. Next base: position 305,014 of record NZ_JBIUYT010000008.1, read on the forward strand.
GCCGAAGGGGACCGAGGGCGACGAGTCCGGTGTCGTACTGCGCACGCACACCTCACCGGTGCAGGCCCGCGCCATGCTCGACCGCGAGCCGCCGGTCTACATCGTGTGCCCCGGCCGCGTGTACCGCACCGACGAGCTGGACGCCACGCACACCCCGGTCTTCCACCAGATCGAGCTCCTCGCCATCGACGAGGGCCTGACCATGGCCGACCTCAAGGGCACCCTGGACCACATGGTCCAGTCGCTCTTCGGCGCCGACATGAAGACCAGGCTGCGGCCGAACTACTTCCCCTTCACCGAGCCGTCCGCCGAGATGGACATGCTCTGCTACGTCTGCAAGGGCGAGTCCGTCGGCAACCCCGACCGCCCCTGCCGGACCTGCTCCTCCGAGGGCTGGATCGAGCTGGGCGGCTGCGGCATGGTCAACCCGCGGGTGCTGATCGCCTGCGGTGTCGACCCCGAGAAGTACAGCGGATTCGCCTTCGGGTTCGGCATCGAGCGGATGCTGATGTTCCGCCACAACGTCGAAGACATGCGAGACATGGTCGAGGGTGACGTCCGGTTCACCCGGCCGTTCGGGATGGAGATCTGATGCGGGTCCCGCTTTCTTGGCTGCGGGAGTACGTCGACCTGCCGGCGACGGAGACCGGGCGCGACGTCCAGGCCAAGCTCATTTCCGCCGGTCTCGAGGTCGAGACCGTCGAGCAGCTCGGCGCCGACCTCAAGGGCCCCCTCGTCGTCGGCAAGGTGCTGACCATCGAGGAACTGACGGAGTTCAAGAAGCCCATCCGCTTCTGCACCGTCGACGTCGGCACCGCCAACGGCACCGGCGAGCCCCAGGAGATCGTCTGCGGCGCCCGCAACTTCACCGTCGGCGACAAGGTCGTCGTGGTCCTGCCGGGCGCCGTGCTGCCCGGCAACTTCGCGATCGCCGCGCGCAAGACGTACGGCAGGACCTCGCACGGCATGATCTGCTCCGGCGACGAGCTGGGCATGGGCGACGACGGCAGCGGCGGCATCATCGTCCTGCCGCCGGAGGCCGAGGTGGGCACCGACGCGATCGAGCTGCTCCAGCTCGTCGACGAGGTTCTCGACATCGCCGTCACACCCGACCGCGGTTACGCGCTCTCGCTGCGCGGGGTGGCCCGCGAGGCCGCCATCGCGTACGGCCTGCCGCTGAGCGACCCGGCGCTGCTCGACGTACCGGCCCCGAACGCGTTCGGGCACCCGGTGCAGGTGTCCGACCCGTTCGGCTGCGACCGCTTCACCGCGCGTACGGTCACGGGTCTCGACCCCGAGGCCCGCTCCCCGATCTGGCTGCGCCGCCGCCTCCAGAAGGCGGGCATGCGCCCGATCTCGCTCGCCGTCGACATCACCAACTACGTGATGCTGGAGCTCGGTCAGCCCCTGCACGCGTACGACCGCACCCGTATCCAGGGCGCGATCGGTGTGCGCCGGGCCGAGCAGGGCGAGAAGCTCACCACGCTCGACGGCGTCAAGCGCACGCTGGACGCCGAGGACCTGGTGATCACCGACGACCGCGGCCCCATCGGCCTCGCGGGCGTCATGGGCGGCGCGAACACCGAGATCGACGACGCCACGGGCACCACCACCGAGGTCGTCATCGAGGCGGCGCACTTCAGCGCGCTGTCCATCGCCCGCACCGCCCGCCGGCACAAGCTGGCCTCCGAGGCGTCCAAGCGCTTCGAGCGCGGAGTCGACCCGCAGGCCGCGTCCGCCGCGGCCCAGCGGACCGTCGACCTGCTCGTGATCCTCGCGGGCGGCTCCGCCGACGCCGGCGTCACCGAGGTCATCGCGCCCTCCGCGCCGCACACCATCACCATCCCGGCGAACCACCCGGACAAGGTGGCCGGTGTCGACTACGGCCGCGAGACCGTCGTACGCCGTCTCCAGCAGGTCGGCTGCGACGTGTACGGGCAGGACGAGCTGATCGTCACCGTGCCGTCCTGGAGGCCCGACCTGACGGACCCGAACGACCTGGCGGAGGAGGTCATCCGCCTTGAGGGCTACGAGAACCTGCCCTCCACCCTGCCGAAGCCCCCGGCGGGCCTCGGCCTGACCGACAGGCAGCGGCTGCACCGCCGTGTCGGCCGCGCACTCGCCGGTGCCGGATATGTCGAGGCGCCGAACCACCCCTTCATCGGAGAGCACGTCTTCGACCAGCTCGCGCTGGCCGCCGACGGCCCGAAGCGCAAGGTCGTCAAGCTGGTCAACCCGCTCTCCGACGAGGAGCCCGCGCTCCGTACGACGCTGCTGCCGGGCCTGCTCGGCGCGCTGCGCCGTAACGACGGACGCGGCAGCCACGACCTCGCGCTCTTCGAGACCGGCCTGGTCTTCCACCCGCGCGAGCAACTGCGCGTCGCCGGACGGCTGCCCGTCGACCGCCGTCCCACCGACGAGGAGATCGCGTCGCTCACCGCCGCGCTCCCCGTCCAGCCCCGGCACGCCGCCGTCGTCCTCACGGGCGCCCGTGAGCAGGCCGGCTGGTGGGGCAAGGGCCGCCCGGCCGACTGGGCCGACGCGATCGAGGCAGCTCGCTCGCTGGCCCGCGAGGCGGGGACCGAACTCCTGGTCCGCGGCGGGCAGTACGGGCCGTGGCACCCGGGCCGCTGTGCCGAGCTGGCCGTCATCATCGACGGTGCGGACAAGGTCATCGGGTACGCCGGTGAGCTGCACCCCGGCGTCCTGAAGACCCTGGGTCTGCCCGCGCGCACCAGTGCGATGGAGCTGGACCTGGACGCGCTGGAGCAGGCGAGCTCGGGCGTCCCGAAGGGTCCGAAGATCTCCACCTTCCCGGTGGCGACCCAGGACGTCGCCCTGGTCGTCGACCGGTCCGTGCCCCACGTGGCCGTCGAGGCGGCGTTGCGCGAGGGCGCGGGCGAACTGCTGGAGTCCATCCGGCTGTTCGACGTCTACGAGAACGCCGAGCAACTCGGCGAGGGCAAGAAGTCGCTGGCCTACGCGCTGCGCTTCCGCGCCGCCGACCGGACCCTGACGGTCGACGAGGCCTCCGAGGCCCGGGACGCGGCGGTGGCCCTCGCGGGCGAGCGGACCGGGGCGGTCCTGCGCGGGGTGTAGTGGACGGCTGACAGGCCGGCTGACGGCAGCTGAGGGGTACATCCGTGGCACTGGATGTGCCCCTCACTCCTTCGGGTGACAAGGCTGGGCGATCTGGCCCGATCGGCCCATGCGGTCGACAGAATCGGACCGGCCTCGCGGAGGCCCTCTGCGCTGTCAGGGCCTATTGGGGGGCCAATCGGCATGATCCATATCAAGGCTGGTGGGGCTCCCTACAGGGCGACGCCCCGTACACATGCGCGGGTGCTGGCCCGGGCGGTCCTCCCCGTGGTCGGCCGGGGAAACGGTCTGCGGGCCGGGCTCTTCCGGGCGGTGCGCGCAAGGAGACCTCGGCCGGTCAGAAGGCGTGGCCTTCGGGTGGGACTCGGCCGGGCGGTCCGCAGGGCCGACCGGCAGCCGCTGCGGCGGGCCCTGGGCTTGGGGCTGCCCATCGTCTGGGGCGCGACGGCGATCACCTACAAGATGGTCTGCCCGCTCGCCCAGCAGAACGGGTTCTGTGCCCGCATCGTCACCTGCGCCGTCTTCTTCGCGGTCGGCACGGGGCTGATACTCCACGTCAGAACGGCGCTACTGCGCGAGCTCCGGCAGATCCGCAGGGTCGCGGGCGCCGCCCAGAGCGTGCTGCTGCGACCGCTGCCCCCACGGATCGACGGGCTGAATGTCGCCGCGGCGCAAGTCTCCGCGGATCGCGGTGCGAGCATCGGTGGTGATCTGTACGAGGTGATCGCCACCGAACACGGTGTGCGGGTCGTCATGGGTGACGTCCGCGGGCACGGTCTCGGCGCCATCGGAACCGTCGCCGCCGTCCTCGGCAGCTTCCGCGAGGCCGCGCACGACGAGCCCGAACTGGGCTGCGTACTGAGAAGACTTGAGCGGGCGCTGGCCCGGCATCTGCGGGAGCGGGCCCGCGCCGAGCACCCCTCGTCCGGCCTCGATCCGGACAGCCCGGTCGCCGAGGAGTTCGTCACCCTGCTGCTTCTGGAGATCCGCTGCGACGGCGCGGTGTACGCCGTCAACTGCGGTCATCCGTGGCCCTATCTGCTACGCGGCCATGCCGAGCCGACCGGTGTGCGCGGCCGGGTCGAACGATTGTCCTGCGCCGAACCGCTGCCCCCGCTCGGGCCGTTCCCCCTCCCGGCCGAGCTGCCTGTGCTGCGCCACGGCCAACTGCTGCCCGGCGAGGGGCTCTTCCTGCACACCGACGGAGTCGAGGACGCGCGCGACGCACAGGGCAGGTTCTTCCCGCTGCGGGCCGCTCTCACCGACGCCGTCCGCGTCCAGCCGCTCTCACCGCAGGCCGTCCTGAGCGCGGTGTTCGGCCAAGTCCTGAGCCACACGGGCGGGATGCCGACCGACGACATGGCGCTGCTCGTCCTCCGCAACGACCGCAAACGAGTCCCGGCGCAAAAATCCCACCCGGTGGCCCATCACGTCACGTGAGCGCTGGCTTTTCAAGGGGCACGACGAACCGCGCGACCAACCACAACGCACCGGCAGCGCTCCGGCGACACCAACGGAGTGCCGCCGTCCGCCCCGCCACGGAGTGTCGGGCAGGCAGCTGGGCGGACGGCGCGGGATCGGGCCGCCGCACTGTACGAGGGGGAGCCGGCGGCCCGGCCGGCCTCTTACGAGGCATCTCAGTCAACCGGCCGGGAACGCTCTGCGACAGCGCGTGTACTGCCCGGATGCGAGCACTCCGTTCACACCCCGTGTGAAACGGGACCTACTACTCTTACGGCACGGTCGGCACCGAGCCACCCGGGGGGCCTCCTATGCAGCCCAATACTCTGCTCGACGCGATTCTCGACGAGGCGGGCATCTCGCACGCGGGACTCGCCGCTCACGTCAACCAGGCAGGGAGAGCGCGCGGACTCGCGCTCAGGTACGAACACACCGCCGTCGCGCGGTGGTTGAAGGGGCAGCGGCCACGCGGCCAGGTGCCCGACCTGATCTGCGAAGTGCTGGCGGGCAGACTCCACCGGCCCGTCACGCTCGACGACATCGGTCTCGGAGTCCCCGGCGAGCCGGCCACCCCGCACGGCACCTCGCTCTCCGGCTTCGTCGAACGGGCCACCGCCCTTTGGCGCTCCGACGAACAGCAGCGCCCGCACATCCTCGGCGCACCGGCCGTTACCGGAACACCCGCCGTGATGCCGGTGTGGGAGTGGGAGAACCCGCCCGAGGACGTGGACGTCTCGCGCGGCGGACGCCACCAAGTGAGCATGGCCGACATCGAGATGCTCCGCGCGGCACGCGCCCACTACGAGCAGATGTACCGCAAGGCGGGCGGCGTCGCGACCCGCACCCGGATCGTCGGCTTCCTCAACTCCGAGACGGCGCCGTTGCTGCGCGGCAGCTACACCGACTCCACCGGACGCCAACTCCACCGCGCGACCGGCGGATTGGTGGCCATCGCGGGCATCTGCGCCTACGACTCCGACGCGCACGGCCTCGCCCAGCGGTACTTCCACCAGGCGCTGCGCCTGGCAAAGGCCAGCGGGGACAGGGGACTTGGGGCGTATGTCATAGCCCTCCTGGTCAACCAGTCGCTGTTCATGCGGGAGCACCGGCAGGCCGTCGCCTTCGCCGAGGCCGCGCTGCGCGCCGCGGGGCGGCAGATCACTCCGGCGCTCGCCTCCGACCTCTACGCGATGCAGGCCAAGGCGTACGCACACCTCGGCGACGGCAGCAGCGCACTGTCCTGCATCCGGCGTGCCGAGCAGGCCGCCGAGCGTATCCGGCGTGGTTACGAGCCCGATGAGACCGGCTATGTCCAGCCGGGCCTGGTCAACGTACAAGTGGCGGAGGCGCTGCTCAGCCTCGGCGACCTGATGGCGGCGGACGAGCACGCCGTGGCCGCCGTCGACAACCCCGCCCACGACCGCGGACGGGTGCACCGGCTCGCCGTGCTCAGCCAGATCGAACTGCGCCAGGGCAACGCCGACAAGGCGGTCGCCACCGCACTCCAAATGGCCGAACAGGCCCGGGGGATGGAGTCCCAGCGGCTGCGCGACAGACTGCGCGCGGTGCGCGAGCACCTGGTGGCCAGTGGATGCGCGGGCACCTCCGAGGCCGCGGAACTCATCGACGGGGCACTGCGCGTACCGCTGTAGAACACCGACCGATCACCGACCGAACGTCGACCCGCAGCCGACCCGCTACCGAACCGTGTGCCGCTGTGCGCCTGCTGTCAGAACGTTCCTGCTGCCATATTGCCATCTATTCGGCGGAAGGTGGCAGAACCGTGCAGTGGACGAAACTGAACGAACAAACTGTGTATGAAAACCGCTGGTTCAGCGTCAATCTCGCAGACGTTGAGCTGCCGGACGGCCGACACCTCGATCACTTCTTGATACGGCTGCGCCCCGTGGCCGTGGCGACCGTGGTGAACGCGGCCAATGAGGTGCTGCTCCTGTGGCGGCACCGTTTCATCACCGACAGCTGGGGATGGGAGCTCGCGGCGGGCGTCGTCGAGGACGGCGAGGACATCGCCGTCGCGGCCGCCCGCGAACTGGAGGAGGAGACCGGCTGGCGACCAGGACCTCTGCGCCATCTGATGAGCGTCGAGCCCTCCAACGGACTCACCGACGCCCGGCACCACATCTTCTGGGCCGACGAAGGCGCCTACATCGGCCACCCCGTGGACGACTTCGAGTCCGACCGTCGGGAATGGGTTCCCCTCAAGCTCGTCCCCGACATGGTCGCCCGCGGCGAGGTCCCGGCCGCCAACATGGCTGCCGCACTGCTCCTTCTGCACCATCTCAGGCTCGGGCAGGACGCGTTGCCCTGATCCATCCCCCCACGGCGTCCGGGGACCTAGTGGCCCAGAGCCTGCCAGACCGCCACGGCCAGTGCGCCCACGGTCGCGACGACCGCGAGGGTGGGCAGTGGCCAGCGGGTGTGTTCCAGGGCGACGATCCGTGCGCTCAGGTCGTCGAGATCCTTGGCGGTCTGGTCGTCGCGCTGAGTGAGTAGCGCCAGTCCGCCCTCGATGCGGGTGAGACCCACCTCGATGGACTGGCGTAACTCGGCGAGTTCCCTCGGTGCCGCGGGATGCTCGGGGTTGGCGGTCACGAGTCGGCTCCTTTCTGTAGTCGTCACAGCCTTTACTTGCGCACGGAAAGTCAACTCGCCTGGTGGGTGCGTGGGGAGCGTGTGCGAGCGGCATATGCGGGCCCGGCGCGCACACGGCGTGTGAATGCCGCGGGCCCGGCACCGAAAGGGGTGCCGGGCCCGCGTGAGCCTGAGTCTGACGGTGCGTAATCAGGGGTAGGTGTAGAAGCCCGAGCCCGACTTCCGGCCCAGCCGGCCCGCGTCCACCATGCGCTGGAGCAGCGGGGGAGCGGCGTACAGCGGTTCCTTGTACTCCTCGTACATCGAGAACGCGACCGAGGCCACCGTGTCGAGGCCGATCAGGTCGGACAGCTTGAGCGGGCCCATCGGGTGGGCGCAGCCCAGCTCCATGCCGTTGTCGATGTCCTCGCGACTCGCGATGCCCGACTCGAACATCCGGATCGCGGACAGGAGATAGGGGATCAGCAGCGCGTTGACCACGAACCCGGAGCGGTCCTGGGCGCGGATCGCGTGCTTGCCGAGGATCTTCTCGACGAGTGCCTGCGCCCGGCTGAGGGTGCCCTCGGACGTGGTGAGCGCCGGGATCAGCTCGACGAGCTTCTGCACCGGCGCCGGGTTGAAGAAGTGGATGCCGATGACCTGGTCGGGACGCGAGGTGGCGACGGCGAGCCTGACCAACGGGATCGAGGAGGTGTTGGAGGCGAGGATCGCGTCCTGCCGGGTCACCACCTGGTCGAGGACCTGGAAGATCTCCGTCTTCACCTGCTCGTTCTCGACGACGGCCTCGATCACCAGGTCACGGTCGGCGAACTCGCCGAGGTCCGTGGTGAAGCTGAGCCGCGCCAGCGTCTCGTCCCGCTCCTCCTCGGAGATCTTCCCGCGCTCGGCCGCCTTGGAGAGGGAGTTGAACAGCCGGGTACGGCCGATCTCTAGGGCTTCACCGGTGGTCTCGGCCACCTTGACGTCAAGACCGGCGCGGGCGCACACCTCGGCAATGCCCGCTCCCATCTGGCCGCAGCCCACCACTCCGACGCGTTCGATGTCGGTCACATCGTCCCTTTCCGCTGATCATCGGCCTTGGCAGGTTGCCCGTTGTGAGGGGCCTGCTCCGATCGTGCACGTTACTCCCAAGTATCGATGATCGATCGTGCGGGTCGGGCATGCTGTGCGGGGAGACGATCCGTGACGAGGCGGATCCACTGGGTAGGGAGTGCGGGGATGGGGCGACTGTCACGCCGGGCGTTCACGCTGGCCGCGGCGGCGATGCTGTCGGGGCTCGCGACGGGGGGAGATGCCGCGGCCGCTCCTGGCAGGCCCCGCGCGGAGGGGGAGATGCGCGGGATGTGGCTGGCGACGGTCGCCAACCGTGACTGGCCCTCGCGCACCGGACTGACCGCCGCCCAGCAGCGCACCGAACTCCTCGCCCATCTCGACACGGCCGTACGCCGCCGTCTTAACGCCGTGATGTTCCAGGTGCGCCCCACGGCCGACGCGATGTGGCCCTCGCCGTACGAGCCGTGGTCCCAGTACCTCACCGGCGTCCAGGGCAGGGACCCCGGCTGGGACCCCCTGGGCACCGCGGTCACGGAGGCCCACGCGCGCGGCCTGGAACTGCACGCCTGGTTCAACCCGTACCGGATCGCGAACCACACCGACCCGACGCGGCTCGTGGCGAGCCACCCGGCCCGCGAACATCCCGACTGGGTCGTCCCGTACGGCGGGAAGCTCTACTACAACCCCGGCCTGCCCCAGGTCCGCGCCTTCGTCCAGGACGCCATGCTCGACGCGGTGCGCAGGTACGAGATCGACGCCGTGCACTGGGACGACTACTTCTACCCGTACCCGGTCGCCGGGCAGGTCTTCGACGACGACGCGGCCTATGCGGCGTACGGCGCGGGCTTTCCCGACCGGGCGGCCTGGCGGCGCGACAACATCGACCGGCTGGTGCGGGAGACGGCGGCCGGTATCAAGCGGATCCGGCCCAGGGCACGCTTCGGCGTCAGCCCCTTCGGGGTGTGGCGCAACGCGACGACCGACCCGCTCGGCTCGGCGACCCGGGCCGGCGTGCAGACGTACGACGATCTGCACGCCGACACCAGGAAGTGGGTGAGGGAGGGCTGGATCGACTACATCTGCCCGCAGCTGTACTGGAACATCGGCCTGGCCGCCGCCGACTACGCGAAGCTGGTGCCCTGGTGGGCCGAGGTCGCCGAAGGCAGTGGCGTGCAGCTGTACGTCGGGGAGGCCCTGTACAAGGCCGGTGATCCGGCGCAGCCCGCCGCCTGGCAGGACCCGGCCGAGCTGTCCCGGCATCTCACCCTCGCCGGGGACTACCCGCAGGTGGGCGGACACGTGTTCTTCTCGGCCAAGGAGGTCGGGGCCGACCGGATCGGTGCGATGGCACGCCTCGTCGCCGACCACTACCAGCGGTCGGCACGGTCCATGCGCTGAGCTACACGCCCGCGCCGGTGTCCTTGTGCCGGATCTCGGAGTCCGGGCCCGGCGAGCACACCGTCTCGTGCCCGTCCTGGAAACGCACGCGGTACGGGGGAGCGCCCTCCGTACCCATGACTTCGACGATCTCCGCGATCTTCTCCTGCTGTCCGACGACCCTGCCGTGCTGCACCAACTGGTCGCCCTTGACTGCGTGCATCTGAACGGCCTCCTCGTTCCGTACGGGAGTGGCGGTCCGTGGTCCCAAGTCTACGACCGATGGCGCCGGTTGGCCCGGCCTGGGGCGGAGCCCACGGGTACCGGACTGCGGCGGGGACGGAAAACCGCTCGACCCCCGGCAGGGCGAGCTGCGACTGTCCCCATATGACCGACACACAGAGCCTGCCCGAGGGCTATGAGATCTCCGCCGACTCCACCCGCGTCGACGTCGACCGCGTGCACCGCTGGCTCTCCACCGACGCGTACTGGGCTCTCGGGCGTTCACGTGAGAAGCAGGAGCGCGCGATCGCGGGATCGCTCAACTTCGGGGTCTACGACGCGACGTCCGGGGAGCAGGTGGCGTATGCACGCGTGGTGACCGACGAGGCGACCTTCGCGTGGCTCTGCGACGTCTACGTCGACCCGGCGGCCCGGGGCAAGGGGCTCGGCACCGCCCTGGTCGCCGCCGTACGCGGGTACGTCGAACCGCTCGGCGTACGCCGGGTGCTGCTCGCCACACAGGATGCGCACGGTGTCTACGAGAAACTCGGATTCAAGGCGCTGGACCGGCCGGACCAGTGGATGGCGCTCATCCTGCGGTGATGTCACGTGTACCCTGCGTTACCCCTCTTGACCTGCGGAGTTCCGCGTTCCACGATCTCGGCATGCATGTTCGGGTCACGTTCGTCGCCGCGGCGCGCAGCTCCACGTTGCTTGCGGAACGTTTCGAGGACGACCGGCCGCTGGACCAGGCGGGCTGGGCGGAAGTGCAGCGTGCCGCACACGAGCTGGTGCCGCTGGCCGTGGCCGAGCTGCGCTACTGCGCACCGACGCCGCGCAGTCGGGCCACCGGGGACGCGCTCGGCTACGCGCCCCTGGTGCAACTCGCTCTGCGCGACTGCGACATGGGCCGGTGGCGGGGGCTCACGCTCGGCGAGGCGATGGCCCGCGAGCCCGAGGCCGTCGACGGCTGGCTCGCCGACCCGCGCTCCACGCCCCACGGCGGCGAGTCGCTGCTGGCCTTCATCGCCCGTGTCGGCAACTGGCTCGATACCCGGCCCGCCGACGACGGCGGCCGAATCGTCGCCGTGGCCGAACCGGCCGTGGTCCGCGCCGCCGTCGTCTACGCCCTGAAGGCGCCGCCCTCGACGTACTGGAACGTGGACGTACGCCCCTTGTCGACGATCACCGTCACGGGTGTCGGGGGGCGCTGGAACCTGCGCTTCGAAGGGGCGTTCTCTCAGTCCTCGGGCCTGTAGGCGGTGTCCTGGCGGGTGTGGTCCGTGTTTTGGCGGGTGTAGTCCGTGGTGAGTACGAGGTCCTTCGCGGGGCCTGCCACGCACCACACGGTCCGCCAGTGGTGCTCGTCGAGGACGGTGAACTCGCCCCGGTAGAGGTCCGCCGAGCAGGGGTGGTCGGCGACGTACCGCCCGGAGGTCAGGTCCAGATCGTGGAAGGGGCGGCCGTCGGAGAACCGTACGTCCGCGGTTCCCGGGCGTTGCCCCGGCAGGAACCGCAGTGTCCGTTCGGCCGGCCGGGGCGTGCCCTGCCATATGAAGGTGCCGGACTCCTGGTGCAGAAGACCGGATTCCCGCAGTGGTCCGAGGCCGGTGTCCTCAAGGGGTTCGAAAACCGTCGTCCCCGTGAAGTGTCCCGCCGCGCCGCTTGCCAGGTCCCGCACCGCGCGCTCCACCCGCCAGCTCCCGGCCAGGTACGCCAGCACGTCGCTCACCGGCCGGAACTCGCCCATTCTGTCCCGCTTCCCGTCACTTTCCAGGACCTTTAAGAACGGCCGCGGGGCTTGCCGCGCTTGCCGCCCTTGGTGCCGCCGCTGCCTCCGCTGCGAGAGCTCTTGCCGGTCGCCTTGCCGGTGGTGGGCTTTCGCCGGGCGCCGCCGCTTGCCTCGGGACGCTTGGCCTTGGTCTTCGGATCGGCCGGGGCGGATGCGGGAGTACGTCCGCGGGTGCTGTTGACCGTGCGGCCGCGGACGATTCCGATGAAGTCCTCGACCAGGTCGGTGGTCTTCTCCTCCGGCCAGGAGAGGGCGACGCGTGACTCGGGGGCGTCCGTGACGGGGCGGTAGGTGAGGTCCTTGCGGTGGTGCAGGCGGGCCAGTGACTGGGGGACGACGAGGACTCCGATGCCGGCCGCCACCAGTTCGACGCCGTCCTCCGTCGTGGCGGGACGCTCGATCGCGGGCTGTCCCGGCAGACGCTCCCAGCCGAGGGTGTCGTCGAGGGGATGCAGCACGATGTCGTCGGCGAGATCGTCCGTGGACACCTCGTCGACCGCTGCCACGACATGATCCTGGGGGACCACGACCACCGAGGTCTCGGTGTAGAGCGGGATCGCGCTGAGGTCCGAACGGTCGACCGGCAACCGTACGAAACCGGCGTCGGCGCCGCCGCTGCGCAGGACGTCGAACGCCTCCGCGGCGGACACCGCGACGAGCGTCAGGGGGACGTCGGGCAGTCGCTCGTTCCAGATCCGCACCCATTTCGCGGGCGTCACCCCCGGGACGTACGCGAGCCTGAACGACGGGGATGCTTCGGATCCGGTCACTCCGCCAGGTTACCGGCCGTGGCCCGGTGGCAAGGCACCGCGGTGGGCCGAGGGGCGGCGGCCCCGCCCACCGGAAGCCGCCCGCAGCCGTGCTGGTCGGAGCCGGTCCATACGCTCGTTACCCTTGACACCATGACGCCGCACCAGAACACCCAGACGATGAAGCCCGCCACCGCGGCGAAGAAGCTGGGTGTGTACCTCGAGGCCACCCCCGCCGAGTTCCAGGAGGGTGTCGTCTCGCGTGCCGAGCTGGCTGCGCTGCAGGCCGAACCGCCCCAGTGGCTGCGGGAACTGCGGGACAACGGCCCGCACCCGCGGCCGGTCGTCGCCGCCAAGCTGGGCGTCTCCATCGCCGGGCTCGCGCGCGGCGGGGTCACCGAGGCCCTCACCACGGAGCAGATCGAAGCGTTGAAGTCGGACGGCCCCGAGTGGCTGCTGCGCGAGCGCGCCACCCAGGCCGAGGTCCGCAAGGAAGCGGCGCGCATCAAGGACAAGAAGGCCGACGAAGCCGATCAGTCCCGGGGCGCGCGTTCCTGACCTGATCTCCCGCAAAGCCCCGTAGAGCGGCGTCGGGGCTCGGCCACACCGAATTTCCCTCAGTGCCGCGTCGGGAGCTCGGCCACCCCGACGATGAAGTCACCCAGCGGCCGGACCTCGGCGGACCAGCCCAGCGCTGCGAGTTCGCCGGTGAGCGCCGAGGGCTCGTGGTAGATCTTCACGATCCGGTACTCGCTGCCGTCGTCGAGGCTGCGCACCTCGGAGGTGACGCCCTCAAGGGCGGGCTCGGCGCCCTCGTCGACGAAGACGGCTCTGCCGTGCGGGACGAGCGCGGCGGCGACGGTCTCCCAGAACTCCCCGAACCGGGACGCCGGGACATGGGAGAGCCAGAAGGCGAAGAAGACGGTGTCGTAGCGGCGCTCCGGCCGCCACGCGAACACATCGGCCTGGACGAACTCCACGTTCGGTGACCCGGCGCGCCCGCGCGCGATGCCCAGCACCTCCGGCGCCGAGTCCACCGCGGTCACCGAGCGCGCCCGCGCGGCCAACGCACCGGTCCACTGACCCGTACCGCAGGCCAGCTCCAGCACGTCCCCGGCGATGGGGACACCGTCGAGCGTGGCCACCAGCTCCCGCAGGTCCGCGCGCTCGGCGTAGACCCGGTCGTACTCGAAGGCGCGGGCCCGGTAGTAGGCAATCTGCTCCGCCAGAAGGGCATCGTCAGAAAGTGACATGAGACCGACGGTAGTTGACGTGCCGCCGGACCGAGGGCGAGATGTCACAGACCCCGTGGACCGGGCGGACCGGGTGGACCGGGCGGTTCAGCCGGTCTTGCGGGCCACGCCCCCGTAGAAGCCGATCTCGGCCGAGCGGGCCGGTGGCTCGGTGTCCGGGCGCCAGAACGGGACCTGGGCCAGGCCGGGTTCGAGCAGCTCGAAGCCGTCGAAGAAACGCTCGACCTCGGCGCGTGCGCGCAGGTTCAGCGTGGCGGTGGCCTTGTTGTAGACGGCCCGGGCCGCGGCGCGGTCGGCGAAGTCACCGGTGGCGTGCGAGAGCACCAGGAAACTTCCGGCCGGCAGCGCGTCGCGCAGGGTGGCGACGACCTCGCCGGGCTTCTCCGCGTCGGTGAGGAAGTGGAGGACGGCGACGAGGACCAGGGCGACCGGCTGTTCGAAGTCGATGATTCGGCGGACGTCGGGGTGGTCCAGGAGGGCCCGCGGGTCGCGCAGGTCGCTGAGTACGACGCTGGTGCCTTCGGAGTTGCCGAGCAGGGCGTCGGCGTGCACCTTCACTATCGGGTCGTTGTCGACGTACGCGACGCGCACGTCGGGGGCCACTTCCTCTGCCGTCTCGTGCACGTTCGGCGGGGTGGGCAGCCCGGTGCCGATGTCGAGGATCTGACGGACACCGCTGCTGACGACGAAACGGACCGCGCGCTGTAGGAAGGCACGGTTGGCCCGTACGCCGATCCGGGCCTCGGGTGCGGCAGCGACGAGTTCGTCGGCCGCCCGTTGGTCGACCTCGTAGTTGTCCTTGCCGCCCAGCAGATAGTCGTAGATCCGCGCAGGATGTGGCCTGCTGGTGTCTATCTTTGTCTGCTCGGGACGGTAGCCGTCCTGCCTCACGCGACGCTCCTCTCGACGGCCGCCACGCTCCTCCTGCCCGCGAGCGGCTGACGACAGCTTCCCATATCAAGTGCCATGCCCAGGCCTCCAGTTACCGGCGTCGGCGGCCGATGACGTAGTGGGCGGGGATGAGGGTGAGCCAGAACCACATGGCCGCTTCCGTGTTGACGAAGGCCAGGGGAACGGAGAGCCCGAAGATCAGGACGCTGGAGCCGAGTTGGGCGGTGAAGTGGCGGCGGGCCGCGGCGTCGGATGCCGCGGGAGAGGGGTGCAGTTGGCGTTGCGTGAGCAGCAGCAGGCTTGCGTGGACGGCATGGATCGCGGCCATGGCGCCCGCGTAGAGGGCGACCGCCTCGGGCTGGGAGGCGTACGCGGCCAGGAGTCCGGTGGGGAAGGGCAGCAGGGCGACCAGTCCGAGGCCGAGGAGGATCAGGCGGGTGACCAGGGCCGTCTCGGTGGGCAGGGCGGTGAGGATGCGGCGGTGATCACGCCAGAACCCGGCGATGAGGGTGAAGCTGAGGGCGAAGGCGCCGAGGTTGGGAAGTGCGTCGCTCAGGGCCTGGTGGAACGCGGTGTCTTCCAGATGTGCCGGGATCGCCACGTTGATGACGAGCAGTGTCATCGCGATGGCATAGATCCCGTCGGACAGACCGATCAGGCGTGCCGCGCCCGGCTCGTTCTCGTGGGGGTGCGTCTGTGCCACTGGCTCCGTCATGCCGATGACAGTAGGGCGTTGTGTCCGGGTTGGGACGCATCGGCCAAGGCTTGCTGAAAGCCGGTCCCGGCGCCCCTGGGTGGGCCCGAGTGCCGGGGCGTTGTCAAGGCTCCGCGTCAGGAACGGGCGAGGACGCAGAACTCGTGGCCCTCCGGGTCGGCCAGGCATGTCCACGGGACGTCGCCCTGGCCGACGTCGAGGTCGGTGGCGCCGAGGGCCCGCAGCCGGGCCACCTCCGCCGCTCTGTCGTCACCGGGGTCCGGCACCAGGTCGAGATGGATGCGGTCCGGGACGGTCTTCACGCCGGGCGTGCGGAGGAATTCGAGATACGGGCCTACACCCGTGGCGGAGCGGAACACTGCATGATCGTCCGTCGCCTCGTGCAGGGTCCAGTCGATCGCCTCGTCCCAGAAGCGGGCCATGGCCCGCGGATCCTCGCAGTCGACCACCACCGTGGCGATCGGCCCGGTGTCCCGGTAGACCTCCCGAGGCTCCAGCACACAGAACTCGTTGCCCTCCGGGTCGGCGAGGACCGTCCACGGCACATCATCGCCCTGGCCCACGTCGGCGGGCGTCGCGCCGATCGCCTGGAGGCGCGCGACCAACTCCGCCTGATGGGCCGCGGAGGTGCTGGCGAGATCGATGTGCACCCGGTTCTTCACCGCCGTCTTGGGTTCCGGGACGGCGATGACGTCGACGCACAGGCCGGCCGGGTCCAGCCGGTCGAAGCCGGCGGGCTTGACGCCGGTCACGCCGGGTTCCGAGCTGGACACACCCCAGCCGAGTACCTCCGCCCAGAACCGGCCGACCGCAGAGTCGTCAACGGCCTTGATGTTCACCTGAACCGGTCGCAGTGCCATGCCGACGATCCTATGGGTGACCGAGAACTTTAGTTGGCGAATCATGGACTGAGACGCGCAGGTCGGGAGCGCGTGGAGAATCCTTGTTGGCAAATCATGAGAGGCGTAGTTGGCGAATCATGAGCTTGGATGCTCACTGTGAGTGAGTGACGGGGTGAGCCGGTTCCTCGTCGGTGATGCCGAGCGCCTGGTGAACTCGATCCTGTAGGCGTCGGACGTTCGGGGTGGGGAAGAGGCGTCCGTTGTCAGTCCTGGGCGCTACCGTGACGCACGGAGGCGCTTGTTGCTGGGCGCAGTGAATTCTTCGGCTGCATCAAGAATCGTCCGCCAGCCCTAGCCTCGATCGTTCATGAGTCCTCGTCGGTTCGCTGACGGGGACTCCGCGTTTGTGTGGTGCGGTCTTTTCGGGGTTGGGGCAGGGCGAGGGTCCGGCTCTCGCGTCGGATGGGCGCCGGGTTCCACTTCACCGGTGTGTGGTGGAGCGGGTCGTCGGGACGGTCGATGTGGCTGGTCAGCCGGGGTTCGGCAGGGCGTGGAGCCTGACGATCGCGTGGCTGATGACGGCGGTCCAGAGCCATTTGGTGGGCAGGCGGAGCCAGCGGCGGCGGCCGGTGTTCACGAGCTGCGCGGGGGCGGAGAACAGCCGAAGCCGGAGCTTCTTGGGCTCCCAGCGGCGGGCATCGCCGCTCAGTGCGAGCATCTCCATCCAGGCGAGGAGGTCGAGTGCGGGGGAGACGCTCTCCAGCCAGATCCGGTTTTGTGCCGTGTCGTGCAGGGGCAGATTGCGCAGGCCTGTGGCGCGGGCGCCTCGGATGCGGTCCTCGCAGCGGGGCCGCCTGCGGTGACGCAGTTCGAGGTCGGCGAGCTGGCCGCCTTTGGTGTTGGTCGCGAAGCAGGTGAGCCGCAGTCCGTCGAGGTCGGTGAAGCGCAACTGGGCACCGGGGTGCGGGCGTTCCTTGCGGACGATCAGTCGCATGCCCGTGGGCCAGGTGCTCAGGTCGGGCATGGCGGTGATCTCTGCGACCCAGGCTCCGGGCCGTTCGGTGCCGCCCGCGTCGTAGGCCGGTGTCCACGCCTTCTTCGGGATCTTCAGGACGGCCTGGTGGATGGCGTCGGTGATGGTCATTCCGACGGAATACGACAGCCACCGGCCGCACCGGGAGAGCCAGTCGAGGAAGGCGTGGGTGCCGCCGCCGGAGTCGGTGCGGATCAGCGTCTGCCGTCCCCGCCGCAGGCGTTGGGGCATCTGGGCCAGGGCGAGTTGGGCGGTCTCGATGTGATCGGCGGCGGTGTTGGAGCACGCGTTGCCGGGCCGCAGCAGGGCCGCCACCGGCTCTCCTGACCCGGCTGGGCCGTGTTCGACGAACGCGACAAGCGGGTGATGGCCGAAGGTCTTCTTCCAGGTCGCGGTGGCGTCTTGTTTCTCGGAGTGGGCGAGGAGCAGCACGCCGTCGATGTCCACGATCACCTGGCCGTCGGCGGCCGGACTGCTTGCCCCGGCCAACTCCCAGACGCGCTGACGCACTTCGGAACGTGCGCCGCGGATCGCTGCAAGAGCTTTCGGGCCGGACGCGGCGAGCGCGTCGACGAGGCGGGAGACGGTCGGATCGGAGGCCACCGGGCCGAACACCGCCGGCTCGGCCCGCAGCATGCCGACGTCGGCCAGACAGTCGCCGCCGAGTGCGACGGCCAGGGCCACATCCAGCAGGATCTTGCCCGGATCGTGCACGGCCCGCCGCTTGCGCCACGGCGCCAGCGCCGCGGATATCGCGGTGTCCAGGGCGGACCTGCGGACCGTCTCGACCAGCAGCACGGCCCCGGCCTGGGCAACAACTCCACGGCCGCCGCCCTCGACACGGACACGCGGGTACGACCCGCTACTCTTCTTCACCTGGTGAGTGCTTCTTTCCTTGCAGCTGACAGGACCCTCGACAAGTCCCATCGTTGCAGGTCAGCAGCACTCTCCATTTATTTGATCAAGTCTCGGACAGACCCACTCGCGAAAGCGCGAGGCTAGCTGGCTCGCCGCTCTGGCCCCCGCCCCGGTCGGCCATGGCCTTGCGGTACCAGCCGCGCAGGGACTCCGAGCTGATGCCGAGTTCCCGGGCCACCGCGGTGACCGTCTTGCCCGAGGAGTCGACGAGCGCGATCGCGTCCCGCTTCGTGTATTTGCTTCCCACCTGGTGCTACTCCCTCTGGAACCTCAGGTCCCAGTCTCCAGGTGTCCACGATCAAAGGGAAGCTTCACTGCTACCAGGTCGAGGAATGGGGCCAGGGCCTCCCAGCAGCCCGCGGGTCCCGAGGCACAGCCGACCGGTCACTACCGGTCGGCCGCCGCCGTGTTCGTCCCGCCGCCGTACGCCTCGGCGACCAGCCGCAAGGGGTCCGACCGCACGCCGAAGCGGTCGCGCAGTGCACGCCGCGCGGCGTGCACTCCGCACATCCCGTGCACCGCCTGGCCCGGTGGGGTGGAGGCGGAGCACAGATAAACGCCCGGGAGCGGTGTCCGGTAGGGGTCCCAGCGGGCGGCCGGTCGCATCACCAGTTGCCAGGCGGTCGTCGCGCCGCCGGAGATGTCGCCGCCCACGTAGTTGGGGTTGTGCAGGCCCTGCTCGGCCGCGGTGACCACGTGCTCGGCGAGGATCAGGTCCCGGAAGCCGGGGGCGAACCGTTCCACCTGTTGCTTGATCTGTTCGCTGACGTCTCTGGTGGACCCGTTCGGTACGTGGGCGTAGGTCCAGAGCACATGCCGTCCGGCAGGGGCACGCCCCGGGTCCACCACCCCCGGTTGTACGGCCAGCACGAACGGACGCTCGGCGTGCCGGCCGGCCGCCACGTCGGACTCCGCCCGTACCGCCTCGGCGCGTGAACCCACCAGGTGCAAGGTGCCCGCCTTCGCGCAGTCCGGTGCGGACCACGGCACCGGACCGGACAGGGCGAAGTCCACCTTGCACGCCGCGCCGCCGTGCCGGAAGCCGCGCAGTTGACGGCGGTACCGTTCGGGCAGTCGTGGGCCCGCGATCTCCAGCAGTGCACCCGGTGCGACGTCCAGGAGAACGGCCCGCGCGGGTGGCAGTTCGTCGAGCGACCGTACCCGGTGGCCGGTGACGATGCGGCCACCGTGCTCGGTCAGCTGCCCCACCATCGCGTCGACGATGGCCTGGCTGCCGCCGATCGGCAGCGGCCAGCCGACGGAATGGGCGAGCGACCCGAGGAGGAGGCCCACGCCGGCCGAGGCGAGCGTGCGCGGCGGCGCGATCGAGTGGCACGCGACGCCCGTCAGCAGGGCGGGGGCGAGATCGCCGCGGAACCGGGCGTTCCACCACGGCGACGCCTGTTCGGTGACGCGCAGCCCGAGGCGTGCGAGGGCCGTCACCTGCGGGGGGATCCCGCGCAGGTCGGACATCGCCGCCTCCACCAGCGGTTCCGTCCGATCGACCAGCGGGCGGAGCAGGCGGGACCAACTGGATCCGTCCGGTCCCAACCCGGCGGCGGTACGGTCCAGGTCACGCCACGCCACCGCGGCCCGGCCGCTGTCCAGCGGGTGGGCGTACGACGCCTCCGGCCAGGCCATCCGGACACCCTGGGAGGCCAGATCGAAGGCGCGGAAGAACGGGGACGCGACGGCCATCGGGTGCACCGCCGAGCAGACGTCGTGACGGTATCCCGGCAGGGTCAGTTCCCGCGTGCGGACGCCGCCGCCCACGCTGTCGGCCGCCTCGTGGACCTGGACCCGCAGCCCGGCGGCGGCCAGGACCAGGGCGGCCGCGAGCCCGTTCGGGCCGGAGCCGACCACGACCGCGTCGATGTCGTTGTCGCCCACACCATCTCCGATCCAGGGTTGATCCGAGGTTGATCCGATACAAGCCGTTCGAGCGCGACGTTCCCGGCCGGCCGGCCGGGAACGTCGGCGGCTACCCGCTCACCCGCCCGATCGCACGCGTGCCGCCATCGTGCGCACGGTGCGGACCTCGTGCATCTGGGCCAGCGGGATGGTCACGCCGAAGCGCTTGCGCACCTCGCTGAGGAGCCGGATGGCGGTCAGCGAGTCGGCGCCGAGGTCGTACAGGTCCGTCTCCGGCGTGACCGGGGGCACGCGCAGGATGCGGGACCACACGTCCGCCAGCTCGGCCTCCACGGACCCGCCCGCCGGGAGCCCGTCCGCTGGCGTCGGCTCCGCCGGGACCGCCGGCTCCGCCGGGACCGCCGGGACCGCCGGAGCGGCCGGTTCGGCTGGTGTCGGCGGCTCCGGCTGGATCGCGGTGAGCCGGCCGCGGTCGACCTTGCCGTTGCGGGTGAGCGGCAGCGCGTCGTGCCAGACCACCACGGTCGGGATCATGTAGCCGGGCAGGTGCACGGCCAGCCGCGCGCGCAGCTCGTCCAGTCCGGGGCGGTTCGCACCGGCCGGGACCAGGTGGGCCGCCAGGCGGTCGCCGTATGTCCCGGCCTGTCGCACCACGACGGCCTGCTGGATCTCGGGCAGGGCCGTCAGCCGCGTCTCGACCTCGCCCGCCTCGATCCGGTAGCCGTTGACCTTGATCTGGAAGTCGCTGCGGCCGAGAATCTCGATCGACCCGTCCGGCAGGAATCGGCCCAGGTCACCGGTGCGGTACAGCCCGTCCGCGAAGCGGTCCGCGGTGCGCGCGGGGTCGCCGTGGTAGCCCTGGGCCACGCCGGTGCCACCGGCCCAGATCTCTCCGGCCACCCAGTCCGGTCGGTCCCAGCCCTCGGGGCCGCGGACGTGGGCGGTGTTGTTGCGGTTCGGCCGCCCGTACGGCACCGGCCGACTGCCGTCGTCCTCGGCGTCCACCGGGTGGAGGATGTTCCAGATCGTCGTCTCGGTCGGGCCGCCCAGCGAGACGACCTCGAGGTCGGGCTTGAGCCGGAGGAGCGCTGCGGGGAACTCCGGCGGGATCCGGTCGCCGCTCATCATGACCAGCCGCAGCGCGCCGATCCGGCCCGGCGCCGACTCGGCCTCCTCGCTCAGCATCGCCATGATCGCCGGCACCGAGTTCCACACCGTCACGCGGTGCTCCGCGCAGAGGTCCAGCCAGTGGGCGGGATCCGCCGCCCGGTCCGCGTCCGGCAGCACGATCGCCGCGCCGGCCGACAGCGCGCCGAACACGTCGTACACGGACAGGTCGAAATTGAACGCGCTGATGCCGAAGAAGCGGTCCGTGGCGTCGACGCCGAACCGGGCCGTGCAGTCGGCGACCACGTTCGCGACGTTGCGGTGACTGACCATCACGCCCTTGGGCTGTCCGGTGGTACCGGAGGTGTAGAGCACGTACGCGAGGTCGTTGGTGGTCGCCCCGGCGGCCGGCTCCACCGGCTCGACGGGCACCACCGGCCGCGCCGCGTCGAGCAGCAGCGTGTCCGGCTCCGTACCGGGCGCGCCGCTGCCGGGCACGTTGGCGGACACGTTGGTGAGCACGCACCGCGCCCCGCCGTCGCGGAGCAGGTACGCGCGTCGCTCGTCGGGCAGGTCCGCGTCGACCGGCATATACGCGGCCCCTGCGAGCAACGAGGCCAGGATGCCGATGATCTGCTCCGGCCCGCGCCGCATGACCAGCCCGACCAGGTCGCCGCGGCCGACCCCGCGCTCCCGCAGCCACGCGGCGGCGCCCTGCGCGCGGTGGAGCAGTCCGCCGTAACTCACGACGCCGCCTGTGGTGATCACCGCCGGGGCGTCGGGACGCGCCGCGGCCTGTGCGACGGCGTCCTCCCACAGCATGCGCGTGGGCAGCGGGGCCGCGGTGTCGTTGGTCTCGGCCCGCCGCCGCCGCTGCTCCTCGGGCAGCAGGTCGTGCGTGGTCTCCGTCCAGCCCGCCGCGTCGCAGAGCTGGTCCAGCAGCTGCTGGAAGCCGGCGACCAGGGCGACCGGAAGCCCGGCCGGGAACAGCCGGTCCGCCGAGTCGACCCGCACGACCAGGTCGCCCGCCTGCTCCATCGCGAAGACGTCGAGGTGGGTCCGCGGAGCCTGGCCGACCGAGAAGACCTCCCGGCCGAACAGCTCGAGCATGGCTCCGTCGAGGCCGGAGCGCTCGTGCCCGATGGCGGAGGTGAACGCGTACGGCGCCTGCGGGTACGCGGTGCCGGACCCGGCTGCGGACCCGGCCGCCTGGCGGGACGCGGCGCCGAAGGCGTGCCCGTGCTCCGCGGCGGCGCGCATCCGCTGCCGCACCGGCGCACAGCGCTGCGCGAACGTGGCCGCCGGGTCGATGGCGACCTCGACGGGCAGGACGTCCGAGAAGCCGCCGATCGCGCCGCGGGGCGGCAGGGGACTCCCGGCGGTGCGCTCCACCGTCGTGGCGATCGTGAACCGCTCGCCGCCGCCCCAGTACGCCAGCACCTGGCCGTAGGCGGTCAGCAGCGCCGCGCTCGGCGTGATGCCCAGGCGGAGCGCGTGCGCCTTGAACGCGGCCCACCGCCCGGCGGTCAGCCGTACCTGACGCTGCGTGAACCGCGGCCGGGCCACCGGGGGATTGGGGGCCAGCGGCAGGTCGGGGGCGAGCGCGAGGTCATCGAGCCGTTCGCGCCAGAAGGCCAGGGAGCGCTGGGCCTCGGCGTCGTCCCGGGGGCCCTTCGGTTCCGCGACCTCGCCGGGGAACGCGGTCTCCGCCTCCGTGGGGGCGTCGCCCTGGTACGCGCGCCACCATTCCCGGAAGAACAGGAACATGCTGCCGGCGTCCATGGTCAGCCGGTCATGGTTGACGTGCAGCACCATCCGATCGTCGGCCAGGACGCCCACCTCGACGTGCACCGACGGCGCCCGGTCCGGTGGGGCGACCCGGTGCGAGGCGCGCTCCCGGTAGGCGGCCCGCGCCTGGTCACGTGCCCGGCGCGGCAGTTGCCGCAGGTCCCGGACCCGGACGTGCACCGGCACGTCGTCGTGCACCACCTGGCACCCGTCGGAGGCGAACGTGGTGCGCAGCGCCCGATGCCGCGCCACCACGGTGCGCAGCGCCGCCTCCAGCCGCGCCACGTCCCAGTGCCCCTCGATCTCGTGGTAGACGTTGCCGGCGCTGCCCGGTTCGGGGTCGTAGCTGGTGAGGATCATGACTGACCTTTCGGAGTTACGCGGGGGCGGCCTGTTTCGCCTGGCCCACTTACGCGAGGGCGGCCTGCTTTCGAGTGGCCCACTTGGTGGTCGGCACGGCCACCAGCCCCGCTCCCAGCAGCAGGAGCCCCAGGACGATCCAGCCCGCCGTGCCGACGGTCAGGCACAGCGCGGTGACCAGGGCCTGGGAGGCGAGGCGTCCTATCGCCGTGCCGTTGGAGAGCAGCCCGAGGTACTCGCCCTGTGCCTCCGCGGGGGCCAGGCCGAAGCTCAGCTCGTAGACCGATGCGGTCGACCAGATCTCCCCGAGGGTGTACACGACGATGGCGACGATGAGGGCGACCGTGGCCGGGGCCGCCGACATGTGCCCCAGGAAGCCGATCAGCGCGAGCGAGGCCAGGAAGGCGAGCCCCGCTCTGACCATGACCCGGGCTGCCGAGAGCGGAGACTCCATCCCCTGGGACAGCCGTATCTGCAGGAGCACCACCAGGACGGTGTTGAGCGGGACCACCAGCCCCACGACCCAGTGCGGCACCTGGGTGTGCAGCGTGATCCACAGTGGCAGGACCAGGGTGAGGACCGGGAATTGCTGCATGATCACCGCGTTGATCCCGATCAGCGTCAGGTACGGGCGGTCGGTGAAGACCCGCCACCGCCTGCTCGCGGTGCTGGTGGCCTTGGTGCCCGGCACGCGCGGCGTCCTGAGCGTCATCAGCGCGCACACGGCGAACGACAGGGCGTCGCAGGCGATCATCGACTGGTAGGCGAGCGGGCTGTCCACGTTGATGGCGACCGCCGCCACCGGGCCGACCAGGGTGATGCCCAGGTTCATCGCGGTGCGCAGGCGGGAGCGCAGCTGGGCCGCCCGCTCGCCTCCGGCGGCGCGGACCAGCGGCCCGCGCGAGGAACTGCTCGCCGAGGCCGCCAGGAAGGCGACGGTGGTGACGGCCACGAACGAGACCAGCGAGCGGGTGAGCAGCAGGGCGCCGGTCGCGAGTGCCTCCGCGACCAGCGACACGACGTAGGTCTCGCGCGGTCCGTGGCGGTCGGCGAAGCGGCCCACGGGGACGCCGGCCAGCATGCCGATCAGGCCCGAGACCGTGAGCCAGAGCCCGACCTCGGCCGGCGTCAGGCCGACGCAGCGCACGAAGTAGAGCGAACTCGTGGTCAGGAACAGGCCGTTGCCCGCGGAGTTGATCAGCGTGGTCCAGTAGAGGTTGCGCCCCGGGCCGGGTTCCGGCAGCACGGACGTCAGTGCGCGGCGGATCGCGGCCCGGGCCGACGTGGCTGTCTGCGTCACACCGTTTCCGGGGCTCGCACGGTCACGGCCTGCGAGAACCACGCGGCCGCGGCGAGGGTTCGCTCGCGGACCTGCTCCTCGCTGTCGCCGACGATGATCACGGCGCCGGCCTTCATGTTCGACGCCGCGCTGAACGACGGGATCTGCGAACCGGGGCCGATGCTGATGGCGGCCTCCACGCAGCCGGGCTGCGCCAGGAGCTCCGACTCGTCGGGCACGTGCTCCGCCACGCCGGCCGGTGCCTGGAGGTGGACCCAGCCGCACTGCTCCTTGCCGGGCTCGGCCGGCTCCCCCGGGGGCAGGCCCAGCGCCGCGCGGGCCCACTCGTCGGACAGGTCGACGCCGAAGCGGCGCAGCACGATGTCCTGGACGACGCCGCCGCCCAGGCGGCCACCGACCTCGCTGAACGTGAGCTCGCCGTCCTTCTCGAAGGCCTCGGCGTGGAAGATCCCGTCCTCGTGGCCGAGGGCGTCGAGGACCCCGGTCAGCAGGGACTGGGCCTTCGAGTAGAGGTCCGGGTTCTCGTTCGGGTCGAGCAGGACCGATCCGACCAGTCCGCCGGACTTGATGTCGATCACGTTCTGGAAGTAGCGCGAGACCGAGAGCGCCCGGACGACTCCGGCCCGCACGACCCCGTCGAGGTGAAGTTCCTCCCCCTCCACGAACTCCTCCACCAGCCAGGGGCCGCGGGGAGGCTGCTGGTAGGTCTCGACGAGGGAGGCCAGCTCGGCGGCGTCGGAGACGACGTGGGTGTCCTGCGAACCGGCGCCGGTGAGCGGCTTGATGACGATCGGATAGGTCAGCTGCTCGCCGTCCAGGTCGGACAGGAGGTCCGGTATCTGCGCACCGGCCACGGGAAGTCCCGCCTCGCGGACGAGGCGCTTCTGAACGAACTTGTCACGCAGGGCGATCGCGGCGGAGAGCGTCATGCCGACCGCCTTTCCGTGCTCGGCGAGCAGCGCCGCGGCGACGATCGGCCACTCGCCGATCGTGCACACGAAGTCGAACTCGTCGATTGCGATCTCGGCCCTGGCCAGGCTGGCCAGGATCTGCTCCACATCGCCGTCGTCCGGCACGACCACGTGGGTCGCGTCGGGGGCGTGGGACTTGGCCCTGCGCACGTGCCGGGGAGCGATCACGGACACCACATCGGCATGGTGCTCCTTGAGCGCCAGGAACGCCGGGGTGTTCCAGCCGATCATCAGAACTTGGGGAGAAACGGTGGTCGACATTTGTGCACGCCTATCCATAGGTCGTTGACCGGCCGCCCGCGCCGCCGAGGGCAAGGGGGATCGGTTTGTTCGCCGGCTCAATCAGGGCGGCACGGCGAACACAGAATTTTGCTGGGGAATGTGCGCCCCCGGTACTGCGGCAGGTCTTCGCTTTCGATGCCGGCCGTCGCCGCTTCATCCCGGACAGGCATTCCATTCAGGGAATCTTCTATCAGCCTGCTGGTGATCACGTCAAAGGATAAAAACGCCGGGACAAATTCCTTCGATATGCCCCGAAGGTGGCTTTTGCCGCCCCCGCTTCGAGGGGTGGCCGAGCGTCTCGCAAGTAAATAGATCTTGAAGATTTTGAGCTGCACATGCGGGTGCTTACGTAGCAGAACAGGGCGAAACGGTCAGTGCGGAACGTCATCAAACGCCCATTTCGCGCCTTGCTTCGGTCACGAAATCCCTGCGTCGGCCCTGACGACCTGCGATCGTGTGTTTTAGTCTTTTTCCAGTGCGGCATGGGCATGACTTGGGAGCGTGTGCATCGAGCCTCACCCCGATTGGAACGAAGCCAATTTGCTCGTGCGGGAGTGGCGCAGGCCCGATGTACCGGGTCGATCGATTTCGAAATCGGGGTTTTCACCCTGTCTGGCCGGGGGGCGGGACGATCCCCAGCCGGCCGTATTGTGAATGCGATCTAGAAGGGGTGGACTATGTCTGCGGACGGGGGCGTCGCGATTGCCGAGGAGATCCCGGTCATGGCACGCGATGTAGCGGTCATCGGGATGGCCGTCCGGATGCCGGAGGCCGACGATCTGTCGCAGTTCCTGGCGAATCTCCAGGACGGCCGCGACAGCGTCCGGGAGCTGTCCGGCGAGCGCCGTAGCCGTACGTCACTGTCGATCGACGCGCGGTACCAGCTCAACGGCTACATCGAGGACATCGACTCGTTCGACGACGCGGTCTTCGGGTTCTCCCCGGGCGAGGCGCGGAACATGGCGCCGGAACACCGGCTGCTCCTGCAGAGCGCGTACCAGGCGCTGGAGAACGCCGGATACGATCCGACCTCGCTCGACGGCACCCGGACCTCGGTCTACGTCGGCGACACCCGGCTGGTCTACCAGCAGCTCGCCCGCCAGGTCGAGCCGACCATGGTGATGGGCACCCACGCCGCGGCCACCGCGGGCCGGATCGCACGGTTCTTCGGGCTCCGCGGGCCGGCCGCCATGGTCGACTCGTCCTGTTCGTCGGCCCTGCTTGCCGTCCACCACGGCGTGAACGACCTGCTGCTCGGCGACGCCGAGCTGGCCCTGGTCTGCGGCGTCAACCTGAACCTCTTCGGCGACCCGAAGGACGACGAGGACGAGCTGGACCTCGGCATCCGGTCCGCGGACGGCAAGACCCGGGCGTTCTCGGCGGATGCGGACGGCACCGGCTCCGGCGAGGCCGTCGTCAGCGTCCTACTCAAGCCGCTGGACCGGGCGCTGCGCGACGGGGATGTCGTCCATGCCGTCATCAAGGGCACCGCGGCCAACAACGTGGCGGGCCGCTCCGGCAGCCTCACCGCGCCGGACAGCTCGGCGCAGGCCGAGGTGATCGAGCAGGCGTGGGCGAAGGCCGCCGTCGACCCCACCACGATCTCCTACATCGAGGCGCACGGGACCGCCACGCGGCTCGGCGATCCGATCGAGATCGAGGCCATCGACCTGGCGTTCAGCCGCGTGACGGACCGCAAGCAGTTCTGCGCGCTCTCCTCGGTGAAGAGCAACATCGGGCACACCTGGAGTGCGTCGGGCCTGGCCGGCCTGGTCAAGGCGGTGCTCGCACTGCGGAACCGGCAGCTTTTCCCCAGCCTCCACGCGCAGACGCCGAGCCCGCTGATCGACTTCGCGAACTCGGCGGTCACCGTGACCATGGAACTGACGCCGTGGGAGCCGGCCGCCGGCGTCCGCCGGGCCGGCGTCAGCGCGTTCGGCGTCATGGGGACCAACGTGCACGCCGTCCTGGAGGAGGCGCCCGCCCGCGAGGAGCCGGGCCCCTCCTCGAACACCGGCAACTGGATCCCCGTTTCGGCGAAGACCGCCACGGCGCTCGCCGCCAATGTCGAGGCCCTGCGGTCCTGGCTCGTCGAGCACCCGGACCTGCGCATCGAGGACGTCCAGCGCACCCTGGTCACGGGTCGGCAGCACTTCCCGTACCGGGCCTGCGTCACCGCGGCCGATACGGCCGGGCTCACCGCCGCGCTCGTCGACCCCGCGACGACCGGCCCGGAGAGCAGCGCAGCGGTCACCGTCATCCTGGTCTCCGGACGGTGCACGGCGTCGGCCTCGCTGACCGCCTCCCTGCGTCGCGCGCACCCCGAGTTCGACCGGCTGTACGTCCAGGCCGAGCAGGCCGCCGGTGCGCACGCCGGAGACCCGAAGGCGGGCGGGTTCGCCTTCCAGTACGCGATGTACGGCCTGCTGGGGCGGATGGGCGTCGAGTCGCGCCACGTCGTCGGGGAGGGCGTCGGCAAGCTGGTGATCGACGCGAGCCTCGGCCGGGTCGAACTCACCGAAGCGGTACGGCAGGCGGTGAACGCCGAGGACGCCGACGCCGGTGACCTGGACGCCCGCGTCAACCGTCTGCTCGCCGCGCTGGGCGACCAGCGGGTGCTGTTCGTCGAGGCCGGCCCCATGTCGACGGTCTCCTCGGCGGTCGCGGGCCGCGGTGGCGCCGCACACTCTTTCGTGGCGCTCGCCGAACGCCCCGATGCCTTCGAGGCCTTTCTGTGTGACATGTATCTGGCAGGGGCCCGCTGGAGGTGGGCGGAGACCGCCGGCGACGGCCGCAGGATCGAGCTGCCCTCCTATGAGTTCGACCGCACCCGCTGCTGGCTGGACCCCGCCAACACGGTGGCGCCCGCCCCGCAGGTCGGCGAAGCGGTCACCGGCGCGACGGTCGCCGCCGACCCGGCCCAGGCCGTTCAGCCCGCCGATGTGCTCGGGTCGGTCCTAGCGGCCTGGCAGGGCGTGCTGGGCATCGAGACCATCGCTCCCGACGAGTCCTTCTTCAACCTCGGCGGCGACTCGATCGGCGCCACCCAGGTGCTCAACCGGCTCCAGACGGTGTACGGCGTGGAGCTCGACTCCTACGCGATCTTCGACTACGAGACGCCGGCCGAACTCGCCGCCTACCTGGAGAAGTTGGCGGACGTCACCACTTTCGCCACCACGACGCCCGCCGTGCAGGGCGCGCCGCCGGACCTCGACGCCGCGCCGACCTCCGCGGAGCAGCTGAACGTATGGCTCGCGGCCGAGTTCGCGAGCGGCTCGGTGGCCTTCAACCTGATCCGCAGCTTCGAGCTGACCGGGACCGTCAACACCGAGGCGCTGCGGCGCGCCCTGGACGCCCTGGCCGCACGGCACGACGCGCTGCGGGCCGTCTTCTCCTACACGGACGAGGAGTTGACCCAGCGGATCACCCCGGCGGCCGGATTCATCGTGCCGCTGGAGCTGCTGGAAGCGCCGCTGGACGGGGACGCGCACGGCGCCGTGGACAGCGTCGCGCTGGCCAAGGCCTTCGCCTCCCGTCCGTTCGACCTCGCGAAGGGCCCCCTGCTGCGGGCCCAGTTGGCGTCCATCGGCGCCGACCGCCACCTGCTGACGCTCTGCACCCACCACGTGGTCGTCGACGGGTGGTCGCTGGGGCTGCTGGTCCGGGACCTGGGCGCCTACTACGCCCACTTCGACCGCGGCGCGGCCCTGGACCTGCCGGAGATCGGCATCGGCTACGGCGAGCACTACCGCAAGCTGGCACAGCAGGCCGGCGGCCGCCACGACGATGCCGCCGCCTACTGGCTCGACCGGTTCGGCACCCCGGTGGCGGCCCTCGACCTGCCGGCCGCCCCCGTCGCCTCGGAGGGCCTCCCCTCCTACTGCGGCGCCTACCGGCACTACGAGCTCCCCGTGCCGCTGTGGCAGCGGCTCAAGTCGTTCTGCCACGCCGACGGGGTGACGGTGTTCACCTCGATGCTGAGCGCCGTCGCCGCCGCGCTCCACGGGTACAGCCGGGACGGCGACCTGGTCATCGGCACCCTGATCGCGGGGCGCAACAGCGAGTCGCTGGAGCAGCTGGTGGCGATGCTGATCCGGTCCCTGCCGCTCCGACTGAGGGTCGACGCCGACGGCAGCTTCGAGCAGCTGTCGGAGACGGTCCGCACCACGTTCGTCGACGCCCTGCGCAACAGCGACTACCCGTACGAGGAACTGGTGGAGGAGCTGCAGCAGCGCGGCCTGCTCCAGGCCTCGGGCCTGTTCGACGTCATCGTGGCGTTCCAGCAGTTCGGCGAGGACGGCGAGGCGCCGCACAGCGCTCTCGCGGGCCCCGGCCTCACCGTCCGGCCGGTCGAGGTGAACCTGGACACCAGGGACGTTCCGATCAACATCATGATGGCGGAGGAGGAGGGCACGGTCCGCTCGGCCATCCGCTTCGACAGCGGCCGGTTCACTGCGGAGATGATCGACCGGCTCTGGGCGGACATCAGCCGCCTGCTCGACCGGGCGCTCGACGACCCCTCGGCCCCGATGCGCCTCGCCGCGAGCCCGGCCGACGGCACGACGGCCGAGCCGGCCACTGCAGCCGCCCCCGCCCCCGCCCTCGCTCCGGCCGGAGCACAGGGGCCCTCCGATGCCGTCACCCAGGACCTTGCGGGGATCTGGTGTGAGGTGCTGGGCGTCTCCGACGTCACGGAGGAGGACCGGTTCTTCGATGTCGGCGGCAACTCGCTGCGCGCCATCAAGCTGCTGGCACGGGTCCAGAGCCGACTGGGCGTCACGCTCGACCTGAAAACGTTCTTCGTCAGCCCCACGATCGCCGGCCTCGCCGAGGCCCTGACCGAGGCCCAGCGGCAGGTGGTCGCACCGATCCCGAGCCTGGGCGGCCCGGGGGAGTACGAGGGCGCCTGCACGCAGGACCTGCTGATGGAGATCGACCGCGGGAGCGCCTACCCCGGTGCCTTCCACCGCAACGACCTGCAGGAACTGCGCGGCCCGCTCGACCCGTCGCTGCTGCGGCGCGGCTTCGAGCTGCTGGTCGAGCGGCACGAGAGCATGCGGACGACCTGCGACCTCGTCGACGGTCGGACGGTGCAGACGGTGCACGCGCCGGGTGCCCTCCCCCTCAACTACCGCTTCCACGACATGACCGGCAGCTCCGGGGAGCAGGTCCACGAGTTCGTGGCCGCCCGCAAGGACGAGCCGTTCGAGACGGCGCGGGAGCCGCTGGTTCGGGCCGACCTGATCCGCCTCGACACCGACACCCACCTGCTGCTCACGTCGATCCACCACGTGTTCGCCGACGGTTCGTCCGCGCGGGTGCTCTTCCGCGATTGGCACGAGCTGTACGAGGCACTGGTGGCCGGACGCGCCGCCGACCTGCCGGAACTCCCGATCCAGTACAAGGACGCCGCGGCCTGGCGCAACGACCGGCTGACCCCCGAAGTCCGCAGCGAGCACCGGGAGTTCTGGAGTCGGGAGCTGAGCGGGCTGGCAGTGCCGGTACCGCTTCCGGCCGATCTGCCGCGGCCCGAGGTCAGCGCGCTCGCCGGCGACCGGCTGTACCTGACCCTCCCGACCGACCTCGCCGAGCGGTTCGGGGCGCTCGCCCGGCAGCACTCGGTCACCGAGTTCACCGTCGGCTGGTGCGCGGTCGGGCTGCTCCTCGCCACCACAGGGGTCACCGACTCCCTGATCGGGACGTACTCCCTCGGCCGGGACCGTCAGGAGTTCGAGGATCAGATCGGCACCTTCATCGGCACCGTCCCGCTGCGCCTCAAGGTGGCCGCGGACGACGAGGTGCCGGCGCTGCTCGCCCGGGCCCAGCAGACGATCCTGCGGGCGTTCGAGCACGACGAGTACCCGTACGGCGAGATCATGCGCGACCTGGGCTGGCAGCGGGGCCCCGAGCGCAGCCCGCTCTTCGACGTCGTGGTCAACCTGGATCATATGGAGTCCGGCTGGGACGCGGCACCGGTCGGGGCGACCGTCGCCTTCGTTCCGAAGGACATCAACCGGCGCGCCAAGCAGGCCGACCTGCAGTTCGTCTTCCAGCGCTACGCCGACGGCCTGGTCCTGGCGATGAGCTACAACACGGAGGTCTTCTCGCCGGACCTGGCGCAGCTGATCCTGCGGCGCCTGCAGGCGGTGCTCGACGGCATGACCACCGCACGACCCATCAGCGACATCTTGACCCAGGAGGAATTCCCCCATGACCGGTCTCCCCAGTAAGAACTTCCTGGCCGCCCTGGACCACGGGCGTGCCGCCACGGGTGAGCGGGCCGAACACGGCGGCGTGGTGCGCGAGTTCTCGGAGGACCGCTCGTCCTGCCAGATCCGGTTCTCCCGGCTCTCGGCGGACGAAGCCGACGCCGTGATCGAGGCCGAGAAGGCCCTGGCGGACAAGGGCGGCTACGAGCTGGAGTGGAAGCTCTACACCCACGACGCGCCCTCCGACCTGGCCGCGCGCCTGGAGGCCGCCGGCTTCGTCGCCGACGACCGGGAGCAGGTGCTGGCCCTGCCGCTGGAGGCGGAGACGATGGCGGTCTTCGACACCAGCGCCTTCGACGTGCGCCGTGTGGTCGACGAGGAGGGCCTCGCCGACTACGCCGAGATCGCCCGGGAGATCGGCCGCAAGAACGCCGACTCGGAGCGGCGCCGGCTGTGGGCCTGCCTGCAGGAGACGCCGGACGTGATGAGTGTCCACGTGGCCTACGTGGGCTCGGAGCCCGTGGCCGGCGGGCGGGTGCACTACCCCGAGGGCGCCGCCTACGCCGAACTGGCCGGCGGCCGGACGAAGACGACGCACCGGCTGCGCGGCATGTTCACCGCGGTCGTGGGCTCCCGGCTGGCGGAGGTCTCCGCCCGGGGACTCGACCTCGTCTTCACCGACGCCCTGCCCACCTCGGAGCCGATCCTCGCCAAGCGTGGATTCCGGACCGTGGTCGGGACGCAGCCGTTCGTCTATACGCCGTCGTCCTGACCCACCGGGCAGCCGTCCTCGCCCCTGACCGCGGCCCCGATCGACCAGCCGTCACGCACCGATCGGCCGCGCAGCCCGCGGCGATGACGTGGTCCGGGTCGGCACGGCCGGGTCGTTCACACCGCCGGTTCGCCGGATCGCCTGAATTCCACGATGAGATCGCACGCCGCCGCTGAGCACGCGTGCGGGAGGAAGCTGTGAAGACAACGAACGAACGCGCCGCCACCCTGGTCGAGCTCTTCGCCGACTCGGTGCGGCGCCACGGGGGACGGTCGGCTGTCGGAGACGGCACGACGACGCTCACCTACGAGGAGCTGGACCGCAGGTCGGACGCCGTGGGCGCGCTGCTCAGCAGCCACGGGGTGGGCGCCGAGGACCGGGTCGGGGTCTACCTGCCCCGCTCCGTCGACTTCGCCGTCGCGGTGCTCGGCGTCCTCAAGGCCGGAGCGGCCTACGTCGCGGTGGACCAGCGCTACCCCGACGCCCGCCGGGACCGGATGCTGCAGGACAGCGGCGCGAAGGTCGTCCTCAGCGACCAGGCGTCGGCCGGCTCGCTGACGGCGGTACCCGCTGAGGTCGTGCCGATCGGTGACTGGGCCGGGTTCGACGGCCAGGGAGCGGGCGCGGCACCATTGCCGGAGAACGCGGCGAGCGTCCTGTTCACCTCGGGCTCCTCGGGCCGGCCGAAGGCGATCGTGCTGGAGCACCGGAACATCGTGTCGTTCGCGACCAACCCCGGCCTGCCGCAGCTCCACCCCGAGGACCGGACGGGGCAGATCTCCAACGTCTCCTTCGACGCCTTCCACTTCGAGATGTGGACCACCCTCGCGGCCGGTGCCCAGATAGTCGTCCTGCCGCCGGCACCGGAACTGCTCGCCGCGGGCTTCCGGCGGCAGATGGAGGAGTACGGCGTCTCGGCGATGCTCGTGCCCACCATGGTGGTCAACCACGTCGTGCGGGAGGACCGGGACGCGTTCGCGTCGCTGCGAGTGCTCTGCGCCGGCGGTGACGTCCTCCAGCCCTCCGCCTGCCGCGACCTGCTCGCGGGCCGCTTCCAGGGACAGCTCTACAACCTGTACGGGCCGGCCGAGACCACCACCGCCTGTACCGCGCACCTGGTGACCGAGTCGGATGTGCGGTCCGGCACGGTGCCGATCGGGACGGTGCTCGCCGGAGTGACGGTCCGGCTGCTCGACGCGGACCTGCGGGAGGTGCCCGCGGGCGAGCGCGGGGAGATCTTCGTCGGCGGCCCGGGCCTGGCCCGCGGCTACCTCGACCGCGCGGACCTCACCGCCGAGCGCTTCGTGACGGTCACCGTCGACGGCGCCCCGATGCCGATGTACCGGACCGGCGACCTGGCACAGCTGCGTGCGGACGGGGCGCTGCTGTTCATCGGCCGCGCCGACGACCAGGTGAAGATCCACGGCTACCGGGTGGAGCCCGGCGAGGTCGAGCAGTCGCTCCGGCACCACCCCGAGGTGCAGGACGCCGTCGTGCTCGCCGAGGGCGAGGGCGACGACCGCCGACTGGTCGCCTTCGTCGTGCTCGGCGAGGAACTGGACATCGCGGAGCTGCGCGCCCGGGTGGAGAGGGACCTGCCCGACTACATGGTGCCGAGCAGCTTCATCGTCCAGAGCGAGATCCCGTACACCCAGCACGGCAAGCGAGACAGCGCGGCCCTGCGGGAGGCGCTGGCAGGGCACGACGCCCACGCCGCGGAAGACTTCGCGGAACCGCTCGGCGAGACCGAGCACTACGTGGCCGCCCTCTGGGCGGACCTGCTCGGCGTCGAACGGGTGGGCCGCGACCAGGACTTCTTCGCCCTGGGCGGGCACTCCATGCTCGCCTTCCGGATGAGCCACCGGATCAACCGCGAACTCGGCACCCGGCTCGCCTTCTCGGTCGTGCTGGACCACACCACCGTGCAGGGCCTGGCCGAGCAGCTCGACCTGGTACGGACGCCGGCGGCGGGCAAGTGAGTACGGCAGCCGACGTCCACCGCGCCCGCCGGGGCGCTGCCCCGCCCGATCCGTACGCCCACGGCGAGCGGATAGAACTCGTGGTCGCCCACCACGCCCGGCTCCGTCCCGACGCCGTCGCGGTCCAGCAGGCCGAGGAGACGATCAGCTACGGCTCGCTCGTCGAACGGGCCGAGGCCGTCGCCGCGCAGCTGCGCCGCCGGGGCGTGCCCGTCGGCGCCCAGGTCGCGGTGGCGATGGACCGCTCGATCGACCTGGTGGCCACGCTGCTGGGCGTCCTGCGGGCCGGTGCCGCCTACGTGGCCGTCGACCCGCAGTGGCCCCGGCTCCGGATCGCGGACGCGGTGCGCGGAACGGACACCTGTCTCCTCGTCACCGACGACGGCGAGCTCGCCGGGGAGGTGGGTGCCGGGACGGACGTCCCCGCCGTCACGCCGGGCGAGCTGTTCGCCGGCGACCCCGCCGCCGCACCCCCCGCGGAGACCGACGGCACGCGCACGGCGAGCGTCTTCTACACCTCGGGCTCCACCGGCCGGCCCAAGGGCGCGCTGTCGCCGCACCGCGGCACCCTCCGGACGGTCGTCGACTGTCCCGCGATCTCGGTCGGCGCCGACACCGTGTTCCTCCAGGCGTCACCGCTGCCGTGGGACGCGTTCTCGCTGGAGCTGTGGGCGCCGCTGCTCAACGGCGGCCGGAGCGTGCTGCTGGACCGCGGTGCCGCCGCCCTGGACGCGGAGCTCCTGAAGGCCGGCGTCCGCCGTGGCGTCAACAGCGTCTGGCTGACGAGTTCGCTGTTCGCCGCGCTGGCCGAGGACCGGCCCGATGTCTTCGAGGGGCTACGCCTGGTGCTGACCGGCGGCGAGCGGGTCCCGGTGGCCGCCGCACGGCAGGTCCTCGCCGGCTTCCCGGAGCTGCAGCTGGTCAACGGCTACGGTCCGGCGGAGTCGACGATCTTCGCCACCCACCACGTCGTCCGGCCGGGCGACGTGGCCGAGGGCAGCACCGAGATCCCTATCGGCACGCCCCTGCCCAGGACCGTGGTCCGGCTGCTGGACCCGGACGGCCGTCCCGGCGCCGCCACGGGCGAGTACGAGGGCGAGATCGCGGTCGGCGGCGACGGCGTCGCCCTCGGCTACGCCGGAGACCCGGAGGAGACCCGGCGGCGCTTCTTCGACCTCGAGGGCGAGCGCTACTACCGCACCGGCGACCTCGCCCAGCGGGACGCGGACGGGCTGCTCCGCTACCGCGGACGCATCGACGACCAGATCAAGGTCCGCGGGATCCGCATCGAGCCCGGCGAGGTGGAGGCCGTCCTCGAGACGCACCCCTCGATCACGCAGGCCTGCGCCGTGGTGGTCGACTCGCCGTCGGGGAGCCGTCGGCACCTGGTGGCCGGGTACACCACCGCCGACCGGCGCCCCCTGGACCCGCCGGAGCTCAGGGCCTTCGCGGCGACCCGGCTGCTGGACGCCATGGTCCCCACGCTCCTCCACCACGTGGACCGGATGCCCCGCAACGCCAACGGCAAGACCGACCGCCGGGCGGTGGCCGCGCTGATCCAGGAGCACCTGGCCGCAGCCGAACCCGGCGGAGACGACCGGGCCGCAGGCGTCGGGGCGGTGGGCGAGGCCCCCGGCGGTCCGCTGGCGGAGGTGCGCGCACTCCTGGGCACGGCCCGGCTGACCGCCGCCGACGACCTCCTCGAAGCCGGGGCGAACTCCCTGGACGTCATCCGGCTGGCGGCCCGGCTGGGCCGACGGCTCGACGCCCGGTTGACCGCCGCCGACGTCTACCGGCTCCGTTCGGTCGAGGCGATCACCGCCTACTGCGCCGGTGCGGCGCGGGCCGACGAACTGCCGGAAGCAGTCGACGAGGAGAGCGACGGCCCGCTCTCCCACGCCCAACAGCGCTTCTGGCTCGCCGAGATGGCCTCGCCGGGAGCGGCGGACAACACCATCGTGCTGGCCTACCTGCTTGCCGGTCCGCTCCGGCGGGACATCCTCGCCGAGGCACTCGCCGAGTGCCTGCGGTCGCACGCGGCATTGCGGACGGTCTACCTCTGGGGCGACGAGGGCCCGGTGCAGCGGATTCTGCCGCCCGAGCCGACCGGCAGAATCCTGGAAGAGGTCGAGCCGCCGTCCGACGCCGTCGGGCGCGAACCGCAGGAACTCGCCGAGGCGCTCGTCGCCGACTGGTGGGACCGGCCGTTCGCGCTGGACTCGGAGATCCCGGTGCGGTTCAGGCTCTGCCGCATCGGTGACGAACGGCACCTGCTCTGCCTCCAGGTGCACCACATGTCCTTCGACGGAAGCTCGGAGCACGCCTTCGTGGCCGACCTGCGGGCCGCCTACGAAGCCCGCTGCGCCGGACGGCCCGTCCCGGCGCACGAAGGGCGGCTGAGCTACCGGCGCTACGCCGCCTGGGAGGCGCACCAGCTCGCCGACTGGGCCGACCGGGACCTCCCCTACTGGTCCGACCAACTGCGGTCGGCTCCCGAGCCGTTCCTGCCGGCGCCCACCGGTGGTGCCGCCGAGGCGGCCCGACGGGAGCTCGCCACCCGCGTGGACGCCGAAACGGTGACAGCCCTGGCGGCGGTCTGCGCGGGTCTGGGCGGACCGGTCCTGACCGGACTCATGGCCGCGGCCGGGCTCGCCCTGGCACGGACCTTCGGGATCGCCGACCCGGCGCTCGGAACCGTGACGGCCAGCCGGTTCGACCCCGTCCCGGAGTCGACCGTCGGCTACTTCGTCAACCCGTTCGTCGTCCGCCTGGCGGCGAAGCCGAAAGAGGACGCGAGCACCGTACTCGCCCGTGCGGTGCGGCTGGTCGTGGACGGCCTCGACCACGCGCGCACGCCGTTCGACGACGTGGTGGGCGCACTGGCACCCGCCCGAGGGCGCCATCCCTTCTTCCAGACCTTCGTCGTCCTTCAACTGCCACCGCCGGCCGACGCTCTGGGCGCCGGTGTCGAGCTGACGCCCATACGGATCCGGCCGCCGCGCACCGCGATGGAGCTCGTGATCGAGGCGATTCCCGGCGCAGACGGCTCCTGGACGGTCGTCACGCAGTGGCGGGAGGACGGCGTCAGCGCCGACGCTGTCGCCCGTGTGGACGTGGAGCTGCGTCGCTGCCTGGCCGAGATGGCGGGTCAGGCATGACCACCGACACCGGGTCCCGCGCCGGGCGATGGCTGTGCAGGTTCCACCCGGCACCGAGGCGTCCGACCTCGCGCCTGTTGATGCTGCCGCACGCCGGCGGCTCCGCCAGTTTCTACTTCCCGTTCTCGGAGGCGTTGTCCGGCGACGTGGACGTGCTGGTGGCGCAGTATCCAGGTCGGCAGGAACGCCACAGGGAGCCGTCGATCACCGACATCCGGGAGCTGGCGGTCGCGGTGCTCGCCGCGCTGACGGCGGACGGACTCGACGATGTGCCGCTGGCGCTGTTCGGACACAGCATGGGCGCTCTTGTCGCGTACGAGATGGCCGGGCTCCTCGAAGAACGCGGTGTGCCGGTCGCGCGACTGTTCGTCTCCGGGTGCCGTGGCGCGGCCGTGCCCGACGATCCGCGGCGGTTGCACGCCCGCAGCGACGACGCCCTGATGGCCGAGTTGGCGGCGATGGGGGGAACCGACGTCAAGCTGCTCAGCCACCCGGACATCCGGCAGATGGTCCTACCGCCACTGCGCGCCGACTTCCGTGCCGTGGAGACGTACAGCCACCGGCCCCGGCAACCCTTGCGCGTCCCGGTGACCGCGCTGATCGGTGATATGGACCCCCGGGTGCGGCCGGGCACCGCAGAGGCCTGGTCCGAGCTCACGCTTGGATCGTACGAACTGCGGATCTTCCACGGAGACCACTTCTTCCTCGTGGCGCCGGGGACGTTCGGCGAGGTGGTCAGACTCCTGCGCGACCGGTTGACCGGACCGGGTCCATCGACCACTCACATCTCTCATGGTGAGGAAGAAGCACAATGATCACCCATTGGTGGCTCCATCAGCTGCCCCCGGTTTCCGGCGTCCTCAGGGCGGTCCTCTACGCGGGGCTGCTCGTACTCTGTATGAACCAGCAGCCCACGCCGCTGTTCGCGCCGAAGATCATGGCGAAGACCGAGTCGGCCTTCTACACTCCCGTCCTCGCGCTGCGCGTCCTAGGGATCCGATGGGTCCGCCCGGCGGTGCTCGTGATGGTCAGGAATCTGACCATCGTCGCCTGGATCGCCGCGACGGCGGGCCTGCTGCAACCGGTCGCCGGGATCCTCACCTTCCTGGGCTTCGCGTTCCTGCACGCGGTGAACACCGGTGCGCTGGGCGCCAACCACTCCAGCCACGCAGCCCTCTACACCCTGTTCGCCATGTGCTTCTCGGTGTCCTACGACTTCTCGCTCGACGGGCTGCTCGCCGACCACACCGCCTGGCCCCTGCTGGTGGCCCGCGACTCCGCGTTCACGTCGGGATTCGCCCCCTGCCTGCTGCTGGTGGCACTCGCCTACACCCTGTTCGCCGCCGGCGTCGCGAAGCTGCGCTTCGGCCGACAGGGCTGGTTCGACGGCACCGCGCTGAACTTCTACCTCCGGATCTCCCAGCCGGCGGCACGCTGGCTGTGGCTGTCGCGGTTGATGATCTCTAAGCCGTGGCTGTGCCGGCTGGCCGCCTGGGGCACGCTGGTCGTCGAACTCGGCGCGGTGGCCGCCATGTTCAGCTGGCAGCTGCGCATGCCCATGGTCCTGGCGTGGATCGCCATGCACATCGTCATCCTCTGGGTCATGTTCCCGGCCTACTACATCCAGATGTGGTGCTACCTGCTGCTGTTCGACTGGCCCTGGCTGATCGAGCAGGTCACCGGCGACCGTCCGGCGACGCACGTCTTCACCTCCGACGGGCCGGTCGCCACGACCATGGCCGTCGTGGGCTGCGCGCTGACCGCCGCGCTCCTCTACGTCCTGGTCGTCAGCTCGGAGCAGTGGCCGTTCACCAGCGTGCCGATGTACTCCAACGGCACCGCCGAGGCGGACCTGATCCCGCTGCCGGCCCGTGCCGAACTCCATGAGCGCGCCACCCGGGCGGCCCGCGGGCAGCACACCGCCTGGGGCCGCGCCTGGGTCGACGAGGAGTACCTGGAGGACATCTGGGCCCGTCCGGTGGACCCCGACGCCGAGCCGCAGCGCATGTTCCACCTGCTGATGGAGGAGGGCACTTCGACCTTCGTCCGCTGGTCGCAGTACGCCAAGGTGGTCCGCGAGCTCGCCATCGAGGACGTCCTCGCGAAGCCGCCGAACAGCCCGGAGCATGCCGAGGACCAGGTCTACCCGGCCGCCGCGTTCCTGCGGCAGGTCGCCCCGCTGTTCCGCGCGGCGCTGCCGACCTGGGAGAAGTACGAGGCACTGGAGCTGGTGTGCCGCACCAGTTGCGGTGGTGTCCTGATCGGCCGCGCCGAACTGGCCGAGTCCCGAGTCGCGAGGTGAACCCGATGACCGCACCGCAGAGCATCAGTGAGATCGCGTCCGCCCCGGACGCGGAGTGGTACCCGCTGTCGTCGGCGCAGCTGACGATGTGGCTGGCTGTCCAGTCCGGCGACGCCCACGCCGCGTACACGGTTCCCGCCGTCTACCGGCTGGACGGCGAGCTGGACGTCGAGGCGCTCAAGGAGGCGTTCACCGAGCTGCTGCGGCGCCATGAGGCGCTGCGCACCGTGTTCGGCAGCGTGGACGGCGTGCCCCTGCAGCGGCCGGCCGCCGACGCGGAGCTGGACTGGACGTACCGGGTCGCCACCCAGGGGACCGACCGGCTGATCGAGCACTTCGTGTCGCGCCCGTTCGACCTGGCCGCCGGGCGCCTGCTGCACGTGATGCTGGTGCAGGAGGCCGCCGACCGCCACGTCCTGGTCCTCGCGGCGCACCACATCGCGGTCGACGGATGGTCGTTGACCGTGCTCCTCGACCAGGCGCTGGACGCCTACCGGCGAGGTGTGCGGGGCGCCCCGCAGGAGGCCGAGGACGGGGCCCGGCTCCAGTACAAGGACTACGCGGTCTGGCAGCAGACCGTGCTCGACAGCGGCGCCCTGGACGCCTCCCGGGAGTACTGGTGGCAGCGTTTCCAGGAGCCGGTCGAGCGGGTGGACCTGCCCGCCGACCGCCCCCGCCCGACGGTGCGCAGCCACCTCGGCGCGAACGCCACCCGCGTCCTGCGGCAGGAGACGGTGGCCGCCCTCAAGGACCTCTGCCGGCTGGAGCGGACCACGGCGTTCGCTGCGCTCAGCGCCGCACTGCGGGTGCTGGTGTACCGCTACAGCGGGCAGCGGGACATCGCCCTGGGCACCTCCGCCGTCAACCGGCCGCTGCCCGAGCTGTTCGACCAGATCGGCTGCTACATCAACAGCGTGGCCCTGCGCGATCCGGTGGCGCCCGGCGCGAGCTTCCGCGAGCTGCTGCTCAACAGTCACCGGACCGTGCGCGGCGCCCTCGGCCACGCCGAGTACCCGTTCGACCGGGTGGTCCGTGACGCGGGCGCCGACGCCGAAGTGGGGCGCAACGCGCTCTTCGACATCATGATCATGTCCGATGAGGGCTTCGGCGAGCCCGGCGAACAGGTGCCCGGCCTCGGAGTGCAGGCGGTCCGCGTCGGCAACGGCCACAGCAAGATGGACCTGACGCTGTTCTTCGCGGAGACGCCCGAAGGGCTGCTCGCCACCGTCGAGTACGCCGTCGAACTGTTCGACGCCGACCGCATCGAACGGCTGCTGCGCCACTTCGAGGTTCTGCTGTCGGACGCGGTGGCAAGGCCGGACGAGCCGGTGGAGGCCCTCGAACTGCTCGACGCCGCCGAGCGCGAGCTCGTCACGCACGGCTTCAACCGCACCGATGCACCGTACGACCTCGACACCACCGTCGTGCGGCTGTTCGAGGAGCAGGTCCGGCGCACCCCGGACGCCGTCGCGGTCGTCGACGAGCAACGGTCCTGGACGTTCGCCGAGCTCAACGCGCAGGCCAACCGACTGGCGTGGACGCTGCGCGACAAGTACGGCGTGGCGACCGGCTCCCTGGTGGCGCTGCGGCTGGCCCGGTCCGCCGACCTGACGGCGGCGGTCCTCGGCGTCCTGAAAGCCGGTGGCGCGTACCTGCCGCTGAGCACGACCGACCCCGACGACCGGGTCCGCCACGTCCTGGACGACAGCGGATGCGCCGTCGTGCTGCGGGTCGGGGACGCCGTGGACCCCGCCCTCACCGGCCGGACGCTGCTGGACCTGGCCGGGCCGCTGTCGGAGCGCACCGACGACCCGCCGCCCGCCGCGGGGCCGGACGACCTCGCCTACTGCATCTACACCTCAGGGTCCACCGGGCTCCCCAAGGGCGCCCTGGTCGAGCACCGCTCCCTGGTCAACCGGCTGCACTGGATGGTCGAGGACCTGGGCCTCGACGAGGACGACGTCATCCTGCAGAAGACGCCGTACACCTTCGATGTTTCCGTCTGGGAACTGCTGCTGCCCGGGGCGATCGGCGCCCGGCAGGTCATGCTCCCGCCCGGGGGAGAGTCCGACCCCGAGCTGATCCGGTCGACCATCCGCCGCCACGCGGTGACCGTGGTGCACTTCGTCCCGTCCATGCTCAGCCAGTACCTGAACTCCTGTCAGGACGGCTTCCCGGGAGTGCGGTTCTGCGTCTGCAGCGGCGAGGAGCTCGACAGCAGCCTCGCGCGGAGCTTCTTCGGCGCCGTCGGGGACGACGGTGCGCGACTGATCAACTACTACGGCCCGACCGAGGCGGCCGTGGACGTCACCACGCTGCACGTGGAACGCGACCGGCCGGTCACCCTCGGCCGTCCGGCGCCCAACAACCGCCTCTACGTCCTCGACGACAGCGGCCGGCCGTGCCCGATCGGCGTCACCGGTGAACTCTGCATCGGCGGGGCCCAGGTGGCCCGCGGCTACCTGAACCGCCCGGAGCTGACGGCGGAGCGGTTCGTTGCGGACCCGTTCGGCAATGGCCCGTTCGTCGCGGAGGGGGACGGCACCGGCCGGATGTACCGCACTGGTGACCTGGCCTGCTGGTCGCCCGACGGACAGCTGCGCTACCTGGGGCGGCGCGACAACCAGGTCAAGATCCGCGGCCAGCGCGTCGAGCTGGGCGAGATCGAACAGGCGCTGCGGGACGAACCCGGGATCGAGCGCGCCGTGGTCCTCCCCCGCGCGAGCGGCGGGGAAACCGGGCTGCTCTACGCCTACCTGGAGGCCACCGGTTCGGCGCCCTCCAACGAGGCCCTGCGCGCGGCGCTGCTGCGCCGCCTGCCGACCCACATGGTGCCCTCCCACTTCCTGCGCGTCGACACCCTGCCGCTCACCGCCAACGGCAAGGTGGACCGCCGGGCGCTGTCCCGGCTCGGCGACGGGGAGCTGGCGACCGCGGAGCGGGTGGCGGCCGCCACCGAGACCGAGCGGGCGGTGGCCGGGATCTGGTCCGCACTGCTCGGCAGCGACGCCTTCGGAAGCACGGACGACTTCTTCGTGATCGGGGGCCACTCCCTGCTGGCCCTGCAACTGGCCAGCCGGGTCAACGAGCACTTCGGCCTCGACCTGCCGTCGGCCGCCTACTTCGCCCACCGCACCATCGCCGCCCAGGCCCGCCTGGTGGACGAGACGGCCCCGCGGACCCACACCGGGATACCGGTGGTCGCCCGCACGGACGGCCACCCGCTGTCCTTCGCGCAGGAGCGGATGTGGTTCCTGTCCCAGCTCGACTCCGACAGCACCGCCTACCACATCCGTACGCTGGCGACCTTCCGCGGCCCGCTGGACGTCCCCGCCCTGCGCCTCGCGCTGGAGGACCTCGTCGCCCAGCACGAGCTGCTCCGCGTCACCTACGACGCGGTCGGCGGGACACCGACCCAGCGGGTCCGGGAAGGGCTGCCCGTGGCCTACGCCGAGCACGACCTGACCGCGTGCGATCCCGCGGAGCTGGACGAGGCCGTCGCACGGCTGGTGCAGACCGACGACATGGTGCCCTTCCGGCTCACCGAGGAGGCACCGGTCCGGTTCGCCCTGTTCCGGACGGGCCCGTCCGAGCACCGGTTCCTGCTCACGCTCCACCACATCGCGGGTGACGGCTGGTCCATGAGGCTGCTGATGCGCGATCTCGCGGCCCTCTACGGCCGGCGGGCGGATCCGTCGCAGGCGCAGTCCGTGCCGGCGCCGTCGCGGGTCCAATACATCGACTACGCCGCGGCCGTCCGGGAACGGGTGGCGAGCGGGGCGGTCGAGCCCGATCTGCAGTACTGGCTCGCCAAGCTCGCGGGCGCGCCCCAGCTCGAACTGCCGACGGACGTGCCGGAGCCCCAGGGCAGCGGCCGGGCCGACGGCCGCCTCGCGCGGAGCGTGCCCGTGGAGACCGGCGCGGCACTGCACAGGCTCGCGGCGCATACCTCGACGACCCCGTTCGAGATCGCCATGGCCGCGCTC
Organism: Streptomyces sp. NPDC087263; assembly: GCF_044744645.1. Taxonomy (NCBI): domain Bacteria; kingdom Bacillati; phylum Actinomycetota; class Actinomycetes; order Kitasatosporales; family Streptomycetaceae; genus Streptomyces; species Streptomyces sp. NPDC087263. The sequence goes on from NZ_JBIUYT010000008.1 coordinate 349,118, forward strand.
AACCTGCTCCTGTCCCGGCTCAGCGGCCAGTCGGACGTGGTGGTCGGCTACCCGGTGGCCAACCGTGACGCCGTCGAGACGGAGAGCATCGTCGGCCTGTTCCTCAACACGCTCGTGCTGCGGACCGAGCTGGCCAGCGACTCGACCTTCCTCGACCTGCTCTCCCAGGTCAGCGCCGGGCTCCACGAGGGCTACGCGCACGAGGCCGCGCCGTTCGAGCTGCTGGTGGAGCGACTCAACCCGATGCGGCGCCTCGACCGCAGTCCCGTGTTCGACGTGCTGCTCAACTACCTCGGCCGGCTCCACGAGGAGGCGGTGATCGACGGCGTGGAGACGTCGTTCGACGACACCCTCTGGGAGCCCGAGGCCAAGCTGCCGTTCACGTTCTACGTCTCGGAGCGGGACGACGCCGCCCTGCACATCGAGCTCGTCTACCGCACCGACTCCTGCTCGGCGGCCCGCGCGGCGGCCATGCTGGGGCAGTTCAGCGCACTGCTGACCCAGGTCGTCGCCGCACCGAACCGCCCGCTGGACGCGTACTCCCTGGTCCTGCCCGGTGACGCCCATGCCGGTGCGGCCCTGGCGACGCCGATGGACGCGCCCGCGCAGCCGCCGGTGACCGAACTGATCGCGGCCCGGGCCGCGATCGCACCGGACGCCACGGCCGTCAGCCACGGCGGCTCCGCCCTGACCTACCGGCAGCTGGTCGACCGCTCCGAGGAGCTCGCCCGGCACCTGGTCGCGGCGGGGTGCGGGCGGGGACAGGTGGTCGCGGTGACGGGGCCGCGGAGTCCGGGGTTCGTCGTGGCGATGTTGGCCGTGCTGCGCAGTGGCGCCGTGTTCTTCCCCGTGGACCCGGCGCTGCCAGCAGGGCGGCGTCGGCACCTGGTCGAAGTCGGCGCTCCGGTGTTCTGCGTCCGGGTCGAGGAGGCCGACGAGCCGCAGCCCGCCGTCATCGAGGGCATGCCGCAGACCACCGTGGACGCCGGTACCGGGCTGTCGCAGCTGGCGGGCCGCGAGGCGTCGCTCCCGGCGGCCCCTGAGGTGGCGCTCCCGGCGGTGGACCCCGATTCCCCCGCGTACCTGTTCTTCACCTCGGGAACCACGGGCACGCCCCGCGGAGTCCTGGGCCGGCACGCCTCGTTGACCCACTTCCTGCGCTGGCAGAGCCAGGAGTTCGGTGTGACGTCGCAGGACCGGTGCGCTCAGCTGACCAGCTCCTCCTTCGATGTGATGCTCCGTGACACGCTCGTCGGCCTGGTCAGCGGCGGCACCACGGTGCTGCCCGGGCCCGAGGACGTGCTGGGCGGGAAGGCGGTGTTCTCCTGGCTGGTGAGGGAGCGGATCACGGTGCTGCACGCGGCACCGACGGTGCTCCAGTCATGGCTGCTGGACGCGTCGGCCGGTACCGGCCTGGGCGAGCTGCGGCTGGCCTTCCTGGCCGGCGAGCCGCTCAAGGCGGCGCTCGTCGAGCGGTTCCGGGAGGTCCTCCCCGACTCCGCCGAGGTGGTGAACCTCTACGGCCCGACCGAGACGACGATGGCGAAGTTCGCCTACCGCGTCCCGCGGAACGCCGCGCTGCCGCAGCTGCTGCCGGTGGGCTCGCCGCTGCCGCAGTGCCAGGCCGTCCTGATGCGCGACGGTGAGCTGTGCGGTGTGGGCGAGCTGGGGGAGATCCTCATCCGCACGCCGTTCCGGACCTTCGGCTACTTCGAGAACCCCGAGGCGAACGAGGCGGCCTTCCTGCCGAACCCGCAGCGCGCCGACGCGTCGGACCTGCTCTACCGGACCGGTGACCTGGGCCGGCTGCGCCCCGACGGGCTGCTGGAGGTCCGCGGCCGGATCGACGACCAGCTCAAGATCAACGGAGTGCGCCTGCACCCCGCCGAGATCGAGAGCGTCGCACTGGCGCACCCGTCGGTGTCCGCGTGCGTCGTCGTGGCGCACCGCCGCAGCACGGAGGAGTACCACCTGGTGGCGTACGCCGTCCCTCGTGCGGGCGCCGATACGGACCGTCTGCCGTCGCAGCTGCGCTCGCACCTGGCCGAGCAGTTGCCGTCGGTCCTCGTCCCCGCCGAGTTCATCGTGGTCGACGCGATTCCGACGACGGCGAACGGCAAGCAGGACCGGGCCGCCCTGCCGCTCCCGCGCTTCCTGTCCGACCAGGCCGTCTCCGCCACGCCACCGCGCTCCGCGACCGAGGAGCAGATCTGCGCGATCTGGCAGGACGTCCTCGGCGGCCCCGTCGCCGGGATCGACCAGAACTTCTTCGAACTCGGCGGCTCCTCGTTGAAGGTGCTGCGCCTGCACGCGCTGCTGAACGAGCACTTCTCCAGCGCGGTCCGGGTGGCACAGCTGTTCACCCACGCGACCGTCGCCGGTCAGGCCGAGCTGGTTGCCCCGCGCCAGGTCCGCCACGAGGAAAGCCTCCTCGGTGAAGGGGTCATCGTGCTGGATTTCTAGCCCCTCTTCCTGGAACCACGGAAAGTTCCGGCTGTGCGGGACGGGCTCCCGTCCCGCACAGCCCGGACATCGGCGAATCGAACAGCACCGGCACGGCCGGCGTGATGGATGAAGGACGGATGATGACAGCGGTCAGCAACGGCTCCCCGTTGGTTGTATGGCATGTGGACGCACTTGATGACGCACGTGATGGAGCCCTCGACTGGGCCCGGCGCACCAGGGGGGAGTTGAGGTCGGCCGTCACGGAGCACGGCGCCGTGCTGGTGCGGGGCCTCGGGCTGGGCGACCCGGAGACCTTCGCCGCGGTCAGCAAGGCGCTCGCCGACACCGATGAACTGATGGTGGAACACGAGGGGTTCGCCCACCGCGACGAGGCCCCCGGACCGGTCTACTCCACCGCCAGCTGGGCCGACGACCAGACCATGTGCATGCACCACGAGCTGAGCTACGCCCGCGAGTTCCCCGCCATGCTCATCATGGGCTGCCTGATCGCCCCGGACCAGGGCGGCTGCACCGCTGTGGCCGACTCCAGCGCCGTGGTCGACGCGCTCCCCGCCGAGGTGGTGGACCGCCTGGAGACCGAGGGCTGGCTGCTCACCCGCAACTACAGCGACACGGTCGGGCTGCCCTGGGCGGAGGCCTTCGGCACCTCCTCCCGGGACGAGGTGGAACGGTACTGCCGCGAGGGGGGCATCGAGTTCGAGTGGCGAGGCGACGACCTGCGGACCTGGCACCGTCGACCCGCCCTGATCACCCACCCGGTCACGGGACGGCGGTCCTGGTTCAACCAGATCGCCTTCTTCTCCGAGTGGAGCCTCGATGAGGACGTCCGCGACTACCTCGTCTCGGTGCTCGGGCCCGACGGCCTCTCCTTCAACACCGGGTGGGGGAACGGCGAACCCTTCACCACCGACCTCATCCAGGTGATCAACGAGGCCTATGTGCGAGCGACCCGCCGCGAACCCTGGCAGGCGGGCGACCTGCTGATGGTGGACAACGTCCGGATGGCGCACAGCCGGGAGGCCTTCGAGGGCGACCGGCGCGTCCTGCTGGCCTTCGCGGACCCGCTGCGCGCCCGGCTCCCCGAGACCGCGCTCGGGATCTGACACCCGCGAGTCCCCCGGCCGCACTCGTGCCAGGCACCGTGTCCGCGGTGGATCCCGTACCGTCGGTGAGGGAGTCGCCGAACGCCACCACGCTGCCCGCGGCGCCCGGACGCAGCACGTCGACGCCGGTCACCGAGACTAGGTACCAGGCGATGAACGCCACGGTCAGCGGGAAGGCGAACGAGCGGTGGGAGCGGCGCAGTTCGCCGAACTCGGCGCTCGCCTGGACCTCGGCGGACGGCATCCCGCCCGCAGTCGTGATGGGGGAAGGCGCGTCGGTGGTCACGGGATCTCCTCGTGCTGCGGATGCGTGACGGCGATGGCTGTCGGAGAGGTGTAGCTCACCGGCGGGGACGGGTACGGGGAAGCGCATGCCTCTCCCGCACAAGAGCATTCCTGCGGAGCCTGGAGCCCATTCAACCCTCCTCTTTACTTTTCCCGTAGGTCATCACGAGCAAGTCATTGCCGCCCTAAAGGGGACGGTGGATAGCTTCTCCCGCCACATGGCATGCACCTGCCGGGCGCTACCAAGCGCCAGCTTGTTTACTTTTTCGAATGATATGGAGACCTTGTGGCTCAGCTGACTTCCAAACGACGCCTCGCCCTCGCCGTACCAGTCGTACTGTCGCTCACCGCCTCCCTGGGCTTCCTGCCCGGCGCGGCTTCGGCCGCCGCGGGCACCGCGCCCGCCGCCTCCGCCGCACAGGCCGCCGAGGGACCCGAACTGTCGTACGTGGTCAACACCAGGACGGACCGTCACACCCTCTCAGCGGTCCAGCGAGTCATATCCGCGGCGGGCGGCACGATCGTCGTGACGTACGACAAGATAGGTGTGATCGTCGTCCACTCCACGAACCCTGGCTTCGCCACCGCCCTGCGCGCGGTACCCGGAGTGCAGTCGGCGGGCGCCACACGTCACGCGCCGCTCCCGGCGCAGTCCACGACGGACGTCGGTACGCCGAAGGCGCTCACCGCCGACGAGGTCGCGCACGCCAAGGCCGCTGACGGGCAGGACCCGTTGGAGCCGCTGCAGTGGGACCTGCCCGCCATCAAGGCGGACAAGGCACACGAGCGGACGCTCGGCAGCCGCCGTGTCACCGTGGCCGTCATCGACACCGGTGTGGACGACACCCACCCGGACATCGCGCCGAACTTCAACCGCGACGCGTCCGCCAACTGCGTGTCGGGCAAGCCGGACACCACCGAGGGCTCCTGGCAGCCGACCGCCGAGGAGAGCCCGCACGGCACCCATGTGGCGGGTGAGATCGCGGGCGCCAAGAACGGCGTCGGTATCACCGGTGTGGCGCCCGGCGTGCGGGTCGCGGGCATCAAGGTGGCCACCACGGCCGGCTACATCTACACCGAGGCCGTGGTCTGCGGCTTCATGTGGGCGGCCGACCACCACGTCGATGTCACCAACAACAGCTATTACACTGACCCCTGGTACTTCAACTGCGCGAGCGACCCGGACCAGAAGGCTCTCGCGGAGGCCATCACCCGGGCGTCGCAGTACGCGGAGCGCAAGGGCACAGTCAATGTCGCGGCGGGCGGCAACGATGGCTACGACCTGGACGCCGCCTCCATCACCGACCCGGTCTCCCCCAACGACGGCACGCCCAGTGACCGGGTGATCGACCCGCACCAGTGCTTCGCCATCCCGACTCAGCTGCCGGGCGTGGTGACCGTCGCCTCGACCGGGGCGAAGGGCCTCAAGTCGTCGTTCTCCAACTACGGCCTCGGTGTTATCGACGTCGCCGCCCCCGGTGGTGACTCGACCGCCTACCAAGCCCCCGCCCCGCCCGCCACCAGCGGTAAGATCCTCGGCCCGTTGCCCGGCGGCAAGTGGGGATACATGTCGGGCACCTCGATGGCCACCCCGCATGTCGTCGGCGTGGCGGCCCTCATCAAGTCGACGCATCCGGACGCCTCCGCCGCCATGGTGAAGGCCCTGCTGTACGCCGAGGCGGACGAGACGGCGTGCACCGATCCGTATGACATCGACGCGGACGGAAAGATCGACGCGGTGTGCAAGGGCTCGAAGAACCACAACGGGTTCTACGGGTGGGGCACCGTGAACGCGCTGAAGGCCGTGTCCTGGTGACCGTGCGGCTGCACGCGTAGGGCATGCGCGGGGTCCGGTGCCGTCGGTGCCGGACCCGCGCCATGGTGACGCGCCGCACAGCGCACGGTGTGTTCAAGGGAGGGGGCCGGGAAGATCACCGCCCGTTGGCCCGGACACAAGGTGCACCTGGATGTGAAGATGGTCGGCCGGATCCCTGATGGCGGTGGGCGGGAGCAGCCGCCAGGCGCAGCCGGCCCGCACCCAGTACGCGAGGGCATCGATGATCTCCCGGCGAGGGTGCTTCGCCGGCCGTCCACCCGGCTTCGGCGGCGGCACGAGCGGCGCCAGAACCGCCCACTCCACGTCGGACAGATCGGTCGGATACGCGCGCCGTTCCCCGGCCATCTCGGCCTCCATCAGCGCAGGGACTACCAACTCACCTGCAATGAACGGGGCTTCTCAGACACCCTCTATCCCGGACCGGCCAGCAGACCTCGTCGGCGCCCACCTGCCACGTCGAACTCCACCGACGCGGCCAGTCGTCCCCGAGCCGCAGCCGATCCCGCAGTCCGGCGTCCCCGTCGTACGCCACGACAAGGTGGTCCAGCTGACTTGAATCCGACGGGATCTTCGCTAGCGCTGCCTTGCCCACTCATCCAGAGAAGCATCACTCGACCGGCAACGGGGGCGTTTCGCCGGTACTGCCCGCAACACAGCGTGACGGGACCAAGATTTGCCAACTAGCGTTCTCCATGTGCCAACTAAAAATCTCGGTCGCAATGGGTGGGCCCGCGGCAACATTCGCGTTGCATAAACGTGCAGCGAAACGTATAGTCATGCCATCGAGGAGGAGGGTTCCATGGCGGTACGTGCGGCGGTGGCGGGAGCGAGTGGGTACGCGGGCGGGGAACTGCTGCGGCTGCTTCTGGTGCACCCCGAGGTCGAGATCGGCGCTCTGACCGGCAATTCCAACGCGGGCCAGCGACTGGGTGCGCTCCAGCCGCATCTGCTGCCGCTCGCCGGCCGTGTCCTTGAGGAGACGACCCCGGAGGTGCTCGCCGGTCAGGGCCGGCGGCATGATGTCGTGTTCCTCGCGCTGCCGCACGGACAGTCCGCCGCCGTCGCCGAGCGGCTCGGCCCGGACGTCCTCGTCGTCGACATGGGCGCCGACTTCCGGCTGAAGGACCCGGCCGACTGGGAGCGGTTCTACGGCTCCGCGCACGCCGGGACCTGGCCGTACGGTCTCCCCGAGCTGCCCGGTGCCCGCACCGCGCTGGAGGGGTCCAAGCGCATCGCGGTGCCCGGTTGCTACCCGACGGCCGCCTCCCTGGCGCTCTTCCCGGCGTACGCGGCGGGCCTCGCGGAGAACGAGGCCGTGATCGTCGCCGCCTCCGGGACCTCGGGCGCCGGTAAATCGCCCAAGGCGCACCTCCTCGGCAGCGAGGTGATGGGCTCCATGTCCCCGTACGGCGTCGGCGGCGGCCACCGACACACCCCCGAGATCATCCAGAACCTCGGCGCCGCAGCGGGCGAGCCCGTCACCGTCTCCTTCACGCCGACCCTCGCCCCGATGCCCCGCGGCATCCTCGCCACGTGCAGCGCCAAGGCGAAAGCCGGCGTCACCGCGGAGTCCGTACGGGCCGTATACGAGAAGGCGTACGCGGACGAGCCGTTCGTGCACCTGCTGCCGGAGGGGCAGTGGCCCGCGACGGCGTCTGTCCACGGTTCCAACGCCGTTCAGGTACAGGTCGCCCTCGATGCCGCCGCGCACCGCATCATCGCGATCAGCGCCATCGACAACCTCACCAAGGGCACCGCGGGCGGTGCCGTCCAGAGCATGAACATCGCCCTCGGGCTTCCCGAGGACATGGGTCTTTCCACGATCGGAGTCGCACCGTGAGTGTCACCGCTGCCAAGGGCTTCACTGCCTCCGGCATCGCAGCAGGCATCAAGGAGAACGGCAACCCCGACCTGGCCCTCGTGGTCAACAACGGGCCCCGTCCGGCCGCCGCGGGCGTCTTCACCTCCAACCGTGTGAAGGCCGCGCCGGTGCTCTGGTCGGAGCAGGTCCTCAAGGGCGGCCGGGTGACCGCGGTGATCCTCAACTCCGGTGGCGCCAACGCCTGTACGGGACCCAAGGGCTTCCAGGACACGCATGCCACCGCCGAGAAGGTGGCCGACACCCTCGGGCTCAACGCGGCCGAGGTCGCCGTCGCCTCCACCGGCCTCATCGGTCTGCTGCTCCCGATGGACAAGCTGCTCAAGGGAGTCGAGACGGCGGCCACGTCCCTGAGCGAGCACGGCGGTGAGAAGGCCGCCATCGCCATCAAGACCACCGACAGCGTCCACAAGACCTCCGTGGTCACCGGCGACGGCTGGACCGTCGGCGGCATGGCCAAGGGCGCCGGCATGCTCGCCCCCGGCCTCGCCACCATGCTCGTGGTCCTGACGACGGACGCCGACGTGGAGAGCGACGTACTGGACCGCGCCCTGCGCGCCGCCACCCGCACCACCTTCGACCGCGTCGACTCCGACGGCTGCATGTCGACCAACGACACCGTGCTGCTGCTGGCCTCCGGGGCGTCCGAAGTCACCCCGGAACAGGGCGAGTTCGCGGAGGCCGTACGGAAGGTCTGCGACGACCTCGGACAGCAGCTCATCCGGGACGCCGAGGGCGCGAGCAAGGACATCAAGGTCGAGGTGGTGAACGCCGCGACCGAGGACGACGCCGTCGAGGTGGGCCGCTCCATCGCCCGCAACAACCTCCTCAAGTGCGCGATCCACGGCGAGGACCCCAACTGGGGCCGCGTGCTTTCGGCGATCGGCACCACGAAAGCCGCCTTCGAGTCCGACCGGCTCAACGTCGCCATCAACGGCGTCTGGGTCTGCAAGAACGGCGGCGTGGGCGAGGACCGCGACCTCGTCGACATGCGCTACCGCGAGGTCCACATCGTCGCCGACCTCGCCGCCGGCGAGGAGACCGCCACGATCTGGACCAACGACCTCACCGCGGACTACGTCCACGAGAACAGCGCCTACAGCTCATGAGCAACATGACGCGGAAACACACCGCACTCCCCAAGGCCCAGATCCTCATCGAGGCGCTGCCCTGGCTGACCCGGCACCGCGGCAAGACCGTCGTCGTCAAGTTCGGCGGCAACGCCATGATCGACGAGGACCTGAAGGCCGCCTTCGCACAGGACATCGTCTTCCTGCACCACGCCGGCCTCAAGCCCGTCGTCGTGCACGGCGGCGGCCCGCAGATCAGCGCCGCCCTCGACAAGCACGGCATCGTCAGCGAGTTCAAGGCGGGCCTGCGGGTCACCACCGAGGACGCGATGGACGTCGTACGCATGGTGCTTGCCGGGCAGGTGCAGCGTGAGCTGGTCGGGCTGCTCAACCAGCACGGGCCGCTCGCCGTCGGCATGACGGGCGAGGACGCGCACACCATCACCGCCACCAAGCACCGGCCCGTGATCGACGGCGAGTCGGTCGACATCGGCCGGGTCGGCGAGATCACCGCAATCGACACGGGTGCCATCGAGGCACTGCTCTCCGACGGCCGTATCCCGGTCGTCTCCTCGATCGCCCGCTCCCAGGACGACGGACATGTCTACAACGTCAATGCTGATACGGCGGCTGCGGCACTCGCTGCGGCGCTGGGTGCCGAAACCCTGATGGTCCTCACCGACGTCGAGGGCCTCTACGAGGACTGGCCCAACAGCGACGAGGTGATCAGCCGCCTCACCGCCGCCCAACTGGAGAAGCTGCTGCCCGAGTTGGCCAGCGGCATGGTGCCGAAGATGGAGGGCTGTCTGCACGCCGTACGCAACGGCGTCACCACGGCCCGGGTCATCGACGGCCGGGTCCAGCACTCGATCCTGCTGGAGATCTTCACCGACGAGGGGATCGGCACGATGGTCGTGCCGGACGAGAGCACCGAGGGGGACGCATGACCGGGACCGCGACCAACGCAGAGCTCACCCAGCGCTGGCAGGGCTCGCTGATGGACAACTACGGCACCCCGCGGCTGCCCCTCGTGCGCGGCGAGGGCACCCGGCTGTGGGACGCCGACGGCAAGGAGTACCTCGACTTCGTCGGCGGCATCGCGGTCAACGCGCTCGGGCACGCCCACCCGGCGATCGTCGAGGCGGTCAGCAGGCAGATCGGCTCGCTCGGCCATGTCTCCAACCTGTTCGTCGCCGAGCCGCCCGTCGCGCTCGCCGAACGGCTGCTCCAGCTCTTCGGGCGGGACGGCCGGGTGTACTTCTGCAACTCGGGCGCCGAGGCCGTCGAGGGCGCCTTCAAGATCGGACGGCTGACCGGCCGCAAGCACATGGTGGCGACCCACGGCGCCTTCCACGGCCGGACCATGGGCGCCCTCGCGCTCACCGGCCAGCCCGGCAAGCGGGACCCGTTCCTGCCGCTGCCCGGTGACGTCACCCATGTCCCGTACGGCGACCCGCAGGCCCTCGCCGCAGCGGTCACCGAGGACACCGCACTGGTGATCATCGAACCGGTGCAGGGCGAGAAGGGCGTGGTCGTGCCCCCGGCCGGCTATCTGAAGGCCGCCCGCGCGATCACCGCCGCGACCGGCGCGCTCCTCGTCCTGGACGAGGTACAGACCGGAATCGGCCGGACCGGACACTGGTTCGAGTACCAGGCGCACGAGGGTGTCCTGCCGGACGTGGTCACGCTGGCGAAGGGGCTCGGCGGCGGACTGCCGCTCGGCGCTACCGTCGCCTTCGGCCGGGCCGCCGAGCTGCTGAAGCCGGGCCACCACGGCACGACCTTCGGCGGCAACCCGGTCGTCTGCGCCGCCGGACTCGCCGTACTCGACACGATCGCGTCCGAGGGGCTCCTGGAGAACGTGAAGCGCACGGGCGAGAAACTGCGGGACGGAATCGAGTCACTCGGGCATCCGTTGATCGACCATGTCCGGGGTGCGGGCCTGCTCCTGGGTATCGTGCTCACCGAGCCGCTCGCACCGCAGGTGCAACAGGCGGCTCAGGATGCCGGTCTCCTGGTCAACGCGCCCGCCCCCGATGTCGTACGGCTGATGCCGCCGCTGAACCTCGGCGATGACGAAGTGGACGCGTTTCTCCAGGCTCTCCCTGGTGTCCTCGACGCGGTCGACGGGGAAGGACGAACCGGGGAATGAGACGACGATGAGTCAGGCGCAGGACCACGAGCACGCAGGGCCTGCCGTACCGCAGACCCGCACCGCACGCCACCGCCGGATCGTGGACATCCTCAACCGGCAACCGGTGCGTTCACAGAGCCAGTTGGCGAAGCTGCTCGCCGACGACGGGCTGCACGTCACCCAGGCGACGCTCTCCCGGGATCTGGACGAGCTGAACGCGGTGAAGATCCGCAACAACGACGGCGACCTCATCTACGCGGTACCGAGCGAGGGCGGCTTCCGTACGCCGCGCGTGCCGCTGGGGGAGTCGGCGAAGGAGGAGCGGATGCGGCGGTTGTCCGCGGAGTTGCTGATCTCCGCGGAGGCTTCCGCGAACCTCGTGGTGCTGCGTACCCCTCCGGGGGCGGCGCAGTTTCTCGCCTCGGCGATCGACCAGGCCGAGCTGCAGGACATTCTCGGCACGATCGCCGGGGACGACACCTTGCTGCTGATCAGCCGGGAGCCTGCCGGGGGGCAGGCCTTGGCCGATCACCTCCTGAGGCTGGCTCAGAACAACCACTGAGGTGTACGGGAGTGGAGCCGCACCCGGGGTCCTGTGCGTCGGGTGCGGACCCGTTGTGGCTGCTCGCGCCCACGCGGCGGAGCCGCATGATGTGACAGCCCCGCGCCCCTGTCGGGGCTCAGCCGAGTCGCTGAGCGAGCCCGCCCGTACACCTGACCTCGTCCCCCGCCGTGATGAGCAGGGCCTCCACGTCCGGGAGTGACTCCAGCCAGTCGAGTGCCTGGCGGGAGCCCATCGCAAAGGCTGCCGTGGCCCAGGTGTCCGCCCAGGTCAGGTGGGGGCCCACCACCGTCACGGCGACGAGGTCGGTGACCGCGGACTTGCCGGTGCGCGGGTCGACGATGTGCGCACCGCGCTCGGCGGTGCCGGAGGTGGCCACGGCCAGTTCGTCGGCGCCGGCGGCGGAGACCACGGCCGCCAGGGAACCCGGGCGGAGCGGATCCGCCACGCCGACCCGCCACGGCCGCTGCGGTCCGGGCATGCCGCACAGCTGGACGTCGCCACCGCCGTTCACGCTGACCCCGCTAGCCCCGGCCGCGGCGAGGAGCCGGGCCACGCGCTCGGTCGACCACCCCTTCACCAGACCGGTCGGGTCGAGCTGTCCCTCGTACGTCGTACTGAACCAGCCCTCGCTGAGCCGCTCCGCCTCGGCACACAGGTCGAGCACCTCGGCGACCTCCGGATCGCACTCGGCGACCGTCAGCTCACCGCGCGCCAGACGCGAGATCTGGCTGTCCTGGCGGTAGGTGCTGAACACCTCGTCCACCCGGTGGAGTTGGGCGACCGCCTCCTCCAACGCGGCCTGAACGGCCGCAGGTTCGCCGCCGCGCACGTCGAACGAGAAGACGGTGCCCATGACCTCCTCGACGTGGCGCAGCGCGGGCAAGGCCTCCGCCGGGTCAGGCACCGGCCTTGTCCAGTGCGGACTGGAGGGACTTCTTGTATCCGGCGCTGGTGTAGGTGGCTCCGGAGACCGCGTCGATGTCGGCGCTTTGGGTGGCTGCGGCCGCTTGGTTGAGTTTCGGTACGGCATTGCTGGTCACCTCCGTGCTCTGTCCCCCGCTGGGTGCCTGGATGGCCTCGGCCTTGGAGATCGATGTGCCGTTCAGGGTGAGGCGGACCTGGACGGGCCCGTACTGGGTCTGGACGACATCGCCGTCGACGGTCTGGCCGTCGGGGGCGGGCGCCGCGGCTGCCGCGGACGACGCGGCCGGCTGGGACGGCGACGCCGCCGGCTCGGCCGGTGCGCTCTCGGCGGCCTGGTCGAGGGCGGACTGGAGGGACTTCTTGTATCCGGCGCTGGTGTAGGTGGCACCGGAGACGGCGTCGATGTCGGCGGTTCCCGCGGCGACGGCCGCCTGGTTGAGTTTCGGTACGGCGTCCGCGGTGACCGTGGTGCTCTGGCCGCCGCTGGGCGCCTGGACCGCCTCGGCCTTGGTGATCTTGTCGCCGCTGAGGGTGAGACGGACCTGGACAGGCCCGTACTGGGTGTCGGCCACGCTTCCGGTGACCGTACGCGTTCCGGAGGACGACTGGTCCGAGCTGCCGCCCTGCGGCGACTCCTGCCCGGCCACCGTCGCCTGGGCGGCCGCTCCGCCCTGCGCCGAAGCGGAGGCCGGGTCGGACCCGGGCTTCAGGGACAGCAGCAGGACGATCCCGGACACGGTGGCGGCGCTGGCGAGCACGACACGCCTGAGGGGGTGGCTCTTCTTCATCGCTCCTGACTCCCGTCGCTCACATCTCGAACGACTCGTGATGGATACGGCGGGCGGGGACTCCCGCGCCGCGCAGTGCTTCGTACACCTGCTGCGCGAAGCCGGGCGGCCCGCACATGAAGACGTCATGGTTCTCGATGTCCGGCAGCTTGCGGCGCAGGCTGTCCGGCGAGATGTCCGGGCGCGCCCCGTCGGGGCTGTTCACCGCGTACATCAGGCGGGCCCCACGCTCCTTGGAGATGGACGCGAGCTCGTCCCACAGCGCCAGGTCCTGGGTGCTGTTGGCCCGGTAGAGGAGCGTCAGGTCTCCGGAGGCGCCGGGCAGTGTCTCGAACAGTGCCCGCATCGGCGTGATGCCGACGCCGCCGGCCACCAGCAGGACCTTTCCGCGGCTGCGCTTGGACGCCGTCAGCGCGCCGTACGGGCCCTCGGCCCAGACCCGGGTGCCGGGCTCCAGCTCGCGCAGCGCGGCGCTGTGGTCGCCGATCGCCTTCACGGTGATGCGCAGCATGGTGGGGCGGGGCGCCGCCGACAGCGAGTACGGGTGGGAGCTGAGCCGCATCCCCGGCGCCATGAAGCGCCAGCGGAAGAACTGCCCGGCCTCGGCACCCATCCGGTGCAGCTTCCGCCCGCTGATCAGCACCGACACGATCCCCGGCGCCTCCTCGATCACGGCTTTGACCCGCATCCGGTGCCGCATGTTCAGCCGGACCGGCACGATCACCCGGTACCAGATCATCAGCGCGGTCACCGTCCCGTACAGCGCGTACCAGGCCGTCTTCGCGGTGGGCTGGACGGCGAAGTCGTTGCCGGTGGACAGCTGGTGCCAGAACGACAGGTACACGGCGGCGTAGGTGAGCAGATGGATGTGGTACCAGGTGTCGTACGGCATCCTGCGGCGCACCGGGCCGATGGAGAGCAGGCCGATGAGGAACAACAGGCCGGTGCCGATGGCGGCCTTGCCCATGTCGGGCAGTTGGTTGACCGAGTCGATGGTCTGCTGGACGATGTCGCCGAAGGTCCGGCCGGACTGGAGCGCGTAGCCGTACATCGTCAGCACGAGATGGGCGACGACCAGAGAGATCGTGTAGCGGCCGCTCATCGCATGCCACCGGGCCACCCGGTCGGAGCCCACCCGGCGCTCCAGGGCGGGCACCCGGGCCATCTGCAGCACCACGAGGGCCATGAAGTACCCGGCCAACAAGCCTGTGATCCGGCCCGCGTTGATCATCTGGCTGGTGTGGTCCGCGATGGACGGCGTGTTGCTCCACCACAGCCAGATGACCCCGGCCGCACCCGCCCAGACAGCGAGCAGCAGCAGGACGGCGGGGGAGCGGCGAGGGCGGATGCGGCGCATGGTCTGGCGCCGCGCGGCGCGGCCACCGGCGATCGTGGACACGGTTCCTCCGTGGTCGTCCGTGGGGACGGGGAAAGGGGAGGGGCCCCCTTGGCCCAGAGGTACGTGGCCCGAGCGCTGTGTGTTCAACCGGTTGCCGAGTCCAGTGCGGACTGGAGGGACTGGCGGTAACCGTCGCTCGTGTAAGTGGCACCGGACACCGTGTCGATGTTGGCGCTCTGCGCGGTGATCGCCTCCCTTTTGAGCTGAGGTATCGCGTAGCTGTTGATCTGCTGATCCCTCGGGTTGTCCTGGGGATAGGAGACGGCCGTGACGTCGGTGATCTTGCCGCTCTTCAGGGTGACGCGGACCTGCACGGGCCCGTAGCGGGTCTGCACGGTGGTGCCGGTGAGCGTTCCGGTGGTGGTGCCGGTAACGGAGCTGCCGCTGCTTCCGGTTGTGCTCGCGCCACTGTTGGAGGGCAGGGCGACGGCAGGCGTGCTGTGCGGCTTCAGCGACAGCAGCAGTACGACACTGGAAACGGTGGCGGCGGTCGCCAGCACGACACGGCGCAGCGGGCGGTTCCGGTTCAGGGCGTGCACGGGGTCCTCGCAACTCTCCTGCGCTTCATGGGATCTACGGTGCTCATAGCTCTCCTGCGCTTCACGGATCTACGGTGCTCACAGCTCTCCCGCGCTTCATGGATCTACGGTGCTCACAGCTCTCCTGCGCCTCACGGGATCGACGGTGCTCACAGCTCGAACGACTCGTGGTGGATGCGGCGGTCAGGGACACCTGCCGCGCGCAACGCCCGGTACACGTCCCGTGCGAAGGCGTCGGGCCCGCACACGTACACGTCGTGCCCGCCGACATCGGAGACGGCCGCACGCAGCGTCTGGGCCGTGAAGGGCGGCCGGGAGCCGTCCGCGCCGTTGAGCGCGTACACCACGCGTGCCCCGCGCCACCGTGCGATGGCCTCCAACTCGGCGCCGAGTGCGAGGTCTTCGGCCGTCCGTGCCCGGTAGAGCAGCGTGACCTGACCCGGCAGCGTCTCGAACAGGGCCCGCAGCGGAGTGATGCCGACCCCGGCCGCGATCAGGAGCACCTTGTGCGAGCTGCGCCGGTCCGCGGTCAGCGAGCCGTACGGGCCCTCCGCCCACACCCGTGTTCCGGGACGCAGGAGCGGGACGGACGCGCTGTGGCCGCCGAGCGCCTTGACCGTGATGCGCAGCAGGTCGGGTCGGGGCGGGGCCGACAGCGAGTACGGCGAGGAGGTCCAGCGCATCCCCTCCGCGAGGAATCGCCAGCGGAAGAACTGCCCCGGCTGCGCCCGGAGTTCATCGATGTGCCGCCCGCGTACGACGACGGAGAACACGTCGGACGTCTCTTGGTGCACCGACTCCACCCGCAGTCGGTGGCGCAGATTGAGCCGGACCGGGGTGAGGATCCGGAACCAGACAACCAGCGCCGCGGCGCCCAGGTACAGCGCGTACCAGGCGGCCTGCGCAAGGGAGTTGCCCGTGAAGTCGGCGCCCAGCGCGAGCTGATGGCCGAAGGAGAGGAAGAGGGCGGCGTACGTGAGCAGGTGTACGTAGTACCAGAACTCGTGGCTCACCCGGCGCCGTACCGCACGCGCGGACAGGATCCCGACGGCGACCAGGATCAGCGCGCCCGCCGTGGCCTTCAGCATCTCCGGGTAGGTGAGGACGACGGTCGTCAGCTCGTGCACGATCCCGCTGCCGTCCTGGGCGGCGTACCCGAACAGGATCAGCGTGACGTGCGCGACCAGCAGACAGATCGTGTAGCGCCCCGCCATGGCGTGCCAGCGGGCCACCCGGTCCGAGCCGATCCGCCGCTCCAGGAGCGGGACGCGGGCCATCAGAGCGACGAGCACCGCGCAGCCGTAGCCGCACAGCAGCCCGGCGATCCGCCCGCCGTCTGTCAGCCAGCCCGCCGCTCCGACCACCGAACGGGTGTCCGCCCACCACAGCGCGACCACGGCGAGCGCACCGGCCCAGAGCAGCGCCAGCAGCAGCCCGGCCGGGGAACGGCGTGCCTCCAGCGGCACGGCAGGCGCCGCACGCTGTTCGTACACGGTGGTCATGTGCTCGTCCTTTCGGCTGTCCGGGAGACAACTGTGCGGTCCGCACCTCTGAGCGGGCTCTGAGCGGGCGGCGCCGGCGGTCCGCATCTCCGAGCGGGCGGCGTACGAGGGGCGCGTACACCTGGGTGACCGGCCGCGAGCCGTGTCGGTGCACTCAGAGGAAACTCAGAGCTTGACCGGGCGGCACCGTGGCCGACGAGGGGCGATGCTGTGAGAAGCCATGAACACACTCCGCTCCGGCCGCCCCGAGCTCACCCGTCCCGACGGCACCCCCGTCCGCGTCCTCGTCGTCGACGATGACCCGGACCTGGCCGAGGTCCTCTCCGGCGCCCTGCGCTACGAGGGCTGGGAGGTACGGACGGCGGGCGACGGGGCAGCGGCCGTCACCGAGGCGCGCGGCCTGCTGCCCGATGCCGTCGTCCTCGACGTCATGCTCCCGGACACCGACGGCTTCGCCGTACTGCGCGATCTGCACGCCGTGAAACCCGACGTCTGCGTCCTCTTCCTCACCGCACGGGACGCCGTCGAGGACCGCATCACCGGCATCACCGCGGGCGGCGACGACTATGTGACGAAGCCGTTCAGCCTGGAGGAGGTCGTCGCCCGGCTGCGCGGCCTGCTGCGCCGCGCGGGCATGGCCCGCCAGCTGGACGAGGGACCACGGCTCGTGGTCGGGGACCTCGTGATGGACGAGGAGGCCCGCGAGGTGGCCCGCGGCGGCGATCTGATCGAACTGTCGCCGACCGAGTTCGAACTGCTGCGCTATCTGATGCGCAACCCGCGCAGGGTGCTCAGCAAGGCCCAGATCCTCGACCGCGTCTGGTCGTACGACTTCGGCGGCCAGGCCCATGTCGTGGAGCTCTACATCTCCTATCTGCGCAAGAAGGTGGACTCGGGCCGCGAGCCCATGATCCATACGGTGCGGGGCGCGGGGTACGTCCTCAAACCGGTCGTGGGCCGGTGAGGGCGCGGTGGGCGGGGGTGCGGGGGCCGGTGGCTCGGCTGCGGGCGGGCCGGCTGCGAGCGGGCTGGTTCCCAGGGAGCTGGGCGCGCGGGTTTCGGCTGCGTGGCGGGCGTCTGCGAGAGGGTGGGATGCGAGGGTTTCGGCTGCGTGGCCGGCGCCCGCGAGGTGGCGGGTCGCGCGGGCTGCGGTTGCCGCGCCCGCACACGCTCCGGGCCCGGCTCACCGCGGGGCTCGTGGTGCTGCTCGCCGTCAGCTGCGCCGCCGTCGGGGTGGCCGCCGTGCTCGAACTGGATGGGTTCCTCACGGGACGTCTGGACCAGCAGTTGCGGGACGCGGGCGCCAGCTTCCCCGCGAGTCTGGAGCACGGCAGCAGCGTCAAGCCCTCCGACCACGACGGTGACGAGTACGGCGACACCCGCCGCCAGGCCACCGGCACCTTCGGCGCCCGCCTGCTCGACGGGACCGTCACCAACGAAGCCGTCGTCCGCGCCGGCACCGACCCCACCGACCTGAACGTGGTGCTGACCGCCACCGACCGGAAGGCCCTCGCCGCGGTGCCGGTCGACAGCGGTGGACACAGCGTGCGCCTCTCCGCGCTCGGCTCCTACCGGCTGACGGCGTGGCACGGTCAGGACGGTGACGTACTGATCACCGGGCTCCCCCTGGAACCGGTAGAGGCCGCCGTGCACCGCCTCGAACTGGTCGCCGCCTGCGTCTTCGGCGCCGCCCTCGCGGTCACCGGAGTCGCCGGAGCGCTGTGGGTGCGCTGGTCGCTGCGGCCGCTGAGCCGGGTCGCCGCGACCGCGACGCGGGTCAGCGAACTCCCCCTCGCCAGCGGTGAGGTGGCACTGCCGCCGCGTGCGCCCGAGTCCGACCCGCGCAGCGAGGTGGGCCAGGTCGCCGGCGCCTTCAACCGGATGCTCGGCCATGTCGAGGACGCGCTGACCAAGCGGCACGCGAGCGAGGAACGGCTGCGCAGCTTCGCCGCCGACGCCAGCCATGAGCTGCGCACGCCGGTCGCCTCGGTCCGGGGGCACGCCGAACTGGCCCTGCTGCACCCCGGCCCGGTGCCTCCCGAGGTGACCCGCGCCCTGGAGCGGATCGCCGCCGAGTCGGCGCGGATGGGCGAGATGGTCGACGATCTGCTGCTCCTCGCCCGCCTTGACGCGGGCCGCCCGCTGGAGCGGCGCTCCGTCGACCTCACCCGTCTCGTCCTCGACTCGGTCACGGACGCGCGGGCCGCCGGCCCTGATCACCGCTGGACCCTGGAGCTGGCGGAGGAGCCGGTGACGGTGACCGGCGACGCGCACCGGCTCCAACAGGTGTTGGCCAACCTGTTGGCCAACGCCCGTTTGCACACGCCTGTTGGCGCCAGGGTGACGGTGTCACTGACAGCTGACGCCGCTACGGCCGTCCTGACGGTTCGCGACGACGGCCCGGGAGTACCCGAGGACGTTCAGCCCGGTGTCTTCGAACGCTTCACCCGAGCGGACCGCCGCCGCAGCGAGGGCGAGGGCGGCGGAGCGGGACTCGGCCTGTCGATCGTGGCGGCGGTGGTCGCGGCCCACGGCGGCACAGTGGCGCTGGAGAGCCGCCCGGGGGCGACGACGTTCACCGTCCGGCTGCCGACCGACGCCAGGAGCGACCCATGGGGCGGGCGCGGGGAACAGCGTGAGCAACCATGAACAACCCTTGGCCATCAACGGTCCTGACCCCGGCGCCGCTCAGTAGCGAGTGATCGCGGTCGCCCCGCCCGCCGTGCCGATCGCGATGTGCGGCCCGCGCGCCGGATCGGCCCACCGCACGATCCGCCGCATCGCGTCCGCGGGCACCGACACGCAACCAGCCGTGGCTCCCCGCCCGTTGACATGCAGGAAGATGCCGGCGCCGCGCCCCCGTACCGGCCGCTCGTAGTTGAACCCGACGACGAGGGCGTGCGCGTACTGCGTGGCGTACGAGACCAGGTGCTCGGACTCGGCGGCGCGGCAGTCGGCGGGGCGGGGCTCGGTCCACCGGTTGTAGGCGCGGGAGTCGTTGTCCTGGCACCACCAGGAGTTCCGGTGGACCCGCCGGTAGGGGGCCTTGGTGCCGTCGGGCGCGGCCTCGATCCCGAACGCGTACGGAAGGCCGTACAGACCGGTGGGTGTCGTGTTCGTCCCCTGTCTCCGCGCGCCGCCCTCGACCAGCCCCTTGGCGCCGAAGCGCGCGGCTGCCGAACCGGCCTTCACCCAGCGCCCGTCGCGCCGGTCCCACCAGGTGACGGTCCCCGTCGTCGAGGACGTACGCGTGGCCTGTGCGGTGATGAGCTGTGTGCCGCCGCCGGTGTCCGTCATCCGCCCGGGCAGCGGAGGCGGACCGCTCGGGGCCAGGCCCAAGGTGAGGAGGGACACGGACGCGAGGAGAACGGCGGCACCGGGACGACGCATGGAGCGGACGTTACGGGGAGGCGCCGGTCGGGGCAGCCCGGGGTGGGCCGACCGGGCGGTGTCCGGCGGTGTGCACGGGATGTGCAGGCTCAGGCCGGGGTGGGAGGCAGCGGCAGGGGGAGCCCGGGCAGGCCGTCGATGCTCGTCGCGATGTGCTCCTTCTTCCCGAAGTACGCGTCGAGCGAGGCGTCGTCCTCGCGCGTGAAGCGCTTGGCGTGCAGGTCGCGGTCCTCGTCGTACGACATGAAGGGCACCGCGTATCCGCAGGTGTCACGGATGAGGTCGGCCGTCACGACGATGATCGCGCGCAGCCCGTGCGGGGTCGGGTCGATGTCCGGGAAGTGGGCGAGCAGTTCCGTGAAGCGTGGGTCGTCACGGAAGACGGGCTCGCCGTGGCCGTGCACGCGGACGATGTTCGGCGGCCCCTGGAAGGCGCACCACATGAGGGTGATCCGGCGGTTCTCCCGTAGGTGGGCGATCGTCTCGGCGTTGCTTCCCGCGAAGTCCAGGTACGCCACGGTCAGTTCGTCGAGCACCGCGAAGGAGCCGGTGAGTCCCTTGGGGGAGAGGTTGATCGTGCCGTCCCCCGACAGGGGCGCGGTCGCGGTGAAGAAGAGGGGCTGCGCCTCGATGAAGGTACGCAGTCGGCCGTCAATGCGCTCGTAAGTCTTTCCCATGTCTAACGATTATTGGACAAGTTCCTTACTTTGTCTAAGGAATTGCAGAGTTCCCCGAGTCGTCGGATTGACGAATCATGCAGAGCACTGCATACTCATGCATGCCAGCGAATGCACTGTGAGGAGAAACCCCGTGGCCGAGCGCGTCGTACTCGCCTACTCAGGCGGTCTGGACACCTCAGTCGCCATCGGCTGGATCGCCGAGGAGACGGGCGCCGAGGTCATCGCCGTCGCGGTGGACGTCGGCCAGGGCGGCGAGGACCTGGACGTCATCCGCAAGCGTGCGCTCGCCTGCGGCGCCGTCGAGGCCGAGGTCGCGGAGGCCAAGGACGAGTTCGCCGAGGAGTACTGCCTCCCGGCGATCAAGGCCAACGCCCTCTACATGGACCGCTACCCGCTGGTCTCCGCGCTCTCCCGGCCGACGATCGTCAAGCACCTCGTCGCCGCCGCCCAGAAGCACGGCGCCACCACGGTCGCGCACGGCTGCACCGGCAAGGGCAACGACCAGGTCCGCTTCGAGGCCGGCATCGTCGCCCTCGCCCCCGACCTCCGGTGCATCGCCCCGGTCCGCGACTACGCGATGACCCGGGACAAGGCGATCGCCTTCTGCGAGGAGAAGCAGCTCCCGATCGCCACCTCCAAGAAGTCCCCGTACTCCATCGACCAGAACGTCTTCGGGCGGGCCGTCGAGACGGGGTTCCTCGAGGACATCTGGAACGCGCCGATCGAGGACATCTACGAGTACACCTCGAATCCCGCCGAGGCCCGCGAGGCCGACGAGGTCGTCATCTCCTTCAAGGCGGGCGTCCCCGTCGCGATCGACGGCAGGCCCGTCTCCGTCCTACGGGCCATCCAGCAGCTGAACGAGCGCGCCGGCGCGCAGGGCATCGGCCGGATCGACATGGTCGAGGACCGGCTCGTGGGCATCAAGTCCCGTGAGGTGTACGAGGCTCCAGGTGCGATCGCCCTGATCACCGCCCACCAGGAGCTGGAGAACGTCACCGTCGAGCGCGAACTCGCCCGCTACAAGCGGCAGGTGGAGCAGCGCTGGGGCGAACTGGTCTATGACGGCCAGTGGTTCTCCCCGCTCAAGCGTGCCCTGGACGGCTTCATCAACGAGGCCAACGAGCACGTCAACGGCGACATCCGGATGACGCTGCACGGCGGCCGCGCCGTCGTCACCGGCCGACGCTCCGAGACGTCGCTCTACGACTTCAACCTCGCGACATACGACACGGGCGACAGCTTCGACCAGGCCGCGGCCAAGGGCTTCATCGACATCTACAGCCTGTCGTCGAAGATCGCGGCACAGCGTCAATTGCGGGCATAGCCCGACGTGGACCAGGCGTAGGTCCCGCCTGCATCCGCAGGCGCAGTCCTCGCCCGTACTAGCCTGATGACCGCCTCCTCACCCCTCGGTGCGGAGACGGTGGCACATCAACAGCTTTGAGGAGCAACGCAAGTGAGCAGCAACAGCGGTGACGTACGGCTCTGGGGCGGCCGTTTCGCCGACGGTCCCGCCGAGGCCCTGGCCAAGCTGTCCGCGTCGGTCCATTTCGACTGGCGGCTCGCGCCGTACGACATCGCCGGGTCGCGTGCCCATGCGCGCGTGCTGCACAAGGCGGGTCTGCTCACGGAGGACGAGCTGACGCGCATGCTCGCGGGCCTCGACCAGCTCGCGGCTGACGTCGCCGACGGCTCCCTCGTCGGCACGATCGCCGACGAGGACGTCCATACGGCCCTGGAACGCGGCCTGTTGGAGATCCTCGGCCCCGACCTCGGCGGCAAGCTCCGCGCCGGCCGCTCCCGCAACGACCAGGTCGCGACCCTCTTCCGGATGTACCTGCGCGACCACGCCCGGATCATCGGCGGCCTGATCGCCGATCTCCAGGACGCGCTGATCGGCCTCGCGGAGGCCCACCCGGACGTCGCGATGCCCGGCCGCACCCACCTCCAGCACGCCCAGCCGGTGCTGTTCGCGCACCATGTCCTGGCCCACGTCCAGCCCCTGTCCCGGGACGCGGAGCGCCTGCGCCAGTGGGACGAGCGCACGGCGGTGTCGCCGTACGGCTCAGGTGCGCTGGCCGGTTCGTCTCTCGGCCTGGACCCGGAGTCGGTCGCCAAGGACCTCGGCTTCGAGCACGGCAGCGTG
Organism: Streptomyces sp. NPDC087263; assembly: GCF_044744645.1. Lineage (NCBI taxonomy): Bacteria > Bacillati > Actinomycetota > Actinomycetes > Kitasatosporales > Streptomycetaceae > Streptomyces > Streptomyces sp. NPDC087263. Next base: position 371,828 of record NZ_JBIUYT010000008.1, read on the forward strand.
GCCAACTCCATCGACGGCACGGCCTCCCGTGACTTCGTCGCCGAGTTCGCCTTCATCACCGCGATGATCGGCGTGAACCTCTCCCGGATCGCCGAAGAGATCATCATCTGGAACACGAAGGAGTTCTCCTTCGTCACCCTCCACGACGCGTTCTCCACCGGCTCGTCGATCATGCCGCAGAAGAAGAACCCGGACATCGCGGAGCTGGCGCGCGGCAAGAGCGGCCGTCTCATCGGCAACCTGACCGGCCTGATGGCGACCCTCAAGGCCCTCCCGCTCGCGTACAACCGCGATCTCCAGGAGGACAAGGAGCCGGTCTTCGACTCCTGCGACCAGCTGGAGGTCCTGCTCCCCGCCTTCACCGGCATGATGGCGACCCTGACCGTCCACCGCGAGCGCATGGAGGAGCTGGCCCCGGCCGGCTTCTCGCTCGCCACCGACATCGCCGAGTGGCTGGTCAAGCAGGGCGTGCCGTTCCGCGTCGCACACGAGGTCGCGGGCGAGTGCGTGAAGGTCGCCGAGGCCGAGGGCATCGAGCTGGACGGCCTGACCGACGAGCAGTTCGCGAAGATCTCGGCGCATCTGACGCCGGAGGTGCGGAGTGTCCTCAACGTCCACGGCGCCCTCGCCTCCCGCAACGGCCGCGGCGGTACGGCGCCGAGTGCGGTGGCGATCCAGCTGGCCGAGGTGAAGCGGGACGTGGCGGCCCAGCACGAATGGGCCACGGCCAAGAACAAGCGGTGACCGTGACGGGCGCGGGGTTGTGCGACCGGGTGCCGTGGGACGCCGCTCCCGCACCCGCCGAAGCACGGTAGGAACCGAGCTCTGAAGCGGAGGCGAAGGGCATCGCGGGTTACGTTGGTCGAAGCCGACCGAACGGAGCCCGCGATGCCCTTCGCCCGACTGGCCACCGCTACGACCCCCACCGCCCACATCGGCCTGGGCCTCGCGGCGGTCGGCCGCCCCGGCTACATCACCCTCGACCGAGACCGCGACCTCGGTGAGAACCGCAGCGTCGACACGCTTCGCGCCCGCACTCACGAACTCCTTGACGCCGCTCATGCCCAGGGCGTGCGCTACTTCGACGCGGCCCGCTCGTACGGCCGCTCCGAGGAGTTCCTTGCCGACTGGCTGCACAGCCGGCCCGACATCGACGACGTCGTGATCGGCAGCAAGTGGGGCTACACCTACACGGCGGCCTGGCGCATCGACGCCGAGGCGCACGAGGTCAAGGACCACAGCCTCGCCGCGTACCAGAGGCAGCGTGCCGAGACCGCCGGGCTGCTGGGCGACCGGCTCGACCTCTACCAGATCCACTCGGTGACCCCGGACAGCCCGGCCCTCACCGACAAGGAACTCCACGCCAAGCTGGCCGAAGCCGCCGCCCAGGGTCTCTCGATCGGGTTCTCCACCAGTGGGCCCGCCCAGGCCGACGCGATCCGTGCCGCGCTCGCCGTGACGGTCGACGGCGAGCCGCTCTTCCGTACCGTCCAGGCCACCTACAACGCGCTTGAGACCTCGGCTGCGCCCGCCCTCGCCGAGGCCCACGACGCCGGACTCACCGTGATCGTCAAGGAGGCCGTGGCCAACGGACGCCTGGCGGGCGAGCACGCGCCGGGCGTTCTGCGGGACATCGCGGGGGAGGCCGGGCTCGGCGCCGACGCGGTCGCCCTCGCGCTCGTCCTGCGGCAGCCCTGGGCCGGAGTCGTCCTCTCCGGCGCGGCCACGGTCAACCAGCTCACCTCGAACCTGCACGCGGCGGTCGTCGACCTGGGCGATGACCAGCCGGACAGGCTCGACGCGCTGGCGGAGGAGCCGGCCGCCTACTGGGAGCGGCGCGGGCAGCTGCCCTGGCACTGAGTGCGCTGAGAACACTGAGTACCTCGATGGGCCATGGCTGGTGAGACCCGTCCGCCTCTGGTGAGACATGTATGTCTCATGTGGGTTATGGTTGTCTCATGGCCGTCGACCGTGAACATGTGCTGCGCAGCGCAGCCGCCCTGCTCACCCGGAAATCCACCGCCACCATGGACGAGGTCGCCAAGGCGGCCGGGATCAGCCGGGCCACGCTGCACCGCCAGTTCGCGGGGCGGGACGCACTCGTCCGGGCGCTCGAAGAGCTCGGCATCCGGGAGTGTGACGCCGCCCTCGACGCGGCCCTGCTCGACGAGGGCAGTGCGAGCGAAGCCGTACGGCGGCTGGTGGCGGAGATCGAACCCGTCGCGGCCCTGCTCGCCTTCCTCTACACGGAGAACCAGCTCTTCGAGGGCGACGCGCAGCACGAGGGCTGGGCCCGTCTCGACCAGCGCATCGGCGACCTGTTCCGGCGCGGCCAGGAGCACGGCGAGTTCCGTATCGACCTCAGCCCGGCCTGGCTCACCGAGGCGCTCTACGGGCTGATGGCCTCCGGCGCCTGGGCCGTGATGGACGGCCGCGTGGCCGCCAAGGACTTCCAGTTCATGACCGTCGAACTGCTGCTCGGCGGCGCACTGGGGCCTGTCCGGCGGAACAGGCCGGAGGGAAACAGGAGCGCCTTGTAATCCCGCGTCTCCGAAAAACGTGATCCGCCGGACAGGCCCTAAGGGGACCGGACAGACCCCAAGGAGAGAGGAATCATGACCAGCACCCTGCAGCCGGTATCCGTGGCGGAGGTGGAGAAGCGCCCGGGCCGCTGGCTGGCGCTCTGCGTCCTCGTCCTGGCCGTGCTGCTGGTGGCCGTCGACGCGACCGTCCTCGGCCTGGCCACCCCGTACATCAGCGAGGACCTGAAGCCGTCGGGGACGCAGCTCCTGTGGATCGGCGATGTCTACTCCTTCGTGATCGCGGGCCTGCTCGTCTCCATGGGCGGCCTCGGCGACCGCATCGGCCGTAAGAAGTTGCTGCTGATCGGCGCCACGGCGTTCGGCGCGATATCCGTGCTCAACGCCTATGCGACGACGCCTGAACTGCTGATCGTGGCGCGGGCGTTGCTCGGTGTCGCGGGTGCGACCCTGATGCCTGCCACCCTCGCCCTGATCCGCAACCTCTTCCACGACCCGCGCGAGCGCAGCCTCGCCATCGGCATCTGGGGCGCGACCGCCTCCGCCGGTACGGCGGTCGGCCCCGTGGTGGGCGGCTTCCTGCTCGAACACTTCTGGTGGGGCTCGGTCTTCCTGATCAACCTGCCCGTGATGGTTGTCCTCGTCCTCGTCGGCATCAAGCTGCTGCCCGAGTCGCGCACCCCGAACCCCGGCCCGTGGGACCTGACCAGCGTCGGCCTCTCCCTCGTCGGCATGATCGGCATCGTGTACGCGGTGAAGGAGTCCGCCACGCACGGCTTCGAGTGGCAGGCGGTGACGGTGGGCCTGCTCGGCGCCGGCGCCCTCTATTGGTTCGTACGACGTCAACTCACGCTGCCCTCGCCGCTGTTGGACATGCGGCTGTTCCGGCACCGGGGCTTCTCCGGAGCCGTGCTCGCCGACCTGTTCACCATCCTCGGTCTGTCCGGGCTGGTCTTCTTCCTCTCGCAGTACCTGCAACTCGTGCAGGGAAGGGGCCCGTTGGAGGCCGGCCTCGCCGAACTGCCCGCCGCGGCAGGCGCGGTGGCGGCAGGACTGATCGCGGGTACGGTCGCGCGGCGCTTCTCGGTGCGCGCCGTGGTCGCCGGTGGCCTCGCGGCGGTCGGCCTGGCACTCGCCGCCCTCACCCTGCTGAGCGGGTCCACCGGCTATCCGCTGCTCGGCGCCGCGCTGCTGGTCGTCGGTATCGGCGCGGGATTCTCCTTCACCGTCACGGCCGATGTGATCCTCTCCAGCGTGCCCAAGGAGCAGGCGGGCGCCGCGTCCGCGGTCTCCGAGACGGCGTACGAACTCGGCGCCGCCCTCGGTATCGCCCTCCTCGGCTCGATCGTGACCGGCGTGTATGCGGGCTTCACCGGCCCCGCCGGTACACCGGCCGAGGCTCACGAGTCCCTCGGCGGCGCCGTCGAGTCGGCGGCCGGGCTGCCGGCGGACACCGCGGCTGCCCTGATGGACTCGGCCCGCACCGCCTTCGTCGACGGTCTCACGCTCGCCGCGGGCATCGGCGCGGTCGTGCTGCTCGTCACGGCGGTGGCGGCGTGGTTCCTGCTGCGCGGCCAGAAGCTGGAGGACAGCGCCGAACACCCGTAAGCGGAGCGGGCTTTCAGGTCGGCCCGGGAAACATCGAGGAGCCCGGAAGGCCCAGGAGGTGGAGTCGGCCGTCGCCTACGAGACGTGGGCCAACTCGGGACGAGGGGCCGGCATCCTCGACGACTACCAGGCCGGTGTCTTCGACCGGTTCTGCCGCGCGAAGGGCAACGGCGGCGGGCGCGACCGGCACGCCGGCCTCGGCCTCGCGATCGTCCGGCAGGTCGTGGAGTCGCACGCCGGACAGGTGAAGTTGTTCTCCCGGGCCCGGATGGGGGAGGGCTCCACGTTCGTCCCGTGGTTCCCCACCCCTGGTGTCGAACGCCCGAACGCCCGAACGGCGGGCCGCCCGAGGAGCAGCCCGCCGTCTGAGGAAGTACGGTTACGCGGCTTTGGCCTTCGTGGCGTACATGTCCACATACTCCTGACCCGACAGCCGCATGACCTCGGTCATCACCGAGTCCGTCACGGCCCGCAGGACATAGCGGTCGCGGTCCATCCCCTCGTACCGAGAGAACTCCATCGCCTCACCGAAACGGACCGTGACCCGTCCCGGGCGTGGGAAGCCGGAGCCGCCGGGCTGGATCTTGTCCGTGCCGATGATGGCGAACGGGACGATCGGCGCACCGGTCATCATCGCCAGCCGGGCGATCCCCGTACGGCCCCGGTAGAGCCGGCCGTCGGGGGAGCGGGTGCCTTCCGGGTAGATGCTGAAGACCTTGCCCTCCTCCAGCACCCGGCGGCCGGTCATCAGCGCCGCGACACCGCCGCGCCCGCCGTCCCGGTCGACCGGGATCATGCCGCAGCCGGTGAAGAACCAGGCCATCAGACGGCCCTTGACGCCCTTGCCGGTGACGTACTCGTCCTTGCCGATGAAGAAGACCTGACGGTCGCAGAACAGCGGCATGATCATCGAGTCGATGAATGTGAGGTGGTTGCCGGCAAGGATCACCGGACCTTCGCCCGGGATGTTCTCCGCACCCTCCACCCGTGGGCGGAACATCAGGCGCATGATCGGTCCGAGCACTGCCTTGATGAGCGCGAAGCGGGACAACGGGCCCTCCGGTGTCAAGGGATTCGGTATGTGTATGTGCAGGTGAGGACGATACTCGCGGCCCCAGGGGTATTGCACATCGGGTTCACCGAGTGGATACGCAGTGTTGACGTACGTTTACCTGCGGTGGCCTGCCGGTGAGCGGCTGTCGCGGGGGCGTGACGATGTGACCTATCTCGCGCCCGGCACCCCCGCACGCCCGCCGCGCCGCACCGGCTGACCGTCTGCGACCGCTCGCCGTGCCACTGCACTGCGCGTACCCCGCACAGCGGATTCAAAGCCGACGTGCCATCACCCTGCTCGTTCCGTACGACATCCACGGGTACCCGCGTGTTACGCCACAGGTCTCCCTCCCGTCACACAAGAGAACTTACGATCGAACCGCTTTGACAGTGCGGGGGCACAACAGCGGGAGCAGTAAATGGGAGCGCAGGAGTCGAACGGACAAGAGCGGGGCGCCGCACGGCGGACCCTGCTCGGAGCCGCTGTGCTGGGAGCGGGCGGCGCGGTCCTCGGGCTGCCCGGCGTGGCCCGAGCGGACGCGCAGAAGTCGGACGGCGGCTACCAGAGTCTGCCGAAGCCGACGATCATCGGACACCGTGGGGCCAGCGGCTACCGGCCGGAGCACACCTTCGGGTCCTACCAACTGGCCCTCGACCTCGGCGCGGACGTCGTCGAGGCGGGCGACCTGGTGCCCACCAAGGACGGTCACCTCGTCTGCCGTCACGAGCCGGAGATCGGCGGCACCACGGACGTCGCGGATCACCCCGAGTTCGCCGGCCGCAAGACCACGAAGAGCCTTGACGGGGTTGCCACCACCGGCTGGTTCACCGAGGACTTCACACTCGCCGAACTGAAGACCCTGCGGGCGATCGAGCGCATCCCCGCCAACCGTCCGCACAACACCCTCTACAACGGACGCTGGGAGATCCCCACGTTCGAAGAGGTGCTCAAGTGGCAGGACGAGCAGACCCGCAAGCGCGGCAAGCAGGTCTGGATCTACCCGGAGATCAAGCACCCCACCTACTTCCGGGCGCTCGGCCTCGACACGGAGGTGAAGCTCGCCAAGCTGCTGCGCAAGGCGGGCAAGGACAAGAAGAACTCGCCGGTCATCATCCAGTCCTTCGAGCCGACCAGCCTCCAGCGCATGAACAAGCTCGTCGACAACCCGCTCGCGGTCCTGCTCGACGCGGCGAACACCCGGCCCTGGGACTTCGTCACGACCGGCGACCCGCGCACCGTCGCCGACCTCGTCACCCCCAAGGGCCTCAAGGAGATCGCCTCCTACGCCCAGGGAATCGGCCCCACGGTCAACCTGATCATCCCGAAGGACGCGAACGGCGACTTCACCAAGCCGACCACCCTGGTCAGGGACGCGCACGCGCAGGGCCTGATCCTGCACCCCTACACCATGCGCAACGAGAACCCCTTCCTGCCGCCGGCCTACCGCAAGGGCACCGACGCGGACGCCTACGGCGACGTGTTCGGCGTCTTCCAGGTCTACTTCGAGACGGGCATCGACGGCGTCTTCTCCGACAACGCGGACACCGCGGTGCTCGCCCGCGCGGACTTCGTCAACGGCTGACCCCACCACCCCGGTTGGGGTGACAGACGGCCGCCCCGGCAACCACCCGCCGGGGCGGCCGCGTCGTTCCGCATATGACACAGGACATGGTTGCCACGCTGCGCCCACTGCTCGCCGCCGAGGCCTCGGCCGAGGCATATGCGTCCGGCGCCGAACAGGGCGACCTGGAACAGGCCGTCTGGCTGCGCCTCCTGGAGCGCCTCGACACGGACGGCCCACCCGTCGACCCGCAGGGCTGGCTGCGCCGAGCCGTCCGCTCGGAGGCCCGCCGCAGCCGCCGTACGGCCCGCATCGAACGGCCGTACGCCGCCGATCCCGCCGACGACTGTGGCGCGGGACCCGAACAGCAGGCGATGACCGCCGCCCGCCATCGCGCGCTGCATGACGCGGTACGCCGCCTGCCCGGCCGCTGCCCGAGCCTGCTGGCGGCGCTGCTCTCCCCGAAGGACCTCACCTACCGGGAGATCGCCGGGGAGTTGGGTATCTCACAGGGCAGCCTGGGCCCGGAACGTTCCCGATGTCTGGGATGTCTGCGTCGATTGCTGACACCGGAGGTTGCGGCCGGAGAACCGCGGGGATAGGAGTGAGGGACGACCGGTGGAACAGGTGAGCGGGAGGCGTGCACACATGGGCATGAGCGTGACCATCTCGGCGGCGACCACACAGGACGCCGAGCAGATCCTCAAGCTGCAGTACCTCTGCTACCAGAGCGAGGCCCAGCTGTACGGCGACTACGGCATCGAGCCGCTCACCCAGCCGCTCGACTCCCTCAGGGCCGAGCTCGCCGGAGGCACGGTCCTGGTGGCCCGGCTCGGCGACGAGGTGGTGGCCTCGGTCCGCGGCGCCGTGGACGCCGAGGGCACCGCCCGCATCAACAAGCTCATCGTCCACCCGCGCATGCAGCGCCACGGGCTGGGCGGACGGCTGCTCGCCGCGATCGAGGCCAAGCTCGGCGCGGACGGATCGGCCAAGTCCTTCGAGCTCTTCACCGGCCACCGCAGCGACCACAACCTGCGGTTGTACCGCAAGCACGGCTACGCACAGATCTCCACGGAGCGCGTCGACGAGCGGCTCACACTGGTGACCCTGGCGAAGGGCGCACACGCGGGCGCGTTCGTGGCCAGCGCTTAGAAGTTACCGGGTGCCCAGCCGCTACTGAGTGGGCCTGCGAGCAGCCTTGCGAAGCCAGTACATCGCCGACACCGGCAGCAGCACCGGGATGAACAGATAGCCCATCCCGTAGTCCGACCACACCGTGGCGTCGGGGAAGGCGGACGGCTCCACCAGCGTCCAGGTCCCGACGATCAGCACGCCCGCGAGCTCGGCGGCGCAGCACACCAGCGCCGCCCTGCGAGCCGTCTCACCGCCCCGCACGAGCGAGTACGTGATGAACCCGTAGACGAGCCCCGCGACCGCGGACAGCGAGTAGGCGAGCGGTGCCTTGTCGAACTCCGTCGAGATCTGCACGGCGCTGCGTGAGACGGCGCCGACGACCATCACGCCGTACAGCCAGACCAGCAGCATGCCGGGACCGCTGATGAGCCGCGTCCGCTTCTTCTCCTGAGGCACGGTTCCGTTCTCCTCCGTCGCCGTCATCTCAGCCTCCCCAGATGTCATAGAGCCGGACCTCGAGAACGGCGAGGACGAAGCCGCCGGCGGCCACGGTGATCGATCCCCAACGGGTGCGCTCGGTCAGCGACATGAAGCCGGCGGCCGGGATGCAGGCGAAGGCGCCGAGCAGATACGCCACGAAGATCGTCGTACCCTGTTCCGGCTTCTCACCGCGCGCCAGCTGGACGACGCCGATCACGAGCTGGACCACGGCGAGCAGTGACACCACGGCCATGCCGATGAAGTGCCAGTCCTTGGTGGGCTGATCGCGGTAGGCGGCCCAGCCGCACCAGGCGGCGAGCGCGAGCGCGGCGACGGCGGTCGCGACCGTCAGGGCATCAAGCATGTGCCGACCCTATTACGGGCCAAAGACCTGCTGCGCCTGCCCCCGGGGTGCCCCGTAGGGTCGAAGGCATGAAGATCCACGCTGAAGCCCTCCTCTTCGACAACGACGGAACACTCGTCTCCTCCCTGGAGTCGGTGAACCGCTGCTGGACCCGGTGGTACGAGGAGTACGGCATCATCGCCGAGGACTTCGCCCGGATCGAACTGCACGGCCGCCCCGCCGCCGAGATAGCCGCCGACCTGCTGCCCGCCGACCTGGTCCCCGGGGCACTCGCGCGCATCGAGCAGCTCGAGGTGGAGGACGTACCGGGCGGGGTCCTGCTGCTTCCGGGGACGGCCGAGTTCCTCGCCTCCCTGCCCGCCGACCGCTGGGCCGTCGTCACCTCCGCCACCCGGCGGCTGGCCGCGGCACGGCTCGGCGAGGTCGGCATCCGCCCCAAGACGCTGATCACCGCCGACGACATCACCCGCGGCAAGCCCGATCCCGAGCCCTACCTGCTCGCCGCCCGCGAACTGGGTGTCGACCCGGCCCGCTGCGTGGTCTTCGAGGACGCCCCCGCGGGCCTACAGGCGGGCCGCGCCGCCGGAATGACCACCGTGGCGTTGGCCACAACCCACCGGCCCCACGAGCTGGACGCCGACCTCGTGGTCGAGAACCTCTCCGCACTGTCGGCGCTGGTCACGGCGTACGGAGTGGAGATCTCCGACCGGGACTGAGAGCTGTCCACCGCTGTCCGGTATACGGACAGCGGTGGTGGGCCCCACCTGTGTGTCTGCTTTACTTGATCCCATGACCACGACGAGCAGCCGCATCCTTGCGACCGAGGCGACCATGACGCCCGGTGCTCGTTGTATGTGTCGAATGTGCGCCTTCTAGAGGGCCCTCGCACCACCCCGAGTCTCGCGCCCCGAAGCGAGCCGGCGCGACCTGTCCGTCCCCGGACGTGACGGTCGCTGCCCCGCGCACACGATTCTTCTTCACACCCCGGCTGTCATCGCCACCGCGAGAACCGTGCCGCGTTCAAGACCGAATGCACCCGTGCCCGGCGCACACCCACGCCCTGCACTCGACAGTGACGGAAACCCCAGTGATCACGACCAAGGACCTCACGAAGGTCTATCGGGCCCATCGCTCGCGCGGCCGTGAGGTCACCGCCCTCGACGGCGTCGACCTGCACGTCCGCGAAGGCGAGGTGTACGGCGTCATCGGCCAGTCCGGCGCCGGCAAGTCCTCGCTCATCCGCTGCGTCAACCTCCTGGAACGCCCTACCTCCGGCACGGTCACCGTCGCCGGACAGGACCTCACCGCGCTGGCCGGCCGCGGCTCCCGCGCGGGCGGGGAGCTCCGCAGGGCGCGCAGCCACATCGGGATGGTCTTCCAGCACTTCAACCTGCTGTCCTCGCGCACCGTCCAGGACAACGTGGAGCTGCCCCTGGAGATCCTCGGTGTCTCCGGCAGGGAGCGCTCACGCAAGGCGCTCGAACTGCTCGACCTGGTCGGCCTCTCCGACAAGGCCAAGGCCTACCCGGCCCAGCTCTCCGGCGGCCAGAAGCAGCGCGTCGGCATCGCCCGCGCCCTGGCAGGCGACCCGAAGGTACTGCTCTCCGACGAGGCGACCAGCGCGCTCGACCCGGAGACCACCCGCTCCATCCTCCAGCTGCTGCGCGACCTGAACCGGCAGCTGGGTCTGACCGTCCTGCTCATCACGCACGAGATGGACGTCGTCAAGACCATCTGCGACTCGGCCGCCCTCATGGAGAACGGCAGGATCGTCGAGTCGGGCACCGTCAGCGAACTGCTCGCGACGCCCGGCTCCGAACTGGCCGCCGCGCTCTTCCCGGTGAGCGGCGACCCGACCGACGACGACCGCACGGTCATCGACGTCACCTTCCACGGCGAGGCCGCCACCCAGCCCGTCATCTCGCAGCTCTCCCGCACCTACAACATCGACATCTCGATCCTCGGCGCCGCGATGGACACCGTCGCGGGCAAGCAGGTCGGCCGGATGCGCATCGAACTGCCCGGCCGCTACGAGGAGAACGTCGTGCCGATCGGGTTCCTGCGCGAGCAGGGGCTTCAGATCGACGTTCAGGGCCAGGCGCCCGTACTGCTCAAGGATGGTGCCAAGTGACCTGGTCGGAGATGCAGCCGCTGCTGTCCCAGGCGTGTTGGGACACGTTCTACATGGTCGGCTGGTCCACGCTCATAGCCGTCGCCGGCGGTCTGCCGCTCGGCATCCTGCTCGTCCTCACCGACCGCGGCGGACTGCTCCAGAACGTGCTGGCGAACAGGGTCATCGGGCAGATCGTGAACGTCGCCCGCTCCATGCCGTTCATCATCCTGATGGTCGCGCTGATGGGCTTCACACGCTGGCTCACCGGCTCGACGATCGGCCGCGAGGCCGCCATCGTGCCGCTCGCGATCGGGGCGATCCCCTTCTTCGCGCGGCTTGTCGAGACGGCTGTCCGCGAGGTGGACGGCGGGCTCGTCGAGGCCGTGCAGTCGATGGGCGGCAACACCTGGACCGTCGTCCGCAAGGTCCTCGTACCGGAGTCGCTGCCGTCGCTGATCTCCTCGGCGACCACCACGATCGTCGCCCTCATCGGCTACTCGGCGATGGCCGGCACCGTCGGCGCCGGAGGCCTCGGCGACATCGCGATCCGGTACGGCTATCAGCGCTTCGAGACCGAGCTGATGTGGATCACCGTGGGCATCCTCGCCGTGGTCATCTCGGTCATCCAGTTCGTCGGCGACTACGCGGCGCGTGGCCTCCACCGGCGCGGCGGCCAGTCCGGTGCCGGACCGCGGCTGAGGCTGCTGAAGGCCAGGGAGCCCGCGACCGCGGACGTCGGCAAGGTCGCCTGAGCACTTCTTCACCCACCCGCAGATTTCCCCGTATCACCCCTCACGGGGACAGCCACACCCACATGGAAAGGCACTTTTCGTGCGTAACGTCACAAAGCTCGGCACCGCCGTTCTCGCAGCCGGAGCCCTGACCCTGGGTCTCACCGCCTGCGGTTCGGACAAGGACTCCGTTTCCGACACCAGCAGCCCGCTGGTCGTCGCCGCCAGCCCGGTCCCGCACGCGGAGATCCTCGACTACGTCAAGGACAACCTGGCGAAGAAGGCGGGCCTCGACCTGGAGGTCAGAGAGTTCACCGACTACGTCACGCCGAACACGGCGACGGAGGACGGGTCCGTGGGCGCCAACTACTTCCAGAACCAGCCGTACCTCGACGACTTCAACAAGAAGAACGGCACCCACATCGTGCCCGTCGTCACGGTGCACCTGGAGCCGCTCGGCCTCTACTCCAGCAAGGTCAAGAGCGCCGACGACCTGAAGAGCGGCGCGACGATCGCCGTCCCGAACGACAGCGTCAACGAGGCACGCGCACTGAAGCTGCTCGCCACCAACGGGATCATCACGCTCAAGGACGGCGTGGGCAACGAAGCGACCCCCGCGGACATCACCAAGAACCCGAAGGACCTCAAGTTCAAGGAGCTGGAGGCGGCCCAGACCCCGCGCTCCCTGGAGGACGTCGACGCCGCGGTGATCAACGGCAACTACGCCATCGAGGCCGACCTCTCGCCCGCCAAGGACGCCCTCGTCCTGGAGTCCGCGAAGGACAACCCGTACGGCAACTTCCTGGCGGTGAAGAAGGGCAACGAGGACGACCCGCGCGTCAAGAAGCTCGCCGAGCTGCTCACCTCGCCCGAGGTCAAGAAGTTCATCGAGGACAAGTACGAGGGTTCCGTCATCCCGTCGTTCTGACGGGACGACCGGTTTCAGAGGGGTCAACACATGCGCAAGCACGTCATATCCACGGTGTCCGCCGCGATCGTCCTCGGCTTCGGACTGGCCGCCTGTGGTTCGGGCTCGGACTCCGGCAGCGGTGACGACGACGCCCTGGTCGTCGGCGCCACCGCCGTACCGGCCGGCGAGGTCCTGTCGTACATAGAGAAGAACCTGGCCAAGAAGGCCGGACTTGACCTGAAGATCACGGAGTTCACGGACTACGTCCTGCCGAACACCGCGCTCCAGGAGGGCTCGCTCGACGCGAACCTCTACCAGAACCAGCCCTACCTGGATGACTTCAACAAGTCCAAGGGCACGGACCTGGTGTCGGTCGTCAAGGCCTACCTGCCGCCCATGGGCGTGTACTCGAAGAAGGTCAAGGACGTCACCGAACTCACCGACGGAGCCACCGTCGCGGTGCCCAACGATGTCACCAACGAGGGACGCGCCCTCAAGCTCCTTGCCTCCAAGGGTGTCATCACGCTCAAGGAGGGTGCCGGTACGACCGCGTCCCCCAAGGACATCACGGCCAACCCGAAGCACCTGACGTTCAAGGAGCTGGAGCCCGCCCAACTGCCGCGCTCGCTCGACGACGTGGCCGCAGCGGTGATCAACAACAACTACGCCCAGGACGCGGGACTCAGCCCCGCCACCGACGCGATCCTCCTGGAGTCCGCGAAGGACAACCCCTACGCGAACCTCCTGGCGGTCAAGAAGGGCAACGAGGACGATCCGCGGGTCAAGAAGCTCGCGAAGCTCCTGACCTCGCCGGAGGTCAGGAAGTTCATCGAGGACAAGTACAAGGGCTCGGTCCTGCCGGTCACTTCCGGCTGACACCCGTCGTCACCGCACGGGGTTCACTCCCTCACCCGGAGTGGACCCCGTGGTGCGTCACGGTGGTTTCATGCTGCATGCTGGGCAGTTCAGCGGGCCCGGTGGTTTCCCACGGCCCGAGGTTCCCGAAGGTTACGGAGCGGCGCATGACGAGCACCTTCCCCGACATCTCCATCAGCACGGAGCGGTTGGTCATGCGTGCGCTCGAGGACGACGACGTCGCCGCCCTGACCGAGATGATGAACGACGAGATGGTCGCGGCCTGGACGGCGGTGCCCCAGCCCTACACCGAGGACGGCGCCCGCTCCTGGATCACCGACTACGCGCCCACCGAACGCCGGGCGGGCCGCGGACTCGACCTCGCCGTCACGGAGTTCCTCACCCAGCGCCTGGTCGGCATCATCCAGCTCGCCAAGACGAACTGGCACGTGCGGTCCGCCGAACTGTCGTACATCATCGCCCCCTGGGCCCGCGGCGAGGGCTACGCCTCCGAGGCCGCGCTCGCCACCGCCCAATGGCTCTTCCGTGAGCAGAAGTTCGAGCGCCTCGAACTGCGTACGGCCGCCGACAACACCGCCTCGCAGCAGGTCGCCCAGAAGATCGGCTGCATCAGCGAGGGCGTCCTGCGGGGCGCCTGCATAGCGCGTACCCGTACCGAGGACGGCGACTGGACCGACGTACGCACCGACTACATCGTGTGGAGCCTGCTGCCGGAGGACCTGGACGGCGTGGGCGAACAGTTCGCCGACAGCGGTTTCACGTCGTTCTCCGACTGGAACTGACTCCGGGGAATCGCTGAAGGGGAACCGGGAAAGTCCCCGGAGGCGGACCTGGACCCCAGCGGCCCCGGTGCGGCATCCGCGGGACCGCTCCCACCCTCCGGAGCCCGTGAGGACGCCGCGCAGCGGTACCAGGTACTCTCACGGAGCCCGCCCACGGGCCTGCCCTGACGACCTGCGAAAACCTTTCTGGAGACTGACAACGATGGCCGACCGGGTCACGGTGATCGGCTGGGACGGCTCGCCGCTGAGCGCCGCGGCGCGCTCGGCTCTCGCTGCCGCGACGCTGGTGGCCGGCACGGCCCATCACCTCGCGCTTCCCGAGGTGCCCGCGACCGCCGAACGCATACGCCTCGGCAGCGTCGCCCTCGCCGCCCGCCGGATCGCGGGCCACCGGGGCAGCGCCGTCGTCCTCGCCGACGGGGACCCGGGCTTCTTCGGTGTCGTCCGCACCCTGCGGGGTCCCGAGTTCGGCCTGGAGGTCGAAGTCGTCCCGGCCGTCTCCTCGGTGGCCACCGCGTTCGCCCGCGCAGGCATGGCCTGGGACGACGCACACGTGGTCGTCGCACATGCCCGCACCCTGAGACGCGCAGTGAACGTATGCCGCGCACACACCAAGGTCGCCGTCCTCACCTCGCCCGGCGCCGGCCCCGCCGAACTCGGCCTCCTCATGGACGGAGTGCACCGCACCTTCGTCATCTGCGAGGAACTCGGCACCGCGAACGAACAGGTCACGATCCTCACCTCCGACAAGGCGGCCGACCACACCTGGCGCGACCCGAACGTCGTCATCGTCATCGGCGGCTTCGTGGCCGCGGCAGAAGGCGGCAGCTGGATCGCGGGCCCCGAACCCGCCGCGGGACCACGCGGCTGGGCGCTCCCCGCGAAGGCGTACGGCGGCGCACTCGGCGAAGGTGAGACGGATCTGCTGCGCGCCGCCCAACTCGCCCGCCTGGGACCGCGCGTCGGAGACCTCGTCTGGGACATCGGCTCAGGCAGCGGCGCCTTCGCCACCGAGGCCGCGCGGACCGGCGCCGCCGTCATCGCGGTCGACCGGAACCCCGGCTCCTGCGCCCGCACCGAGGACTCCGCCCGCCGCTTCGGCGTCCAGATGCAGATCGTGCACGGCGCCGCTCCGCACGTCCTGGAGGACCTGCCCGAACCCGACGTCGTACGTGTCGGGGGCGGCGGAGTCGCGGTGGTTTCCGCGGTCGCCGATCGACGGCCGCAGTGCATCGTCACGCACGCCTCGACCCGCGACGCCGCCGAACTCGTCGGCAGGCAACTGACGGAGCACGGATACCAGGTGGAGTGCTCCCTCATCCAGTCCGTCGAACTCGACACAAGGGCCTGGACGGAGACGGAACGGAGCGTCGCGTTCCTGCTCACAGGCCGTCTGCCCGATCGCGCCGATCGCGCCCTGTGATCCTGTTGTCGTACTGCGCGCGGTAGGCTGGCCGATCGTTGTACCGCTCTCGGGGGATCAGCCTTTCGTAGGCCAATGTCCGGAAAACGCGCCCGTTTTGAGGTGTGTGTGGTACGGCGGAACCGGAGGACGCGCAACGTGGCGCAGTCCACAGCGGGCCCTCGCGGATCAAGCTGTCGCCAGGGTGGAACGACCGGGATAATGCCAGTTAATGGCTTTGTCGTCTTTCTTGGACGGTCGTTCGTGCCGCTGGGCATGCGCGCTCGTTCTTCACCATGGGGCGGTCGGTGCGCCGTTCCGGGCGAGCTGGACTTGGAAGCACTAACCGATGGGCGAGGGGTACGCATGACTGACACCGGCCAGGTCCCGGGCGAGGGACTGCCGGAGAACGCAGGCATGGTGGATCAGCCGGGCGTCCTCGCGCCGGGTGCCTACACCTTCCTCGAACCCTCCGAGACCCCCGCCGATGATGACGACCTGCTCCTGATGCCGGGCGCCCCGGGGGCACAGGGCGCGTGGGGCAACGAGGTGCCGCCGCCGGCCCCGATGCCGTTCGTCCACGAGGCGGGTCCGCATGAGGCGGGTCTGCGCGAGGCGGGTCCCCATGAACCCGGTCCCCATGAACCCGGTCCCCATGAACCGGGTCCGCACGAGACGGGTGCTCAGGAGCCCGGTCCGCATGAGACGGCCGGGCGGGACAGCGGCTCGGTCGACCTCAGCGCGGTCCGCGCGCCGGAACCCGTGCGCGGCCCCGCGCCGGCCCCGCAGCCGACGCCGGTCCGTCGCCCGCTGCACCTCGGCCCGCCGACCCCGGACGGCTCCGCGAGCCCGGTCCGCTCGCTCGCCGACCGCGGTCCCGCGGGGGCCCCGGTGAGCCCGGTCGCCGGAGCCGCGTTCAGCAACCCCGTGACTCCCGTACGCCACCCCGGGCCGCCGACCGTCGGGCCCGAGTACCTCGATGTGCAACAGCTCTCCGAGATCCCGCCGCAGGGCGCGATGCCGTGGGGTGCCCCGCCGTCGGGTCCGGAACAGGCCGCTGCAGAAACGGTCGTCCCGGAGGCGGCGCCGGGTGTGGAGTCCGCCCGGGCGGCGTCGGCTTTCGAGCAGGCTGCTCATGACCCGGCGCAGGATGTGGCGGAGGGGCAGGGGTTCGCGGCGGGCTCCCAGGAACCGGCGGGCGGTCAGGTTCCGGAGGCCGCGCAAGCTTCCCAGGGCCAGGGCCAGGGCGTGGGCCAGGGCCAGGGCCAGGGCCAGGGCCAGGGCGGGGCTGAGCCCGAGGCGCTTGTTGAGGTCCCGCAGGAACCGGAAGCCGGTCAGGTCCCGGGGTCGGCGCAGGCTTCCGGAGTTCAGGACGTCGCTGAGGTTCCGTCCCTCGCACCCGTCCCCCAGTCCCCCGCCGCCGCTCCGCTGCCCGAGGCAGCCGCGGACGCTTTCGCCCCCAGGGCTCCCGAGGCCGTGCCCTCCCCGGACGGATCACTGGGCTCCCATCTCACGCAGGACCTGGACGAGACGCCTTTCCCGGGGGCCCCGCACGCCCCGGAGCCGACGGACGCCGCCGCCGACGCCTACGTCGCACCCGCGCACCTCGCCGCGCAGGCACCGGTCCCTTCGGACGGCGAGTTCCTCGCACCCGAGCCGAACCTCAAGCCCGAGCCGAAACCGCGCAGAGCACTCGCGACCCCCTCAGAGCTCACCGACCCAGAGCTCACCGATCCGGCGGTCGTGCATCGTGCCGCCCGCCTCGCCGAACGGGAAGAGGGGGGTGACGTGACAGCGGCCCCGGCGCCCCAGTTCGCGTTTCAGGCAGCCCAGTCGGCCGCCTCCGCCGGTCATGTCCCGGACCCCGCCGCCCAGTTCGCGGAGACGGGATCCCCTGTGGAGTTCCCACTCACTCCTGACCACGCCCTGCCGCAGCCACTGCCGCAGGTCCAGGCACAGGAGCAAGTACTCCCTGTGGACGCGCACCCGCGGTTCGCCGAGATGGCCGCGGCCGAGCCCCGGCACGGCGTACCGGCGGGTGTGGGCGCGCACGCGCAAGCGCCGCACACGGCTGTGGGCCAGGCCCATGGCGAACACTTCGCGGCCCCCGGCGACGGAGCAGTCCCGTCCGGTCTCCCGTCCGCCCCGCTTGACCCCCACGCGGCCCAGCCCCACCCCGATCAGTCCCACCCAGAACAGCCCCACCCAGAACAGCCCCACCCGGACCACTCCCTCGGCCAGTTCGTGCCGGTGGAGGGCTCGGTGCCGACGACCCCGCACCTCGCCCCGACCCCGCCGCACGCCATGACGGTGCCGCCCTTCCCCACGGAGGAGCAGCCCGCGGCCGAGGAGCCCACGGAGGGAACCTCGCAGCCCCCCGCCCTTGAAACGGACCTCGTCGCTCCGGTACCCGCGCCCCGCGACGCAGCGGGAGAGGGAACGGAGGCCGAGGCAGCGGCAGAGGTCCAGGCACCCCCGGTACCGGAGCCGCTCCCGGCGTCCCCGGAGCCCGTGGTCGCACAGCAAGCGGACGATCTGGACACCCAGGGCGCCGACCAGGAAGAGAGCACGGCCGCAGTGGCAGACGTAGGAGAGTCCACAGGCCCGGCGGCACCCGGCTACGACGACGCGGAGCGCGAGGCCGTCCTGCGGGTGATGCGCGAGCGCCGGGACATCCGCAACGGCTTCCGCAGCGACCCGATCCCGCACGACGTACTGCTCCGGGTTCTGGAGGCGGCCCACACGGCACCGTCCGTCGGCCACTCCCAGCCCTGGGACTTCGTCGTCATCCGTTCCGCCGACACCCGGCGTTCGATGCACGAACTCGCGGCCCGCCAGCGCGAGGCATACGCGAAGTCGCTGCCCAAGGGCCGCGCGAAGCAGTTCAAGGAACTCAAGATCGAGGCCATCCTCGACACCCCGGTGAACATCGTCGTCACCGCCGACCCGACCCGCGGCGGCCGCCACACCCTGGGCCGCCACACACAGCCGCAGATGGCCCCGTACTCCTCCGCGCTCGCGGTCGAGAACCTCTGGCTCGCGGCCCGCGCCGAGGGCCTCGGCGTCGGCTGGGTCAGCTTCTTCGACGAGCGCGAGATGGTCCGTGCGCTGGGCCTCCCCGAGCACCTGGAGGTCGTCGCGTACCTCTGCGTCGGCTACGTCGACGAGTTCCCGGAAGAGCCCGAGCTGATGCAGGCGGGTTGGTCCAAGCGCCGCCCGCTGTCCTGGGTCGTCCATGAGGAGACGTACGGCCGTCGCGCGCTGCCCGGTGAGGAGCCGCACGACCTGCTCGCCGAGACGATCTCCAACATCCGTCCGCTGGATGCCAAGGCGCTCGGCGAGGCCTGGGAACGCCAGAAGCGGATGACGAAGCCCGCCGGCGCCCTCGGGATGCTGGAGATCATCTCCGCGCAGCTCTCGGGCCTGTCCCGGATGTGCCCGCCGCCGATCCCGGAGCCCGCCGCGGTCGCGATCTTCGCCGGTGACCACGGGGTGCACGCGCAGGGCGTCACCCACTGGCCGCAGGAGGTCACCGCCCAGATGGTGGCGAACTTCCTCGGGGGCGGCGCGGTCTGCAACGCCTTCGCCAACCAGGTCGGCGCCGAGGTCTGCGTCATCGACGTGGGCGTCGCCTCCGACCTCCCGGCCACGCCGGGCCTGCTGCCGCGCAAGGTCCGCGCGGGCACCGCCGACATGACGACCGGTCCCGCGATGACCCGCGAGGAGGTCATCGCGGCCATCGAGGTGGGCATCGAGACGGCCCGCGACCTCGTGGCGGCGGGCAACAAGGCCCTGCTGACCGGCGAGATGGGCATCGCCAACACCACCCCGTCGGCGGCCCTCATCTCGGTCTTCACGGGCACCGACCCGGCAGAGGTGACGGGTCGTGGCACCGGCATCAATGATGAGATGCTCGCCCGCAAGACCGAGGTCGTACGCCGCGCCATCGAACTCCACCAGCCGGACCCGGCCGACCCCATCGGTGTCCTCGCGGCCATCGGCGGCCTCGAACACGCGGCCATGGTCGGCCTCCTCCTCGGCGGCGCCTCCCTCCGTACCCCGGTGATCCTGGACGGCGTCAGCGCCGGCGCCGCGGCCCTCGTGGCCCGTGCCATCGCCCCCGAGGTGCTGGCGGCCTGCATCGCCGGCCACCGCAGCGCCGAACCGGGCCACGTGGCCGCCCTGAACAAGCTGGGCCTGCGTCCGCTGGTCGACCTCGACCTCCGCCTGGGCGAGGGCACCGGCGCGCTGCTGGCGCTGCCGGTGGTGCAGAGCGCGGCACGGGCGATGCACGAGGTGGCGACGTTCGATTCGGCAGGGGTCACCGAGAAGTAGCCTCAACGGCTGTGGGCAGTCGTTCCGCCGGGCGGAACGGGTGGGCACAGCCCGCCCGCTCACCTGGACGTGCGGGGGTCCAGGGGCGCAGCCCCCGGTTTCGGGAAGGGGCGGCCCTGGGGAAAGAACCCCCACCCCACCCCAGCCCCTCACGGCCCCGCACCATAAAATCCGCACGTCAGGGGCCAGCCCGAGGCACCAATGCCCCACCCCGCCCGAGGAGCCGCACCGCCATGGCCGAACACCCCGCCTACCCCGTAGGTCTCCGCCTCACCGGCCGCCGCGTAGTGGTCCTCGGCGGCGGCCAGGTCGCCCAACGCCGCCTCCCGGCGCTCATCGCGGCAGGCGCGGACATCCACCTCGTATCCCCGGAGGCCACCCCCTCCGTGGAAGCGATGGCGGACGCCGGCGAGATCACCTGGACGAAGCGCCCGTACGAGGAGGGCGACCTGGCGGACACCTGGTACGCCCTGATCGCCACCCGTGACCGCAAGGCGAACGCCGAAGCCTCCGCGGAAGCGGAACGCCACCGCGTCTGGTGCGTCCGCTCGGACGACGCCGACGCGGCGACGGCGTGGACCCCGGCCACGGGCCACAGCGAGGGCGTCACCGTGGCGATCCTCACGACGGACGCCCGCGGCCGCGACCCCCGCCGCACCGCCGCGATCCGCGACGCGGTGGTCGAGGGCCTGCGCGACGGGACCCTCGTGGCGCCCCACCACCGCACCCGTACCCCCGGGGTCGCGCTGGTCGGCGGCGGCCCAGGCGACCCGGACCTGATCACGGTCCGCGGCCGCCGCCTCCTCGCCGAGGCGGACGTGGTCATCGCCGACCGCCTCGGCCCGCGCGACCTGCTCGCCGAACTTCCGCCGCATGTCGAGGTGATCGACGCGGCGAAGATCCCGTACGGCCGTTTCATGGCCCAGGAGGCCATCAACAACGCGCTGATCGAGCACGCCAGGCAGGGCAAGTCGGTCGTACGGCTGAAGGGCGGCGACCCCTTCGTCTTCGGCCGCGGCATGGAGGAGGCCCAGGCGCTCGCCGAAGCGGGCATCGCCTGCACGGTGGTCCCCGGTATCTCCAGCTCGATCTCGGTCCCGGGCGCCGCGGGCATTCCGGTCACCCACCGCGGGGTCGCCCACGAGTTCACGGTGGTCAGCGGCCATGTGGCCCCCGACGACGAACGCTCCCTGGTCGACTGGCAGTCCCTCGCCAAACTGCGCGGCACGCTCGTCGTACTCATGGGCGTCGACAAGATCGGTGCCATCGCCCGCACGCTCATGGCCAACGGCAAGGCGGCCGACACCCCCGTCGCCCTGGTCCAGGAGGGCACGACGGCAGCGCAGCGCCGCGTCGACGCGACCCTGGAGACGGTCGCGGAAACCGTCCGCACGCAGGACGTGAAGCCCCCGGCGGTCATCGTCATCGGCGAGGTCGTGAACGTGGGCCCCGCGAACACCAAGAGGTAACCCCCGGTAACACAACACCTTCCCAGCCGTTGGCACCGCACCCAGGACAAGGCAGTATCACCCTGTGGCCGATCTCATCACCGTTGAGGACCCCGCCGACCCCCGTCTGAGCGACTACACGGGCCTGACCGACGTGGAACTGCGCCGCAAGCGCGAACCCGCCGAGGGCCTGTTCATCGCCGAGGGCGAGAAGGTCATCAGACGCGCCAAGGACGCCGGGTACGAGATGCGCTCGATGCTGCTCTCCGCCAAGTGGGTCGACGTCATGCGGGACGTCATCGACGAGCTCCCGGCCCCGGTGTACGCGGTCAGCCCGGAGCTCGCCGAACAGGTCACCGGCTATCACGTACACCGGGGCGCACTCGCCTCCATGCAGCGCAAACCGCTCCCGATCGCGGACGAACTCCTGCAGACCGCGCGCCGCGTGGTCGTCATGGAGTCGGTCAACGACCACACCAACATCGGCGCGATCTTCCGCTCCGCCGCCGCCCTCGGCATGGACGCGGTTCTGCTCTCCCCGGACTGCGCGGACCCGCTGTACCGCCGCAGCGTGAAGGTCTCCATGGGCGCCGTCTTCTCGGTCCCGTACGCCCGTCTCGACTCCTGGCCCAAGGGCCTGGAATCGGTCCGCGACGCCGGCTTCAACCTCCTGGCCCTCACCCCCGACGAGAAGGCGATGTCCCTCGACGAGGCGGCCCCGCACCGCATGGACCGGGTCGCGCTGATGCTCGGCGCGGAGGGCGACGGCCTCTCCACGAAGGCCCTGATGGCGGCGGACGAATGGGTCCGCATCCCGATGGCCCACGGCGTCGACTCACTCAACGTGGGCGCCGCAGCCGCCGTCGCCTTCTACGCGGTGGCGACGGGCCGCCCGCAGCCCTAGGCCCTGTCGGGGGAGCCTGTGTCGACCGTTCCCGTCCGACAGGCCCTAGCCATCCTGCTGCTGTAGCTCACTCCGGTACTGCTGTTGCATCAGATTCCCCGCGGGCAGCGGCTCGAACGACTGCTCCTGTCGTACGACCTCCCGTACGCCACCGTCGTCCTTGAGGCTGCGCGCCGGACCCTGACACCCCTGCGCCGCCGCGATCCCCAGCGCCACCAGCAACGTCACCACGACGAACACGAAGAGCCGCTGACGCAACAGACGCGGGTTGGCGGGCCGCCGGCCGGTACCGGTGGTGCGGGGCGGCGGACGCCCGGTACCGCTGCGGGGCGCGGGCCTGCTTCCCGAGCGACCGGTGTTCCGCGGGGGAGCGGGACGCGCCCCCGACCGCGGACCGCCGCCGTTGGTCCCGCCCGTCCGCGGCGGGGGAGTGCCCTGCGGACGCCGCTGGGTGCGCTGCTCGGCGTACTGCTCGGCGAGCCGCCCCGTCGGCCGGTCGGGATCGGTGCGCGGCGCGGGCGGACGGGCGTCGGCCATCCCCTGTGCCTCGCGGGCGGCGATCTCCTTGAGCCGCAGGGACAGTTGGAGCGTGCTGGGCCGCTCCTCCGGGTCCTTCGCCAGACATGCCCGTACGAGGGGGGCCAGTGCGTCCGGAACGCCGTGCAGTTGGGGCTCCTCGTGCACGACTCTGTAGAGCATCACTTCGGAACTGCCCTGCCCGAAGGGAGAGTCCTGGGTCGCCGCATAGGCGAGCGTGGCGCCCAGCGCGAAGACGTCCGTGGCCGGTGTGACGGCGGCCCCGCGCACCTGCTCGGGCGCGAGAAAGCCCGGCGACCCGACAGCCGTACCGACATGCGTGAGGGTGCTCGCCCCCGTCGCCCAGGCGATCCCGAAGTCGATGATCCGCGGCCCCTTCGGGGACAGCAGGATGTTGGACGGCTTGAGATCCCGGTGTACGACACCGGCCTCGTGCACCGCGACGAGCCCCTCGGAGAGAGCGGCGCCCACGGAGGCCACGTCGGCGGCGGCCATCGGCCCGTCGTCGGCGACCTTGTCGTGCAGGGAGGGCCCGGGAACGTACTGCGTGGCGAACCACGGCCGGTCCGCCTCCAGATCCGCCGCCACGAGCCGCGCCGTGCACCCGCCGCGAATCCGCCGCGCGGCCGAGACCTCGCGTGCGAACCGCGACCGGAACTCCTGATCCTCCGCCAGATCGGGCCGGATCACCTTCAGCGCGACCCGCTGCCCACGTCGGTCGGAGCCCAGGTAGACCACGCCCATACCACCCGCGCCGAGCCGTCTGTGAAGCCTGAACGAGCCGACGACACGCGGGTCCTCGCGCCTCAGGCGCATCATCGCCATGTCCATCCCCGCTGCCCGGTCCGTTTGACGAGCCACAGCTTACGTATACGCGGCCGGTGGCGCGCAGAGGCCGCGCCCTCTCGGCCCGATCGATTGTCAGTGCCGGGTGGGAAACTTGAAAGGTGGTCAGGGAGCGTGTGAACAGTACGGCTTTGTGCTGGCTGTGATCCCAACCATCCGTCGCAGAAGGGGGATTGAGCCCGTGAAGGGTGACCGAGTGGAGATAGTCGTGGACGCCGGGGACACGACGCGTACATACGAGGTGGTGGCCAGCAGGGCAGGCCGCAGGGTGGAGACGGCGGTACGCCGAGGTGTCGTGGAAGTGAGCGAAGTCACCCGAAGCGGATCAGTGGTGCGTACCGCCCGCTTCATGGCGACCCGGGTGCTGGCGCTGGTGGAGCAGCCGGTCCCCCGGGAGGACAGCTCGGAGCAGTCGGGATAGCCGGATCGGACCGGGCGCCCTCTCCGGGAAGACCCTGAGGCCCAGGACCTGGTCTCCACCCAGGGGAGTACTTCGCAGATCACCGGTCATCCTCCGGGAGGCCCGCCAATCGGTACGAGGGCATGACGACCCATCGGCGCCGCACGCCTAGATTTGTTGTCAAGCGGCGGGTGCAGCACTCGTCCCCCGAGGTCAGACACTCGCCGCTGCCAACCACAACAGAAGCTCGGTCAGGAGAGGACCATGGCCCACACGGCATCGCGGACAGTGATCCGCACGCAGGGACGCAAGGCATACGCCGCCGCGTTCGGCACCCGCCGCCAGGGCCGTCGCCACCCATTGGTGGCGACAGCGATGGTCCTCCCCCTGGCGGCCCTGCTCGTAGTCGTCTTCGGCGGCTGGGAAGCAGTGGTCACACAAGCGTCGTCCGTGGGCGTGATGCTGGGGCGCTGAGCGGCGTCCCAGGCCCGGAAGAGCGGTCCGGGCGGGGACATCCGGCCATGAAACCCCGTGGGGACGGGGGTGCGGCGGACGGCAAAAAATGCCCGCGCAGCTGGGGAGCTGCGCGGGCATTGCCGTTTCTTGTGCCTAAACCGGCACCGCTCTCGCGGATGTGGTCGCTCGCCGTCGCGGTTCCTCAATTGATGGTTGCTGTTCAGAGCCCTTCGGTGCCTGCGTACGCTCACAGGGAGCCGTCGTACTTCAGGGGGAGTCGTGACCGTAGACGTGCTGCCGGGGCTGGTCGCCAAGGCGCGGGGCGCGGCCCACGCGGAGCCTGCCTGTGCGCACCCCGACACAGTTCTCGCCGACCGGCAGGACGGCACCGTCGTCCGTCACGCCGACACTGTCGCCAAGGCACACGCGCCTGGCACGGACCCGGGGGAGTTGGCCCGGCGTCTGGCGGTCGCCGCGGACCCCGCCCTCGCGGGCATCCTCCTCGCGCCGCTGCGCCGGGCGCCCGTCGACCTCCACGGCCGAGTGGTGAGCTTCTGGCCGTACGGCACCCCCGTCGACCCGGAGAACCCCGACGCGGCACCGTGGGAGACCGCCGCCACCCTGCTGGCCCGCCTGCACAGGGCGCCCGCGCCGGACGGACTGCCACCCATGCGAGGCCCCGCGAAGGTGGCCCGCGCGATCGCCCGGCTCAGGGCGGTGGGCCCGCACCCGGCGGCCACCCCGGTCCTGCGCGCCTGGGTAGCCCTCCCAGCCTGGGCCCGCGCGGAAGCGGCCATGCCGGCCACGACGACCCTCTGCCACGGCGACCTCCACCTCGGCCAGTTGGTGCGCCACCCCGCCGCGACCGGGCCCTGGCACCTCATCGACGTGGACGACCTCGGCGTGGGCGACCCGACCTGGGATCTGGCGCGACCGGCCGCCTGGTACGCCTGCGGCCTGCTCCCGCCCGAGGAGTGGACCCGCTTCCTGACCGCCTACCGGTACGCGGGCGGCCCTGCCGTCCCCGCCCACGGCGACCCCTGGCCCGCCCTGGACGTCGCGGCCCGTGCCCTCACGGTGCAGACGGCGGCGCTGGCGATCGCCAAGTCCGCTGCGGAGGAACGCCCGTTGGACGAGGTGGAACAGGCCGTGATCGACGCCTGCGACCGAATGAGCGGCGCCCCGCCCGAGTTGGCGCACGATTTCGCGAAGTAGGGTGCAACCGACCGAAGCCGGGCGGAGTCTGTCCTGGCGGAAGCAATACCGACGGCAGGGAGTTGAGCCGAGCATGCAGTGTCCGAAGTGCCATGCGCCGATGCACACGTACAACCGCAACGGCGTCCAGATCGAGCAGTGCAGCGGGTGCCGCGGGATTTTCCTCGACTACGGCGAGCTGGAGTCGCTGACCCGCGTGGAGTCCCAGTGGTCGCAGCCCGCGCCGCCGCCCCAGGCCGGCCCGTACCAGGGCGCGCCCGCGCCGGCCTGGGGAGCCCCGCAGCAAGGCGGTCATGGAGGCCACGGCGGTCACTACGGTGGCCACCAGGGAGGCCACCGTCAGAAGAGCTTCGGCCGCATGCTCTTCTCGTCCTGAGGTTCCCGGGGCCCTTGAGGGTCCCGGGACGACGAAACCCCCAGCCGTACGAGACGGTTGGGGGTTTCGGCCGGTGCGCGATACTGGGATTGAACCAGTGACCTCTTCCGTGTCAGGGAAGCGCTCTCCCGCTGAGCTAATCGCGCAGGTCACGGGGCCTGAGCCACGCGTACTGCTGGTACTGCGTGCGCGATACTGGGATTGAACCAGTGACCTCTTCCGTGTCAGGGAAGCGCTCTCCCGCTGAGCTAATCGCGCGGGGATCCTTGCGGACCGAGTCCTTGCGGACCAGTGGACGATACTGGGATTGAACCAGTGACCTCTTCCGTGTCAGGGAAGCGCTCTCCCGCTGAGCTAATCGTCCTTGGAGGTGGAGACGGGATTTGAACCCGTGTAGACGGCTTTGCAGGCCGTTGCCTCGCCTCTCGGCCACTCCACCAGGAGTGCGGGGAATCAGGAAGAGCCCCCACGTCCTGCGAGCGGACGACCAGGTTCGAACTGGCGACCTCAACCTTGGCAAGGTTGCGCTCTACCAACTGAGCTACGTCCGCTTGTCGTTTCCGTTCGGCTTGCGCGTCGCGGTGACGTGTTGAACTCTAGCGGATTCCGGGGCCAGCACAAAAACGCGTTTGTGCAGCGTGCTGCGGTACGTCCACTCCACGGACACGGCCGGGGCACCCGCAGGTCACCCACCCTAGACTCGACTGTGTGCTCGACCTCCCTCCCCTCGCTCGCTTCGGCGGCCGCGTCGCGACCGGCCTTGTCGATGTGACCAGCGACGCATCGGCTCTGGACTCCACCGGCTTCTGGGCCGTGTCCGCCGACTTCGAGGGACGACTTGTCTGCGCCCGTTTCCGGGACATACGGGACGAGCCGGTGCCGGCGCCGGTGCCCGGGCAGTGGCGGGGTCCCACGACCGGTGACTGGAAGTCGTCCCTCGACCGCGCCGCGTACATCGAGGGCGTACGCCGTATCCGTGAGCACATAGCAGCCGGCGAGGTCTATCAGGCGAACCTCTGCCGCGTCCTGTCCGCGCCCGTCGCCCCCGACGCCGACGTGGACGCGCTCACCGCCCTGCTCGCACGCGGCAACCCGGCGCCGTACGCCGGAACGATTCGGCTACCCGGCCACGGCGTCGAGATAGCCACCGCGTCCCCCGAACTCTTCCTGCGCCGCGAGGGCCGGATCGTCGAATCGGGCCCGATCAAGGGCACCGGACGCACCGAGGCGGACCTCCTGGAGAAGGACTTCGCCGAGAACGTGATGATCGTGGACCTGGTCCGCAACGACATCGGCAAGGTCTGCGCCACCGGCAGCGTGACCGTCCCCGACCTGTGCGTCGTCGAAAAACACCCGGGTCTGGTCCACCTCGTCTCCACCGTCCACGGCGAACTGCGCGAGGACGCGGGCTGGCCGGAGCTCCTCTCCGCCGCCTTCCCGCCCGGGTCCGTGACCGGTGCCCCCAAGTCCAGCGCCCTGCGGATCATCGAGGCCCTGGAGACCGCGCCGCGCGGCCCCTACTGCGGAGGCATCGGCTGGGTCGACGCCGACCGGGGCACCGCGGAACTCGCGGTCGGCATCCGTACCTTCTGGATCGACCGAGGGGAAGGGGTGCTGCGGTTCGGCACGGGCGCGGGCATCACCTGGGGCTCCGACCCGGCGGGGGAGTGGAGGGAGACCGAGCTGAAGGCCGCCAGGCTCCTCGCGGTAGCGTCGGGGGAGTACGAGGCAGGTGGGGGACCCTGACGTGTTGTGTCCATCCCGGGGACGCCGCACCGGACAGCGGCTCCGCCGCGCGCCGGACCCCCGGCCGGACCATCACGTCGCACGACGGACCCGGCACTTTTCAGCGAGGTGGAATTCAGTGAAGCTCTGGCTCGACGGCGGGCTGCAGGACATCGAGGCCGCCCGCGTCTCCGTTTTCGACCACGGGCTGACCGTGGGTGACGGCATCTTCGAGACCGTGAAGGCGGTCGACGGGCGGCCGTTCGCGCTGACCCGCCACCTCGACCGGCTGGCCCGCTCGGCACGCGGCCTCGGGCTGCCCGAACCCGACCTCGACGAGGTGCGCCACGCCTGCGCCGCCGTCCTGGACGCCAACCCGATGCCGCTCGGCCGACTGCGGATCACGTACACCGGCGGCCACGGCCCGCTCGGCTCCGACCGCGGTGAGCACGGCCCGACCCTGGTCGTCGCCCTCGGCGAGTCCGGCCGGCGCCCCGACTCCACAGCCGTGATCACCGTCCCCTGGACCCGCAACGAGCGCGGCGCCCTGACCGGCCTCAAGACCACCTCGTACGCCGAGAACGTCGTCGCTCTGGCCCGCGCGCGCGAACAGGGTGCGTCCGAGGCGCTGTTCGCCAACACGGTGGGTCAGTTGTGCGAGGGCACGGGGTCGAACGTCTTCGTCGTCCTCGACGGCGAGATCCACACCCCGCCCCTCGCCTCCGGCTGCCTCGCCGGCATCACGCGCGCGCTCGCCGTCGAGTGGACGGACGCCAAGGAGACCGATCTGCCGCTGGATGTCCTGGAGTCCGCCGAGGAGGTCTTCCTGACCTCCACGCTCCGGGATGTGCAGGCCGTGCACCGGGTCGACACCCGCGAACTCCCGGGCGCGCCGGGCCTGGTGACGGCCAAGGCGATGCGGATCTTCGAAGAGCGGGCCGGAAACGATCTCGACCCGTAGGACGCCTGTAGGGGATCCGTGGGACCACCATGTCGCGGAAACCGGGATGACGGCAGGCCGCAGGGCGGGTACAACACCACTGATGACCACCACCCTGCGGCCGACCGAGCCGCTCCAGCACGCCGCCGACGGGACGCGTTCGCGTCGCTACCAAGTGTGTGTGAACAGTCGTCCGGTGGGCGCCATACACCTCGCGACCCATCCCGTCTTCGGGCCGGCCGTCGCCCAGATCCGCGAGCTCCGCATCGAAGAGCCGGACCGTGGACGCGGCCGGGGCACGGTGGCCGCACTCGCCGCGGAGGAGGTGGCGCGCGGCTGGGGCTGCGAGCGGATCGAGACCTCTGTTCCCTCCGGCGCCGAGGCCGGACTCCGGCTCACCAAGGCGCTCGGGTACGTCACCCGCAACCGCTGGATGGAGAAGGCGCTCGGCGAGGAGCCCCCGCCCGGACTGCCCGCCGGCAGCCGCGGCCGCCCCATGACGCAGGCCGAGTACGAGCCCTGGGACCGCGAGGGCAGGGAGGGCTACGCGCAGGACTGGATCAGCCGCGGTGTGCCGGAGGCGGAGGCGTACGCCAAGTCGAACCAGGGGCACGATCAGTTGCTGCCCCAGGGACTCGCCACCGAGAACATGCTGATCAGCGTCCTGGAACACGAGGACAAGCTGGTCGGCGACCTGTGGCTGGGCGAGCGCGACGGAAGCGCCTTCGTCTACAACGTCGAGGTCCGCGCGGCGCACCGTGGCAAGGGGTACGGCCGTACGCTCATGCTGCTGGCCGAGGCCCAGGCGGTGGCCGCCGGGAGGAGCCGTATCGCCCTCAACGTCTTCGCGGGCAACACCCCGGCCGAGCGGCTCTATGAGTCGCTCGGCTACGAGACGACGGTGTACCACCTCTACAAGAGCCTTCTGTAGTACGAGGCGACAGGGGGCCGAGTGTCCGAGTTACGCCTCCTGCCAGGTCCTGTCGTCACCTTCCCGTCTGCCTCGCGACGGGAATGCACGCCCTCTCGCCGCACCGGGTGCAGACCCAAGTACGTCCAGTACGAGGGTGTCCACGCCCGGTACACCGAGAGCACGCACCTACTGCGACACAGGCTGCTGCCGCAGCGGGCGCGAGGCCGCCCTCCGGGCGACGACGGGAAGGTGACGACACGACCTAGGCCAGCAGACGGTCGGCGATCTCCTCGATGCGTTCGCGCAGGCCTTGCCGGCTCTTGCCGCCGTCGAGGAGTTCGCCGCCGATGACGTACGTCGGGGTGCCGGTCACGCCGATGGCCTTGCCCTCGGCCTGGTCGGCGTCGACGATCAGGATGTGCCGGCCGTCGATCAGGGCGGTGTCGAACTCTTCGGCGTCCAGGCCCAGTTCACGGGCGACCTCGACCAGGAAGGGTTCGCCCTGACGGTTCAGTTCCTCGACGCGGCCGAGCACCGCCTCGATGTACGGCCACGCCTGACCCTGCTCCGCGGCCTCCTCGGCGGCCTGCGCCGCGGCGAACGCGTGCTTGTGCTTCTCCAGCGGGAAATGCCGCAGCCGCAGCTCCAGGCGGTCGCCGTAGCGGGCGCGCAGTGCCCGCAGGTCGTCCAAGGCGCTGTGGCAGTCGGGGCACTGCAGTTCGCACCAGACGTCCAGGACGGCGGCCGGACGTGCGGATGAGGAGTCGTTCATGGGTGCCAGTCTTCCAGCACCGGCGCGGGTACCCCAACCGGGACCGACGAGGGCCTCTGCCTGCGCACGGTGACCGGGACCTGGGGAGGACGCCGACCCCGAGATCTCCCTGAGGTCCGCCCAGGGCATGGCATATCGGGTGTCGGGCGGTGCAGGATGGATGGGGACGAACCGACTTCGCCCGACCGAGCCCCTGCCTGGAGGACCGGATGATCGCCGAAACCGTCTGTTCCGCCGTCTCCGCGGCGGGCCTGGGCATCGCCGCTGTGACCGCCTACCGCAAGCGCTTCCTCGCGGCCGCGCGCATCGCCGCCTACTCACTCGTGCCGGTCGGCCTGGTGATGACCGGCGTCGTCGGCTGGCTGGCCGACACGGCGCTCAGTCCGACCGCGTGGGCGGGCTTCGTCGTGCTCGGCGGCGCCTGGCTGCTGTTCATGACCACACGCGCCGTGGAGCGACGCGGCGGCGGTACCCGAAAGGAACGCAAGGCGGCACGCGCCGCCCAGCGTGAGGCGGTGGCCCCCGCGGCCTCGGCGCCCTCGCTGGGCCCGGCCGCCCGCCCCGCGGCCCGGCCGGCGACGACACCTCGCGCCACCGGCTCCGGGGACGACTTCAGCGACATCGAGGCCATTCTGAAGAAGCACGGCATATGACCGGGCCATGACCGACTGAAACGACACAGAGGCGCGCGCGGAGCGCGCGTAACCGGTCACGTTCGAGCGTCGTCGTCACATGATCCGGCGAACTCCCGTACTTTCCGGGCGTGTTGATCGACAGCGGGTGTTTGCTGCGTCATCATCGCCCGCGAGATGCTGGACACAACACAGAGCGACACCGCCGCCCCGCCCGAGGAGCGGCGTGGTTGTCTCTTCGCGCTCTCCCAGCCACCGCTGATGATCTTCCTAGCGGTGATCGGCTGTCTCCTGCTCATGGCTTCGCTGCACGACCTGCTGCTGCTCTGAGCCGTACACGGAGCCCCTGGCGCCACCCGCCGAGGGCTCCGTCAACCCGCCGTACCCCCGGCGTGAGCCTGCGGGGATGGGCCCACTCCCTTGTGCCGGGCCTGAAGGGACGGCCCCGCTCTCCTGGTGCCGGGCCCGAAGGAATTGGCCCGCCCTCTTGGTGCCGGGCCCGAAGGGATGCGCCCGTCAGCCCGCTGCTTCCTTGCGGCGTGCGCGGTATGCGGCCACGTGGAGGCGGTTTCCGCAGGTGCGGCTGTCGCAGTAGCGACGGGAGCGGTTGCGGGACAGGTCCACGAAGGCGCGCCGGCAGTCGGGGGCCTCGCAGCGGCGGAGCCTCTCCTGCTCCCCCGCCACCACGAAGAAGGCCAGCGCCATCCCGCAGTCGGCCGCGAGGTGGTCGGCGATCGAGGCGCCCGGCGCGAAGTAGTGCACGTGCCAGTCGTAGCCGTCGTGGTCGGTGAGCCGGGGCGTGGTGCCCGCGGCGGCGATCAGCTCGTTGATGAGACCGGCGGCGAACCGCGGATCGGCGGCGGCGAAGATGCCGGCGAACCGGTCGCGAACCCTGTGCACGGCGGCGAGGTCGTACTCCGACAGCACGCCGACATCGCTGATCTCGTGCTTTCGTACGAAATCGGCGAGAGCGGCGACATTCGCGAGGCCGTCGTCCGTCGTGTGGTCCTCCGGCGCGGTGTTCACCAGATCCACCACGGCGTCGAGGGCACACCGGGTGTCGTGGGTGATCAGCACGGTTCGCTCCCTGGCCTGGGGGTCGGGCTGGCGCCCGCCCGATGCTGGCCGATGGTAGTGGTTTCGCGGCGCGGGGGAGGGGTGCCTGTTCCGGCCGGGGTCACCGGGGTGGGCGGCGTGCGGTCCCCGACGGCCTGCCGGGCACACGCACCGGCGCCGCCCCCGCGGAGATCCGCGGCGACGGCGCCGGTGTGTTCCCTATTCGGTTGTCCAGGCCCGAGCCGTCTCCCCGAGTGGACGGCGCCGGGCGGCTCTGAGGTATCTCGTCAGCTCTCGGCCAGGATGTGTGAGAGCTCTGTGTCGAGATCGAAGTGCCGGTGTTCCGTGCCGGGGGGCACGGCGGCGTCCGTTCGCTTCAGGAACGACTCCAGGGCCCGCGCAGGGGCCTCGAGCAGGGCTTCGCCCTCTGGGGAGCTCAGGGCGATGCACACGACGCCCTGGCCGTGGCTCCGGGACGGCCAGACTCGGACGTCGCCGGTACCGGTGGGCCTGTGCAGGCCCTCGGCGAGGAGGTCGCGGGCGAACACCCACTCGACGGTTTCCTCGGCTCCGGTGTGGAAGGTGGCGTGCACGGCGTAGGGATCGGCCGTGTCATACCGCAGTCCTGCGGGAACAGGCAGTGAGGACTCGCTCGACACAACGAGGCGCAGGTGCAGCTCGCAGCTGACCGTGGTGTTCATAAGCGCCAGGGCCTTTCGCTCAGTGTGCGCTCGGGGATTCGCACGTCGGCGAAATCGACATGCCACCTACGGTGCCGTTGTAAACCCCTCTGAGTGTTTTGCGTGCCTTTACGTAACTCATCCGGCCGAGAGCTCGTTCGCCGGATAGGACCATTCCGGTGACTGGTTTCTCTCGGGTAGGGTTTGGTCGTATGAATACGGGGAGTGACGAGCCGGGCGAGATCGCCACGGTTGAGGACGGGACGAAGGCCGAGCGGCCGCTCGGTTCACGGGCGCCGCATTTCATCAAGGCGCGTCGCACGTTGCACCTGAGCTGGCAGGTGGGCGTTTTCATCGTGGGGCTCGCGGTGGTCGGGGCGGGCGTGATCATGCTTCCGCTGCCGGGCCCCGGCTGGCTGGTGATCTTCGGCGGCATGGCGATCTGGGCGACCGAGTTCGTCTGGGCGCAGCTGGTGCTCCGCTGGACGAAACGCAAAGTGACCGAGGCGACGCAGCGTGCGCTCGACCCCAAGGTGCGGCGCCGCAACATCATCCTCACGACGATCGGGCTCGTGATCATCGTGGCCCTCGTCGCCGTCTACGTCTGGAAGTTCGGCTTCGAGATGCCCTGGAACATCAAGGAGTGACGCTCCGCGCGAGGGGCCTCCGACGGCTCCTCGGCCGGTCGAAGCCATCCTCTGACATGGGGTAATGTTCTCCGTGCGCCCGGGCGATTAGCTCAGCGGGAGAGCGCTTCGTTCACACCGAAGAGGTCACTGGTTCGATCCCAGTATCGCCCACCACCACGTCAGGCGGCCCATCCCCACGTACGACGTGGACCGGGCCGCCTTCGTCGTTTCTGCCTGGGCGAGTCCTGTCCCGGCGCCCACCCGGAGCTCTCCGCACCCCGTGCCAGCAAGCGCTTACCCAAATGGATTCACGCGGCGAGCGCATCGATGTCGCGTCGAGGACGGGAAATCCTCCGGACGTATTCCAGAAGACTGTGGGATTTCTTCCGAAGTACGACAAGAGAAGTGTGCTGTTCCACATCGAGTCCCAAAGGGAAACATCTCCGAGTGCCCGTCAGATCCAACACCATGTCACTTGTCGTCGACGAGAAGGTATTTGAGGAATCCGTCAACAGGCCCGAACAGGTTCGGACCTGGGACGACCAATTCGCCACCCTCTGTGCCTCCGTCAGAACAGGCCCTCTGTCAGCGCATCCGTCCCAGCGCCTCCCGTACTCGCCGCGCGTCCCGGATCCGGCGCTCGTACGTCGCACCCAGTGCGAGCAGCAGCAGGCCGGCGAGCGCGGGAGGCGCCCAACGGGGGAGCGCGCCGGCCACCTGCGCGATGTACGGGGCGAGTTCGTGCAGGGCGTCAAGGGCGAGCACTGTGCCGCCCAGGACGAGCGGTGCCTGGAGGCGGTGCCGGGCGCCCACGAGGGTGACCGCGAGTGCCGCGCCGCCGAGCAGCAGCGGGCGCAGCCAGTGCGTGTCCCCCCACGCCGCGAAGAGGCTCGGGACGAGGGTGACGGCGATGCCCGGTCCGTATGCCGTCCAGGACGAGGCCCGGGTGTCCTTGCCGCGCCGGATCACCCCGACGAGCAGTGCCGGGACGGTCACCGGAAGGGTGTACGCCTCCGGTGAGCCGACGTCCCAGGACGCCAGGCGTACCCAGGTGGCCAGCATGAACAGGGCGGCTGCCGCGTAGCCGACGGGGCGCCGGTCCTCTCGTACGGCCGTGCCCGCGGCGATCACTCCGCAGAGGGTCAGGACCAGGGCCAGCATCGGCGGATCGGTGACCGTGAGTCCGACGGCGAGCAGCGCGGCGGTGGCTCCGGTGACTTCCATGGACAGGGTCGTCGGGGAGGCGCCGAGGCGGGCCGCGAGCAGTACGGCGGCGACGGGCACCACGAGGACGAGCAGCGCGGTCTGCTGCGGCGACCAGCCGAGAGCTGCCCCCACGGCGCAGGCGAGGGCGGTGGCGTGGCCGAGTGAAGCCGGTGCGGCGACCGGGCCGAGGCGCGGTTGCCGGGCGGCGACCGCGAACAGGACCGTCAGCGTGGCCAGGACGCTCAGGGTCGCCGGCCTGGAGGCAAGGGCGAGGAAGGCGAGGCTGAGAGAGGTGAGGAGGGCGAGGCAGAGGGCGACGAGAGGTACGGGTGCGGGAGGCGTCGGGAGCCGCGGAGACCGAAGTGCGTACGCCACGAGAGCCGCAGTCACCAGGAGCTGCGCCAACAGGCCTGCCGTATAGGGGAGTTCGAAGGCTGCGGGGACGATGAGCGCCGTTGCCCAGATCAGCGTCAGCGCGCCGGTCAGGGCCTGCGGGCGCCAGGAGGCGTTGCCGCGGGCCGCCACCGCCAGGACGGCGGCGACGAGTGCGAGTACGAGAGGTGCCGTGGCCGCGTTCGGGGGCCAGGGCAGCTCGGTCGTCACCGCGTCACGGGCGGTCGCAGGGGATCCGGACCACGCGCTGCGGACCCAGTCGACCGGGCCGAGGAGAGCGACGGCGACCGTGGACAGCGCCCACAGCACCGCGACGGCCTGCACGCAGCCGGACGCCCAGGCGAGACCGTGTCGCACCGGCTCGGGAAGGCGGCTGCGCAGGACCGCCAACAGGGCGACACCGCACACCAGATAGCCGGGAACCGTCCATGTGTCGGGCAGCGACGAGTGCAGGACGCCACCGGCACCGGCGACCGAGATCAGGCCGCCGGTCAGCGCGATGCCGGTGCCGACGCGCGGCTTCGGGGCGTGCCACGCCGCGGTCAGGGCGATCGCCGCGGCGAAGAGGAGGAGCGCCGCCGCACGGGCGGCGGCGCTCGTGCCGGAGGCCGTCCAGGACAGCCAGCCGGCGGCAACGGTGCCCCAGCCACCCATGACGTACGCGCCCACGGTCGCGACGACGCGTACGGACTTCACGGGTGACCGGAGGGCGAGAACCGTGTCGAACGCCGCCGTCAGCAGCAGCGCGGCCGTCACGGTGTGGGCGCCCGCGCCGGCCGCACCCGCCCAGAGGAGCAGCGGGAGCTGGGCCGTCGCCGTCGCGAGCGGCAAGGGCAGGTGCAGATGACCGGCCTCCGATGCGGGGTGCAGCGCGGCGAGCGAGAGCCCGTACGCCGCCCATGCCACGGCCAGTACCGCCGACGCCACGGCCGTGTACCCGAGGCCGTCCGTCTCCGGGAGCGCCACCGCGTACAGCGCGTAGGCGTCCAGGACCGTCAGCGCGAGACCGAGACCCGCCACCGACTCCGCGGTCGAGCGCAGCCCCCGCTTGAGGAGCGGCGCGGGCGCGCCCAGCGCGGCCAGCGTCACCGCGCCCAGCACCAGAGCCCGTCCGGCGATGCTCAGGTGGCCCCAGCTGACCAGGGTGAAAGCCATCGCGGCGATGGTCAGCAAGATGCCGCCGAGGATCAGGAGCACGTTCTGAACACTGGGCGCCGTGGTCTCGGGCTGCCGACGTACGTCGGCGGGCCGGGGTGCGGGCACCGGAGACAGCGCGTGGATCAGCCATCCGCGGCGGGTCAGCAACTGGGCCCGGCGTGCGTCGAGTTGCCCCAGCTCGGTGTCGAGGAGCCGCAACTCCTCGGCCGGGGGCGGGATATGGGTCATGCCGAGGAGTGTGGTCCCGGTCACGTTGCCCGGCATGAGTGCGCATACTCAGTCGGTACTCATCTCCCGGGCGGGCACACTCCGTACATGGACTGGAGCCGTTACCGTTTCCACAGCGTGTGGGACCTGCCCGCGCCGCCGGCCGCCGTGTACGTCGCACTGGAGCGGGCCGAGGAGTATCCGCGCTGGTGGCCGCAGGTGCGCGAGGTGACCCGCATCGACGACCACAGCGGTGTCATCCGGATCCGATCGGCGCTGCCGTACAACATGACGTTCACCGGGCGTGAGGTGTGCCGCGATCCGGACGGCGGCGTCCTGGAGATCTCGATGTCCGGCGACATCAACGGCTGGGCGCGCTGGACGCTCACCGCCGACGGGGCCGGTACCCGGGCCCAGTACGACCAGGAGGCCGAGGTGAACAAGGCTTTGCTGCGGCGCCTCGCCGTGCCCGGGCGGCCCGTCTTCCGCGCCAATCACGCGCTGATGATGCGCGCCGGGCGGCGCGGACTCAGGGCATACCTGGAAGCTCCGGGCGCACCTGGAAGCGGTTTGGACGAAGCGGTTTGAACGACACCCTCCGAGACCTGTATTGTTCGGTGCGTTCCCGGGCGATTAGCTCAGTGGGAGAGCGCTTCGTTCACACCGAAGAGGTCACTGGTTCGAACCCAGTATCGCCCACCCGGAGAAGACCGGTCCGTCACAGACGGACCGGTTTTTCTGTGTGCTTGTGTGCTTCCGCTTCTCAGGCTGCCTCCTGGAGGTCCGGGCGCAGCGGCCACGCCGGATCCACCGACTCCTCCGAGCCGCTGCGTGCGAACCACGCCTGCAGGCCGCGCGCCTGAGCCGCGTGCCACACGGCCTGCAGGGTGTGCAGTTCGGCCGGGGACAGCCGCTCCAGACGGGCCGGGAACCGGCGCCCGACCGCCCGTACGACATCCATCGAGGCCAGCGCGTCGGCCGCCGCGTCGTGCGCGCCCTCCAACTCCACGCCGTAGTGCGCGCAGAGGTCGGTGAGCGTGCGCCGGCCCTTGCGATAGCGGTCCAGATGCTTGTCGAGGACCCGGGGGTCGAGCACGCGCAGCGGCTTCGCCTCGAACCAGCGGTCGAGTGACGAAGCGCGATGACGGCGCAACTCCCGGTCCAGCAGGGTCAGATCGAAGGGAGCGTTCATCACCACGAGCGGGCGGCCCGCCGCGGCCTGTTCGGCCAGCTCCCTCGCTATCTCGTCCACCACAGGCGACGGCCAGCGGCCGTTGCATTGCAGATGCTCATCCGTCAGCCCGTGCACCGCCGTCGCCCCCGCGGGCACCGGCACTCCCGGGTTCACCAGCCACCGGGTCACCCGGGGACGGGTGCCCGGGGCATCCTGGACGACGACGGCGGCCGACACTATCCGGTCGGTCTCGACGTCCACGCCGGTGGTCTCCGTGTCGAACGCGGCCAAGGGGCCCTCGTACCAGCACGTCATACGAACACAACTCCTCGTTCACCCAAGGCAGCTGACGCGCCGTCTTCTGCCAGTTTGGTGATACCCGGGCTGTTTGCGCCGTACGCCGGGAGGAGACAACAGAGATACGGGTCTTCGCAGTTCAGCGGCCCGTCGCGGGGATACACCTGGTTTGGAAGGCTGTTGGACTCATGGCACTCGCGCAGCCCGAGTGGGGAGGGCTGCTGCCCCAGCGCACAGCACCCCACAGAGGCTCACTCGCCACCACCGCCTGCATGGAGACTCTGCAGGTGGGTTATCTGCACGCCGTCGCGGCGGCCGCGGGCTGCTCGCTGTCCCAGCCGTTTCCCGACAACGGCATCGACTGGCACGTCAGCCACAGCGCCCCCGGGCACACGGTCGACGACGAAGTCACCATCAAGGTGCAGCTCAAGTGCACGTACCAGACACCGCCGAACCCACCGGGCCCGGCCTTCTCCTTCACGCTCGACAACGCTCACCTGGAGAAGCTGGCCCGCACCCCGGTCTCGGTGCACAAAATACTGGTCGTGATGCTGGTGCCCAGATCGCAGGACGAGTGGCTGCGCGCCAGCCACGACCGCCTCGACCTGCGGCACTGCTGCTACTGGATCAACCTCGCCGGCCACGCCGTCACCGGCCGGCGCAGGACCACCGTCCGCATACCGACCGCGCGCATCTTCGACGACAGAGCGCTCTGCGAGATGATGACGCGGATCGGGACGGGAGGAAAACCGTGACGCACCGCCCGATCGACGAAGTACCGCGGCCGGTGAGGCCGCATCCGGTCGACGCCCAGTGGAACGAACCACCCGAGCCCGACAAGGTCGACCCCGCAGTGCTCAGCGCGCTGCTGCACCGGCACGGCTGGCAGCGGCGCGGCGGGGCACCCGGACGGTACGGCCGCTGGACCCCACCAGGGCCCGGCGGCGGCGGTACGAGCCTGCTGGTACCGGAAAGCCGGGCCTTCCCCGACAGTGACGACCTGCTCGGCGAGGCACTGGTCGCGCTCTCCCGCAGCGCCTCCCCCTCCGCGCGCGACGTCCTCATCGCGCTCGCCGTGCCCAGCGACGAGATCCGCTGGTGGCGCGATGTCCCGAGCGGACCGGTGGGCGCCACGCCCTGGACCGTCGAGGAACAACTGCGCGCCGCCGCCCGCCAGATGCTGCTGGCCGGGGCCCTGGCCACGCGCGCGCGTGCGGGCTACTACGGCGCCCGCCACCGCAGGCCCGCCGTCGCCGCCCTGGAGAGCGTCCTCGTCGGCGCCGAGCCCGGCGGACGCCAGCTCACCGCCTTCGTGCCCGTCGACACCGGGCGCCCCTTCGCCGTACGCCTGCACCAGGCGCTGTACGCCGCCCGCGAGGCCATCGACTACCAGCGGGCCACCGGCGGCATGGACGCCTTCGACGCGGCCGTCGAGGCCGGCGTCAGCCGTGAGCTCACGGAAGCTCTGGTGGCCCTCGTACGTGGCACCGAGGGCGCACGGGTCGCCGTCGAGTGGGCGCCCGCGGCCGGCGTCCCCGAAGGCTGCGCCGTTCCCACCGAGCCCGTCGAGTTCTCGCCCGGCGACCTGCCCGTGCTGCGCGAGGCCGGGGCCCGCTTCCTGCGCGAGGAGCCTTCCGTGCCGGTGCGCGTCACGGGCGCCGTCGTCCTGATGCGCAGGTCCGGGCCGCGCGGCGAGGGCAGCGTACGGCTGAAGGTCATCGCCGGGGCGGAGGTCCCGTACATCCGGATGACGCTCGACGAGGAGGCGTACCGGATAGC
The DNA here is from genome assembly GCF_044744645.1 of Streptomyces sp. NPDC087263. Taxonomy (NCBI): domain Bacteria; kingdom Bacillati; phylum Actinomycetota; class Actinomycetes; order Kitasatosporales; family Streptomycetaceae; genus Streptomyces; species Streptomyces sp. NPDC087263. Next base: position 411,461 of record NZ_JBIUYT010000008.1, read on the forward strand.
GGGCCACGCCCATCTGGTCGGGCTGCCGGTGCGGGTGCACGGGCGGCTGGAGAGCCGGGGCGGTTTCCGCCGGCTCACGGAGGCCTCGGGGGTCGTACCGGTACAAGTTGACGAGGCCGAGCGGGACCGGTTGATGAAGTCGCTCCAGGAGACCGCAGAGATCACGGCCTTCTTCGAGGAGGCGTGCAGCGGGGACTGAAACGGGGTGGCGCTTAACCGTTTAGCGAACGGGACCCGAGGCTCGGTACGATTCCTGTCTGCGTACGCGCACGTGTACGCGCCCACCTCAGTCAGGAGAGACCGGTGTCAGACGTCCGTGTGATCATCCAACGCGATTCCGAGCGGGAAGAGCGAGTGGTGACGACGGGCACTACGGCCGCCGACCTCTTCGACGGGCAGCGCACCATCGTCGCGGCCCGCGTCGGCGGCGAGCTGAAGGACCTGGCGTACCCCGTGCAGGACGGCGAGGAGATCGAGCCCGTCGAGATCTCCTCCGAGGACGGTCTCAACATCCTGCGCCACTCCACCGCGCACGTCATGGCGCAGGCCGTGCAGGAGCTCTTCCCCGAGGCCAAGCTGGGCATCGGCCCGCCGGTCAAGGACGGCTTCTACTACGACTTCGACGTCGAGAAGCCCTTCCACCCCGATGACCTCAAGGCCATCGAGAAGAAGATGCAGGAGATCCAGAAGCGCGGCCAGCGTTTCTCCCGCCGTGTGGTGACCGACGAGGCGGCTCGCGAGGAGCTGGCGTCCGAGCCGTACAAGCTGGAGCTCATCGGCATCAAGGGCGCCGCGTCCACGGACGACGGGGCGGACGTCGAGGTGGGCGGCGGCGAGCTGACCATCTACGACAACCTCGACGCCAAGACCGGCGAGCTGTGCTGGAAGGACCTCTGCCGCGGTCCCCACCTGCCCACCACCCGCTACATCCCGGCGTTCAAGCTGATGCGCAACGCCGCCGCGTACTGGCGCGGCAGCGAGAAGAACCCCATGCTCCAGCGCATCTACGGCACCGCGTGGCCGTCCAAGGACGAGCTGAAGGCGCACCTCGACTTCCTCGCCGAGGCCGAGAAGCGCGACCACCGCAAACTGGGCAGCGAGCTCGACCTGTTCTCCATCCCCGAGCAGATCGGCTCCGGCCTCGCCGTCTTCCACCCCAAGGGCGGTGTCATCCGCCGGGTGATGGAGGACTACTCGCGCCGCCGGCACGAGGAGGAGGGCTACGAGTTCGTCTACACCCCGCACGCCACCAAGGGGAAGCTCTTCGAGACCTCGGGCCACCTGGACTGGTACGCCGACGGCATGTACCCGCCCATGCAGCTCGACGAGGGCGTGGACTACTACCTCAAGCCCATGAACTGCCCGATGCACAACCTGATCTTCGACGCGCGCGGCCGCTCGTACCGTGAACTGCCCTTGAGGCTCTTCGAGTTCGGCACGGTCTACCGCTACGAGAAGTCGGGCGTCGTACACGGCCTGACCCGCGCCCGCGGCTTCACCCAGGACGACGCGCACATCTACTGCACCAAGGAGCAGATGGCGGACGAGCTCGACAAGACGCTCACCTTCGTCCTGAACCTGCTGCGCGACTACGGCCTCACCGACTTCTACCTGGAGCTGTCGACCAAGGATCCCGAGAAGTTCGTCGGCTCCGACGAGGTCTGGGAGGAGGCCACCGAGACGCTGCGGAAGGTGGCCGAGAAGCAGGGCCTCCCGCTGGTCCCGGACCCGGGCGGCGCCGCGTTCTACGGCCCGAAGATCTCCGTCCAGACCAAGGACGCCATCGGCCGCACCTGGCAGATGTCGACCGTGCAGCTCGACTTCAACCTGCCGGAGCGTTTCGACCTGGAGTACACCGGCCCCGACGGCACCAAGCAGCGCCCGGTGATGATCCACCGCGCCCTGTTCGGCTCGATCGAGCGCTTCTTCGCGGTGCTCCTGGAGCACTACGCGGGCGCGTTCCCGGCCTGGCTGGCGCCCGTGCAGGCGATCGGCATCCCGATCGGCGACGCGCACGTCGAGTACCTGGAGAAGTTCGCCGCCGAGGCGAAGCGGAAGGGTCTGCGCGTCGAGGTCGACTCGTCCTCCGACCGTATGCAGAAGAAGATCCGCAACGCGCAGAAGCAGAAGGTGCCCTTCATGGTCATCGCGGGCGACGAGGACATGACGGCCGGCGCCGTCTCCTTCCGCTACCGCGACGGCTCGCAGGAGAACGGCATCCCCCTCGACGAGGCGATCGCCAAGATCGCGAAGGTCGTGGAGGAGCGGGCGCAGGTCTGACACCCGTCCTCAAAGCCCCCGGGGAGCTGCTTCAGCTCCCCGGGGGCTTTTCGTCGCCCTCGCGCGAGAACACCTGCAGCAGCCACGACGAGAACGACCCCGTCACCGCGCCGAGAAGCGCGAGGCCACACGCCATCAGGCCGACCGCGATCGTCCGCCCCGCGGGCGTCACCGGCGCCACATCCCCGTATCCGACCGTCGCGAGCGTCGCGCAGGTCCACCACACCGCGTCACCGAAGGTCCGTATCGTCGCGCCCGGCGCCGCATGCTCCTGCTGGTAGACGGCGAGGGCGCCGGCGAACCCGAGCAGTGCGACGGACAGGCCCGCGTACACGATCACGCGCGAGTAGAGGGCGAGCCGGGGCTCTCCACGCCGACGCTGTACGGCCTCGTAGACCTTGACGACGCGCAGCGGACGCAGCAGCGGCAGGACGACGACCAGAGTGTCCAGCCAGTGCGTCCGTACGAAGCGGAGCCCCTGCCCGCTCAACCGCCAGCGCACGGCGTAGTCGATCGCGAACACCGCCCAGGCGGCGAACAGCACGGCGAGGCAGATGTCCTGCCCACCGGTGGGCAGACCGTGTGCCAGGACGCGGACCGCGTACGCGGCGAGGTACAGCACCGAGGTCAGGCCGAGCGGGATCTCGGTGAGCCGCTCCCAGCGGTCCTTGCGGCTGTCGTCGTCCATCGCCCCAGCTTGGCCGTGGACCCTTTTGTTCGGCACCCGCCGACACGCCGCGAACGGGCGAAGCAATATGCTGCATCTCATGACGAGTGAGCCGGAGCAGCAGATCGGAGTGGGTACCCAGGACGCGTTCCAGCGCCTGTGGACGCCCCATCGGATGGCTTACATCCAGGGTGAGAACAAGCCCACCGGCCCCGGGGCCGACGACGGCTGCCCCTTCTGCTCGATCCCCGCCAAGTCCGACGAGGACGGGCTCATCGTCAGGCGCGGCGAGCAGGTGTACGCGGTGCTCAACCTCTACCCGTACAACGGTGGCCACCTCATGGTCGTGCCCTACCGCCACGTCGCCGACTACACCGACCTGACCGCCCCGGAGACCGCCGAACTCGGCGAGCTGACCAAGCAGGCGATGACCGCCCTCCGTACGGCCTCAGGCGCACACGGCTTCAACATCGGCATGAACCAGGGCACCGTCGCAGGCGCAGGCATCGCCGCCCACCTCCACCAGCACATCGTCCCCCGCTGGGGCGGCGACACGAACTTCATGCCGGTGGTGGGCCACACCAAGGTCCTGCCCCAACTCCTGGCAGACACCCGCAAGATGCTGGCTGAGGCCTGGCCGACAACAGCCTGACACCACAGCGGGAACCCGCATCCGTACGGCGGCGGGGGGACTGTGGCCCCCGCACGACGGCGCAAGGGGCCGTGCCGGAACGTCCGCCCGCAGCGGCTGGCGCGTCAACACCGCCCCCTTACCAAGCAACCGATTCCGCGCCCGACCGAGGACGGATGCTCCGGCACGGCCCCGACCCCCGACAAACCGCAGGCGATCCGCACACCAGCCGTCAGCCGCTACGCGTCGTACACATCAGCCTTCCGAGGCATCGGATCCTGCACCGCAGTGCTCAGGAACGAAGACCGGTTCCCGAACTGCTCCGTGTCGACCCCGTTCTCCTCAAGCACCTTGATCGAGGCGGAGTGCACCACGCGCAGCACCGGCGCCGCGGCCCGCAGGGCGTCGTCGGCCATGAAGCGATGCCGCCACGGCTGGTCGGCCCAGGCGTGCCGCAGCCCGAAGGGCTCGGGGAGCACCAGCGTGCCGCCGAGCCAGTTGAGCAGCGGCGGATACCAGGTCAGGGGAGCGCGGGCCGCGAGCCGCACGACCTCGTCGGTGGTGACCAGCGGCAGATTCACCTTGCGGGTCTCCCAGAACTTGACCGCCTTCGCGACCTCTTTGGTCGGGGCCTCGGGCTTGCTGGTGAACAGGGAGTTCACCGGCCCCAGGGCATGCCCGGTGACCTCGATCCGCAGCGTCTGGTGCAGCACGGTCACGGTGATCAGCATGGTGATGACCAACTGGCCGTCCCAGAGCGTCCACTGGACTCCGAGGTAGTGCCGGTCACCGCTGCCGAACTGCTGCTTGTTGCAGATGTCCTGTATGGCGTGGTTCTTGATCGTGTACGCGTCCACGTCCGTACCGCCCGGCCGCGACACCACCTTGGCGTTCTCGCCGATCGGCGTCACGATCCAGTGCTTGATCGTCGGCTTGGTGAAGCCACCGGTGTTGAGCGGCCCACGCTCCAGCATGCGGAGCTGGTCGTGGATGGACCGGATGACGTCCCAACTCCGGAACGGGTGGAACTCCTTGGCCGCGTCGCGCGCCACCAGCTCCTCGGCGAGCTGCCAGCTGCCCCACCGGGTGCCCATGCCGAGTATGCCCTTGGGCCCGGCGTAGAAGACGGAGTTGGACTGCTGCTCGGCGCTGAGCCGGGCCAACTCCTGCCGCAGCCGTTCGGCCGCGGACTCACCCGGGCTGCCGGGCACCGCCTCGGGGATCTTCGCGCCGATGGCACCACCCGACAGGAGGCTGCCCCAGCGCCCGCGCAGGTCCTTGGCGGTGCGCTCGCAGATCTGCTTGGCCCAGAGCCAGCCGACGACCGGGAGGATGACCGACGCACGTGCGTACCAGCCCCAGAAGCCGGTGAACGGCATTTTGACGAGGAAGAGCACGGCCAGGGCGCCGACGGCGACCAGGAGTGTGGTGGCCAGGGCGGAGGCCCGCTTGTCCGCGGTCCTGGCGATGGTGGACCGGATCTGGAAGACCAGCAGCCATATCAGCAGGCCGGGCAGGAAGAGCACACCGCACAGCACCATCACGGCCGACAGCCGGTTGTCGCGCTCGCGCCGGATGCGGTTCGCCGCGAGGCAGTGCTCCACCACGACCTGCGGCTCGGTGCCGAAGGACTGGATGAGCGGCTTGCGGCCGGCGCCCAGCATGCGGTCCTGCACCGCCCGCGCGAAGGCCTCGCCCAGGTTCGGCGAAAAGAGCTTGATCCTCGGCGGTTTGACGGTGGACTTGTGCCATTCGTTGTCGGCCTTGAGGATCTCCTCGACCCCGCTGTCCCGGTACGACGCCGAGGCGAGGGCGTAGGTCGCGGCCGTCTGTCCCTCGGAGCCCGAGAGCGGCACCTGCGCCCCAGGAGTGAAATCGAAACCGTCGAACGCCACTTCCGCCCCCCACTGCCGCTGTTCCGCTGCTGCGGCCATTCCCGACTTCCGTGCCTCGCACACCTGTTGATCAGGTCATCGTCTTGATCAGGTTCTCAGAGTATCCGCCGGGGCCGACATTCGTCGGCGGACGACCGAAGCCGTCCGCCGACCCGAAGGAGAATCCGGACCACTCGCGGCGCAGCCGAACTACGAGGCATCCCGAGCCTGTTCACGAATCCTCTCGGCGATCTGAGGCGGCATCGGCTCATGCCGCGCGTAACTGCGGCTGAAGCGCGCGGTCCCGTGCGAGAGGGAGCGTAGATCGACGGCGTACCGCCCGATCTCGATCTCCGGCACCTCGGCCCGTACGAGCGTGCGCCCGCCCCCCGCCTGCTCGGTCCCGACGACCCGGCCGCGCCGCCCCGACAGGTCGCTCATCACGGCGCCCACATAGTTGTCGCCGACCATGACGGTCACCTCGGCCACCGGCTCCAGGAGATGGATCCTGGCGTCGGCGGCGGCCTCGCGCAGGGCGAGCGCGCCCGCGGTCTGGAACGCGGCGTCGGAGGAGTCCACGGAGTGCGCCTTGCCGTCGAGCAGGGTGATCCGGATGTCGTTGAGGGGATGGCCGGCGGCCACTCCCTTGGCGGCCTGGGCGCGTACGCCCTTCTCGACGGAGGGGATGAACTGCCGTGGCACCGCGCCGCCGACGACCTTGTCCACGAACTCGATGCCGGAGCCGTTCGGCAGCGGCTCGACCTCGATCTCGCAGATCGCGTACTGGCCGTGCCCGCCGGACTGCTTCACATGGCGCCCACGTCCGGCGGCCCGGTCCGCGAACGTCTCCCGCAGGGAGACCTTGTACGGGATCACGTCGACCTGCACGCCATAGCGGTTGCGCAGCCGCTCCAGGGCGACGTCCGCGTGGGCCTCGCCCAGGCACCACAGGACGACCTGGTGGGTGTTCTGGTTCTGCTCCAGGCGCATGGTGGGGTCCTCGGCGACCAGCCGGCCCAGGCCCTGCGAGAGCTTGTCCTCGTCGGCCTTGCTGTGTGCCTGGATGGCGAGCGGCAGCAGCGGGTCCGGCATCTGCCAGGGCTCCATCAGCAGCGGGTTGTCCTTGGCCGAGAGGGTGTCGCCGGTCTCGGCCCGGCTCAGCTTCGCCACGCACGCCAGATCGCCCGCGATGCAGTGCGTGAGGGGACGCTGCTGCTTGCCGAAGGGTGCGGACAGGGCACCGACGCGTTCGTCGACGTCGTGATCCTCATGGCCCCGGTCGGTAAGACCGTGCCCGGAGACGTGCACCGTCTCGTCGGGGCGCAGGGTGCCCGAGAAGACCCGTACGAGCGAGACACGGCCCACGTAGGGGTCGGACGCCGTCTTCACGACCTCCGCGACCAGCGGCCCGTTCGGGTCGCAGGCACTGACCTCGCGCGCCCTGCCGTCCGGCGTGGTGACCGTGGGTGCCTCGCGCTCCAGCGGGGTCGGGAAACCGCCCGTGACGAGTTCGAGGAGTTCGACCGTGCCGAGGCCCTGGCGGGCGCCGTCGGCGGCGGGCGCGGCGGCCAGCACCGGGAAGAAGACTCCGCGCGCCACGGCCCGCTCCAGGTCCTGGACCAGCGTCTTGAGGTCGATCTCCTCGCCGCCGAGATAGCGGTCCATGAGGGTCTCGTCCTCGCTCTCGGCGATGATCCCCTCGATCAGCCGATCCCGCGCCTCCTCGATGAGCGGCAGCTGGTCGGGGCCGGGCTCGGCCTCCTTGCGCTCCCCGGAGGAGTAGTCGAACAGGCGCTGGGACAGCAGCCCGATCAGCCCGGTCACGGGTGCGTGCCCGTCCGGCCCCGGTGCGCCGTGCAGGGGCAGATACAGGGGCAGTACGGCGTCGGGGTCGTCCGCGCCGAAGGCCTCCGCGCATCTCCGTGTCATCTCGTCGAAGTCCGACCGGGCGGATTCGAGGTGGGTGATCACGATGGCCCTCGGCATACCGACGGCCGCGCACTCCTCCCACACCATCCGGGTCGAGCCGTCCACCCCGTCCGAGGCCGAGACGACGAAAAGGGCCGCGTCCGCCGCTCGCAGACCGGCCCTCAGTTCCCCGACGAAATCGGCGTATCCCGGGGTGTCCAAAATGTTGATCTTGTATCCGTCCCAGTCGACGGGTACCAGGGAGAGCTGCACCGAGCGCTGCTGCCGGTGCTCGATCTCGTCGTAGTCGGAGACGGTGCCGCCGTCCTCCACGCGGCCCGCCCGGTTCACCGCTCCCGCGGTCAGCGCGAGAGCCTCCACCAATGTCGTCTTGCCCGATCCGCTGTGGCCGACCAGCACCACATTCCGTACGGACGCGGGGTGGTCGGCCGCCGTAGCCCTGCCGGCGGCTCCGGGGTGTGCGTTCGCCTTGTCGCCCATGGCCTTGCCTCCCGTGCACGGTGAGGTCACTGTGGGCGCGGACATACCGAAGCCGCGTGCGGTGGCGGCTCCGGTGACGCCCGCGGTGCCTTCGAGCTTTCCACTCGTGTCACGGTGCGTCCATACAGCGGACGTGATCGCGCCACGGGACCGGCGTGATCGCGCCGGGACGCGGTGGCGCGGGTGCCCGACCGTCGCACAAGCGCGCGCGTGGCTACGATGGGCCAGCCGGTGGCCAGCAGGGGCCGCGCGGCGACACCGACCCTCGGGAAGGCCATGCTGAACAAGTACGCGCGTGCATTCTTCACGCGTGTCCTCACACCGTTCGCCGCGTTTCTCATCCGCCGGGGGGTAAGCCCCGACACGGTCACCCTCCTGGGTACGGCCGGAGTGGTGGCGGGCGCGCTGGTCTTCTTCCCCCGCGGAGAGTTCTTCTGGGGCACGATCGTGATCACGCTCTTCGTGTTCTCGGACCTCGTCGACGGGAACATGGCGCGCCAGCTCGGCCGCTCCAGCCGCTGGGGTGCCTTCCTGGACTCGACGCTCGACCGGGTCGCCGACAGCGCGGTCTTCGGCGGGTTCGCGCTCTGGTACGCGGGCAGCGGCGACAACAACGTCCTGTGCGCCGTCTCGATCTTCTGCCTGGCCAGCGGCCAGGTGGTCTCGTACACCAAGGCCCGCGGCGAGTCGATCGGGCTGCCGGTCGCGGTCAACGGACTGATCGAGCGTGCCGAGCGACTGGTGATCTCACTGGTCGCGGCGGGCCTCGCGGGCATGCACAAGTTCGGGATCCCCGGCATCGACGTACTGCTGCCCATCGCTCTGTGGATCGTCGCCGTCGGCAGCCTGGTCACGCTGATCCAGCGCGTGGTGACGGTGCGCAGGGAGTCCGCGGAGGCGGACGCCGCGGCCGAGGCCGAGGTCCGGAGCAGCGGGACCCCGTCGTGAGCGGTCTCCAGGACCGGCTGACGGACGGGGCGTACGCGCTCGGCTGGAGCACCGTCAAGAAGCTCCCCGAGCCGGTCGCCGTGCGGCTGGGCCGGACGATCGCCGACATCGCCTGGAAGAAGCGCGGCAAGGGCGTACGGCGGCTTGAGAGCAACTACGCGCGCGTGGTGCCCGACGCGACCCCGGAGCGGCTCGCCGAGCTCTCCAGGGCGGGCATGCGCTCCTATCTGCGCTACTGGATGGAGTCCTTCCGGCTTCCGGCCTGGAGCAAGGAGCGCGTGAAGGCGGGCTTCGAGGTGAAGGACGAGCACTTCCTCACCGACGGGATCGCCTCCGACAAGGGCGTCATCCTCGCGCTGCCCCACATGGGCAACTGGGATCTCGCGGGCGCCTGGGTCACCACCGCACTCGACACCCCCTTCACGACGGTCGCCGAGCGGCTCAGGCCCGAGTCGCTGTACGACCGTTTCGTCGCCTATCGCGAGGGCCTCGGCATGGAGGTCCTGCCGCACAGCGGTGGCACCGCGTTCGGCACGCTGGCCAGGCGGCTGCGCGACGGCGGCCTGGTCTGTCTGGTCGCCGAGCGCGATCTGTCCGCGTCCGGCGTCGAGGTCGACTTCTTCGGCGAGGCGACCCGGATGCCTGCCGGACCGGCGCTGCTGGCCCAGCAGACCGGCGCCCTGCTTCTTCCCGTGACGCTCTGGTACGACGACTCGCCCGTGATGCGGGGCCGTGTACATCCCCCTGTCGAGGTCCCCGAGGCAGGCACCCGGGCCGAAAAGACGTCTGTCATGACACAGGCGCTGGCCGACGCCTTCGCCACCGGGATCGCCGACCATCCGGAGGACTGGCACATGCTCCAGCGCTTGTGGCTCAAGGACCTCGATCCTGAGAGGGATCCCCAGAAGGGCCCTGACCAGGGTCCCGAGCAGTATCCACAGAAGGGGACCCCGTGAGGATCGGCATCGTCTGCCCGTACTCCTGGGATGTGCCGGGCGGCGTCCAGTTCCACATCCGTGATCTGGCCGAGCACCTCATCCGCCTCGGACACGAGGTGTCCGTCCTCGCCCCCGCGGACGACGAGACCCCCCTGCCGCCGTACGTCGTCTCGGCGGGCCGAGCGGTTCCCGTGCCGTACAACGGCTCGGTGGCGCGCCTGAACTTCGGCTTCCTGTCGGCGGCCCGGGTACGGCGCTGGCTGCACGACGGCACCTTCGACGTGATCCACATCCACGAACCGGCCTCGCCGTCGCTGGGCCTGCTGGCGTGCTGGGCCGCGCAGGGCCCCATCGTCGCCACCTTCCACACCTCCAACCCGCGCTCCCGGGCGATGATCGCCGCGTACCCGATCCTGCAGCCCGCCCTGGAGAAGATCCGCGCGCGGATCGCGGTGAGCGAGTACGCGCGCCGCACCCTGGTCGAGCATCTGGGCGGCGACGCGGTCGTCATCCCGAACGGCGTCGACGTCGACTTCTTCGCCCGCGCCGAGCCCAAGGCCGAGTGGCAGGGCGAAACCATCGGCTTCATCGGCCGGATCGACGAGCCCCGCAAGGGCCTGCCCGTCCTCATGAAGGCCCTGCCGAAGATCCTTGCGGAGCGCCCGCGGACCCGTCTCCTGGTCGCGGGGCGCGGCGACGAGGAAGAGGCTGTCGAGGACCTGCCGGAGGAGATGCGTTCGCGGGTCGAGTTCCTCGGCATGGTCAGCGACGAGGACAAGGCACGCTTCCTGCGCAGTGTCGACGTGTACGTGGCTCCCAACACCGGCGGCGAGAGCTTCGGGATCATCCTGGTGGAGGCCCTTTCGGCGGGGGCGCCGGTGCTGGCCTCCGACCTCGACGCGTTCACGCAGGTGCTGGACCAGGGCGCGGCCGGCGAGCTGTTCGCCAACGAGGACGCGGACGCGCTGGCCGCCTCCGCCGTACGGCTCCTCGGTGATCCTGCACGTCGAGCGGAGCTGCGCGAGCGGGGGAGCGCACACGTACGGCGGTTCGACTGGTCGACCGTCGGGGCGGACATTCTGTCCGTGTACGAGACGGTGACGGACGGGGCTGCCGCGGTGGCCACCGATGAACGGACGGGTCTGCGGGCGCGGTTCGGGCTGGCTCGGGACTGAGGGGGACGGGCTGAGGGGGGCCGGCCCTTTCAGGGAGCGGACGGTCCGTGCGCCCGCGCGCGGGTGGACAGTTCACTTCTCCAACTGCCCGTGTCCGGGCCCTCGAAGAGCTGGGCCCCCGCACAGGTAGCCTTCCGCCCGTGACCCCAACCCTCATCTGGACCCTCGTCGGCCTTGTCGCGATCGGCCTCTACCTGAGCTGGACCGCGGGGCGACTCGACCGGCTGCACGCCCGGATCGACGCGGCCCGCGCCGCCCTCGACGCGCAGCTGCTGCGCCGGGCCTCGGTCGCCCAGGAACTGGCCACGTCCGGAGTCCTCGACCCGGCCGCGTCGATCGTGCTGTACGAGGCGGCGCACGCGGCCAGGCAGGCCGAGGAGGAGCAGCGCGAGGTGGCCGAGAGCGATCTGAGCCAGGCGCTGCGGGCCGTGTTCGGGGAGGTGCAGCAGGTCGAGGCCGTGCGGGCCGCGCCCGGTGGCGAGGAGGCCGCCGGGGAACTGGCCCAGGCGGTGCGGCGGGTGCCGATGGCCCGGCGCTTCCACAACGACGCCGTACGGGCCGCCAGGGCGCTCCGCGAGCACCGTGCGGTCCGCTGGTTCCATCTGGCCGGGCACGCGCCGTTTCCGCTGGCCTTCGAGATGGACGACGAGCCCCCGGTGGCCCTGGCGGACCGTCCCACGACCTGAGTGTGAGGGTTTCTCGCCTCCGCGGGCGAAGAAAAATGAGCCACCGCCTCCCCATTGGCCCTTGCTGTGGCCTGGTTCACTCGCGTTTCCTCGGTAGTGCAGAAACCCTCTTTCACCGAGCGAGGTCAACCCGTGTCCAGCACACTCTCCAACTCCGCACAGCCCACTGAAACCACTGCGACCGGCACCGCGCGCGTGAAGCGCGGCATGGCCGAGCAGCTCAAGGGGGGTGTGATCATGGATGTGGTCAACGCCGAGCAGGCGAAGATCGCCGAGGACGCGGGCGCCGTCGCCGTCATGGCCCTTGAGCGCGTCCCGGCCGACATCCGCAAGGACGGCGGCGTGGCCCGCATGTCGGACCCGACCATGATCGAGGAGATCATCGACGCGGTCTCGATCCCGGTCATGGCCAAGTCCCGTATCGGCCACTTCGTCGAGGCCCAGGTCCTCCAGTCCCTCGGCGTCGACTACATCGACGAGTCCGAGGTCCTCACCCCGGCCGACGAGGTCAACCACTCCGACAAGTGGGCGTTCACGACCCCCTTCGTGTGTGGCGCCACCAACCTGGGCGAGGCCCTGCGCCGGATAGCCGAGGGCGCCGCCATGATCCGCTCCAAGGGCGAGGCCGGCACCGGCAACGTCGTCGAGGCGGTCCGCCACCTGCGCCAGATCAAGAACGAGATCGCCAGGCTGCGCGGTTACGACAACAACGAGCTGTACGCCGCCGCCAAGGAGCTGCGCGCCCCGTACGAGATCGTGCGCGAGGTCGCCGAGCTCGGCAAGCTGCCGGTCGTGCTGTTCTCCGCCGGTGGTGTCGCGACCCCCGCCGACGCCGCGCTGATGCGCCAGCTCGGTGCCGAGGGCGTCTTCGTCGGCTCCGGCATCTTCAAGTCCGGCGACCCGGCCAAGCGTGCCGCCGCCATCGTGAAGGCCACCACCTTCTACGACGACCCGAAGATCATCGCGGACGCGTCCCGCAACCTGGGCGAGGCCATGGTCGGCATCAACTGCGACACCCTCCCCGAGGCCGAGCGCTACGCGAACCGTGGCTGGTAGGCACCCATGAGCACTCCTGTCATAGGCGTCCTGGCTCTCCAGGGTGACGTACGGGAGCACCTGATCGCCCTGGCCGCGGCCGACGCCGTGGCCAGGCCGGTGCGGCGTCCCGAGGAACTCGCCGAGGTCGAGGGTCTTGTCATCCCCGGCGGCGAGTCCACCACCATCTCCAAACTGGCCGTCCTGTTCGGCCTGATGGAACCTCTCCGCGCGCGCGTGCGGACCGGCATGCCGGTATACGGCACCTGCGCCGGCATGATCATGCTCGCCGACAAGATCCTCGACCCGCGTTCGGGCCAGGAGACCGTCGGCGGCATCGACATGATCGTGCGCCGCAACGCCTTCGGACGTCAGAACGAGTCCTTCGAGGCGGCGGTCGACGTCACGGGTATCGAGGGCGACCCTGTAGAGGGCGTCTTCATCCGTGCTCCCTGGGTCGAGTCCGTGGGCGCCGAGACCGAGGTGCTCGCGGAGCACGAGGGCCACATCGTCGCCGTACGGCAGGGCACCGCGCTCGCCACGTCGTTCCACCCTGAACTGACCGGGGACCACCGCGTGCACGCCCTGTTCGTCGACATGGTGCGCGCGAACCGGACACCGGAGTCCTTGTAGGATCTGGGGATCCCCCAGGCTCCCGAAGCTCGGGGAGTTCGTACAGGATGGGTTACGCGAAGGAGACAGGCAGATGTCCGGCCACTCTAAATGGGCTACGACGAAGCACAAGAAGGCCGTGGTCGACGCCAAACGCGGCAAGCTCTTCGCGAAGATGATCAAGAACATCGAGGTCGCGGCCCGCACGGGCGGCGCCGACGTGTCCGGCAACCCGACGCTGTTCGACGCCATCCAGAAGGCCAAGAAGAGCTCGGTTCCGAACAAGAACATCGACTCCGCGGTCAAGCGCGGCGCCGGTCTCGAAGCCGGTGGCGCCGACTACGAGACAATCATGTACGAGGGTTACGGCCCGAACGGTGTCGCGGTGCTCATCGAGTGCCTCACCGACAACCGCAACCGAGCCGCCTCGGACGTCCGCGTCGCCATGACGCGCAACGGCGGCAACATGGCAGACCCGGGCTCCGTCTCGTACCTCTTCCACCGCAAGGGCGTCGTGATCGTCCCCAAGGGTGAGCTGAGCGAGGACGACGTCCTGGGTGCCGTGCTCGACGCGGGCGCCGAGGAGGTCAACGACCTCGGTGACTCCTACGAGGTCATCTCCGAGGCCACCGACCTGGTCGTGGTGCGCACCGCGCTCCAGGAGGCGGACATCGACTACGACTCCGCCGAGGCGAACTTCGTCCCGGCCATGCAGGTCGAGCTCGACGAAGAAGGCGCCCGGAAGATCTTCAAGCTGATCGACGCCCTCGAGGACAGCGACGACGTGCAGAACGTCTTCGCCAACTTCGACGTGAGCGACGACGTCATGGCGAAGGTAGACGCCTAGGCCCTGTCGTGATTTCGGTGGGCCGGCGGGACACGTCCCGCCGGCCCACCGTCGTTGTCGGTGGCAACGGATAGCCTGGCGAGGACAGATGATGATCGTCGGCCACGGACCGTAACCACCGATTGAGCAACCACGATGGCGATCAGCCACTTCCGCGAGAGCGGCGGCGGTTCGGCCGCAAGAGGGAGGGGTTTCAGTGCTGGTACTGGGTGTTGACCCCGGGCTCACACGGTGCGGTGTCGGCGTGGTCGAAGGTGTCGCGGGCCGGCCCCTCACCATGCGCGGCGTCGGAGTCGTACGCACCGCGGCGGACGCCGAGTTGGGACTGCGCCTCGTCGCCATCGAGCAGGGCATCGAGCAGTGGCTCGATGAGTACCAGCCCGAATTCGTCGCCGTGGAGCGGGTGTTCAGCCAGCACAACGTCCGTACGGTGATGGGCACCGCCCAGGCCAGCGCGGTCGCCATGCTCTGCGCCGCCCGGCGTGGCATCCCGGTAGCCCTGCACACCCCGAGCGAGGTCAAGGCGGCCGTCACCGGCCAGGGCCGCGCGGACAAGGCCCAGGTCGGAGCGATGGTCACCCGCCTCCTTCGCCTGGACGCGCCGCCCAAGCCCGCCGACGCCGCCGACGCCCTCGCCCTCGCCATCTGCCACATCTGGCGCGGGCCCGCCCAGAACAGGCTCCAGCAGGCCGTGGCGCAGAACCGGCTCCAGCAGGCCCACGCCCTGCACGCATCGCAACAGGCATCGAGACAGGCAGCGCAACCCGCAGCACAGCCCGTATCGCCACCCGCATCGAAAGGCCGTACCGCATGATCGCCTTCGTCAGCGGCCCGGTCGCCGCCCTCGCCCCCGACTCGGCGGTTCTCGAGGTCGGCGGCATCGGCATCGCCGTCCAGTGCACGCCCAACACGCTCTCCGGTCTCCGCATGGGACAGCCCGCGAAGCTCGCCACCTCCCTCGTCGTGCGCGAGGACTCACTGACCCTGTACGGCTTCGTGGACGACGACGAGCGGGGGACCTTCGAGCTGCTGCAGACCGCGAGCGGCGTCGGCCCCCGGCTCGCCCAGGCGATGCTCGCCGTGCACACGCCGGACGCCCTGCGCCGCGCGGTGTCCACCGGTGACGAGAAGGCGCTCATGGCCGTCCCCGGCATCGGCAGGAAGGGCGCGCAGAAGCTCCTCCTGGAGTTCAAGGACCGGCTCGGCGCGCCCGTCGGCACCGGCACCGGAATCGGCGCCCCGGTCAGCACCGGCTGGCGCGACCAGCTGCACGCCGCGCTGATCGGCCTCGGGTACGCGACGCGCGAGGCCGACGAGGCGGTCTCCGCGGTCGCTCCGCAGGCCGAGGCCGCCGAGGGCACACCGGAGGTGGGCCGACTCCTGAAGGCCGCCCTGCAAACCCTGAACCGAGCCCGCTGAGCCGGCGGCCCCCAGCGGCTGCGCCACGGCCGGACCCCGGCCGGAAGCGGCACCCGGCCCACCTACGATCACTCGCGAGGCACACGCAATGAACTGGGACGACCCGACCGACGAAGCCGCCGACGAGCGGCTCGTCGGAGCGTCCGCCGACCGCGAGGACCAGGCTGTCGAGGCCGCGCTGCGCCCCAAGGACCTGGGCGAGTTCATCGGCCAGGAGAAGGTCCGTGAGCAGCTCGACCTCGTCCTGCGCGCCGCACGCGCGCGCGGCGCCACCGCCGACCATGTGCTCCTCTCGGGCGCTCCCGGACTCGGCAAGACCACCCTCTCGATGATCATCGCGGCCGAGATGGAAGCCCCCATCCGCATCACCAGCGGCCCCGCCATCCAGCACGCCGGAGATCTCGCCGCGATCCTCTCCTCGCTCCAGGAGGGCGAGGTGCTGTTCCTCGACGAGATCCACCGCATGTCCCGGCCCGCCGAAGAGATGCTCTACATGGCGATGGAGGACTTCCGCGTCGACGTCATCGTCGGCAAGGGCCCCGGCGCCACCGCCATCCCGCTCGAACTGCCGCCCTTCACCCTGGTCGGCGCCACCACGCGCGCGGGCCTGCTGCCACCGCCGCTGCGCGACCGCTTCGGCTTCACCGCGCACATGGAGTTCTACGAGCCCGCCGAGCTGGAGCGGGTCATCCACCGTTCGGCGAACCTGCTCGACGTCGAGATCGACACCGTGGGGGCCGCCGAGATCGCGGGCCGCTCCAGGGGTACCCCCCGTATCGCCAACCGCCTGCTGCGTCGCGTCCGCGACTACGCGCAGGTCAAGGCCGACGGCTTCATCACGAAGGACATCGCCTCGGCGGCTCTCGCCGTGTACGAGGTGGATGCGCGCGGCCTCGACCGCCTGGACCGTGGAGTGCTCGAAGCCCTGCTCAAGCTCTTCGGCGGCGGTCCGGTCGGCCTGTCCACACTCGCGGTCGCGGTGGGGGAGGAGCGTGAGACCGTGGAGGAGGTCGCCGAGCCCTTCCTCGTACGGGAGGGACTGCTCGCCCGTACTCCCCGTGGCCGGGTGGCGACACCGGCGGCATGGGCACATCTCGGGCTCACCCCGCCCCGTCAGTCAACCGGCGGAAACGGACAACAGGACCTGTTCAGGGCGTGACGGCGCTGGTCCTGTACGGGGAAGGAACCCCGGTGTGATGCTGAGCGTTGTTCCATCAGTGCGGACTCGCTTAGACTCCGCCGATGCCGCCCTTGTCGGCGGTGCACACCCCCCATCCAACAGGCCGCTCATCATCGCGGTCGACTGAAGGAAGTTCCGACCCGTGAGTCTCGTGACCCTCCTCCCGTTCATCGTGCTCATCGGGGCGATGTTCCTGATGACCCGCTCGGCCAAGCGCAAGCAGTCGGCGGCCGCGCAGATGCGCAGTGACATGCAGCCCGGTACCGGCGTCCGCACGATCGGGGGCTTGTACGCGACGGTGAAGGAGGTCAACGAGGAGACGGTTCTTCTTGACGCGGCCCCCGGCGTAGACCTCGTCTTCGCCAAGAACTCCATCGGCGCCGTCCTGTCCGACGACGAGTACAACCGCATCGTCCACGGCGTCGAGCACGACCTGAAGTCCGATGGCACCGTCGTCCCGGACGACGCGTCCTCCCTCACCGAGACCGACGAGCCCGCCGCCGACGCCTCTTCCGATGCTTCCGACGACAAGCCCATCGACCTCGGCAAGAAGGACGCCGTGGACGAGCCGGCCGACGAGCCCGCCGACGCGAAGGCCGACGAGCCTGCCGACGCGAAGGCCGACGAGCCCGCGGAGGCCAAGGCCGACGAAGCAGAGCCGAAGAAGACCGACGGCGAGTCCGGCGCGAAGTAGGCACACCCCCAGGCCGCGGCGCGATCCGCTCGCGCCCCGCCGCCGAGGGGATGTGCGGTCCTCGCACGGAATCGCGACACCATGTCATGGCCGCCCGCGCGCTCACCCGGCGTGAGGCGGCCCGAGAGGGAGTACGAGAAGGTGGCAGCACCGAAGAAGGGCCGGAGCGCGAGCGCCCAGAGCAGGCCGGGGCGCTCGCTGGCCCTCATCCTGATCGCCATCGTGGCGCTCACCGGGGGGATGTTCCTCTCCGGGCACACCACTCCGCGTCTCGGTATCGACCTCGCCGGCGGCACGAGCATCACGCTCACGGCGAAGAACGAACCGGGCCAGCCCAACGCGATCAACAAGACCAACATGGACACCGCGGTCGACATCATGAACCGCCGTGTCAACGGTCTTGGCGTCTCCGAGGCAGAGGTCCAGACCCAGGGCGACAAGAACATCATCGTCAACATCCCCAAGGGCACGAACTCCGAGCAGGCCCGGGAGCAGGTCGGCACCACCGCCAAGCTGTACTTCCGTCCCGTGCTGGCCACCGAGGTCTCCGGGGCCGACGCGTCGGCCAGCCCGTCCCCGAGCGCGTCCAGCAGCGCTTCGAGCAGCTCGTCCCCGAGTGCGTCCAGCAGCGCGTCCCAGGAAGCCACCGACAAGGCGACCTCCGCCACCCCGTCGGCCACCGCCACCTCCCAGGGCCGCGCCGTCACCGACGCGCTGAAGGCCGACAGCACGCCGTCGGCGACCACCTCGGCCAGCCCTTCGGACAGCGCCACGCCGTCCGCGACCGAAAGCGTCGACGCCGCGACCGCCAAGCTCCAGGCCGACTACACCGCGCTCGACTGCACCGACAAGGCGGCCCGCGCCACGGCCGGCGAGGGCGCCAAGCCCACGGACTCCACCGTGGCCTGTGGTCAGAACTCCTCGGGCCAGTGGCAGAAGTACGTCCTCGGCCCGGCCGCGGTGTCGGGCACGGACATCAAGTCGGCCGCCGCGGTCTTCGACACCCAGGGTGCCGCAGGCTGGAAGGTCACCATGGACTTCACGTCCGGTGGCTCCAAGAAGTTCGCCGACATCACGGGCCAGCTCGCGCAGAACACCACCCCGCAGAACCAGTTCGCCATCGTCCTGGACGGCGAGGTCGTCTCCGACCCGTACGTCAGCCAGGCGCTGACCGGCGGCAGTGCGGAGATCTCCGGCACCTTCGACCAGACCGAGGCGCAGGACCTGGCGAACATGCTGAAGTACGGCGCCCTGCCGCTCAGCTTCACGGAGTCCAGCGTCACCACGGTGACCGCCGCGCTCGGTGGCGAGCAGCTGCACGCCGGTCTGATCGCGGGCGCGATCGGCCTGGCCCTGGTCGTCATCTACCTGGTGGTCTACTACCGGGGCCTTTCGATCATCGCCATCGCCTCGCTGCTGGTCTCAGCCGTCCTGACGTACGTGATCATGTCGCTGCTCGGTCCGACCATCGGGTTCGCCCTGAACCTGCCGGCGGTCTGTGGTGCGATCGTCGCGATCGGAATCACGGCGGACTCGTTCATCGTGTTCTTCGAAAGGATCCGCGACGAGATCCGTGAAGGGCGCTCGCTGCGCCCGGCCGTCGAGCGTGCCTGGCCACGCGCCCGGCGGACCATCCTGGTCTCCGACTTCGTGTCGTTCCTCGCCGCCGCGGTGCTCTTCATCGTCACCGTCGGCAAGGTCCAGGGCTTCGCGTTCACGCTCGGTCTGACGACGCTGCTCGACGTGGTCGTCGTCTTCTTCTTCACCAAGCCGCTGATGACGATCCTCGCCCGCAGGCAGTTCTTCGCGAGCGGTCACACCTGGTCCGGTCTCGATCCGAAGCGACTGGGCGCCAAGCCGCCACTGCGCCGCACCCGTCGTCCCTCCGCCCCCGTCGACACGAAGGAGGCGTGAGATGTCGAAGCTCGGCACCCTCGGCGCCCGGCTCCACCGCGGTGAGATCGGCTACGACTTCGTCGGCAAGCGCAAGATCTGGTACGGCCTCTCGATCCTGATCACCATCACGGCCATCCTCGGCCTGACGGTCAGGGGCCTGAACATGGGCATCGAGTTCCAGGGCGGAGCCGTCTTCACCACCGAGAAGACCAGCATCTCGGTCAGCCAGGCCGAGACGTATGCGGAATCGGCCTCCGGGCACGACGCGGTCGTCCAGAAGCTCGGCAACGGCGGACTGCGCATCCAGATCGCCGGCATCGACACCGGCAAGTCCGACGCGATCAAGACCGTTCTCGCCAAGGACCTGAACGTCGACCCGGAGAAGATCGCCGCCGACCTGGTCGGTCCCAGCTGGGGTGAGGACATCGCAAACAAGGCCTGGCAGGGCCTGGTGATCTTCATGATCCTCGTCGTGATCTATCTGGCGATCGCCTTCGAGTGGCGCATGGCCGTGGCCGCACTCGTCGCCCTGATCCACGACATCACCATCACGGTCGGCGTCTACGCCCTGGTCGGCTTCGAGGTCACCTCGGGCACGGTGATCGGTCTGCTCACGATCCTCGGTTACTCGCTGTACGACACCGTCGTCGTCTTCGACAGCCTCAAGGAACAGACGAAGGACATCACCAAACAGACCCGCTGGACCTACAGCGATGTCGCCGACCGCTCGATCAACGGCACGCTGGTCCGCTCCATCAACACCACGGTGGTGGCGCTCCTGCCCGTCGGGGCCCTGCTGTTCATCGGTGGCGGCGTCCTCGGCGCGGGCGTGCTCAACGACATCTCGCTGTCGCTGTTCGTCGGCCTCGCGGCCGGTGCGTACTCCTCGATCTTCATCGCCACGCCGCTCGTCGCCGACCTCAAGGAGCGCGAGCCGCAGATGAAGGCCCTCAGGAAGCGCGTACTCGCCAAGCGGGCCCAGGCCGCGGCGACGGGCGAGTCCGTGGAGGAGCCGGTCGTCGAGGAGGAGTACGACGACGAGGAGGACGCCGCCCCGGCGGTCGTCGGCCCGCGCAACCAGCCCGCGTCCCGCAACCGGGGCCGTGGCCGGCCTTCGGGGAAGCGCCGATGACCGGTATCGAGGAGCTGCTGCTCAGCCGCATCCGCGATGTCCCCGACTACCCGAAGCCGGGCGTGGTGTTCAAGGACATCACCCCGCTTCTGGCGGACCCGGCCGCGTTCACGGCGCTCACCGATGCCCTGGCGGAGCTCAGCCTGCGGCACGGCGCCACGAAGATCGTCGGCCTGGAGGCCCGGGGCTTCATCCTCGGCGCCCCCGTCGCCGTCCGCGCCGGCCTCGGCTTCATCCCCGTACGCAAGGCGGGCAAGCTCCCCGGAGCGACCCTGAGCCAGGCGTACGAGCTGGAGTACGGCTCCGCCGAGATCGAGGTGCACGCCGAGGACCTGGCCGCGGGCGACCGCGTCATGGTCGTCGACGACGTCCTCGCCACCGGCGGCACCGCCGAGGCCTCGCTCGAACTCGTCCGCCGGGCGGGCGCCGAGGTCGCGGGCGTCGCCGTGCTGATGGAGCTCGGCTTCCTGGGCGGCCGCGCCCGCCTGGAACCGGCCCTCGCGGGCGCTCCGCTGGAGGCGCTGCTCCAGCTCTGAGGGCAACCGCGAGGAAGGCCTCAGGAAAGGCCTGGGACACCCGTAGGACACCGCGGAGGCGGGCCCGGAGGAATCCGGTGCCCGCCTCTGGTGTTTCACGTGTACGAACAGTCTCACTGGCCGAAAGAGAGCCCGAAGCCCAGGATCGCTACCATGGGGGTCCGGAGCCTGACCGGGGACCCGGAACGCGCACGAGGAGCCCTCTTGCCAGACGAGGCCCAGCCACTCATCGCCGCCAAGCCCGAACCGACCTCGGGCCCGGTGGCCACGCCCGCGAAGGACACCGGCCGCGGGCCGATCGAGCACGCCCAGTCCGCACCGGACGACAAGGCGGCCGAGCAGCCACGGCCCAAGCCGGCTCCTCCCGAGGCCGACCGTGCGGCGAGCACCCCGGTGGTCCGTCCGGCGGCCGCGGGCCAGCCCGCCCGCACCGGCGGCGGCTCCTCCAACCGTGTGCGTGCCCGCCTCGCGCGGCTCGGCGTGCAGCGCTCCAACCCGTACAACCCGGTTCTGGAGCCGTTGCTGCGGACAGTGCGCAGCAACGACCCGAAGATCGAGACGGCGACGCTCCGCCAGGTCGAGAAGGCGTACCAGGTCGCCGAGCGCTGGCACCGCGGCCAGAAGCGCAAGAGCGGCGACCCGTACATCACGCACCCGCTCGCCGTGACCACCATCCTCGCCGAGCTCGGCATGGACCCGGCCACGCTGATGGCGGGCCTGCTGCACGACACCGTCGAGGACACCGAGTACGGCCTGGACACCCTCAAGCGCGACTTCGGCGACCAGGTCGCCCTGCTCGTCGACGGTGTCACCAAGCTCGACAAGGTCAAGTTCGGCGAGGCCGCGCAGGCCGAGACCGTGCGCAAGATGGTCGTCGCCATGGCCAAGGACCCCCGCGTCCTGGTCATCAAGCTCGCCGACCGTCTGCACAACATGCGCACCATGCGCTATCTCAAGCGCGAGAAGCAGGAGAAGAAGGCGCGCGAGACCCTCGAGATCTACGCGCCGCTCGCCCACCGGCTGGGCATGAACACCATCAAGTGGGAGCTGGAGGACCTCGCGTTCGCGATTCTCTACCCCAAGATGTACGACGAGATCGTGCGCCTGGTGGCCGAGCGCGCCCCCAAGCGCGACGAGTACCTCGCCATAGTGACCGACGAGGTCCAGTCCGACCTGCGCGCGGCCCGCATCAAGGCGACGGTCACCGGCCGCCCGAAGCACTACTACAGCGTCTACCAGAAGATGATCGTCCGCGGCCGTGACTTCGCGGAGATCTACGACCTGGTGGGCATCCGCGTCCTGGTCGACACCGTTCGCGACTGCTACGCGGCGCTCGGCACGGTGCACGCGCGATGGAACCCGGTCCCCGGCCGGTTCAAGGACTACATCGCGATGCCCAAGTTCAACATGTACCAGTCGCTGCACACGACGGTGATCGGCCCCAACGGCAAGCCCGTCGAGCTACAGATCCGCACCTTCGACATGCACCGTCGTGCCGAGTACGGCATCGCCGCGCATTGGAAGTACAAGCAGGAGCCGTCCGCCGGCGCCTCCAAGGTGCGCACCGACGCGCCCAAGGCTCTGGGCAGGGACAAGGACGGCGTCAACGACATGGCGTGGCTGCGCCAGTTGCTCGACTGGCAGAAGGAGACCGAGGACCCCAGCGAGTTCCTGGAGTCCCTGCGCTTCGACCTGTCCCGCAACGAGGTCTTCGTCTTCACGCCCAAGGGCGACGTGATAGCGCTTCCGGCGGGCTCGACCTCGGTGGACTTCGCGTACGCGGTCCACACGGAGGTCGGCCACCGCACGATAGGCGCACGGGTCAACGGACGCCTGGTCCCGCTCGAATCCACCCTGGACAACGGCGACTTGGTGGAGGTCTTCACCTCCAAGGCGGCCGGTGCGGGCCCCTCCCGCGACTGGCTGGGCTTTGTGAAGTCCCCCCGCGCGCGCAACAAGATCCGCGCCTGGTTCTCCAAGGAGCGCCGCGACGAGGCGATCGAGCAGGGCAAGGACGCCATCGCCCGCGCGATGCGCAAGCAGAACCTGCCGATCCAGCGCATTCTCACCGGCGACTCCCTGGTCACGCTGGCGCACGAGATGCGCTACCCCGACATCTCGTCCCTGTACGCGGCGATCGGCGAGGGCCATGTCGCCGCGCAGAGCGTCGTGCAGAAACTGGTGCAGGCCCTCGGCGGCGAGGAGGCGGCCACCGAGGAGATCGACGAGAGCGTCCCGTCCCCCCACGGTCGCGGCCGCAAACGCCGTTCCAACGCCGACCCCGGTGTGGTCGTGAAGGGCGTCGACGACGTGTGGGTCAAGCTCGCCCGCTGTTGTACGCCGGTACCGGGCGACCCCATCATCGGCTTCGTCACCCGCGGCAGCGGCGTCTCCGTGCACCGCAACGACTGCGTCAACATCGAGTCGCTGTCCCGCGAACCCGAGCGCATCCTCGAGGTCGAGTGGGCGCCCACCCAGTCCTCGGTCTTCCTGGTCGCCATCCAGGTCGAGGCCCTGGACCGCTCCCGGCTCCTCTCGGACGTCACGCGCGTCCTGTCGGACCAGCACGTCAACATCCTGTCGGCGGCCGTCCAGACATCCCGCGACCGGGTCGCCACATCCCGGTTCACCTTCGAGATGGGCGACCCGAAGCACCTGGGGCACGTCCTGAAGGCCGTCCGGGGCGTCGAAGGCGTCTACGACGTGTACCGCGTCACCTCGGCCCGCAGGCCGTAACCGGGCACTACGTAGAGGGGCTCCCGTACGCAACGTACGGGAGCCCCTCTACGTAGAAGCGGGAAAACCGGCCGCCTCAGTTGCTGCTCAGTACCTGCCTCAGCCGCCGAACTCCTGCAGGCCCTTCAGCGCCTGGTCGAGCAGCGCCTGACGGCCGTCGAGCTCCTTCTGGAGCTTGTCGGCCCTCGCGGTGTTGCCCGCGGAGCGCGCCGTCTCGATCTGGCCCTGGAGCTTGTCCACGGCGGCCTGGAGCTGACCGGTGAGACCCTCGGCACGCGCGCGTGCCTCCGGGTTCGTCCGGCGCCACTCGGTCTCCTCGGACTCCTGGAGCGCCCGCTCCACCGCGTGCATCCGGCCCTCGACCTTCGGGCGGGAATCGCGCGGCACGTGGCCGATGGCCTCCCAGCGCTCGTTGAGGGAACGGAAGGCGGCGCGGGCCGTCTTCAGGTCCTGCACCGGGACGAGCTTCTCGGCCTCCGCGGCCAGCTCCTCCTTGAGCGTCAGGTTCTCCGTCTGCTCGGCGTCCCGCTCGGCGAAGACCGAACTGCGGGCAGCGAAGAAGACGTCTTGGGCGCCGCGGAAGCGGTTCCACAGATCGTCCTCGTGCTCGCGCTGCGCACGGCCCGCGGCCTTCCAGTCCGTCATCAGATCGCGGTAACGCGCCGCCGTCGGACCCCAGTCCGTCGAACCGGACAGCCCCTCGGCCTCGGCGACCAGTTTCTCCTTGGCCTTGCGGGCGTCCTCGCGCTGCGCGTCCAGCGACGCGAAGTGCGCCTTGCGACGCTTGGAGAACGCCGAGCGTGCGTGCGAGAAGCGGTGCCACAGCTCGTCGTCCGACTTCCGGTCGAGCCGCGGCAGCCCCTTCCAGGTGTCCACCAGGGCACGCAAGCGCTCACCGGCCGCCCGCCACTGGTCGCTCTGCGCCAGCTCCTCGGCCTCGACGACCAGCGCCTCCTTGGCGTGCCGCGCCTCGTCGGACTGCTTGGCCCGCTGGACCTTGCGCTCCTCACGGCGTGCGTCGACCGTCTCGACGAGCTTGTCCAGCCGCTCCCGCAGCGCGGCCAGGTCGCCGACCGCGTGGTGCGCGTCCACCTGCTCGCGCAGGTGGGCGACGGCGGTCTGAGCGTCCTTCGCCGACAGGTCGGTGGTCTTCACTCGCTTTTCGAGGAGGCCGATCTCGACAACCAGGCCTTCGTACTTGCGCTCGAAGTAGGCCAGCGCCTCATCAGGAGAGCCGGCCTGCCAGGAGCCGACGACCTGCTCGCCGTCGGCCGTACGCACGTACACGGTCCCCGTCTCGTCGACGCGGCCCCACGGGTCGCTGCTCACAGCGCCTCCTCCACATGATGCCTGCGAGAGGCGTCAGCGCCCCCGGGCATCGTCCACAGTTTCGTAACGGCCAACATAGGCGACCGGCAGGGCGGCTGTCCGCATCCCGCGCGACCGAAATTTCGCAGCTGGCGGTCAGGATTTCGTCACGGTCATCTTGTTGATCACGACGGTCGCGTTGGGCGCTCCGTCACCCGCGCCGGTGCTCTCGCCGGCCGCTGCGATCTTCTCCAGGACCGCCATTCCGTCCTTGGAAATAGTTCCGAACGGTGTGTAGCTGGCCGGTAGCTGGCTGTCCTGGTAGACGAGGAAGAACTGGCTGCCGCCGGTGTGCGCCTGGCCGGTGTTGGCCATGGCGATGGTGCCCGCCGGATAGACGCCGCCCGCAAGGGTTTTGTCCTTCAGGTTCTCGTCCGGGATCGTGTAGCCGGGGCCGCCGGAGCCGGCGCCCGTCGGGTCACCGCACTGCAGCACGTAGATGCCGTTCGTGGTGAGCCGGTGGCACTTCGTGTGGTCGAAGTAGCCCTTGGCCGCGAGGAAGCTGAACGAGTTCACGGTGTGCGGTGCCGCGGCCGTCTTCAGCGCGATGTCTATCTCGCCGCAGGTCGTGGCCATCTTCATCGTGTAGTCCGCGGACTTGTCGATGGTGATCGCGGGTTCCTTCTTCCAGGTCTCCGTCTTCACCGCGCCCGCCGCGGCCTTCTCGCACGGATCCGGCGCCGCGCTCGGCGCCGAGGCGCTCGGGGTCGCCTCCGCGGCCGCGGTGGACGCCTTGTCGTCGTTCTTGAAGACCCCGGTCGCATACGACACGACGCTGCCGATCACGATGACGCCGAGGACCGAGGCGATGATCGCGTTGCGTGCGTGTGTCTTGCGCCGCGCGGCTGTACGCCGCTGCTGCTGTCGCAAGAACTTCTCCCGGGCGAGCTGACGCCGCCGCTGCTCCTGGGTGACCACCGGGTTTTCTCCTCATGCGTCTCGTATGTCAAGTGGGACGCGTGCGTCTTGTGAGCCGACCGCCTGCGTGTGCCCCGTACCGTATATGGGTTCGCTGAGGATTCGGCAGCGCCGGTAGGCTCTGATCCACAGCCGCCCGCCCCGTACGACGCCGTATGACCTCGTACGCCACAAACGAAGGACGATCGTGCTCATTGCCGGGTTCCCCGCAGGGGCCTGGGGGACCAACTGTTATCTGGTTGCCCCCGGCGCGGGTGAGGAGTGCGTCATCATCGACCCCGGCCATCAGGCCACCCAGGGAGTCGAGGACGCGCTCAGGAAGCATCGGCTCAAGCCCGTCGCGGTCATCCTCACGCATGGCCACATCGACCATGTCGCCTCGGTCGTCCCGGTGTGCGGAGCGCATGACGTACCGGCCTGGATCCACCCCGAGGACCGGTACATGATGAGCGACCCGGAGAAGGCGCTCGGCCGTTCCATCGGGATGCCGCTGATGGGCGAACTGACCGTGGGGGAGCCGGACGACGTCCGCGAACTGACCGACGGCGCACGGCTGTCGCTGGCCGGCCTGGAGCTGTCCGTGGCGCACGCCCCCGGCCATACGAAGGGGTCGGTGACCTTCCAGATGCCCGAGAACACGGACATTCCTTCCGTTTTCTTCTCCGGGGATCTGCTCTTCGCCGGCTCCATCGGACGCACCGACCTGCCGGGCGGCTCCCACACCGAGATCCTCGACTCACTGGCCCGCGTGTGCCTGCCGCTCGACGACTCGACCGTGGTGCTGTCCGGCCACGGCCCCCAGACCACCATCGGCCAGGAGCGCGCCGCCAACCCGTATCTGCGGGAGGTGGCCTCCGGCCTCGGGAGCACGGACGCTCCCCGACGAGGAATGTGACGAGAACCTTCGTGAGCACCTTCAAGGCCCCCAAGGGCACGTACGACCTGGTTCCGCCGGAGAGCGCGAAGTACCTCGCGGTCCGCGAGGCGATCGCCGCCCCGCTCAGGAACTCCGGCTACGGCTACATCGAGACGCCCGGTTTCGAGAACGTCGAGCTGTTCGCGCGCGGGGTCGGTGAGTCCACCGACATCGTGACCAAAGAGATGTACGCCTTCGAGACCAAGGGCGGCGACAGGCTGGCGCTGCGCCCCGAGGGCACCGCGTCCGTGCTGCGCGCCGCGCTGGAGGCCAACCTGCACAAGGTGGGCAATCTCCCCGTCAAGCTCTGGTACTCGGGCTCCTACTACCGCTACGAGCGCCCCCAGAAGGGCCGCTACAGGCACTTCTCACAGGTCGGCGCCGAGGCGATCGGCGCCGAGGACCCCGCGCTCGACGCCGAGTTGATCATCCTGGCCGACCAGGCGTACCGCTCGCTGGGACTGCGCGAATTCCGCATCCTGCTGAACTCCCTCGGCGACAAGGAGTGCCGTCCCGTCTACCGGGCCGCCCTCCAGGACTTCCTGCGCGGGCTGGACCTGGACGAGGAGACGCTCCGCCGCGCCGAGATCAACCCGCTGCGGGTCCTCGACGACAAACGCGACGACGTCCAGAAGCAGTTGGCCGGCGCACCGCTGCTGCGTGACTACCTGTGCGACGCGTGCAAGGCCTACCACGAGGAGGTGCGCGAGCTGATCACGGCCGCGGGTGTCTCCTTCGAGGACGACCCGAGACTCGTGCGCGGGCTCGACTACTACACCCGGACGACCTTCGAGTTCGTCCACGACGGTTTGGGCTCCCAGTCAGCGGTGGGCGGCGGCGGCCGCTACGACGGCCTCTCCGAGATGATCGGCGGGCCCGCGCTGCCCTCCGTCGGCTGGGCGTTGGGCGTCGACCGTACGGTTCTCGCGCTGGAGGCCGAGGGTGTCTCGCTCGAACTCCCGTCGTCCACGAGCGTGTTCGCGGTTCCGCTGGGGGAGGAGGCCCGCCGGGTGCTCTTCGGTGTGGTCACCGAGCTGCGCAGGGCGGGGGTCGCGGCGGACTTCTCCTACGGGGCGAAGGGGCTCAAGGGCGCGATGAAGAACGCGAACCGGTCGGGCGCCCGGTACACGATCGTCGCCGGCGAGCGGGATCTCGCCGAGGGCGTCGTGCAGCTCAAGGACATGGAGTCCGGTGAGCAGGTCGCGGTGGCGGTCGAGGGGATCGTGGCAGAGGTCGCAGGGCGGTTGGGCTGAGCGGCCCCGTTCGTGGAGGCCTGCGGGCGCGTGTTTCCTTATGCCCATCGAACGGTGGGCACGCGTGCGCGTGCGGCACAATGTCCGTGCCCGCAGGCCCCTTCGAAGCTACGGAAACGGCGTGATGAGCAAGACGACAGTCAAGGACGTCTCCACCGACCACGATGACCGATCCGCCGCCGCCCCGCGGACGGTCGGCGGCAGCCGTGCGCTCGCCCTGCTGCTGGTGATCACCGGTGCGGCAGGCCTCCTTGCCGCGTGGGTCATCACGATCGACAAGTTCAAGCTGCTGGAGAACCCGGACTTCGTGCCCGGGTGCAGCCTGAACCCGGTCGTTTCCTGCGGCAACATCATGAAGAGCGACCAGGCCGAGGCGTTCGGGTTCCCCAACCCGATGCTCGGCCTGGTGACGTACGCCATCGTGATCGGCGTCGGCATGAGCCTGCTGGCCCGCACCACCTTCCCGCGCTGGTACTGGCTGACCTTCAACTTCGGCACCCTCTTCGGCGTCGGATTCTGCACCTGGCTGCAGTTCCAGTCGCTGTACCGCATCAACTCGCTGTGCCTGTGGTGCTGCCTGGCGTGGGCCGCGACGATCATCATGTTCTGGTACGTGACCTCGTCCAACATCCGCAACGGCTTCCTGCCCGCGCCGAACTGGCTGAAGAGCTTCTTCGGCGAGTTCACCTGGGTCCTGCCGGTGCTGCACATCGGGATCATCGGCATGCTGATCCTGACGCGCTGGTGGGACTTCTGGACCAGCTGACAGCAGCCCATCCCGGGTGGGAGGGCGTTGTCAGTGGCGTGACATAGGGTTTTGTCCGTGGAGCCCGACCTATTCACCGCCGCGGCGGAAGAACGCCAGGAGAAGGACCCGTCCAGCAGTCCCCTGGCGGTCCGGATGCGCCCGCGCGTCCTCGACGAGGTCGTGGGGCAGCAGCATCTGCTCAAGCCGGGCTCCCCCCTGCGCAGACTGGTCGGTGACAGCGGCTCAGGCCCGGCCGGGCCCTCCTCGGTGATCCTCTGGGGCCCGCCCGGCACCGGTAAGACGACCTTGGCGTACGTCGTCTCCAAGGCCACGAACAAGCGCTTCGTCGAGCTCTCGGCGATCACCGCCGGCGTCAAGGAAGTCCGCGCGGTCATCGAGAGCGCGCGCCGTGCCACCGGCGGCTTCGGCAAGGAGACCGTCCTCTTCCTCGACGAGATCCACCGCTTCAGCAAGGCCCAGCAGGACTCCCTCCTCCCGGCGGTCGAGAACCGCTGGGTGACGCTGATCGCCGCGACCACCGAGAACCCGTACTTCTCGGTGATCTCCCCCCTGCTCTCCCGCTCGCTCCTCCTCACCCTCGAACCGCTCAGCGACGACGACCTGCGCGGTCTCCTCAAGCGCGCACTCTCCGACGAGCGCGGCCTCAAGGACGCCGTGACCCTCCCCGAGGACGCCGCAGAGCACCTTCTGCGGATCGCCG
Source organism: Streptomyces sp. NPDC087263 (assembly GCF_044744645.1). Taxonomy (NCBI): domain Bacteria; kingdom Bacillati; phylum Actinomycetota; class Actinomycetes; order Kitasatosporales; family Streptomycetaceae; genus Streptomyces; species Streptomyces sp. NPDC087263. The sequence continues at coordinate 441,080 of NZ_JBIUYT010000008.1, forward strand.
GCGGTGACGCCCGCCGTGCGCTCACCGCCCTGGAGGCCGCCGCCGGGGCCGCGCTCGACAAGGGCGAGCCGGAGATCACCCTCCAGACCCTGGAGGAGACCGTCGACCGGGCCGCCGTGAAGTACGACCGCGACGGCGACCAGCACTACGACGTGGCGAGCGCCCTCATCAAGTCCATCCGCGGCTCCGATGTGGACGCCGCCCTGCACTACCTGGCCCGGATGATCGAGGCCGGTGAGGACCCCCGCTTCATCGCCCGCCGCCTGATGATCTCCGCCAGCGAGGACATCGGCCTGGCCGATCCGAACGCGCTGCCCATAGCCGTCGCGGCCGCCCAGGCTGTCGCCATGATCGGCTTCCCCGAGGCCGCGCTCACCCTCAGCCACGCCACCATCGCCCTCGCCCTGGCCCCGAAGTCCAATGCCGCGACCCTGGCGATCGGCGCCGCCATGGAGGACGTACGCAAGGGGCACGCGGGCCCCGTGCCGATGCATCTGCGCGACGGGCACTACAAGGGCGCCGCCAAGCTCGGGCACGCGCAGGGATACGTGTATCCGCACGACCTGCCCGAGGGCATCGCCCCCCAGCAGTACGCCCCGGAGGAGCTCAAGGACCGGGAGTACTACACGCCGACCCGTCACGGGGCCGAGGCGCGCTACGCGGACGCGGTGGAATGGACCAGGAAGCACCTCGGTCGAGGGCGGTCCTGACCACCCTGTAGAATCCTCGAAGCGCTGCGTCCCGTGTCCGGCTCCGGTCGGCACCACCAGAACGGGACATCCAGCCGGAGCCCCGCCTCCAAGGGGGATTCCAGGAGCGTCGCGCACCGTCGAAGGTGTCGCGGGCAGCCCACCACCCTCCCGGTATCGGGAAACGGTCGGTGGGCCACTCGCGTGCTGCACGTATGTGCCCAGTCCAGGGAGCGGCTGCCCAGCAGGTCCGTAAGGGCCCCAAGGGTTTCCCAGGCTGCGGATGCGACCTCCCTTAACTCTGGTGAGCCGAAACCCGAAAAGAGAGACAGAGAGTGGCGAATCAGCCCCGCCCCAAGGTCAAGAAGTCGCGTGCCCTCGGCATCGCGCTGACCCCGAAGGCCGTCAAGTACTTCGAGGCCCGCCCCTACCCGCCGGGCGAGCACGGCCGTGGCCGTAAGCAGAACTCGGACTACAAGGTCCGTCTGCTCGAGAAGCAGCGTCTGCGCGCGCAGTACGACGTGTCCGAGCGTCAGCTCGTCCGCGCCTACGAGCGTGCCGCCAAGACGCAGGGCAAGACCGGTGAGGCCCTGGTCATCGAGCTGGAGCGTCGTCTCGACGCCCTGGTTCTGCGTTCGGGCATCGCCCGCACGATCTACCAGGCCCGCCAGATGGTCGTCCACGGCCACATCGAGGTCAACGGTGGCAAGGTCGACAAGCCGTCCTTCCGCGTCAAGCCCGACGACGTCGTGATGGTCCGCGAGCGCAGCCGCAGCAAGACGCTGTTCGAGGTCTCCCGCGCCGGTGGGTTCGCCCCCGACGGCGAGACCCCGCGCTACCTCCAGGTGAACCTCGGCGCCCTGGCGTTCCGCCTGGACCGCGAGCCGAACCGCAAGGAAATCCCGGTGATCTGCGACGAGCAGCTCGTCGTCGAGTACTACGCCCGCTGATCACTTCTCAGCGGACGTAGCACCACCTGCGCGTCAGCCCGTCGTCTCGCCGCCCTTCGAGGTGGGCGAGACGGCGGGCTTTCGCATGTCCGGACACAGCCCGCGCGGCGCAGGCACCGCACCGAGCGGCCGGACCCCGGCCCGCCCCAGCGCCCGCGACACCGCCGCCTCCTGCCCGAGCCGCGCCCCTTCCCGTACGCACTCCTCGTACCGCCCGTCACCCAGCCGCTCCCGGGCACTCGCCTCGCACCGCTCGTGCGGCGCGTTGTAGTACGCCGAGCCGAACAGCGGCAGGCCCACCGAGGGCCACATGCGGGAAGCGGCCCCCTGTAGCAGGGCGGCCTCCGCCGGATCGCCCTCCTCCGCGGTGACCAGCGCGAGCAGCTCGATGGCGAGGACCGTGCCGAGCAGGTCGTTGAAGGCGTGGCCGATGCCGATGCTCTCCTCCAGGAGACGCCGGGCCCGCGCCTGATCGCCCTCGGCCAGGGCCCCGTACGCCAGGACGTACAAGGCGTACGCCAGCGCCCAACGCTCCCCGTGGTCCTCGCACACCTGGCGGACGTCCTCGCACAGATTCACCGCGTCCGGCAGATCTCCCTGGAACGCCAGGGCCATCGCCAACTCGACCTGGCCCATCAGGACATTGCTGTTGAGCTCGCCGATCGCGTGGTAGCGGTCAAGGGCCGAGCGCAGCAGGGTTTCGGCGCGCGGCATGTCGTCCGTGAGCAGGGCCAGGCAGCCGGTGCGGTGCTCGGCATACGCCACGGCGGTGGCGTTGCCGGTACGGTCCGCCTCCGCACGGCACTCCTGCAACGCGGTCAGTGCGGGGATCATGTCGCCCTGCAGAACGGCCACATAGCCCAGCACCCACAGCGCCTTGAGCCGCGACTGATCACGATCACTGTCGAGTTCGACGCCGCGCTGCAGCCAGTGCCGCCCCTCCGACAGCCGGCCGCAGCCGACCCAGTAGAACCAGAGAGTGCCCGCGAGGTACTGGCCCAGGTGTGCCTCACCCGGCTCGGTCATACAGTGCTCCAGCGCGCGGCGCAGATTCGGCAGCTCCGCCTCGACGCGCGTCGCGACCTCGCCCTGGCGCGGCGAGAACCAGTCCAGCTCGCACCAGGTGGCCAGGCCCATGTACCAGTCGCGGTGGCGGCGGCGAAGCCGTGGGGCGTCGCCCGTCGCCTCCAGCCAGTGCGCACCGTAGGCGCCGACCGTGTCCAGCATCCGGTAGCGCACGCCCGCCGCCGTCTCCTCGCGGGACAGCACGGACTGCGCGAGCAACGCGCCCAGGACGTCGAGGACATCGTCGCTGTGCAGCCCGTCGCCGCTGCACACGTATTCGGCGGCCTCCAGGTCGAACCGCCCCGCGAACACGGACAGGCGTGACCACAGCAGCCGCTCCTCGGGCGTGCACAGCTCATGGCTCCAGCCGATCGTCGTACGCAGCGTCTGATGCCGAGGGAGCGCGTCGCGCCCGCCGCCTGTCAGCAGGCGGAAACGGTCCTCCAGACGGGACAGCAGCTGCGCGGGAGACAGGGCGCTCAGCCGCCCCGCCGCCAGCTCGACGGCGAGCGGGATCCCGTCGAGGCGCCGGCACAGCTCCCGTACGTCGGACCGGTTGCCGTCGTCCAGCGCGAACCCGGGCACCCGCGCCGCCGCCCGGTCCTCGAACAGCACCGCCGCCTCGGCCTCGGCCAGCGGCGCCAGCGGGAACAGCCGCTCGCCCTCCAGGTCCAGGGGCCGCCGCCCCACCGCGAGCACCCGCAGCCCCGGCGCGCACCGCAGCAGTTCGCCCACCAGCGAGGCACACACGTCCACCAGATGTTCGAACCCGTCCAGAACCAGCAGGAGTTGGCGCTCGGCGAGATCATCGAGAAGGACCTGACGCGGCGGCCTCGACGTGTGATCCGTCAGGCCGAGTGCCTCGACGACGGCGTGCTCGACGAGGTCCGGCGCGCGCACCGCGGACAGCTCCACGCGCCAAGCCCCGTCGCGTACGTCCGTCTGTGCCGCGGCCCGCGCCGCGAACCGTGACTTGCCGACACCCCCGACGCCAGTCACCGTCACCAGGCGGGACGTCTCCAGCGCCTCGGTGAGGTGGGCGAGTTCGGCCGAGCGGCCCACGAACGCGTTGAGTTCCAGGGGCAGGTTGCCGAGCGGCGAACGGTCGGAGCGCTGAGAGCCTTGCATGGGACACGGAGCGTACTGACCCGTGTGCGGTCCGTACAATCGCCTCCCGTGGCCCTGGTGCCGGGGGCGGTAATGCGGTACGGAGCGACGGCCTCGGCGCGATAGGCTCGGCCAACCGAAATTTTGGTTTCCGATGATCAATGCACGTATCAGGGAGCGGGTGCAGACAGTGTCCGGTGGAGAGGTGGCCGGGATTCTGGTGGCCGTCTTCTGGGCGATCCTGGTCTCCTTTCTCGCCGTCGCACTGGCGAGGCTGGCCCAGACGCTCAGGGCGACCACCAAGCTCGTGGCGGACGTGACCGACCAGGCCGTCCCGCTGCTTGCCGACGCCTCCTCGGCGGTGCGCTCCGCGCAGACCCAGATCGACCGCGTCGACGCCATCGCCTCCGACGTCCAGGAGGTCACGTCGAACGCGTCGGCGCTGTCCACCACGGTCGCCTCCACCTTCGGCGGCCCCCTGGTCAAGGTCGCGGCGTTCGGTTACGGCGTGCGCCGGGCCATCGGAGGCCGTCGCGAGAACGAGCCCCCCAAGGCGTCCCGCCGTACCGTGATCGTGGGCCGTACCGTCCCGTCGGCGCGACGGGGAAAGCGGAAGAAGGACTGACGCAGCGATGTTCCGCCGTACGTTCTGGTTCACCGCGGGCGCAGCCGCCGGCGTGTGGGCCACCACCAAAGTCAACCGCAAGCTCAGGCAGCTGACCCCCGAGAGCCTCGCGGCGAAGGCCGCGAACAAGGCGATCGACGCGGGTCACCGGCTCAAGGACTTCGCGCTCGACGTCCGCGACGGCATGGCCCAGCGAGAGGCCGAACTCGACGAGGTGCTCGGACTGAACGCGTCCGTCGACCACGAACTGCCGGGCCCCCGACGCCGCGCCGCGATCGAGAACCGCAACAACCCGGACTACAGCAAGAACCCGACGTACGTCGAGAGGTCGACGTACACGTACAACCGGAATGAGGACCACTGATGGAGTCGGCCGAGATTCGCCGCCGCTGGTTGAGCTTCTACGAGGAGCGCGGTCACACCGTCGTCCCCTCGGCGTCGCTCATCGCGGACGACCCGACTCTGCTCCTGGTCCCCGCGGGCATGGTCCCCTTCAAGCCGTACTTCCTCGGCGAGGTCAAGCCGCCGTGGCCGCGTGCCACCAGCGTGCAGAAGTGCGTGCGCACGCCCGACATCGAAGAGGTCGGCAAGACCACCCGGCACGGCACCTTCTTCCAGATGTGCGGCAACTTCTCCTTCGGCGACTACTTCAAGGAAGGTGCCATCACCTACGCCTGGGAGCTGCTCACCTCGCCCCAGGACAAGGGTGGTTACGGGCTCGACCCGGAGCGCCTGTGGATCACGGTCTACCTCGATGACGACGAGGCCGAGCAGATCTGGCGCGAGAAGATCGGCGTCCCCGCCGAGCGCATCCAGCGCCTCGGCAAGAAGGACAACTACTGGTCCATGGGCGTCCCCGGACCCTGCGGCCCGTGTTCCGAGATCAACTACGACCGCGGTCCGGAGTTCGGCGTCGAGGGCGGCCCGGCCGTCAACGACGAGCGGTACGTGGAGATCTGGAACCTGGTCTTCATGCAGTACGAGCGCGGCGAGGGCACCTCGAAGGAGGACTTCGAGATCCTCGGCGACCTGCCCAGCAAGAACATCGACACGGGCCTCGGCCTTGAGCGACTCGCCATGATTCTGCAGGACGTGCAGAACCTGTACGAGATCGACACCTCCATGGCCGTCATCAGGAAGGCCACCGAGCTGACGGGTGTCGAGTACGGCGCCGGTCACGACTCCGACGTCTCGCTGCGCGTGGTCACCGACCACATGCGTACGTCCGTGATGCTCATCGGCGACGGAGTCTCGCCCGGCAACGAAGGCCGTGGCTATGTGCTGCGCCGCATCATGCGCCGCGCCATCCGCAACATGCGACTGCTCGGAGCCGGCGGCCCGGTCGTGCAGGACCTCATCGACGTCGTGATCGAGATGATGGGCCGGCAGTACCCGGAGCTGGTCTCCGACCGCAGGCGCATCGAGACCGTGGCCCTTGCCGAGGAGGCCGCCTTCGTCAAGACGCTGAGGGCCGGCACGAACATCCTCGACACCGCTGTCTCGGAGACCAAGGCCGCCGGTGGCAAGGTGCTGGCCGGCGACAAGGCCTTCCTGCTCCACGACACCTGGGGCTTCCCGATCGACCTCACCCTCGAAATGGCCGCCGAACAGGGCCTTTCGGTGGACGAGGACGGCTTCCGCCGCCTGATGAAGGAACAGCGGGACAAGGCCAAGGCCGACGCCCGGTCCAAGAAGACCGGCCACGCCGACCTCGGTGCCTACCGCCAGATCGCCGACGCCGCCGGTGAGACCGACTTCATCGGATACGACAGGACCGAGGGCGAGTCGACGATCGTCGGCATCCTGGTCGACGGCGCCTCGTCCCCCGCCGCCACCGAGGGCGACGAGGTCGAGATCGTCCTCGACCGCACCCCGTTCTACGCCGAGGGCGGCGGCCAGATCGGCGACACCGGTCGCATCAGGCTCGACACCGGTGCCGTCGTCGAGGTCCGCGACTGCCAGAAGCCGGTCCCGGGCGTGTACGTCCACAAGGGCGTCGTCCAGGTCGGCGAGGTCACCGTCGGTGCCAAGGCCCAGGCCTCCATCGACGCCCACCGCCGCAAGTCCATCGCCCGCGCCCACTCGGCCACGCACCTCACCCACCAGGCCCTGCGCGACGCCCTCGGCCCGACGGCCGCCCAGGCCGGTTCCGAGAACCAGCCCGGCCGTTTCCGCTTCGACTTCGGCTCCCCGTCGGCCGTACCGCACACGGTGATGGCCGATGTCGAACAGCAGATCAACGAGGTGCTCGCCCGAGACCTGGACGTGCACGCCGAGGTCCTGAGCCTCGACGAGGCCAAGAAGCAGGGCGCCATCGCCGAGTTCGGCGAGAAGTACGGCGAGCGCGTCCGCGTCGTCACCATCGGCGACTTCTCCAAGGAACTCTGCGGCGGCACGCACGTCCACAACACCGCCCAGCTCGGCCTGGTCAAGCTGCTCGGCGAGTCGTCCATCGGCTCCGGCGTACGCCGCATCGAGGCCCTGGTCGGCGTGGACGCGTACAACTTCCTCGCCCGCGAGCACACGGTCGTCGCCCAGCTCCAGGAGCTGGTCAAGGGCCGTTCCGAGGAGCTCCCGGAGAAGATCTCCGCCATGCTCGGCAAGCTGAAGGACGCTGAGAAGGAGATCGAGAAGTTCCGCGCGGAGAAGGTCCTCCAGGCCGCCGGCGGTCTCGTCGACTCCGCCAAGGACGTACGCGGTGTCGCTCTCGTCACCGGCCAGGTCCCGGACGGCACCAGCGCCGACGACCTGCGCAAGCTGGTCCTCGATGTGCGCGGCCGTATCCAGGGCGGACGGGCCGCCGTGGTCGCCCTGTTCACCACGGCGAAGGGTAAGCCGCTCACGGTGATCGCCACCAACGAGGCCGCCCGCGAGCGCGGTCTCAAGGCCGGCGAGCTGGTCCGTACGGCCGCCAAGACCCTCGGCGGCGGCGGCGGCGGCAAGCCGGACGTCGCCCAGGGCGGCGGCCAGAACCCGGCCGCCATCGGCGACGCCATCGACGCGGTCGAGCGGCTCGTCGCCGAGACGGCCAAGTAGGGTCCCGGGACATGCGCAGAGGACGTCGTCTCGCGATCGACGTCGGGGATGCCCGTATCGGGGTCGCCTCGTGCGACCCCGACGGGATCCTCGCGACCCCGGTCGAGACGGTCCCGGGGCGCGACGTCCCCGCGGCGCACCGCCGGTTGAAGCAACTCGTCGAGGAGTACGAACCGATCGAGGTGATCGTCGGCCTCCCTCGCTCCCTCAAGGGCGGCGAGGGTCCGGCCGCGGTCAAGGTCCGTGCCTTCGTCCAGGACCTCGCCCGGGGCATCGCTCCCGTTCCGGTCCGGCTCGTGGACGAGCGCATGACCACGGTGACGGCCAGTCAGGGCCTGCGAGCCTCGGGCGTGAAGTCCAAGAAGGGCAGGTCCGTCATCGATCAGGTGGCGGCCGTGATCATCCTTCAGCAGGCTTTGGAGTCCGAACGGGTGTCGGGTAAATCTCCGGGCGAGGGCGTCGAAGTGGTTGTCTGATCGCGATACGGTAACGTTCCGCGCGATGCGGCTCTGTTCGAACAGCCGCCGCACAGCAGAAGAGACGGAACGGAGGCGGTGCCGCAAGCACCGCGTGCCCGCCGCCTCGCGGCTCTAGGGGATCAATGACTGAGTATGGCCGGGGCCCAGGCTCCGAACCGTGGCATCCGGAGGACCCGTTGTTCGGGGACAACGGATGGGGAGGACAGGCCGACGACGGCCAGTCCCCCTACGGCGGCCAGCCGCAGCAGTATCCGCAGCAGCCGCAACAGCAACAACACCACCAGCAACAGCACCAGCAGTACGGCGAGTGGGCCGCCGGTCAGCAGGGTGGCTACGGTCAGGACCAGCAGCAGTACCAGGGCCAGGGGCAGTTCCCTGCCCAGAGCCAGCAGCCCTATGTCGACCAAGGACAGCAGCAGTACGCGGACCAGAGCCAGCAGCAGTACGGCGGCCAGGGTCAGCAGCCGTACGGCGGTCAAGGGCAGCAGCCCTACGCGGACCAGGGTCAGCAACAGCAGTACGTGAATCAGGGTCAGCAACAGCAGTACGGCGGCCAGGGCCAGCAGTACGACAACAGCGGCTGGGGCAACGGGGCGCATCAGCAGGTCCCCTACGCCGCCGACCCGGCCGACCCCTACGGGGGCCAGCCCGTTGCGTACGGCGGTGAGCAGCCCGACCAGTACGGGACCCCCGACGCCTACCCGCCCCCCGAGCCGCCGGCCCGCCGTCGCGCCGAACCCGAGCCGAAGACCGACTGGGATCCCGGACCCGACCAGGGTGAGCACGCCTTCTTCGCCGGGGGTGGCGACGATGACGACGATGCGGACGACGACGATCCCAAGGGCCGCGGCGGACGCGGTGACAAGAAGGGCAGAGGCGGCGGCAAAGGCAAGAAACGCCGCAGCGGGTGTGCCTGTCTGGTGGTCGTCCTGGTCTTCGGAGGCGGGATCGGCGGAGTCGGGTATTTCGGGTACCAGTTCTATCAGGATCGTTTCGGCGCGGCGCCCGACTATGCCGGGGACGGCACGGGCGACAGCGTGAACGTCACCATTCCCAAGGGTTCCGGCGGTTATGCGATCGGGCAGGCGTTGAAGGACGCCGGCGTGGTCAAGAGCGTCGACGCTTTTGTGGCCGCGCAATCCCAGAATCCCAAGGGCAATTCCATTCAGGCGGGCGTCTACACGCTCAAGAAGGAAATGTCAGGGGAAAGCGTCGTCGCGTTGATGCTCAGTCCTGCCAGCCGCAACAACCTGATCATTGCCGAGGGTAAGCGCAATTCTGAGATCTACGCGATGATCGATACCCGTCTTGAGGTCAAGAAGGGCACGACCAAGGGCGTCGCGGAGAAGGACTGGAAGAGCCTCGGTCTCCCTGACTGGGCGAACACCGACAAGGACATCAAGGACCCGCTGGAAGGATTCCTCTACCCCTCCAGCTATCCCGTTTCCAAGGGTATGGAGCCCAAGGAAGTCCTGGAGCAGATGGTCGACCTGGCCAAGGAGAAGTACGCCGACTACGGCCTTGAGTCCAAGGCCGCGGGCCTGAAACTGAAGAATCCGCTGGAGCTCCTCACCGTGGCGAGTCTCGTCCAGGCCGAGGGGAAGACGCATGAGGACTTCCGCAAGATGTCCGAGGTCATCTACAACCGCCTGAAGCCCACCAATACGGAGACCAACCAGCTGCTGCAGTTCGACTCGACCTTCAACTATTTGAAGGGGCAGAGTAAGATCAACATCAGCGAGTCCGAAATCAACAGCAACCAGGACCCGTACAACACGTACACGCAGAAGGGCCTCCCGCCCGGGCCCATTGACAACCCTGGTGACGACGCGTTGAAGGCCGCGCTGAATCCGACGGGCGACGGCTGGATCTACTTCGTGGCGACCGACGGTCAGAACAAGACGGAGTTCGCCAAGACATACGCGGAATTCAAGGATCTCAAGGAAAAGTTCAATGACAGCTCGGGCAGCTGACGCCCGCCGGGCCGCCGTACTCGGTTCCCCGATCGCCCACTCCCTCTCCCCGGTGCTGCACCGTGCCGCCTACGCGGAACTCGGCCTCGGAGACTGGTCGTACGACCGCTTCGAGGTCGACGAGGAGGCGCTGCCGGGGTTCATCGGGAAACTCGGGCCGGAGTGGGCGGGGCTTTCGCTGACCATGCCGCTGAAGAGGGCCGTGATGCCGCTGCTCGACGAGGTCAGTGAGACGGCGGGCTCGGTGGAGGCGGTCAACACGGTCGTGTTCACCGAGGACGGTCGTCGCGTCGGCGACAACACCGACATCCCCGGGATGGTCGCCGCCCTGCGCGAGCGGGGCATCGAGCAGGTCGACTCCGCCGCGATCCTCGGCGCGGGTGCCACCGCCTCGTCGGCGCTCGCCGCGCTGGCCCGGATCTGCACGGGCGAGGTCGTCGCGTACGTCCGTAGTGCGGAGCGTGCCGCCGAGATGCGGCAGTGGGGCGAGCGGCTCGACGTGGAGGTGCGGACGGAGGGCTGGGCGGACGCCGGTCAGGCGCTGCGCGCGCCGCTCGTGATCGCCACGACCCCGGCGGGCACGACGGACGCGCTGGCCGCGGCCACTCCCGAACAGCCCGCGACCCTCTTCGACGTGCTGTACGACCCATGGCCGACCCAGCTCGCGGCGCGCTGGTCGGCGTACGGAGGCGCGGTCGTGAGCGGGCTCGATCTGCTGGTGCACCAGGCGGTGCTCCAGGTCGAGCAGATGACCGGGCGTTCCCCCGCGCCGCTCGACGCCATGCGGAAGGCCGGCGAGCACGCTCTCGCCGGGCGCTGACCCGTCGGCGTCCGTCCGTCTGATGGACCTGTGACCGGTTCTCATACGTGGACGTGGGAGGATCGGGGTGGCGGGCCTGGGCCGCGCACCCGGTCGCGCCGTCGCGGTACGCGAGGACGCGCGTACGCAGCAGCAGTACCAGGGCGCGAGCATGAGGAGCACCGTTGAGCAGGTTGCGCTGGCTGACCGCGGGGGAATCCCACGGTCCCGCACTTGTCGCGACGCTGGAGGGACTTCCCGCCGGCGTGCCGATCACCACGGACATGGTGGCGGACCATCTGGCCCGGCGGCGGCTCGGCTACGGGCGCGGTGCCCGGATGAAGTTCGAGCGCGACGAGATCACCTTCCTGGGCGGCGTACGCCACGGGCTCACCCTCGGTTCGCCGGTGGCCATCATGGTCGGCAACACCGAGTGGCCCAAGTGGGAACAGGTCATGTCGGCCGACCCCATCGATCCGGAGATCCTCGCCGATGTCGCCCGCAACGCCCCGCTGACCCGGCCCCGGCCCGGTCACGCGGACCTCGCGGGCATGCAGAAGTACGGCTTCGACGAGGCACGGCCGATCCTGGAGCGGGCGAGCGCGCGGGAGACGGCGGCGCGGGTGGCGCTGGGTGCGGTGGCCCGTTCGTACCTGAAGGAGACGGCCGGGATCGAGATCGTCTCGCACGTCGTCGAGCTGGCGGCGGCGAAGGCCCCGTACGGCGTCTACCCCAAGCCCTCCGACGTGGAGAAGCTCGACGCCGATCCGGTGCGCTGCCTGGACAGCGACGCGTCGAAGGCGATGGTCGCGGAGATCGACCAGGCCCACAAGGACGGCGACACGCTCGGTGGCGTGGTCGAGGTGCTGGCGTACGGCGTGCCGGTGGGTCTCGGCTCGCACGTGCACTGGGACCGGCGGCTGGATGCCCGGCTCGCGGCCGCGCTCATGGGTATCCAGGCGATCAAGGGTGTCGAGGTCGGCGACGGTTTCGAGCTGGCGCGGGTGCCAGGCTCGCAGGCGCACGACGAGATCGTGCACACCGAGGACGGCATCCGGCGCACCTCCGGTCACTCCGGCGGCACCGAGGGCGGTCTGACCACCGGTGAGCTGCTGCGCGTTCGTGCGGCGATGAAGCCGATCGCGACCGTGCCGCGCGCGCTGGCGACCATCGACGTGGCCACCGGCGAGGCGGCCAAGGCGCACCACCAGCGCTCGGACGTGTGCGCGGTTCCGGCCGCCGGGATCGTCGCGGAGGCGATGGTGGCGCTGGTTCTGGCGGACGCCGTGGCGGAGAAGTTCGGTGGGGACAGCGTCCCGGAGACACGCCGCAACGTGCGGTCCTACCTCGAGAACCTGGTCGTGCGGTGACCGGTCCGCGGATCGTCCTCGTCGGCCCGATGGGCGTGGGCAAGTCCACGGTGGGCGCGCTGGTCGCCGAGCGGCTCGGCTGTGTCTACCGGGACACCGACGACGACATCGTGGGGGAGCAGGGCCGCACCATCGCCGACATCTTCGTCGACGACGGTGAGCCGGTCTTCCGCGCGATCGAGAAGCAGGCCGTGAAGCGGGCGCTGGCCGAGCACGACGGTGTCCTGGCGCTCGGCGGCGGCGCGATCCTGGACGAGGAGACACGCGCTCTGCTCGCCGGGCACCAGGTCGTGTACCTCTCGATGGACGTCGAGGAGGCGGTCAGGCGCACCGGCCTCAACACGGCGAGGCCGCTGCTGGCCGTCAACCCGCGCCGGCAGTGGCGCGAGCTGATGGACGCGCGCCGCGACCTGTACACCGAAGTCGCCCGGGCGGTCGTGGCAACCGACGACCGCACCCCCGAAGAGGTCACCCAAGCGGTCCTCGACGCACTGGAGTTGAAGGAAGCATGAGCGAGGCAGTGACCCGTATCCAGGTCGGCGGAACCGCGGGCACCGAGCCCTACGAGGTGCTGGTCGGCCGTCAACTCCTCGGTGAGCTGGGCGGGTTGATCGGCGACAAGGCCCAGCGTGTCGCGATCATCCACCCCGAGTCGCTCGCCGACACCGGTGAGGCCCTCCGTGCCGACCTGGCCGAGCAGGGCTACGAGGCCGTCGCCATCCAGGTGCCGAACGCCGAGGAGGCCAAGACCGTCGAGGTCGCCGCCTACTGCTGGAAGGCGCTCGGGCAGTCCGGCTTCACCCGCACCGACGTCATCGTGGGCGTCGGCGGCGGGGCCACCACCGACCTGGCCGGGTTCGTGGCGGCGACCTGGCTGCGTGGCGTGCGCTGGATCGCGGTCCCGACCACCGTGCTGGCCATGGTGGACGCGGCGGTCGGCGGCAAGACCGGCATCAACACCGCCGAGGGCAAGAACCTCGTCGGCGCCTTCCACCCGCCGGCCGGTGTGCTCTGCGACCTGGCCGCGCTGGACTCACTGCCGGTCAACGACTTCGTGTCCGGGCTCGCGGAGGTCATCAAGGCCGGTTTCATCGCCGACCCGGTGATCCTGGAGCTCATCGAGGAGGACCCCGAGGCGGCCCGCACGCCGGCCGGTCCGCACACGGCCGAGCTGATCGAGCGGTCCATCAAGGTCAAGGCGGAGGTCGTCTCCGGCGACCTCAAGGAGTCCGGGCTGCGCGAGATCCTCAACTACGGGCACACCCTCGCGCACGCGATCGAGAAGAACGAGCGCTACAAGTGGCGGCACGGCGCGGCCGTTTCCGTCGGTATGCACTTCGCCGCGGAACTCGGCCGTCTCGCGGGCCGGTTGGACGACGCGACCGCCGACCGTCACCGCACGATCCTGGAGTCCGTCGGCCTCCCGCTGAGCTACCGCTACGACCAGTGGCCCAAGCTCCTGGAGAACATGAAGCTCGACAAGAAGTCCCGCGGCAACCTGCTCCGCTTCATCGTCCTGGACGGCCTCGCCAAGCCGACCGTCCTGGAGGGACCCGATCCGGCCGTCCTCCTCGCCGCGTATGGCGAAGTGGGGGAGTAGGCGCGGATCCACGGCTCACGGTGACGTGGCTCAGGAGTGCTCACGGCGACGTGGCTCAAGAGGGCTCACGGCGACGTGACTTAAGAACGTAACGTCCAACGGGCCCGCACTTGGCCCGATTTGCCCCCGTCCGACGGGCACTTCATACCCTCCCCGGCCGTTCACACAACGGCGGCCGGGGAAGGTACCGTTCGGTAGCGAGTGGGCCTCGGGCCTCGCTCGCCAGCGCCAGTTGTCTGCCGCGAGGGAGCCGAAGGGACGCGTCGGTGTCGAGAGCGTGAGCGCGCGGAGGCCCGAAGGGCTGAGCGTGATCGCGCCCGGGACACTGATGGAGGCGTCCCGGAGGCGAACGAGCCAAAGAACCACGAGACGGAGTGGCACCGGATGCAGCACGCAGTGGGGGGTCCGCTGCCGCCGCCCCACCAGCCGGGGCAGGGACCGGCCGCCGGCTGGTCGCCGGCCGGACCGCAGCCCGGACACCCGGGTCCCGTACCCCCGCCACCGCCGGCCCCCGGTTTCACCGGCCCGCCACCGGGACACATGGCGCCGCACCCGCACGCACCGCAGCACATGCCCCCGCAGCACGCCCCCGTGCCGCCCAAGCCGGACACCACCGGCCATGTGCAGCTGCCCCCGGGCGGGCCCGTCGCCATGCCGAGCGCGCCGCCCGCCGCGGGCCATGCCGACCCCACGTCCACCACGCTCGCGGTGCTGCTGATCGGCCCCGCGGGCGCCGGGAAGACCAGCGTCGCCAAGTACTGGGCCGATCACCGCCGGGTCCCCACCGCCCACATCAGCCTCGACGACGTACGCGAATGGGTGCGCTCGGGTTTCGCCGACCCGCAGTCGGGGTGGAACGACCATTCGGAGGCGCAGTACCGCCTGGCCCGCCGCACCTGCGGATTCGCCGCACGGAACTTCCTGGCCAACGGCATCTCCTGCATCCTCGACGACGCCGTCTTCCCGGACCGTCCGGTCGTCGGCCTCGGCGGCTGGAAGCGGCACGTCGGGCCGGGCCTGCTGCCCGTCGTCCTGCTGCCGGGCCTGGAGATAGTCCTGGAGCGCAACGCCGAGCGCTCCGGAAACCGCCGCCTCACCGACGAGGAAGTCGCCCGCATCCACGGCCGGATGGCCGGCTGGTACGGCTCGGGGCTCCCCATCATCGACAACTCGCAACTCGACGTACCGACCACGGCCCGCGTCCTGGACGACGTCCTCGCGCGGTCGATCGCCAGCCCGCCTCAGTGGTGATCCGGGCGGGCTCGCGGTCGATCGCCGGCCCGCCCCAGTGGTAGTCCCGGCGGGCCCGCCGCCCGTCCAGCCCCGTTGAACCGGCGCCATCCGGCCACCGCTCGTACGCTCGGTTTATGTCAGAGGTGTACGCGGCCCGCCGAGAGCGGCTCCGGGAGCGCTGTACGGCGGGCGGCAGCGCTACGGCGCTCGTCACCCGCCCGGCCAATGTGAGGTATCTCGCCGGTGCGGCCCCGCGCGGCGCCGTCCTGCTGCTCGGCAGGGGTGAGGACGTGCTGCTCTTCGGTGGTCCGCCGGGCGGCGGGGCCGAGGAGGGCCGCCCGGACCAGGCGCTGCGTGTGCAGGTGCTGCCGGGCCCCGGCGGTGACCCGGCCGTCGCCGCGGCCGATGTGGCTCTCGCGCAGGGCGCCGAGTCCCTCGCGGTGGAGGAGCACCACCTGACCGTGACCCGGCACCGTGCGCTCGGCTCGGTGGCGCCCCGGCTGCGCCTCGCCGACCTGGGCGGCGCGGTGGAGCAACTGCGAGTGATCAAGGACGAGGAGGAGATCTCCTGTCTGCGGATCGGCGCCGAGATCGCCGACCAGGCGCTGGGGGAACTCCTCGAATCGATCCTGGTCGGCCGGACCGAGCGTCATCTCGCGCTTGAGCTGGAGCGCCGCCTCGTCGATCACGGCGCAGACGGCCCGGCCTTCGCGACCTCGGTCGGCACAGGGCCGAACTCCGGGCGCCGTGGCCACCGGCCCACCGACCGGCGGGTCGAGGAGGGAGATTTCCTCTCCGTCTGCCTCGGTGCGAGCTACCGCGGCTACCGCTGTGAGATCGGCCGTACGTTCGTGATCGGGACCTCGCCCGCCGACTGGCAGATCGAGCTGTACGACCTCGTCTTCGCCGCCCAGCGCGCCGGACGCGAGGCGCTGACACCCGGCGCCGCCTACCGGGACGTGGACCGCGCGGCCCGCCAGGTACTCGACTCCGCGGGGTACACGGAAGGCCTTCCTCCGCTGACCGGGCACGGTGTGGGGCTCGAAATCGACGAGGACCCGCAGCTGGCCCCCGCGGCCATGGGTAAACTGGACGCTTGCGTGCCGGTCACCGTCGAACCGGGGGTCCACCTCCCGGGACGGGGCGGTGTCCGGATCGATGACACGCTCGTCGTACGCCCCGAGGCGGACGGCGGACCCGAGCTACTCACCATTACGACCAAGGAACTGCTCGCGCTCTAGCCTTCGAGCTGCGCGCGTGCACCGGGGTCGTCCACGTCAGTCCAGGAGATTCCGCAACCGTGGCTTCCACGAACGACCTCAAGAACGGCCTGGTACTCAAGCTCGACGGAGGCCAGCTCTGGTCCGTCGTCGAGTTCCAGCACGTCAAGCCCGGCAAGGGCCCGGCCTTCGTGCGCACCAAGCTGAAGAACGTGCTCTCCGGCAAGGTCGTCGACAAGACGTTCAACGCCGGCGTCAAGGTCGAGACGGCCACGATCGACAAGCGCGACATGCAGTTCTCGTACATGGACGGCGAGTACTTCGTCTTCATGGACCTGGACACGTACGACCAGCTGATGGTCGACCGCAAGTCCGTCGGCGATGCCGCCAACTTCCTGATCGAGGGCTTCACGGCCAGCGTCGCGCAGCACGAGGGTTCGGTGCTCTTCGTCGAGCTGCCGGCCGCCGTCGAGCTCGTCATCCAGGAGACCGAGCCCGGCGTCCAGGGCGACCGCTCCACCGGCGGCACCAAGCCCGCCACCCTGGAGACCGGTCACCAGATCAACGTCCCGCTCTTCATCACCACCGGTGAGAAGATCAAGGTCGACACCCGCACGAGCGACTACCTCGGCCGGGTGAACAGCTAACCGTGGCTGCCCGCAATACGGCCCGCAAGCGCGCCTTCCAGATCCTCTTCGAGGGCGACCAGCGCGACGCGGACGTTCAGACGGTCCTCGCGGACTGGATCCGGCACTCCCGGACCGACACCCGGCAGCCGCCGGTGAGCGAGTACACGATGCAGCTTGTCGAGGGCTACGCCACCAAGGCGAGGCGGATCGACGACCTCATCGCGCAGTACTCCGTCGGCTGGACGCTCGACAGGATGCCGGTCGTCGACCGCAACATCCTGCGCCTCGGTGCCTACGAGCTGATCTGGGTCGACGAGACCCCGGACGCCGTGGTGCTCGACGAGGCGGTACAGCTGGCGAAGGAGTTCTCCACGGACGATTCACCCGCGTTCGTGAACGGTCTCCTCGGCCGGCTCAAGGACCTGAAGCCGTCACTCCGCCGGGACGAGTCCTGAGGCGAGTCTCAGGACGCACAGAACGGCGCGCGAAAGCGACGAAAGCAACGAAAATGCCTGAGGGCCCGCAGCGCGTCCGCTGCGGGCCCTCAGGCGTTCGGCTGCCCTCCGCTGCCCCCGAGCTCTCCGAGGGCCGCAGAAAGCCGCCGGGGGGGGGGGGGCGGGGGGGGGGGGGGCCCCCCCCCCCCCCGGGGGGGGGGATCTGTGGGTGGGGGGAAAGCCCGCCGGGGGGGGGCGGGGGGGGCCCCGCCCCCGGCCACCACCCCCCCCCCAG
>NZ_JBIUYT010000008.1:458593-515955 GCF_044744645.1 Streptomyces sp. NPDC087263
GCGCGGGGGCCCCCGCGGCAGGGGGGCCCCCCCCGGCCCCCCCCCCCCGCCCGGGGCCCCCAAACCCGCCCGGGGGGGGCCCTAATGTTTGTTTCCCCCCCCCCCGGGCGCCACGTTTCTGCTCAAGTGTCGGTTGGGATCAGCCCTCGTCGTGGGAGACGGCGCGGCGCGCATCCGCGTCCAGGACGCCCCAGCTGATGAGCTGCTCGGTGAGGACCGAGGGCGACTGGTCGTAGATGACGGCGAGCGTGCGCAGGTCGTCCTGGCGGATCGACAGCACCTTGCCGTTGTAGTCACCGCGCTGCGACTGGATCGTCGCCGCGTAGCGCTGCAGGGGGCCTGCCTTCTCGGCCGGCACGTGGGCCAGGCGCTCAAGGTCCAGGACCAGCTTCGGCGGCGGCTCGGCGGCCCCGCCCGGAGTGGTGCCCGGCAGCAGCTCCTGCACCGGAACCCCGTAGAAGTCCGCGAGCTCGGCAAGACGCTGCACGGTGACGGCGCGGTCTCCGCGCTCGTACGAACCGACCACGACCGCCTTCCAGCGTCCCTGGGACTTCTCCTCGACGCCGTGGAGGGAAAGGCCCTGCTGGGTGCGGATGGCCCGGAGCTTGGCCCCGAGCTGTTTGGCGTATTCGCTGGACATATAGCTCCCCGGACGCTGTATCAACGTGCGGCTCGGCCGCGCGGCTGGTGACTCACTGTGAGGTTACGCAGCGTTACTCTCCCCCGTCAAGCCGAATGGTCCGGACCGACCCTTCTGTGGGAGTCACCGGCCATGGCTTGAAGGGGGGTGATCAGGCGCGTTGCCGGGCTGGTAGCGTGGATGGCGCAATTCCGACGTCCTTTAATGATCCGTCCCGTGAGGCGGAGAAGGAGGTCCGTTTCCTATGGACACCGAGCATGACAAGCAGCAGTACGAGACCGATGCGCGGCCCGTTCTCGAAGGCCCCGACATCGCGCGGGTGCTGACCCGCATCGCCCACGAGATCGTCGAGCGCGCCAAGGGCGCCGACGACGTGGTGCTTCTCGGCATCCCGACCCGGGGCGTCTTCCTCGCCCGGCGGCTCGCCGTGAAGCTGGCGGAGATCACCGGCCGCAAGATCCCGGTCGGCTCCCTCGACATCACCATGTACCGCGACGACCTGCGCATGCATCCGCCGCGCGCGCTGGCCCGCACCGAGATCCCCGCCGACGGCATCGACGGCCGCCTGGTCGTCCTCGTCGACGACGTGCTCTTCTCCGGCCGCACGATCCGCGCGGCGCTCGACGCGCTGAACGACATCGGCCGCCCGCGCGCCGTGCAGCTCGCGGTTCTCGTCGACCGCGGTCACCGTGAACTGCCCATCCGCGCCGACTACGTCGGCAAGAACCTCCCCACGTCGTTGCGGGAGACGGTCAAGGTCCAGCTCGCCGAGGAGGACGGTCGCGACACCGTGCTGCTCGGTGCGAAGCGGACCTCCACGGGCGGCGAGCAGTAGCCACGCGCAGGCGTACGTCCCTTTCGTACGCCCTCGCACAGCCGCGCGCCCGAAATCTCCCGCGAACTGAACTTCCTTACGGAGCCTGAAAGATGCAGCGTCATCTCATCTCGGCCGCCGACCTCACCCGCGACGACGCCGTCCTGATCCTCGACACCGCCGAGGAGATGGCCCGGGTCGCCGACCGGCCGATCAAGAAGCTGCCGACCCTGCGCGGCCGCACCGTCGTCAACCTCTTCTTCGAGGACTCGACCCGGACCCGGATCTCCTTCGAAGCCGCCGAGAAGCGTCTCTCCGCGGACGTCATCAACTTCACGGCCAAGGGGTCGAGCGTCTCCAAGGGCGAGTCCCTCAAGGACACCGCCCAGACACTCGAAGCCATGGGCGTCGACGCCGTCGTCATCCGGCACGGCGCCTCCGGAGCCCCCTACCGGCTCGCGACGTCCGGCTGGATCGACGCGGTCGTCATCAACGCCGGTGACGGCACCCACCAGCACCCCACCCAGGCCCTGCTCGACGCCTTCACCATGCGCCGTCGGCTCGTCGGGCGGGACGCGGGGATAGGGCAGGACCTGGCCGGCAAGCGGATCACGCTCGTCGGCGACATCCTGCACAGCCGCGTCGCCCGCTCCAACGTCGACCTGCTGCACACCCTCGGCGCCGAGGTCACCCTGGTCGCCCCGCCCACCCTGGTGCCGGTCGGCGTCGAGGCCTGGCCCTGCGAGGTCTCGTACGACCTGGACAGCACGCTCTCCAAGTCCGATGCCGTCATGCTGCTGCGTGTGCAGCGCGAGCGGATGAACGCGGCGTTCTTCCCGACCGAGCGCGAGTACTCGCGGCGCTACGGCCTGGACGGAGACCGCATGGCGCGGATGACGGAGCACGCCATCGTGATGCACCCCGGCCCCATGGTCCGCGGCATGGAGATCACCGCCGAGGTCGCCGACTCGGACCGCTGCACCGTCGTCGAGCAGGTCACCAACGGCGTCTCGATCCGAATGGCCGTCCTGTACCTGCTCCTTGGCGGCAACGAGCCCGCCGTCACCCACACCCGTACCGAGGAGAAGTAAGCACATGAGCAAGATCCTTATCCGCGGGGCGCGGGTGCTCGGCGGCGAGCCGCAGGACGTACTCGTCGACGGCCCGGTCATCGAGGCGGTCGGCACCGGGCTCTCCGACGAGGGCGCGGAGGTGGTCGAGGCCGAGGGCAAGGTGCTGCTGCCGGGGCTCGTCGATCTGCACACCCATCTGCGTGAGCCGGGCCGCGAGGACTCCGAGACCGTGCTGACCGGCACGCGGGCGGCGGCGAGCGGCGGCTACACCGCCGTGTTCGCCATGGCCAACACCTTCCCGGTAGCCGACACCGCCGGCGTCGTCGAGCAGGTCTACCGACTCGGCCAGGAGCATGGCTACTGCGACGTACAGCCCATCGGCGCCGTCACCGTCGGCCTGGAGGGCAAGAAGCTCGCCGAACTGGGCGCCATGCACGAGTCCGCCGCCGGGGTCACGGTCTTCTCGGACGACGGCAAGTGCGTGGACGACGCGGTGATCATGCGCCGGGCGCTGGAGTACGTGAAGGCCTTCGGCGGGGTCGTGGCGCAGCACGCGCAGGAGCCGCGGCTGACCGAGGGCGCCCAGATGAACGAGGGCGTCGTCTCCGCCGAACTGGGGCTCGGCGGCTGGCCGGCGGTGGCCGAGGAGTCGATCATCGCCCGGGACGTCCTGCTCGCCGAGCACGTCGGCTCCCGCGTCCACATCTGCCACCTGTCGACCGCCGGATCCGTCGAGATCGTCCGCTGGGCCAAGTCCCGCGGCATCGACGTCACCGCCGAGGTCACCCCGCACCACCTGCTCCTTACCGACGAGTTGGCGCGCACGTACAACCCGGTCTACAAGGTCAACCCGCCGCTTCGCACCGAGCGTGACGTGCTGGCTCTGCGGCAGGCGCTCGCCGACGGCACGATCGACATCGTCGCCACCGACCACGCCCCGCACCCGCACGAGGACAAGGACTGCGAGTGGGCCGCGGCCGCCATGGGCATGGTGGGGCTCGAAACCGCGCTGTCCGTCGTCCAGCAGACGATGGTCGAGACCGGACTGCTCGACTGGGCCGGCGTCGCGGACCGGATGTCCGCCAAGCCCGCCGAGATCGGCCGGGCCACCGGTCACGGCCGTCCCGTCTCGGCAGGTGAGCCCGCCAACCTCACGCTGGTCGACACGGAATACCGTGGGACCGTGGACCCCGCGGGCTTCGCCTCGCGCAGCCGCAACACCCCGTACGAGGGCCGTGAGCTGCCGGGCCGTGTCACGCACACCTGGCTCCGGGGCAAGGCCACCCTCGTGGACGGGAAGCTCGCGTGACACCTCAGATGATGATCGCCGCCGAACAGAAGTCGGCGGAAGTGACCGACTGGGCCGCCCGCGTCGGCTGGCTCGTCGGACTCGCCCTCTTCGTCGCGCTCCTCTACTGGCTGATGCGCGAGGGCTGGAAGTGGCGCGGCACCCTCCAGGGCGACCTGCCCGAGCTGCCCACCGCGCCGTCGGACCTCGGTCCGGTGAGACTTGAACTGACCGGTCGCTACCACGGCTCCACCACCGCCGGGCAGTGGCTGGACCGCATCGTCGCGCACGGCCTGGGCACCCGCAGCAGGGTCGAGCTCACGCTGACGGACGCGGGCCTTGACGTCGTACGCCCGGGAGCGGCCGACTTCTTCGTCCCGGCCGCGCAGCTCCGCGAGGCCAGGCTGGACAAGGGCATCGCGGGCAAGGTCCTCACCGAGGGCGGCCTGCTCGTCGTCACCTGGGCGCACGGCGACCGGCTGATCGACTCGGGGTTCCGCTCCGACCGCGCGGCCGAGCACAACGAATGGGTCGACACCCTGAACGACATGATCGACAAGAGCCACAAGGGCGACATGAGCAACGACACGGAAGGCGCACGATGACGACCTCCACCAAGGGAACCGTGAAGGTTCCCGCCGTACTCGTCCTGGAGGACGGCCGGGTCTTCCGCGGCCGTGCCTACGGGGCCGTGGGGGAGACCTTCGGCGAAGCGGTGTTCTCCACCGGCATGACCGGCTACCAGGAGACCCTCACCGACCCGTCGTACCACCGCCAGGTCGTCGTGATGACCTCCCCGCACGTCGGCAACACCGGCGTGAACGACGAGGACCCGGAGTCGCAGCGGATCTGGGTCGCCGGTTATGTCGTACGGGATCCCGCGCGCGTGTCCTCCAACTGGCGCTCCCGGCGCTCGCTGGACGAGGAACTGCGCAACCAGGGTGTCGTCGGCATCAGCGGCATCGACACCCGTGCCCTGACCCGCCACCTGCGTGAGCGCGGCGCCATGCGCGTCGGCATCTTCTCCGGCAACGCGCTGCCTGACGAGGGCACCATGCTCGCGGAGGTGCGGCAGGCCCCTGAGATGGTCGGCGCCAGCCTCTCCGAGGAGGTCGCCACCAAGGAGTCGTATGTCGTCCCGGCGATCGGTGCGAAGCGCTTCACCGTCGCCGCCCTGGACCTGGGGATCAAGGGCATGACCCCGCACCGGATGGCCGAGCGTGGCATCGAGGTGCACGTGCTGCCCGCGACCGCCACGGTCGAGGATGTGTACGCGGTGAATCCGGACGGCTTCTTCCTCTCCAACGGCCCGGGCGACCCGTCCACCGTGGACCTGAGCGTCGTCAAGGCGGTGCTGGCCCGCAAGACCCCGCTCTTCGGCATCTGCTTCGGCAACCAGATCCTGGGCCGCGCGCTCGGCTTCGGCACGTACAAGCTGAAGTACGGCCACCGCGGCATCAACCAGCCGGTGCAGGACCGTACGACCGGCAAGGTCGAGGTCACCGCGCACAACCACGGCTTCGCCGTCGACGCGCCGCTCGACAAGGTGTCCGACACCCCCTACGGCCGCGCCGAGGTCTCCCACGTCTGCCTGAACGACCAGGTCGTCGAGGGGCTTCAGCTGCTCGACCAGCCGGCCTTCAGCGTCCAGTACCACCCCGAGGCGGCGGCGGGCCCGCATGACGCGGCCTACCTGTTCGACCGCTTCGTAGAGCTCATGGAGGGCCAGCGTGCCTAAGCGCACCGATATCCAGTCCGTCCTGGTCATCGGCTCCGGCCCGATCGTCATCGGCCAGGCCGCCGAGTTCGACTACTCCGGCACCCAGGCGTGCCGCGTCCTGCGCGCCGAGGGCCTCAGGGTCATCCTCGTCAACTCCAACCCGGCGACGATCATGACCGACCCGGAGATCGCCGACGCCACCTATGTCGAGCCGATCACCCCGGAGTTCGTCGAGAAGATCATCGCCAAGGAGCGGCCGGACGCGCTGCTGCCCACCCTGGGCGGCCAGACGGCCCTGAACACCGCCATCTCCATGCACGAGCAGGGTGTCCTGGAGAAGTACGGCGTCGAGCTGATCGGCGCCAACGTCGAGGCGATCAACAAGGGCGAGGACCGCGAGCTCTTCAAGGGGGTCGTCGAGGCCGTCCGCGCCAAGATCGGGCACGGCGAGTCCGCCCTGTCCGTGATCTGCCACTCCATGGACGACATCCTCAAGGGCGTGGAGACGCTGGGCGGTTACCCCGTCGTCGTGCGGCCCTCCTTCACCATGGGCGGCGCGGGCTCCGGCTTCGCGCACGATGAGGAGGAGCTGCGCCGGATCGCGGGGCAGGGCCTCACGCTTTCGCCGACCACCGAGGTGCTCCTGGAGGAGTCCATCCTCGGCTGGAAGGAGTACGAGCTGGAGCTGATGCGCGACAGACACGACAACGTCGTGGTCGTCTGCTCCATCGAGAACTTCGACCCGATGGGCGTGCACACCGGCGACTCGATCACCGTCGCGCCCTCGATGACGCTGACCGACCGCGAGTACCAGCGGCTGCGCGACATCGGCATCGCGATCATCCGCGAGGTCGGCGTCGACACCGGCGGCTGCAACATCCAGTTCGCGGTGAACCCCGAGGACGGCCGGATCATCGTCATCGAGATGAACCCGCGTGTCTCGCGTTCCTCGGCCCTGGCCTCCAAGGCGACCGGCTTCCCGATCGCCAAGATCGCGGCCAAGCTCGCCGTCGGCTACACGCTCGACGAGATCCCGAACGACATCACGGAGAAGACCCCGGCGTCCTTCGAGCCGACCCTCGACTACGTCGTCGTCAAGGCCCCGCGCTTCGCCTTCGAGAAGTTCCCGAGCGCCGACTCCACCCTCACCACGACCATGAAGTCGGTCGGCGAGGCCATGGCGATCGGCCGCAACTTCACCGAGGCACTCCAGAAGGCGCTGCGCTCGCTGGAGAAGAAGGGCTCGCAGTTCACGTTCGTGGGCGAGCCCGGTGACAAGGCTCTCCTGCTGGAAGAGGCGGCCCGGCCGACCGACGGGCGTATCAACTCCGTCATGCAGGCCATCCGCGCGGGCGCCACTCCCGAGGAGGTCTTCGAGTCGACGAAGATCGACCCGTGGTTCGTGGACCAGCTGTTCCTGATCAAGGAGACCGCGGACGAGCTGGCGGCCGCCGACAAGCTGGATCCCCAGCTGCTGGCCGAGGCCAAGCGGCACGGCTTCTCCGACGTCCAGATCGGTGAGATCCGCGGGCTGCGCGAGGACGTCGTCCGCGAGGTGCGGCACGCGCTCGGCATCCGTCCGGTCTACAAGACGGTCGACACCTGCGCCGCCGAGTTCGCGGCCAACACGCCGTACTTCTACTCCTCCTACGACGAGGAGACCGAGGTCGCCCCACGTGTGAAGCCCGCGGTCATCATCCTGGGCTCAGGACCCAACCGCATCGGCCAGGGCATCGAGTTCGACTACTCCTGCGTCCACGCCTCCTTCGCGCTGAGCGACGCGGGCTACGAGACCGTGATGGTCAACTGCAACCCGGAAACGGTGTCGACCGACTACGACACCTCCGACCGCCTCTACTTCGAGCCGCTGACGCTGGAAGACGTGCTGGAGATCGTCCACGCGGAGACGCTGGCCGGCCCGGTCGCGGGCGTGATCGTGCAACTCGGCGGCCAGACCCCGCTGGGCCTGGCACAGGCCCTCAAGGACAACGGCGTCCCGATCGTGGGCACTTCGCCCGAGGCCATCCACGCCGCCGAGGACCGCGGCGCCTTCGGGCGGGTCCTGGAGGAGGCCGGCCTGCCGGCTCCCAAGCACGGCACCGCCACCACCTTCGCCGGGGCCAAGGCCATCGCCGACGAGATCGGCTACCCCGTCCTGGTGCGGCCGTCGTACGTCCTCGGCGGACGCGGCATGGAGATCGTGTACGACGAGACACGGCTGTCCTCCTACATCGCCGAGTCGACCGAGATCAGCCCCTCCCGTCCGGTGCTGGTCGACCGGTTCCTCGACGACGCGATCGAGATCGACGTCGACGCCCTGTACGACGGCGAGGAGCTGTACCTCGGCGGCGTCATGGAGCACATCGAGGAGGCCGGTATCCACTCCGGCGACTCGGCGTGCGCGCTGCCGCCGATCACCCTCGGCGGGTTCGACATCAAGCGGCTGCGAGCCTCGACCGAGGCCATCGCCAAGGGCGTTGGCGTACGCGGACTCATCAACATCCAGTTCGCGCTGGCCGGGGACATCCTGTACGTCCTCGAAGCCAACCCGCGTGCCTCGCGCACCGTCCCCTTCACCTCGAAGGCGACCGCGGTACCGCTGGCGAAGGCCGCCGCCCGCATCTCGCTCGGCGCGACCGTCGCCGAACTGCGGGCCGAGGGGCTGCTGCCCGCCAACGGTGACGGCGGCACGCTGCCGCTCGACGCGCCGATCTCCGTCAAGGAGGCCGTCATGCCGTGGTCGCGCTTCCGCGACATCCACGGGCGCGGCGTCGACACGGTGCTCGGCCCGGAAATGCGCTCCACCGGCGAAGTCATGGGCATCGACTCGGTGTTCGGCACGGCGTACGCCAAGTCCCAGGCGGGCGCGTACGGTCCGCTGCCGACCAGGGGCCGCGCCTTCATCTCCGTCGCCAACCGCGACAAGCGCTCAATGATCTTCCCGGCGCGTGAACTGGTCGCCCACGGCTTCGAATTGCTCGCCACATCCGGTACGGCCGAGGTGCTCAGGCGCAACGGCCTCAACGCCACGGTCGTGCGCAAGCAGAGCGAGGGCGTGGGTCCCAACGGCGAGAAGACCATCGTCCAGCTCATCCACGACGGCCAGGTCGACCTCATCGTCAACACGCCGTACGGCACCGGCGGCCGCCTCGACGGCTACGAGATCCGTACGGCGGCCGTGGCGCGGTCCGTCCCGTGCCTGACGACGGTTCAGGCGCTCGCCGCCGCCGTCCAGGGCATCGACGCACTCAACCGCGGTGACGTGGGCGTGCGTTCATTGCAGGAACACGCCGAGCATCTGACCGCGGGCCGCGACTAGCAGCCCTGAGGGGGACACCGGAAACGGTGTCCCCCTCTTCATGAGGCCCTTCATGAGGACATGATCATGTACAGGATTTTCTTCCGGCTCGTCTTCCAACGGATGGACCCGGAGCAGGCCCACCACCTGGCCTTCCGCTGGATCCGCCTCGCCGCCCGCATCCCGGTGCTCCGCACCTTCGTCGCGGCTGCCCTCGCGCCCCGCTACGACGAACTGCGCACGGAGGCGTTCGGGCTGCGGATGCACGGCCCGTTCGGGCTCGCCGCCGGCTTCGACAAGAACGCCGTCGCCATCGACGGGATGTCGATGCTCGGCTTCGACCACATCGAGATCGGCACCGTCACCGGGGAGCCGCAGCCCGGCAACCCCAAGAAGCGGCTGTTCCGGCTTGTGCCGGACCGGGCGCTGATCAACCGTATGGGGTTCAACAACGAGGGCTCCGCGGCCGTCTCCGAGCGCCTGGCGGCCCGTACGCCCGTCTTCAGGACCGTCGTCGGCGTCAACATCGGCAAGACCAAGGCCGTCCCCGAGGCGGAGGCCGTCGGTGACTACGTGAAGTCGACCGAGCGGCTGGCCCGCCACGCCGACTACCTCGTGGTCAACGTGAGCTCGCCGAACACCCCCGGCCTGCGCAACCTCCAGGCCACCGAGGCGCTGCGGCCACTGCTGAGCGCCGTCCGTGCGGCCGCCGACCGCGCGGTCACCGACCGGCGGGTGCCGCTCCTCGTCAAGATCGCGCCCGACCTCGCCGACGACGACATCGACGCGGTCGCCGACCTCGCCGTCGAACTCGGCCTGGACGGAATCATCGCCACGAACACCACCATCGCGCGCGAGGGACTCGGTCTGAAGTCCCAGCCCTCCCTGGTCAAGGAGACCGGCGGACTCTCGGGAGCGCCGCTGAAATCGCGCTCCCTGGAGGTGCTGCGCCGCCTCTACGCGCGCGTGGGCGACCGCATCACCCTGGTGGGCGTCGGCGGCATCGAGAACGCCGAGGACGCCTGGCAGCGCATCCTGGCCGGCGCCACGCTGGTCCAGGGCTACAGCGCCTTCATCTACGAGGGCCCCTTCTGGGGGCGCGCCATCCACAAGGGGCTCGCCGCGCGCCTCCGTACGAGCCCGTACGCCACTCTCGCCGACGCCGTCGGCGCCGACGTGAGGAAGTCCGCATGAGCCTGGAACCCTTCGGTGCACGTCTTCGCCGTGCCATGGACGACCGTGGTCCGCTGTGCGTCGGCATCGACCCGCACGCCTCGCTGCTCGCCGACTGGGGCCTCAGCGACGACATCGCGGGCCTGGAACGCTTCAGCCGCACCGTCGTGGAGGCGCTGGCCGACCGGGTCGCCGTCCTGAAGCCGCAGAGCGCGTTCTTCGAGCGCTTTGGGTCGCGCGGCATCGCCGTCCTGGAGAGGTCGGTCGAGGAGGCGCGGGCGGCCGGTGCGCTGGTCGTGATGGATGCCAAGCGCGGCGACATCGGCTCGACCATGGCCGCGTACGCGGAGACCTTCCTGAGCAAGGACGCGCCCCTGTTCTCGGACGCGCTGACCGTGTCGCCGTACCTGGGGTACGGCTCGCTGAAGCCCGCCGTCGAACTGGCCCGCGAGAGCGGCGCCGGTCTCTTCGTCCTCGCGCTCACCTCCAACCCGGAGGGCGGCGAGGTGCAGTACGCGGTCCGTGCGGACGGCAGGAACGTCGGAGCGACCATGCTGGCCCACCTCGCCGCCGAGAACGCGGGAGAGACGCCTCTGGGCTCCTACGGTGCGGTGGTGGGCGCCACGCTGGGCGACCTCTCCTCGTACGACCTGGACATCAACGGGCCGATCCTCGCGCCCGGGATCGGCGCTCAGGGGGCCACCGCGGCCGATCTCGCGGGTGCCTTCGGCGCGGCGGTGCGCAATGTCGTCCCGAATGTCAGCCGGGGTGTTCTGCGTCACGGTCCCGACGTCGTCGCGCTGCGGGAGGTCGCTGAGGGCTTCGCGGAGGAGATCAGGGCCGCTGTGGGGGGCGCCTGAGCCGTCCGAAGTCCTCGCGGCGGTCCTTGGGAGTGCGTTTAGGTGCCTCGGAGGCACTCCGACGAGGGTCTTCGGAGGGTGCCGAGCCTGAATACATCCTCAAATCCGGGGCGATATGTCGGAAATGTTCGACTCCGGAGAGGCTGACCAGGACTTTTCCGCTGTTCTCGCTGACTCTGGCGCACTTGCCCGCTAGTCTCCGACGCAGAGGGAGCGGGCAAGCGTGTTGCTCGTAGCTCCCCAGGTGTGGGGCGACTAGGTTCCTCACCGGTCCGTATCCGACAGTTCGACATCCGAGGTGACGTAGGCGTGGCTCTTCCGCCCCTTACCCCTGAACAGCGCTCAGCCGCGCTCGAAAAGGCCGCCGCGGCTCGCCGGGAGCGGGCCGAGGTCAAGAATCGACTCAAGCACTCCGGCGCCTCCCTTCACGAGGTCATCAAGCAGGGCCAGGAGAATGACGTCATCGGCAAGATGAAGGTCTCCGCTCTCCTGGAGTCCCTGCCGGGCGTGGGCAAGGTCCGCGCCAAGCAGATCATGGAGCGACTGGGGATCTCCGAGAGCCGTCGTGTACGCGGCCTCGGTTCGAACCAGATCGCCTCCTTGGAGCGTGAGTTCGGCGGCGCGGGCGCCTGAGTTCTGGGCACCCCGTGATTGCTGGAATAATCGCTGCATGAGTGAACGTCCGCGGCTGACCGTGCTCTCCGGCCCCTCAGGGGTCGGTAAGAGCACGGTCGTCGCTCATATGCGCAAGGAACACCCCGAGGTCTGGCTCTCGGTGTCGGCGACGACCCGTAAGCCGCGCCCCGGTGAGAAGCATGGAGTCCACTACTTCTTCGTCAGTGACGAGGAGATGGACAAGCTGATCGCCAACGGTGAGCTGCTGGAGTGGGCCGACTTCGCCGGCAACCGTTACGGGACGCCGCGTGCGGCTGTTCTGGAGCACCTGGAAACGGGTGTGCCGGTCCTCCTGGAGATCGACCTCCAGGGCGCCCGACAGGTCCGCGAGTCCATGCCGGAGGCCCTGCTCGTGTTCCTGGCCCCTCCCTCCTGGGAGGAACTGGTGCGCAGACTCACCGGCCGGGGCACCGAACCGCCCGAGGTGATCGCGCGCCGTCTGGAGGCCGCCAAGATCGAACTGGCGGCCGAGACCGAGTTCGATGTCACCCTTGTCAACACCTCCGTCGAGGATGTAGCGCGTGAGCTGCTAGCCTTGGTCGAAGTTGTTTGATCTTTCAGGTCTTTTTCCCTTTTCGGAAGGCAGAGCGTGTCCTCTTCCATCACCGCTCCCGAGGGCATCATCAACCCTCCGATCGACGAGCTCCTCGAGGCCACCGACTCGAAGTACAGCCTGGTGATCTACGCGGCCAAGCGCGCCCGCCAGATCAACGCGTACTACTCGCAGCTCGGTGAGGGTCTCCTTGAGTACGTCGGTCCCCTGGTGGACACCCACGTCCACGAGAAGCCGCTTTCTATCGCCCTGCGCGAGATCAACGCGGGCCTGCTGACGTCCGAGGCCGTTGAGGGCCCCGCTCAGTAGCCGTTGTTTTCATCGTTCTCATCGTTCTTCGTCATCCCAGGCCTGGCAGCGCGACTGTCGGGCCTGTGGTGTGTCATGGAGTCGTTCGGCTCGGATTTTTCGGCTCGAGTCGTTCGGCGTCGTACGTTCTCGAGTGTGGGGAGACCCGGTGGACAAGCCCAAGGTCGTGCTGGGGGTCAGCGGTGGCATCGCCGCGTACAAGGCCTGTGAGCTGCTGCGCAGGCTGACCGAGTCCGGTCATGACGTACGCGTCGTACCGACAGAGTCCGCCCTGCACTTCGTCGGCGCCGCCACCTGGTCCGCCCTCTCCGGCCAACCGGTCGCCACCGAGGTCTGGTCGGACGTCCACGAGGTGCCGCACGTCCGCATCGGCCAGCACGCCGACCTGGTCGTCGTGGCCCCGGCGACGGCCGACCTGCTGGCCAAGGCGGCCCACGGCCTCGCCGACGACCTCCTCACGAACACCCTTCTCACCGCCCGCTGCCCGGTCGTCTTCGCGCCCGCCATGCACACCGAGATGTGGGAGCACCCGGCGACACAGGAGAACGTGGCGACGCTGCGCCGCAGGGGCGCCGTCGTCATCGAGCCGGCCGTGGGGCGGCTGACCGGCGTCGACACCGGCAAGGGGCGGTTGCCCGACCCCTCGGAGATCTTCGAGGCCTGCCGACGGGTGCTCGCACGGGGCGTGGCCGAACCGGATCTCGCCGGCCGTCATGTCGTGGTCAGCGCGGGCGGCACCCGCGAGCCGCTCGACCCCGTCCGCTTCCTCGGCAACCGCTCCTCCGGGAAGCAGGGCTACGCCCTCGCCCGTACGGCGGCCGCGCGGGGCGCCAGGGTCACACTGATCGCCGCCAACACCGGACTGCCGGACCCGGCCGGGGTGGACGTCGTACAGGTCGGAACCGCCGTGCAGCTGCGCGAGGCGGTGCTGAAGGCGGCCCCGGACGCCGATGCGGTGGTCATGGCCGCGGCCGTGGCGGACTTCCGCCCGGCGACGTACGCGACCGGAAAGATCAAGAAGAAGGACGGCCGGGAGCCGGACCCGATCGTGCTGGTCCGCAACCCGGACATCCTCGCCGAGATCTCGGCGGACCGGCCCCGTCCCGGCCAGGTGGTGGTCGGTTTCGCCGCCGAGACGGACGACGTACTGGCCAACGGACGTACGAAACTCGAGCGCAAGGGCTGCGACCTCCTCGTGGTGAACGAGGTGGGGGAGCGGAAGACCTTCGGTGCCGAGGAGAACGAGGCCGTGGTGCTCGGCGCCGACGGCAGCGAGACCCCGGTGCCGTACGGGCCGAAGGAGGCGCTGGCCGACATCGTGTGGGATCTGGTGGTGCCCAGGCTCGGGTAATGGTGGCGCCCCGGCTCGGGTAATGGTGGCGGCCCGGTTCGAGTGGAGGTGGTTGCCCCGGTTCGGGTGAAAGGGGAACATCTCAGTCACGTGAAATCTCAGCCACGGGGGAACGCCACAATTGCCTCAACAGGCGCCACAAGACGCGCAAAAACGGGCGTGGCGACCCTGGCGGAGACCGAGCGTCATAGCGGAGAATGCCCGTGCCGCAGGTCACAGCGCTTCCGCGAAGCGAGACAGATGGGCCTATAGGCGAGTGCGACCGATAAACTGTTCGCGGACGACGCCGGGCGCAGCCCCCGGCCGTCCACCAATGATCAGCCAGCAGCCGCTGCAACCTCAGGGAGCGTTGTGTCCCGTCGCCTGTTCACCTCGGAGTCTGTGACCGAGGGTCACCCCGACAAGATCGCTGACCAGATCAGCGACACCATTCTCGACGCGCTTCTGCGCGAGGACCCGAAGTCCAGGGTCGCCGTGGAAACGTTGATCACGACCGGCCTGGTGCACGTGGCCGGAGAGGTCACCACCAAGGCGTACGCGCCGATCGCGCAGCTCGTCCGCGACAAGATCCTCGAGATCGGGTACGACTCCTCGAAGAAGGGCTTCGACGGCGCGTCCTGTGGCGTTTCGGTGTCCATCGGCTCGCAGTCGCCCGACATCGCGCAGGGCGTCGACACGGCGTACGAGAAGCGGGTTGAAGGCGATGAGGACGAGCTCGACAAGCAGGGCGCGGGCGACCAGGGCCTGATGTTCGGCTACGCGACGGACGAGACGCCCGCGCTGATGCCACTCCCGATCCACCTCGCGCACCGCCTCGCGCGCCGCCTCTCCGAGGTCCGCAAGAACGGGACGATCCCGTACCTGCGCCCCGACGGCAAGACCCAGGTCACCATCGAGTACGACGGCGACAAGGCGGTCCGTCTGGACACGGTCGTCGTCTCCTCGCAGCACGCGTCGGACATCGACCTGGAATCGCTGCTGGCCCCCGACATCCGCGAGTTCGTGGTCGAGCCGGAGCTGAAGGCCCTCCTGGACGACGGCATCAAGCTGGAGACCGAGGGCTACCGTCTCCTGGTCAACCCGACGGGCCGCTTCGAGATCGGCGGCCCGATGGGCGACGCCGGCCTGACCGGCCGCAAGATCATCATTGACACGTACGGCGGCATGGCCCGCCACGGCGGCGGTGCCTTCTCGGGCAAGGACCCGTCCAAGGTCGACCGCTCCGCCGCGTACGCCATGCGCTGGGTCGCCAAGAACGTCGTCGCCGCGGGCCTCGCCACCCGCTGCGAGGTCCAGGTCGCGTACGCCATCGGCAAGGCCGAGCCCGTCGGCCTCTTCGTCGAGACCTTCGGCACCGCCAAGGTCGACGCAGAGAAGATCGAGACCGCCATCACCGAGGTCTTCGACCTCCGCCCGGCGGCCATCATCCGCGACCTCGACCTGCTGCGCCCGATCTACGCCCAGACCGCCGCGTACGGCCACTTCGGACGCGAGCTGCCCGACTTCACATGGGAGCGGACGGACCGTGTGGAAGCGCTGCGCAAGGCTGTTGGCCTGTAAGGCTGGTTGTGCGGCGAGGCCCGGCCCCCTTGGGGGGTGCCGGGCCTCGGTGTTTCTCGGTGGTTCATCACCATCTCGGGGCACGCGGCGCTGTCAGTGGGGTCTGGTAGGAATGTTGCTGTGAGCAGCGCGGATGGGGATGGTGAAGGTGGTGCGGAGGGTGCGCCGCCCGAGCAGCTTGCGTTGATTCGGGAGAGTGTGCGGAAGGCCGCGGCGCCCAAGGCGAAACCGCGGACGTGGCGGGGGGCCGCGCTTGCCAAGGAGCTGCCTGTCGCGCGTGTGCTCGTCGACAAGGGCGTGCTGCATCTCGACCGGTACTTCGACTACGCCGTGCCTGAGGAGCTCGATGCGCAGGCGCAGCCCGGCGTGCGGGTGCGGGTGCGGTTCGGGGCCGGGCGGCATCGGGTGCGGGAGGGGCGGCGTGAGGGCGGGGGGCTGATCGACGGGTTTCTCGTCGAGCGGCTTGCCGAGTCGGAGTACGCGGGGCCCTTGGCCGCGCTGGCTCAAGTCGTTTCGCCCGAGCCGGTGTTGAGCGCGGAGTTGCTGGGGCTCACGCGCGCGGTCGCCGACCGTTATGCGGGCAGCCTCGCCGATGTACTGCAGTTGGCTGTCCCGCCGCGCAACGCTCGGGCGGAGGGCAAGGCTTCGCCTGCGCCGCTGCCGGTTCCCGGGGTGCCCGAGGTGGGGTCCTGGGCGCGGTACGGGCGGGGGGCGGCCTTTCTGGAGGCGCTCGCGGCGGGGGGAGCGCCGCGTGCGGTGTGGAATGCGCTGCCCGGGCCCGGTTGGGCCGAGGAGCTGGCGCGGGCCGTGGGTGCGACGCTCGCCTCGGGGCGGGGCGCGCTCGTGGTCGTGCCGGACGGGCGGGCCGTCTCGCGCGTCGATGCCGCGCTGACCTCGCTGCTGGGGGAGGGGCGGCACGCCGTGCTGACCGCGGAGGCCGGGCCGGAGAAGCGGTACCGGGAGTGGCTTGCCGTGCGGCGTGGGTCCGTACGGGCCGTCGTGGGAACCCGGGCCGCCATGTTCGCGCCCGTGCGGGATCTGGGACTCGTCGCCATCTGGGACGACGGGGACGGCAGCCACAGCGAGCCGCACGCGCCTCAGCCACATGCGCGAGAGGTGCTTCAGCTGCGGGCCGCTCATGACAAGTGTGCCTTTCTGCTGGGGAGTTGGAGCTGCACGGTCGAGGCCGCGCAGCTGGTCGAGAGTGGCTGGGCGCTGCCGCTGGTCGCGGAGCGCGAGCAGGTGCGGGGGGCCGCGCCGCTGGTGCGGACCGTGGGGGACGGGGATCTCGCGCGGGACGAGGCGGCTCGGGCCGCCCGGTTGCCCACGATCGCCTGGCAGGTGGTGCGGGAAGGGCTGCGCCACGGGCCGGTGCTGGTGCAGGTGCCGCGGCGGGGTTACGTTCCGCGGATGGCCTGCGCCCAGTGCCGGGCCGCCGCGCGGTGCCGGCATTGCGCGGGGCCGCTGGAGTCACAGGACGCGGGGGCGCTGCGGTGTACGTGGTGTGGGCGGGACGAGGCGGCCTGGCACTGTCCCGAGTGCGGTGGGTTCCGGCTGCGGGCACAGATCGTGGGCGCGCGGCGGACCGCGGAGGAACTGGGACGGGCGTTTCCGGCCGTCCCCGTGCGGACGTCGGGGCGGGAGCAGGTCCTGGACACCGTGGCGGGTGCGCCCGCGCTCGTCGTGAGCACGCCGGGGGCCGAGCCCGTCGCCGACGGGGGATACGCGGCCGCGCTGCTGCTCGACGGTTGGGCGATGCTCGGGCGGCCCGATCTGCGGGCCGGTGAGGAGGCGCTGCGGCGCTGGATCGGCGCGGCTTCGCTGGTGCGTCCGCAGAGCGCCGGGGGGACCGTGGTCGTCGTCGCCGAGCCGACGTTGCGGCCCGTCCAGGCGCTCGTACGGTGGGATCCCGTCGGGCACGCCGTCCGCGAACTCTCCGAGCGCGCCGAGCTCGGGTTTCCGCCGGTGTCGCGGATGGCGGCCGTGTCCGGTACGCCGGAGGCGCT
The DNA here is from genome assembly GCF_044744645.1 of Streptomyces sp. NPDC087263. Lineage (NCBI taxonomy): Bacteria > Bacillati > Actinomycetota > Actinomycetes > Kitasatosporales > Streptomycetaceae > Streptomyces > Streptomyces sp. NPDC087263. The sequence goes on from NZ_JBIUYT010000008.1 coordinate 475,914, forward strand.
GGCGGGGTTCCTCGCCGCGGCCGAACTGCCCGCAGACGCCGAGGTGTTGGGGCCCGTGCCGATGCACGTCACGGAGGTGGGGCGGCCTCGGCGGGTCGGGGGGCCGCCCCCGGGCGAGCACTGGGAGCGGGCCCTCATCCGGGTGCCGCCCGGCAGCGGGGCCGCGCTCGCCGCGGCGTTGAAGACCGCACAGGCGACGCGGATGGCTCGTGGGGGGAGCGAGCCCGTACGGATTCGGATCGATCCGCCGGACATCGGGTGAGCGTGTGCCGGGAAGGGGCGTCGGTTTGGGCTGCCTCCCAGGCCTGGTGGCGCCGGGAGGCAGACGGGGACAGGGGGTCAGCCGTTGCGCGGCCCCGGGAACGCGGTGGGCCGCACTTCCTCACGGAAAGTGGAGCTGCCCGCCGTCGGCTGGGTCGGCATGGAGCGGGCGGCGGGAACCGTCGGTACCGGCACCGTGGGGATGCCGGTGTTGACGGCGACGGTGTGGTTGCCCGCAGGCTCCGTGGCGCGCTCCGCCTCCGCGGCGGCCTGCGCGGTGGCCCGGCGGGCGCCGTAGCGGCGGTGCACCGCCTGCTTGGTGACCCCGAGGGCCGAGCCCACCGCGTCCCACGAGAAACCCAGTGAGCGGTCGAAGTCCACGGCGGCCGTGACCAGGGTCTCGACGCTGTCCCGCAGCTCCTGGGCGAGGCGGACGGTCGGGGCGGGGGCGCGTCCGTAGACGACGAAGCCCGCGGAGGGGCCGGAGCGGCGCGGGCGGTAGACGTTGCCCAGCTGGGCGGTCAGCGTGCGCAGTGCGTCCACCTGCCGGCGGACCCGCTCGATGTCCCGCACCAGCAAGTGCAGGCTGGCCCGAGCCTGGGCGTCGTGGGTTGCGTGGTCGGCCATGAACAAGCCTCTCGAACAGGCGTTGAAAAGGATCGGGCCGCGATTGCGGCCCGTTGTGTCAACTCTTTCTTGACCAACGCGTTGAGGGGTGAGTGGTAACGCTGCGGGGGCGTAAGGGCATATGCACGGGGCGCGAGGTGGGACGTACGCCCCCGGTGGATTGTTGACCCGTCAAGGGACTTTGCTCGGCACGTGTGTTCCCTCCCGGACTGCCTGTGCGAGTGGGCTGTCGGGTGCGGTATCTCCTGCGCGAGTCGGCTGACGCCTCGCGGGAGCGGCGCGTCCAGCGCGGGGCGGGCGCCCCCGCGCACCCGAGCGCCCGCCCCGCATAGACTGGTGCGCTGCCTCGCAACCCGCCGCTCCCCGCGGGTGTGCAGGGTCTGAAGTGCTCCCGTCCGAGAGGTCAACCGCCACCCATGAAGCTGGTCTTCGCAGGTACCCCCGAGGTCGCCGTTCCCGCTCTGGACGCCCTGATCGCCTCCGGGCGGCACGAGGTGGCCGCCGTTGTCACGCGGCCCGACGCGCCGGCCGGGCGGGGGCGTCGGCTTGTCGCGAGTCCGGTCGCCGAGCGCGCGGAGGAGGCCGGGATCGAGGTACTGAAGCCGGTGAAGCCGCGGGACGAGGAGTTCCTGGCGCGGCTTCGGGAGATCGCGCCCGACTGCTGTCCCGTTGTCGCGTACGGTGCGCTGCTGCCCCGCGTCGCGCTGGACATCCCGGTCCACGGGTGGGTCAACCTGCACTTCTCGCTGCTGCCCGCCTGGCGCGGTGCCGCACCCGTGCAGCACTCGATCATGGCGGGGGACGAGATCACCGGCGCCTCCACCTTCCTCATCGAGGAGGGGCTCGACTCCGGACCCGTCTACGGGACCGTCACCGAGGAGATCCGGCCCACCGACACCAGCGGGGACCTGCTCACCCGGCTGGCCTTCGCCGGTTCCGGACTGCTTGCCGCGACCATGGACGGGATCGAGGACGGCAGCCTGAAGGCCGTCCCCCAGCCCGCCGACGGCATCACCCTGGCGCCGAAGATCAGCGTCGAGGACGCCCACGTCGACTGGTCGGCCCCGGCGCTGCGGGTCGACCGGGTCGTCCGCGGCTGCACCCCCGCGCCCGGTTCCTGGACCGTCTTCCGGGGCGAGCGGCTCAAGCTCATCCAGGTCGCCCCCGTCGCCGACCGCACCGACCTCGCCCCGGGCGAGCTGTCCGTCGGCAAGAACAACGTGTATGTGGGGACCGGTTCGTACGCCGTCGAGCTGCTGTGGGTCCAGGCCCAGGGCAAGAAGCCGATGCGCGCCGCCGACTGGGCGCGCGGCGTGCGCATCGCCTCCGGGGAGCGGGTCGGGGCCTGACTTGGCACCCGCTGGGACACCGAGGCGGGTCCTGGCATCACCCACGCTGGGACACCGAGGCGGGTCCTGGCATCACCCACGCTGGGACACCGAGGCGGGTCCTGGCGCCACCCCCGCCGAGACGCCGAGACGGGTCCTGGCGCCACCCCCGCCGAGACGCCGAGGCGGGTCCTGTCATCACGCCGAGACAGCAAGGCCGGTCCTGGGCACCGCCCCAAGGTGCCGAGGCGGGTCCTGGCACCACCCCGAGACGCCGAAGTGGGACCTCGCATCATCCCGAGACACCGTCGGGGTCCGGCGTCAGCCCCGCGGCGTACGCTGGTAGACGCACCTTTTCCCGAATCCGGAGCACCTTTTTCGTGAGTGAGCAGTCCCGTCGGCCGCGCAAGCCCGGCAAGCCCTATCGCCGCCCCCAGAAGGACCCCGTCCGCATGCTCGCCTTCGAGGCGCTGCGGGCCGTGGACGAGCGGGACGCGTACGCGAACCTCGTGCTGCCCCCGTTGCTGCGGAAGGCGCGTGAGAAGGGCGACTTCGACGGGCGGGACGCCGCGTTGGCCACCGAGCTGGTGTACGGGACGCTGCGCAGGCAGGGGACGTACGACGCCGTCATCGCCGCGTGTGTCGACCGGCCGCTGCGCGAAGTGGATCCGCCGGTGCTCGATGTGCTGAGCCTCGGTGCTCATCAGCTGCTCGGCACCCGCATCCCCACCCACGCCGCTGTCTCCGCCTCCGTCGAGCTCGCCCGCGTGGTGCTCGGCGACGGACGGGCCAAGTTCGTCAACGCCGTCCTGCGGAAGATCTCGCAGCAGGATCTCGACGCATGGATCGAGCAGGTCGCGCCGCCGTACGAAGACGACCCCGAGGACAATCTCGCCATCGTTCACTCGCACCCGCGGTGGGTCGTCTCGGCACTGTGGGATGCGCTCGGCGGAGGCCGCGCAGGGATCGAGGATCTGCTCGAGGCCGACAACGAGCGGCCCGAGGTGACGCTCGTCGCCCGCCCGGGGCGGTCCACCGCCGGTGAACTCCTCGACGTGCTCGGCGAGGAGTCCGCGCTGCCGGGGCGCTGGTCGCCGTACGCCGTACGGCTTTCCGAGGGCGGCGAACCGGGTGCCATCGACGCCGTACGGGAAGGCCGTGCCGGTGTGCAGGACGAGGGCAGTCAACTCGTCGCGATCGCCCTGGCGAACGCACCGCTCGACGGGCCCGACAAGGTATGGCTGGACGGGTGCGCCGGCCCCGGTGGCAAGGCCGCCATGCTGGCCGGGCTCGCCGCCGAACGCGGTGCCCTGCTGCTCGCCTCCGAGAAGCTGCCGCACCGCGCCGGTCTTGTGGCGAAGGCGCTCGCCGGGAACCCCGGGCCATACCAGGTCATCGCTGCCGACGGGACCCGTCCGCCGTGGCGGTCCGGCACCTTCGACCGCGTGCTCATGGACGTGCCCTGCACCGGGCTCGGCGCCCTGCGTCGCCGTCCCGAGGCCCGCTGGCGGCGGCGCCCCTCGGACCTGGAGGGCTTCGCGCCGCTCCAGCGCGGGCTGCTGCGCACGGCGCTCGACTCCGTGCGTGTCGGCGGCGTCGTCGGTTACGCGACCTGCTCGCCGCACCTCGCCGAGACCCGCGCCGTGGTCAACGACGTGGTCAAGCAGCACGCCGCCGAGCTCATCGACGCCCGCCCGCTGCTGCCCGGCGTACCGGCCCTGGGCGACGGTCCCGACGTACAGCTGTGGCCGCATCTGCACGGGACGGACGCGATGTATCTGGCGTTGATCCGCCGGACCGGATGACCGTGTGAACCTTCCGTCCGGTCAATCCCGGGCGGAGAGCAGCTCCCCTTCCCCGGTTCGTTCCGCTCGTGCCGGTGGGCCGGTCCGTTGCCGGACGGTGAGGGCGATGAGGGCGGCGGTCAGGGGTGCGGCGCTGAGGGTCGGGCCGAGCGCGTATCCGTCGGGACACCTGTCCCCAGGGAGTGCGCCGTTCGTCGACGGGCTGCTCGCACAGGCCACGTCGACCGCTCCCCGTGGCACGGGCTGAGTACGGGCGCGGGAGACGTCGGCGGAGTGACCTAGTCCGGCCGCGAGGCCGGTTGCGGCGCCTCCGAGGGTGCCACCGCGGGCGGCGGCTCTCCGCCGTCCTCGTGCGCCCGCCGGTGCGGCCACCACACCTTCGGTCCCACGTCCAGGAACAGGGACGTGACCAGCACCGAACGCACGATGAAGGTGTCGAGCAGGACGCCGAGCGCCACAGTGAAGCCGAGCTCCGCGAAGGCCACCATCGGCAGCGTGCCCAGCGCGGCGAAGGTGCCCGCGAGGACCAGGCCGGCGGAGGTGATGACCGCGCCGGTCGCGGTCAGGCCCGTCACCACGCCCTTGCGGGTGCCGTACCGGTCCGCCTCCTCACGGATACGGGTGGTCAGGAAGATGTTGTAGTCGATGCCCAGGGCGACCAGGAAGACGAAGACGAACAGCGGGAAGTCCGTCGACTCGCCCGCGTAGTCGAAGATGTGCCGGAACGCCAGAGCGCTGATGCCGAGCGCCGCCGCGAAGGACAGCACCACCGTTCCGATGAGCAGCAGGGGCGCTATCAGGGCGCGGAGCAGCGCGCACAGGATCAGCAGGACCACGACCAGCACCAGCGGGATGATCAGGATGTTGTCGTGGGTCGTCGCCTTGTCCATGTCGAGCAGGGACGCGGTGCCGCCGCCCACCCGGGCGTCGGCGTCGGGGACTGCGTGGACGGCGTCCCGGACCCGCTCCACCGTCTGTTTCGCGGCCTCGCTGTCGGCGGGGGCGGTCATGGTGGCCTCGTAGAGGACCTTGCCCTCGAACTCGGGTTTCGTGCCGGGTGGCAGACCGAGGGAGTCCGCTGCGACACCGGAGGTGGCGGTCACCGCCCGGCCGACCTCCTCGGCCTGGGCGCGGTTGCTGACGATGACGAGCGGATCGCCGCTGCCCGCGGGGAAGTAGCGCGCGGACACCTCCTGGCCGACGATCGAGTCGGGCTTGCCGGTGAAGGCGTCGGCGTTGCTGATGCCCTCCGCGCGCAGCTGGATCAGACCCAGCGAGAGCAGGACGAGCGCCGCCGCCGTGACGCCCCAGATCAGGCGCGGGCGGCGGGCGATACGGCCTCCCATGCGTGCCCAGACGCCCCGCTCGGTCGGATCGGCGGAGCCGAAGTGCGGGATCACCGGCCAGAAGATCCAGCGGCCGAAGATCACCAGCAGGGCGGGGAACAGCGTCACCATGGCGACCAGCGCGACCGCGACACCGATCGCGGCGACCGGGCCGAGCCCGCGCGTCGAGTTCATCTCGGCCGCCAGCAGCACCAGCATGCTCAGGACGACGGTGGCGCCCGAGGCCAGCACGGCGGGGCCCGCGCGGTGCAGGGCCAGCGCCATGGCCTCGTGGCGGTCCTCGTGGCGGCGCAGTTCCTCCCGGTAGCGGGCGACCAGGAGCAGGGCATAGTCCGTCCCCGCGCCGAAGACGAGCACCGTGAGGATCCCCGCGCTCTGGCCGTTGACCGTCAGGCCCGCGTGCTGCGCGAGGAAGTAGATCAGCGCCTGCGCGGTGAACAGCGCGGCGATCACTCCGAGCAGCGGGACGATGATCAGGGTGGGACTGCGATAGGTGAGCAGGAGCATCACGATGACGACGCCCAGCGCGGAGAGCAGCAGGGTGGAGTCGATGCCCTCGAAGGCCTTGGAGAAGTCCGCGGACGTACCGCCCGGGCCGGTGACGTGCACCGCCAGCCCCTCGCCGCCCTTGCCGGTCACGTCACGGATCGAGTCGACCGCGGGAGCGATCTCCTCCCAGCCCTTCTCGTCCATCGTGATGGGGACCAGGATCTGGGCCGCGCGCGGTCCGGTCTCCCGGTCGTAGACCGGTCCCCGGGTCTCCGCGCCGCGGATGCCGTGCGCGGTCAGCTGCTTGATCCGGGCCGCGTCCTCGGTGATCCGCGTCCGGTCCTGCGCGGTGAGTCCGTCCGCGCGGGCGTACACGACGACGGCGGGGATCTGCTCCGGCCTGAAGTCCTCGGAGATCTGCAGGACCTGGGTGGACTCGGCGGAGCCGGGCAGCCAGGAGGCGGCGTCGTTGTCCTGGGCGTCGGTGAGCTTCTGGGCGAACGGTGCCGTGAGGACCAGCAGCACCAGCCACAGGCCCACCACCGCCCACTTGCTGCGCCGACCGCAGACGAGCCAGGCGATTCCCCGCCGTTGCGTTACCTGTCGGTCCGTCATGGCCGCCCCCGTAGCCCTGTATGGAGCCTGTGGGCCGCCCAGCATGGCATGTGGCGCCGTGGCACAACATCCGCAGAACGGCCTAGGTCTGGACCGAGGCGAGCAAGGGGCCCGGAGCATGGCAGTCTTGGAGCATGGCCGTGCAGATCAACCCCAGCATCCTGTCCGCCGACTTCGCCCGCCTTGCCGAGGAGGCAAAGGCGGTGGAGGGGGCCGACTGGCTCCACGTCGATGTCATGGACAACCATTTCGTACCGAACCTCACGCTGGGTGTGCCGGTCGTAGAGTCCCTGGCCCGTGCGACGGACACGCCGCTGGACTGCCATCTGATGATCGAGGACGCCGATCGGTGGGCACCTCAGTACGTAGAAGCGGGTGCCGGTTCCGTCACCTTCCATGTGGAGGCGGCCGCCGCGCCGGTGCGGCTCGCCCGCGAAATCCGTGCCATGGGTGCCCGTGCCTCCATGGCGCTCAAGCCCGCGACGCCGATCGAGCCGTACGAGGATCTGCTTCCCGAGCTCGACATGCTGCTGATCATGACGGTCGAGCCGGGATTCGGCGGTCAGGCCTTCCTCGACATCATGCTCCCGAAGATCCGGCGCACTCGCGAGTTGATCAGCAAGCACGGTCTTGAACTCTGGCTCCAGGTCGACGGCGGAGTTTCGGCGTCGACGATCGAGCGATGCGCGGAGGCCGGAGCGGACGTTTTTGTCGCCGGATCGGCCGTGTACGGGGCATCCGACCCGGCCCAGGCGGTACGTGCATTGCGCACGCAGGCTCAGGAGGTGACGGCCCAGGCATCGTGGGCTTGCGGACACTGACCGAAGGGAACGTGAACGCCGCCCATCTGGGCTGATCAAGTACGCCGGATCTGCGAGGATGAACGGCGAATCCAGAGTGTGAACAGCAGTGAGGAGATCGCCGTGTCGGGTATGTCGACGGGCCGGTCAGCCATGCGGATGGGACCCGCAGAGCTGGTGCAGGCGGCGGCCATGGCCCGCCGCTTCTACCTCGAGGGCAAATCCAAGATCCAGATCGCCGAGGAGTTCGGCGTCAGCCGCTTCAAGGTGGCCCGGGTCCTGGAAACCGCTCTCGAGCGGGATCTCGTGAGGATCGAGATCCGCGTCCCCGCAGAGTTGGACGCGGAGCGCTCGGACGCGCTGCGCGCCCGTTACGGCCTGAGGCACGCGGTCGTGGTGGAGTCCCCGGCCGAGGCCCAGGAGTCGCCCGACCCCGAGAACCTCGGCGAGGTCGCCGCGGATCTGCTCGGCGAGCTGGTCAACGAGGGCGATGTGCTCGGCCTCGCCTGGGGCCGCTCCACCATCCACATGGCGGCGGCCCTCGACCGGCTCCCGCCGTGCACGGTGGTGCAGCTGACAGGGGTGTACGACGCCGGGACCGCCGAGCGCGGTTCGGTGGAGGCGGTACGGCGTGCCGCCCAGGTGTCGGGCGGCGACGCCCACCCGATCTACGCGCCGATGCTGTTGCCCGACGCGGCGACCGCGGCCGCGCTGCGCAGCCAGACCGGGATCGCCCGTGCCTTCGAGTACTTCGACAAGGTCACGGTCGCCTGTGTGTCCATCGGTTCCTGGGAGGCGGGTATCTCGACGGTGCACGACATGCTCACCGAGGAGGAGCGCGCCCACTACGCCACCCTCGGGGTCGCCGCGGAGATGTCCGCGCATCTCTTCGACGCCGAGGGGCGCCGGGTCGGGCGCGACCTGGGCGAGCGCTGCATCACCGTCGAGACGGACCGGCTGCGCCGTATCCCCGAGGTCGTCGCGATCGCGGGCGGTCAGCGCAAGGGCGCGGCGATCGACGCGGTGCTGCGGTCCGGGCTGGTCACCAGCCTGGTGACGGACACGTCCGCCGCGGACTACCTGATGACGGCGGGAACGACACCGCGTCCGGCGCTGAACCGAGAGGATCCCGACGGGATCTGACGGCTTGTACGAGGCATCGCGCGCGGGGTGGCCACGGGACCGACCCTCCCTGCGCGCGGGGAGGGTCGGTCCGGCCTCCTCCCGACGCTGGCGGCCGGTTGTTCCGCACCCGCTTGTCCGCCCTTACCGCGCCGCACTACCTTGCCGATGTGGATCTCTTCTCACGCTCCTGGGCAGCGTTGCGCGCGGCGGTCGCCGAGCTCCCGGACGAGGACTTCGCGCTGCCGTCCGGCTGTACCGGCTGGCTCGTACGGGACCTGGTGTGCCACCTGGTCATCGACGCCCAGGACGTCCTGATCACTCTCGTGACTCCCGCCGAGACGGAACCGACCCGCGACGCGGTCACCTACTGGGAAGTCACCGGAACGCCGCCGACCGGTGACGACCCGCTCGACGCGCTGACCGTACGGCTGGCCGCCGCGTACCAGGAGCCCTGGCTGCTCAAGTTCCACCTCGACGACGTCGGCTCCGCCGCAGGCCGCGCCGCGGAACTCGCCGACCCGGGCCGGCTGGTCGGCACCCGCGGCGAGGTTCTCACCACGGGCGACTATCTTTCCGCGTACGTCCTGGAGTGGACGCTGCACCACCTCGACCTGGTCGCACACTTCCCGGATGCGGCCGGCCCGCCCGCGGAGGGGCTCGCCCGGACCCGCGAGCTGCTGGAGAAGATCGCCCCGGCCCCGTTCCCCGCGTCGTTCTGCGACAAGGACGCGCTGTTGGTCGGCACCGGACGGCGTGCCCCGACCGACGCGGAGACGGCCGAACTGGGCGAGCTGGCGGCGAAACTCCCGCTCGTCCTCGGATAGACGCCGAACAGCCGTGGACGGCGAGGCCAAAACTCCCGGCGACAGCGATCGGAAAGCGTGCCGCATTGTCAGCGGGCGGGGCGGCGAGATCTACTACACCGATGATCACAACGAATCAGTCAGGCCGGTGCTGACATGACGGACAACCCGCTCGCGCCGGTGCTCGAAGGAAGCGCACCCTCCGGTGTCCTCTCCTGGCCCGCCCAACTGCCCGTGGAGCGTGCTCTCGAAGCCGCGCGGAACGCCGGCTGGGAGACCGCGGTCCTGGACCTCGCCGGCGTCTCGGACAAAACCGGGCTGATGGCGGCATGCGCCACCGCACTGCGCCTGCCGGACTGGTTCGGCGCCAACTGGGACGCCCTCGCCGACTGCCTCGGCGACCTCGGATGGTGGCCCACTCCGCACGGCCGGCTGATCCTCGTACAGGACTGGCAGGAGTACGCGGCGGCCTCGGCCGCGGACTGGCGTGTGCTCCAGGAGATCTTCGCCGACTCGGCTGCCCACTGGCGCGGGACGGACACCCCGCTGGCCGTGGTGATGGCACTGGCGGAGCCCCGGTAGCGAGCGGCCCCCGGCCTGCTGTCGGAGGAAGTCACCAACCGGCACACCCCTGTCTGGAGGATCGGCCCGGGCGGCATACACACCGCGTCATGGGAGAATGAAGTACGTGCTCTTCCCCCTGGCTGACCTGTCCGGGGGCCACCTCTGATCGACCGGGATGTGCAGCACGTGCGTTTCCTCAATGACATCCAGCCCCCGTACGACCTGACGTACGACGACGTGTTCATGGTGCCCAGCCGCTCCGCGGTCGGCTCACGTCAGGGTGTGGACCTCGCTTCCCCCGACGGCACGGGCACCACGATCCCGCTGGTCGTCGCCAACATGACGGCGATCGCGGGCCGGCGGATGGCCGAGACCGTCGCCCGTCGCGGCGGGCTCGTGGTCATTCCCCAGGACATCCCGATCGAGGTCATCACCGAGGTCGTCTCCTGGGTCAAGGGACGCCACCTGGTGCTCGACACCCCGATCATCCTCGCCCCGCACCAGACCGTCGCCGACGCGCTGGCGCTGCTGCCCAAGCGCGCGCACAACGCGGGCGTCGTCGTGGACGAGGAAGGCCGCCCCGTCGGCGTGGTCACCGACGCCGACCTCACCGGTGTCGACCGCTTCACCCAGTTGTCCGAGGTCATGTCCAGGGACCTGCTTCTCCTGGACGCGGACATCGAGCCGCGTGAGGCCTTCAACAGGCTGGACCACGCCAACCGCCGCTACGCCCCCGCCGTCGACAAGGACGGCAGGCTCGCGGGCATCCTCACCCGCAAGGGCGCCCTGCGCGCCACGCTCTACACGCCGGCCACCGACGCGAACGGCCGGCTGCGCATCGCCGCCGCCGTCGGCATCAACGGCGATGTCGCGGGCAAGGCCAAGCAGCTCCTCGACGCGGGCGTCGACACGCTGGTCATCGACACGGCCCACGGGCACCAGGAGTCGATGATCAGCGCCCTCAGGACGGTGCGCGCGCTCGACCCGCGGGTGCCGATCGCGGCCGGCAACATCGTCGCCGCGGAAGGCGTGCGCGACCTGATCGAGGCGGGCGCGGACATCATCAAGGTCGGTGTGGGCCCCGGCGCCATGTGCACCACCCGGATGATGACCGGTGTCGGCCGACCGCAGTTCTCGGCGGTGAAGGAGTGCGCGGCCGAGGCCAAGAAGTACGGCAAGCACGTGTGGGCCGACGGCGGTGTACGGCACCCGCGCGACGTCGCGATGGCGCTGGCTGCGGGTGCGTCCAACGTCATGATCGGCTCGTGGTTCGCGGGCACGTACGAGTCCCCGGGCGACCTTCAGCAGGACGCCGACGGACGTCCGTACAAGGAGTCGTTCGGCATGGCGTCCGCCCGCGCGGTGAAGAACCGCACCAGCGACGAGTCGTCGTACGACCGCGCCCGCAAGGCGCTGTTCGAGGAGGGCATCTCCACCTCGCGCATGTTCCTCGACCCGTCCCGCCCGGGCGTCGAGGACCTGATCGACTCGATCATCGCGGGCGTCCGCTCCTCCTGCACCTATGCGGGTGCCAACTCCCTGGAGGAGTTCGCCGAGAAGGCGATCGTGGGTATCCAGAGCGCGGCCGGCTACGCCGAGGGCAAGCCGCTGCACGCCAGCTGGTAACGGCGCGCTTCCTCGTTCTCGTCCGGCCTCCGTGGTGCGACCGCGGGGGCCGTCGGCGTTGGGCCTCCCTCTGCGTCAGGCCATCTTGACGTCAGGCTTGCTTGACGCGACGCTGAGTGTATGACGACACCACAGAGCATCGAGCCGCAGTACACCCTGCTGACCGCCGTGGCCCGTCTCGACGAGCTGCGTGTACGGGAGTCGCTCGCCGGAGCCGGGAGCGACGCCGAGGCGCTCGACCGGGCGGGGCTCCTGGAACTTCTCGCGCTGAGCGAGGTGGTGGCCCGCAAGGCGGCGTACGGGCGTCAGCTCACCGTTCGTGCGGCGCGCGAGGCCGGTGCCTCCTGGTCGCAGATCGGCGCGGCCCTCGGCACCAGCAAGCAGGCCGCCTGGGAGGCGCACACGCGCTGGATCGACGGGCAGGCGGCGTCGTACGGGCAACCCGGGCAGCTGGGCTTCGACGAGGACGACGCGGCACGGGCGCGGGCCGTCGCGGGCGGGCCGGAGGAGGGCTGACCGCGGTGCGCGCTCATCGGCCTCGCGGAGCCCGACCCGGGACTCGAAGGCGCCCCCGCTCATCGGCTTGCGTAGCCACGCCCAGGGGCTGAAGAGGGCTGGCGTTCACCGGCTCGCGGGGCCGCGCGCAAGGGATGAAAGGCGCTCCGCACAGCCATCGAAAGGCCCCGCGCAACGAACACCCGCCGGACTGCGATGAACGCAATGATCTTGCGGAGGTGCGCAAGGTTGCTGCATTACGCCCGTGAAGCCCGGGCTCGTAGGGTCAAGCGCTGTACTTAGCGTGGCGGGGACTCCGCTCGGCGGGTCCCTGCTGTCAGGGGTGCCGCCCGTTCCCGCCTCTTCCGGCAGGCAGCGATGAAGGAGCCAACGCGTGCTCGACCAAGGCGCACCCCCGCAGTCCCGCCCCTCGTCCGCCCCGCCGTCCCCGGGCATCGGCGCACGCCTCATGCGCCGCAAGCCGGTGGAACGCCTGGTCGCCGAGGGCGGCCAGGGTGAGGGAGGGTCGCTTCGACGCTCGCTCGGGCTGTGGCAGCTGACCATGATCAGCATCGGTGCCACCCTCGGCACCGGCATCTTCGTGGTCCTCGGGGAGGCCGTCCCCAAGGCCGGCCCCGCGGTCACCCTCTCCTTCGTGATCGCCGGCCTCACCGCGCTGTTCTCCGCCTTCTCCTACGCCGAGCTGGCGGGCACCATCCCGGTCGCCGGGTCCTCGTACTCGTACGCGTACGCAACGATGGGCGAGCTGATCGCCTGGATCTGCGGCTGGTGTCTGGTCCTGGAGTACGGCGTGTCGGTCGCCGCCGTCGCCGTCGGCTGGGGCGAGTACCTGAACGAGCTGCTCGACGGGACCATCGGCGTCACCATCCCGGACGCGCTCTCCGCGCCGCCCGGCGACGGGGGCATCTTCAACCTGCCCGCGCTGATCGTCGTCCTGCTCGCGATGGCGTTCCTGCTCGGCGGCGCCCGGGAGTCGGCCCGCGCCAACACGATCATGGTCGTGGTGAAGATCGCCGCCCTGCTGCTGTTCTGCGCGATCGGCATCCAGGGCTTCCGGTCCGGCAACTACGAGAACTTCATGCCGCTCGGCATGGCGGGTGTCAGCGCCGCCGGGGCGACGCTCTTCTTCTCGTACATCGGCTTCGACGCCGCCTCCACGGCCGGTGAGGAGGCGAAGAACGCGCAGCGCGACCTGCCCCGCGCGATCATGCTCTCGCTGATCATCGTCACGGCGCTGTACGTCCTGGTCGCGGCCGTCGCCGTCGGCGCGATGCCCTGGCGGCGGTTCACCGACTCGGAGGCCGCGCTCTCCGGGATCATGGAGGACGTCACGGGCGACGCCCTCTGGGGCACGCTGCTCGCCGCCGGTGCCGTCATCGCCATCGCCAGCGTCGTGCTGACCGTGCTCTACGGCCAGACCCGCATCCTCTTCGCCATGTCCCGCGACGGACTCGTGCCCAAGGTCTTCTCGCGCGTTCACCCGAAGAGCGGTGTGCCGCGCGCCAACACCCTCATCGTGTCGGTGTTCTGCGGAGTGCTCGCCGCCGCGATCCCACTCGGTCAGCTCGCCGACGCCACCAGCATCGGCACGCTCTTCGCCTTCGCGCTGGTCAACATCGCGGTCGTGGTGCTGCGCCGGACACGTCCGGACATGCCGCGTACGTTCCGGGTGCCGCTGTCGCCGGTGCTGCCCGCGCTGGGCTTCGCGTTCTGCGTCTGGATGATGGGCAGCCTCGACACCGTGACCTGGGTGGTCTTCGGGGTCTGGATGGCCGTCGGGCTCGTGTTCTACTTCAGTTACGGCTACCGCCGGTCCCGTATCGCCACCGTAGAGAAGTGAACCACCCGCAGTGCTGAACAATCTCGACGAACGCATCGTGCACGCCCTCGCCGAGGACGCGCGGCGCTCCTATGCCGACATCGGGCAGCAGGTCGGTCTGTCCGCGCCCGCCGTGAAGCGCCGGGTGGACCGGCTGCGTTCCAGCGGGGCCATCACGGGGTTCACCGTGCGGGTGGATCCGGCCGCGCTGGGGTGGGAGACCGAGGGGTTCGTCGAGATCTACTGCCGGCGCAACACCTCGCCGGAGACCATTCAGCGGGGCCTTGAGCGGTACCAGGAGGTGGTGGCCGCGTCCACGGTCACCGGGGACGCGGACGCGGTGGTGCAGGTCTTCGCCTCGGACATGCGGCACTTCGAGCGGGTGCTTGAGCGGATCGCGGGGGAGTCGTTCGTGGAGCGGACGAAGTCGGTGCTGGTTCTGTCGCCTCTGCTGCGCCGATTCTCTTCCGGGTCGCCCACGTAGTCGCTCCGCTGGGGGCGAGTGGGGGCTGGTCGCGCAGTTCCCCGCGCCCCCGACGGGGCGCTCCTGCTCGGGGCGCTTCCAAGTCGCTGCTACTCCGCTGTCTTCCTCGCCAGCGCGTTGTTTCCTATCGAGTTGTGCACGCTGAAGCTCACCGCGTCCGAGCGGTAGCGGTCGTCGGACCACTCCACCGGGCGGCCTTCGCGGGTGGTGGTGATGCGGCGGACCCGGAGCAGGGGGCTGGTGCGCCGGACGTCGAGGAGGTCGGCGTCCTGGGCGCCCGCCGCCACCGCGTCGATGAGGTGCTCACCGTAGGCGAAGACCAAACCCGTCTCCTCGAAGAGGCGTTGGGTGACGGAGGGGCAGTCGGGCTCGATGGCCTCGACGGCGGGGGAGATCCAGTCCGCGTAGACGGTCCGCTCCAGGAGGACCGGCTCGCCGTCCAGGCCACGGACGCGGAGCACATGCAACACGCTGGTGCTCTCGCGCAGTTGGAGCCGTACGGCGTCCTCCGCCGTCGCCGGGCGGTACTCCTGCGTCACCACCTCGCCGGTGGCCTCCCGCCCCATCGCGCGCGCCCACTGGGCGAAGCTGCGCAGCTCGGCGAAGCTCTGGCTGCGGCGGCCGGCCAGGATCACGCGGCGGGCGCCCTGGCGTGAGCCGATGAGCCCCTCGGCGGTCAGGGCCGCGACCGCCTGGCGGACCGTGCCGCGCGAGACGGCGTACTGCGCCGCGAGGTCCGTCTCCGCCGGGAGCAGACTGCCGACCGTGTACTCCTCGCGGTCGATCGCCCGCCGCAGCGCCTCGGCGATCTCCTCGTGTCGCGCCGGCATGCTTCCCCTCTGATCAGGTGTCTGTGCACAGAGTAATCACCCTAGTCCAGGTGCGGAACTGACCCGTGTGGGTGGGGATTGTCCAAGGAATCAGGGGTCAGGGTTATTCCAGTGTTTACGAACAGGACATCATCGGCGGGCCTACTGAGGCCAACTTGTTCAGACAAGTTATCCGTTCCACCACACCCTCGTGCGTAATCCTGGAGTGACCGTGTCCGTGTTCCTGCCGAGGACCGCAGTCCTCACCGGCGGCCTTGCCGTCGTCGCCGCACTGGCCCTGAGCGCCTGTGGCGCGGCCCCCGAAGAGTCGACCACCGCCGACGGCAAGAGCGCGGCCACCGCGACCTCGGCCGACGCCTTCGGCGGCCTTGACGCCCTGGTGACGGCGGCGAAGAAGGAGGGCACGCTCCAGGCCATCACCCTGCCCCGCGACTGGGCCAACTACGGCGCCCTCATCGACGGCTTCGAGAAGAAGTACGGCATCAAGGTCGAGGTCGAGAACCCGGACGGCTCCAGCCAGGACGAGATCAACGCCGTCACCTCCCGCAAGGGCCAGGACCGCGCCCCCGACGTCCTCGACCTCGGCAGCTCCTTCGCACTGAGCGCCGCCCAGCAGGGGCTGCTCGCGCCGTACGAGGTCGCCTCCTTCGGCGACATCCCCGAGGGCCAGAAGGACCCGAAGGGCCAGTGGTACAACGACTACGGCGGCTACATCTCCATCGGCTGCGACGCCAAGCGCGTCAAGACCTGCCCGACCACCCTCAAGGACCTGCTGAAGCCGGAGTACAAGGGGCAGGTCGCCCTCAACGGCAACCCCACCAAGTCGGGGTCGGCCTTCGGCGGCGTGTACGCGGCAGCCCTCGCCAACGGCGGCTCCTTCGACGACATCCAGCCCGGCCTGGACTTCTTCGCCGAGCTGAAGAAGAACGGCAACTACACGCCGGTCGAGTCGACCCCGGCCACGGTCGAGAAGGGCGAGACGCCGATCAGCATCGACTGGGACTACCTGAACGCCGGTTACGCCGCGGAGTTCCAGTCCAAGGGCGTCGACTGGAAGGTCACGGTCCCGGAGGACGGCAAGTTCTCCCAGTACTACTCCCAGGCCATCAACAAGGACGCCCCGCACCCGGCGGCCGCCCGCCTGTGGGAGGAGTACCTCTACAGCACCGAGGGCCAGAACCTCTGGCTCGAAGGGTTCGCCCGCCCGGTCCTGATGACCTCCATGGAGAAGGCCGGCACGCTCGACAAGACCGCCGCCGCCAAGCTCCCCGAGGTCTCGGGCACGCCGACCTTCCCGACCGAGGACCAGCAGGCCAAGGCCAAGGAAGTCCTGGCCCAGGGCTGGGGCAAGGCCGTTTCCGGATGACCGCCACTCTTCCCCCGGTCGACGTGGTGCCCGCCGCTTCCTCGAAGCGTGGGCGCCGCGTCGGCGGCTGGCTCCCCGTTGCCCCGCTGCTGGTCTTCGTGGCGATCGCCTTCGGGATCCCCGCCCTGGCCATGCTGAACGGCGCCTTCACCGTCAAGGACCAGGCCACCGGCGCCACTTCGTACAGCGCGGCCAATCTGACCGACTCGCTTCAGGGCGCCTACTTCACCGCCCTGGTCGGCAGCGTCAAGCTGTCCGCCGTCTCCGCGGGCATCGCGACCGTCCTTGGACTGCCGCTCGCCCAGGCCGTGGTGACCTCCCGCTTCCGCGCGCTGCGCGAGGCCGTGCTCACCGCATCGGGCGTGCTCGCCAACTTCGGCGGTGTCCCACTGGCCTTCGCGTTCGTCGCCACCCTCGGCAACGCGGGTGTCCTGACCCGGCACTTCGGCCTGACCGACAAGGGCTGGAGCCTCTACAGCTTCTGGGGTCTGGTCATCGTCTACCTGTACTTCCTGATCCCGCTGATGGTCCTCACCATCACGCCCGCCCTCGACGGACTGCGCTCCCAGTGGCGCGAGGCCGCGCAGAACAACGGCGCCACCTCCGTGCAGTACTGGCGGCACGTGGCTCTCCCCGTCCTCGCGCCCTCGCTGCTCGGCGGACTCGTGCTCCTCTTCGGCAGTGCCTTCGCCGCGTACGCCACCGCGGCGGCCATGGTGGGCAGCTCGGTCCCGCTGGTCACCCTGCAGATCGCCGACGCCATCTCCGGCAACGTCCTGGTCGGCCAGGAGAACGTGGCGCTCGCCCTCAGCCTCGACATGGTGCTGATCGCGGGCGTGGTGATGGCCGTGTACCTGCCCCTGCAACGACGGAGCGCGCGATGGCTCGCCTGAACCTCTGGCGGTGGGTCGTGCTGGCCCTCGCCGCGCTGTACTTCCTGGTGCCGCTTGCCGCGTCCGTGATCTTCACCGTGGACGTGCCGGGGCAGGGGATCACCTTCGACGCGTACAGCCAGATCGTCTCCACCGAGGGCTTCACCTCCAGTCTGCTGCTCTCCCTTGAACTGGCCCTCGCCACCATCGCCGTGGTGCTGCTGCTGATGGTGCCCGCGATGGTCGCGCTGCGACTCGGCGCGCCCCGGCTGCGGCCGGTCGTCGAGGTGGTGTGCTCGCTGCCGCTGGTCGTCCCGCCGATCGCGTTCGTCGCCGGGATCTCCACGGTCCTCAAGTGGGGCCCCGAACACCTCTCCCGTACGCCGCTGTTCCAGACCTTCGTGGCGATCCAGAACCCGAGCTTCCCGTTCGTCCTCGTCCTCGCGTACGTCGTGATGGCGCTGCCGTTCGTGTACCGGGCGCTGGACGCCGGACTGCGGGCCGTCGACGTACGCACGCTCGTCGAGGCCGCCCGCAGCTGCGGCGCGCCCTGGCCGCAGGCGTTGGTCCGGGTCGTCCTGCCCAATCTGCGTGGGGCGCTGCTCAACGCCTCCTTCCTCACACTCGCGCTGGTCCTCGGCGAGTTCACGGTCGCGCAGCTGCTTGGCTTCCAGCCGTTCGCCGTGTGGATCTACAGCGTCGGCGGCTCGCAGGCGCAGCTGTCCGTCGCGGTGTCCGTACTCAGCCTGCTCGTCACGTGGGCGCTGCTGCTCTCGCTCGCCGTGTTCGGCGGCCGCTCCCATAAAGCATCCGCTTCGGCCTCCCGGGGATGAACCCATGACTGTCACCACCCTTCAGAAAACGTCCGAGAAGGCCGAGAAGGCCGCCACCGTCGAATTCCGGGGCCTGCGCCGCGAGTTCGGATCGACCGTGGCCCTCGACGGTCTCGACCTCACCGTGCAGCCCGGTGAACTCCTCGCCCTGCTCGGTCCGTCCGGCTGCGGCAAGACCACCGCCCTGCGCATGCTCGCCGGGTTCGAACATCCCGACTCCGGCGAGGTGTTGGTCGACGGCGAGGACGTCACGCGCGTGCCCGCGCACCGCCGCGACGCCGGGATGGTCTTCCAGTCGTACAGCCTCTTCCCGCACCTGAGCGCGTTGGACAACGTGGCCTTCGGACTGCGGATGCGCAAGGTCCGTACGTCCGAACGGCGGTCCCGCGCTGCCGAGTTGCTCGACCTGGTCGGCCTCGCCGACAAGGGGGAGAACTTCCCCCACCAGCTCTCCGGCGGCCAGCAGCAGCGCGTCGCGCTGGCCCGCGCCCTCGCCCTGCGCCCGCGGGTACTGCTGCTCGACGAGCCGCTCTCCGCCCTCGACGCCAAGGTGCGGCTCAGCCTTCGTGAGGAGATCCGCCGGCTTCAGCAGGAACTCGGCATCACCACACTGTTCGTGACACACGATCAGGAAGAGGCCTTGTCCATGGCGGACCGCGTCGCCGTGATGCGGGCCGGACAGCTCGAACAGTGCGCCACGCCCGCCGAGTTGTACGGGCGGCCGGCCACCCCGTTCGTCGCCGAGTTCGTCGGCACGATGAGCCGGATTCCGGGACGCCTGGTCGGAGGACTGGTCGAGTTGCTCGGGCAGCGGCTTCCGGTCGACGGAGAGGCGCCCGTCGTGGCGGAGGGGGATGTGGTGGATGTGCTGGTTCGCCCCGAGGCCGTACAGGTGCGGGCGGACGACGCGGGTGACGCCCAGGTCGTCGCGACCGCGTTCCTCGGGGCGGCCACCCGCGTCACCGTGCGGCTCGCCGACGCCACCGAGGTCAAGGCCGATCTGCCGACGCACGAGGCCGCGGCGCTCGGATCAGGGGCGGCCGTGACGGTGAGCCTGCCGGAGCGGCCGGTGCTGGTCGCCGCGCGCGCCAACTGAACCACCCCCGGTCGAGCCCACCCCCACGGGCCCCAGTTGAGTGAAGGAAAGAGAGTTCCGTGAACCACCGCACCACCCCCCAACTCACCCTCCAAGCCGTCCTGTTCGACATGGACGGCACGCTCGTGGACACCGAGCGGCTGTGGTGGGCGGCGGTGGAACAGGTGGCTGACGGGCTCGGGCGAAGACTGACAGGGGCCGACCAGCCGGAGGTGCTCGGGCACCCCGTCGAGTACACCGCGGCCTGGCTGGGCGGGATAACCGGGACCCCGGCGGAGGCGGTCGCCGCCGAGCTGCACCGGGAGTTCGCCGACCGCGTCCGCACCGGCATCGTGCCCCGCCCCGGCGCGCTCGCCCTGCTCGACGCCCTGGCCCGTGACGGCGTACCCACCGCCCTGGTGACCGCGTCGCCGCGTGCGGTCGCCGACACCGTCCTCGAAGCCCTCGGCGCCGGGCGCTTCGCCGTCTCCGTCACCGCCGACGACACCGAGCACACCAAGCCCGCCCCCGATCCCTACCTCGCCGCCTGTCGCGCCCTCGGCGTCGACCCCGCCGCCTGCGTCGCCGTCGAGGACACCCAGACGGGCGTCAGCTCCGCCGAGGCCGCAGGCTGCGCCGTGCTCGCGGTGCCCTCGCTCGCGCCGATCGGCCCCGCCCTTGGACGTACCGTCCTCAGCAGCCTGGAAGAGGTGACCCCGGCGCGGCTGCGGGCCCTGGTCGCTCCGACCGAGCTGCGGGTGATGAGCTGGAACCTCTGGTACGGCGGTACGAAGGTCGACGACCACCGGGAGAAGCAGCTCAAGGTCATCGCGGAGACGGGCGTGGACGTGGTCGCCCTCCAGGAGACGTACGGCAATGCGGCGCAGGAACTCGCCGACGCGCTCGGCTGGCACCACCACCGGGCCGGCGACAACCTCGGCATCATCAGCCGGTACCCGATCACCGCCCGCCTCGGTGACCCGGACGTCGGCTTCTACGGAGGCACCGGGGTGCGGATCCGTCTCGACGGCGGGCAGGAGGTGGCCGTCTGGAGCGCCCACCTCGACTACACGCCGTACGGGCCGTACGAGGCGCGCTTCGACGGGCTTCCGGCGGGTGAGCTGATCGCCCACGAGGGTGTGCGGCTTGCCCAGATGCGGGAGATCCTCCGCGGGATCGCGGAAACCTCGGATGTCGGTACGCCTGTGCTTCTGCTGGGGGACTTCAACGCTCCTTCGCATCTGGACCGGCCCGATGTCGAGTGGCCTGTCACGAAGGCGGCGGAGGAGGCGGGGCTGCGTGACTCGTATCGCGAGGTTCACCCCGATCCGGTGCGGGATCCCGGGCATACCTGGTCTCCGATACATGCCGAGCATGAGGACGGGAGCGGGCGGGCCGAGCCGCAGGATCGGATCGACTACGTGCTGTATCGGGGGCTGCGGGTGATCGACTCCCGGACCTTCGTGTGCGGTTCGCCGCGGGCGTGGCCCGACGTGGCGGGTAACGCCTGGCCTTCGGACCATGCGGCGGTGATCACGACGTTCGGGGTGGGGTAGGGGTTTCCTCGCCCCCTCCGCCCCTTCCCGTCCCACTCCTGGGGGCTGCCGCCCCAGACCCCCGCTGTCGCGCTGAACGCGCTCGTCCTCAAACGCCGGACGGGCTAAAAATCTATGGCGCCCCAGGAGCAAGGGACGGGGCGAAAAACACCTCACCCACCCCCGCGCAACGAATCGCCGCCACGCCCACCCCCCACGCAACGATTCGTCCGCGCACGCGCAACGGCTCCGCCTTGTCCCCTGAGCACCCCCGCCCGTACGGTCTATGAGGCCCCCCAAACCCCTCCGTACCGGCAAGGAACACGCATGCGCACAGCCCTGCTCCAGAGCTCCGGCCGCCCCGGGTCGGTCGTCGGGAACCTGAAGGTCCTCGACGAAGCCGCGGGCCGTGCCGCGGCGGCGGGAGCCGGGCTGCTCGTGGCTCCGGAGATGTTCCTGACCGGATACGCGATCGGCGACGACATCGCCCGCCTCGCCGAGGCCGCCGACGGCCACTCCGCGGACGCGATCGCCGAGATCGCCGAGCGCCACGGCGTGGCCCTCGCGTACGGCTACCCCGAGCGCTCCGGGGAGGCGGTCTTCAACTCGGCCCAGTTGATCTCCGCGGACGGCGCCCGTCTCGCGAACTACCGCAAGACCCACCTCTTCGGCTGCTTCGAGCAGGCCCACTTCACGCCGGGGGAGCAGCCGGTGGTGCAGGCCGAGCTCGACGGGCTGCGGGTCGGGATCATGATCTGCTACGACGTGGAGTTCCCGGAGAACGTCCGGGCGCACGCCCTCGCCGGCACCGACCTCCTGCTGGTGCCGACCGCGCAGATGCACCCGTTCCAGTTCGTCGCCGAGTCGGTCGTGCCGGTGCGCGCCTTCGAGAACCAGATGTACGTCGCGTACGTCAACCGGACAGGCCAGGAAGGGGAGTTCGACTTCGTCGGGCTCTCGACGCTGGCCGGCCCCGACGGGGTTGCCCGGGCCCGCGCGGGCCGCGCCGAGCAACTGGTCCTCGCCGACGCCGACCCCGTCCTTCTCGCGGCCTCGCGCGAGGCGAACCCGTATCTGAAGGACCGCCGCCCCGGCCTCTACAGGTCCCTCGTCTGAGTCCGAGCCTCGCCTTCCCCCGAAAAGCTTTCGCGCAAGGAGTCCGTACCCCATGACGTCCACCGTGCCCAACGCCGTCCAGCACGCCGACGTGCAGCAGCCGCCGATCACCATGTTCGGCCCGGACTTCCCGTACGCGTACGACGACTTCCTCGCGCACCCCGCGGGCCTCGGCCAGATACCCGCGACCGAGCACGGCACGGAGGTCGCGGTCATCGGCGGCGGGCTGTCCGGCATCGTGGCCGCCTATGAGCTGATGAAGATGGGGCTCAAGCCCGTCGTCTATGAGGCCGACCGGATCGGCGGACGGCTGCGGACGGTGGGCTTCGAAGGGTGCGATCCCTCGCTCACCGCCGAGATGGGCGCGATGCGCTTCCCGCCCTCCTCCACCGCCCTTCAGCACTACATCGACCTGGTGGGTCTGGAGACCCGGCCGTTTCCCAACCCCCTCGCGGAGTGCACGCCCTCGACCGTCGTCGACCTCAAGGGCGAGTCGCACTACGCCGAGACGGTGGACGACCTGCCGCAGGTCTACCGCGACGTCGCCACCGCCTGGAACGCCTGCCTCGAAGAGGGCGCCGACTTCTCCGACATGAACCAGGCCATGCGTGAGCGCGACGTGCCGCGCATCCGCGAGATCTGGTCCCAGCTGGTCGAGAAGCTCGACAACCAGACCTTCTACGGCTTCCTCTGCGACTCGGAGGCCTTCAGGTCCTTCCGGCACCGCGAGATCTTCGGTCAGGTCGGCTTCGGGACGGGCGGCTGGGACACCGACTTCCCGAACTCCATCCTCGAAATCCTGCGCGTCGTCTACACCGAGGCCGACGACCACCACCGCGGCATCGTCGGCGGCTCCCAGCAGCTGCCGCTGCGGCTGTGGGAGCGCGAGCCGGAGAAGATCGTGCACTGGGCGTACGGGACGTCGCTGGCCTCGCTGCACGGCGGCGCCCCGCGCCCGGCCGTGACCCGCCTGAACCGCACGTCCGGCAACCGGATCACCGTGACGGACGCGAACGGCGACATCCGCACCTACCCGGCGGCGATCTTCACCGCCCAGTCCTGGCTGCTGCTCTCGAAGATCGCCTGCGACGACTCGCTCTTCCCGATCGACCACTGGACGGCGATGGAGCGGACCCACTACATGGAGAGTTCGAAGCTCTTCGTGCCGGTCGACCGGCCGTTCTGGCTCGACAAGGACGAGCACACCGGGCGTGACGTGATGTCCATGACGCTCACCGACCGTATGACACGCGGGACTTACCTCCTGGACGAGGGTCCGGACAGGCCCGCCGTCATCTGTCTCTCGTACACCTGGTGCGACGACAGCCTGAAGTGGCTGCCGCTGTCCGCGAACGAGCGGATGGAGGTCATGCTGAAGTCGCTCGGCGAGATCTACCCGAAGGTCGACATCAGGAAGCACGTCATCGGCAACCCCGTGACCGTGTCCTGGGAGAACGAGCCCTACTTCATGGGCGCGTTCAAGGCGAACCTGCCCGGCCACTACCGTTACCAGCGGCGCCTGTTCACCCACTTCATGCAGGACGCGCTGCCCGCGGACAAGCGGAGCATCTTCCTCGCCGGCGACGACATCTCCTGGACCGCGGGCTGGGCGGAGGGCGCCGTGCAGACCGCGTTGAACGCCGTCTGGGGCGTCATGCACCAGCTGGGCGGCTCGACCGACCCGACCAACCCCGGGCCCGGCGACGTCTATGACGAGATCGCGCCGGTGGAGCTTCCGGAGGACTGACGTCGCGGGCCGGCTGATCAGTCCGGCAACGGCGTCAGCAGCATCCGTCCGGCGAAGCCCACCGCGGTGTCGAGGCGGTCGGCCAACTCCTCGGCGAGATCCGGGAGCCCGCGCAGCGCCCACAGCGCCCGGGCGGCCGACCAGGTGGCCTCGCGGGCCCGGTCCAGGCTCCACGCGCCGAGCAGATGAGTCAGCGGATCGGCGATCTGGAGGAGGTCGGGACCCGGCATCAGCTCCTCGCGGATGCGCTCCTCCAGCGCGACGAGGAGATCGCCCACGCGGTCGAACTCGTCCTCCAGCTCGGCCGGTTCGCAGCCGAGCGTACGACAGGCGTCCACGACCGCGAGCGCCAGATCGTGTCCGATGTGCGCATTGATGCCCGCGAGCGCGAACTGCAACGGACGTACACCGGGATGCCGCCGGAACTGCAGCAGCGGCCGCCAGCAGGCGGGCGGATCTCCCTCCTCGGCCACCCGCAGATAGCGCTCCGCGAACCGCACGTCCAGCGTGATCGCGGCCGCCGGGTCCGCGAACTCCCCGGTGTCCAGGCGCCGGCCGACCTCCTCGGTGACGGCGAGGTAGACGCGGTTGAACACCGCGATCCCGTCCCGCTCAGGGAGGGCCGCGTCCAGGGTGCGCATCCGGGAGACGACTGTGTCCACGGTGTACACGGGATGGGTGAAGTGCTCCAACAACGCCATGGGGGCAGCGTCCCAGTCCTAGGCTGGCCGGAGTACCGCCGGGCCGGACGCTTCCCCAGAACGGGGGAACACGTCCGTGGCGGGAGTGGGGGGAGCAGTACGTGTCAGGCTCACGTGCCCAGCGAGCGGTCACGCGCAGGGCCGAGCGCAGGCGGGCCGTCCGACGCGGTGCCATGGTCGCGGCGGCCTCGGTCGTGGTCGCGGTCGGCAGCGTCACGGGGATGCTGTCCGCACTCGGCGACGGCCGCCCGTCCGACGACGCCAAACCTCTGGTGACCCGCGCGCCCAGCCTCCTGCCGCTGCCCGCCGTACCGACTGCGTCGCCGACCAGGACCTCGGCCTCACCGTCAGCGTCCCCGTCGAGGTCGTCCCCGTCACCGAAGCCGAGCCCGAAGCCCTCCGCCGGCAAGGAGAAACCCGCGACCGTGGCCGCCTCCGCCGGGCTCTACCGCCATCCCGAATCCCAGGTTCTCGACTGGGTCGCCGCCCATCCGGGTGACTCCCGGCGCTCGGTGATCGAGTCCCGGATAGCCGATCGACCGGCTGCCGTCTGGTTCGCCGACTTCACGCCGTCCACCATCACCGCGCGGGTCAGGGCGGTCACCTCGGGCGGCGCCGCGCAGGGCCGGGTCCCGGTCGTCGTGGCCTACACGATCCCGGGGCGCGACTGCGGCGGTGCCTCGGAGGGCGGGGCACCCGACCTCGACGCGTACGACGACTGGATCGACAACTTCGCGGCAGGGCTCGGCTCCCGCGAGGTCATCGTCATCCTGGAGCCCGATGCGGTCGCCCAGGCCGACTGCCTCTCCGCCGGCCAACGCGCCGACCGCTTCGCCTCGTTGGCCCGCGCCGGCCGCGTCCTCAAGGCCGCCGATCCCCGGGCCCGCGTCTACTACGACGCCGGCCACTCCGCCTGGAATCCGGCCGCCGCCCAGGCCGCCCTCCTCAAACAGGCGGGTGCCGCCTCGGCCGCCTCCTCCGACGGCATCTTCACGAACGTGTCCAATTTCCACCGTACGAGCACGGAGATCACGTACGCCCGAGAGGTGCTGTCCGCTCTCGGCGGCCCGGCGAGTCTGGGCGCTGTCATCGACACCAGCCGGAACGGCA
Organism: Streptomyces sp. NPDC087263; assembly: GCF_044744645.1. NCBI lineage: Bacteria > Bacillati > Actinomycetota > Actinomycetes > Kitasatosporales > Streptomycetaceae > Streptomyces > Streptomyces sp. NPDC087263. Next base: position 501,307 of record NZ_JBIUYT010000008.1, read on the forward strand.
ACGGCGCCCCGGCCGACGGCGAGTGGTGCGATCCGGCGGGCCGCAGGATCGGACAGGCGCCGACCCTGAACACCGGAGAGGCACGGATCGACGCCTACCTGTGGGTGAAGCTGCCGGGCGAGTCGGACGGTTGCAAGGGTGTGCCGGGGACCTTCTCGCCCTCGTACGCCTACGACTTGGCGACCTGAGAGTCCTCGTCGTAGGACGAGGTGCCCTCGTCGAGCAGCGGCTCCTGTGTCTTGAGGTGAGGCGGAGCCAACGCCCGCAGTGCGTGGTAACCGATGATCACGACGAGGGTGCCGAGGGCGATGCCGCTCAGCGAGAAGGTGTCCGTGAAGGTGATGGTCACGTTGCCGACGCCGATGATGATGCCCGCGGCGGCCGGCACCAGGTTCAGTGGATTGCGCAGGTCCACCCGGGCGTTGAGCCAGATCTGGGCGCCGAGCAGGCCGATCATGCCGTACAGGATGACGGTGATGCCGCCGAGCACGCCGCTCGGGATCGCCGCCACGATCGCGCCGAACTTGGGGCAGAGGCCGAAGAGAAGGGCGAAGCCCGCGGCGGCCCAGTAGGCGGCCGTCGAGTAGACGCGGGTCGCGGCCATCACGCCGATGTTCTCTGAGTAGGTGGTGTTGGGCGGGCCGCCGACCGCGGTGGAGAGCATCGACGCGACGCCGTCCGCGGAGATCGCGGTGCCCAGCTTGTCGTCCAGCGGGTCGCCGGTCATCTCGCCGACCGCCTTGACGTGGCCCGCGTTCTCGGCGACCAGCGCGATGACGACGGGCAGCGCCACGAGGATCGCCGACCACTGGAAGGACGGGCCGTGGAAGGTGGGCAGGCCGATCCAGTCCGCCTTGCCGACGGCGGAGAGGTCGAGCCGCCAGTGTTCGGTGAGCCTGCCGCTCGCGTCCACCGAGTGGATGCGGCCGAAGATCCGGTCGAGGGCCCAGGAGAGCCCGTACCCGAAGACGAGGCCCAGGAAGATCGCGATCCGTGACCAGAAACCACGCAGGCAGACGACGGCCAGAGCGGTGAACGCCATCACAAGGAGCGCCGTCCACTGGTCCTGGGGCCAGTAGGTGGACGCGGTCACCGGCGCCAGGTTGAAGCCGATCAGCATGACGACCGCGCCGGTCACGATCGGCGGCATCGCGGCGTGGATGATCCGCGCGCCGAAGCGCTGTACGGCCACGCCCACCAGGAACAGCGCGACGCCCACGACGAACACCGCGCCGGTGACCGTCGCGCTGGTGCCGCCCTGCGCGCGGATCACCGCGGCGACGCCCACGAAGGAGAGCGAACAGCCGAGGTAACTGGGCACGCGGCCGCGGGTCGCCAGCAGGAAGATGACGGTCGCGACGCCGGACATCATGATCGCGAGATTGGGATCCAGGCCCATCAGGACGGGTGCGACGAAGGAAGCCCCGAACATGGCCACCACGTGTTGGGCTCCCAGCCCGAACGTGCGAGGCCAGGAGAGTCGTTCGTCGGGACGGACGACCGCTCCGGGGGCGGGCGTGCGCCCGTCGCCGTGCAGTTTCCAGCGCACACCGAGGTCCATGGAGAGGCTTCGCTTTCTCTGTACGTGAATCTGTCCGGACCATTGTCATGGCTAGCCAGCGGCCCTACGCTCGCACGGTCCCACTCATGAACTGCATTCACGTTTATGATCGGAGTGACTGATGAGTGCAAGCCCTCGACTGGGCGTGCTCCTTGCGGCCGTGGTCACCTTGGCGGCCGTCGTCGCCCCCTCCGCGGTGGCCCAGGCCGCGCCGAAGGCGTCGAAGACCGCGGTCCTCGACGGGGCCCGACTGGAGCAGACAAAGGCGCGCCTGGACCACGGCGATCCCCAACTACGGCGCACCGTCAAGAACTTGACGGCCCGCGCCGACAACTGGCTGGACCAGGGCCCCTGGACGGTCGTCGACAAGCCGAGACCCGCCCCCGGCGGCGACGTCCACGACTACCTCAGCCAGGCCCCCTACTGGTGGCCCAGCCAGCCCAGGACCGCCGACAACCCCTGGGGTTGCCCCTACGTCCAGCGTGACGGCCAGCGCAACCCCGAGGTCGACACCGGCACGGACCGGCAGGACGTCGAGAAGGTCTTCGACTCGACGTACGACCTCGCGCTGGCCTGGTACTACACCGGCAAGAAGCAGTATGCCGAGAAGGCCGCCGCCGTCCTGCGCACCTGGTTCCTCGCCCCCGGCACCCGGATGAACCCGAACCTGAACCACGGGCAGTTCATCCCCTGCAAGTACGACGGCCGGGCCATCGGCATCATCGACTTCTCGCAGTCCTACACAAGCGTCCTGGACGCCATCGCGATCCTGGACACGGGCGCCCCCGGCTGGTCGAAGACCGACCGCTCCGAAATGCTCGCCTGGAACACCGGCTTCCGCGACTGGCTGGCCGACAGCGCCTTCGGCAAGGAGGAGGGTGCCGCCAAGAACAACCACGGCACCTTCTACGACATGCTGCTCGCCGGTCTGGCGTACGCGACCGGCGACAAGGATCTCGCGCGAAAGACCGTCCTGGACGCGCGCGCCAAGCGGATCGACCCGCAGATCGCCGCCGACGGCAGCCAGCCCCAGGAGCTGGCCCGCACCCGCAGTTGGCACTACTCGACCTTCGACCTGGTCGCCTACACCCGGCTCGCGGCGATAGGCCAACACGTCGGCGTGAACCTGTGGTCGTACAAGGGGCCGGACGGCCAGAGCCTGTTCAAGGCGGTCGACTATCTGCTGCCCGCCGCGACCGGGGCTGCGCCGTGGGCCTACCCCGAGCTGGAGTTCTACCGCTTCGCGGCGAGCGACGTCGTGCGCGCGGCGGCCGACGCCGGTGACAAGGCCGCGCGAGCGGCGGTGCCGAAGCTCGAAACGCCGCCCGGCGGGGACCTGTGGGCGCTGCGTCCCGCCGCCGAGCAACTGGACTCGATCACGGGCTGAGCCTCCACCGTGCGGGCCCCTGAGCAGGGGTTCCTGAGCGGTTGCTTAGGATGGGGTGACCCCACCGCCCCGTCCGGCACCCTCAGGAGCCCCGCCCGTGACAGCCGAAGCCCCGACAGCCCCCGCTCTCGCATACGGGCGGCTCATCCCCGTCACCGTTCACTTCGACGACCTCGACGCGCTCGGACTGCTCCACAACGCCCGCTACCCGGTGATGGCCGAGCGAGCCTGGACGGCCTTCTGGAACGAGCGCGGTTTCCGCGGCTTCGAGGGCGACTGGGAGGCGGCGGGCGACTTCTGCAACGCGGTGAAGGAGCTGCGGATCAGCTACGACGCCCCGGTGCAACGGCCGGGCGCGTACGCCGTCCACCTCTGGCTGGAGCGGCTCGGGAACACCGGACTGACGTACGGCTTCCGCTTCTGCTCGGGCGATGGCGCGCTGACGTACGCGCACGGCACGCGGGTCCTCGTCAGGCTGGACGCCGGGACGCTGCGCCCGACGCCCTGGAGTGACCGGTTCAGGGCCGTGGGCCGGGAACTGCTGCGGCCGGCGGACTGACCTTCGGGCGGTCCCGGTCGCCGGTGCGCAGCACACCCGCGAAGGCGGCGACCCCGCCCGCCAGCACCGTCACCAGACCGAACGACACCATCAGGCTCGTCGCCTGTGCCAGCGTGCCGATCGCGCTCGGCGCGATCAGGCCGGAGGTGTACGTGATGGTGGCGACGCCCGCGATGGCCTGGCTGGGGTTGGGGCCGCTGTGACCCGCTGCCGCGAAGCACAGCGGGACCACGGCCGCGATGCCGAGCCCGAGCAGTGCGAAACCGGTCATCGCGACGGCGGGATGGTCCGCGACGACGATGAGCAGCCCGCCGAGTACGGCCAGAACGCCGCTCGCCCGGACGGTACGTACCGCGCCGAAGCGGTTCACCACCGTGTCGCCCACGAGCCGGGCCACCGCCATGGTCAGCATGAAGCCGGTCGTCGACGCCGCGGCGAGACCGGCCGAACTGCCCAGCTCGTCCTGTAGGTACACCGCCGACCAGTCGAGGCTCGCGCCCTCCGCGAACACCGCGCAGAACCCGATTGCACCGATCAGCAGCGCCGACCGTGGTGGCAGCGCGAACCGCGGCGGCGGCTCCTCGTCCTCGGCGGCCTGCAGATCGAGCACCCAACGGCAGGCGACCAGACCGAGGACGGTGAGGGTCGCGGCAGCCAGCGCGTGGTGCACGCGCGCGTCCGATCCCAGGTGGGCGGCGAGCGTGCCCGCCGCCGAGCCGGTCAGGGCGCCCGCGCTCCACATGCCGTGCAGGCTGGACATGATCGACTTGTTGAGCCCGCGCTCGACCTCGACGCCCAGTGCGTTCATGGCGACATCGGCCATGCCGGCCGTGGCGCCGAAAGTGAACATCGCCAGGCAGAGGCTGAGCAGGTTCGGCGCCTGCGACGGGAGAAGCAGGGCAAGAGTCCAGAGGGCGAGCAGGCCGCGCAGGGCCGTGCGCGAACCGAAACGGTGGCTGATCCGGCCGGCCAGCGGCATCGAGACGGACGCGCCGAAGGCTCCGAAGGCGAGTGCGAACCCCAGCTGGCCGGTGCTGAGCCCCGCATGGTCCTGGATCCACGGCACGCGGGTCGCGAAGGACCCGGTGACCGCGCCGTGCACCGCGAACACGGCGGCCACGGCGTACCGCGCGCGCTTCAACTCGCGCATGTCGTAGACCACTTCACTCATGGTGCCGCTGCCCCTCCCGGACGTCCTCCCCGCACTGTTGGCGTAAACTATCAGGAACCCTGCCTGATAAATAGAGAATTTACGGCCGGGGAACCGGACAGGGGCTCCGCGCCCTCGCTGATCTGGAAGGATCCCGGCATGCCCGCATCTCCGAGCACCGCCCGGGCCATCAACGACCGGCTCGCCCTGCAACTCATGCAGCAGGAGGGCCCTTTGACGGCAGGGCAGTTGAAGCAGCTCACCGGACTGTCCCGGCCCACCGTCGCCGACCTCGTCGAGCGCCTCACCGTCGCCGGGCTGATCGCGGTGGTGGGGGAGTCGGGGTCGCAACGGCGCGGCCCGAACGCGCGGTTGTACGGGATCGTCGCCGACCGAGCGCACCTGGCCGCCCTCGACGTCCGCACCGAGGGCGTCTCCGTCGTCGTCTCCGACCTCCTCGGCACCGAACTCGCACGGGCGTCGGTGCCCATCGCGGACGACACGGGCACCGGGCCCGCCGTCGAGCAGGCGGTCGCGCTGGTGGAGCGCACCGCCAAGGAGGCGGGGGCCGAGCGGCTGCACACCGTCGGTATCGGCGCCCCCGGCCTCATCGACCCCGTCACCGGCGAGCTCCGTGACTCCACCGGCCTCCCCGAGTGGCACCGCAGGCTCGTCGCCGCCCTTCAGGAGCGCTTCCCCGCCGCTCGCGTCCTGGTCGAGAACGAGACCAACCTCGCCGCCCTCGCCGAGCAGCGCGACGGAGCCGCCCGTGACCGTGACACGTTCGTTCTGCTGTGGCTCGGCCACGGCACCGGCGCGGCCGTCGTCCTCGACGGCGCCCTTCGCCGCGGTGCCTCCGGCGGTACCGGCGAGATCGGCTTCCTGCCGGTACCGGGGACCGCGAAGCTGCCGTCGGCGACGGACTGCGACGGCGGCTTCCACTCCCTCGCCGGGGCGGTGGCGATCGCGGGGCTCGCGGCGGAGTACGGCGTCGTGGCGGACGGGATGCCGCATGAGCCGCATGCGGCGGCGCTGGTCAGGGAGGCGGTGGGGTCTGTCGCGGACGCCGGGGTGGGCACGCGTGTGAGCGGGAGCGGGACCACGGGTGCGGGTGCGGGTCGGGGTGGCGGTGGGGCGGTTTCGGGAACCGCCGCCTCCCGTTTCCTCGATGCCCTCGCCGACCGGCTCGCCATCGGTGCCGCTTCCGTCGTCGCCGTGCTCGACCCCGGTTGTGTCGTCCTGGGCGGCGAGACCGGGCAGGCGGGTGGGGGCGTGCTCGCCTCGCGCGTCGAGGAGCGGCTCGCGCGGATGTCACCGTTGCCTGTGGAGGTGCGCGCGAGTGCGCTGGGCGGGAGCGCGGTGCTGCGCGGCGCGCTGCTGACCGCGCGCGAGGGCGCCCAGGACGAGTTGTTCGCGCCGCCGGGTCGGTAGGGGTTCGTGGCGCCCGGCCCGGTGGGGCTGGCGCGCGGCCCGGGTCGGTGGGGGTTCGTGGCGCCTGGCCCGGTAGGGCTTGCGCGCGGCCCGGGTTGGTGGGGGTTGCCGGGTCGGTACGGGTTTCGCGTCGCGGGGCTGGCGGGGGATTCGTATCACCGGGTTGGTGGGGAGCCGGGTCGGTGGGGGTCGCCGGGTCGGTACGGGTTCCGTGCCGACCCGGCCGGTGGGGGATTCGTACCACCGAGTCGGTAGGCGTTCTGTGCCGTCGGGCCGCTACGGTTTTCACGCCGCCGGGCTGGCGGGGGCACCGGGGCACCGGGGCTCCAGTGGCCCCGTGCCGCAGGGCCGCCAGGTTTTTTCGCGCCCTCTGTCCCGGGCCCGGTGGGGCTCGCCATCACAGCGTCAGGGCGACGGCTCGGGCGGCCCGGACGGGTCGGATTGAAAGGCCCGGCGGCGGGGCAAGGGCCTCCGTCACCGCCGCCGGGCCGCTCGGGGGGCGGATGCGACACGTCGTGAACGCTCAGCCGGTATCGCCGAGCCATGATCGCGACCCTAGGAGGACTAGACCAGTGAGGTCAATAGGTATGGACCAGCCTCGGCCCTGCGGGGTGTCCCAGAGGGCCAAGCACGCGCGGTACCAGCCGAGTTGACCGGTCTTGTCTCCCCTTGTGTCTCCTCGGAAGTCCATCGACACGGCCTGTGAGTCAGCCCACAGTTGCTCGCCCGCATGGGCGTCGATCAGACGTGGCACACTGGCCATGTACCAGAAGCAGCGCACTCCGGGGTCGGTGAAAGTCCGAACCGGCGGTTACAGTCCGCGACCCGGTCGCTTCCAGCGGCCGGTTGACCAGGTGAAATTCCTGGACCGACGGTTAAAGTCCGGATGGGAGGCAGTGCGCGGCGGGCGGGCATTCGTGCGCGCTGCCGTTTGTTTCGACTTGTCCTGACGGGACGAGTCCCATTCGGCATCGTTCCCGGTGTCGCAGTCCGTTTCATTCTGTCGTCATCGACAGGCCCCGGAGTCCGTGCCCTATGAGGCAGGAGGACCCGGGAAGTGTTCACCGGAATCGTCGAAGAGCTGGGTGAGATCACCGCCGTCGAGAACCTCGGCGACGCCTCACGCTTCCGACTTCGTGGCCCTGTAGTCACCGAAGGTGCGCAGCACGGCGACTCCATTGCCGTCAACGGCGTGTGTCTCACGGTCGTCGAACACGAGGGCGACGAGTTCACCGCCGACGTCATGGCGGAAACCCTGGACCGCTCCAGCCTCGGCGCCCTGTCCGTAGGCTCCCGCGTCAACCTGGAGCGCCCCACCGCGGTGGGCGCACGCCTCGGCGGGCACATCGTGCAGGGCCACGTCGACGGCACGGGCGCGGTCCTCGCACGCACGCCGTCCGAGAACTGGGAGATCGTGAAGGTCTCGCTCCCCGCGGACCTCTCCCGCTATGTGGTCGAGAAGGGCTCCATCACGGTCGACGGCATCAGCCTGACCGTCGTCGAGGCGGGCCCCGACTACTTCACCGTCAGCCTCATCCCCACCACCCTCGCGCTGACCACGCTCGGCCTCAAGCAGCCCGGCGACCCGGTCAACCTCGAGGTCGACATCATCGCCAAGTACGTGGAGCGCCTCCTCGGCAGCAAGGAGGCCACGCGGTGAACTGGCTCAACTCCGAGGCATTCACGCTCTTCGGCCAGCACATCAAGTGGTCGGACATGATCGGCAACACGATCGGTCTGATCGCCCTCGCGCTCGGCTGGCGCCGCTCCATATGGACCTGGCCGGTGCAGTTCCTGTCCGGCGTCATCCTCCTCGCGGCGTTCGCCACGGCGCACCTGTCCGGCAGCGCCGGCAAGCAGGTCGTCGTCATGGTCGTCGCCGCGTGGGGCTGGTGGCAGTGGAACCGCGGCAAGGGGCAGGCTCAGGACGGCTCCATCGCCGTACGGTTCGCCACCTGGCGCGAGCGCGGTGCGCTGCTCGGTGCCGCCGCCATGGGCACCCTCGCGGTCGGCCTCCTGTTCAAGGCGTACCCGACCCTCTCCTGGGACCCGTGGCCGGACGCCTACATCTTCGTCGGCACCATCGTCGCCATGTACGCCCAGGCCCGCGGCATGGTCGAGTTCTGGTTCGCCTGGCTGCTGGTCGACCTGGTGGGCGTCCCGCTCAACTTCGCCAACGGCTTCGCCTTCTCCGGTTTCGTCTACGTCCTCTACGGCGCGCTCGTCCTGTGGGGCATGCGCGACTGGTGGCTGCGCTCCCGCAAGGCCGGGCAGCCCGTCCTGGAAGGAGCCCCGGCATGACGTCAGCGCCGGTTTGGTACAGCAGGGACAATATCGAGGACTTCGCCCTCGACCCCGTCGAGAAGGCGATCGCCGACATCGCGGCCGGCCGCCCGATCGTCGTCGTCGACGACGAGGACCGGGAGAACGAGGGCGACCTCGTCATCGCCGCCGAGAAGGCGACCCCCGAAATCGTCGCCCTCATGATGAGCGAATGCCGCGGCCTGATCTGCGCCCCCATGGAGGGCGACGAACTCGACCGGCTCCGGCTCCCGCAGATGGTCGACGACAACACCGAGTCGATGAAGACGGCGTTCACCGTGTCGGTCGACGCGTCCGCCGCTCACGGTGTGACCACCGGCATCTCGGCATCCGACCGTGCCACCACTCTTCGGCTCCTCGCTGGCGGCGGCGCCAAGGCGGACGACTTCGTCCGCCCCGGCCACGTCTTCCCGCTGCGCGCCAGGCCCGGCGGAGTCCTGGTCCGCAACGGCCACACCGAGGCGGCCGTCGATCTGGCACGCCTTGCCGGCCTGCGCCCGGCCGGCGCGATCGTCGAGATCGCGGGGGAGGACGGCCGTATGCTCCGCCTCCCCGAACTGATCCCCTTCGCCCGCAAGCACGGCCTGACGATCATCTCCATCGAGGACCTGATCGCCTACCGGCGCGCCGCCGAGCCCACCGTCCGCCGCGAGGCCAAGACCCAACTGCCCACCGCCTTCGGCGAGTTCACGGCGTTCGGCTACCGCTCCACCCTCGACGGAGTCGAGCACGTCGCCCTCGTCCACGGAGACATCGGCGACGGCGAGGACGTCCTCGTCCGCGTCCACTCCGAGTGCCTCACCGGCGATGTCTTCCACTCGCTGCGCTGCGACTGCGGCCCCCAGCTCCAGACCTCCATGGAGCGCATCCAGGCCGAGGGCCGGGGCGTCGTCGTCTACCTGCGCGGCCACGAGGGGCGCGGCATCGGTCTCCTGTCCAAGCTGCGCGCGTACGAGCTCCAGGAGCGCGGCCGGGACACTCTCGACGCCAACCTGGAGCTGGGCCTGCCCGCCGACGCCCGCGACTACGGCGCGAGCGCCCAGATCCTCGAGGACCTCGGGGTGACCAGCGTCCGTCTGATGACCAACAACCCGGACAAGACCGACGCGCTCGTCCGGCACGGCCTCAAGGTCACCGGCCGGGAGCCGATGCCCGTACAGGCGGGCGAGCACAACCTCCGCTACCTGCGCACCAAGCGGGACCGGATGGGCCACGACCTGCCCTGGCTGGACACGGCCACCGTGTCGGCCTGCAGCAACCAGTAAAAGCACAAGAACAGCACTGAGGAGAGACGTGAGCGGCAAGGGTGCACCTGAACTGTCCGTACGCAACTGCGGCGACCTGCGCGTCGCGGTCATCGCGGCACAGTGGCACGAGAAGGTGATGGACGGCCTCGTCGACGGCGCGCTGCGCGCCCTGCACGAGCTGGGAATCGACGAGCCGACCCTCCTTCGGGTCCCCGGCAGCTTCGAGCTCCCGGTCGTCGCCAAGGTCCTCGCGGGCCGCGGATACGACGCCATCGTCGCGCTGGGCGTCGTCATCCGCGGCGGTACCCCCCACTTCGAGTACGTGTGCCAGGGCGTCACCCAGGGCCTCACCCAGGTCTCCCTCGACACCGGCGTCCCCATCGGCTTCGGCGTGCTGACCTGCGACACCGAGGAACAGGCCCTCGACCGCGCGGGCATCGAGGGCTCCCACGAGGACAAGGGACACGAGGCGGTGACGGCCGCCGTGGCGACCGCGGCCACCCTTCGCTCAGTATCCGAACCCTGGCGCTAGCGGATGCGCGTAAGCGCGTAGGGTGAGAACCACCATGTCCAATAAGACGTTCGAGGAGCTCTTCATCGAGCTCCAGCACAAGGCCGCCACCGGCGATCCCGCCACTTCGCGCACCGCCGAGCTGGTCGGCAAGGGTGTCCATGCCATCGGCAAGAAGGTCGTCGAAGAGGCCGCCGAAGTATGGATGGCCGCCGAGTACGAGGGCAAGGAAGCCGCCGCCGAGGAGATCTCGCAGCTGCTCTACCACGTCCAGGTGATGATGGTCGCGCGCGGGATCTCCCTCGACGACGTGTACGCCCACCTCTGAGCCGTAGCCCCGCCCCCGCACGTACGAACGAACCACCTAGCAAAGGAAGCCGACCTCATGCTGCGCATCGCCGTCCCCAACAAGGGTTCCCTGTCAGGACCTGCGGCGGAGATGCTGCATGAGGCCGGCTACCAGCAGCGCCGGGAGTCCAAGGAACTGCGGATCGTCGACCCGGAGAACGAGGTCGAGTTCTTCTACCTCCGCCCCCGCGACATCGCGATCTACGTCTCCTCCGGCCGCCTCGACATCGGCGTCACCGGACGCGACCTGCTCATCGACTCGGGCGCCGGCGCCGAGGAGATCCTCCCGCTCGGCTTCGCCCGCTCCACCTTCCGTTTCGCCACCAAGCCCGGCACGGCGAACTCCATCGAGGACCTCGCGGGCAAGACCGTCGCGACCTCGTACGAGGGCATCGTCGCCAAGCACCTCGCCGACCACGGCATCGACGCCTCCGTCGTCCACCTCGACGGCGCCGTCGAGACCGCGATCGAGCTGGGCGTCGCCGAGGTCATCGCGGACGTCGTGGAGACCGGCACCTCGCTGCGCAACGCGGGCCTCGAAGTGTTCGGCGACCCGATCATGAAGTCCGAGGCCATCGTGATCCGGCGGGTCGGAGCCGACGCCTCCGAGGACGCCGAGCCCAAGGTGCAGCAGTTCCTGCGCCGCCTCCAGGGCGTCCTGGTGGCACGGACGTACGTGATGATGGACTACGACTGCCGCGCCGAGCACCTGGAGAGGGCCGTCGCGCTCACCCCCGGCCTGGAGTCGCCAACCATCTCGCCGCTGCACAACGAGGGCTGGGTCGCCGTCCGCGCGATGGTGCCGGCCAAGGAGTCCCAGCGGATCATGGACGATCTGTACGAGCTCGGCGCACGGGCCATCCTGACCACGGCCATCCACGCCTGCCGGCTCTGAAGGACCTCACGACCATGTCCGAACTTCCCGCTCTGCCCGTCACATTCCGGCCGTCCCGAACCCGGGCCGTGCTGGTCAGCACCGGCGTGGCGATCGTTGTGGTCCTCACCACAGTCGTGATGCTCCTGGAGCAGCTCGGCCCGGGCGAAAAACTCAGCTTCATCTTCACCGGGGTCCTGATCTTCGGGGTGCTCCTGATGCTGGCCCGGCCCAAGGTCGTCGCCGACGAGAGCGGCGTCACCGTCGTCAATATCGCCAGCAGCAGGCGCCTGGCCTGGGCGGAGATCCTCCAGGTCAACCTGCGGCCGGGCGACCCCTGGGTGTTCCTCAACCTCAGTGACGGCACCAGTCTGCCCGCGCTCGGCATCCAGCCGGGCATCGCCAAACACCGCGCGATCGAGGACGCTCGCGCCCTTCGAGCCCTCGCCGAAGCCCGCTCCACGGGCCACCCCGAGGAACATCAGGGCTGACTCTCAGCCTTCCACCCTGCCGCACGGGCCCCTGTCTTGATTAATCTGTTGGCGGAGGCGTTTTCATCGCGCCTCCGCCGCTGATGTGCCAGCCGGTATTCAGAGGCCCCCAGCTACCCGAGGAGTGACTCCCTCCAGCGATGGACGGATCGTCCTGTAGTACCTGCGCCGCCCCCTTCCGACATATCGAGGCGGCGGCATGATCATCCCTCTGCTGCTCCTTGGGGCGGCATTCCTGCTCATTCTCGCCAACGGATTCTTCGTCGCGGCGGAGTTCGGCCTCGTCACGGTCGAGAAGCCCGACGCCGAGAGGGCGGCCGCCGAAGGCGACCGACGGGCTGCGACAGTCGTCAACTCGCTCAAGGAGCTGTCCTTCCAGCTCTCCGGCACCCAGCTCGGCATCACCATCACCTCACTCGTCGTCGGCATGCTCGCCGAACCGGCGCTCGCCGAGCTGCTGCACGGACCGTTCGCCGCGACCGGCCTTCCCGAGGGCGCCGTGCCCGGCGTCGCCGTGGTGGTCGGCATGCTGCTGGCCGCGGCCGTGCAGATGGTCATCGGCGAACTCGTGCCCAAGAACTGGGCCGTGTCCAAGCCCCTCCAGGTCGCCCGCTTCGTCGCGGGCCCGCAGCACATGTTCGCCCGCACCTTCCGCCCGGTGATCGCCGCACTCAACGCGGTGGCCAACCGGCTCGTACGAGCCCTGGGCGTCGAGCCCGCCGAGGAGCTGGCCTCCGCCCGCACCCCCGGCGAACTCATCTCCCTCGCCCGGCACTCCGCACAGGCCGGCGCGCTGGAGCAGGACACCGCGGATCTCTTCGTACGCACCATGTCGCTGGCCGATCTGACCGCGCAGCACGTCATGACGCCACGCGTGAAGGTCAGCGCCCTGCAGTCCTCGGCGACCGCCGAGGACGTCGTCAACCTCACCCGGGCCACCGGCCTGTCCCGCTTCCCCGTCTACCGCGAGCGGATCGACGAGATCGTCGGCATGGTCCACCTCAAGGACGCCCTCGCGGTGCCCTCGCGCGACCGGCTGCGGACCCCCGTCGGCCGGATCGCCCAGGCCCCGCTGCTCGTCCCGGAGACACTGCCGGTGCGGCCGCTCCTGGAGCAGTTGCGCAGCGAGCAGCCGATCGCCGTGGTCGTCGACGAGTACGGCGGCACGGCGGGCGTCGTCACCCTGGAGGACATCGTCGAGGAACTCGTCGGCGAGGTCCGCGACGAGCACGACGGACAGGATCTGCCCGAACTCGCGGCGGCGCCGCCCGAGGACGGAAAGCCCGCGTGGGAGGCCGACGGCAGCTGCCGGGTCGACGTCCTGAAGCGCATAGGCCTCGACGTGCCCGAGGGCCCGTACGAGACCGTGGCGGGCCTCGTCGCCGATCTGCTCGGCCGCATCCCGGCCGCCGGTGACCGGGCCGAACTGCCGGGCTGGCGGCTGCTGGTGCGCCAGGTCGGGCACTACCGCGCCGAACGCGTCCGCCTGGTGCGGACCGCGCCTGTCGCGGAGGCCGTCCGATGAGCGTGCTCCAACTCCTCTTCGCCGCCCTGCTGGTGCTCGCCAACGGCTTCTTCGTCGGCGCCGAGTTCGCGCTCGTCTCCGTACGGCGCAGCCAGATCGAACCGCTGGGGACCGCGCGGGCGCGACAGGTGCTGTACGGCCTGGAGCGACTGCCCCAGATGATGGCCGCGGCCCAGTTCGGCATCACCGTCTGCTCGTTGACGCTCGGCGCGGTCGCCGAGCCGACCGTCGCACAGCTCCTTGAGCCGCTGTTCGAGGCGGTCCACATGCCGCCCGGCGTGATCCACCCCCTCGGGTACGTCATCGCGCTCGCCTCGGTCGTCTTCTTCCACCTCGTCATCGGCGAGATGGTGCCGAAGAACCTGGCGATGGCCGCGCCCGAGAAGACGGCGCTGTGGCTCAGCCCGGGACTGGTCGCGTTCGCGCGGCTGTGCCGGCCGGTCACCGTCGGCCTCGGGGCCTGTGCGCGGGTGATCCTCAAGTTGTTCCGCGTGGAGCCCAGGGACGAGGTCGAGGCGGTCTTCACCAGCGAGCAGCTCAACCGTCTCGTCGAGGACTCCGGGCAGGCCGGTCTGCTGGACCCCGAGGAGCAGGAGCGCCTCGAGGACGCCCTGGAACTGGGCTCCCGCCCGGTCACGGACGTCCTCCTCGACTCCGGCTCCCTGGTGACCGTGGGCCCCTCGGTCACCCCCGGCCAGGTCGTCGCTCTCACCGCCCGCACCGGGTACTCCCGTTTCCCGGTGGTCGCGGAGAACGGCGCCTTCATGGGCTACCTGCATGTGAAGGACGTACTGGACCTGGAGGAGTCGGACCGTGCGGTGCCTCAGCAGAACTGGCACCACATGACGACCCTGCGGGCCGAACTCCCTCTCGACGACGCCCTCACCGTGATGCGCCGCGCCGCGACGCACCTCGCCCAGGTCGCCGACACGTCCGGCAAGGTCCTCGGCCTTGTCACGCTGGAGGACGTACTGGAACTCCTCGTGGGCGAGGTACGGGACCCGGCGCACCGGGAGGTTCCGGCGGCGCCGGTACGGGTCTCGGAACCGCGAGCGAGCGGGGCCCCGGAGGAGGCCCAGGCACTGGCGAGCTGAGCACCGGGTCGGGGGGGGGGGGGGGCGGCGGGGGGGGGGCGGGGGGGGGGGCGGGCCCCCCCCCCCCCCCCCCCCCCCCCCCCAAACCCCCCCCGGCCGGGGGGGGGGGGGGCTAATGGGGGGCGCACCCCCAACAGGACCCCCCCGCC
>NZ_JBIUYT010000009.1:0-95815 GCF_044744645.1 Streptomyces sp. NPDC087263
GGGGGGGGGGGGGGGGGGGGGGGGGGGGGGGGGGGGGGGGGGGGGGTTTGTTTTGGGGGGGGGGGGGGGGGGGGGGGGGGGGGGGGGGGGGGGGGGGGGGGGGGGGGGGGGGGGGGGGGGGGGGGGGGGGGGGGGGGGGTTTGTTCGCCCCCTCCGCCCCTGCCCGTCCCGTTTCTGGGGGCTGCCGCCCCCAGACCCCCGCTTCGGCCTGGACGGCCTCGTCCTCAAACGCCGGACGGGCTGGAAGATCTCCGGCCGGGGGTGGATGATCTCGCGTACGCTTGGATTGGACTAGACCTGTAGCCGCCCCCAAGGGAAGAGGTCCGATGAGCAAGCGTAAGCGTGCACTCCTGGAGGTGATCGCTCTCGGTGTGGAGGACGCGGTCGCCGCTGAGGCCGGAGGCGCGGACCGCCTTGAGCTGGTCACCGACATGGCCGCGGACGGGCTCACCCCGCCGGTGGAGACCTTCGCCGGGATCCGGGCCGCGGTCGACGTCTCGCTGCGCGTGATGCTGAGGCTCTCGGACGGTTTCGCGGCGGGCGATGTCGACGCGCTGGTACGCGTCGCCGGCGAGCTGCGCGGCGCGGGGGCGGACGAGTTCGTGCTCGGGTTCCTCGACGAGCACGGCGGCCCCGACCTGGCCGCCGTGGAGCGGATCGTCGCCGAGCTGCACGGCTGCCGCTGGACCTTCCACCGCGCGATCGACCGCGCCGCCGACCGCGACGCCCTGCGCAAGCCGCTCGCGGACCTGCCGGGCCTCGACGCCTACCTGACCGCCGGTTCCCCGGCCGGGGTCGACGACGGCATGCCCACCCTCCTCGCCGAGGCCGCCCGCAGTGGTGAGCCCGGCTACGAGCCGCAGATCATGGTCGGCGGCGGCCTGCGCCTCGACCACGTGCCCCGGCTGCGTGCCGCGGGCGTCGACGCCTTTCACATCGGCGGGGCCGCCCGGCCCGGCGGCTGGGCCGGGCCGGTCTCGGCGGAGGCGGTACGGGAGTGGCGGCAGGTCCTGGACGCTTAGGACCTGTCCGAGGGGTGTCGTTCGGATCAAGTGGTCGAGCCGGCCGGGCTGGTGGCGGCCTTCGGTGCCAGGCGCCGGAGGTCGCCCGACCGCTCCCGTGTCGTGACCGCGGCCACCGCCGTTGCCAGGACCATCAGGCCCGCTCCCACCAGCAGGAACCAGCGGTCGCCGAAGAGCGCGATCGCCAGGCTGCCGGTGCCGCCCGCCGCCGCCATGCCCAGGTAGAGCGCGCTGCTGTTCAGGGACACCAGGACGGGCGCGTTGGGCGGGTCGAGGGAGGCCACCCGGGTGATCAGGGCGATCGTGATCCCCCAGCCGACCAGCGGGGTCAGAGCGGAGACGACGAGCGCCGTCGGCATGGTGCGCAGGGTCCAGGGCGCGGCGGCGGCGAGGACGACGTACGCCGTGCTGCTCGTCAGGATCACCATGCGTGGCCCCCACTTGTCCACCAGCCGTCCGCCGATCGAGGAGCCGCCGACCGAGGCGATCCCGGAGACCAGGAGCAGCAGCGTCAGCCGGTCCTGGTCGCCGCCGGTCGCCTCGTGCGTGCCCACGGTGTAGTAGATGAACGAGGTCTGGAAGGAGAGGAAGACCAGGAAGGTGGTCAGCGCCGCGCCCAGTACCTGACGGTTGGCGAGCGGTGCCACCCGGTCCCGCAGGCTCAACGCTACGGCCGGTTGCGGGAGTTCGCGCAGCAGCAGGGCGAGGCCCGCGAACGCGGCCACCCCGAGGCCGGTCACCAGCCACATCGTCAGCCGCCAGTCGCTGCGGCCGATCCAGGTGCCCAGCGGGACCCCGAGCGCGGTGGCGACGGTCAGCCCGCCCATCACCACGGCGATGGCCCGGCCGCGCCGCTCCGGTGGCACGAGTCCGGTCGCGACGCCGTTGGCGGTGGGGGTGTAGAGGGCGGCTCCGGCGGCGGCGAGTACCCGGGTGGCGAGCAGGGTGCCGTACGAAGGGGCCAGCGCCGTGAGGCAGTTGGCGAGGGTGAAGACGGTGAGTGCGATGAGCAGGGTGCGACGGCGCGGCCAGCGGGCGGTCGCCGCCGCGAGCACGGGTGCGAGGACCGCGTACGCCAGGGCGAAGACGGTCACCGTCTGTCCGGCGACCGAGATGGAGACGTCCAGATCGCGGGCGATGAGCGGCAGGATGCCTGCCATCACCATCCCGTCCGTTCCGACGGCGAAAGTGCCGAGGGCGAGCAGGAGCAGTCTTAGGCGCACGGGGTCCCCCCAAGTGGTCCGCAAACAGTGCGATGATGGTTTGACATTGGTCAAACAATAGGGACTGTTGGATGATTGTCAAACAGTACGAGGAGGGGAGCCCGGGCATGGGCGAGGAAGGCGAGCGGCTGCCGCAGCCCGACGCGGACGACATCGAGCTGGTCAAGGTGCTGCACGCGCTCGGCGACCCGGTGCGGCTGTCGCTGCTGAAGGTGTACGCGGCCGGTGTGCCGTTCAGCTGTTCACCCGACGCGCTCGGCATCGGGCATCTGCACAAGTCGACCGTCTCGCACCACATGCGCGTCATGCGTGAGGCCGGGATCACCTCGACGCGGGTCGTCGGCCGCAACCGTTATGTCAAGCTGCGGCGCGACGATCTCGACGCCAGGTTCCCCGGCCTCCTGGACGCGCTCCTCGGGCCCCCTATGTGAGCTGGGCGGGCAGCGGCGCCGCGTGCGTCACGATCAGGCCCGACACCGCTCGGGTCAGGGTCACGTACAGGCGGCGCAGACCGGTGCGTTCGTCGGGTTCGCCGTCGACCACGGCCTGTGGCTCGTCAAGGACCACGTAGTCGTACTCAAGTCCCTTGGCGAGCGAGGCGGGCACGAGGGTGAGGCGGGTGTCGGGGGTCGTCTCCTCGCCGGGGCCGAGGTAGGTGATCCCGGCGGTCGTCAGCGCCTCGGCGAGTACGGGGATGCGGGCGTCGGCGCCGATCAGGCCGATCGAACCCTCCTGACGGAGCAACTCCTCGCAGGCCGCGACGACTTCGGAGTCACCGGACGTCGTGCGCACCTCGAAGAAGCCCGGGTTCTCCCGCACCGACGCCACCGGCGTCAGCCCCGGCGCGATGTGCGGCAGCAGCCGGGACGCATACGTGATGACGTCCGTGGGGACACGGAAACCCGCCGTCAGCTCCTCCACCACCGCCTCGCCCTTGCCGAGATGACCGAGAGCCTCGGCCCAACTCCGCGTCGCCCAGGGGGTCGTACCCTGCGCGAGGTCGCCGAGCACGGTCGCCGAACCGGTGGTGCAGCGCCGCCCCACCGCCCGGTACTGCATCGGCGACAGGTCCTGCGCCTCATCGAGGACGACATGCCCGAGCGAGTGCGTCCGCTGTACGAGGTCGGTCGCCTCGTCGATCAACACGGCGTCCGCCAAAGCCCACTTGGCGGCCTTCACGGACCGTGCCGGCTTCTGCCAGAGGATCTCCTTCTGCTCGCCCTCGTCGAGGATTCCCGCCGCGTGTACGGCGAGGAAGTCCGCGTCGGAGAGGAGACGCAGGACGAGCTTGGCCGGATCGACGACCGGCCAGATCGCCTTGACCGCGGCCTTCACGGCGGGGTTGCGGGCGACGGCGTCCTGCACCCGGTCGTCCGGCGCCTCACCCGAACGCTCCATCTGGACAAGGACGGCATGCGCGATCCGCTGCGGAAGGGCGTCGTGGGCGGCGCCGTACCGGATGTCGCGGTCCAGCAACTCCCGGACGATCTTCTCCAGTTCGTACGCGGGGACGCGCCAGCGCCGTGAACCCCGTACGACCATCACCGGCTCGGTCGGCAGCGTCACGTGCGAACGGACCGCCCTGCGCAGCACCTCGGCCATCCGGGCGTCGCCCTTGATGACCGCGGCGGTGGCCCCGTCCGTGCCCCGCACCTCCACATGCGCGACGAGGTCGTCGACCGTCGCCTGCCTGACCTCCAACTCGCCGAGCGCGGGCAGCACTTGCTCGATGTAGTGCAGGAAGGAGCTGTTCGGCCCGATGACGAGGGTGCCGGTGCGGGCGAGCCGCTCGCGATGGGCGTACAGCAGATACGCGACACGGTGCAGACCGACGGCCGTCTTGCCGGTGCCGGGACCGCCCTGCACACAGACGGAGCCGGAGAGCCCCGCTCGTACGATCTCGTCCTGCTCCGGCTGGATCGTCGCCACGATGTCACGCATCGGGCCCACGCGCGGGCGCTCGATCTCCTGCTGGAGCAGCTTGCTGGTGGCCGCCGCCTCGGACGGGTCGGAGAGGTGCTCGTCCTCGTACGCCGTGAGGTCGCCGCCCGTGTAACCGAACCGGCGGCGCAGTGCGACATCCATCGGGTGCTTCTTCGAGGCCTGGTAGAACGGCTGCGACACCGGTGCGCGCCAGTCGATGACCATCGGGTCACCGCCGGCGTCGTGGACGTGCCGCCGCCCGATGTAGAAACGCTCGCCTTCCGCGCCCTCGGCCCTTTCGGTGCCGGGTGCGTGCAGGTAGTCGAGGCGGCCGAAGAACAGCGGGGTGTGGCTGAGGTCGGCGAGGGCCTTGATGCGGTCGTCCATCTGGCGCTGGAGGACGGCCGCGTTCACCCAGTTCGCGGTGACGTCCTTGATGTCGAGGTTCTCGACGTCCTCGCGCATCGCGCGCAGCGCGGCACGGGAGTCACCGAGATGGGTGCGCTCGCGGGAGAGGGGGTCGTCGTCGGCGTGGAGCGGACGGTCGGACGGGCTGGACAAGGGGGTGCCTCCGGGAGACCTGCTGCGTGGGTGATTCCTGGATGCCGTCCGGTTTCCGTCCGGACGGCGGCGCTCCGCGCGGGGAGGCGGGCAAGAGCGGAGATTCTAGGCGAGCGGGGGATCTCGGGGCCAATCGTTTTTCCGCGCCTTCAGGGGTGGGCCTGCTCCTCCGTCTCAGGGGTGCACCCGTAGGAGACCTAGGGGACGGGGTCCGTCGTGAGGCGTACGAGGGGCGGCCCACAGGTGTACGGGGGGACCGCCGAGGTTCGGTCGGAAGGCCGACGCCATCCGGGGCCGCGAGTTCCACCATGGATACATGAGCGCAGCTACCTTCACCCCAGGCCCCCCTGTCCACACCGGCGGTGCGACCGCCGCCTCCGGAGTCCACCGCCGCCACCGCGTCGGTGACGCCCTGCGCGCCGTCAAGGTGTTCGCGGGCGCCGCCCTCAGCGTGGTCCTCCTCGGCGAGTACGGAGAGGAGGCGGGCGTACGGCGTCGGTGAGCCCTATGCCCGACCCGCGGCGGTGAGCCGTACGCCGGGCCGAACTGCCCGGACACTAGGGTCACTCCGTGCTTCAACGGAACGTGATCGAACGCTCACCCATCGACGTCGCCTCCGCGCGCGCCCTGCTGATCGTCTCCCTCGCCGCCTTCTCCGCGCTGTGCGTGGTCACGCGCGCCCCCATGGCCGACGTACTGGTCTACCGGGCCGAAGGCGCGGCCGTGGCGAACGGCACGGATCTCTACGGGTTCACCGTCACCCGGTGGCGGCTGCCCGCGACGTACCCGCCCTTCGCGGCGCTCCTCTTCGTACCGACGACCTGGCTGCCCCTGGTCGCCCTCAAACCGGCCTTCGTCGCCGGGAACGTGGCCCTGCTCGCCGCGCTGGTCCGGCTCTCCTGCCGCCTCGCGGACCTGCCCGCGAAGGCCCCCGCCGTCTGCGCCGCCACCGCCCTCGCCCTCTGGCTCGAACCCGTCTTCCAGACCGTCCTGTTCGGCCAGATCAACCTCGCCGTCGCGGTGCTGATCCTCTGGGACCTCACCCGGCCGACCGGCGCCCGCGGCAAGGGAATCGCGCTCGGCATCGCCGCCGGAGTGAAACTGACCCCGGCCCTCTTCATCGCGTATCTGCTGCTCAGAGGCCGCCGACGGGAGGCGGCCACGGCCGGGTCCGCCTTCGCCGGGACCGTACTGCTCGGCGCGCTCCTACTCCCCGCCGCCAGCGTCGACTTCTGGACCCGGCGGCTGTACGAGACCGGCCGCGTCGGCAAGGTGTGGATCGTCGACAACCAGTCGCTTCAGGGGCTGGTCGCCCGCGCCCTGAGGGAGCCCTCGCCGGGCCTCGCCTGGGCACTGCCCGCGGCGGCCGTCGCCTGCACCGGTCTCTGGCTCGCCCGCCGCGCCCCCCAGGACCGCTGGGGCATCCTGCTCACCGCCACCACGGCCCTCCTCGTCTGCCCCATCAGCTGGTCGCACCACTGGGTGTGGTGCGTACCGCTGATCACCGTGCTCTACGCCGAACGCCGCCTCCGCCTGGCCGCGGCGGTGACGGCCGTCTTCACGGCCCGCACCCTCTGGCTGGTCCCGCACCAGGGCACGCTGGACCTGCGACTCCCGTGGCAGCAGCAGCTATTGGCCTCGCCGTACGCCCTGCTGGGCCTTGCCTTGCTGGGAGCAACTCTGCTGGATCACAGGAACAGGCTCAGTGACGGTCCAGGAAGCTGGTCAGAACGTGGTTCCAGGCCACGGGCTGCTCCCAGTGCGGGTTGTGGCCCGCCTCGCTGATCACGTGCGTCTCGACGTTGTGGAGATGCTGGGCGATGAGCCGCTGGACGGAGGGCGGGGTGTAGAGATCCGCATCGCTGGTGATCAGCTGGACCGGCAGGGTGATGGACTCCAAGGCAGCCCACGTGACCTTGTTGGCCGATGCCTGGGTGAACCCGTCGCCCGCCCTGGACCGTGCGTTGATCGCCTGCCAGGCCGTGACGCCGGCCGGATTGCCGCCGCGGTAGGAGGGCCCCAACTCCTGCACCTCGACCGGCAGTTCACTGAACGGGGCAGGCCGGAGAGAGGCGGAGAGCTGCGCGTAGTCGGTGTCGGTGATGCCGACGACGCTGCTGGAGACGGTGAGGCTGCGCAGCCGGTCCGGGTGGGACAGGGCGTAGTCCACCGCCACCGCGCCGCCGCCGCCCGTGGCCGCGAGATGGAAACGGTCCAGACCGAGGTGGTCGGCCAGGGTGTGCAGATCCCCGGAGGCGGTGTCCGCCTCGGCCTGGTTTCCGGCCACCGAACGGTATGAGCCACGTCGCGAGTAGCCGATCGTCCGGAACCCGGCGCGGGCGAACACCGGCTGCTGGTAGGGCCAGCTCTCGCCGCTCCCGGAACCCGGGTGCAGCAGAACGACGGCCTCCCCGCTGCCGCCGGTGTCCCAGCACCACAGGCTTCCGTCGCCGACGACCGGGACCTGGCGCTCGGTCACCGGCACCTGTTCGGGCACGGGCACCGGCTCCCAGGGCACGGCCCCGGCCCGGCCCGCATCCTGATCAGCGGCCACGGCCCGTCCGGTGCCCAGCCCGGCGACGGCCAGCGCGGCCACGGCCACGGCACCACCGCCCATCAGGCCGCGTCGGCTCGGACCGCGTCCGGGGACCGCACGCTCTCTGCTCATCGAC
The DNA here is from genome assembly GCF_044744645.1 of Streptomyces sp. NPDC087263. Taxonomy (NCBI): domain Bacteria; kingdom Bacillati; phylum Actinomycetota; class Actinomycetes; order Kitasatosporales; family Streptomycetaceae; genus Streptomyces; species Streptomyces sp. NPDC087263. The sequence goes on from NZ_JBIUYT010000009.1 coordinate 7,402, forward strand.
TCTCCTCAGTGCGCACCGCTGTCGGTACCTGCCGCGGGGCACCACCGATGCCCCGCTCCGGATCAGCGACCGTAGTGCCGACGCTCATGAACCGGCTGTGAACGCACGCAGAGAAGATCGGGCAATGTCCCCTGGGGGCACGGCATTTGAGTCATTTCGACAGCGTGCTCAGCTGTCCGTGTCCGCCGTAAGCAACTCGTCCGCGTCCATGATCCGGTAGGCGTACCCCTGCTCCGCCAGGAACCGCTGCCGATGGGCGGCGAAGTCCTGGTCGATGGTGTCGCGGGCGACGACGGAGTAGAAGTGCGCCTTGTGCCCGTCGGCTTTCGGCCGCAGCACGCGCCCCAGCCGCTGGGCCTCCTCCTGCCGGGAGCCGAAGGTGCCCGACACCTGGATGGCGACGGTCGCCTCGGGCAGGTCGATGGAGAAGTTCGCGACCTTGGACACCACGAGGACGGAGATCTCGCCCTCGCGGAAGGCGCCGAACAGCTTCTCGCGCTGCGCGTTGCTCGTCTCGCCCTTGATGACCGGCGCGTTCAAGTGCTCGCCCAGCTCGTCGAGTTGGTCGATGTACTGGCCGATCACCAGGATCTGCTGCCCCGCGAACCGCCGTACCAGCGCCTCCGTCACCTTCCGCTTCGTCGCGGTCGTCGCACAGAAGCGGTACTTCTCCTCGGTCTCGGCGGTCGCGTAGGCGAGGCGCTCGGTCTCGGTGAGATTGACGCGGACCTCGACGCAGTCGGCGGGCGCGATGTAGCCCTGCGCCTCGATCTCCTTCCACGGCGCGTCGAACCGCTTCGGCCCGATGAGGGAGAACACGTCCGACTCACGGCCGTCCTCCCGTACCAGGGTCGCCGTCAGACCGAGCCGGCGCCGCGCCTGGAGGTCGGCGGTGAACTTGAAGACGGGCGCGGGCAGCAGATGCACCTCGTCGTAGAGGATGAGTCCCCAGTCGCGCGAGTCGAAGAGCTCCAGATGCGGATAGACGCCCTTCCGCCTCGTCGTCAGCACCTGGTACGTCGCGATGGTGACGGGCCGGATCTCCTTGCGCGTACCGCTGTACTCGCCGATCTCCTCCTCGGTCAGCGACGTCCGCTTCACCAGCTCGTGCTTCCACTGCCGGGCCGAGACGGTGTTCGTGACGAGGATGAGCGTGGTGGCCTTGGCCTCCGCCATCGCCCCGGCGCCGACCAGGGTCTTGCCGGCACCACAGGGGAGTACGACGACCCCGCTGCCGCCGTGCCAGAAGTTCTCCACGGCCTGCCGCTGGTAGGGCCGCAGCGCCCACCCCGTCTCGTCCAGCTCGATCGCGTGCGCCTCCCCGTCGACGTACCCGGCGAGGTCCTCGGCCGGCCAGCCCAGCTTCAGCAGTGTCTGCTTGATCTGGCCGCGCTCGGAGGGGTGCACGGCGACCGTGTCCGGGTCGAGCCGGGCGCCGACCAGCGGCGCGACCCGCTTGGACCGCAGGATCTCCTCCAGGACCGGCCGGTCGGTGGTGGTGAGGACCAGGCCGTGGGCGGGGTGCTTGCTGAGCGTGAGCCGCCCATAGCGGTCCATCGTCTCCGCGATGTCCACCAGCAGTGCGTGCGGCACGGGATAGCGGCTGAACTCGACGAGCGCGTCCACGACCTGCTCGGCGTCGTGCCCGGCCGCCCGCGCGTTCCACAGCCCGAGCGGCGTCACCCGGTAGGTGTGGATGTGCTCGGGCGCCCGCTCCAGCTCGGCGAACGGCGCGATGGCCCGACGGCACGCGTCGGCGTTCTCGTGGTCGACTTCGAGCAGGAGTGTTTTGTCGCTCTGGACGATGAGAGGTCCGTTCACGCCCGTACCTTTCTGCGCGGCGGCACCCACACGCGGGTGCTTGGCCAAACGTCCAGTGTGCATCACCGGCGGACGATCATGCGTGGCAGTCGCCCAGGCTTGTCCATCACCACACCTGGTCGTCGTTCAAGCCTGGTGGTCGCCCGTGCCTGCTGGTTGCTCACACCTGGTGGTCGCCTGGCTTGCGAGTCGTTCCGAATGACTCGTCTAGTCGGCGGAGAGCTTCGTGTCCGGTACGCGCCAGGCGGCGATCACGAAGGCGATCAGGGTCACGGCGGCGCCGGTGAGGAAGACGACCTGGAGGGCGCTGACGTAGCCCTCCAGGAAGGGCATCGCCACCCGCGAATCGAGGGTGCGCAGGAAGGCCGAGTCCTCCAGGTTCACACTGCCGTCGGCCCGGAGGACGCCCGCCAGCGCGTCGGCGTTCGCCGGCTCTTCGGTCAGTCGGCGGAACGACGGCTCCTGCAAGGCGCTGGTCAGCCGCTCACCGATCCGTGTGCCGGCCAGGGAGAAGAAGATGGAGAGGAAGGCGGCGGCGCCCACCGTGCCACCGTTGGAACGGAAGAAGTTCACCGACGCGGTCGCCGCACCCATGTCCTGGCGCGGTACTTCGGACTGGGCGAGTGTGGTGATCGTCTGCATCGCCGCGCCGAGGCCGGCCCCCATGAACAGCATGCCGATGGAGACGTGCCACAGCGGACTGTCCACCCGCAGCGTCGCGAACACCACCATGGCGACGGTGAGGGAGCCGACGCCCGCCACTAGGTGGACCTTGAACTTTCCCGTACGTGACATCAGCCGGCCGACCACCAGCGTCACCGTCACGTTGGCCACTACCGTGGGCAGCGTGGCGAGGCCGGCCCCGACGGGGCTCATCCCCCGGGCGAGTTGGAGATACAGCGGAAGCATCGTCATGGCGCCGAACATCCCGATGCCGACAACGAAGTGCAGGACGCTGCCCAGGCGGAACGCCTTGATGCGGAACAGCCGCAACGGCAGCAGGGCGGCGTCGGCCATCCGGCGTTCCACCAGGGCGAAGACCACGAGGCCGGTCAGCCCCACGGCGTACAGGGCCAGTGCGCGGGGAGAGGCCCAGCCCCAGCTTCGTCCCTGCTCGGCGATGACGAGCAGCGGGACGATGCCGACCGCCAGCGCCACGGCCCCGCCGTAGTCCAGCCGGTGCCGTACGGGCTGGTGCGGTATGTGCAGTACGCGCAGGATCGCGACCACGGCCAGGGCTGCCAACGGCACGTTGATCAGGAAGATCCAGCGCCAGCCGTCGAGACCGAGCAGGGTGGCGCGCTCCGCGAACACTCCGCCCACCAGCGGTCCGGTGACGCTGGAACCGGCGAAGACCGCCGTGATGTAACCCTGGTAGCGGCCACGTTCACGCGGCGAGGTGATGTCGGCGATGATCGTCATGGCGAGGGACATCAACCCGCCGCCGCCGAGGCCCTGTACCGCGCGGAAGGCCGCGAGTTCGTAGATGGAGGTGGCGAATCCGCACAGCAGGGATCCCACGGCGAACAGGACGATGGCGCACAGGTAGACCGGTCGACGGCCGTAGATGTCGGAGAGCTTCCCGTACAGCGGGGTGGCTATGGTGCCGGCGACGAGGTAGGCGGTCGTCACCCAGGCCTGGGCGGTGAGTCCGTGGAGGTCGTCGGCGATGGTGCGGAGCGCGGTCGAGACCACCGTCTGGTCCAGTGCCGCGAGGAACATCCCGAGCATGAGCCCGGAAAGGACGCTGACGACTTGACGATGTGTCAGTCGCGCAGTTGCTTCCGGTTCACCTCCTGGGCCGTCCGCCGTGTCGGCCGTGCGGGGCGAGGACGTCATAGGAACCTTCTTTGCCGCACGAGCGTGCTTCGGATACGGGCGAGGAGTGGGGCGGGGATAGAGGCGGGGAGAGAGGCGGGAGGCGGGGTCCGTGACCCCGCCTCCCGTAACCGCGCGGAGGGCGGGCCTGCCGCCCGGCCGCGGGGTCACGGGACCCGGCTGCGTGGCGTGCCCTATCCGGCGAGCTTCTCCAGATCGGCGACGGCGTTCTCGACCTCCGGCAGCGTCAGCATCGCCAGACGTGCCCGGCGGGCGTTCGCGCCGATGGCGGAGTCGGCCAGCACGTCACGGCAGACCGTCGCGATGCCGTCCGGTGTGGGGTCGGCGATCTCCAGGCCGATGCCGAGTTCCTGGACGCGCCGTGCGTTGGCGTGCTGATCGCCGAACTGCGGCAGCACCGCCATCGGCGTCGCCGTGCGCAGCGACTCCCGGATGCTGTTGAAACCGCCGTGGGTCAGAAAGAGGTCGACGGATTCCAGCAGTAGCGGCTGCGGCAGCTGTTTGGTGATGTGGACATGCGGCGGCAGGCCGTCGGTGTCCGCCAGGAGGCCCGAGGTCGCCACGACGACGGTGTACTCGTCCAGCCGGGACGCCGCCTTGATGATCGTCCGCAGGGTGTCGACCGGGTCCGGCACCCAGAAGGGCAGGCCCGCGGCGTCCGCGACGTTCGCCCTCTTGTGCACCAGGGGGAGCGCGGTACCGATGGCGGCGAACAGGAGGGGGCGGTCGGTGGGCAGTTCCGCGATCCACGGCGGCAGGACGGAACGGCGGTCCACGGTCACCGTCTGCCGGTACGCCCACGATGCCGGCAGGTGCTTGGCGAAGGAGAAGGCCGGCGGCACGTAGTCGACGCGCCCCTGCGGGACGATGGACAGAGGGTCCTCGTGGGCGGGGAGCCCGTACTCCTCCCGCACAAGGTTGAGGCCTGGGAGGATGTCGGCCGGGTCGATGGTGTTGCTGGTCCCGGACGGGGTGGGCAGCTGCGGGATACCCAGCAGTTCGGCGATCACGACACTGCCCATGTCCATGCCGTCGCGGAGGATGAGATCGGGGACGAAGTCCCGTGCCAGGGGGAGCAGGCTGTCCAGGAGTTCCCTCGCCGCCGGACCGGACAGGGCCTGGGACATGGCGCGCATCCTCAACGCGCTCTGCTGTTCGGCATCGAGTTCCGGGTGGTCACCCAGTTCCTTCAGGGCGTTCGTCGCGTGGGAGACCGGAATGGAGTCGCTGATGGGGCTCGTCACCCGGACGTCGTCGTGTTCGAAGACCGCGGTGAGGTCCGAGGTGGTGGCCACCAGAACCTCATGACCGGCGGCGGCGAGCGCCCGGGCGAGGGGCAGTTGCGCACGCCCGTGCGAGGGGCTGCCGAGGGTGGTGATCAATACACGCACGAATGGGCCTTTCTTTTTTTGGGGGGTTGTCGCGAGGGGGATGCCGGTGCGCGGTCAGACCGCCATCGCGAACGAGCGGCCGATGCCCTCCCAGGACAGTCCGGCGCGGTGGAGCAGCGCCGGGTCGAGGAGGTTGCGGAAGTCGTAGACGACCGGACTCTCCAGCAGTCCGGCGACCGCTTCCCAGTCGAGGTCACGGAACTGGGGCCACTCGGTGAGGACGACGCAGGCACGGGCGTGCTCGACAGCCTTCTCCGGGGTGTCGACGATCGTGAGCAGATCGCTGAGGTCGGGGCGGCTCTCGCTGAGGGCGGGGTCGTACGCGTAGAGCTCGGCGCCACGTTCCCTGAGCAGGCGGGCGACGGCCAGGGCGGGCGAGTCGCGCAGGTCGGAGGTGCCGGCCTTGAAAGACAGGCCGAGCAGTGCCAGCCGTACGCCGTGCAGCGAGCCGTCCGGCGCCGAGCATCCGGTGACCACGCGCTCGACGAGCCGGCGCTGGTGCTCCACGTTGGTCTCGATGGTGGCCCGCAACAGCGGGAACTCCACGCCGGACTCCTCGCAGGCGGTCAGCAGCGCGTGGGTGTCCTTCGGGAGGCAGGAGCCGCCCCATCCGGGTCCAGGACTGAGGAACGCGCCGCCTATGCGCGGGTCGTGGCCTATGCCGGAGACGACGTCGTCGACGTCCGCGTCGAAGCGTTCGCACAGCGTGGCCAGGTTGTTCGCGAAAGACAGCTTCATGGCCAGGAAGAAGTTCGCCGCGTACTTGGTGAGTTCCGCGCTGGCCGCGTCCGTGAGCACCAGCGGGGCGTCGAGTTCGGCGTACAGGTCTGCCACGCGCTGCGCGGCGGCCCGGTCGGCGGCGCCGACCACGATGCGGTCGGGGTTGAGGAAGTCCCGCACCGCGTGCCCCTCGCGGAGGAACTCCGGGTTGCTCACCACGGTCACGTCAGGACGCCCGAGCAGCGCCGCGACGCGCTCGGCCGTGCCCACCGGCACCGTGGACTTGTTGGCCACGACGGCTTCGTACGGCAGGACCGTGCGGATCTCGTCCGCGACGGCCTCGACGGCGGCCAGATCCGCGGCGCCGCCGACTCCCATCGGGGTCGGCAGGCAGAGGAACACCACATCGGCGGCGCTGACGGCGCCCGGGGTCTCCTGGACGAACTCCAGGCGGCCCGAGTCCAGTCCCTCCCTGACGAGTTCCGGCAGGCCGGGTTCCAGGATGTCGACCTCCGCCCGCCGAAGTCGTTCAATCTTGTGGGAGTCGGTGTCCGCGCACACCACCCGGTGGCCGAGGGAGGCCAGGCAGGCGCCGGTGGTCAGTCCGACGTATCCGGTTCCAATGACGGCGATGCGTCGATCAGGCAAGGAAGATCACCACTTCTGCTCGGTTCGGGGGCGGACACCTGGCGCGTGAACCGATGCACCGGCCCTTCGCGGAGTGCTCTCGGCAGTGGCTGTGATAACGGAGAGCCCAAGATCACTGCCCGTTGATCAAAAAAATATGGTTGCCTCAGGCGTGCGTCAACGATCGGTGACAACGTTCGATGACTTTTGGACATGGGTGAAGCTGGGGCGACAGCATGCGGGGCATGACCAAGGAGGAGGTACGGCAGTGAACAGGCCAGACACATCGGACCCGGGCGAAATCTGCTCCGGGCAAGCCCGCAAGTACGACGCGACGGGCACGCGCGCGGCTCTGATGAACGCCGCCACCTCGCGTTTCGGGAAGTACGGCTACGACGGCACCAGCGTTCGGGACATCGCCAAGGAGGCCGGAGTGGACGCGGCCCTGGTCTACCGCTATTTCGGCTCAAAAGAAGCACTGTTCAAAGCGGTGACGACAAGCACCGCCCTGTTCGAGCCGCTGCGCTGCCTACCGCTCGAAGACGTGACGGCATGGATCTGCGACTTCGTCTTCAACGCGCCCAGCGAGGACGAGGTCCCGCATCCGGTGCTGTCGGTGCTCCGCTCCTCCAGCCGGGAGGAGGCCGTCGGGCAGCTCCGCGACGAGATCACCGAAATCTTCTCGGAGTGCTTTGCCCGGCGCCTCGACGGCCCTGATGCCGCGCTGCGGGCCGAGTTGCTCTCGGCCTGGCTGCTCGGCACCACCCTGATGCGTAACGCCATCCGCACCCCGGCGCTGGTCTCCGTGTCGGACAGCACGCTGCTCACGTACCTCCGGGCGGGGATCGACCCGCTGCTGAGCCCGCCCGCCGACCGCGCCGAGACCGAAGGGCGGTGACACCCGGTGGTGTCAGGAGGCCGGCGCGGCCGGAGGCGCTCGTACCCGGACGGACCGGGCCTTCGGCGGACACCTGGCCGGAGTACTCAAGCCGTTCTCCGTGCCCGCCGTCGCCGTCCTCGGTCGGCGGACCCTCGCTGGTCGCTCAGGCCTGTCCCTCAGCCAGTTCCGCGACCCCGGTAACCCGGTGCAGCGGATACGTCCGTACCTCGTCCGCCGTGTGGTCGTACGCCGTCACGAAACCGCCCTCGACACGGATCGGGGCGATGACCCGCTGGGTGGCGGTGCCCTCCGCGTTGACGTACCCGATCCAGAGCGCCTCGCCGGTCATCACGGCGGCCTGCACGGTGGCGAGGGTCTCGGCGGGGCTGGTGCGGGGGAGGTCGCCGCTGCCGGGCGGCCCGCCGTCGGAGGTGGGCTTGCGGGGCGTCGTGGAGGCCAGGTCGCCGGCGCGGATGGCGCGGACGGCGGCGCCGAGAAGGGTGGCGTCGGGGACCGGCGGGCCGTCCGGAACGGGCGCGGGGGCGGAGCGCGGCGGGGTGCGGTGGGCGTGCGCGCGGGTGATCAGGACGTCGCCCTCCGCGGACTCGGCCGCGGGCGCGAAGCCCATCGCCCGCAGCCCTTCGAGGAGGGCCCCCGGATCGGCCTGTGCGGCGAGCACGGTGGGCGCGAGGCGTCTCAGGCGCAGCACCTGGGACCGCTTGTCGGCGAGGATCTCGTTCAGCATCGAGTCGTCGTCGCAGCGCACGTACGCCGACGCCGAGCCGATCCGCAGATGGCCGTGCCTGCGCGCCACGTCGTCGATCAGATACGTGAGCGGCTGCGGGACGGGCGTCCGCGAGTGCGCGGCGAGGAAAGCATGCAGGTCGGACGCAGACCGGCCCGCGTCCAGCGCCCGCCGCACCGACCCGGGCGTGAAGCGGTAGACGGTCGCCCCGCCCTTCGACTCGACGTCCGCGAGGACGCCCAGCGTGTCGGCGAGCGGGCGTTGCAGCGGGCCCGGCGCGACCGCGGTCAGGTCCGCCTGGAGGAGGACGTGGTCCAGCGGCTCGGGCAGGAGGGGGGCGAGCAGCCGGACCGCCCGCTCGGCGGCTGCGGCCTGCTCGGCGGGGGAGCGGGGGGACACGGGGGCGGGATGCGGGCGCTTGTGGACGGGGAGTTTGTCGCCGGGTCCTGCCGCGGGACCGGCGTCGTGGGCGGTGGAACCTGCGTGGTGCCCGGTCGCGGAACCCGCGTGGTGCCCGGTCGTGGAACCTGCGTCGTGGCCGGCTGCCGAATCGGCGTCGTGGGCGGCCGCCGGCGGCAGACCGAGCAGCGCCCGCCCCTGTGCCGACAGCGCCCCCCGGCCCGTCATACCCAGCGACTCCGCCTCCGACAGGGTCCAGCGGGCGAGCCGGGTACGCAGGTCGTCCGTCGACTGCGGGCTTCGCGGCGGGCGTTCCCACTGGAGGCGCGCGAGGACGGAGGCCGCGACGGGGGAGGCGCCCTCGGGGAGGGCGGCCAGGAGTGCGAGGACGCGGTGGCGGACCTCGGAGGCCGCGGAGCGGTCCAGACCGGGGCCGAGCGCCGACAACGTACGGTCCTTCGCGTCCCGCCCGCCGACCAGACCCGGCGCCCGGGTCGCCGTCAGCCACGCCGAGGCGAGCCGCCCCCAACGCTCGGCGGACGGCAGCTCCAGCCACTCGTCGTACGCGGGCGTCGCCGCGTACCGCTCCTCCGCCGCACCGTCCGACGCCAACAGGCCCGCCGCGTAGGCGAGTTCGACCCAGAACGCGGCCACCGGCTCCGACACGTCCAGCGCCACCGCCGTCCGCTTCAGATCCCGCACACTCAGCCCGCCCGCGCGCAGCACGGCCGGACCGCCCTCGTGCCAGTCCTTGAGCAACTCCTCGACGGTCGCGAGCGCCGTGTACGCCTGGCCCGCCGCGGTGCTGTCCACAACCTGTGGACGGTGCGTCGCCGCGGCCTCCACGGTCGGCGCCACCGGCTCCGTCACCCGGTGCGCGCGGCCCGCCCGCAGGTGCAGGGCCACCTCCCGGGGCAGGACGACCGTGCCGGGCGCCGTCGGCAGCAGCAGCCCCCGGTCGATCAGCCAGCGCAGATGGCGCGCCGGATCGGCGGTCACCTGTCCGTACGGCGGCCCCCACACCAGCCGGGACAGGACGTCCACGGACTCGGCCGGGGCGCTGTCGAGGAGCGCCGACATCCTGCTGCGGTCCGTGAACAGGCCGGTCAGCGCCGCCCTGGCCGACACGGAGTCATGGGTGCTCGGCAGCCCCGCCGCGGTCACGATCTCCTGGATACGCCCCGGCGACATGCCCGCCGTGGCCTCCGCGACCGTCGGGCCGAGGCCCGTCGGGGACGGGTGCTGCGGAACCGGCGCGAGCAGCTCACGGGCCGTGCGGACGAGACGCAGCCGGTCGTCGGGCCCCCAGACGAGCGCCTGCTCGCGGAGCGTGCCCAGGGCCCGCGGGAAGGCCCCGATGACCACCGGGTCGCGGTCGTCGCCCGCCAGCAGGGCAAGGAGCTCGTCGTACGCCGCCGGTTCCGACGCCACGGCCAGGGCCTCCGCCGTCTGTAGGGCGAACCGGTCCAGGCGCTCCAGCGCGCGCACGACCGACGCGCGTGTGCCCGCCCTGGTGGCCAGCTGGGTGAGGTCCGTGGGGACGGGGGTGATCAGGTCCGGGCGGGCACGGAGGAGCGCGGCCAGCGAGGCGTCGTCGCGTGTGCGGAGGGCTTCCGCCAGCGAACGCGGAGCGTTCCCCGCGGGGGCGGGGGCCGTGGTGGGGTGCTCCTCGGTGCTCATCCGGCCAACGGTAGCGGGTTTCGGCTCCTGTGCCCCTGACCTGCCTGACCTCGGGGCCGGTCCTGGGTAGAGGGGGCGGGGCCCGTGCCGGGGTCCGGGGCGGGTTCCGTGCGGGGCCTTGCCCGGCCTCACACCGGACCTCCTCCGGGCCTCCTCCGGGCCTTGCTTCGGGCACGCAGGACACGGCGGACCCTCGGGAGCGGCTGATGCGGAAAACCCGGTACCGTCGTGACCACGGAGTTTGCAACGCGTGCGCCCCGGAGGGGACTTCGTGGGGATTGAGAGCGACCAGCTGGTCTACGACTACCTGAGCCGGGTCGGAGACCTGGCCCAGCAGCGCCAGGTGCCGTCCGCGACGCGCATGCGGCTCGTGTCGGAACTGCGCAACGAGATCGACCGGCGCCGAGCGAGGACCACCGCCGACAGCCCCGCCGCCGTCCGCCGGATCCTCGACCGCCTCGGCACCCCCGACGAGATCGTCGACGCCGCGGGCGCGGGCACCCCGGGAGAGGCGGCCGGCGGTACGGGGACCTGGGCCGCCGTCCCCACCCAGCGTCAGGCCGATGCCCCGCAGCCCCGCCCCAAAGGCCTGCGCCGCGCCGTCCCGAAGCCCCGCCCCGCGGAACCGGACCCCGTGCAGGACGTGCCGTCCCCGCCGCACCTCGCGAGTGCGGAGGAGTTGGGCAACAGCGCCACGCAGCCGGACTGGTGGCGGGTGGACAGCAGCTTGTTCGGGCCCGGGGAGAGCGTGCCGGGGTTCGTGGGCGGGGTGGAGATTCCCGAGATACTGAAGCCGCCGCCGGTCGAGAAGGACGAGAAAGCCGGGGGAGCGGCACCTGAGACGGAGGGCAAGGCCGATGTTGCGGCCGTCGTGGATGCCCCCCTGGTCGAGGCCGTCGAGGCCCCCCGGCGGCGTCTCCTCCGCCTCCCCCGCCTCGGCGGGTGGAGCAACCCGCTCCTGCTCCTCGCCGCCGCGCTCCTCGTCGCCGGTGCCGTCCTCGGCAACTGGTTCGCCCTCGTCCTCGGCTGGGTCATCGCCTACGCCTCCCGGCGGCTGACGCCTGCCGAGGGGAAGGGCGCCGTCCTCGTCCTGCCCGGGCTGGCGGTCACGGCCGGTGTCGTCTGGTTGTGGGGGCGCACGAACGGCCGCTGGGGCGAGCCGATCCCCGAGGGGCACCTGAGCGACGCGATCGCACAGACCTGGCCGTGGGTCGTGCGGGGGGCGGCGGTGGGGTCGGCGTTGTATGTGGTCTGGCGGTCGCAGCGGAGGCGGTGACGGGTGGTGTTCACCCCCGCCGCCCCGTTTCAGCCCGTCCGGCGTTTGAGGACGAGCGCGTTCAGCGCGATACGGGGGTCTGGGGGCGGAGCCTCCAGGTACGGGACGGGCAGGGGCGGAGGGGGCGAAGACCCTCCACCCCACCCCCCTGGGCACAATGACCCATATGACATCGCGCCCCCGCACCCCCCTCACCGTCGGTTTCGACCTCGACATGACGCTGATCGATTCCCGGCCCGGGATCCACGCCTGCTTCCAAGAGCTTTCGGAACGGACGGGTACGTACATCGACTGCGACCTGGTGGTGACGCGGCTGGGGCCTCCCCTGGAGGAGGAGCTCGTCAACTGGTTCCCGGCGGAGGAGGTCGCCGCCGTGGCGGACGTCTACCGCGAGATGTACCCCACGTACGCGATCACGGCCACACCCGCGATGCCCGGCGCCCGCGAGGCCGTCACAGCGGTACAGGCGGCGGGGGGCCGCGCGATCGTCGTCACCGCGAAGTGGGAGCCCAACGCGAAACTGCACCTGAAGCACCTGCGGATCGACGCGGACGCGGTGATCGGCAACCTGTGGGCGGAGCAGAAGGCGCAGGCGCTGCGCGAATACGGCGCGAGCGTGTACGTCGGCGACCACACCGGCGACGTCCGCGGCGCGCGCACCGCGGACGCGTACTCCGTCGCGGTCCCCACCGGCCCGTGCGACGCCGCGGAACTGCGCGCGGCGGGCGCGGACGTGGTCCTCGCCGACCTGACGGAGTTCCCGGCGTGGCTGACGGGCTACTGCGAGGCGCGGCCACAGGTCTGACGGACTACGGCGAGGCGCGCCGCAGGCCTGACGGACTACGGCGAGGCGCGGCCGCAGGCCGACGGACTACCGCTACGAGCCGCCGCGGGCCTGACGGCGTCCCGCGGCGAGCGACTGGAACACCCCCGCTCCGGCCATCAGGAAGCCGACGCCCATGAGCATGCTCAATCCGAACATGTATGTAGGGAAAGGCGCCGTATCGAGCAACAGCGGGGCCACGGTGACCAGAGTGGCCACGGCACCGAGGAAGAACACGATGGCACCGGCACGGATCAGCCGGTCACCGGGTTCCGCGGAATTCGCTTGGGTTTTGTCACGCACCCGGCCAGGGTAGTTCCCAGCGCGAAGGAACCATCCGGCGACGTCTTGTCAGCAGCCGCCGCCGGCAAGGCCGTGACCCAGGCTGGAGTATCAGGCGGCGGCCGTCAGGTCGGGCATCGCGTGGGCTCCGACGTAGTCGCGGAACAGCATGATCTGGCCGTTGCGGATCCGGAAGACCTGAATACAGGGCACTTCGAACCTCTGTCCCGTCGCGGTGACCCGTCCCACCGTCACCAATTCGACGATCACCACCTCGGGGTCCAGGGTCTGGTGGACCTGGACCGTCCGCAGGTCGGTTATCTCCAGCGGAAGCCGGTCATAGGCGGCCGAGAACTCCCGGATCGCTTCTCGTCCCTCCAGCCGTTCCGGCAGTCCGTTGGCCGCAAACGGCATCTCGATGACGCCCTCTGCTGCGAACAGATCCGCGAACGCCTCCATGTCTCGTGCGACCACCAAGCGCTTCCGCCGCTCCAGGACCTCCAGCGGGCCGTCGGCCGAACTCTGCTGGTTCATGGCGTGCCTCCAGTTCCACAAGATCCATCAACTTGGTTCAACAAGCGTAGAACGAATCGATGCTTTGTTCAACGTCCGTAGAATGAATGGTGTGAGTGATTCCTTGTCGCATCCCTCCCGGGCCCAACAGCGGCGCAACACCCAGGCCCGGATCCTGACCGAAGCCCGCAGACTGTTCGCCGAGTCCGGCTATGACCGAACCACCATCCGGGCGGTGGCCGCGGCAGCACAGGTGGACCCGGGCCTGGTCATGCACTACTACGGCAACAAGGAACGCCTTTTCGCCCGGGCCACCCAGGGTGAGGCGCCGTCACTGCCCGGTGGAACCCCCGAACAGGTCGCCGAGCAACTCCTCGATCACCTCCGCCAGTCACTGACCGAGGAGCCGATCGGATCACTGGCCGTCCTGCGATCGATGCTCACCCATCCGGAAGCGGCGCACGAGTTCCGGGACACCTCCCGCGGCTACAAGGACCGGATCAGCGCAGCCATCCCCGACGAAGAAGCCAACCTGCGCGCCGACGTCGTCAGCGCCGCGCTCATCGGCATCGTCATCGGCCGACACCTGATCAAGCTCGACTATCTCGCTGATGCCGACCCGCAAGAAATCGTCGACATCCTGCGCCCCTGTGTGCGCTCACTCATGAAACTTGACACACCACTGGCTGACCACGAATAGCGCCACCCGAAGATCACGATCCACAGCTGGAGCACCAGCCAGGTCTACCGGCTGCCCTGGTCCCGCGCACACCTTTCCCCTCGGCTGTGTCTGGAAGCCTGACCGGTTGGGTCGTTCGACTGAGGACGTCCTGACGATTGTTGAGGATCTGCACTCCCGTGGAATCGCCCTGCGAATCCTCACCGGCACTCTCGCCGGTAAGTCTTCCCCGAAGGGGGAGGGAGTCTCCTCCGGCACATCAGGTAGCCCCTCACGCTGCTCCCACCACTTTGAGCCTCTGCCGACGCGGGCAGGGGCTCAGTCTCGTTTTAAGGCGTGTTGGGTTGGAGAGACCCCCGGTAGTGTTGTTCGACGGCAGTTCAACCGGCATCCAGGAGTGTCCAGGAGCGTCCGGGATCGATCGAGGGAGCGTGTGCTTTGCCGACTGGCAAGGTCAAGTGGTTCAACAGCGAGAAGGGCTTCGGCTTTCTCTCCCGCGACGACGGCGGCGACGTCTTCGTCCATTCCTCGGTCCTGCCCGCCGGAGTCGAAGTCCTCAAGCCCGGCCAGCGCGTGGAGTTCGGTGTCGTCGCCGGCCAGCGCGGCGACCAGGCGCTTTCCGTGGTCCTTCTGGACCCGACCCCTTCCGTGGCGGTCGCGCAGCGCCGCAAGCCCGACGAACTGGCGTCCATCGTCCAGGATCTGACGACTCTTCTCGAAAACATCACGCCCATGCTGGAGCGGGGCCGTTACCCCGACAAGGCCTCCGGCAGCCAGATCGCGGGCCTGCTGCGAGCGGTCGCCGACCAACTCGACGTATAACCCGAATCGCGTCGCCGACCCGTACCCGTATCCGCATCCACGCGAACAAGCGAAGTTCGGCGGGATCTACGGGAAGTTCAGCGCGTCCGGGCCGAGGGGCGGTACCAGCCCCTCGGCCGCCGCGCGTGTCAGCAGCCCCCTGATCGCCGCGTATCCGTCGTCGCCGAGATCGGCCGTGAACTCGTTCACGTACAGGCCGATGTGCTGGTCGGCGACGGCGGGGTCCATTTCCTGGGCGTGTTCCAGGACGTAGGGGCGGGAGATCTCCGGGTCGTCCCAGGCCATCCGGACCGACTTACGGGCCGCCGCGACGAGCGAAGTCAGCCGTTCCTCGCCCAGCGAGCGCTTGGCGATGATCGCGCCCAGCGGGATGGGCAGGCCGGTCGTCCGCTCCCAGTGCTCGCCCATGTCGGCGAGCTTGTGCAGCCCGTAGTTCTGGTACGTGAAACGCGCCTCGTGGATGACGAGTCCCGCGTCGACCTTCCCGTCCCGCACGGCAGGCATGATCTCGTGGAACGGCATGACCACGACCTCGCCGACCCCGCCGGGCAGCGTGTCCGCGGCCCACAGGCGGAACAGCAGATACGCCGTCGACCGCTCGCTCGGCACGGCGACCGTACGGCCCGTGAGGTCCGTGTCGGCCTCCCGGGTGAGCACCAGGGGCCCGCAGCCCCGGCCGAGCGCGCCCCCGCAGGGCAGCAGCGCGTACGCGTCGAGGACGTACGGCAGCACGGCGTACGACACCTTCAGCACGTCGAACTCGCCGCGCTCGGCCATGCCGTTGGTGATGTCGATGTCCGCGAAGGTGACGTCGAGCGCGGGCGCGCCCGGCACCCGGCCGTGGGCCCAGGCGTCGAAGACGAAGGTGTCGTTCGGGCAGGGCGAGTACGCGATCTTCAGGGTCTCAGGCAGCTTCTCAGGGCTCATGTGGGTTCCCACTCTCCAGTACGGGCGCGAGCTTCCCGAAGGCCTCGGTGAGGGCCGTGAGCGCCTCGCCGATGCGCCAGGCGGCGCGGTCGCGCGGGCCGACGGGGTTGGAGACCGCGCGCAGCTCCAGCACGGGCACGCCGTGTGCGACGGCGGCCTCGGCGACCCCGAAGCCCTCCATCGCCTCGGCGAGGGCGCGGGGGTGGCGGGCGCGCAGTTCGGCGGCGCGGGCGGCGCTGCCGGTGACCGTGGAAACGGTCAGGACCGTTCCGGCGCGGCCCCCCGTGGCGGCCACGAGGTCTCGTACGAGTGACGGTGGCGGACGGTGGCTGACGACCCCGAAGCCGAGTCCGGTGACGGACACGAAGCCGTCGGCGGTCTCGGCGCCCAGGTCCGCCACCGTGATCTCGTCGGCGACGACGAGGGAGCCGACGGGCGCGTCGGGCTGGAAACCGCCGGCGATACCCGTGGAGATGACGAGGTCGTACGGGGTGCCCGCCAGGGCGGCCGCGGTGAGGGCGGTCGCCGTTGACGCGGCGGCGAGGGCGGGACCGACGCCGGCGGCGAGCAGGTCGTGGGCACCGACCCGGTGGAGGGCTGCCCCGGGGAGCTGGACCTCAAGGAGGGCCCGGTGCGCGAACGCCCGTGCCACCGCGTCCCGTTCGGCCGGGACGGCGGTGGCTACGAGGACATGTGGCGCGGGTACGGAGGACGTGGTCAGGAGTCCTTCTTGAGGGTGAAGGACCACAGACCGGTGACCGTCGTGTCGCCCTCCTTGATGGAGACGAGGGTGGAGTCGCCGCTCGCGCCGTACTGGGCGTTGAAGAACACGCTGCCGGGGATCGTGCGGTACGTCTTCTTGCTGGAGTCGGTCAGTGGCTGACCGTTCATCAGGATCGTCCAGCCCTTGTCGGCGATGTCGGGGTCCACACCGAACCGCACGGTCTCGTCGGGGTCGACCGTGATGGACTTGATGTCCTTTGCCTTGAGGCACTTGGCCAGCTCATCGGCCTTCACCTCCTTGCCGTCGTTGTAGCAGTCGGTCTCGGAACTCACCGAGTTGTCGCCGACCGTGATGGTGGCCAGCGGCGTCGGCTTGTCACAGGCGGACAGGGCGAGAAGTCCGGCGGATACGGCTCCGACGGCGGCGACGGCGCGACGGCGGCGCGCGGCGCTGAATCCAGAGGTCATGGGCGAAGGTTATCGGGCACGTCCACCACGTCCCCCACCTGGGGTACGGCGTGCCGCGACCAGCGTGTACGGCGTGCCGCGACCAGTGCGCCTGTCGCGGCTATGCCACGCGCGGCCGGGAAGAACCCCCGCGCCGGGCCACCCCGATCAGCCCCCGCACGGTGGTGAGCCAGCCGGTGGCGACGATCGCGGCCGCCACGGAGAGGCCGAGCGTGCCGTTCAGAGGCAGCGCCATGCCGATACCGCCGCCGATGACCCAGGCCATCTGCAAGATCGTCTCGGAGCGCGCGAAGGCCGACGTACGGACGAGTTCGGGTACGTCCCGCTGGATCAGCGCGTCCAGGGACAGCTTGGCGAGTGCCTGCGCGAAACCTGCGACCGCGGCCAGACAGGCCACCAGGATCGCGCCGAAGAACACCGCGGCGATGATCGCGGCCGCCAGCACGAACGCGACGACCGTCACGATGATGATCTCCGGAGCGCGCGATTTCAGCCAAGCTCCGACCGCCGTGCCGAGCGCGTTGCCCGCGCCCGCCGAGACACCCACTATCGCCAGCGAGGCCGCCGCGCTCGCCCCGGTCAGCGGGTGCTCGCGCATCAGGAAGGCGAGGAAGAAGATCAGGAAGCCGGAGAGGCAGCGCAGGGCGGCGTTCGCCGCGAGGGCGTGCGTGACGGCGGTGCCGACCGTACGCAGCCCCGGGCGCGGGGCCTTCTTCAGGTGCGGCCCGTGCAGATGCTCCGGGTCCGCCGCCAGCAGCGCCTTGTCCTCGCCCTTGGCCGAGTCGACCTTCGGCGGCAGCGAGAACGACAGGAACATCCCCGCGATGAAGATCACGAAGGCGCCGTAGAGCGGATAGCGCGGGCCGAGCGCCTGTAGCCCCGCCCCGATCGGTGCGGCCACACCGGTGGCGAGCAGCCCGCCGAGGGTGACCCGGGAGTTCGCCTTCACCAGGGAGAACCCCGGTGGCAGCAGTCGTGGCACGACGGCGCTGCGCACCACCCCGTACGCCTTCGACGACACCAGCACGCCCAGCGCGGCGGGGTACAGCTCGATGCCACCGGTCACCACCGCGCCGGACAGCAGCAGCGCGAGGAAGGCCCGGGCGAGCATCGCGCCCGCCATCGCGGCGCGCCGGCCGTGCGGCAGGCGGTCCAGGAGCGGGCCGATCACCGGGGCGAGGAGGGTGAAGGGCGCCATGGTGATGGCGAGGTAGAGCGCGACGCGGCCGCGGGCCTCGTCCGTGGGCACCGAGAAGAAGACGGTGGAGGCGAGCGCGACGGTGATCATGACGTCGCCCGCGCCGTTCACCCCGTGCAGCTCGATCAGTTTCCCCAGGCCCGACTCGCCCGCGCCGTGCGCGTGCGTCGCCTTGCGGATGCCGCGTGCCGTTCCCGTCACCGGGAAGTGCAGGGCACGACCGAGCGCACGGACGGACCCGCTCACCCGGGTCGATCCGCCACCTCGGCTGCTCCCCTTGGAGTCACCGATCCCGGTGGCTCCATGGGGCGACCTTGCGGCTGCCACCCCGTCATAGTGCCCCGAGATGGCGGTGCGTAGTGCGGTTACCGCGCGTATGGGGGCCGAGTGGGGTGGGGTGGGGGCGGCCGGAGCGGGCTTGTTTCTCGGTGCTTTCCAGCCGACCGAGACGGGCGAGTGGGTGGGAAACACCGGCGCGGAGAGCCGGAGATTTGGCCGCGCGGCGGTGGGGGCTGGGGCCGCGGAGCGGCGAAAAACCCGGCGCGGAGCGCCGAAGAGGCCCGCCGGTGTGGGCCCAGGCGCCAGGAGAAGGTAGCGTGCGTAGCGCGCCAGTGGCGATTGTTCTCGGCCGCGCGCCTCTCGGTCATCCCGCACAATGGATGGCGTAGGTGCGCCCGAGTGCGATCGGGCGCGGACGTCGACGCGGTCCTCCGGTCCGCTCCGTCCGCACCCCCGCCGTGGAATGGCGCACCCGTGAGACGGCGTAGGAGAGAAGCGATACCTGTGAGCGCAGCGACCACGCGAAGCCGCACCCCCGACCGCCTGTGCGCCGAGGCGGTCGACCTTGCCCGCGCCGCCGCCGAGGAGGCAGCCGCACCCGGCGTCGTCGGCGAGCATGTGGAACTCGTCTCCGAAGGCGACCGAGTCGTCACGCACTTCTTCGAATGCAAGGAGATGGGCTACCGCGGCTGGCGCTGGGCCGTGACCGTCGCCCGCGCCTCCCGCGCGAAGCTCGTCACCCTCGACGAGACGGTCCTGCTGCCCGGCCCCGACTCCCTCCTCGCCCCCGAGTGGGTGCCGTGGAGCGAGCGGCTGCGCCCCGGTGACCTCGGTCCCGGTGACCTGCTGCCCACGGACGCCGAGGATCTGCGCCTGGAGCCGGGTTACACCGGTGAGGACGAGCCCCCGCCGAACTCGCCCCTCTCCGAGGAGATGGCCGAGCTGGTGGAGGCGGAGGACGCCGAGGTCTCGGGTGTGACGCCCGCGGGCCTGCTTCTCGCGCCGATGCGCGGTTCGATCGCGTCGGTCGCCGAGGAGCTGGGGCTGCGCCGTGCGCGCGTCCTGTCGCGGTACGGGCTGCATGTCGCGGCGGACCGCTGGGAAGAGTCGTACGGGCCGAAGACGCCCATGGCGCAGGCGGCGCCTGCGGCGTGCGTCAGCTGTGGCTTCCTCAACCGGATCGGGGGCTCGCTCGGTCAGGCGTTCGGGGTCTGCGCGAACGAGTTCTCACCGGCTGACGGACATGTCGTCTCCCTCGCCTACGGGTGCGGCGGCCACTCCGAGGCCGCGGTCATGCCCGCACCACCGCGCCCGGCGCCCCACGTGATCGACGAGACCCGGGTGGACCCCTTCCCGCTGCGCCCGGCGGCGGACTCGGGGTCGGTGCCGGAGATCTCGGACGAGGCCGCGGCGGAGTTGGGCCACTCTTAGGTCAGGGGGCGCGGCAGAGGTTCAGAATCCCAGGCAGGCGATCTGAACGACGTAGACGCGTTCGCTGCGCACGACGACCTGGTATGTGAACATGCCGCCCGGCACGATGATGTTGCCGCCCTTCGGATCGACGCCTTGGTGGGACCGGCCGTGGATATGGACGGCTTCGAAGGCTCTGACCAGCTCATCCGCCTTTCTCTCCACTCTGGCGAGGAAGTCGGCCGGAGCGGTGCGGGCGGCTTCTTCCGCGCCGAAGGCGTACTCCCATTTCCAACTCAACCGCGCACTGCCTTCATGGCTTCGTCCAGCACAGCGCTCAGCTCCCGCAGGGCTTCCCCAGCGATGGCAGGGTCCTGGTGTTCCAGCGTGCTCTGCGCGCGGGCGAGACGAGAGGAAAGACCGGGGCGGCGGGCGATCTCGATATCCCTGGCCCACATCAGGACCCAGCTCTGCACCGGGCTCAGGGACTGCCACTCGACAGCCTGTGCAAAGGCTTCGTCCTTCGTGGCCTGCATCTCCTCCAAGCGGCCCGGGGCAACGACGGCCAAGGCCGCGCGCAGGGCGTCAGGGGTCTGCGCGGGGCGGGGAATCAGCTCGCGTCCGTGGTCGGCCAGTGTGCTCATGGTGTCCTCCAGGAGTGCCCTGCCCAGGCTATCCGGCCGGGGCGGCGGCGAAGAGGGCTCCTCGGTGGCGGGAACGGCAAGGATCACCATGCTAGGCGGCCTCCGGGAGATCGGATCGGCAGTGGTGGCAGCGGCCGGGAGTGGGGGAGCGGAACGCGTGGTCGCAGCCGTCGCAGTTCTGGAGCGGGTGCCGTACGTCCGGGGGTGGGGCCGGGGCCCGGAACGGCGGCGGTGGCGGTGGCAGTTGGGCGGTCAGGCGGTGGGCGAGGAAGGCGGCCGGGCGGCGTAGGTCCTCGGGTGGCAGGTCCGCTGTCAGGGCGTGGCGTACGGCGGTGGGGGTGAGGTCGCGCTCCAGCCAGGCGGCGACGCCGGGGGTGAGGTGTTCGGCGTCGGTGGCGGAGAGGAGGAGACGGGGGTCCTGGCGGCGGAGGCCGGCGAGGAGGTCGGTCGCCTGCTGGAGGAGGGTGGGGGCGGGGTAGGCGGGCTGGGGGACGGGCGGGAGTTTCTTACGGGGTGGGGTGGCGTCCGGGCGTCGACGCGGTGGCTTGGGGGTGTCGGCGGCCTGGTCGCGGTGTCCGGGTCGGTTGCAGGACACGGTCCGGGTGACGATGCGCCCGCCGGGAACGCGTTCGCGGGTGCGGCGCAGGTAGCCGTGGGCTTCCAACTCGCGCAGGGCGGCGGCGATACGGGCCGGGCTCTCCGGGAAACGGGCCGCGAGGGTCTTGATGTCGGCGGCGGCGCCGGTGGGGAGGGACTGGATGTGGACGGCCAGTCCGATGGCGAGGCCCGACAACTCCGGGTGCTGGGCGAGGTGGTTGCCGACCACCGTGAAGCGCTCGGTGTGGCGGCCGTTGTCGTGAATCACCCCGGAGTGGGGGCGATTCCTGGCCCGAGTACGGGACTGGGGGCGCGCGGGGGCGCTAGGGTTTTGCGTGTCCATCGGGAAGGGTCTGACTTCCTTGGTGGTCAGGCCCTCGCATTGGGATGCCAGTCCCGGCGAGGGCCGTTGTATGTCCGCAGTGGTCTGCGGTTGTCGCGCTGAGCGTAGGGCAGGCAACCGGGGGCGAATCCAGCCGAGTTGGTGATGTTCACTCTCGCGAGTGAGTTTGCGCTGCGGGCGGGAGGGGTGGGGCTTGGTGAGGGTTCTTTCTCCCCAGTGGTTCTTGGGAAAGACCGCCCATGTCACCGGAGCTCAGAGGACTGGGCTTCGGTGGTGACGGGGACGGGAGGGTGACTTCGGCCCATACGGTCTTGCGAGGGTGCGGACCGGTGTTCGTGCCCCAGCGGGTGGCGAGGGCGTCCACGACAAGCAGCCCCCGGCCCGACTCCGCGTCGGCAACGGGGTGTTGAGCGTGCGCGGCGCGGTCACCTCTGGTGTCCGTGACCTCGATACGGAGGGTGTCGCCGACGACGTAGAGCGTGAGCCGGAAGTCCCGGCCCGGGACCCGACCGTGCGTGACCGCGTTCGCCGCCAGCTCCGCCACGATGTGCGCCGCCGATTCCAACGGGAGGCCCCAGTCGCGGAGTTGCTCCGTGGCGAGCAGGCGGGCGAGACGGGCTCCGCGTGGTGTGGGGGACAGCGGCACGCTGAAGTTGCGGATGAGGGTGGAGGTTTCCTGGTTCACGTCACTCAGCGTGGCCGTGCGCGCCTACCGTGAACAGTGACGACGCCGATGCGTACGGTGACTGTCCGGAGCTTGTCCGGTGGTGTCCGGGCTGTCGGGGGCGGGCGTAGGGGTAGGGGCGTTGCGGCACGGTCGTACGACGGAGGGGTGCGGGATGTCGGTGGACGCGGGCGCGGGTCGGCTCAGGACCGAGGCGGACGAGCCGGGTTGGGAGGTGGATCCCGACGACGAGTGGGGAGTCGCGGTCATCGCCACGGTGGGGCGGCAGCTCAAGCTGCGGCGAGAGGCGTCCGGCATGCGGGCTGCCGAGTTCGGGGAGGCGGTCGGGTACGGCGAGGACTTGGTCTACAAGATCGAGGGAGGGAAGCGGATCCCTCGGCAGGAGTATCTGGACAGGGCGGACGAGGTGTTGGGGGCGGGTGGGCTGATTTCGGCGACGTGGGAGGACGTTAAGAGGGTCCGGTATCCGAAGAGGGTTCGGGAGCTGGGCAAGTTGGAGGCCATGGCGGTCGAGATCGGCGTGTATGAGTGCAACATCATCGCTGGACTGTTGCAGACGCCGGATCACGCGCGGACCGTGATCGAGGCAGCACAGCCGCCGTACTCGCCGGACGACGTGGAACGCATGGTGGCCGCCCGTCTGGCCCGACAATCCGTCTTCGAACGAGACCCGGCTCCTTCTATCCACTTCGTCCTGGAGGAGGCGCCGCTGCGTCGACGGGTCGGGGGCACAATGGTGTGGCGGCAGCAGCTCGAACGTCTGTTGGAGGTAGGGCGGTTGCGCAATGTCACACTTCAGGTCATGCCGACGAACACCGAAGCCCATCCCGGGTTGGACGGCAGGATCGAGTTGTTGAAGTTCCCGGACGGGACAGCAGTGGGGCGAGCTGACGGTGCGTACAGCGGTCGCCCGACTTCAGAACCGAAACAACTCCGCATCCTTGAACTGTGGTATGGCATCATCCGGGCGCAGGCACTCACCCCACGGGAGTCCCTGGTCTTCATCGAGCAATTGCTGGGAGAAACATGATCCGCAAGGCCTCCACCGGGGACGGCTCCGAACTGGCGTGGTTCAAGAGCAGCTACAGCGGCGGTACCCAGGGCGACTCCTGCGTCGAGATCGCGCTGGACTGGTTCAAGAGCAGCCACAGCAGCAGCAGCGAGGGCGACTCCTGCGTCGAGATCGCCGTAGCCCCCCGCACCATCCACGTCCGCGACTCCAAGTGCCTCACCACCGGCCCCCAACTCGCCCTCACCCCCCAGGCCTGGGCCGACTTCGTGCCGTACGCGTCCCGGGGTTCCCGGATCTGACCTGCGCACTCCGGCCCGTACGCATTCACAGCGACCGGATATAACATCCCCCCGCCCTCATACGTCTGCCATGCAGGGCCTTGAAAGCGGGGGAGTTGCGATGAACGACGGGATCGAGCGGGAGTACCGCGGGCGGCGGGTTGTGCCGGCGGCGTACGTCAGCCTGGTGGCCGTGGCGGTGATAGTCGCCATCGGAGTGCTGAACGCGACGACGCTGTCCGGACAGAAGGCCTCGGGCGTGATGGTCCCGGCGCTCTGGCTGTCCGTCGGTGTCCGGGTGGTCCTGGAGCAGTGGCGGGCGCGGACGTTCGTCACGGCGGACGGGATCACCGTACGAGGGCCGTTGCGCACCCGCACCTGGGCCTGGACCGAGATCTACGGCATCCGGGTCGAGAACAGAGGGTGGGGCAGCCCCCACTGGCCTGCGTATCTCTACCGCACCGACGGGCGCCGGGTTCGCCTCCCCCACCTCGACGAGCTTCAGCTGGGCGACCCGATCGCCGAGGTCGCCGGCCTGGGCGCCACCGCCGTAGGGCTCGGGCTCACGTCCCTTGAGACGCGGCCCGAGGTGGAGGAGCGCATCGGGCGAGAGGCGCGACGGCGCACGGCGTGGCAGCGGGCGTTGGGCGCCAGCCTGGTCGTCGTGGTCGCCCTGTTCGTCCGCGACTTCTGGATGATCTTCACTGACCGGCCCACGCTCTCGATCCTGCTCTTCGTGGGCATCCCCCTCCTCTGCGTCCCCGTCTTCTTCCTCCTCCTGGACCGCCTCGGCGAGGCCCTCGCCGCCCGGCGTTCCCCAGGTCACGCCTAGTCTTCGCCGGGCGGCTCGACCTCGGCATGGGCTGGCGGGGTGCCCGGCGCCGCCTCGCGGTACCTTCATCGTCACGCCGATGAGGAGAGCCACAGTGAGCAAGTTCGTGCGGCCCGCAGCCCAGGGTGCCGACCCGTTCGGGACCGCCCGTCTCAGAAGGGGTGTGCTGGACGCCTGGGCGACCAGCCCCGCACGGTTCCGCGAGGACGCCAACGCCGAGGAGGACCTCGTACTCGGCGGGTACCGCGACCGTCTGGTCGTGGAGCTCGCCCAGAACGCGGCCGACGCCGCGGCGCGGGCCCAGGTACCCGGCCGCCTCCGGCTCACCCTGCGCGACGGCGTACTCGTCGCGGCCAACACCGGCGCCCCTCTCGACGCGACGGGCGTCGAGTCGCTCTCCACGCTCCGTGCCTCCGCGAAGCGGGACGCCGACGACACGGCGGTCGGCCGCTTCGGCGTCGGTTTCGCCGCGGTCCTCGCGGTGACCGACGAGCCCGCGGTGGTGGGCCGGCACGGCGGCGTCCGCTGGTCCCTCGCCGAGGCCCGCGACCTGGCCTCGGAGACCGCCCGCCACAGCCCGGGACTGGGTGACGAAGTCCGTCGCCGGGACGGTCATGTGCCCCTGCTCCGGCTGCCGTTCGCCGCCGAGGGCACGGCCCCGGACCCGTACGACACCGCGGTGATCCTCCCGCTGCGGGACCCCGCCGCGCAGGATCTCGCCGAGCGGCTTCTCCAGAACGTCGACGACGCGCTGCTTCTCGCGCTGCCCGGCCTCGAAGAGGTCGTCGTCGAGACCGGCGACGAGGACGTGCGCACCCTGCGCCGCCGCGCCGACGAGCACGGCGTCGTCATCGAGGACTCCCGCGACGGCACCACCCGCTGGCGTACCGTCTCCCGCCACGGCGCCCTCGAACCCGCGCTGCTCGCCGACCGTCCGGTGGAGGAACGGCTGCGCCCGCACTGGTCGGTGACCTGGGCCGTCCCCGTGGACGCCGACGGCGCTCCGGCCAAGCCCCGCACCAGCCCCGTCGTGCACGCGCCCACGCCGAGCGACGAACCCCTGGGCGTCCCCGCGCTGTTGATCGCCTCCCTGCCGCTCGACACCACCCGCCGTCACGCGGCCCCCGGCCCCCTCACCGCCTTCATCGTGGAGCGCGCGGCGGACGCGTACGCCGAACTGCTCGCCGCCTGGAGCCCGGTGGCCACGGGGATCATCGACCTCGTGCCGGGCCCGCTCGGCAAGGGCGAACTGGACGGCTCCCTGCGGCAGGCGATCCTGGAGCGGCTGCCGCGCACCGCGTTCCTGCCGCCCGCGGCCCCGCCGGACACCGCCGTCCCGGAGACCCCCCTCGACTGGCCCGACGCCGGTACCGGCACCGGCCTCGCCGAGAACCCCGTCGCTCTGCGTCCCCGTGACGCCGAGGTCGTCGAGGGCGCCGGCGCCGACACCGTCCGGGTACTCGCCGAGGTGCTGCCCAGCCTGCTGCCCGCCGGGCTCGAACGCCGGGCGGAACTGCGGACGTTGGGCATTGCCAGGGTCCCGCTCACCGAGGCCGTGGACCGGCTGGCGGGCCTGGAGAAGGACCCGGGCTGGTGGCGGCGGCTGTACGACAGCCTCTCCGGCGTCGACCCCGACCGGCTCTCCGGGCTGCCCGTGCCGCTCGCCGACGGGCGTACGACCATCGGCCCCCGCCAGGTCCTGCTGCCCCTGGCCGACGACGCCCAGGCCGCCGCCCCGGACACCCTTGCCCGGCTCGGTCTCAAGGTCGCCCACCCGGACGCCGCCCATCCGCTCCTGGAGAAGCTGGGCGCTCTCCCGGCCACCCCCCGTGCGGTCCTCACCACCCCGCAGGTGCGCGCCGCCGTAGCGGCCTCGCTGGATGACGATGGTGGCAGTTGGGACGAGGACGCCCCGGACGCCGAGGAGCTGGCCGACACCGTCCTCGCGCTGGTCCGCGCCGCCGGTCTCGAACCCGGTGACGAGCCCTGGCTCGGCGCCCTCGCGCTCCCCGACGACGAGGGCGAGCTGGTGCCCGCAGGCGAACTGGTGCTGCCCGGCAGCCCGTTCGCCCAGGTCATGCGCGAGGACGAACTCGCCTTCGTCGACGCCGAGTTGGCCGACCGCTGGGGTGAGCAGCCGCTGGCCGCCTGTGGCGTCCTCGCCAACTTCACCCTCGTACGCGCCACCGATGTGGTCCTGGACCCGGACGAACTGGAGCCGCGCGACTCCGACTTCGCGGAGCCCGACGACGCGGGTCTGCTCGACGCCGTCGACGTGTGGTGCGAGGACGTCCTGGACCGGCTGCCCGACACACCTGTGCCGCCCGTCGCCACCGAGATCGTCGCCGTACGGGATCTGGATCTCGTCGACGACGACCGCTGGCCGCAGGCCCTCGCCCTGCTGTCGCAGCCGCCGCTGCGGGACGCGCTCACCCAGCCGGTGCGGCTGCTGCTGCCGGACGGGACGCACGAGATCGTACGGTCGTACACGGCTTGGTGGTTGCGCGGTAACCCCGTCCTGGACGGGCGTCGTCCGGCCGGGCTGCGGTCCGCGGGCGGCGACCCGCTGCTGCACGGTCTCTACGACGCCGCCGACGCGAGCGGTTTCGAGGACGAGCAGGTCTTGCGGGCGCTGGGCGTACGGACCTCGGTGGCCGCCCTCCTCGACGAACCCGGCGGCGCGGCCGAGCTCCTGGAGCGTCTCGCCGACCCGGACCGCGAGGTCTCCGGCGCCCAACTGCACGCTCTCTACGGCGCCTTGGCCGAGCTCGACCCCGAGCAGGTCACTCTGCCGGACGAGCTGCGGGCCGTGGTCGACGGGCAGGTGACCGTCGTGGACGCGGCCGACGCCATGGTCGTGGACTCACCCGACCTGCTGCCCTTCACCGGCGGTGTGCCGCTGCTGCCGGTACGGCCTGCGCGGGCCGCCGAACTGGCCGAGTTGTTCCAGGTGCGGCGGCTGAGCGAGTCGGTGACGGGCGAGGTCGACTCCGAGGGCGCCGAGCACGACGTACCGGCGTCGGTGCGGGTGCTGCTCGGGCCCGCCACCCCGGCGTCGTACATCGAGCACGAGGAACTGGTCGTCGACGGGGTGGAGCTGGACTGGCTCCGGACCCGGGACGGGGTGCTGCACGCCGCCACCCTGGAGGGTGTCGCCGCCGCCCTCGCCTGGGCGGCCGGCCAGTGGCCGCGCCGCTTCGAGGTCGCGGCCCTCCTGGAGGACCCGTCCCGGACGGAGGAGCTGGAGCGGGACCGCTGGTTCGACTGACCGCGATCGGCGAGAGCGGCCGTTTTGCCATCTCCCGCACAAATTCCTCACCAGTCGTACAACTATTCACCTCCGTCGCGCATCTGATCATGTGAGCCAACAGGCTCACATGATCATTTGGGTCCCGCGCCGACGACGAGCCGTAGCGAACGACCAGCGCGGGGTCCCTACAACGTGGGGAACACATGCGTATACGAGCCACCGTGGCCGCCGTCACCGGCGCCCTGGCCCTCTCCGCCCTCGTCATCCCGGCTGCGCAGGCCGACGCGCAGAGTGGCGTGAGCCTGGACCGGCCGAGTGCCGCGGAGCGTTTCGGCACCTCGCCCGCCAAGTCGACGTTCAGCGCGGCCGCCGAGGACTTCACCATCTCCAACCTCTCGGTGAACGCCAACAAGAACGTCGTCGTCGGCACCACCGCTGCCAAGACCTTCACGGTGTCCGTGACGGCCAGCCACGCCAGCGGCATCGCGGACGCCTACATCGACCTGTGGCACGGAACGGACGTCGACACCGACTTCGACGGCTTCCTCCCGCCGAACGAGGAGGCGGCCAAGTGCGCGGCCGTCAACGCCACGACGTCGAACTGCAAGCTCACCATCACGGCCACACCCGGTTTCAACACGGAGGACGGCATCGGCGACCTGTACGCCAACGCCCTGGCCGGCAACTGGCACGTCACCGTGGGCGCCCTGTCCACGGACGGCGAGGTCTACTGGAACGACTTCTACAAGACCCACAAGGTCCAGCGGCTGTCGAAGCTGACGGTCAACGCGGCGCCGGAGCCGGTCAAGAAGGGCAAGACCATCACGGTCACCGGCAAGCTGACGCGCGCCAACTGGGAGACCCGCAAGTACGCCGGCGTCAACGCCCAGTCGGTGAGCCTGCAGTTCCGCAAGGCGAGCAGCAGCACCTACGCGAGCGTGAAGGGCATCAAGTCCACCTCGACCGGCGCCCTGAAGACCACCGTCAAGGCGTCCGTCGACGGCTACCACCGCTTCGTCTACACGGGCATAGCGACCACCGCCGCGGTCACCACCGCCGGTGACTACGTCGACGTCAAGTAGTCGTACGTGAAGTAACAGCGTCCTTCGAGCGGCTCCCGGGTTTCCCCCGGGGGCCGTTGGTCATTCGTGGGCAAAATCCGTCTCATCCGTACAACCAATTGCACCCCGCCAGGCATCTCATCATGCGAGTCAACAGACTCCGACATCACGTGGGCCCCAGGTGTGAAACGAGCCGTAAGGACGACCACCGGCGGGCCCCTTTCTCCACTTGGGGATCGCATGCGCATCAGAGCCACCGTGGCCGCCGTCTCCGGCGCCCTGGCCCTCTCCGCCTTCGCTGTACCCGGCGCGCACGCCGCCGACTCCGGCTCCACCTACCGCGCGGACGCCACCAAGGTGCGGGAAGCCGCCCACGCCGCCACCTCCGGCACGAGCGCGTTCCGCGCCTCCGCCGCCGCCGTGGACGAGCCGTACGCCCTCGACGTCACCTTCTCCAACATCAAGGTGAACAAGGGCAAGCCGATCGTCGTCGGCGCCACGACCCACGTCACCATCCCGGTCACGTACACCCTGACCCACGCCGCCGACGTCGACATCACCGCCGCCGACTTCCTCAACGGCCCGTACATCTACAGGGGTTCGTTCGACACGCCGGACAACTTCCAGTTCGGCGACGACCCGGGCACCTGCACCCCCACCTCGTCGACCGTCGCCTCCTGCGTGGCCGACATCGACATCTACGCCAACGAGGGCTACCTGGTCAACTCGGACGCCGGCGCCTGGAAGGCCGCCGGCCTGGCCTACGCGTACAACGGTCAGGACCCGTCGAGCACCAGCTTCGACATCACCAAGGTCGGCGTCGCCGACCAGGGCGGCTTCACCTCTCCCAACGTGCAGCGGCAGTCGAAGCTGACCGTCAACGCCGCGCCGGAGCCGGTCAAGAAGGGCAAGACCATCACGGTCACCGGCAAGCTGACGCGTGCCGACTGGGAGACGAACAAGTACACGGGCCTCAGCGGTCAGTCGGTCGTTCTTCAGTTCCGCAAGGCCGGTACCACGACGTACAAGAACGTCAAGACCATCAAGTCGACCTCGGGCGGCGCGCTGAAGACCACGGTGAAGGCCTCGGTCGACGGCTACTACCGCTACACCTACGCGGGCGTCTCGACCGTCGGGACCTCCACCGCCGCGGGTGACTACATCGACGTGAAGTAGGCAGCACCGCGGTTACGCGGGAAAGCGGCGGTCGACCCACCTCCAGGTGAGCTCCAGGGCGACCGCCGCCACCGCCGCGATACCCACCGCGATCCACGGCATCGTCACCCCGACCAGCTTCAGCGCGAAGAAGTTCTGCAGCCACGGCACGACGAGCACCAGCAGGAACGCCCCGCCCATGGTCGCGACCAGGGTGATCCGCCACCAGGTGTAGGGCCGGGCGACGATCGCCAGCACCCACATCGAGATCAGGAAGAGCGTCAGCGTCGCGGCGCTCGTCTCCGCGGCCAACGCGCCGGTCCCGGTGTAGTGGTGACGGGCGATCAGATAGCTGACGAAGGTGGCCACCGCCGCGATCACGCCCCCGGGGATCGAGTACCGCATCACCCGCCGGACGAAGTTGGGCCTCGCTCGCTCCTTGTTGGGGGCGAGAGCGAGGAAGAACGCCGGGACACCGATCGTCAGGGTGGACAGCAGGGTCAAGTGGCGTGGCAGGAAGGGGTATTCGACCTGCCAGCACACCACCAGGATGGCCAGCAGCACCGAGTAGACCGTCTTCACCAGGAAGAGCGTCGCGACCCGGGTGATGTTCCCGATGACCCGTCGGCCCTCCGCGACCACCGAAGGCAGCGTCGCGAAGCTGTTGTTGAGCAGCACGATCTGCGCCACGGCGCGGGTCGCCTCGGAGCCCGAGCCCATGCTGACCCCGATGTCGGCGTCCTTCAGGGCCAGTACGTCGTTCACGCCGTCGCCGGTCATCGCCACGGTGTGCCCGTTCGATTGCAGGGCGCCCACCATGTCCCGCTTCTGCTGCGGGGTGACCCGCCCGAACACCGTGCCCTCGTCCAGCGACCTCGCCATCTCCGCCTGCTCGGTGGGCAGTTGGCGCGCGTCCACGACCGCGCCGCTGAGCCCGAGCTTCCCGGCCACCGCGCCCACCGACACCGCGTTGTCGCCGGAGATGACCTTGGCCTGGACGTCCTGCTCGGCGAAGTACCGCAGGGTGTCCGCCGCGTCCGGGCGCAGCCGCTGTTCCAGGACGATCAGGGCGGTGGGCTTCGCGCCCTCCGTGACGGCGGGATCGTCGAGCTCCTTCGTGGCCCGGGTGAGCAGCAGCACCCGCATCCCCGCCTCGTTCAGCCGCTCGGTCTCGGCGAGCGCCGGATCCCCGTCGGACAGCAGCACGTCCGGGGCGCCGAGCAGCCAGGTACTCGCCTCGCCGTTCCCTTCGCTGAACGTCGCCCCGCTGTACTTGCGTGC
The DNA here is from genome assembly GCF_044744645.1 of Streptomyces sp. NPDC087263. Classification (NCBI taxonomy): domain Bacteria; kingdom Bacillati; phylum Actinomycetota; class Actinomycetes; order Kitasatosporales; family Streptomycetaceae; genus Streptomyces; species Streptomyces sp. NPDC087263. The sequence goes on from NZ_JBIUYT010000009.1 coordinate 38,042, forward strand.
CGAGGAGAAGGGCAGCGACTCCGTGCAGCGCCAGTCCTCGCTGTCCGGGTAGGCGTCGATGATCGCCTTGAGTGAGGCGTTCGGCCGCGGGTCCGACTCACCGAGCGAGCCGAGGACCTTCCGTACGTAACTCTCGTCGCTGCCGCCCAGCGGGCGGACCTCGGTGACGTCCATGCCGCCCTCGGTGAGCGTGCCCGTCTTGTCGAGGCAGACGGTGTCGACGCGGGCGAGCCCCTCGATGGCGGGCAACTCCTGCACCAGGCACTGCTGCCGGCCGAGCCGGATGACGCCGATCGCGAAGGCGACGGAGGTGAGGAGGACCAGCCCCTCCGGGACCATCGGGACGATCCCGCCGACCGTCCGGGCGACGGAGCCCTTGAAGTCGTTCTGCTTGACCACCAGTTGGGTGATGACCAGGCCGATCGCGCTCGGGATCATCATCCACGTCACGTACTTGAGGATCGTGGAGATACCCGTCCGCAGCTCGGACTGGACGAGCGTGAACCGCGACGCCTCCTCGGCGAGCTGCGCCGCGTACGCCTCCCGGCCCACCTTCGTCGCCGTGAACGCGCCGCCGCCCGCGACCACGAAGCTGCCCGACATCACCTCGTCGCCGGGCTGCTTGACCACCGGGTCGGCCTCGCCGGTGAGCAGTGACTCGTCGATCTCCAGGCCGTCGGCCTCGACGCACGCGCCGTCGACGACGATCTTGTCCCCCGGCCCGATCTCGATCAGGTCCCCGAGCACGATCTGTGACGTACTGACCTCGGCGCCGACCCCGTCCCTGCGTACGGTCGGCTTCGCCTCGCCGATCACCGCGAGCGAGTCCAGGGTCTTCTTGGCCCGCCACTCCTGGATGATGCCGATCCCGGTGTTGGCGAGGATGACGTACCCGAACAGGCTGTCCTGGAACGGCGCCACGAACAGCATGATCAGCCAGAGCACACCGATGATCGCGTTGAACCGGGTGAAGACGTTCGCCCGGACGATCTCCCGCACGGAGCGACTGCTGCGTACGGGTACGTCGTTCACCTCACCGCGCGCCACCCGCCGGGCCACCTCGGCGGCGGACAGCCCCTGCGCCCGCCCGGAGGGGGAGGCAGGTAGGGGCACGGGGTGAACGGGATCGAGTTCGGCGCCCGCGTCGATGTGCGTCATGCGTTCGACGGTACGTGCGGATATACGGCTTCACCCGCCGAGTGCCCCAAAGATCCGACCAGGGGAGGACGGGCGGTGGCGGTGAATGATGCCGTGGGTGTAGGCGGGGGCGGTTACTCCGTAGGGGAGTCGGTGCCGGCTTGCTCCGTGGGGGAGTCGGCGGCAGCCTTGAGTGCCGTGTCCCGCTTGAGGGCCGCCTCGCGTCCGCGGACGTACCAGATGCCGATCAGTCCGAGACCGGCGCCGACCAGGCACGTCCATACCCACCAGGTGTGCCCGTGGTCGTCGAACCAGCCGTAGAACGGCAGCTGTACGAGGAAGAGGACGAACCAGAGAATCGTGAGGCCGGTGATGGTGGCGACGACGGGCCCCTCCAGGGGCTCCGGCGCCTCGTGCTTGGGGGTCCACTTCGCCATGGGGACAGCTTACGAGCACCCCGCGCGGGTCTCCGCGCAGGTCGGTGCCGACCTTGTATACCAAGGGTCCCTGCATGGTCTACGCGCGGAGATGGCGATTAAGGACTCATATGTTCATACTGAAACCGCCCGAGTCTGGCTCTTTCTGTTCGTACGAAACACCAACAGAAACACCCAGGAAACCCGCCGGTGATCATGCAGCGGCCAGACTCGATCAAGTTCCCAGCCCGGCGCCGTCCCGCCCGGCGCCCACCGGCCCCGTAGGGCCCCCGCACGTATGAGGTCACGCATGTCCACCTCGGCCCTCACCAAGGCCCCCACCCCGGAGCAGCCGGAGCCCCGGCCCGGACAGGGCGCACTGGACCGCTACTTCAAGATCTCCGAGCGGGGCAGCACGCTGCCGCGCGAGATCCGTGGCGGGTTCGCCACCTTCTTCGCGATGGCCTACATCATCGTGCTCAACCCGATCATCCTCGGCAGCGCGAAGGACATGTACGGGCACCAGCTGGACAACGGCCAGCTGGTCACCGCGACCGCGCTGACCGCGGCGTTCACCACGCTCCTCATGGGTGTCATCGGTAACGTGCCGATCGCGCTGGCCGCCGGTCTGGGCGTGAACACGGTCGTCGCGCTCCAGCTCGCCCCGCGGATGTCCTGGCCGGACGCCATGGGCATGGTGGTCCTCGCAGGCATCGTCGTCATGCTCCTGGTCGCCACCGGGCTGCGTGAGCGCGTGATGAACGCCGTGCCGCTGGGCCTGCGCAAGGCCATCGCGATCGGTATCGGCCTGTTCATCATGCTGATCGGCCTGGTCGACTCCGGCTTCGTCTCGCGCATCCCGGACATCGCGCAGACCACCGTCCCGCTCCAGCTCGGCGCCGACGGTCACCTCAACGGCTGGCCCGTCCTGGTCTTCGTCCTCGGTGTGCTGCTCACGCTCGCGCTGATGGTCCGCAAGGTGTCCGGCGCGATCCTCATCTCGATCGTCACGATGACCGTCCTCGCGGTGATCATCAACGCCGTCGCCGCCGTCCCGTCCTGGGGTCTGACCACCCCGGAGTGGCCCGGCAACCCGGTCGCGACCCCCGACTTCGGGCTCGTCGGCAAGGTCAGCCTCTTCGGCGGCTTCGGCAAGGTCGGTGTGCTGACCGGCGTCCTCTTCGTCTTCACCGTGCTGCTGTCGTGCTTCTTCGACGCGATGGGCACGATCATGGGCGTCAGTGACGAGGCGAAGCTGACCGACGCCCAGGGCAACATGCCCGGCATCAGCAAGGTCCTCTTCGTCGACGGCATCGCGGTCGCCGCGGGCGGCGCCACCTCCTCCTCGGCCACCACCTGCTTCGTGGAGTCCACGGCAGGCGTCGGCGAGGGCGCCCGCACCGGCTTCGCCAACGTCGTCACCGGCGGGCTCTTCGCCGTCGCGCTCTTCCTGACCCCCGTCGCCACCATGGTCCCGTCCCAGGCGGCCACCCCCGCGCTGCTCGCGGTCGGCTTCATGATCCTGGCGGGGTCGATCAAGGAGATCGACTGGGCGGACCACACGATCGCCATCCCGGCCTTCATCACGATGGTGATGATGCCGTTCACCTACTCGATCACGAACGGCATCGGTATGGGCTTCATCACCTTCGTGGTGCTGCGCCTGGTGGCGGGACGCGGCCGTGACATCCCGGTCGCGATGTACGTGGTGGCGGCGGTGTTCGGGTTCTACTACCTGATGCCGGCGCTGGGGCTGACGTGAGCAGCCGTACGAGGGCCGCTCACGTGACCCCGTAGAACTTCTCCGTCTCCTCGACCGCGGTCTGGAACCGCTCGTCGAAGTCGTCGCGAACGAGCGTCCGGACCACATAGTCCTGGACGCTCATTCCGCGTTTGGCGGCGTGGTGTCGGAGCCGGTTGAGCAGCTCCCCGTCTATCCGCAGGCTGAGCACGCTGGTCCCCATGGAGTCGAGGGTCGCGTTCCCCGGTGGGGTGAGGGGTCACTTTCCGGATCTGGATCACTCATATGAGTGACGTAGAGATTCAGTTTCCGGTTTCGCGGGCACTATGGTGGTCTTTAGGGAGAGTAATGAGTTATGCTAAGGAACATGCCTGACCTTGCCCATGGCGACGACGCTGCCGCCGTGAACTCCCTCCGCTCCGCAGTCATGCGGTTGTCGCGCCGACTCAAGCACCAACGGGTCGACGAGTCGCTGAGCCCCACCGAGATCTCGGTGCTCGGCACCCTCGCCCGCTGTGGCAACGCCACGCCGGGTGAACTCGCTCGCAAAGAGCATGTGCAGCCGCCGTCGATGACCCGCATCGTCGCGCTGCTCGAAGCCAAGGGACTGGTCAGGCTGGAGCCGCACCCCGACGACCGGCGACAGAAGGTCGTCACGCAGACCGACAAGGCCGAGGCCATGCTCGAAGAGGCCCGCCGCAAGCGGAACGCGTGGCTGGCCGGCCTGGCCGAGGGCCTCGACGAGGACGAGTGGGCCAAGCTCCGCGCGGCCGCTCCCGTTCTGGAGAAGCTCGCACAGATTTGAATCGCAGCCGCGGCGGTGGCGGTGGTGGCACACGACGCTGTGCAACGCCGTCCACCGTCTCAGGACGACGCCAGCCGTCCGTATATCCCTACGCCTAGGAGGCGAGCCCTTTTGAGTTCGGGACCCGGAGCAGACTCCGCCCCCGCACCAGCCACCCACGACACCCTGCCCACCCCACACACCCCCTCGTCGATGTTCAGCTCGCTGAAGGTCCGCAACTACCGCCTGTTCTTCATGGGCCAGGTCGTCTCCAACACCGGCACCTGGATGCAGCGCATCGCTCAGGACTGGCTGGTGCTGAGCCTGACCGGCTCGTCCGCCGCGGTCGGCATCACCACCGCGCTGCAGTTCCTGCCGATGCTGCTGTTCGGGCTGTACGGAGGCGTTCTCGTCGACCGCCTGCGCAAGCGCCCGACCCTGCTGGCCACCCAGGCGGCCATGGGCGTCACCGGCCTCGCGCTCGCCTTCCTCACCCTCTCCGGCCACGTCCAGGTCTGGCACGTCTACCTGGCCGCCTTCGTCGCCGGCCTCGTCACGGTCCTCGACAACCCGGCCCGCCAGTCGTTCGTCTCCGAGATGGTCGGCCCGGAGCAGCTACAGAACGCGGTCAGCCTGAACTCCGCCAACTTCCAGTCCGCCCGCCTGGTCGGCCCCGCCGTCGCGGGTGTGCTGATCACCGGCGTCGGTACCGGCTGGGCGTTCCTCTTCAACGGCCTGTCGTTCGTGGCCCCCGTCGCGGGCCTGCTGCTGATGCGCACCCGCGACCTGCACATGGTCAAGCGCGCCCCACGCGCCAAGGGCCAGCTCCGCGAGGGACTCCACTACGTCGCAGGCCGCCCCGAGTTGCTCTGGCCGATCGTCCTCGTCGGCTTCATCGGCACCTTCGGCTTCAACTTCCCGGTCTGGCTCTCGGCCTACGCGGACGACATCTTCCACGCGGGCGCCGGCGCGTACAGCCTGTTCAACATCCTGATGGCGGTCGGCTCCCTGGCCGGCGCGCTGCTCGCCGCCCGCCGCGGCACGGCCCGCCTGCGCGTCCTGATCGCCGCGGCGGTGGCCTTCGGCGTCCTGGAGGTGGTGGCGTCCGTGGCCCCCTCGCTCTGGCTCTTCGCCCTCCTCATGGTTCCGATCGGCGTCTTCGGCATGACGGTCAACGTCACCGCCAACACCTCGGTCCAGATGGGCACCGACCCCGCCATGCGCGGCCGCGTCATGGCCCTGTTCATGATGGTCTTCATGGGCGGTACGCCGCTGGGGGCGCCCCTCGTCGGCTGGGTCACCGACGCCTACGGCCCGCGCATCGGCTTCGCCCTCGGCGGACTGATCTCGACGCTCTCCGCGATCACCATCGGCCTGGTCCTGGCCCGCCTCGGCGGCCTTCGCCTCTCCCTCGGCTGGAACCGCGGTCATCCCCACGTGCGCTTCGTAGCGAAGGAGCAGCAGCGGGAGCCGCTGACCGCGGCGGTGTAACGGGCCTCGTCCCGTCCGGGAGGCCCGCCGGATGATCCATTCCCTGGAAGGGGCACTCCCTGGAAGGGTGACGGCATGAGACTCTTCGCGGCCGTGCTGCCGCCTGAGGGCGTGGCGAGTGAACTCGGCTCAGTGGTGGACGAGTTGCGGCGGCTGCCGGGTGCGGAGGGGCTGCGGTGGACGGGCCGCCCGGGCTGGCACTTCACGCTCGCGTTCTACGGTGAGGTGGCCGAGGACGTGGTGCCGGACCTCTCGGAACGGCTGGCGCGCGCGGCCCACCGCACCGCCCCCTTCGCCCTCTCCCTGCGCGGCGGCGGCCACTTCGGCGGCCGGGTGCTGTGGGCGGGGGCGTCCGGTGACGTCCGCACGCTGCGCCTCCTCGCCGACCGTGCGGAGGCGGCGGCCAGGAAGGCGGGCATCTCGATGGAGGACCACCGCCGCTACCGGCCCCACCTCACGGTGGCCCGCAGCCGCTCCGACACCGACTTCGAGGCGTACGTCACCGTCCTGGACGACTTCGCCGGGCGGGAGTGGACGGTGGGCGAGCTGAGTCTCGTACGCAGCGAGCTGCCGACGTCGGGGGTGCCGGGGGAGCAGCCCCGCTACGAGACGGTGGCACGGTGGCCGCTCGGGGCAGGCGCCTGAGGCTGCCCCGCTCGGGCCCGATAGCCTCGACCCCGTGGACCCCAAGACTCGTAACCGGATCATGGCCTGCGTGCTCGTGCTGATGTTCGTCGTGGTGGCGCTGGCGGCGGCAGTCGGCCAGTAGCCGACCCGCCGCCGCCCTCTGCGCGCCGCCCTCGGGCTGTGCGCGGTGCCCTCGCGGGCTACCAGGCGAAGGCCTCCGGAGACGGCCCCGGACCCGGGAAGATCTCGTCGAGCGAGGTCAGCAGCTCCTCGCTCAACTCCAGCTCGACGGCGCGCAGCGCGGACTCGAGCTGCTCGGCGGTGCGCGGGCCGACGATGGGGCCCGTGACGCCCGGACGGGTCAGCAGCCAGGCCAGGGCGGCCTCGCCGGGCTCCAGGCCGTGCTTCTCCAGCAGATCCTCGTACGACTGGATCTGCGCGCGTCCGGCGGGGTTGGCGAGGGTGTCGGCGGCGCGTCCGCTCGCCCGGCGTCCGCCCTGGATCTCCTTCTTGATGACCCCGCCGAGCAGTCCGCCCTGGAGCGGCGACCAGGGGATGACCCCGAGCCCGTACTCCTGCGCGGCCGGGATGACCTCCATCTCGGCGCGTCGCTCGGCGAGGTTGTAGAGGCACTGCTCGCTGACGAGGCCGATGGTGCCGCCGCGCCGCGCCGCGATCTCGTTGGCCTGGGCGATCTTGTAGCCGGGGAAGTTGCTGGACCCGACGTAGAGGATCTTGCCCTGCTGGATGAGAGTGTCGATCGCCTGCCAGATCTCCTCGAAGGGAGTGTCGCGGTCGACGTGATGGAACTGGTAGATGTCGATGTGGTCGGTCTGGAGCCGCTTCAGGCTGGCGTCCACCGCCCGCCGGATGTTGAGCGCGGAGAGCTTGTCGTGGTTGGGCCAGGAGTCGCCGTCGGCGCCCATGTTCCCGTACACCTTGGTGGCGAGCACGGTCTTGTCGCGCCGCTCGCCGCCCTTGGCGAACCAGTTTCCGATGATCTCTTCGGTACGGCCCTTGTTCTCGCCCCAGCCGTACACGTTCGCGGTGTCGAAGTAGTTGATTCCCGCGTCCAGTGCCGCGTCCATGATGGCGTGGCTGTCGGCCTCGCCGGTCTGCGGACCGAAGTTCATGGTGCCGAGGACGAGTCGGCTGACCTTGAGTCCTGTGCGTCCGAGCTGCGTGTACTTCATGACTACCAAGCCAACGATGTGGAGTGCGCTCTAAGCAAGGGCAGGCGGCGGGGTGGGGTCAGTCGCGGGGGAAGTCTTTGGTTTTGAGGGTGAGGCCGACCGTGGTGTCGCTGAGATCGACATCGTCTCCGAAGGAGACCTTCGTCTCGGTCGCGTAGTCGCCGTCCTTGGGGTGGGTGTAGACGTGGCACCTACCCTGGTACGGGTCGGCGACGAGGTAGACGGGAACCTCGGCGAGGGCGTACGCGGTCTTCTTGGGGCCGTAGTCGTTGGCGGCCGTCTTCTTGGAGATGACCTCGGCGACGAACTCGACGTCCTCGTGGCGCCAGTGACCTTCGGAGTCCTTGGCCGAGTTGTCGCGCAGCTTGGCGACGTCCGGGCGCTGGCTACAGCGCTTTTCGGTCGAGGGTGGGGAGTTGGGGGGCGGGTCGGGGGAAGAGTGCTTGCGGTCCCGGCGGGTGCGGGGTGGGACCGGTCAGGTGGTGTAGGGCTCGCCCAGGTCCCAGGACTGGTACATCGCCTCTGCGAAGGCCTCCGCGATGCGGTGTTCGCCGCTCTCGTTGGGGTGCGTGCCGTCGTAGGTGTCGAGGTTGACGTCGTACGGGGACGGGGGCGAGGTCAGGAGGAGGGGGGAGCGGGGTTCGTCGAGGTCGGCGACGGTCTTGGCGAGGAGTTCGTTGAAGGCGGCGACCTCGGTGGCGAAGGTGGCGTCGGACTCGGCGCGGACGTTCGGTGTCACCGGGAGTACGACCATGCGGATGCGTGGGTTCGCGGCGCGGGCCTCCGCGACGAAGGCGCGGGCGTTGTCCGCCGTCTGCGTCGCGTTCGTGTAGAAGCCCAGGTCGATCAGGCCCAGGGAGACCAGCAGGATGTCGGCGCGCTGCGAGCGGACCGCCTCGCGGATCAGCGGGGTCATGTGGAGCCAGCCCTCGCCCCAGCCCGCGAGGTGGGCGCGGGGGAAGTCTGGGTCCGCGTACTCGTACGAGTCGGGGGACTCCGTCGCCTTGTCGTAGAGCGTCTCGCGTGGGCCGACGATCCGGAACGGGCCCGCGTACGTCTCGCGCAGGTGCTGCCACATCCGGTAACGCCATGTGTGTTCGCCGGCGCTTCCGATCGTCATGGAGTCGCCGACGGGCATGAACCTGAGCATTCGCTCATCATGGACGATCGGTGCGGGTGCCATCGAGGGTGGGGGTGTGAAGCTGAACACGCCTCACGGGCGGTGGGGGTGCGGGTGCGTGAGGGGGGACATGCCTCGTGGTTGGCCGGGCCGTCGGTCGGGCGCGGGCGATGTGAACGTCGGTCCGGGGTGGCAGGCTTGGGGCATGCGCCGACCGCTCGTGTTTCTTGCCGGGGTCCTTCTCATGGGTGCGTTCGCCGCGCCCGTCTTCGCCGCCGACGGTGACGGTGACGAGGGGTTCACGATCAAGGACCCCCGCATCACCGAGTCCAGCGGGCTTGCCGCCTCCCGGCAGCATCCCGGGATCTACTGGACCCACAACGACCAGGACACCGGCGCCTACCTCTACGCCGTCGACAGCCGCACCGGCGAGACCGTCGCGACGATCACCATGACCGGCGTGGGCATGCCGCGCGACGTCGAGGCCATCTCGATAGGGCCGGACAACCAGATCTACGTCGGGGACATCGGCGACAACGACGGCGTCGTCTGGGACTACGTGTGGGTCTATCAGCTGCCCGAGCCCAAGCAGCTCAAGGACCAGACGATCCGCGCCACGCAGTACGTGGTCAAGTACTCCGACGGACCCCGCGACGCCGAGTCGCTCGTCGTGCACCCCACGACCGGGCGGGTCTACATCATCGACAAGCAGGAGGACGGCGGCCACCTGTACGAGGGGCCCGCCAAGCTCTCCGCCTCCGGGACCAACGTCTTCAAGCCCGTCGTCGCCGTCGACCTGTGGGCCACCGACGCCGCCTTCTCCCCGGACGGCACGCGGCTCGCCGTACGCGGATACTTCGGCGGGATCGCGTACGACTGGAACGACGGGAAGATCAAGAAGCTGGAGCGGATCAGCGTGCCCCTCGGGCAGGGGGAGTCCGTCAGTTACACCACCGACGGGACCAAAATCATGCTCGGCAGCGAAGGCGCCGGGAGTTCGGTCGTCGCGGAGGACGCCCCCGGAGGCGCCGGCGAAGCATCATCCAAGTCGCCGTCCGGGAGCGGGAGTTCAGCGGCACAGGGGGGCGATGACGGTGATGGCTTCAAGGTCGGTGCCCTTGCCGTGGTCGTCGGGCTTGTCGTCGTCATCGGATTCAAGCGGTTGCTGCGACGGTCGTAGCCGTCACCCTTCGCCGCGCCGGGCGACGAACGTTTCGAGGCCGTCCAGGATGCGCTGAAGGCCGAACTCGAAGTGGTCGAAGTCGGGGCTGAAGGCGTCCTCGCTGAGCGCGGCGAGGTAGGGGTGGTTGCCGTCGGTCATGACCTTCTCGAAGACGGGGACGTGGGCCTGCCAGAACTCGGCGTCCGTCAGGCCGGTTCTGCGTTCCGCCTCCTCGTGGTGCACCTGTGTGCGGGCGGCCCCGACGACATATCCGTCGATCATGATGATCGTCGAGACCAGCTCGGGATCGGTCAGGCCCATCGGTTTGATGCGCGAGAGCATCTTCTCCATGCCGTCGAGGGCGCTCGGGCCGAGGATCGGGCGTGACTGGTTGACCTGGAGCAGCCAGGGGTGGCGCCGGTAGAGGGCGAGGGTCGCGCGGCCCAGGGCCTCCAGAGCCGAGCGCCAGCTGCCGTCGCCGAGGTCGGCGGGGTTCTCGGACGGCCGCTGGACCCGGTCCAGCATCAGGTCGAGCAGCTCTCCCTTGCCGGGGACATAGCGGTACAGGGACATCGCGCCGGTGCCGAGTTCGGTGGCGATCCGGCGCATCGAGACCGCCTCCAGACCCTCGGCGTTCGCGACCCGGATCGCCGCCTCCACGATCCCCTCCAGCGTCAGGCCCGGCTTGGGGCCGCGGCTGGGGCGCTTGCCGGTGTCCCACAGCAGTTCGAGGGTGCGCCTGATGTCACCGCTGCCGCTGGTCTCCGTGCTGCTCTTCATGGGTGCAGCTTAGTTCCGCGAAGAAAAACTGAGTACGTTGTACGCGTAATCGGGTACGGTGTACTCAGTTAGTGCTCGATCAAGGGAAAGGGGACCCATGAGCGGCGGTTACGCGGTACGGGCCGAGGGCCTGGAGAAGCGGTACGGAGACAAGCGCGCGCTCGACGGCTTCGATCTGGCGGTGCGGGAGGGGACGGTGCACGGCCTGCTCGGGCCGAACGGCGCGGGCAAGACCACCGCCGTCCGTATCCTCGCCACGCTCCTGCGGCTGGACGGCGGGAGCGCGACGGTGGCCGGTCTGGACGTGGCACGGCAGCCGCGGGAGGTGCGGGCGCGGATCGGGCTCACCGGTCAGTACGCGGCGGTGGACGAGGTACTCAGCGGGCGGCAGAACCTGGAGATGTTCGGCCGGCTGTTCCATCTGGGCGGACGCAGGGCGCGGCTGCGGGCCGGGGAGCTCCTTGAGCAGTTCGACCTCGTCGAGGCCGCAGACAAGGGAGTCGGGAAGTACAGCGGCGGCATGCGGCGCCGACTCGACCTCGCCGCGTCGATGATCCTCACCCCGAGCGTGCTGTTCCTGGACGAGCCGACGACCGGACTCGACCCGCGCGGCCGGGGCGAAGTCTGGGACTCCGTACGGGCATTGGTGACCGGCGGTACGACCGTGCTGCTGACCACGCAGTACCTGGAGGAGGCCGACAAGCTCGCCTCGCACATCACGGTGATCGACCAGGGCCGGGCCATCGCGGACGACACGCCCGACGGGCTGAAGGACACGGTCGGCGGTGACCGTATCGAGGTCGTGGTGAGCGAACGCGCCGACATCCCGCGGGTGGTGAAGGCCGTGGCCCGGGTCGCGGACGGCGAACCGGAGTCGGACGAGACCGAACTCCGCGTCCACGCGCCGGTGACCGACCGGGTGGCCGCGCTCACCGACGTGGCGCGCACCCTCCAGGACGAGGGTGTCTCGGTCGAGGACATCGGGCTGCGCAGGCCGAGTCTCGACGACGTGTTCCTGCGCCTGACCGGACACCGTACGGAGACGGACACGAGCACGAAGGAGGCGGCATGAGCGCGCTGGAGCCGGCCGGGCCGAGCGGTCATGGTCGTACGTACTGGGCAGTTGTCGACTGCTGGAACGTCGTCCGGCGCGGACTGACCCACTACCAGCGCCAACCCATCAACATCGTCTGGCAGTTGGGCTTCCCGATCCTCTCCGTGCTGCTGTACGGGTATGTCTTCGGCAGTGCGATGAAGGTGCCCGGGGGCGGGGACTACAAGGACTTCCTGATGCCGGGCATGTTCGTGATGACGATGGCCTTCGGCTTCATCAACACCGCGACCGTCGTGGTCTACGACGCGACCCGGGGTGTCATCGACCGGTTCCGCTCGATGCCGATGGCGCCGTCCGCCGTGGTCTCCGGTCGCGGGGTGACGGATCTGCTCGGCGCCTGCGCGGAGTTGACGATCCTGATGCTCACCGCGTTCGCGATGGGCTGGCGTCCCGACGGCGGACTCGCCTTCCTGGCGGCGTTCGCGTTGCTGCTCTGGCTGCGCTTCGCGCTGATCTGGCTCGGCGTGTGGCTCGGTCTGATGGTGCCCAACCCGGAGGCGGCGGGCGGGTTGTTCGCGGTGGCCTTCCCGCTGACGATGATCTCCAGCATCTTCGTCGCGCCGCAGCTCATGCCGGACTGGCTCGGCTTCGTCGCGGCCTGGAACCCGATCTCGTCCACGGCGGCCGCCGCGCGTGAGCTGTTCGGAACGCCGGTGGGCAGCGGGGACTCGTGGGTCGAGCAGCACGCGCTGCTGATGGCGGGGGTGTGGCCGGCGATCCTGACGCTGATCTTCCTGCCGCTCGCGGTGCGGCGGTTCAGGAAGCTGAGCCACTGACGAGGTGAGACGAGAGAGGGGCGCCCGGCACGATTCACGTGCCGGGCGCCCCTCTTCACGTAGAGACGGTTACAGCTTCTCGATCACGTAGTCGACGCACTTCGTCAGCGCCTCGACGTCCGCCGGGTCGATGGCCGGGAACATCGCGACGCGGAGCTGGTTGCGGCCGAGCTTGCGGTAGGGCTCGGTGTCGACGATGCCGTTGGCGCGCAGCACCTTGGCGACGGCGGCGGCGTCGATCTCGTCCGCGAAGTCGATCGTGCCGATGACCTGGGAGCGCTTGGCGGGGTCGGTGACGAACGGGGTGGCGTACTTGCTGTTCTCGGCCCAGGTGTAGAGGCGGGTCGAGGAGTCCTTGGTACGGGCCGCGGACCACGCCAGGCCGCCCTGGCCGTTGATCCACTCCAGCTGCTCGTTGAGCAGGAAGAGGGTGGCGAGGGCCGGGGTGTTGTACGTCTGGTTCTTGCGCGAGTTGTCGATCGCGGTGGGGAGCGAGAAGAACTCCGGTACGTGGCGCCCGCCCGCGTGGATCCGCTCGGCGCGCTCGATCGCCGCCGGGGAGAAGACGCCGATCCACAGGCCGCCGTCGGAGGCGAAGGACTTCTGTGGGGCGAAGTAGTAGACGTCGGTCTCGGCGATGTCGACGGGGAGGCCGCCGGCGCCGGAGGTGGCGTCCACCAGGACGAGGGAGCCGTCGTCGGCGCCGGCCACGCGCTTGATGGGGGCCGCGACACCGGTGGAGGTCTCGTTGTGGGTGAAGGCGTAGACGTCCACGCCCGCCTCGGCCGTCGGCTCGGGGTGCGTGCCCGGGTCGGAGGAGATCACGGTCGGCTCGGCCAGCCACGGGGCGAGCTTGGCCGCCTTCGCGAACTTGGAGCTGAACTCACCGAAGGTGAGGTGCTGCGACCTGCTCTCGATGAGCCCGTGGGTCGCGACGTCCCAGAACGCGGTGGAGCCGCCGTTGCCGAGGACGACCTCGTAGCCCTCGGGGAGTGAGAACAGTGCGCTCACGCCCTCGCGCACCTTGCCGACCAGGTTCTTGACCGGGGCCTGGCGGTGGGACGTACCGAGCAGAGAACTGCCGGTCGCCGCCAGGGCGTCCAGCGCCTCCGTACGTACCTTGGAGGGGCCCGCGCCGAAACGACCGTCGGCGGGCTTGATGTCAGCGGGGATCTCGATATCAGCCACCCCGCGAGCCTAGCGGCTTCCGGAAACCTGGGTGAAACCTCGTCCGTCGGGTGAGACGGGCGCGAGGGCGAGGAGGCCGGAGTGGGCCGAGGTCGCTGACGAAGGGTCCAGGACGCCACGGGTCTCTTCGGCGTCGGCGGCGCTCATGCGGAGGTCCCGCCGAGGGCCCGGGTGGGGGAGAAGCGCACGGGCAGTTCGGTCAGCCCCCGCAGCCATGGGGAGGGCCGCCGGGCCAGCGACTCGGCGGGCACGGCCAGGTCGATGTCCGGCAGCCGGTCCAGTACGACCTCGATCCCGGTCCGCGCGATGATCTCCGCGATCTCCTGCGCCGGGAACGGACAGCGGTGGGCGCCGTGGCCGAAGGAGAAGTGGGCGCTGTTGCCGCCGGTGAGCGCGGAGACGTCGGTACGGACCCGGGGGTCGGAGTTGGCGCCCTGGAGCCCGAGGATGAGCAGGTCGCCGGAGTGGATGTGGCGGCCGCCGAGCTGGGTGTCGCGGGAGGCCCAGCGGCCGGCGACGTTCTGGGAGGGGGTGTCCTCCCAGAGGACCTCGTTCATGGCCTCGGCGACGCTGTTCCGGCCGCCGAACAGCGAGGCCGCGAAGCGGTCGTCCGTGAGCATCAGGCGCAGCGAGTTGCCGATCCAGTCGGCGGTCGGCTGGTGGCCCGCGGCCAGCACGACCATCAGGTCCTGGACGATCTCCTCGTCCGTGAAGCCCGAGGTCGAGGCTGACCCCGAGCCCTCGGCCGCGGCCTCCTGGGTGAGTGCCGTCGCCAGCATGCGGCTGACCACGTCGTCCGCGGGAGCCACCTTCCGGTCGGCGAGCAGCTGCCCCATGGACGCCGCCAGATGCTGCTGCCCCGCCAGTGCGGACGCCGTACCGTTGGTGATGTCGTTGAGGGCGGTGACCAGGCCGGGTCCCTGCTCGTCGGTGAAGCCGTAGAGCGTGGCGAGGACACGGACGGGCAGCAGTGCCGCGTAGTCCCCGATGAGGTCCGTCTCGCCCTTGGCGCTCACCGCGTCGATGAGCTCGTCGGCGAACTTCTCGGCGTGGCTGCGCAGTTCAAAGGGGTCGACGGCTTCGAGGGCGTCGCTGATCATCGCGGCGCGCACCCGGTGACGCTCGCCGACCGTGTAGAGGATGGAGGGCTGCCCGCGGCCGATCATCGGCAGCATCGGCCAGTCGTCGGGGATGCCCGGCCACTGGTTCCACAGGTCGGAGTCCCGGCTGAACAGCACGGGATCGCCGGTGACCTGGTGCAGTTCGCGATAGCCGAGCACCAGCCAGGCCGGTATGTCCCCGTCCAGCGAGACCGGCACCACGGCACCGTGGTCGCGCCGCAACTCCCGGTACAGCTCGGCGGGTTCGGTCTGGAACCGGGGCCCACTGAGGGGCACGGAGGCGGAGGTCACAGTGCCAACTCCGGTGATGTGAGGAGGGGTTCGCCAAGAGCTCCGGGTGCGCTCGTGGCGGCGTACAGGCTCTGGAGGTACTCGACCGGCTTGCCGACGCCGAAACCACCGACGGCCACGATCTTCGGGCCGTTGTCGGCCGACGCGGACAGCGGCGTACGGGCGTCATTCGCGAGAGGGGCACGGGCGTCGGAGGCCGCGGCGACACAGGCAGACGTACCGGCGTCAGATGTTGCGGAGTCCAACGAGCACCTGCTCCAGGATGTCGTGATCGGGAAGAGTGGCGACGTGCGGGTGCCGGGCGCTGACGCGGCCGGTGGCGAGGAGATCGGTGAGCAGCACCTTCGTGATGCTCACCGGCAGCCGCAGTTCGGCCGCGATCTCGACGACCGCCGTGGGCCGCTTGGCCAGGCGCAGGATCGCGGCGTGCTCCGACTGCATGCCCGCCGCCGGCTCGCACTCGGCGACCACCAGCGTCACCAGGTCGAAGGGGGTGTCGGGGCCGGACCCGCTGCGCCCTCCCGTGAGGGTGTACAGCCGGTCGGGGGCGTCGTCCCGACCCGGGCGGCTCATGAGGTACGCGGCGGCGCGCTCAGGTATTCGCCGAGTTGTTCGACGAGTTCGCTCATGTTGTGCCCGACCAGACCGGCGTCCGCCTCCTCGGCGGTGACGACCGCCAGGTGCGCGCCGTCGCCCGCCTCGACGATGAACAGGACTCCGCCGTGGAACTCGGCCATCGCGGACCGTACGCCCCCGCTGCCGTCGCCGAACTCCACCGACGCCCCGTGGGACAGCGACTGGATGCCGGCGGCGATCGCCGCGAGCTGGTCGGCCTGGTCGACCGAGAGCCCCGGGGTGCGGCACAGCCTCAGGCCGTCACGCGAGAGCACGAGCGCGTGCCGGGTGCCTGGCGTGCGCTCAAGCAGCCCCTCGATGAGCCAGGAGAGCTTCTCGTCGGCGGTGGTGGAGCCGGTCATGGAGTCGTGTGGCCTTTCGGGTGTGAGTGGTCGGGTGACGGTGAGGGGGCGGGCGCCTGGGAGGGCACGGCGGACACCGCGTCCGTGTCCCGTACCCCCTCCTGTTCCTGTCCGAGGTCTTCTTCGAGTTCTTCCTGGACGTGTACGGCGTCCTCGGCGCCCGGCGCCGCACCGCGTACCGCCTGCCGGAAGCTGCTGAAGCGGTCGCCACGGGACCTGGCCCTGTCGGCGGTACGGGGGTCCGGGTCGGCCGGAGGCGTGGCGCGGGCGCGGCTGCGCTCGGCGTGCGCGAGGGTGCGGCCGCGGCGGCGCCTGGGGAGCTCGCCGCTCGACTCGGTGTCCTCCTCGTGCCGGGGCGAGTCGTGGGCGGGGACGGGATCCGGGTCCAGGTCGGCGGGGGCGTGGGCGGCGGCGTACGACGGCTCGGGGAGCGGCGGCTGGACGGCTCCCGGCGCTGACGCGGTCTCGGCCTTGGGCTCGGTCTCGGCCTTGGTCTCGGCGGGTTCGTCGTCGAGGGGCAGCGTGAGGGGCAGGAAGGCGAGAAGGTCCTGGGGGATGAGGACCAGGACGCCCGTGCCGCCCCGTGCGGAGGGCCGGAAGGACACCTTCAGGCCGTGCTTGCGGGCGAGCCGGCCGACCACTGCGAGGCCGAGCCGGGTGCCGGTGAGCCTGCCCGGTCCGACGGTGTCGCCGGACACGGCACGCTCGGCGCGGCGCAGCTGGACGTCGCCCATCACCAGGCCGCTGTCCTCGACGGAGACGATGACGCCGGCCGGGACCTCCTCGACGTACACATGCACTTCGGCGGTCGGCGGGGAGAAGTTCGCCGCGTTGTCGAGGAGTTCGGCGAGCGCGTGCATCACGCCCTCGGCGGCGTGCCCGGCGACGGCGGCCCCGCTGGTGGAGTGGATGCGGACACGCTGGTAGCCGCCGATGCGGCCCATCGCGCCGCGCAGGATCGACTCCATGACGATGGGCCGCGCCCAGCGGCGGCCGGAGCGCGCACCCGAGAGGACGGCGACGGAGTCGGCGAGACGGCCCGCCTGCGCGGTGCGGTGGTCGAGGTGCAGCAGGTCGGCGAGGACCGCCTCGTCGGAGTGCCGCTCCTCCATGGCGCGCAGGTCGGCGAGCATGCCCGTGGACAGGGCCTGTAGCCGGCCGGCCGCGTTGGCGGTCGAGGCGAGCGCGGCGGCGCGGTCAGCGGTGGCGTGCCGGGCGCGCTCGGCAAGGCGGGCGTTCTCCGCGGTGAGGCGGTCCCGTTCGTCGGTGAGCTGCTGCCGTTCGGCCGTGAACCCGGCGGTGAGACGGGCGCGTTCCCGCGCTGCGGTCTCGGTCAGCTGGACGCGTTCCTGTGCCACCGCCTCGGCCAGGCGGGCCCGCTCGCGGGCCACGTCACCGGTCAGCCGGACCTGTTCCTGGCTGAACTCCTGGGCCAGCCGGGCCCGTTCCTGAAGGAGCCGCCCGGCGTCCTGGGTCACGGTGTCGAGCCGACGGCGCAGCAGCCTCGACTTCTGTACGGCGCGGGTGGCCACGGCGACGGCCACGCACAGCAGCAGGGCGGCGGCGCCCGCGGCCCAGGCGAGGGGGACGCGCACCGAGTCGGGCGCCAGGTGGACGGCGCCGGCGACCGCGACCGCGGCCAGGACGGCGGTGATCAGAGGGACGGGCGCAGTGGCGCGGAGGGTGGGTCGTTCGCCGGAGGGGGTGGGCGCTGTCGGCGCGGTCATGAATCGTGTCCTCGGTCGTGTCCTGGGCGAGGTTCCTGGGGGCGAGGTTCCTGGGCGAGAAGCGACACTTGATGCTCAACTGGCCGTCACTATAGGGGAGTTAGTGATCGTCTTGGGAAGCTTCCGGTTTCCCGGTCTGAGTAATCCCGACCACATTCGACCCTTAGGTCGCGATCTTCGCGTGGTGGCTCGGCGGTCACTGTCAGTGTTCGGGGGCATCCTGGGGGCATGACTGATCCAGGGGCACTGCGGGCGGGGTTGCGGAAGGCCGTGCGCGGCGAGGTTGCCTTCGACGTGACCGCGCGGGCGCTGACCACCATGGACGCGTCCAATTACCGGCGTGTCCCGCTGGGCGTCGTGTCCCCGCGCGACGCGGACGACGTGGCGGCGGCCCTCGCCGTGTGCCGTGAGTACGGGGTGCCGGTCGTCGCGCGCGGTGGCGGCACGTCGATCGCCGGGCAGGCGACGGGCACGGGCGTCGTCCTGGACTTCACGCGCCACATGAACCGGATCGTTTCCGTGGACCCCGATGCCCGTACGGCGGTGGTCCAGCCCGGTGTCGTACTGGACCGCCTCCAGGATGCCGCCGCCCCGCACGGCCTGCGTTTCGGCCCCGACCCCTCGACCCACGGCCGCTGCACGCTCGGCGGCATGATCGGCAACAACTCGTGCGGGTCGCACTCGGTCGCCTGGGGCACGACGGCGGACAGCGTGCGGGAGCTGTCGGTGGTCACGGGTCAGGGGGCCGCGGTGCGGCTGGGGCAGGACTGGGCGGGCGCCCCCGACGGCCTCCGTCCCCTGGTCGAGGGCGAGTTGGCGCGCCTGCGCACGGGCTTCCCGGACCTCCCGCGCCGTATCTCCGGGTATGCGCTGGACGCCCTCCTCCCCGAGCGCGGCGCGGACGTCGCCCGGTCCTTCTGCGGCTCCGAGGGCACCCTGGGGCTGCTGACGGAGGCGGTCGTACGACTGGTCGAGGCCCCCCGCGCGCGGGCGCTGGCCGTGCTGGCGTACCCGGACGAGAGCGCGGCGGCGGAGGCGGCCGCCGGACTGCTGCCGTACGGCCCGCTGACGGTGGAGGGGATGGCCGCCGACCTCGTACCGGCCGACGCGGGGCTGCCGCGCGGCGGGGCCTGGCTCTTCGTCGAGACGGGCGGGGCGGACACGGCGGAGGCACGCGCGCGCGGCGACGCGATCGTGCGGGCCGCCGACGTCGTCGACTCCCTCGTCGTCACCGACCCGGCCGGGCAGCGCGCCCTGTGGCGGCTGCGCGAGGACGCCAGTGGCACGGCGACCCGGATGCCCGACGGCACCGAGGCCTGGCCCGGTTGGGAGGACTGCGCGGTGCCGCCCGCCCGGCTCGGGCCCTACCTCCGCGACTTCCGGGCCCTGCTGACGGCCCACGGGCTGCGCGGCGCGCCGTACGGGCACTTCGGCGACGGCTGCATCCACGTACGCATCGACTTCGACCTGATGACCGCCGCCGGGATCGGTCGCTTCCGGCGCTTCTCCGAGGAGCTCGCGGACGTCGTCGTGTCCCACGGGGGCTCGCTGTCGGGCGAGCACGGCGACGGGCAGGCGCGGGCGGAGTTGCTGCCGAGGATGTACGGCGCGGAGATGGTCGGCCTCTTCGAGCGGGTCAAGGGCGTCTGGGACCCGGACGACCTGCTCAACCCCGGAATGCTGGTGCGGCCGCACCGGCTGGACGAGAACCTGCGATTCGCGGTGCTGCCGAAAGAGCCGGTCGACGTGGCCTTCGGGTATCCGGCGGACGGCGGGGACTTCTCGGCGGCGGTGCGCAGGTGTGTGGGGGTGGCGAAGTGCCGTACGACCTCTGCGGCCGGCACGGACGTGATGTGCCCCTCCTTCCGGGCGACCGGCGAGGAGGAGCACTCCACGCGAGGACGGGCGCGGCTGCTCCACGAGATGCTCGCGGGCGAGGTCGTGACCGACGGGTGGCGTTCGACTGAGGTGCGCGACGCGCTGGACCTCTGCCTGTCCTGCAAGGGCTGCCGGTCCGACTGCCCGGTCGGCGTCGACATGGCCACGTACAAGGCGGAGTTCCTCCACCACCACTACGAGGGGCGCCGTCGCCCGGCGGCCCACTACGCCATGGGGTGGCTGCCGGTGTGGCTCGGGTTCGTCGCCGGCACCCGCACGGCACGGATCGTCAACTTCCTTGTCGGCGTGGGGTTTTTGGCGGCAGTGGCCAAGCGGCTGGGCGGGATCGCGCCCGAGCGGGGGATTCCGACGGTGGCGCGGGAGACCTTCAGCCGGTGGTGGTCGCGGAGGTTCCGGGCGCGGGTGCGGGG
Organism: Streptomyces sp. NPDC087263; assembly: GCF_044744645.1. Taxonomy (NCBI): domain Bacteria; kingdom Bacillati; phylum Actinomycetota; class Actinomycetes; order Kitasatosporales; family Streptomycetaceae; genus Streptomyces; species Streptomyces sp. NPDC087263. The sequence continues at coordinate 57,996 of NZ_JBIUYT010000009.1, forward strand.
GTTCGTGCGGGGCGTCAAACGGGGGGTACGGGGGCCGTTTCCGGGGTTCGGTACGGGGGCCGGCTCGGGCTCGGGCTCGGGTTTCGGCTCCGGTGGGCAGGTCGTTGTCGTGTGGCCCGACACCTTTACGGAGTACCTCTCGCCGTCCGTGGGCAAGGCCGCCGTACGGGTCCTGGAGGCGGCGGGGCTGACGGTGCTGCTGCCGCCGACGAGGGCGATGAAGTTCACGCCGGCGGGGATGCCTGAAGAGGCTGGGGGGATTCCGGGACCGGACGGGGCGGCGGGGGTCGTGCGGGGTCCCGGCGGGGACGGGCCGTCACGGGGCCCGGTCGGGGATGGCGTGACGAGGGGCCCGGTCGGGGGTGGCGTGACGAGGGGGACGATCGGGGGTGGCGTGACGAAGGGCCCGATCGGGGACGGCGTGACGAAGGGCCCGATCGGCTTCGGTGGGGGTTTCGGTGCGGGTTTCGGTGCGGTCCTGCCGCGTCGTCGGCACCGCGTCTGCTGTGGCCTGACCTACGTCTCCACCGGCCAGCTCGACCGCGCCCGCACCGTGATGCGCCGCACGCTCGACCTGATGGAGCCGTACCTGGAGGCGGGCACCCCGGTCGTCGTCCTGGAACCGAGCTGCGCCGCCGCCCTCCGCACCGACCTGCCGGAGCTGCTGCACGACGACCCGCGTGCGGCACGTCTGGCGGCGGCGGTGACGACGTTCGCGGAGGCCCTGGAACGGCACGCCCCGCACTGGACCCCACCCCGGCTGGACCGCCCGGCAACCGGCCAGACCCACTGCCACCAGCACGCGGTCCTCGGCGACGCCGCCGACCGCCGCCTGCGCGAGGCCGCGGGCCTCACCGGCTCCCTCGCCGGCGGCTGCTGTGGCCTCGCCGGCAACTTCGGCTTCGAGAAGGGCCACTACGAGGTGTCGACGGCCTGCGCCGAGGAGCAGCTCCTCCCGGCCGTACGGGCCGCCACGGACGACACGGTGATCCTGGCGGACGGCTTCTCCTGCCGTACACAGCTGGAGCAGCTGGCTGGCCGGAGGGGGCGGCACATGGCGGAGGTGCTGGCGGATGGGCTGGGGGAGGAGAGATAGCCCCACTTGCCTAAAGCTATTAGGTAAATGCATGATAGGCATCGGCGATTATGGGAGTGGTTATGGTTCGAGTGGGGCTGACCACGGAGCGTCTGACCCGGGCCGGGGCCGAGCTGGCCGATGAGGTCGGCTTCGAGCAGGTGACCGTCTCGGAGCTCGCCCGGAGGTTCGACGTCAAGGTCGCGAGTCTGTACTCGCACGTGAAGAACTCCCATGACCTCAGGACGAGGATCGCGCTGTTCGCGCTGGAGGAACTCGCCGACCGGGTCGCCGCCGCCCTGGCCGGTCGCGCCGGCAAGGACGCCCTGGCCGCTTTCGCTGATGCCTACCGCGACTACGCCCGGGAGCACCCCGGCCGGTACGACGCCATGCGGCTCCGGCTCGACCCCGAGACCGCGGCCGCCAGTGCCGGCCCTCGGCACGCGCAGATGACGCGGGCGATCCTGCGCGGCTACGACCTGACGGAGCCGGACCAGACACACGCGGTCCGGATGCTCGGCGGCGTCTTCCACGGCTACGTCAGCCTGGAGATGGCCGGAAGCTTCAGCCACACCGCCGTCGACTCCCAGGAGTCCTGGACCTGGACCCTGGACCGACTGGACGCCCTCCTGCGCAACTGGACCACGCCTTGAGCGGCCGCGGACGCGGCCAGAGCCACAGCAACAGTCACAGCCCCACAGCCCCACACCCCCACAGCCCCAGGACCATGAGCAATGAACACTGAGCACGACTGGATGACCACACCTGTCACCACGCCCGTCACCGTCGACATGCTGCGCGGTTTCCTCGACGTGGAGCCGACCGCGTACGGCCTGCTGCCGCACCGTCTGCCCGCTCGGGCTCGCCGACAGATCCCCGACGACCGACTGGCCGCAGCCGAGGCCCAGCCCTCCGGCGTGCGGTTGGTCTTCCGCACCCGGGCCACCGTCATCGAGCTGGACACGCTGCCCACCAAGCGGGTCTACCGAGGCTTCCCGGCCCCCGCGGACGGCGTGTACGACCTGCTGGTCGACGGCCGGCTCGCTGCCCAGGCAACGGTGCCCGGCGGTAACGTCCGCACGATCGTCGACATGGTCACCCAGTCCTCCGAACTGAGTGAAGGGCCCGCGGGCACCGCCCGGTTCACCGGTCTTCCGGCACGTGACAAGGACGTCGAGATCTGGCTTCCGCACACGGAGATCACCGAGCTGATCGCCCTGCGCACCGATGCCCCGGTCGAGCCGGCGCGGGACAACGGGCGCAAGGTGTGGCTCCACCACGGCAGTTCCATCAGCCACGGCTCGAACGCCGCCCACCCGACCGCCATCTGGCCGGCCCTGGCCGCCGCGCAGGGCGAAGTGGAGCTGGTCAACCTGGGATTCAGCGGCAGCGCGCTGCTCGACCCGTTCACCGCCCGTGCGATGCGGGACACCCCCGCGGACCTGATCAGCCTCAAGATCGGCATCAATGTCGTCAACGCCGATGTGATGCGTCTGCGCGCCTTCACCCCCGCGGTCCACGGCTTCCTGGACACCATCCGCGAGGGGCATCCGACGACACCGTTGCTGGTCGTGTCCCCCATCCTGTGCCCGGTCCAGGAGGACACCCCCGGCCCTCTCGCGCCCGACTTCGCCGGCGGCATCCTGCGCTTCAAGGCCACGGGCGACCCTGCCGAACGGGCCGCCGGGCGCCTGACGCTCAACGTCATCCGCGAGGAACTCGCCCGGACCGTCGAACAGCGGGCGGCCGACGACCCGAACCTGCACCACCTCGACGGCCGTGACCTCTACGGCGAGAGGGACTACGCCGAACTGCCCCTGCCCGACGAGGTCCACCCCGATCCCGCGGGACACCGCCGCATCGGCGAGAACTTCGCGCGGCTCGTGTTCGGAGATGGCGGCCCCTTCGCCACCAGGACCGGCTGATCGGGTTGACCGGCTGATCGGGTTGACCGGCTGACCGGCTGACCGGCTGACCGGCTGACCGGCTGACCGGGCTGACCGGGCTGACCGGGCTGATCGTGCTGACAACTGCGGTGAGTCAGCGGCAGGGAAGGCCCGTCAGACGGGTTCGGCGTTGAGGGCGCGACCGGCGGGGCTGCGGGTGTGGAGCCAGGCGGGCAGGGCGGTCAGCGCCGCTACGGCCAGGAGTACGGCCGGGGCCGCGGCCGCGAGCCAGCTGCCCGGGGGTGTCACCACGACCGCGCTGAACAGTGCGAACAGGCCGATCCCGATCGGGATCCCCACCGCGATCGCGCCCACGGCGGGCAGCAGTTGCGCGGTGCAGAGCGCCGCGACGACCTGGCCGGGGGTGGCGCCGAGGGCGCGGGTGACGGCCAGGGCGCGCCGGGCCTGCACCGCGGTGCTCCAGCTGACGAAGACGGTGTTGAGCACGGACAGTGCCACGAGGGCGACCGTGACACCGAGCATGACCTGGCCTGTCACGGCGTTGCGGATCTCCTGGACGGCGGACGTTCCCAGGGCGGTGTCCGCTTCGAGCGACACCCGGAAGGTGAGGACCGCGGTCACCATGACCGTGGTGGCGGCGGTGCCGACGGCGCTCAGGGCCGCGCGCCCGGGACGGCGTGCGATCAGCCGTACGCCGATCAGGAGTGGCGTGGGCAGGTAGGCCGTCATGGCCGTAAGGCGAGGACGGTACGCGGTCAGGTGCGCAGGGTCGGTGAGGGTGTCGACGGTGCTGGAGCGCACGGTGCGCAGGACGGGCCCGAGCGTGCCGACCAGGGTCACCAGGAGGGCGAGCACGCTCGCGGCCGCGACGATGCCGGTGGTCGGCGGGCCGGCTGTGTTGACCAGCCCGGCACTGGGGTCGGCCAGCGCGGGCGCGGTCAGACATCCCACGGTGACCCCGACGGCGGTGGCCACCACCGTGAGGAGCAGGTACTGCGCGAGCAGCATCGCGGCCACGGTACGGGGCGTGGCACCGACCGCCTTGAACAGGCCCGCGCGCCGGCGGTCCCGTGGGGCGCGCACGGCGGCGAGCGACGCGAGGGTGACCAGCGAGGCCGCGGCGAGGAGACCGCCGCCGATGACCAGGGTGGGCCGGGCGAAACTCAGCAGTCGTGTGTCCCCGTCGACGAAGGTCTGCCAGGGATGGGTGTTGACCCAGTCCTGACCCCAGAGGTCGTCGGTGAGGACGGTGTTCGCCCCGGTGGGCGTCGCGTCGGGGTCGGACAGCTTGATGTTCAAGAGGTACAGGAGGGACTCATCGCCGGCTGCCGCGCGGGCGTCGTCGGTGGTGAGCCAGATCCGGCCGCCACCGTCGGACGGCCCCGGGCCCTCGGCCCAATTGCCCCACGGATAGACGGCGGTGGCCGCGCTGATGGCCGTACCGACAACTGGGTAGTCCCGCTCACCGATGGTGACACGGTCTCCGACGTGTACGCCGAGTGCCTGGGCGAAGCCGCGTTCGATGACCGCGCCGCCGCTACGTACCCACGTGCCGGAGGTCACCAGCGGCCGGTCCACGGTGGACGCGGTGCGCTCGCGCCCCTCGACCGCGGTGTTTTCCGTCTGCCCGTTGGCGTGGACCGTGGTGGAGAACCCGGGGACCGGGTCGGCGACCGTGTCCACGCCGGGGGCGTCCGCGATGCGTCCGGCCAGGGCAGAGGGGTCCGTGGCGGTGGTGATGGCCGTGATGTCGGGTCCCGCGGTGGCCTCGCGGGTCTTCATGTACCCGGCGACCACGGCGTTGTCGGTGGCCATTCCCAGGGTTAGCGACGCGGTGGCGGCGGTGACCGTGAGAAGGAACATGACGGCCTCGCCGGGTCGGCGGCGCAGGTCCCGTGCGACGAGCCGCCAGATCAGCAGCAGACGGCCCATGGTCATTCCTCCCAGCCGAGGAGCGTGCCGAGCTGCGAGCCACCCGCGGCCAGAGGCGTGTCCTCGGCCGTCGCCCCGTCGCGGAGGGAGACAACCCGGTCCGCGGTGGCGGCCACGCGTTCGTCATGGGTGACGAGGACGAGGGTCTGTCCGGTGACCCGCAGGTCGGCGAAGAGGCAGAGGACGTCGTGGGTCGCGGCGGTGTCGAGGTTCCCGGTGGGCTCGTCGGCGAGGACCACGAGCGGCTCGTTGACCAGGGCGCGGGCGATGGCGACCCGCTGCCGCTGCCCGCCGGACAGCTCGGACGGCAGGTGCCGGTCCCGGTCCGCGAGCCCGACACGGTCGAGAAGGGCGGCGGCGCGACGGCGGGCGGTGCGCGGCGAGTCGCCGGCGAGCAGCGCGGGCAGCTCGACGTTCTCGGCCGCGGTCAGTTCGTCCATCAGGTGGAAGTCCTGGTGCACGAAGCCGACGGCGCGGCGCCGCAGTCGAGCGAGCGCGCGTTCGCCGAGCAGGTCGATACGCCGCCCGCCGAGCCACACCTCACCCGCGTCGGGCCGGTCGAGGCCGCCCAGCAGATGCAGCAGCGTCGACTTGCCGCAGCCACTGGGGCCGGTCACGGCCAGCGTCTGCCCGGACGGTATGTCGAGGTCGACCGCGTCGACGGCCACCACCGTGCTCGCGCCCTGCCCGTAGATCCGCGACAGGCCGACGGCCCGCAGCACCGGGCCTGCCGCCACGTCCCCGGAGTCGCCGCGCCGGGACCGCCCTCTGCCCCACCGGCCGCCTGGTGTCGTCATCCGTCCCCTCCGCCTTTCCTGTACGGCGTGCGGGCGGACCAGGTCCGCCTGCACGCCTCCAACCAGCGCAGATCCGCCTGCAATCGGAGTGCTATGCCCTCTAGGAGCAGCCCGGCCTCCGAGTCCGTGTCGTGAGCGAGGACGGCGTGCTGGGCCTCGGCGAGGCTGCGTCTCAGCTCGTGGCGCCGGGCCTCGACAAGCGCGAGCGGCTCTGCCATGCCCGACTCGGCGGCGGCCACCAGCTTCAGATGGAACTCCGCCACGTCCGCCCGGGGCCCGGCGGGCTCGGCCAGCCACCTGGCCACCCGCTCCCGTCCGGCCCCGGTCAGCGCGTACACCTTGCGCCGTGGACCGCGCGCGGACGCGTCCTCGCGTTCCTGTACGACCAGACCCGCCTTCTCCAGCCGGGTGAGCGTCACGTACACCTGCCCGGCGTTGAGCGTCTCGCCGAGCGGCCCGAGCGCCGCAAGCAGCCGCCCGCGCAGGTCGTACCCATGCGACGGCTCCTTCACCAGAAGCGCCAGCACCACGTCCTGCACGGACTACCCTCCCCCTCGTTGCGCGCTCTACTGTGCGAGCCCTAATAGATAGCGGTTAGCTAAAAGCGGCGTCAAGCTGCCAACTGCCAACTGCCAGCTGCCAACGGGTCGGATTTCGGCATGCCGTACGCCCGCCCCGGCGCCCACTGGTCCCTCCTTGGCCCGGGAGTCACCCTCCGCACCACGCCCTTCGACATCCCGGCCGCGACCACCCGCCTCACCCGGGAGTCCGGCTACCCGGAGATCGCCGAGTGGGCCGACTACTTCCTCAACGCCCGGGCCACGGACGCGGAGGCGATCGAGGCGTTCGGGCCGCGTGACGGGCGTTGACCTGCGGGACGGCGGTGATTCAGGGAGCGCAACTGCCTGTTGGGATACTCCGGTCATGGACGTGAGTACGAGGGCGGGCGGAACGGGGCGGGGGCGGGCGACATCCGGTGCCGCCCTGGGAGGGGCCGGCGGATGGGCACTGCGCGTCGCGGAGCCGGCGGACGTCGAAGCGATCGCGGAGCTGCGGGCGAGGGTGATGCGGCCGGACCTGGAGCGGCTGGGCCGGTTCGACGAGCACCGGGTCCGGCAGCGCCTGCGTGACTCCTTCTCCGCGCGGTACACGTCGGTCGTCGTGGCCGACGGCGCCTTCGCGGGCTGTGTGACACTGCGCCCGGGCGAGGGCGGTCAGTGGCTGGAGCACTTCTATCTCGCCCCGGAACTCCAGGGCTGCGGCGTCGGTTCGGCGATCCTGCGTACCCTGCTGGACCGCACGGACTCAGAGGGCGCGACGGTACACCTGAACGTGTTGCAGGGCAGTGCCGCCAGACGCCTCTACGAGCGGCATGGCTTCACCGTGGCGACCCAGGACGCTGTCGACGTCTTCATGGTCCGCTCGCCCACCGGTCCTGGTGAGTCCCACGCGTGACCTTCTGCCTCTGACCGATCAGACGCCCGGTGAGGTCTGGTTGCTGAGTCCCAGCGACACGCCGTAGGTCACGGCGCGTCGCTGGGACTGGCGAGACACTTGCGTCGCCGGACGTATTCGCCGACAGCGTGGGGGGCAGTCTCGGGGCCTCTCGGCCTGGACGCCTCGCCTCGCTCATCCGAACGCGCCGATCGGAACCGGTACGACCCCCGTAAGTACGCTGGCAGATCCACCTACCCCCCATGAGGAGTGCCGCGTATGAGTCTCCGCCTGCACGCCATCACCCGCGAAGAGCACCTGGCGTTCGTGAGCACCCGTCCGTCCGCCAGCCATATGCAGGTGCCGTCCTGGGGTGACGTGAAGCCGGACTGGCGGGCGGAGAGTCTGGGCTGGTTCGACGGGGAGGGGCGGCTCGTCGGGGTGGGGCTGGTGCTGCTGCGGCCGTTGCCGAAGGTCAAGCGGTATCTCGCGTACCTCCCCGAGGGGCCGGTCATCGACTGGCGCGCGGCGGATCTCGAACGTTGGCTCGATCCGATGCTGGCCCACCTCAAGGCGCGGGGCGCGTTCTCGGTGAAGATGGGCCCGCCCGTGGTCGTACGACGATGGAGTGCCGACGCGGTCAAGGCGGCGATCGCCGATCCGGCGGCGCGGCGGCTGGGAGACGCGGAGGCGACGACGTACGAGCCGGCGGCGTTCGAACTCGCGGAACGGCTCCGGCGGATGGGCTGGCAGCGGACCGAGCCCGACAGCGAGGACGGATTCGCGGCCGGGCAGCCGCGGTACGTGTTCCAGGTGCCGTTCGCCGGGCGGTCGTTGGAGGAGATCCACCAGGGCCTCAACCAGCAGTGGCGGCGCAACATCAAGAAGGCCGAGAAGGCCGGCGTGAAGGTGGTGCGGGGCGGTTACGACGACCTGCCCGCCTTCTACGAGCTGTACGCGGAGACGGCCGGGCGCGACCGTTTCATCCCGCGCCCGCTGCCCTACTTCCAGCGCATGTGGACCGCGCTCACGGCCGAGGACCCGGACCGTATGCGCCTCTACCTCGCCCACCACGACGGCGACGTCCTCGCCGCCGCCACGATGCTGACCGTCGGCGGACACGTCTGGTACTCCTACGGCGCCTCCACCAGCCGCAAACGTGAGGTCCAGCCGAACAACGCCATCCAGTGGCGCATGATGTCCGACGCCCACGAACTCGGCGCCTCCGTCTACGACTTCCGCGGCATCACCGACACCCTGGACGAGACCAACCACCTCCTCGGCCTCCTCCGCTTCAAGGTCGGCGCGGGCGGCGAGGCCGCCGAGTACCTCGGCGAATGGGACTTCCCCCTCAACCGAGTCCTCCACAAGGCGCTGGACCTCTACATGGCCCGACGCGGGTGAGCCCTGCATGGCCCGATGCGGGTGACCCGTGCACGGCCCGACGCGGGTGACCCATCGCACCTTGCGGTCAGTGGCAAAAGAGGTTCACAGTCCTGACGGAGTCCATTACCCTGGACTGGCAAGTGCAGCAGGTTAGACGATCATCAGTGAACCTCGACCCGAACTTCCTGGACGGCTCCCGTGAACCTCCCCGGCGCTGAAGCGGCCATGACGACCACAGAGCCCGCTGTCGCCGCAGCGGCAGCGTCAGCCGTTTCTGCGGAAGGGTCCCCGGAAGGTTCCGCGAAGGGCTCCGGGCGACGGGATGCCCTGGGCCCGCTGGGCCTGGTCCTCGCCGGCGGGATCTCGGTGCAGTTCGGCGGCGCGCTGGCCGTGACGCTGATGCCGCGTGCCGGGGCACTCGGGGTCGTCACCCTGCGGCTCGCGGTGGCCGCGATCGTGCTGCTGGTGGTCTGCCGGCCCAAGGTGCGCGGGTACGCGCGCGCGGACTGGGGCACCATCGTCGTCTTCGGCGTCACGATGGCCGCGATGAACGGGCTGTTCTACCAGTCGGTCGACCGCATCCCGCTGGGCGCCGCCGTCACCCTCGAAGTACTCGGCCCGCTCGCCCTCTCCGTCCTCGCCTCCCGCCGCGCCCTGAACCTCGTCTGGGCGGGCCTCGCCCTCGCCGGCGTCTTCCTCCTCGGCGGCGGAGGCTTCAGCAGCCTCGACCCCCTCGGCGTCGCCTTCGCCCTGTTGGCAGGCGCCATGTGGGCGACGTACATCATCTTCAGTGCCCGTACGGGGCGACGCTTTCCGCAGGCCGACGGGCTCGCGCTCGCCATGGTGGTCGCGGCGGTGGTGTTCCTGCCGTTGGGGATCGTGGAGTCGGGCTCGAAGCTGCTGGCCCCCACGACGCTCGCCCTGGGCGCCTCGGTGGCCATACTCTCCTCCGTCCTCCCTTACACCTTCGAACTCCTCGCCCTGCGCCGCCTCCCCTCCTCCACCTTCGCCATCCTCATGAGCCTCGAACCGGCCCTCGCCGCCACCGCCGGCTTCCTCATCCTCGACCAGTCCCTCTCCGCCATGCAGGCCCTCGCCATCGCCCTCGTCATCGCGGCGAGCATGGGCGCGGTGCGGACGCAGGTGGGGCGGGGGAAGGCGCGGGGGCTGGAGGCCGAGCCGACGGCTTGAGGCGGAGTCGGTTTCGCTGCGCCGACGGTTGTCGCCGGGCCGGTCAGGGCGCGGCGACAACCGTCGGTGCCGGGTCGGCTAGGGCGCGGTCAGCTGTGCGGCGATGGTCGCCCCGTCCATCCAGACGTTCTCGCGGGAGATCCGGCCGTCCGTGAACTCGAAGACGTGCAGGAGCCGGAAGGTGATTCGCCGGCCGTTGCCGGGGATGCCCAGCATCGAGCCGGTGACCACGCCGGTGATCAGGTCCTCCACCGTCGCGGCGTTCTCCCCGTAGTACGTGTGGGTGCGCTCTTCCTTCTCGGCCCGGAAGTCCTTGAGCAGCTGGCGGTAGCGGTCCAGCGCCTCCGCCGTGCCGCGGGCCGGGGGTCCCGGCCAGCCGACCACGTCGTGCTCGATGTCGTCCGTGTACATCGCCACGGCCGCTTCCGCGTCCCCGTTCCCCTCGGCCTCGACATGGGCCTGGATCAGGGCTTCCATTTCCTCGGGTGTCATGGCGCTCATGGAGCACCACCCCTTTCGTCATGCCGCGCGCCCGAAGGCGGGCGACCCCCGTTTGGTGAGACAGTGCTAGCGTAATGAGAAAACTCTCTCACGAATAGAGGCGACTCGCATGACGGAGGGGCGCACCGGAAGCACGACCGGCGCGCGTGGGCCCGGCGCGGTCGACGCACGGGGCTGGCAGGGCGACGGTCGCCGGAACCAGAAGATGCGGACCCGACGGGCGCTCATCGACGCTGCGGCCGCCCTGATCCGCGAGGGCCGGTCGATCACGATCTCGGAGGTCGCCGAGCGGGCCCAGGTGTCCGTGGCCACCGCCTACCGGTACTTCTCCACCCCCCAGGACCTGGTGGTGGAGACCAGGACCGTGGTGCGCGGCCCGGAGTTCCTCGCCGACCTGCCCGCGGACCCGGCGGAACGCCTCGACACGGTCGTCTCCCGGACGGCCGACGCCCAACTCGGCGACGAGGCGCTGTGGCGGACCCTGCTGAAGACCTCGATGGAACGCTGGTTCGAGCAGCGGGCGGCCGGTACGGACGAGCCCGACGGACAGCACCCGATCCGCAGCCGCTCCCGGCTGGACCTCACCCGTACCGCCCTGGAGCCGCTCGCCGACACTCTGCCGCCCGAACTGCACCGCAGGCTCACCATGGCCGTCACCCTGGTCTACGGAGTGGAGGCCGTGATCTCCGCCCGGGACGTCTGCGAACTCGACCCCGAGGAGGCGAAGGACGTCATGCGCTGGGCGGCGGGCGCCTTGCTGGAACAGGCCGTGCGGGACGCCCCGGACGTCCCCGACGCGTGACCGGCCCGCCCCACCCGCACAGTCCCTAGTCAGGTACGCCGGTGACTGCCGCCGCCACGAACGCGGCGAAGGCCTCCGGCGTGACCGTAAGGGCCCCGTGGGCGGGGTTCTTGGAGTCGCGGACGGCTATGTGGGGGGGTGCCCCTATCTCTTTGGTCAAGCGAAACCGGGCTGCGTTGGTTCGCGTAGGCGGGCGATCCGTGCCGCCGAGTCCTCTACGCAGAGGGCGGCGGCCTTCAGGTGACCGTAACGGTGGGAGCAGTCCCGGGCGGCGAGGTCTGGGTTGGCGGTCATGTAGCCGGAGTCGTAGTTCTCGGAGTATGTGATGTCCGGGTCCGTATCGAAGCGCATAACGGTGAACGAACCAGCTGTAGCCGGGTGTTGGCCCGCCGCGAAGGGGAGCACCTGTACGCGCACCTGGCGCCTGTCGCGCAGGTTCAACAGGTGCGTGAGTTGCCCGCGCATGACCTGCTGGTCGCCGAACGGCCGGTGCAACACGGCCTCGTCGAGGACTACCCCCAGACCAGCGGAGGCTTCCCGCGCGCGAGAAGCCGCTGCCGTTCCAGGCGGACCGAGTCGCTGAGAGTGTCGACTCGCATGCGCCGCGTGGCGTAAATGAACAATGCAAGCACGCTTGCTTGTTTCCATGGTCGCTGCCATGCTCCAGAACACACCGCACCACCCCGCACTCCGTCGTGCCCCGAGGGGAGCGCCATCGTGTTCGACCCGTCGTCCGTGATCGACGATCTGCATCGGGAGAGTGAGGAACTCGACCAGCTGGTGGGGAAGTTGGAGGAGGGGGACTGGGCCCTTCCGACGCCCGCCGAGGGGTGGAGCGTCGCCCATCAGATCGCGCATCTCGCCTGGACCGACCGGGCTGCACTGATCGCGATCACGGACGCGGAGGCGTTCGGGCGGGCGACCGAGAAGGCGTTCGCGGCGGCCGGGTCCTTCGTGGACGAAGGCGCGGAGGAGGGGGCGCGCGCGGCGCCCGCGCGCTTGCTCAGCACCTGGCGTGCGGGGCGAGGGGAGTTGGAAGGCGCGCTGCGCGCCGCGCCCCTGGGCGTGCGCTTCCCCTGGTACGGGCCGCCCATGTCCGCCGCCTCCATGGCCACCGCCCGCGTCATGGAGACCTGGGCCCACGGACAGGATGTGGCCGACGCGTTGGGTGTGGTGCGCGTACCTACGGACCGGCTTCAGCATGTGGTGCGCATCGGTGTGCGGACACGAAACTTCGCCTTCGGGGTACGAGGGCTCACCGCGCCGAGTGAGGAGTTCCGGGTGGAACTCGTCGGACCGTCGGGGGAGTTGTGGACGCACGGGCCCGCGGACGCCGCCCAGCGTGTCACCGGCCCCGCGCTGGACTTCTGCCTGCTGGTCACCCAGCGGGCCAACCGCGCCGACCTCGCCGTACGGGCGGAAGGGCCCGACGCCGACCGGTGGCTGCACATCGCGCAGGCGTTCGCGGGGCCGTCCGGCGCCGGGCGCGCACCGAAGTCCCGCACCGGCCGCGCGCCGAAGGGGGTGGCGCGATGACCGTCGCCCCCCTCCGCATCGGCAACGCCTCCGGCTTCTACGGCGACCGCTTCGACGCCATGCGCGAGATGCTCACCGGCGGCCCGCTGGACGTCCTCACCGGCGACTACCTCGCCGAGCTGACCATGCTCATCCTGGGGCGGGACCGCCTGAAGGATCCCCGGCGCGGATACGCCAAGACCTTCCTGGGCCAGTTGGAGGAGTGCCTCGGCCTCGCGCACGAGCGCGGGGTACGTGTCGTCGCGAACGCCGGTGGTCTCAACCCGGCCGGACTCGCCGACGCCGTACGGGAGTTGGCGGACCGGCTCGGCATCCCGGTACGGGTCGCGCATGTCGAGGGCGACGGACTCGGATCCAGGTACCCGGAGAGCCTCGCCGCGCACGCCTACCTCGGCGGCGCCGGAATCGCCGCCTGTCTGCGCGAGGGCGCGGACATCGTCGTCACCGGGCGGGTGACGGACGCGGCGCTGGTCACAGGGCCCGCCGTGGCCCACTTCGGCTGGGGGCCGGGGGAGTACGACCGGCTTGCCGGCGCCGTGGTCGCCGGGCACGTCCTGGAGTGCGGCGCCCAGGCCACCGGCGGCAACTACGCCTTCTTCGCCGAGCACGACCCCGCTGTCCTCCGCCACCCCGGCTTCCCGCTCGCCGAACTCCACGAGGACGGCACGAGTGTCATCACCAAACACGACGGCACCGGCGGACTCGTCGACCTCGGCACGGTCACCGCGCAGCTCCTGTACGAGACGTCGGGCGCCCGGTACGCGGGGCCCGACGTCACCGCCCGGCTCGACACCGTCAGGCTGACCCAACAGGGCCCCGACCGGGTACGGATCGACGGCGTGCGCGGCGAGGCACCGCCCCCCACCCTCAAGGTCGGCCTCAACCGGCTCGGCGGCTTCCGCAACGAGGTCGTGTTCGTGCTGACGGGGCTCGACATCGAGGCGAAGGCCGCCCTCGTCCGGGACCAGATGGACACCGCGCTGGCCTCGGCCAAGTCCCGGCCCGCCGACGTGCGTTGGGAGCTCGCCCGCACCGATCATCCCGACGCCGCCACCGAGGAGACCGCGAGCGCGTTCCTCCGGCTCGTCGTACGGGACCCCGACCAGCACGCGGTGGGGCGGGCGTTCAGCGGCGCCGCCATCGAACTCGCCCTGTCCGGCTACCCCGGATTCCATGTGGTGGCTCCACCTGGGACGGGCGCCCCCTATGGGGTCTTCGAGGATGTGTACGTCCCCCATGGCGACGTGGACCATGTGGCCGTCCTCCACGACGGACGCCGCATCCCTGTGGCGCCGGCCCACGACATCCTCGTACTCGAAGACGTGCCGGAACCGGCTCTTCCCGAGCCGCCGCCACCGTCGGAACACACCCGCCGCGCCCCCCTCGGCCTCATCGCCGGAGCCCGCAGCGGCGACAAGGGCGGCAACGCGAACGTCGGCGTGTGGGTCCGTACGGACGCGGCCTGGCGATGGCTCGCGCACACCCTCACGGTCGACCGGTTCCGCGAACTCCTCCCGGAGACGGCCGACCTGACCGTCGTACGCCATGTGCTGCCGAACCTGCGCGCCCTCAACTTCGTCGTCGAGGGAATCCTCGGCGAGGGCGTGGCCTCGCAGGCCCGTTTCGACCCCCAGGCCAAGGCGCTGGGCGAATGGCTCCGCTCCCGCCACCTCGACATCCCGGAGACGCTCCTGTGACCGTCATCTCCTCGGCGCTCGACACGCGGAGCCCCGACTACGCCGCCAACCGCGAGGCCATGCTCACCAAGCTCACGGAGCTGGACACCGAGCACGCCAAGGCTCTCGCGGGCGGCGGCGAGAAGTACGTCGCCCGGCATCGCAAACGCGGCAAGCTGCTGGCCCGGGAACGCATCGAACTGCTCGTGGACCCCGACACGCCGTTCCTCGAGCTGTCGCCGCTCGCGGCCTGGGGGAGTGACTTCGCGGTCGGTGCCTCGCTGGTCACCGGGATCGGTGTCGTCGAGGGCGTGGAATGCCTGATCACGGCGAACGACCCGACCGTGCGCGGCGGCGCCAGCAACCCGTGGAGTCTGAAGAAGGCCCTGCGGGCCAATGACATCGCCCTCGCCAACCGGCTGCCCTGCATCAGTCTCGTCGAGTCCGGCGGCGCCGATCTGCCGTCCCAGAAGGAGATCTTCATCCCTGGGGGCGCGATCTTCCGCGACCTCACGCGGCTGTCGGCGGCCGGAATCCCGACCGTGGCCGTCGTGTTCGGGAACTCCACCGCCGGCGGCGCGTACATCCCCGGTATGTCCGACCACGTGATCATGGTCAAGGAGCGGGCGAAGGTCTTCCTGGGCGGGCCGCCGCTGGTGAAGATGGCCACCGGTGAGGAGAGCGACGACGAGTCGCTGGGCGGCGCCGAGATGCACGCGCGCGTGTCGGGGCTCGCGGACTACTTCGCCGTCGACGAGCAGGACGCGATCCGGCAGACCCGGCGCGTGGTGGCCCGCCTCAACCACCGCAAGGCGTACGTCGATCCGGGCCCGGCCGCGCCGCCGAAGTACGACGAGGACGAGCTCCTGGGGATCGTCCCGGGAGACCTCAGGCACCCCTTCGACCCGCGCGAGGTCGTCGCCCGCCTCGTCGACGGCTCCGACTTCGACGAGTTCAAGCCCCTCTACGGGACGAGCCTCACCACCGGCTGGGCGACCCTGCACGGCTACCCCGTCGGCATCCTTGCCAACGCCCAGGGAGTGCTCTTCAGCGCCGAGTCGCAGAAGGCCGCCCAGTTCATCCAGCTCGCCAACCAGCGCGACATCCCCCTCCTCTTCCTGCACAACACCACCGGCTACATGGTCGGCAAGGAGTACGAGCAGGGCGGCATCATCAAGCACGGCGCGATGATGATCAACGCGGTGAGCAACAGCCGCGTCCCGCACCTGTCCGTGCTGATGGGTGCCTCCTACGGAGCGGGCCACTACGGCATGTGCGGGCGCGCCTACGACCCGCGCTTCCTCTTCGCCTGGCCCAGCGCCAAGTCCGCCGTCATGGGCCCCCAGCAGCTCGCCGGCGTCCTCTCGATCGTCGCCCGGCAGTCGGCCGCCGCCAAGGGGCAGCCGTACGACGATGACGCCGACGCCGCGCTGCGCGCCATGGTGGAGCAGCAGATCGAGTCCGAGTCGCTGCCGATGTTCCTGTCGGGGCGGCTGTACGACGACGGGGTCATCGACCCGCGCGACACCCGCACCGCCCTCGGCATGTGCCTGTCCGCGATCCACACGGCGCCCTACGAGGGCGCGCGCGGTGGCTTCGGCGTCTTCCGGATGTGAGAGCTGTCCTTTGCGGCTGAACCGCCGCCGCTCTCGCGGACCTGGTTGCTCGCCGTGGTGGTTCCTCAATTGATGGTTGCGGTGATCTAGTGGAAAGAGTGCACTCCTCATGATCAGAACCCTTCTGGTCGCCAACCGTGGCGAGATCGCCTGCCGGGTCTTCCGCACCTGCGGTGAGTTGGGAATCCGGACCGTCGCCGTGCACTCGGACGCCGACGAGAACGCCCTCCACGCGCGCGTGGCCGACGCGGCGGTACGGCTGCCGGGTGCGGCGCCCTCGGAGACGTATCTGCGCGGCGACCTGATCGTGAAGGCGGCCCTGAGCGCCGGCGCGGACGCCGTGCACCCCGGGTACGGCTTCCTCTCCGAGAACGCCGACTTCGCGCGGGCCGTGCTCGACGCCGGGCTCCTCTGGATCGGACCGCCGCCCGAGGCGATCGAGGCGATGGCGTCGAAGACGCGCGCCAAGAAGCTGATGGGACTCGAACCCCTGTCGACGGTGACGGAGGGCGACCTCCCCGTGCTGGTGAAGGCGGCCGCGGGCGGCGGCGGGCGCGGTATGCGCGTCGTACGGGAACTCGCCGACCTCGACGCCGAGTTGACGGCCGCCCGCGCCGAGGCCCTCAGTGCCTTCGGCGACGGGGAGGTCTTCGTCGAGCCGTACGTGGAGGGCGGCCGGCATGTCGAGGTGCAGATCCTGGCCGACACGCACGGCACCGTGTGGGCGCTCGGCACCCGTGACTGCTCGCTCCAGCGGCGCCATCAGAAGGTGATCGAGGAGTCGCCGGCGCCCGGCCTCGCACCCGCGCTGGTGGCGGAACTCCGCGAGCTGGCCGTACGCGCCGCGCGCGCCGTCGACTACGTGGGCGCGGGCACCGTCGAGTTCCTGATCGCCGACGGCAAGGCCCACTTCCTGGAGATGAACACCCGCCTCCAGGTCGAACACCCCGTCACGGAAGCCGTCTTCGGCATCGACCTCGTGGCGCTCCAGCTCCAGGTCGCCGAGGGCGCCGTACTCGAGAACGAGCCTCCACGCGCGCGTGGCCACGCCATCGAGGCCCGCCTCTACGCCGAGGACCCGGCCCGCGCCTGGGCCCCGCAGACCGGCACCCTGCACCGTCTCGCCGTTCCCGAAGGCATCCGCCTGGACACCGGCTACACCGACGGCGACCCCATCGGCATCCACTACGACCCGATGCTCGCCAAGGCCGTCGCCCACGCCCCCACGCGCACGGAAGCCCTCCGCAAGCTGTCCGGCGCCCTGGAGCGGGCGAGCGTCCACGGCCCCGTCACCAACAGGGACCTTCTCGTACGGTCCCTGCGGCACGAGGAGTTCGTGTCGGGGCGGATGGACACCGGCTTCTACGAGCGCCACCTGGAGGAGCTCACCAGGGCGGCCCCGGACCCGTACGCACCGCTCGCCGCGGCGCTCTCCGACGCGCACGGCCGCTCCCGGTTCGGCGGCGGCTGGCGCAACCTGCCCTCCCAGCCGCAGACCAAGCGCTATCTCGTCGACGGCACCGAGCACGAGGTCCACTACCGGCACACCCGCGACGGCCTCACCGCCGAAGGGGTACGCGTCGTGCACGCCGCCGCCGATCTCGTCGTACTCGAAATCGACGGCGTACGGCGCAAGTTCGAGATCAGCCGCTACGGCGACCGGATCCACGTCGGCCCCACCACCCTCACCGCGCTGCCCCGCTTCCCCGACCCCGCCACCCAGCAGGCGCCCGGCTCGCTCCTGGCCCCCATGCCGGGGACCGTCGTCCGCGTCGCCGAAGGCCTGGCCGCCGGAGCCGCCGTGACGGCCGGACAGCCCCTCGTCTGGCTGGAGGCGATGAAGATGGAGCACAAGATCTCCGCGCCCGCCACAGGCACGCTCAGTGCCCTTCACGCCGCCCCGGGCCAGCAGGTCGAGGTCGGCACCCTTCTGGCCGTGGTCGAGCCGGACGAGCCCCTTTAGGGCCGCCGCCGCGCGACCAGCCACGACCCCGCCGCACCCTCCAGGAGACCCCATGAGCCCGGTAGCAGAGACCGACGAGCACACAGCCCTCCGAGCAGCCGTGGCCGCGCTCGGCAAACGCTACGGCCGCGACTACATCAACAAGGTCATCGCCGACGGCGCCCACCCCGACGAACTCTGGTCCGAGACGGCCAAGCTCGGCTACCTCGGCGTCAACCTGCCGGAGGCCTACGGCGGCGGAGGCGGCGGTATCTCCGAACTCTCCATCGTCCTGGAGGAGTTGGGTGCCGCCGGCTGCCCCCTGCTGATGATGGTCGTGTCACCGGCGATCTGCGGCACGGTGATCGCCCGCTTCGGCACGGACTCGCAGAAACAGGAGTGGCTTCCCGGCCTCGCCGACGGCACCCGCACCATGGCCTTCGGCATCACCGAACCCGACGCGGGCTCCAACTCCCACCGCATCACCACCACCGCCCGCCGCGACGGCGACGCATGGGTGCTCAACGGCCGCAAGGTGTTCATCTCCGGAGTGGACGTCGCCGACGCCACCCTCATCGTGGGCCGTACGGAGGACGCGCGCAGCGGCCGCCTCAAGCCCTGCCTGTTCATCGTCCCGCGCGACGCCGACGGCTTCGGGCGGCGGCAGATCGACATGGAACTCCACGGCGCGGAGAAGCAGTTCGAGCTCACCCTGGACGACGTGACGCTGCCCGCCGACGCACTCGTCGGCGACGAGGACGCGGGCCTGCTCCAGCTCTTCGCCGGCCTCAACCCCGAGCGCGTCATGACGGCCGCGTTCGCGATCGGCATGGGCCGCTACGCGCTCTCCGTGGCGATCGCCTACGCCAAGGAACGCACCGTCTGGAAGGACCCCATCGGCGCCCACCAGGCCATCGCACACCCCCTCGCGCAGGCCCACATCGAGCTCGAACTCGCCCGCCTGATGATGCAGAAGGCGGCCCACCTGTACGACGCGGGCGACGACGCCGGTGCGGGAGAGGCCGCCAACATGGCCAAGTACGCGGCCGGAGAAGCCTGTGTGAAGGCTGTCGACCAGGCCGTGCACACCCTCGGCGGCAACGGCCTCACCCGCGAGTTCGGCCTCGCCTCGCTGATCACGGCCTCGCGCGTGGCCCGTATCGCACCGGTCAGCAGGGAGATGGTCCTCAACTACATCTCCCACCAGACCCTCGGCCTGCCCAAGTCTTACTGAGCCGTGCTAGGCAATGGGATGCCAGTCGCCCAGTCGTCGCCAGGAGGAACCGTGTTCCGCAGCCCGTACGAAGACGTCCCGGCCGTCGAGGAACCCATCCACGACGCGGTCCTCGGCCATGCCGCCGAACGCGGTGACACACCCGCGCTCATCGACGGCGTCGACGGCACCACACTCACCTACGCCCAACTCGACGTGTTCCACCGCCGACTGGCCGCGGGGTTCGCCGAGGCGGGCATCAGCAAGGGCGACGTACTGGCCCTGCACAGCCCGAACACCATCGCCTTCCCGACGGCCTTCTACGCGGCCACGCGCGCCGGGGCCTCGGTCACGACCGTGCACCCGCTCTCCACGCCCGAGGAGTTCGCCAAGCAGCTCCGCGACTGCGCCGCAAGCTGGATCGTGACCGTCTCGCCCCTCCTGGAGACGGCACGCCAGGCGGCCGAACTCGCGGGCGGCGTTCGGGAGATCTTCGTCTGCGACCAGGCGCCCGGACAACGCTCACTGTCGGACCTGCTGGAATCCGAGGCGCCCGAACCGCAGATCGACATCGACCCCGTGGAGGACGTCGCGGCCCTCCCGTACTCCTCGGGCACCACCGGCATCCCCAAGGGGGTGATGCTCACCCACCGGTCCATCGCCACCAACCTCGCGCAGCTCTGGCAGTCCGTGCCGATGGGCCCCGGCGACCGCATCCTCGCGGTGCTGCCCTTCTTCCACGTCTACGGGCTGACGGCCCTCATGAACGCGCCCCTCAAGCATGGCGCCACGGTCGTCGTCCTCCCCCGCTTCGACCTCGAAACCTTCCTCGCCGCCATCCAGAAGCACCACATCAACGCCCTGTACGTGGCCCCGCCGATCGTCCTCGCCCTCGCGAAGCACCCGGCCGTCGCGCAGTACGACCTGTCGTCCCTGAAGTACATCATCAGCTCGGCGGCCCCCCTGGACGCCGCTCTGGCAGCCGCCTGTTCACGACGGCTCGGCCTGCCGCCCATCGGCCAGGCGTACGGCATGACGGAACTCTCGCCCGGCGCCCTCGTCGTCCCCCTGGACGCCGAAGACCCGCCCCCCGGGACCGTCGGCAAACTCATCGCCGGCACGGAGATGCGCATCCTGTCCCTCGACGACCCCGCCGAGGACCTGGAGGTCGGCGAGGCGGGCGAGATCGCCCTCCGCGGACCCCAGGTCATGAAGGGCTACCTCGGGCAGCCCGACGCCACCGCCGCGATGATCGACCCGGACGGCTGGCTGCGCACCGGAGACGTCGGCTATGTCGACGCCGACGGCTGGCTCTTCGTCATCGACCGCGTCAAGGAACTCATCAAGTACAAGGGCTTCCAGGTCGCACCCGCCGAACTCGAAGCCCTGCTGCTCACCCACCCCGGCATAGCCGACGCCGCCGTCATCGGCGTCTACAACGAGGACAAGAACGAGGTGCCGCGCGCGTACGTGGTGCGTCAGCCGTCCGCCACCGGCCTCTCCGAAGGAGAGGTCATGATGTACGTCGCCGAACGCGTCGCCCCGTACAAGAGGGTCCGCGAGGTCACCTTCATCGAAGGCGTGCCCCGAGCGGCTTCGGGCAAGATCCTGCGCCGCCAACTCCGGGAGCTCCAGTGACCCTTGTGCACACGGCGCACGACCGCGCCGTCACCACCCTCACCCTCGACTCACCCGCCAACCGCAACGCCCTGTCGGCCGCGCTCGTGGGCGAACTCGCGGACGCCCTCACCCACTGCGGCAAGGACAGCGACGTACGCGCGATCGTCCTCACCCACACCGGGAACACCTTCAGCGCGGGCGCCGACCTGCGCGACCCCCCGCACCCGGACGCCCTCGTCGCACTGCTGCGGCAGCTCGTCGCACTGCCCAAACCGGTGGTGGCCCGGGTGACCGGACACGTACGCGCGGGCGGCCTCGGCCTGCTCGGCGCCTGCGACATCGCGGCCGCCTCCCTGGAGGCCACCTTCGCCTTCACGGAGGTACGCATCGGCGTCGCCCCCGCCGTCATCTCGCTCCCGATCCTGCCCCGCGCCGACCCCCGCGCCCTCGCCCGCTACTACCTCACCGGCGAACGCTTCGACGCCACCGAGGCCGTCCGCACCGGGCTCCTGACGACGGCCGGCGAGGATGTCGACGTAACCCTGGCGCCCGTCCTGGACGGACTGCGCCGGTCGTCCCCGCAAGGTCTCGCCGAGACGAAGGCGCTGCTCACGGCTAGGGTGCTGGAGGCCTTCGACCGGGACGCGGCCGACCTGACCGCGCTCTCGGCCCGGCTGTTCTCCTCCGCTCAGGCCCGCGAGGGAATGACGGCCTTCCTCGAAAGACGGGATCCCGCATGGGTGGTGTGACCACGACCGACGGTACGACCGACAGCACGGCGGACGACCCGGCGTACAGCCCGGCGGACGGCAGCGCGCCGGAGGGAGCGAAAGAAGCCGCCGTACGTGCGCCGCACGTTCCCAAACAGGACCGCAGCCGGGCCACCCGGCAGCGGCTCCTGGCCGCAGCCGTGGCCTGCCTCGCCGAACACGGCTGGGCGGGCTCCACCGTCTCCGTCGTCGCCGAACGCGCCGGCGTCTCCCGGGGCGCCGCCCAGCACCACTTCCCGACCCGCGAGGACCTCTTCACGGCGGCCGTCGAGTACGTCGCCGAGGAACGCTCCACAGCCCTGCGCACCCTCTTCCCCCAGGGCGCCGCCGACCGCCACGAGGTCGTCACCGCCCTGGTCGACCTCTACACCGGCCCCCTCTTCCGCGCCGCCCTCCACCTCTGGGTCGCCGCCTCCAACGAGGAACAACTCCGCCCCAGGGTCACGGAACTGGAAGCCCGCGTCGGCCGCGAGACCCACCGAATCGCCGTGGAACTGCTGGCCGCCGACGAGTCCCGCCCGGGGACACGGGAGATCGTCCAGGGCCTCCTCGACATGGCCCGGGGCCTCGGCCTCGCCAACCTGCTCACCGACGACGGAGGGCGACGGGGAAGGGTGGTCGCGCAGTGGAGCAGGATCCTGGACGGGATCCTCACCTGAGGTGGCTCACGGACTGAGCCGCTCCACCTTCCAGCTGCCGTCCGCCTCCGCCACGTACCGCAGCCGGTCGTGCAGCCGGTTCTCGCGGCCCTGCCAGAACTCGACCGTCTGCGGGGCGATCCGGAAGCCGCCCCAGTGCGGAGGCACCGGAACCTGCTCGCCCTCCGGATAGCGGGCGCTCAACTCCGCGTACGAGACGTCCAGTTGGGCACGGGAGTCGATCACCGCGGACTGGACACTGGCCCACGCGCCGAGCTGGGAGCCGTGCGGGCGGGTCCGGAAGTACGCGGCCGTCTCGTCGCGTCCCGTACGCCGCGCCGTGCCCGTGACGATGACCTGGCGGGCCATCGGGTGCCACGGGAAGAGCAGCGAGACGTACGGACTGGCGGCCAGGTCGCGGGCCTTGCGGGACTCGTAGTTGGTGTAGAAGACGAAGCCGTGCTCGTCGTACTGCTTCAGCAGCACCGTGCGCGAGCTGGGCCGGCCCTCCGCGTCCGCGGTGGAGACGACCATGGCGTTGGGTTCGTACACCGCGCCCCGCGCCGCGCCCCGCACGGCCTGACCGAACCAGCGTGCGAACTGCTCCATGGGTCGGCCGGCCAGCTCGGTCTCGGCGAGCCCCTCGGCCCGGTAGTGCGCGCGCATCGCGGCGGGGTCGAGAGCGGGGTCACGGTCGGTCACATGGTCATCCTGCCCTATCCGCGCCCTCGCCCGGCGGCGTGTGACGGATCACTGAACGGCATCTGCATGGCACTCAGTGCCGCGCACCCTCCCCAAAGGTGGCACTCAGAGATATCGTGCTCATGTCGCAACGGCCGCGTGGCCGCCGACCGCACGGGGCATCACCGAAGTGACGTACAGGACCGCGAGTCCACGAGGAGACCGCGGAACCAGACGTACGCCACCCATCACGGACATATGGTCACGAGAACCACCCGAGCCGTCCATAAAGCATTCGTCGCACACCAAAACACTCGTCGCACACATCATGAGGAGCCGCCTGATGTCCGACTTCGTACCCGGACTCGAGGGAGTCGTCGCTTTCGAGACGGAGATCGCCGAACCGGACAAGGAGGGCGGCGCTCTCCGGTACCGAGGCGTCGACATCGAGGATCTGGTCGGTCACGTCTCCTTCGGAAACGTCTGGGGACTCCTGGTCGACGGAGCCTTCAACCCCGGACTGCCGCCCGCCGAGCCGTTCCCGATCCCCGTCCACTCCGGCGACATCCGCGTCGACGTACAGTCCGCGCTGGCGATGCTCGCCCCCGTGTGGGGCCTGCGCCCCCTCCTCGACATCGACGAGCAGCAGGCTCGCGACGACCTCGCCCGCGCCGCCGTCATGGCGCTGTCCTACGTCGCCCAGTCCGCCCGCGGCCAGGGCAACGCCATGGTCCCGCAGCGCGAGATCGACAAGGCACAGTCCGTCGTCGAGCGCTTCATGATCCGCTGGCGCGGCGAACCGGACCCCAAACACGTGGCAGCCGTCGACGCCTACTGGACCTCCGCCGCCGAACACGGCATGAACGCCTCCACCTTCACCGCCCGCGTCATCGCCTCCACCGGCGCGGACGTGGCCGCGGCCCTCTCCGGAGCCGTCGGCGCCATGTCGGGACCGCTGCACGGCGGCGCACCCTCCCGCGTCCTCGGCATGATCGAGGAGATCGAACGCACCGGCGACGCCGACGGGTACGTCAGGCAGGCCCTCGACAAGGGCGAACGACTCATGGGCTTCGGCCACCGCGTCTACCGCGCCGAGGACCCACGCGCGCGCGTGCTCCGCCGCACCGCCCGCGACCTCGGTGCCCCCCGCTTCGAGATCGCCGAAGCCCTGGAGAAGGCCGCCCTCGCCGAACTCCACTCCCGCCGCCCGGACCGCGTCCTGGCGACGAACGTCGAGTTCTGGGCCGCCATCGTCCTCGACTTCGCCGAGGTCCCGGCGCACATGTTCACCTCGATGTTCACCTGCGCCCGCACCGCCGGCTGGTCCGCCCACATCCTGGAGCAGAAACGCACGGGCCGACTCGTCCGCCCCTCCGCCCGCTACATCGGCCCCAGCACCCGCGGCCCCCAGGAGATCCAGGGCTACGAGGACATCTCGCACTGAGCCCGACGCCGTACGCCGCCGGTCATCACGCGGGAGCCAGCAGCCCGGCGTGATGACCGCGGAACGCAGGCGACCCGCGAGCTCTGGTCCCTCCGCCTGAGGCGAAGGAGCCGGCCGGACGTACCGGCGAGCCCGCGGGTCGGGTGACTGCTGGAGATTGGGCCGGCTGCACGCACGGTTCACGCGCTGGTCCGGCACCGCACTGGGTGTGGTGACGGGCTACTAGCCCGCAGCCACCTCGCTTGTCCGGTTGTCATACATCTACCGGATCACCTCCTTTTCCTTAGCGTGCGGCCCACTTTAGGAACCGATCGATCGCGGCTCAACCGGTTTTTCGAAAAGGTTGTGGCAGGAGTTCTCGCCGGGTGGAGTATCCGTATCCGTCGCCCCGCTGTACGAGTCGTAGGTTCCAGTGGGAGACGTTGAAGCGGCCCGCCGGTGTTGTGAGACTGTGCTGCCCCCTGGCTCGTACGGAGATACGCCCCGTCCATATGCCTGTCCACTTGCCGGAGGGCACGTTGGCACGTACGAGATCTCCAGTGACATACCCGAAGTGCTGCTTCACCCGGGCCCGGCTGAGGCGGGGGAACCCGAACCGGTCTGGAGTGGTGCGGGCGTGTGAGCCGCGCCCGGTGGCTTTGGCGACGAGGACTTCTTCCGGCAACCGGACGATGGCTTCGCCGTCCTCGTGATTCAGGCATCCGACGGACAGGGCATCCAAGGTGTGAGTCTTGTTGAGCCCCATAGCCATGCGGTTCCACTTGGTGCGGCCGCCCGACCATGTGTGGACTGGTCTGCCCAGGTGTTCCAGTGCCGCTGTGAGCCGCCAGCGGGTCGTGTTCATGACTGCGGCGTGAAAACGCCCATCCGTGCGAATCAATCCAATTCCCCGAACGCGCAGCCGATCTTGGTGCTATCTGGGCCACCCCGGCAGCCGCAGCTCAGGAGCAGGTGGCGCGGGAATGCGGTGTACAACGATTTCGTCCAATCTTTGGGGAAGCAGGTGTGGGCTGGGTCACGTTCGAGTTGAATGGGGGGTGAGTGAGCGAACTGTCGCGTCGTACGTGTGGACGCAGCCTGCAGGGGGTCCAGGTGAGTGCTTCCCGGCGTAGTGGGACCACCGATGAGCTGGGGCCGGATGAGCCCGAGCGGGATGGTTCGGATCTTCTTGCCGCGCTGCTGGATGGGATGGACGCGGCGCTGTGTGCCTTTGACGCCGATGGCGTCGTGACGCACTGGAATCGTGAGGCCGAGCGGATTCTGGGCTGGACGGCCGCCGAGGCCGTGGGGCGGCAGGGGTTCGCCGGGTGGGCCGTGCGGACCGCCGACGCGGCAGAGGTCGAGGGGCGGCTGCTGTCCGCCATGGAGGCACCCGGCCGGCAGGTGAACGAGTTCGCGTTGCTGACCAAGGACGGCGGGCGGGTGCTCGTACGGACCCAGTCGGCTGCCGTGCGCGGGCCCGACGGGAAGCCCGCAGGGGTGTACTGCGCCTTCAGCGAGGTGCACGCGCAGATCGATCTGGAGCGGTCCATCGCCCTGAGTGAGGCGTTGTTCGAGGACGCCAGCTGGGGTGTGGTCCTCGTGGACGCGGATCTGCGCCCCGCCGTCGTCAACGCACACGCGGCCCGGGCGCTCGGGATCGGGCGTACGGCGGTGCTCGGGCGGCCGCTGGGGGAGTTGCTGTCCCAGGGCGTCGAGGAACTGGAGAGCGCGCTCACACATGTGCTGGCCGAGGGTGCGCCGCCTGCTCCCGCCGAGATGTGGGTGAGCGTGCGGACGCAGGAGGGCGAGACGCGGCGGTGCTGGCGGAGCGGTTTCCTGCGCCTCGCCTCGCCGCTCACCGAGGAACCCGTCCCGCTGGGCGTGGGGTGGCTCTTCCTGGACGTGACCGAGGCCAAGCAGACCGAGCAGGAGGCGTCGCTGCTGCGGTTCCGGGCCAACCAGTTGCACCGGGCGGCGCGGGCGGCGGCGGAGTGCGAGGACCCCGGCGAGGCGGCCACCGTACATCTGGATTTCTCGCTCGCCGGGTTCGCCGATCATGCGTTGGTCGACCGGGTGGCGGGGGGCTCGGTGGGGGACGGCGAAGGGCCCGTGCGGCTCGTACGGGCCGTCGCCACGCCCTCCGGGGCGCCCGGGCCGAGCATGCCGGGCGGCAAGGCCGGGCTGCCGGTGCGGTACGCGGACGGGCATCCGGCGTTGCAGTGCGTGGAGCGGGTCGGCTCGGTGCGGGCGAGTGCGCGGGAGACGGAGCCCACGCGCGCGCGTGAGTGGGCCGTGACGCGGCAGTGGCCGCCGGATTCGGTGCACGCGCTGTGCGCGGTGTTGCGCAGCCGGGGGCGGACGCTGGGCGTCGTGACGTTTCTGCGGGGCGCGGGGCGCAGCCAGTTCGAGCGCACGGACGCGACGTACGCCGAGGACGTGGCCGTACGGATCGCCATGGCGCTGGATCTGGAGGATCTGCGGGGTCGGGCGGGCCGTGCCTGAACGGCGGGGGCTTCCCGGGATGCCGCCGTCGGTTCAGTGCTGGTAGAAGATCCGGTCCCGGTACTGCGTCATCACCTGGTTGTTCCACTCGTGGCCGCCGTCGACGTTGCCCGAGCGCAGCAGCGGGGGCTCGATGCCGCGGTCGGCCAGGGCGCCTGCCGCGGTGGCCATGACGGCCTGGAGGAGGGCCGAGGTGACGACCGTGGAGGCGGGGGCGAAGGGCGCCTCGATGGTGTCCACGGTGAGTTCGGCGTCGCCGACCGGGATCCTGGAGTCGAGGACGATGTCGCAGTGGTCCTTGAGGTACGTGCCTGAGGTGTGCCGGGACTTCGTCTCCGTGGTGTACGCGACGGAGGTCACGCCGATGACCTTGAGGCCGAGGGTGCGGGCGCTCATGGCCATCTCGACGGGGAGCGCGTTGCGGCCGGAGAGGGAGATGATCACGAGGAGGTCGCCGGAGCGGGCGGGGCTGGATTCCAGGACGACGCTCGCCAGACCGTCGACGCGTTCCAGGGCCGAGCCCAGGGTCGCCGGCATGACGTCGACGCCCACGACGCCGGGTACGACGAGCAGGTTCATCAGGGCGAGGCCGCCCGCGCGGTAGACGACGTCCTGGGCGGCGAGCGAGGAGTGTCCGGCGCCGAACGCGAAGAGGCGTCCGCCGGCGGCGACGGTGTCGGCGATCAGTGTTCCGGCCGCCTCGATCTCGCCGGCGTCCTCGTCCCGTACCTGCTGGAGCAGGCCGATGGCGGCGTCGAAGAACTGCCCGGCCAGCTTGCCTTCGCTCATCGGCTGAGACCCTTCGAAGTCGCGCGAGGTCGCGTCGGCGTCGACGCGTCGCGGATCACGGTGCGGTCTGGACCAGCGCGCTGTCAATACGGCAGGGGATACGGCGGGCAATACGGTCGGCAGTATGGCGAGGGGCTTTTATATGAGGTTTTCGCCCCCGGTATACGGGTCTCGCCCCGGTATACGGGTCGCCGCCTCCGGATACCGGGTTCTCGCCTCCGGATGCGGAGTTTTCGCCTCCGGGCCCGTGCCGCCCGGAGGTGCTCGTAGGCACTTGAAATCAGGTCGTTCCACCGGCGAGGCACGCTTGTCAGTGGTATGCGTCAGAATTGAGTCCAGGGCCAGCGCACAAGCCGGTGAGCCACCGAGCCTCCGGCAAGCTAATCGAGGGGCACACATGTCCGGACTGATCGACACCACGGAGATGTATCTCCGCACCATCCTCGAGCTGGAGGAGGAAGGCGTCGTCCCCATGCGCGCCCGGATCGCGGAGCGGCTGGACCAGAGCGGGCCGACGGTCAGCCAGACGGTGGCGCGGATGGAGCGCGACGGTCTGGTGGCGGTGGCCAGCGACCGGCATCTGGAGCTCACCGGCGAGGGGCGGCAGCTCGCCACGCGTGTGATGCGCAAGCACCGGCTCGCGGAGTGTCTCCTCGTCGACGTGATCGGTCTGGAGTGGGAGCAGGTGCACGCCGAGGCGTGTCGCTGGGAGCACGTGATGAGCGAGGCGGTGGAGCGCCGGGTGCTGGAGCTTCTGCGCCACCCGACGGAGTCGCCGTACGGCAACCCGATTCCGGGTCTGGAGGAGCTGGGCGAGAAGGACAGCGCCGATCCGTTCCTGGACGAGGGCATGGTGTCGCTGGCGGATCTTGACCCGGGTGTCGACGGCAAGACCGTGGTCGTACGGCGTATCGGCGAGCCGATCCAGACGGACGCGCAGTTGATGTACACGCTGCGGCGGGCAGGCGTGCAGCCCGGCTCTGTCGTGAGCGTGACGGAGTCCGCGGGCGGGGTCCTGGTGGGCAGTGGCGGCGAGGCCGCGGAGCTGGAGGCGGAAGTCGCCTCCCACGTGTTCGTCGCCAAGCGCTGAGGTGCTTGTTGCTGAGCGCAGAGGTGCTTGTCGCCGAGCGCTGACGTGTTCGTTGTTGAGCGCAGAGGTGCTTGTCGCCGAGCGCTGACGTGTTCGTTGCCGAGCGCTGAGGTGCTCGCCGCCAACCGCTGACGTGCTTGTTGCCGAGCGCAGAGGTGCTCGCCGCCAACCGCTGACGTGCTTGTTGCCGAGCGCTGACGTGCTTGCCGCCGAGCGCTGAAGGGTTTGGCGCAGAGTGCTGAGGTGCCTGGCGCAGGGCGCGCGCCGCGGCACCCGGAGTTCGCCGCCCGGCATGGGCGTGTCAACTACCGCGGCCACAGAGGCAGTTGTGATGCCCGCGTGACCTCACCGAAACCAAGATTCAGTGCGCGGAACCGCAGCGCTGGGACCATTTGCGTGCGAGGCTGTCGCGTGAGGCATATGACCTGAGGGCTCTTGACCGTGTCCGAGAGCGACGGTGCGCGGTCGGGGAGGGGGCGGAAGGATGTGCCGTAGATGTGGAGAGGGCCCCGGCACCGCATGGCGCCGGGGCCTGTCCTCCCCTGTGCTGACCCGGAGCCCCGAGCTCCCAGGGTCATTCCCTTCGGACCGGCTTCCCCGAGCGGCCCGCCCCCCGTTGAAGATCTCCCCTTGGTGGCGGCGGTCAATCCTTGAGGCCAGTCACTCGAATGAGGGGTGTTGCGCCCGAGAAGGGTGTTCTCGAATCCTCATTCGATAACGTGACGGCGTAGGCGCGGTACCAGGGGTACACGTACATCAGCAGTCAGCGGCAACCGGTAACAATCAGCACCAGCCGGGCGGCAATCCAGTGCCGGCGGGCAGTAGAAGCAGCAGGAGCAGCGGTACGACAGCGGTAGGAATCGGTACGAGTGGACCGGTCGGCTCGAGCGGGAGCGAGGCGGTCCGAGCGAGCTAGGGGGGTGCCATTACCTGTGGTGCGGCGCATCGACGTGACGGGAGCGGGGGGCGTACGCCTGGCCGCCTGGGAGTTCGCCGATCCTCCCAAGCCCAAGGCGGATCCCTCCAGGACCGGCCTTCCCAGGACCGGCCTTCCCAGGATCGCCCCTCCCAGGTCCGAGATCGGGTCCGGGTCCGGGACCGGGTCCGGGGCCGGGACTGAGACCGCGGCCGGGGTCGGAGCCGGGACCGGGAACGCGGTCGGGATCGGAGCCGGGACTGAGACCGCGGCCGGGACCGCGGCCGGGACCGCGGCCGAGACCCCGGCCGGGATCGGGATCGGAGCCGGGCCCGAGGATGTCCCCCGCGCGCCCGGCGTGCTCTTACTGCACGGCCTCATGGGCCGTGCCTCCCACTGGGCCTCGACCGCCCGCTGGCTCTCCGAACGGCACCGCGCCGTCGCCCTCGACCAGCGGGGCCACGGCCAGAGCGACAAGCCGCCCGAGGCCGCCTACACCCGCGAGGCATACGTCGAGGACGCCGAGGCCGCTCTCGAACAGCTCGGCCTCGCCCCGGCCGTCCTCATCGGCCACGCCATGGGCGCGCTGACCGCCTGGCAGCTCGCCGCCAAGCGCCCCGATCTCGTCTGCGGCCTGATCATCTGCGACATGCGCGCGTCGGCGCTGGGCGCCGCCTCGCAGCGCGAGTGGGAGGACTGGTTCAAGGCCTGGCCCGCCCCCTTCGCCACGCTCGCCGACGTACGCAAGTGGTTCGGCGAGGACGACCCCTGGGTGGAGCGCCCCAACCCGTCCCGCGGCGAGTTCTACGCCGAGGTGATGCACGAGTCCGGCGACGGCTGGCGCCCGGTCTTCGAACCCGCGCAGATGCTCAAGTCCCGCCAGACCTGGGTGTACGACGCCCACTGGGAGGAACTCGCCCAGGTCAGGTGCCCCGCCCTGGTCGTACGGGGTCTCGACGGCGAGCTCGGCCGGGCCGAGTCCCAGGAGATGGTGCGGGTCCTGCCGAACGGCCAGTACGCGGAGGTGGCCGACGCGGGCCACCTCGTGCACTACGACCAGCCGGACGCCTGGCGCGGGGCGATCGAACCGTTCCTGGACGGGGTCCTCACCGGCTAGCCGGTATCCACCGCTGCTCCTTGACCTCCGGCGGTCAGCCCTTGCTGACCGCCGTCAGGATCTCCGGCAGCCGCCCGGCCGTCCGCGGCGCCGCCATCCGCAGCCCTGCCGCCGTGATCAGGGCCCCGTAGACGGCGCCGAACGGCAGCAGCAGCCAGGTCCACTCGTTCCCGTCCGCGGACACGTTCAGCCAGATCGTCAGGGCGATGACGGGGGCGCACAGCAGGGCCGCCGCGACCATTCCGCCGAAGATCGCGATCCAGGCGAGCCCGGCCTGCCCGGGGGCCACGTTCTTGTAGCCCTCCTGGGGTATCGAGTAGGGGAAGCGGGCCGACGACCACGCGCCGGTCGCCAGCATCGCGCCGAGCAGGGCGAAGGAGAGGCCGAGTGCCTCGGGCAGTCTGGGCCAGTCGTCGAGCAGCGCGGTCGTCAGGACGGTCACGAGGGTCGCGTACGGGAGGGTGATGAGCAGCAGTGCCAGCGCGCGCCCGCGCAGTTCGACGTATGCGTCGCGCGTGGACGAGATCGTCATCGCGACCAGCCAGAATGCGGACGTGTCCTGCCCGAACTGGTTGTACATCTGGATCCCGAGCATTCCGGCGGCGAAGCAGGCGAAGTAGATGGAGCCGGTGCCCTGGAGGGCGTTGAACACGGGCACGATCAGCCCGATGGCGAGTGAGGTCACCCAGGCCGCCTTGGTCTTCGGGTCGCGCCACACGTACCGCAGGCTGCGTTCCATGACGGTCCCGGTGCGGCCGGCCGGCAGCAGTCGGCTCCGGCCCGAGGATCCCCGTTCCCGCGCCGCAGGCTCGGCCGCCTGGAGGGTCGACCCGTCCGGTGAGGTCATCAGTCGGGTCAGGTGGTGGGTCCAGAGCGTCAGCAGCCCCGCCAACGCGGCCGCGCTCAAGGCAAGTTGGACGACCCCGATCCCGTACGACCCCTCGCTCACCGAGTGCACCGCGCCGATCGCGGAGGCGGGCGGCAGCCAGCTCAGCACATCGCCCAGTGCGTGGAGCTCCGAGAGCCCGCCGGACGAGTTGAGCCGCTGCGCACCGAAGTTGACCACCTGTGCGCCGACCGCGATGACCAGGCCGCTCAGCACCGCGAGGTCGCGGCCCCTGCGGCTGGTCAGCAGGCGGATGTTGGCGGCGGCGACGGCGCGTGCGAGGGCCACGCAGACCAGGAGCCCGAGGACCACGGCGACGACGCCGGTGACGTACGCCGCCGTACCGTGCGCCACCGCGATCACGGATCCGACGAGCAGGCACAGCGTGAACAGCGGCCCGATACCGACGAGTGAGGCCGCGAGCAGCGCCCGTACCAGCGGGCGTGGCCGCAGCGGCAGCATCACCAGACGGGTCGGGTCGAGCGTCTCGTCGCCGCTGGCGAAGAACAGCGGCATCACGGCCCAGCCGAGCGCCAGGAGCGCCACGAGCAGTACGGCGAGGGCGGTGGCGTGTGCGTTGCCGCGCAGGGCGATCAGGCCGAGCAGTTGGAGGGCGGCGAAGAGGAGGACCAGGACGGCGGAGGCGACGTACGCCGCCCGTCGTCCGGCCGACTGCCGCAGCCCGTTGCGCAGGAGCGACAGCTTCAGGCGTACGACGACGGGGGTGATCGACGCGGCGGGGACACCGGCATTGGTGATCGAGGCGGCGGGGGCACCGGTCTTCGCGCTCATCGTGCGCCGCCGCCCAGCCAGTCCAGGTCGGCGCCGGCGGCGCGGCCGTTCGCGCCGACGAGTTCCAGGAAGGCCTGTTGGAGGGAGGGGGCGCTGCCGCGTACGTCCGCGAGCGGGCCGTGTGCGCGGATCCGCCCCGCGGCCATGACGGCGACCCAGTCGCACAGCGACTCGACCAGCTCCATGACGTGGGAGGAGAAGACGACGGTGGCGCCCGATCCGGTGTACCGCTCCAGGACGCCGCGGATGATCTGCGCGGAGACCGGGTCGACGCCCTCGAACGGTTCGTCGAGGAAGAGGACTTCGGGGTTGTGGAGGAGGGCGCAGGCCAGGCCGATCTTCTTGCGCATGCCCGTGGAGTAGTCGACGACGAGTTTGTGCTGGGCGCCCGCGAGGTCGAGTACGTCGAGGAGCTGGGTGGCGCGTTTGTCGACCTCGGCGCCCGGCAGGCCCCGCAAGCGGCCGGTGTAGCCGAGGAGTTCGCGCCCGGAGAGGCGCTCGAAGAGCCGGAGCCCCTCGGGCAGGACGCCGATCCGCGCCTTCACCTCCGCCGGGTCGCGCCACACGTCGCGCCCGACGACCTCGACGGTGCCCTGGTCGGGCCTGAGCAGCCCGGTCGCCATCGAGAGGGTGGTGGTCTTCCCGGCTCCGTTCGGCCCGACGAGCCCGATGAACTGCCCCGCCGGCAGCTCCAGATCGATCCCGGCGACAGCGATCTGCTCCCCGAACCGCTTCCAGAGCCCCCGCACGCGTACGGCGGGCACGACTGCGGCCTCTGCTCCCTGGGTCATGGGAGCACCCTAAGGGGCAGCCAGCCGCTTGTTGGGGGCGCGGGGCTCTGCCTTCATGCGGCTCCGCCGCGGGGCGCGAGCAGCCTCAGCGGACCCGCGGCCGAAGACCGACCTGCGGGAGCTATCGGCGCCCTTCTCGCCCGCAGGCGTAGGCGAGCGGCGAGATCAACTCCTCCGCATCGGGCAGCCACCGGTTCGCGGGCGTGGGCCGGCAGGCCCACTGCACCGCCCCCCGCGACCCGAACCGTGTAGGCGGCGCCGCGACATACGCTCCCTCGCCCAGGGTGACCAGGTCGAGGGACGCGGGCGGCCAGCCCGCCTTCCGCACCAGGTCGGGGACCTTCGCGGCGGCACCCGGAAGTACGAAGAAGTGCATGCGCCGGTCCGGGGTGCAGGTGACGGGCCCGAGGGTCAGCTCCATGCGTTCCATCCGGGCGAGGGCGAGGAACCCGGCGGTTTCGGGCACGTCGATCGCGTCGAACGTACGCCCGGTGGGCAGCAGGATCGACGCCGTGGGGTGCTTGGCCCACAGCCGGCGCGCGACGGTCGCACTGCCGGTGGCCTGCGTCGCCCAGTCCTCACGCGTCGGGTGCGCGCCGGGCGTGGGGCACGCCGCCTCGCCGCAGGAGCAGTGATGCACCCCGTCGACGGCTTCCAGCCAGGTGCCGGGGAACACGTCCCAGTGGCGCTCCTCGGCATAGCGCACGGCGGTGTCCTGTAGTGATTCGCCGCGCTGCTGGGGGATCTGGGCGGTCTCGGTGCCTGCGATGGTCTCGTCCACGTGGAACACAACTCCCGCGTCCACCTCGGGTTACGGGGGACGCGCGCGCGGGGGAGGGGCATCGATTCCGCATGTGGGGCGCATGGATGCACGGGTGGGGGCGCGCAGGGGGAAGGGCGGCGGGGGCTGGGTAACCACGTGAGGGGCTGGGCACCGCCTTTACCCCGGCAATCCTCACATGTCTCGCATCTTCACTGTGTCTGCGGGGCATTGATCTTCATGGCCGAGTTCTTTCGTTGTTCCTGTTCCTTCGCTGGTTCTGCTTCTTTCGTTGTTCCCTTCCTGAGTTCGGCCGCTGAGGACACGTCAACTCGGTGCGCGGGCAGGCACCGCAGCACAGTCACAGGGGGTACGCCAATGGCCGCAAGGCCGCTCGTCGCGCGGCAGCCGAACGAACGACTGCAGGCGCTCATCCAGGAAGCCGGTTGCTCGAACGCCGGGCTGGCCCGCAGGGTCAACATGTGCGGCGCGGAGCACGGTCTCGACCTGCGGTACGACAAGACGTCCGTGGCGCGCTGGCTGCGTGGACAGCAGCCGCGTGGACGGGCTCCGGCGATCATCGCCGAGGCGCTCGGCCGCAAGCTGGGGCGTACGGTCACGATCGACGAGATCGGCATGGCGAACGGCAAGAACCTCGCGTCCGGCGTCGGTCTCCAGTTCTCGCCGACCGTACTGGGAGCCATCGAGCAGGTCTGCGAGCTGTGGCGCAGTGATGTCGGCCGCAGGGACTTCCTCTCCGGCTCGTCCGTCGCCGCCTCCGCGCTCGTCGAGCCCAGCCGCGACTGGCTGATCTCCTCGCCGGACTCGCAGGTGGCGCGTTCGGCCGGCCCGCGGGTCGGGGTCTCGGATGTCGAGGCGGTCCGTGCGATGACGCAGGCGCTGGTGGACCTGGACCACCAGTACGGCAGCGGGCATGTACGCCCGGTCGTCGTCCACTATCTGAACAGCGTGGTCTCCGGGCTGCTCGCGGGCTCCTACCGGGAGGCGGTCGGGCGCGAACTGTTCGCCGCGGTGGCCCGGTTGACGGAACTCGCGGGCTACATGGCCATCGACACCGGCCAGCCGGGCCTGGCCCAGCGCTACTACATCCAGGCGCTGCGGCTCGCCCAGGCGGCCGGGGACCGGGGATACGGCGGTTACGTACTGGCCGCGTCCATGAGTCACCTGGCGGCTCAGCTCGGAAACCCGCGTGAGATCGCGCAGTTGGCGCGTGCGGCGCAGGAGGGGGCGCGAGGGCGGGTGACTCCGCGCGCGGAGTCGATGTTCCACGCCGCTGAGGCGCGCGGGCACGCGCTACTGGGTGATGCGCGCGCCGCCCAGGCGGCGTCGGGACGGGCCCTCAGTGCCCTGGGGGCGGCCGACTCGGCCGCCGGGGACGATCCGGCATGGATCGTGCACTTCGACGAGGCCTATCTGGCCGACGAGTTGGCGCACTGCCATCGGGACCTCGGACAGGCGGAGGCAGCCGCGCGCTGCGCGGAGGAGTCTCTTGCCGGGCTTCCCGAGTCGAAGGCCCGGCGGCGCGCGATCGGCTACGTACTGCTGGCCACCGCGCAGGTCCAGCAGCGCGAGATCGAGCAGGCGTGCCACACCGGGCTGCGCGCCGTCGAGTTGCTCGGCACGCTGCGCTCCAACCGGGGCGCCGAGTACCTGGAGGACTTCCAGCAGCGCCTGGAGCCGTATCAGGACGAGTCGGTGGTACGGGAGTTCGGGGCGCGGATGGAGTTGCAGGCGGCGGCGTGAACGCTCGCCGATCCGGGGCGTGAACGCAGAGGAAACGATCAAGGGAGTTGCGGGGAGGGGAACATACAGCAGAAAGGGAGCGGTTTTGTTACCGCGGTCACAGGGGTGGAAGTCTCATTCCGTGCTGCGTGGCACCGGGTTGTGGGGACCCGGTAGCGTGAGCCGATGATTCCGAAGGTCCCCCATTCGTAGGAGTCCCGGTGACGCAGAGTGGACAGGGCGAAGACCCCTCGCCGCGACCCGCGCGCGAAGGCATCGTGCTGCCCTCCGACGGCGGTGCGCCGCTGCTGCCAGGTACGACGGGCGACCGTACGATCCCGGCGGGCGGCCAGGCCTGGGACCGGCCGTGGGGTCCCGAGCAGCAGGCCGCGCCCGACCCGCAGCCGGACCAGGGCTGGGGAGCGCCGATGAACGGTACCCAGACCTGGGGAGCCGCCCAGCCGCCTTCCCCGGACTGGGGCACTCCCGACGCGTCCCAGGGCTGGGCTCCGCCGGAACCGAGGCCGGGCTGGGGCGACAGCCCGGCCCAGCAGCGGCCACTGCCGGACGTACCGCCCGGGCCTGGTGGGTACGGGGATCAGGAACTGCCGGGTTCGCAGGGGGCTCAGCAGCCGCAGGGCTTCGCGCCGCAGTCGGCGCCCGGGGCCGGGCCACTGCCGCCGGAGGGTGCGTCGTACGGGGGCGCCCAGGCTCCGTCGTACGGGGGCGCGTCCACTCCGTCGTACGAAGGTCATCACGGCGTCGCGTCGTACGAGGGTCATCACGGCGTCGCGGCATACGGTGCCGCCCCGCCCTCGCCCTCGTCGCCTTTGCCGTCCGCCGCGCAGCCGTTGCCGCCGGAGGGTGTGGGCGGGGGGATGGCGGCAGGTGCGCCGCTTCCGCCTGTCGCCGACGAAGGCGCGACGCAGTACATACCGCACATTCCCCCCGCTTCGGTCGGCGCCGACGGTGCGACGCAGTACATACCGCACATCCCGCCCGCACCCGCCGCGCACTCCGCCCCCTCCGTGCCCGACGAGGGCGCCACCCAGTTCATCCCCCCGGTGGGCCCGGGGGCGCTGCCTCCTGAGGTGCACGCCGGCGCCCCCCAGTTCCTGGGGCGGCAGTCGCAGGGCGGCACAGGGCCGTTGCCTCCCGCCGAGTACCCGGACGCTCAGGCCACGCAGTACATCGCTCCCGTTCCCGCCCGGCCGAGCGGGCCGTCCTACGGGATGAGTCCGGGTGAGCCGGAGGACCGGCAGCCGCCGGCCGAGTTCGACAACCTGTTCCGCAGCGAGCCTGAAGGGCCCCCGGGGACGCAGCAGTTGCCGCGGTTCGACCCGTCGGCGCCGCACGGCGCACAGGCCCCGCAGGGGGCTCGCGCGCCGTACGGGGCGCAGGCTCCCGGCGCGTACGGCGCGCAAGCCCCGGGTGCGCCAGGAGCGCCGGGCGGGCGAGCCGCCGCACGGCGTTCGGGCGCGAACGACGGCGGTGGCGGGGGGCGCAGCGGTTCGCGTGTCCCCTTGATCGCCGCGGTCGGTATCGGCATCGCCGTGCTCGGCATCGGTGCCGGCGCCATGCTCAGCAGCGGCGGAGGCGACGACAGCGGAGACGACAGTGCGACCGTGGCGGCGACGGCTCCCGCCGCCGGGGGCTCGGCGTCGGCGTCCACCGACACGGCCAAGGCGCAGGCCGTCGAGCTGGACAAGCTTCTCGCGGACGCCAATGCCAGCCGCGACTCGGTGATCAACGCCGTGGCGGACGTGACGGCGTGCAGGAACCTCGGCCAGGCGGCCAGTGATCTGCGGGACGCGGCCGGTCAGCGGGGCGAGCTGGTCACCCGGCTCGACGCCCTCACGCTGGACCAGCTGCCGAACCACGCCGAACTGACGACCCAGCTCACCAACGGTTGGAAGGCCTCCGAGTCGGCCGACAACCACTACGCCTCCTGGGCCGACCAGGCGGCCGGCAAGAAGGGCTGCAAGGACGACCGGGCCGCCGGAACGGGCGAGAGCCAGGCGGGCAACAAGGACAGCGGCACGGCGAGCGCGGCGAAGGAGAAGGCCGCGAAGCTGTGGAACTCCATCGCGTCGACGTACGGACTGACGGAGCGGACGCGGACGCAGCTGTAAGTCGTGAGTCCCGGTTCGCGTTGATCCGCGCGGCGCCTTCCGGGACCGGTCCCGGAAGGCGCCGCGCGGGCGTTGGGCCCCCCCCCCGGGGGGGGCCCGGGGGGGGGCCGGGATAGGGCCCGGGGTTAACGGGCGGGGGGGGGCCCCGTGCCGCGGGGA